>NZ_CP029425.2:3756384-4964576 GCF_002278135.3 Bradyrhizobium ottawaense | reverse complement strand
TGACTGCTTCACCGTGGCCGAGCTGATCGAATACGAAGCGATGGGGCTGACGCCGAGGGGGCAGGGCGCCCGCGCCATCAAGGAAGGCTGGACGCTCAAGGACGGCAAGCTGCCGGTCAATCCGTCCGGCGGCCTGAAGGCCAAGGGCCATCCGATCGGCGCCACCGGCGTTTCCATGCATGTGATGACCGCGATGCAGCTCGCAGGCCAGGCGCCCGAGGGCATGCAGCTCAAGAACGCCAAGCTCGGCGGCATCTTCAACATGGGCGGCGCCGCGGTCGCCAACTACGTCTCGGTGCTGGAGCCGCTGAAGTAGGTCTTGTAGGGTGGGCAAAGGCGCGAAGGCGCCGTGCCCACCCTCTTCCTTGCGTTAGATCATGGTGGGCCCGCTTCGCTTGGCCCACCCTATGGCTCCTGATTGATTGGCGGAAATGCATCATGAGCACTGACTACGAAGACTCGCTGTCGATGGACGCACTCAACGGTCGGATTGCGATCCTCGAGGACAATATAAGGCAGCTCATCGAGCAGGCCGCGGCCGCCTCAGGCGAGCAGAACGAGTCGCGCATCGCCGACCGGATCAGCCAGCAGAACGAAGAGCTCGACCGGCTCCTCAAGATCCGCGAATCCCGCCAGAAGAAATAGCGGCCGATATCACCGCGCGGCGCATGCGGCCATACGCCGGCCGCCCTTGCGCGCGCGGCACCGCTGCCCTTAGCTGGACCGAAATCGCGGGGCCGCGCCTTGAGCCCCCCGCGCAATCGGGAGCGAATGATGGGGCCGCTGAAGGGCATCAAGGTCATCGACATGACCACCGTGCTGATGGGGCCGTATGCGACCCAGATGCTCGGCGATTACGGCGCTGACGTCATCAAGGTGGAATCGCTCGACGGCGACGTCACCCGCCTGATCGGCCCGATGCGCCATGCCGGCATGGGCCCGGTATTCCTCAACACCAACCGCAGCAAACGCTCGATCTGCCTCGATCTGAAGAAGCCCGCGGGCCGCGAGGCCGTGTTGCGGCTGCTGAAGGACGCCGACGTATTGGTTTACAACGTCCGCCCCCAGGCGATGGCGCGGCTGCAGCTCGGCTACGACGTCGTCTCCGCCCTCAATCCGCGCCTCGTCTATGCCGGCGTGTTCGGCTTCGGCCAGGATGGCCCGTATGCCGCAAAGCCCGCCTATGACGATCTGATCCAGGGCGCCACCGCGCTGCCGGCGCTGATGGCGCAGACCGGCGACGGCGTGCCGCGCTATGTGCCGAACGCGCTGGTCGACCGCATCGTCGGCCTCACCGCCGTCGGCGCGATCTGCGCCAGTCTCGTGCATCGCGACCGCACCGGACGCGGCCAGCGCGTCGATATCCCGATGTTCGAGACCATGGCCGGCTTCGTCATGGGCGATCACATGGGCGGGCTCACCTACGAGCCGCCGCTCGACAAGGGCGGCTATGCCCGCCACCTCTCGCGCGACCGCAGGCCGTACAAGACCTCGGACGGCTATCTCAGCGTCATCGTCTACAACGACAAGCAGTGGGAGAATTTCTTCAAGGCGACGGCGCGCGATGATCTGCGTGTCGATCCAAAATTCGCGACTTTCGCGGGGCGCGCCGCCAATATCGACGTCGTCTATGCCGAGCTCGCGCGCATCTTCGAGACGCGCTCCACCGCCGAATGGATCGACCTGCTGACCAAGGCCGACGTGCCGGTCATGCCGATGCACGACCTCGCCTCGATCCTGCACGACGAGCATCTGGAGGCGACGAATTTCTTTCCGGTCGTGGACCATCCGACCGAAGGTCCGATCCGCAGCATGAAAGTGACCGCGACCTGGTCGGAGACGGAGGCCGAGCCGGTGCGGCTGGCGCCGCGGCTCAACGAGCACGGCGCGGAGATTCTTCGCGAGATCGGATACTCCGCCGACGAGATCGCCGCCATGGTGCGCGACGGCGTCACGCGCTCGCCGCCGGAGTAGGGGAGGAAGTGATGGCGACAACTCTCTCATCCGTCATTCCGGGGCGCGACGAAGTCGCGAGCCCGGAATCCATAACCACGATCGGGAGTATGGATTCCGGGCTCGCGCCAAGGGGCGCGCCCCGGAATGACGAGGAGGAGAGACGATGAGCTTCATCACCGGCGTCGGCCTCACGTCTTTCGGCAAGCATGAAGGCTCGTCCTCGCTCGACCTGATGAGCCAGGCGGCACAAGCCGCGCTCGACGATGCCGGGCTGAAGCGTGCGGACATCGACGGCATCCTTTGCGGCTATTCCACCGTCTCGCCGCACATCATGCTGGCGACCGTGTTCGCCGAGCACTTTGGAATCCGCCCGAGTTACGCTCACGCCGTGCAGGTCGGCGGCGCCACGGGACTCGCGATGACGATGCTGGCGCATCACCTCGTCACCTCGGGCGTCGCGCGCAATGTGCTGGTCGTTGCCGGCGAGAACCGGCTCACCGGGCAGAGCCGCGATGCCTCGATCCAGGCGCTGGCGCAGGTCGGCCATCCCGATTACGAGGTGCCGCTGGGACCAACGATCCCAGCCTATTACGGCCTCGTCGCTAACAGGTACATGCACAAATATTGCGTGACCGAAGAGGACCTTGCCGAATTCGCCGTGCTGATGCGCAGCCACGCCTGCACCCATCCCGGCGCGCAATTCCACGACCCGATCACCGTTGCCGACGTCATGGCCTCGAAGCCGGTGGCGATGCCGCTCAAGCTGCTCGACTGCTGCCCCGTGTCCGACGGCGGCGCCGCCTTCATCATCAGCCGCGAGCGGACGGGGGAGGCGGGCGTGCGCATCCGCGGCTGCGCCCAGGCGCATACCCATCAGCATGTCACGGCCGCGCCCGCGCTCAGCGAACTCGGCGCCGAGATCTCCATCGCCCGCGCCAAGAAGGCCACGGGCCTTGCGATCTCCGATGTGCGCTACGCCGCGATCTACGACAGTTTTACCATTACGCTCGCGATGCTGCTCGAAGACCTCGGTCTTGCCGGCCGCGGCGAGGCCGCAGCCCGCGTCCGATCGGGCCATTTCAGCCGCGACGGCGCGATGCCGCTGAACACCCATGGCGGCCTGCTCAGCTATGGCCATTGCGGCGTCGGCGGCGCTATGGCGCATCTGGTCGAGGCGCATTTGCAGATGACGGGGCGGGCGGCTTGCCGCCAGGTGCGCGACGCCTCGATCGCGTTGCTGCATGGCGACGGCGGCGTGCTGTCGTCGCATGTGAGCATGTTCCTGGAGCGGGTGCGATGAGCGGGCGTCTGGCAGACTGGACCAAGGGCGAGGCGGCCATCACCTACCAGACCTGCAACTCATGCGGGCATGTGCAGTATTTCCACCGCGCCTTCTGCGCGGCTTGTGGCGAATCGGATCCGCGCGAGCAGCGCGCCAGCGGCAAGGGCAGGGTCTATGCGAGCTCGCTGGTCTGCCGCGCCGCCACACCCGAGACGCGCGCACACGTGCCTTACAACATTTTGCTGGTCGATTGCGCCGAGGGTTTTCGCATGATGGCGCATGGCGACAACGGACTCGTCATCGGCGATTCGGTCATCGCGAGCTTCAAGCCGTTTGCCGGGAAACTCGTGCCGTTCTTCACGAAGGAAACGTAACGGGATTCGTCATTCGGGGGCGGTCATGGGACCGAGCCTGGAACGGGTATTCTGGGCCTGGCCTGTGCGAGGGCCACCCCGGAATGACGAAAACTCTAGAACTCCAACTAACGCCCGTAGAACAAGATGCTGGCGATGACGAGCATCGCCGTCACCGCCAGCATATGCGCGAGCGCTCCCGAGGCCGCCCCCTTGGTGGCTTCCTTCATGCCTTTTTCTCCCTAGACTTGGGCGTGACTCATCGTTGTGCGGCTAGCGCACCCGACGGCCAATTGTTTTACTCGGAACACCCCATTTGCGAGTATTCACCGTGATTTGTCCCCACGCGGCGAATATCGACTGTGTCAGGGTCGATCAGCAATGCGGCGGCAATTTGACTCGATAATGTTGCTCCTGCGTCCTCGCGCGAATAGAGTCTTTGGGAACTTGCGCGGACGACGACAAAAAGCATCAAAAAATCAGGGAAAACTTCAGGAAAATCATGGCCCGCATCAACTACAGCGACCCGTCCAAGGCATCCGACCGCACCCGCGAAATTCTCGACAAGAACCGCAACGCCAACATCTTCCGCATGATGGCGCACTCGCCAAGCTATTTCGAGCAGTACTGCCGCCTGGGGGGCGCCATCCGTCACAAGGGCGAGCTCGATCCGGTCGTGCGCGAGCTTGCGATCACCCGCACCGGCATCTTGTGCGAGGCGCCGTACGAGATCGTCGCGCACAAGCGGATCGGCAAGAATGTCGGCGTCACCGACGCGCAGAACGAGGCGCTCGAAAACTGGCAGGCGGCGACGTGCTTCAACGAGGTGCAGCGCGCCGCGCTCGCCTTCACCGACGAGATCGTGAAACTCAAGAAGCCGACGGATGCGACCTTCAAGGCGATCGCAGCGAAGCTGACGCCGGCTGCGCTGGTCGAGCTGCAGCTCTCGGTCGGCTTCTACATCATGACGTCAAAATTCCTGGAGACGTTTGAGATCGATCTCCAGCCCGTTACCGAAGTGGTGGGCTGATCGAAGCACCGCGGCGAGGGATGCCAATGACGATCGATGAATATGCGGCCTGGGCCGCGAGCGTTGCGAAAGTCGATGAACATCCGTCCAACGAGCGGCTGTCCTATCTCGGTCTCGGCCTCGCGGGCGAGGCCGGCGAGGTGGCCGAGCACATCAAGAAGCTGTTGCGCGATGACTGGCTCGACAAGGCTGGCCTCGTCGATGAGCTCGGCGACGTCATCTATTACTGGGCCTGCCTCTGCGCGACGACCGGCCAGAAGCCGTCCGAGCTGCTCGAAAGGAGCGCGGCAAAGATCAAGCGGCGGCTGAGCGAGGCGGCGAGCCGGTAGGGCAAGAGATGTAGGCTGGACACCGACAGCCTCCACAGCGTCATGCCGGGCTCGTCCCGGCCATGCCATGCAGCACGATGGACGTGGATGCCCGGGACAGGCCCGGGCATGACGACCTGTCGTGAATGAGCTGCTCTACATCGATGTCAGAATATCCACCTTGGCGTTGGCGACAATCAGGCGGTCGGCGAGGAGCTGGGCGAGGTTGCGCATGATGCGCTCGCTGGCGTGCGGGTGCCGCTGGCGGAAGCGTTCGAATTCCTGCAGCGGAGCCTCATAGGCGGTCGCTGCCATGTCGGCGAAGACGTCGGCCGAGCGCGTGGATTCCAGCAGCGCCATCTCGCCGAACGCCATGCCCGCGGTCAGCGTCGCGAGCCGCACGCCGTCAGGCAGCGTGACGTGCACGGCGCCGCTGCGCAGGAAAAACAGGGAATCGGCGGGATCGCCCGTGGTGAGAATCTTCGCGCCGGACTGATAGGTGCGGATGGTGCAGATCGAGGTGAGGTCAGTCAGCTCGTCCTCGCCGAGGCCCTCGAGCAGCGGTTGCTCGGCAAGCTCGGTGGTCTCGTGGAAGTCGATCGAGCCGCCGTAGCGGTAGACGATCTGGTCTTCGGCCCATTCGATCGCGGTGTCGAGCAGGTAGAAGTCGCGGACGTTCTTCAGCTCGGCCGTCCATTCCCGCAACGTGTCCCATTCCTTGGATGCGCGCCTGACGCCCGACAGCACCACCGTGACATTCAGCGCCGCGAGCTCCTCGAACGCTTCGGCGACGAGCCGCGCCCCGGCGCGCGTGGTGGAGGTGACGCGGTGCAGATCGAAGATCACGAATTGCGGACGGGGCCGCCCCGCAAGCCGCCGGGAGACGTAGTCGACCGCGGACAGTGACAGCGTGCCGACCAGCTCGATGATCCGCACCTCCTGCTCATGGGCGGCGAGAATCTCGCGCTCCTGCGGCCGGCGCACGCGGCGCGACGGGCTCTTGCCGATATCGTAGTCGGCGATGACGGCGTTGCGCGCATCGTCGCTGCGGTTGAGCATGTGCAGATCGTAATGTGAGGACAGCGCCTCGCAGACCTTGATGCCGCGCACGCTGTTGCCGTGCTTGTCGAGCCTTGGCGAATAGCTGCCGAGCCCGAGCCGGGCGGGGAGGGCGGCAAGGATGCCGCCGCCGACGCCGCTCTTGGCGGGAATGCCGATCCGGTAGATCCATTCGCCGGCATAGTCGTACATGCCCGAGGACGTCATCACCGACAGCGTGCGGGAGATCGCGTAAGGCGTCAGCACCTGCTCACCCGTGACCGGATTGACGCCGCGATTGGCGAGGGTCGCCGCCATCACCGCGATGTCGCGCGCGGTGACCAGCACCGCGCATTGCCGGAAATAGACGTCGAGCACGCCTGCGACATTGTCCGAGATCACCGCGTTGGTCTTCAAGAGATAACCGATCGCGCGGTTGCGGTCGCCGGTCTGGCTCTCCGAGCCGTAGACGGCTTCGTCCACGGCGAGATCGCGACCCGCGAAGCGGCTCAGCGCCAGGCGTATCTGCTCGAAGGCATCTGCGCCCTTGCTGTCGTAAATCAGCCCGGTGCAGGCGATCGCGCCGGCATTGACCATCGGGTTGAACGGGTGGTTCTCGGAATTGAGCCGGATCGAGTTGAAAGGATCGCCCGACGGTTCGACGCCGATCGCGCTCTCGACCCTGCCGGCGCCGAGCAGGTCGAGCGCCAGCGCGAACACGAACGGTTTTGACATCGATTGGATGGTGAAGGGCACCCTGGAGTCGCCGACCTCATAGACATGGCCGTCGAGCGTGGCGAGGCTGATGCCAAAATAGGCAGGATCAGCCTTGCTCAGCTCGGGAATGTAGTCGGCGACCGCGCCTGAGGTCTCGGCCGAGAATTCGTTGAGGCAATTATCCAGAAACCGCAGCAAGGGCGGCTTCGAGCGGGTCCAGGCGGCGGCGAGAGGCGAGAGCGGGGTCATCGCCTCTCTTGTGCAACGCAATCAGGGTACGCGCAACCCGTTCGGTACCACGGCCTGCCGCCGGACCAACAGCAGGGCGAGCAGAACCGTGGGTGCAAGGATGGCAAGGCCCAGCAGCGTCACCTGCAGCTGCGACAGCGGCATGATCCCGCCGCCCGGTGTCGCCACCACGAAGCCGCCGATCACCAGCAGAACGCGGATCGGCCATTCCAGCCCGCCGGCGCTGCGTAAGTCCCCGACGAAGGGCTGATAGCCCTGGATGCCGCCGCAGATGAACAGCGTGCCGAACGCAGCAAGTCCCATCAGGCCGAGACCGGCGAGATACGGGCTCGGCCCTTGCAGCACCAGCGCCGGATTGAGCACGAAGAAGAACGGGATGAAATAGATGATGCTGCCGACCCACATCGATTCCCAGCCCGTCTTCATCGCCGGCGAGCCGGCAATGCCTGCGGCCGCGAAGGAGGCGATCGCGACCGGCGGGGTGATCGAGGACAGCATGCCCCAATAGAAGATGAACATGTGCACGGCCATCTTGTTCAGCCCGAGCTTCTCCAGTGCGGGCGCGACCAGGATGGCAAGGAAGATGTAGCAGGCCGTCGTCGTCAGCCCGAGGCCGAGGATCAGGCTGGTGACCGCGCACATGCCGAGCAGCAGGAAGGGATTGTCGCCGGCAATATGCAAGAGATCGTTAGCAAGGCTCGACACCACTCCGGTCATCGAGAACGCGCCGATCAGGAGACCGCAGCCGGCGAGGATGCCGACGAGCTCGACGAAGGTGCGGCCGTTGACCTCGAGGAATTTTCCGATCGTCGCAAGGGTCCAGCGGGTGTCCTTGGAGAAGAATTGGTTGAGCACCAGCAGCAGCGCGGTCGCGTAGAACGGCGCATGGCTTTCGCGCTTGAAGTAGAGCAGCATCACGATCAGCAGGGCGATGACGAAGACGTAGTACCAGCCGTCCTTGATCGTATCCATGATCCGCGGCAGCTCGGCGCGCGGAATCCCCTTCAGCCCGTGGCGCGCGGCGTAGGTATCGACCTGCATGAACAGGCCGACATAATAGAGCGCGGCCGGGATGATCGCGGCGACCGCGACCTCGGCGTAGCTGATATTGAGGAACTGCGCGATCACGAAGGCGGTCGCGCCCATCACCGGCGGCGCCAGCACCGCGCCGGTCGAGGCGCAGGCCTCGATCGCGCCGGCATAGGAGGCGCGAAAGCCGCTCTTCTTCATCACGGGGATGGTCATGGTGCCGGCGGTCAGCACGTTGGAGATGATCGAGCCCGACATCATGCCGAGCAGGCCGCTCGCGAAGATGCAGACCTTGGCCGCGCCGCCGCGGAACGTCCCGCACATCGCGAAAGAGAGGTTGATGAAGAATTTGCCGGCGCCCGTCATCATCAGCGCAGTGCCGAATACGAGGAAGCCGATCACGGTATCGGCGAAGGCCTGGATCGGAATGCCGAGCAGGCTCTCGCCCGACAGCACGTGATAGGCGGTCGCCTGCTCCAACGTCGATTGCGTGCCGCGGAAAGGGCCGAGCCAGCTGGATTCGGCGAACAGCGGATAGACGGTGAAGGGGAGCACGCTCAACAGCAGGCTCCAGCCGCCGGTGCGGCGCAGCGCCTCCATCAGCATCACCCACATCACGAGCCCCGCGGCGATCACGTTGTTCGGCGCGCCGCCGAATTCCCAACCGGCCTCCGCCGCCTTGCGCACGTTCGACATCAGCAGCAGCGCTGCGGCGAAAGTCGCGGCGAACAAGACGAGGTCGTACCAGGGAATCCGGTCGAGCGGGGCGCGCTCGGAGCCCGGAAAGATCAGGAAGGTGAAGGGCAGCATCAACGCGATCAGGAGATAGAAATACTCCGTGTTGAGCTGGGTGTAGCCGATGAAGAAGCGCAACGAGAATTGCTGGTTGATGCAGAGCAGGATCGTGGCCGCGGTCGCCGCGACCAGCGTCCAGCGCCAGGCGCCGCGCAAGGTGCGCACGCGCGTGACTTCGGCCTCCTGCATGTTGCCGGCCGCACCATGTGGATCGCCGAATACGACCCGCTTGGTCTCGTCTTGCGGGGCAGTGGAGGTGGAAACGGAAGACATCAATCGACCCCGCGCGTGGGCTGGTAACTAATTAGGCGAATAGCCGTTGGTTGACTCGAATGCGGCCGCGAGCTCGCTCAACCTCTCCCGCAAGCGGGAGAGGCGGCGCACCTGACGCGAAGCAACGGTCAAGCTCAATGTCGGCACACTCTAATCCTCGAACCCGTTCGGCATGTCGGCTTTCGCAAGCGCCGTCGCGCGCGCCTTCATCCAGCCGTCGAGAAACGCCTTGTCGTCCGACGGCGGGTTGGACTTGCCGTAATCGGCCCACGCGGCTGCCAGCACCTCCTGCCGCTTGATCAGCTTGTTGTTGTGCGCCTCCTGCGCATCGCTCCATTGCCCGGCTTCCTTCAGCGCCTTCACCGAGCCGGGATGCACCGGCACCACCCAGTTCTTGGTCTGGCGGTCGGCGGCGAGGCCGCCGGCGCCGGGCGCGGAGTCCTTGTAGGCATCGTAATTTGTGATCATCGCCTTGGTGATCGCATAGACCTGGTCGGCCGGCTGCGAGGCATAGGCGACGAAGATCGGGTAGGGGTAGTTGCCGAGCTCGACCGGCTTGTCCGGCGAGATTCCGGCCCCGCAGGTCGCGACTTGCGGGAAGAAGAACGAGCCGACCTTCTGCATCCGAGCCCAGCCTTCCTTGTCCTTGGCGGGCAGCGGCGGCCAGATCAGGCCGCGCGGCGAGGTCTCGGCTTCCTTGGCGGGGCCGGTGATGGTGGTGCCGAAAGCGGCATCGACGTCGTTGTTGATTAGGCCTTTCCACATCGCGCCGTAGCTTGCGAATTCGACGGCCTTGACGTCCTTCTGCGTCAGCCCGGCGAAGGCGAGCACTGCGAGCGAGTTCTGGTTCAGCGCGGGTGAGCCGACCACGAAGCCGACACGCTTGCCCTTGAGGTCCTTCAGCTCCTTCACACCGGTGTCGGCGGCGACGCCCAGCGATCCGCAATTGCAGTCGACGGTCGAGAGCAGGATCTGAAGCGGCTGCGGACCCCATTCCTTCGCGCCGAACTCGAACATGCCTTCCTGCGCGAAGTAGGTGCCGGATCCCATCGCCGAGGATACGGCGCGCTTGGCGCGCAGCGGCGCGAGGCGGGCGACGTCGTTCCCTGCGGGCAGCACGCGCACATCGGTGCCGTATTTGTCCTTCATCATCTTGCCGACGCCGACGGCGATGTTGAAGCCGGCCGTTCCGGTGTCATAGGCGGTGAACGTCAACGTCGCCGGCAGCTTGATGTCTTCGGCGAACGAATAGCGTGTAGACGCAAAAGAGATGCCCGCCACCAAGGCAGGCGCGAGCATGAGCAGCCCACGAAGCATGTTTCCCTCCAATGATCGTCGCGTTTGCCGCGAAGAATTTCGTTCTTTGTTTGAAACAGAGTTTTGTTTGCGACGGATCATGTCACCCGCATCAGGCGATGGCAACGCCGTACCGGGAATGCGACGCATCGGACTGACACATTGTCGCGGAGGATGCGGCCTCGCGGCGAATACGGAGTGCTCGGCCCATGGTTCGAGACGCGCCGTAAGCGGCGCTCCTCACCATGAGGTCTACGAATCTGCGGCGAAAACAGACCTCATCCCGAGGAGCCCGCCGTAGCGGGCGTCTCGAAGGATGGCCACGAAGAGAACGCACTTCAGCTCGCGACAATCGCGACCGCCTGTCCCTCGGCAACGACGTCGTCGAGTTTCACCAGAAGCGATGTGATGGTGCCGTTCGCGGGCGAGGACACCGGTATCTCCATCTTCATGGCTTCGACGATTACAACGTCATCGCCATCCGCAACGGTTCCTCCAACTTGCACGGGCGTTGCGCAGACGCGCCCGGCGACCTCCGTGACGATCTTAATTTCTGGCATGCCATCGCCTTTTTGTTGTCGTCGCAAAATGCCTGAGGTAGCGTCGTCTGCAAGTGGAATTTAATTCCGCACAGCGGAACAAACGGTAGGGAACATGGGACGACGATCCGAGCGGTTGAGTAGGCAAGGTGTGCTCGCTGGCGATGCCGGTGAGGGTGATGTCATCCAGGTGGTCTCGCGCGCGTTCGACGTGTTGCGATGCTTCGAGGGCCACGAGGCAAGGCTCGGCAATCTCGAGATTTCAAATCGCTGCGGCCTGCCGCGCTCGACGGTGTCGCGGCTCACGCACACGCTGACGCGGATGGGCCAGTTGGTCTACCTGCCGCGCGATCAGAAATATCGCATCGGCCCGAGCGCGGTGGCGATGAGTGCCTCGATGATGAAGGGCGCGCAGCTGCGCAGCATGATCCGGCAACGGCTTCAGGAAGTCGCCGAGCAGCTGCCGGGCACAGTCGGCCTCGTCGTGCCCGATCGCTTCCATCTGGTCTATCTGCAGTTCGCGCGCTCGCCGACCGCCCTCGGCCTGCACGAGGGCACCGGCAGCCGCATCTCGATGGCCTCGACCGCCGCGGGCGCGGCCTACACCGCGGCGCTGGCGCCGGAGATCGGCGATGCCTTCATCGCGGACGTGGAACGGGAAGCGCCCGAGGCTGCGAAGATCCTGAAACCCCGCATTGAAGCCAATCGGCAGATGTTGCGTGAGCGCGGATATGTCGTGGCCTGTGGCCTCTGGAGCCGGCACATCAACGGGCTCGCGGTGCCGATCTGGTCGCCGCAGTACCAGACCTACGTCGTCATCACGATCGGCCTTCTGTCCACGATGTATGACGAGCAGCGGCTGCATGCCGAAGTCGCACCCCTGATGCTCGAGCTCGGCCGTTCGCTCGGCAGCCTGATGGAGGGCGCGGAAGGCGACGCCTTCAACAACCGCATCCCGCGTAAACCGGTCGCAATGGCCGTGCACAAGCCGATCAATTCGGAGGGAGTGAATGAACTGGAAGCCGGAACTCGACGAGCTCGCCCGGCGCGAAGCCTTCGCGCGGGAGATGGGCGGCGTTGACAAGGTCAAGCGACAGCATGACCAGGGCCGGCTGACTGTTCGGGAGCGTATCGACAAGCTGATCGATCGCGGCAGCTTCCACGAGATCGGTGCCGTCTCCGGCATCGGTGAGTACGATAGCAGCGGCGAGCTGCAGAAATTGACGCCGGCGAACTGCGTGTTCGGCCGTGCGCGCGTCGACGGCCGCACCGTGGTTGTGGTCGGCGACGACTTTACGGTACGGGGCGGCTCGGCGGATGCGTCCATTTCCGCAAAGCCGCTGATGGCGGAGGAGATGGCGCATGATTTCCGCCTGCCGATCGTCCGCATCATCGAGGGCTCCGGCGGCGGCGGTTCGGTCAAGACCATCGAGACCAAGGGCGCGGCGAATCTGCCTGGAGGCATCGGCGGCACGCGCTGGTATCGCTTCACGACGGAGAATTTGTCGCGCGTTCCCGTGGTCGCCCTCGGCCTTGGCTCGGTCGCAGGGCTCGGTGCCGCGCGGCTTGCCGCCAGCCACTATTCGATCATGACGAGGAAGTCCGCGATGTTCGTCGCGGGGCCGCCGGTGGTGAAGGCGCTCGGGCAGGACCTCTCGAAGGAGGAGCTCGGCGGCGCCGACATCCAGACCCGCGCCGGCGCGGTCGATCATGCCGTCGATACGGAAGAAGAGGCGTTCGCCTGCGCGCGGCGCTTCCTGTCCTATCTGCCGTCATCGGTCTATGAGCTGCCGCCGACCTTGCCCTGCACCGACAATCCCGAGCGCTCCGAAGAGGCGCTGATGAACGCTGTGCCGCGCAACCGCAAGCAGGTCTACAAGATGCGGCCCATTATCGAGTCCGTCGTGGACAAGGGCTCGTTCTTCGAGGTCGGCAAGAATTTCGGCAAGCCCATCATCGTCGGTCTCGCGCGACTCGAGGGCAGGGCGGTGCTGGTCCTCGCCAGCGACAGCTTTCATTATGGCGGCTCCTGGACGGCGGATGCCTGCCAGAAGGTGGTGCGCTGGGTCGACTTCGCCGAAACTTTTCATCTGCCGGTCGTCTATCTCATGGACTGCCCGGGCTTCATGATCGGCCTCGATGCCGAGAAGGCCGCCACCATCCGCCACGGCGTTCGCGCCATGGCTGCGGTGAACCAGACCACCGTGCCCTGGTGCACCGTGATCCTGCGCAACGCGTTTGGTGTTGCGGGCGTGGTGCATCAGCCGGCCGACCGCTTCTCGATCCGCTACGCCTGGCCGTCGGCCTATTGGGGCTCGCTGCCGCTCGAAGGCGGCATCGAGGCTGCCTACCGCGCCGACATTGATGCTGCCGAGGACAAGGCGGAGAAGCTCAAGGAGATCGAGGAGCGCCTCAACAAGCTGCGCTCGCCGTTCCGCTCGGCCGAGAAATTCTGGGTCGAGGAGATCATCGATCCCCGCAAGACGCGCTCGCTGCTGTGCGAGTTCGCGCGCCTCGCCGAGCCGCTGCGAAAAGCCGGGCCGCCGGAGAACTTTTCGATCAGGCCTTGATATTGGCCATCGCTGCCGCGCGACAATCTTGTCGCGGCCGCGATGGCGTGACCTCAAAACAATTACGCGCTACGTTCCCCGAACAAGAACAAGAGGACGCGCCAATCGTGTATGACTTCATTATCGTGGGCGGCGGCTCGGCGGGGTCCGTGCTGGCCCACCGGCTCTCCGCGAGAAGTGCCAACAAGGTCCTGCTGTGCGAAGCCGGGCAGGACACGCCGCCCGGCAACGAGCCGGCCGAGATCAGGGACAGCTATCCGGGTACGGCCTATTTCGATCCACGCTTCCACTGGACCGAGCTCAAGGTCACGACGCAGGTCGTCAGCCACAACAACCCGCACGTGGGCCGGCCCCCCTTGCGCAAATACGAGCAGGCGCGCGTGCTCGGCGGCGGCTCATCGATCAACGGCCAGATGGCCAACCGCGGTGCTCCCACCGATTACGACGAATGGGACGCGCGCGGCGCCGAAGGGTGGACCTGGAACGACGTGCTGCCCTTCTTCAAGAAGGTCGAGCGCGATCTCGATTTCGACGGACCGTACCATGGCAAGGATGGCCGGATCCCGGTCCGCCGCATCCCGCGCGAGCACTGGACGCGGCATTCGCAGGCCTTCGCCGATGCTTTCCAGCAGGCCGGCCACCGATTCCTGCCGGACCAGAACGGCGAGTTCGTCGACGGCTATTTCCCGGTGACGCATTCCAATCAGGCCGAGCAGCGCGTCTCGGCCGCGATGGGCTATCTCGACCGCGACACCCGCCAGCGCGCCAATCTCACGATCTCCACCAACACGCAAGTGCGCGAGCTGCTGTTCGAGGGGACGCGATGCGTCGGCGTGAAGGCCGTCGTGGACGGACGCGAGCAGGAATTCCGTGGACGCGAGATCATCCTCTCCAGCGGCGCCATCCATTCGCCGGCGCATCTGCTCCGCGCCGGCATCGGGCCGGTCGGCCATCTCAAGGATATGGGGATTCCCGTGCTGATGGGACTGCCGGGCGTCGGCCAGCGCCTGATGGATCATCCCTCGATCTCGCTGTCGTCCTTTGTCCGCCGCGGCGCGCGCATGAACGAGCACACCAGGCGCCACATGCAGCTTGGCCTGCGCTACTCGTCGGGTCTCGAAGGTGTGCCGAAGGGCGACATGTTCGTCGTCCTGCTCTCCAAGTCGGCCTGGCATGCGGTCGGCGAGCAGATCGGCTCGCTCTTGACCTTCGTCAACAAGACCTATTCCGAGACCGGACAGGTCAAGCTGGCCTCGCGCGATCCGTCGGCAGAGCCGATCGTCGAGTTCAACCTGTTGTCCGACCGGCGCGATCTCGATCGCCTGATGAGCGGCTTCCGCAAGATGGCGGCGGTGCAGATGAGCGACGTGGTCAAGGCGGTGACGGACAAGCCGTTCCCGGCCGCCTATACGGACAAGGTCCGCAAGATCGGCGTGGTCAACACCAGGAACAGGATCTTGACCAAAATCGCCGCGACCTTGATGGACGGACCGGCGGCGCTGCGTCACTACATGATCGACAATTTCGTGGTCGAGGGTTTTACCTTCGATCAGGTGATGAACGATGACGAGGCGCTGGAAGCCTTCGTGCGCAAGGCCACCATCGGCGTCTGGCACGCCTCCTGCTCATGCCGCATGGGCCGGGCCGACGATCCGATGGCGGTGGTCGACAATCAGGGCCGCGTCAAGGGCATCCAGGGCCTGCGCGTCGTCGACGCCTCGATCTTTCCGGTGGTGCCATGCGCCAACACCAACTTTCCCGTGTTGATGTCGGCGGAGAAGATCGCAGCAGCGATGATGCAGTGAATGGCGGCGTCGTGCCGATCACGGGCAGCGCAGTGACGAGGAGAGCTTGCTGCGGAATCCACGACCCATGCGAACCGGACTTGATTGCATGCGCTGCGTTGGACGCGCGGAGCGCTCATTCGTTCTCTGCGAGTTAATCATTTCGGTCGCTATTTGTAGGCTATGATGATTGCAGACAGCGTCGCGCGGACGCAGCCATTTTCAGCCGCTCTTTAGGCCCATTTCAGCCAAACTGTTATTGATTTCTCGTTGCCTGGGGCAGGACCACTCTATTTTGGAGTCCTGCAATGTACAGGCTAGTAATTTCTGCGTATCTCTTCGTTGTCTTGAGCTCTGTTACTTCGGAAGCGCGACCTTATCGCATTCATCATGCTTCCGAATGCAACGTCACCATGCCTTGCGACTTCTCGTATTCGCAGATGCAGCGCGAGCGGACTTTCAAGTCTTCAATTACTTCCAGATACTCACTGAATTCCAGGCCGTCACTGCAAGCGTACCGCTCGACGCAACTGACAGTGACCGATGCTGGGGGCGCCGCCACGCCGGCGACCGTCTCCAGTGTCTCCGGGGCTCGCGTCGTCGGTGGTCGTCCGGCAGGTTGCCCTTCGTCCTTCTGCGGCTGCGGCGCGGCTCTGCGCGTGTTCGGTCGTATCGTGCCGGAATTGAATCTTGCGGCCAATTGGCTGCGCTTTCCGCGGACATCACCCGCACCGGGAATGGTTGCTGCGCGACGAGGACACGTTTTCGTTCTGGAGCAGCACCTCGGAGGCGATGTCTGGATGGCCTATGACGCCAACTCGGGCGGACACGCCACGCGAATCCACGCACGTTCATTGCGAGGGTATGCGATCGTCAATCCGCGCGGCGGCTCGGCGGCTTGAGGGCCGCGGACACCACTCTCGACAAGATCGCGGACGGGTCGCAACATCGTTGCGACCTGCCCACGCTCGACCGATCGTCGGCGCGGGGCGCAGCGTCGGTCACAGCCGCAGCACCTTGCCGGGATTCATGATGTTCTGCGGATCGAGCGCGCGCTTGATGGTTCGCATGATGTCGAGCTCGGTCTTCGAGCGGTAATGGCTGAGCTCGTCGAGCTTGTCGATGCCGATGCCGTGTTCCGCCGAGATCGAGCCGCCCATCGAGGTGACGAGATCGTTCACGGCCCGCGTGATGGCCCCCTTGTATTGGGTCAGCGTCTGCTGATCCATGCCTGATGGCCCCATGAACGAAAAATGCAGATTGCCATCGCCGATGTGCCCCAAAGGATAGGGCCTGATGGTCGGGAGAATGTCGAGCACCGCCGTGGTGCCCTTGGCGATGAACTCCGGAATCTTGGAGATGGCCACCGACACATCGAAGCTGAGCCCCGGACCTTCGGCCCGGGACGCCTCGGCGACACTTTCGCGGATGCGCCACATGTTGCGCGCTTGACCGACCGTGTGGGCGATCACCGCATCGAGCACGCGGCAGGCCTCGAGTTGATGGCCAAGAAACTGCTCCATCTTCTCGGACATGCCCTCCGCGCCGTCCTGGCGCGCCCGCGAGGACGACCATTCCAGCAGCAGGTACCATGGCGTGTCGGCCTTGAGAGGATCCTGGGTGCCGGGAATATGGCGCAGCACCATGTCGATGGCGGCCCGGCTCATCAGCTCGCAGGAGCCGACATTGTCCTCGGACGCGCTGTGCGCTTCCGACAGGATCTCGAGGGCCGCGCGCGGATCGCGGATCGCCAGCCACGACGTAGAGACGTCCTTCGGCGCCGGCCACAGCTTGAGCACGGCTTTGGTGATGATGCCCAGCGTGCCCTCGGCGCCCATGAAGAGGTGCTTGAGGTCATAGCCGGTGTTGTCCTTCTTGAGCGCGCGCAATCCGTCCCAGATCTCGCCGCTCGCCAGCACGACCTCGAGACCCAGCACGAGATTGCGGGCATTGCCATAGCGCAGCACCTGCACGCCGCCGGCGTTGGTCGATAGATTGCCGCCGATCATGCACGAGCCCTGGGCGCCGAGGCTGAGCGGCAGGAACCTGTCGTGCCGGCTTGCCGTCTCTTGAAGTGTCTGCAGCACGCAGCCGGCCTCGACCGTCATCGCATAGCCGACGGGATCGACGTCCAGCACGCGGTTCATGCGGCCGAGCGACAACACGATGCCGGTGTGTGCAGGCCAGGGCGTTGCCCCACCCATCAGGCCGGTGTTGCCACCCTGTGGCACGATGGCGACGCCGTGCTCATGGCAAAGCCGGACCACTTTCGAGACCTCCTCGGTGCTGCCAGGACGGACGACGGCGCCGGCACCGCCAACCAGCAGTCCCCGCCAATCCGTCACGAATGGCTGCTTGCCGTGCGCGTCCTCGATGAGGCCCTTCTCACCCACGATCACGCGCAACGCATCGCGCATCTCGGCCGTCAAGGGAGCGGTCGGAATGGTGGGTTCGGACGACGGAAAGGCAGCCGGCATTTTCGTTTCCCCTGGCGCATCTTGGTGTGCACTGCGCACGTAACGTGCCCGGGTTATTGTCCACGTTTGGCGCGGGGAGTCTAACGGCAAGATGTCTCGAACTGCAGCCGGTGACGAATGCGGTCCGCGGGAGAGTTGAGCCTTGGGACGACGAGCGGTTGATTTTGCAAGACAGTCGGTCTAATAAATCATGATGAATAGAGCAGCCTCGGTTCCAGAGCCGCGCCGACGGGGGCGTCCTCCCAAGGACCAGTCGCAGCCGAATGCGCCGCGCGCGCGTCTGTTGCGGACGGGCGTTGCTATACTGACCGAGAAGGGATTCAGCGCCGTCGGCGTCGAGGAGATCCTGGATTCCGCGGACGTGCCGAAAGGGTCGTTCTATCATTACTTCGGCAGCAAGGAGGCTTTTGGCCTCGAGCTGATCGATGCCTATGCCGCCTATTTCGCCCGCAAGCTGGATCGATGGTTCGACGACATAGAGCGGGCTCCGCTGGATCGCCTGCGCGATTTCATCGCAGACGCGCGGTCGGGCATGGCTCGCTACGGCTATCGACGTGGCTGTCTCGTCGGCAATCTCGGGCAAGAGATGGGGGCGCTGCCGGAGCCGTTCCGAAAGCGCCTCGCCGCCGTCTTCAGGGATTGGGAGGCGCGGACCTCACGCTGCCTCCGCGCGGCGCAGCAGGCGGGCGACGTCCCCGAAGGCGTCGATTGCGACAGCCTCGCGCAGTTCTTCTGGATCGGCTGGGAGGGCGCGGTGCTGCGGGCGAAGCTGGAAAGGCGCCCCGACGCGCTCGACGTCTTCGCGCGAGGATTTCTCGCCATGATCCAGGCGAAGGAACGCGTGATCGTACCGATTTCCATCGACGAGTACCGAGGATAACCAGGCCATGACCCAGGCACTTGCCATCAGCCGCTTCCCTGTCCCTGATCTGGCCGACATGCCAGAGGACATCCGCGCCCGCATCGTCGCCGTCCAGGAGAAGTCCGGCTTCATCCCGAACGTCTTTCTCGTGCTGGCGCACCGGCCGGACGAGTTTCGCGCATTTTTTGCCTATCACGACGCGCTCATGGACAAGCCCGGCAACACCACCAAGGCCGAGCGGGAAATGATCGTGGTTGCGACCAGCAACCTCAATCAATGCCAGTATTGCGTCGTCGCCCATGGCGCGATCCTGCGGATCCGCGCCAAGGATCCGCTGATCGCCGACCAGGTCGCGGTCAATTACCGCAAGGCGGATATCACCGACCGGCAGAAGGCGATGCTCGATTTCGCCGTGCGCGTTTCGACCGAGGCCTACAAGGTTTCCGAATCCGATTTCGCCACGCTGAAATCGCACGGGTTCACGGAAGACGACATCTGGGACATTGCCGCGATCTCGGCCTTCTTCGGTCTCTCCAACCGGCTTGCCAACGTCACCAGCATGCGTCCGAACCCGGAGTTCTACAACATGGGACGTGGTTGACCGGATTCGCATGTTCACAACCGGCGGCGCCACGGCTCAAATGATGCGGACGTGTCCGGACGTCGATCTTGTTCGATGGGCCTGACTGGAAATCGAGGGAGAGGTGAAGAGATGACAGACTTCGTAACGCCGCGAGAGATGGCGGAGATGATACCCTCGGGATGCAAGCTCGGCCTGGCGCCGGACGATTACGCCGCGGCACCAGGACTGGTTCGGATGCTGATCGATCGCGGCATTCGCGATCTCCATGTGGTCTGCGCACCGATCGGCGGCATGCAGGTCGACATGCTCATCGGCGCCGGCGCCGTGGCAACGCTGGAGACGAGCGCCGTCAGTCTCGGCGAAGCCGGCGGCGCGCCCTGCTTCAGCCGGGCTGTCCGCGACGGATCTATTCGCCTCCGTGATGCCACTTGTCCCGCGGTGTTCGCAGGGTTGACGGCCGCGGAGAAGGGCGTTCCGTTCATGCCGATCCGCGGCATCATCGGCAGCGACGTCCTGGAGAAGCGCGACGACTGGAAGGTGACGTCCAATCCGTTCGACGACGGCGAGAAGATCGTCGTGGTCTCGGCGATCCAGCCCGATGTCGCTTTGTTTCATGCGCCTGAAGCAGACAGGTTCGGCAATGTGCGGCTGGGCCGCCGGCGCGAAACGATGCTGCTGGCCCATGCGTCGAAGCGGGCTTTCGTGACCGTGGAGCGCATCTCCGAGACGTCGCTGCTCGAGGACGAGAAGATGGCCGCGGGCGTCCTGCCCGCGATCTATGTGAGCGCGGTGGCACAGCTGAAGAACGGTGGATGGCCCACCGGGCTTTACGCCGAATATCCCAGGGATGGACAGGAAGTCGAGAAATACGCGCGCGCGGCGCGCTCGCCGGAAGGGTTCCAGGCCTACATGCGGGGCGCGAGGAGCGCGGCATGAGCGAGGCGTGCACCAGCCGCGAGTTGATGATCTACACGATCTCGCGGCTGCTGAAGGGCGTGCGGCATGTTGCAGTCGGCCAATCCTCGCCGATGCCGGCGGCGGGAGCGATGCTCTTGCGCGCGCTCAACCAGCGTGACGGGTTGGAGCACGTGCAGGTCTCGATCCTCGGGTCGGTCAAGCACAATTCCTTCACTGGCGGTGCCGAGGAGCTGTTCGATTGCGCTGCGCAGGGGCGCCTTGACGCCTTCTTTCTCGGCGGCGGCCAGATCGACGGTCAGGGCAACGTCAATCTCGTTGGCACCGGCGACTATCCGAACAATCCGGTCAGGTGGCCCGGCTCGTTCGGCTCCGCCTATCTGTACTTCCTGGTGCCGCGGGTCATTCTGTTCCGCGAAGAGCACAGCCTGCGATCCCTGGTGGAGCGCGTGGACTTCGTCTCCGCGCCTGGAGTTACCGACGAGACGGTCTATCGGCGAGGCGGCCCTCATGCCCTGCTGACCAATGCGGCGTTGTTTTCCTTCGACCGGGAAGCGGGACGTTTCCGCCTCGAGAGCACGCATCCGGGATATGGTTGGCGCGACATTCGAGGCACGACGGGATTCTCGTACGACAACGAGAGATGCGAGGTCACGACGCCGCTGCCGGACGAGGCGACGCTTACTTTGATCCGGGGGCGAATCCGCGAGGAACTGCGCGAGTGCTATCCGCAGTTCGCGGGCAATATGCCCGGTCCGAACTGAGGCGGGATTTCGCTCCGGCGACGTTCTCTGTGGCCATCCTTCGAGGCGCAAGCCGTTGGCGGGCCTCAGGATGAGGACGGAGTGTGCGGCAGCACTCTCAACGGGCACCGATGCCGCTTAGCCTCATCCTGGGAGACCGCAAAGCGGTCGTCTCGAAGGACGAGGCGCGCGCTCGGCTGGCGGAAAATGCCGTATGCGATTGCCCTGCGCTCCCGCGGGGCATTTGCGGCCGAGCGGGACCGACGGGAACTTGCCGCGGCGATATCGGCTTCATTACCGGCTGATGTGTCGATCCCGGCAACGTTCAGGCAATCTCTGCAACATTTCTAAACATCTTCGACAACTTCCCGCGGCCATCAGGGCGTAGAACGCGCTCGGACTTTACAGATCAGGATTGGCAGAATGCGATTGAAGGTTTTGGCGGCGCGCATGAGCATTGGCGCGGCCTGGCTCGTGCTCGTCGGCACCGGCCCGCTGCGCGCAGAGCCGGTGTTCGACAGTCTGGCCGGCGCATGGTCGGGCATCGGCACCATGAAGCCGTCGGACGGTCCGCGCGAGAAGGTTCGCTGCAAGGTGGCGTACAACGTCACCAGGCCGGGACGGTCGTTGACACTCGACCTGCGCTGCGCAAGCGATGCGTACAAGATGGTCCTGTCCGCGAACATCGAGCAGAGCGGGACGGAGCTTTCCGGCAACTGGTTCGAGAGCGAGTACCGGCAGGGCGGCAAGGTCTACGGCACCAACAAGGACGGCCTGATCGAGGCGCGAATAGAGGGAAACACAGTGGCCGCGCTGGTGACGATCCAGACCAGGAGTAACCGTCAATCCTTCCTGATGGAGGCGCCGGGCTCCTGGATGGCGGAGGTCGCGATCGAATTGAACAAGGACGCGAAGTAGCCGCTCTCCGGAGAGTCCAGGAGACGGCTGGACCCTAGAGCATGATCCGGAAAAGTGCGCAGAGGTTTTCCGAAAAGTTCATGCTCAAGCAATAAACTAAAGCGCGATGACGATTCATCCCAATCTCATCGCGCTTCAGTGGATGAGCTGGTTCAGAAAACCCTTCGCCCGCTTGATGATCAACGCTTGATGATCAACGCTTGGGAAGCGACGCCATCACCTCGCCCGCGTCTCCGTCCTCAAGGCAGGGCGTGACGGTCAACGGGAGCAGGTCAGACCATTGCGCGAGCCAACGATACATGGCTTTTGGATCACTCGATTCAGAGATCGCGAATCCCTGTCCATTCATGCCATGCCAGCGGCCCAGCATCTTGACGCCCTCGGGTGGTGCGCCACCGGTCTCGAGAAAGCGGGCGACGGCTGCATTGAAGGTGCCTTGAGGTACGCTCCAGGTGGTTATGAATTTCATGCGATTCTCCCATGACCAGAATTATCGGATGAACGTCGCGGCTGCGCCGCATGCGCACGATAGCGCCTGCGTATCGAATGACAACGGCGAATGAACACGCGCGTCGGTTTGATCCCTCCTGCTTTTTGCGCAAGCGCTGGTTTGGACGTAAGACGGCTACTTGCCGTCGTTCCAGATGTCGGTGGCGAGCTTCCAGTCGTCTCCGACCTTCTCCCAGACGACGACATACTTTCCGGTCACTTCCTGCGGTGTCGATCCCTTGGTCTTCAGGACGAACGTGCCGATCTCACGGGCCGCGGAAGAACCGAGTGGCTTGACATCCACCGTTGTGAGCTTCGGATCGGTCACTTGTTCAGCCATGCTTTTCCACATGACCTCGATGGCTGGTCGACCCTGCACCATCGCGGAGCCCGGCGGGAGCGCGGTCGCATCAGCGCTGTAGAGGGATGCAATCCCGGAAAAATCTCCCTTGTTGAACATCTCTATCCATTTCGCATTGTTCGCTTCGATCTCGGCCTTCTGAGCCAAAGCCGGCGCGCTCAACGCGATCACGATTGCAATCGCCGATGCAATGTTGCGCATGATCATCTCCAGACTCAATGTACGATGCGGACAAAGGGGCAGTCGTCTCGTCTCGAAGTGGATGCATTGAATGGCCCATCCCAGACCGGGACAGACGCAACGGCAATTCCGGAGAATTACCGTCAGCACCATTGACGAAGCTGCGCAGGGGAAAATTGACGGGCAATTGACCTGACGAGTATTCCATGTCGCGGCTCGAACGCTTGACCAGGCGCGCTCTTCGTCCCTGGCGGGCGCGGCCCGAAGGGGTTGGCATTGCCGGCGCAGCGTTCGGCCCGCTGCCTTTCGCAGCAAGCGCCGATTGGACGGGAAGCTATGCAGTCGTCCTGATCGGCTGCTGCATGCTTTGCATTGTCTGCGGCGCCGTAGCGTTCGCCGTCAAACGACCCTCTTCGCCGCTTAGTCGATGTTGAATTGCAAGATGGGAGTAACGCCATGACAGGCGAAGAAACGACCATCGTGGCGGGCATCGAAATTCCATCAACCGACCACTTCTTTCTGGCGTTGATCTTCGGGGTGCATATCCCCCTGGGCCTTGCGAGCGTTGCGATCGGCGCAATCGCAATGTCGAGTCAGAAGCGTCGCGGGCGTCATTCTAGGCTTGGAACGATCTATTTCTGGTGTCTGCTGGCGCTCTTCGCGTCCGCGACGTTACTGTCGCTTATGCGCTGGGCCGAAAACTATCACTTGTTCGTCCTCGGTACGTTGTCGTTCGCCTGCGCCTGGATCGGTCGCACTGCGCTCCGGCACCGCTGGCGGTATTGGGTCAGGGTCCATATCGCGGGGATGGGCCTGTCGTATATCCTGATGCTGGTTGCCTTCTACGTGGACAACGGAAAGCAGCTTCCACTTTGGAAGGACCTGCCTCATTTCATGTACTGGTTGATACCTTTGGCCGTTGGTATTCCGCTCATCGTTCGGGCGCTTCTGTGGCCGCCGTTAGCGCCAGCCCGCCCTGATTTCCACCTGATGCGGTAGCTAACGACATTCCTTCAATCGACGTCCTACCGCGGCGCCTCCTGCGGTTTGTTTTGGGGCCTTGCACGGCCGATTTGGGTCCGGAGGTGGCTGACCTCTATCCCAAGCCGAGAGATTGGGACTCGGAAAAAGGCTTGTCCTTCCAGTTCGGGTCACAAAAGGGATCAATGACTTAGCGGGTCCGCAAATCGTCTGCCTCGGCTCGGCCCGTCTCAGCAACCGACTGTTGCAAATCGGGGCGCGGCCGAGACAGGAGAAAGGACCGCCGCCAGCTGCTCGGGGACTGTCAACGTCCAGGGGCCGAGGCGGCGGTCCTCAGGCGCGAGAACTTGGGGAGTCCTAGGGCCTGAAGGCAACGATAGCGGCTGCGATGCCGCTCCACCAAGCGGAGAACGATTGCTGCGTATGGAGAATTGTTGCGCATGCGCGAAGATCGGCGTCACTTCGCTTCCTTGTTCAATTCGATCGCGACCTCCGCCATCCAGGAGCCCGGCGCCTCCATCAGGAAGCGACTTGCTCGAAACGATCTGCTGTTGTTCCACCCCGGTGGTTGCGAGAGGGACCCGAAGGCCCATTACACCATTGCATCGAATATTCAGTTGCGGTGGCACCCCGCCCGTCGGGCAAAACACCCTGTCAATCCCTCGACGCAAAAACATTCCTATTTACCGAATTTCGGATATGTCGTATCAATGGCTCATCCCGCCCGCCATAAGGGGCGTTTCGCGATCGTCACGAGACGCGGGCCGGGAGGCGGTGGCCGCGACGGCGTCGGCGCGCTGGGCAGGCTGCAGGGCGGGAATCCCCGTGAGCAGCTGCACGCGCGATACGACACGGCGCTGACGGCGTCCTTGGTTCGGCCACGATGGTGAGCGCACGCAAGCCATCGGGGACAGGAACGGGGATGTGCGCGGACGGCAAAATCGTGTGGTCCTGACGCCCGGGGTCTGTGCGTCAAGTGTTGCGGTGATGTTGCGGCTCAACCGGGTCAGCACATCAGTCATCCGCAACGCGACGGGGGCAATAGTGCATCGCTCCCCGGGGAGAGCGCGACATAAGCCGTAAAGCCATCCGCGCAGGGAAGGCCGGTCGCCCGGCTACACCTGTTGTCCAACCCGTGCGCGTCTTGTTCGCACACGGGACCGCGGGTGCCAGCCGGCGCCCGGCCTTCCCTGCGCCCTTTCTGAACAAGAAGGGCAACGACGAGAGCAAAGCTCGGGCGAAATGAGCCGCGAGAATGCGATAGTGTGTCTTCCGAATGGATCATGTTTATGGGCAGTCTCGTGCCCCGGACGCAGCGCAGCGTCCCTTCGACGTTGCGCTGCAGAGCCGGAGCCCATGATCGCGACGAACCGTGTAGCTTCTGGGTCCCGGCTTGGCGCAGCAACGCTCAAGGCGTTGCTGCGCGTCCGGGACACAAGCGTCCCTTACGCGCTCTCCGTCTCCCGGTGCACGTCGTGCACGACGAGGCCCATGCCTTCCTCCGGCATCTTGATCCAGTCGCGGCGCTTCAGCGTGCGCTTGGTGTCTTCATAGCCGCTGGTCCAGTGCTCGCGCATCGAGGTGCCCGAGAACTCGTGGTCCTTGGCGTCGCCCTCATAGGCCTTCTGCTGGTAGATCAGATGCAGGATCGCGATCTCCGGCATGTGGCACAGGCTCGTCTTCAGCTTGCGCTCCTCGTCGGACAGTTGCTCGTCCGGCAGCTTCGCCAGCGCCTTGTGGAGCAGGACCTTGAGATTGTGGGTGCGGCGATAGACGTCGGTGTTGTGGCGCGTGCGCGAGGAATACATGATGTCCTTGTGGCGAGCCATCACGTCCTGGATCGAGCGCGGCAGCACGCCGCGCGCGCTGAACAGGTCGACCTGAAACACCAGCGAATTGAGCGCATCCTCCTGGTCGAGCAGGTGTTGCAGCGGCGTGTTGGAGACGATGCCGCCGTCCCAGAAATGATCGGTGCCGATCCGCACCATCGGCAGCGCCGGGGGCAGGGCGCCGGAGGCCATGATGTGCTCCGGCTCGATCTCGTCATGGGAATTGTCGAAATAGATGAAATTGCCCGAGAGCACGTTGACCGCGCCGACCGCGAAGCGGACCCTCTTCTCGTTGATGAGATCGAAGTCGACCAGCTCGAGCAGGCTCTCCTTCAGCGGCATCGTGTCGTAATAGCTGGTCGCGGTGCGCGCGCCGACCGGGCTGAACCAGGGATTCATTTGGTGCGGGGTGAAGAATCCGGGCTGGCCCATCGCCGAGGTCATCCAGGCGCTGGTGAGATTGCGCCACTGGCGGAAGACGTCGCCGTCGGGGGTGTAGTGCCAGATCTTGCGGTTGGTGATGCGCTCCCAGAAGATGCGCAGCGCCTCGAGCCGCTTTTCCGGCTTGTTGCCGGCGATGATGGCGGAGTTGATCGCGCCGATCGAGACACCGCAGACCCAGTCCGGCTCGATGCCGGCCTCGTGCAGCGCCTGGTAGACACCGGCCTGGTAGGCGCCGAGCGCGCCGCCGCCCTGCAGCACCAGCGCGACGCGATCGCAGCGCTCGGGCCGCCAGCCCCGCGAGGGCGCCTGATGGCTCTGATATGTCGGTTGCGACGTGCGGGCGTCCATGGCGATGCCTCCTGCTTGCGCCAGACGATTGCGTCACGTGGTGACGGCGTGATGACAAGGCGGCGCCGATGCATCGCCGGCAACGCAGACCGACCACGCTGCAACGGCAGGGGTCGTGCGCCCGACGGAAAAGCTTCACATCGCAGTCAATGAGGATCGCTAGCAATTGCCGCCGATCAGGAACACAGGAGACCAGCGATGCGAAGCGAAGACGTGCTGAGACTTCCGTCCATGCCCGCGGCGGGGCCGAGCTATCCGGCCGGTCCGTATCGGTTCGTCAACCGCGAATTCCTCGTCATCACCTACGAGACCGACCCGGAGCTGATCCGTGCCGGCCTGCCTGAGCCGTTGCAGCCGATCGACCAGCCGATCGCGCATTACGAGTGGATCAAGATGCCTGACTCCTCCGGCTTCGGCAGCTATACCGAATCCGGCCTCGTCATTCCCGCGCGCCTCAACGGCGAGGACGTCAACTTCGTCTCGCAGATGTATCTCGACGACGATCCGCCGATCGCCGCCGGCCGCGAGATCTGGGGCTTTCCCAAGAAATACGCCCATCCCAAGCTCGAAATCGTCAAGGACACGCTGACGGGCACGCTGGAATATGCCGGCCAGCTCGTCGCCATGGGCACCATGGGCTACAAGCACGAGAGCATGGCCGGCAACGGCGACCTCACCCGCGCCACGCTGTCGAAGACGCAGATCAATCTGAAGATGATCCCGGGCGTCGACGGTCGTCTCGAGGTCTGCCAGCTGGTCGCGATCAACCTCGTCGACATCGTGCCGAAGGGCTCCTGGATGGGGCCGGGCCGGCTGCACCTGGTGCCTCATGTCAACGCGCCGGTCGCCGATTTCCCGGTCCGCCGCTGCCTCGGCGCGCATCATTACATTGCCGATCTGACGCTGCCGTTCGGCCGCGTCGTCCATGACTACATCAGGCAAGCCGAGGCGGCCGCGACCGGGCTGGCGGCGGAATAGGGCGGCATCATCAAACTGTAACACTGGCGTAATTGAGTACCCGCGTGGGGTCCGGAAGATGCCGTCAGCCATCTTCCGAAACGGGGCAGTTGTTGACGGTTGGGGCTATCCATGGCTGAGCCGGCAAAGCTTGCCAGCGCATTATCGAACGCCGAACCCGCCATTCCCGGCCTGGTCTGGGCCTTCCGCCTGCACAGCGACGGCAGTGCCGAGGCGCTGCCGGTCGACCAGCCGATCGAGTTCAGCCATGACGGCCGGCTCTGGCTGCATTTCAACCTGACCGACGCGCGGGCGCGGCCCTGGATCGCGGCGTCGCAGCTGCCGGCGCTTGCACGCGAACTGCTGCTGTCGAGCGACACCTTCCAGCAGCTTCACGTCATCGACCATTGCGTCTATGGTGTGTTCTCCGATCTCGTGCGCGAGATCGACAGCGCGACGGAGGAGACCGCGTTCCTGCGCTTCGCCATGACCGAGCGGCTGCTGGTCTCTGGCCGCCATCAGGCGCTGTGCTCGGCGGACGCCACGCGGCGGGTGCTCGAAGGCGGCTACCGCGTCGACAACGTCGCTCATCTGCTCGAAAAGATCGTCGACGAGGTCGCGGACACGCTGGACCGGATGGCCGACAAGCTCGGCCAGGAGATCGACGATATCGAGGAGCGCATCCTCGCCGATGACGCGAGGCCCGAGATGCGCCGCAATCTCGGCCGGCTCCGCCGCACCTGCGTGCGGCTGCATCGGCAGCTCACCGGATTGCGCACGCTGTTTCACCGTCTCGATCAGAAGAACACCGATCATTTGTCGCCGGCGTTGCGGATCCAGGCCGGCAAGCTTGCGCAGCGGCTCGATGGCCTCGATCACGACATCGTCGAGCTGCGCGAGCGCAGCCGCCTGCTCGAGGAAGAGCTGCGCTTCAAGAACGAGGAGGAGAGCAACCGCCATCTCCACACCCTCTCGATCGTGACCTCGCTGTTGCTGCCGCCGACGCTGGTCACCGGCATCTTCGGCATGAACACCAAGGGCCTGCCGCTGACCGAGGTCGAAAGCGGATTTTTGTGGGCGGCAGTGCTGATGGCCTGCTCGGTTACTGCGGCCTATCTCTTCATGCGGCGCACCGGTATCTTCAAGTAGCGTGTGTCGATCGTGAGTTGGGGGACCCAAATATCCGTGGCGGCCGCGATCGCCCTGGCCTGCACGGCGACGAGCGCGCTCGCCGGTGCCAAGGACGAAAGCGCGGCCGCATGGCTGTTTCCCAAATGGTTCAACGAATGGCACGACGGCCTTGCCAGCAAGGGCCTGAATTTCGGCGCCACCTATATCGCAGACAATATCGCCAACGCCGCCGGCGGCGTGAAGCGTGGCGCCATCCATTTCGGCCGGCTCGATCTGTCGGTCGATGCCGATCTCGACAGACTGGTCGGCTGGACCGGCGGCCGCTTTTACGCCAATGCTCTCGTCATCTACGGCCAGGGGCTCAGCCGCAACTACGTGATGAACCTCGCCACCATCAGCGAGATCGAGGCGCTGCCGGACCAGCGGCTCTACAACGCCTATTTCGAGCAGAGCTTTTTCAATGACCGCCTGAACATCAGGGCCGGCCAGCAGGCCGCCGATGTCGAGTTCTTCGACAGCCAGACCGACGACCTCTTCGTCAACGGCACCTTCGGCTGGCCCGCGATCAAGGCGTCCAACCTTCCGGCCGGCGGCCCGGCGCCGCCGATCGCGGTGCCCGGCATTCGCATCAAGGCCGCACTGACCGACAAGATCACCGCGTATGGTGCGGTGTTCAACGGCGATCCGTCCGGCTCCGGCGATGTCGATCCTCAGCTGCGCGATCATCATGGCCTGGCATTCCGCGTCAACGATCCGCCGTGGGTGATCGGGCAGGTCCGCTTCAACTACGACATCGATATCGGCGGCCGTCGGCTCGCCGGCAATTTCACGCCGGGCGCGTGGAAGCATTACGGCTCGTTCGACAGCCAGCGCTTGACGGCGGAGGGGATGTCGATCGCCGATCCCGGCGGCAGCGGCATTCCCGCAAGGCTCAACGGCAATTACGGCATCTTCGCCGTGATCGAGCAGGTGCTGTATCGTCCGCCTGAGGTCACCGAGACCAGCACGTCGGCCTCGCTCCCCGGCATCACCGCGTTCGGCCGCATCGCCTACAGCCCGCCGGATCGCAATCTGATCGACCTCTATATGGACGGCGGCATCGGCTTCGTCGGCTTCACGCCGGGCCGCCCGCTCGACCGCTTCGGCGTGGCCATGGCTTACATGCGGATCTCGAACAGCGCGCGCAATCTCGACGTCGACACGCAGGCCTTCACCGGCATCCGAAGCCCGGTGCGCAGCAACGAGACGCTGATCGAGATGATCTACGAGGCGCACATCAAGCCGGGCTGGCTGATCGCGCCTTACTTTCAATATGTGTTCCGTCCCTCCGGCGGCATCGCGAATCCGAACGATCCGAGCGGTATTTCCAGGATCGGTGACGCCGCGGTGTTCGGCGTCACCACCACGATCCGGTACTAGGCTGAGGCCGCCGCCGGCTGTAGTTTCGGTTGCCGCGACAGCGCCAGCACGATCAGCGAGGCGAACACGCAGAGCGCGCCGGCGATGAAGAACGCGGGCAGGTAGCTCTCATAGACCGTCCGCGAGAGACCAGCGCCGAACGCCGCGGTGCCGGCGCCGAGCTGATGGCCGGCAAAGATCCAGCCGAACACCAGATTGGCGCGCTCGGGCCCGAATTTCTGCGCGGTGAGACGCACCGTCGGCGGCACCGTCGCGATCCAGTCGAGGCCGTAGAACATCGCGAAGATCGAAAGGCCATAGAACGAGAAGTCGCTGAACGGCAGGAAGATCAGCGAGAGCCCGCGCAGGCCGTAGTACCAGAACAAGAGATAGCGATTGTCGTAGCGGTCCGACAGCCAGCCCGACATGATGGTGCCGAAGAAGTCGAAGATGCCCATGGCTGCGAGCAGGCTCGCGGCCTGCACCTGCGGGATGCCGAAATCGAGGCACATCGGGATCAGGTGAACCTGGACGAGGCCGTTGGTGGAAGCGCCGCAGACGAAGAAGGTCGCAAACAGGATCCAGAATGCAGTCGACTTCGAGGCATCGCGCAGCGTGCCGAGCGCCACGCCCGTGATCGAGCCGTGGCTCACGGGCGGGGCGGGCAGGGGCTCGGTGCCTTCGTCGCCGTACGGGCGCAGGCCGAGATCGCTCGGCCGGTCGCGCATCGCAAGCAGGACGGCCAGCGCAGAGACGCCGAGCATGATGCAGACGAAGCCGAGCGCCAGCCGCCAGCCGTAGCGTTCGGTGAGGCTTGCGAGCAGCGGCAGGAACACGAGCTGGCCGGTGGCGACGCTCGCGGTCATGATGCCGACGACGAGGCCGCGCCGTGCCGCGAACCAGCGCGTGGCAATGGTTGCGCCGAGCACCAGCGCGGTCATGCCGGTGCCGATGCCGATCACCACGCCCCAGAGGGCGACGAGCTGCCAGACCTGAGTCATGCCGAGCGATGCGACCAGCGCCGAGACCACGATCAGCTGTGCCGCCAGCGTGACGTTGCGCAGCCCGTAGCGGTTGAGCAGGGCGGCCGCGAATGGCGCCATCAGTCCGAACAGGATGAAACGGATCGACAGCGCGGAAGAGATCTCCGCCGTGCTCCAGCCGAACTCCTTCTGAAGCGGAACGATGAACACGCCGGGCGCGCCGACCGTGCCGGCGCTGATCAGCGCGGCAAGGAAGGTCACGCCGACCATCACCCAGCCGTAATGGATGTTGCGGCGGGACAATGCTGCCGCGAGCCAGTTCGAGATCATTGGGCCTCAATGTGGGTGGCGAGCCCCGAGGGACCCGCGTCATCGTTGCAGTCTGGCACAGGAAGGAGAAGTCTGAAATGACAGACTTCCCTTAATTTCGGACACCCGCGCTCAGCGCGCCAGCCGCTCCACCGCGATCGCCGTGGCTTCGCCGCCGCCGATGCAGAGGGCCGCGATACCGCGTTTGAGATTCTGGGCCTCGAGCGCATGCAGCAGCGTCACGATCAGTCGCGCCCCGGTGGCCCCGATGGGATGGCCGAGCGCGCAGGCGCCGCCATTGACGTTCAGCTTGTCGCGGGGAATGCCGAGGTCACGCTGCGCCGCCATCGCCACCACGGCAAAGGCCTCGTTGATCTCGAACAGGTCGACATCGGAGGCAGCCCAGCCGACCTTGTCGAGCAGCTTGCGGATCGCCGGGATCGGCGCCGTGGTGAACCATTGCGGCTCCTGGCTGTGGGTGGCGTGGCCCTTGATCTCCGCGAGAACGGGCAGGCCGCCCCGATCGGCGAGCGACCGCTTCGTCAGCACCAGCGCGGCGGCGCCGTCGGCATTGGCGGAGGACGCGGCCGGCGTGATGGTGCCGTTGGCGCGGAATGCCGGCTTCAGGCCCGGGATCTTCGCCGGATCGACCTTCAATGGATGCTCATCATTGGCGACGATGCGGGGACCGGCCTTTTCCGCGAGCGTGATCGGCGCAATCTCGACCTTGAACGCGCCGCCCTCGACAGCCTTGCGGGCGCGGCTGAGCGTCTCCATGGCATAGGCGTCCTGGTCCTTGCGGGTGAACTGGTACGTCTCCGCGGTGGCCTCGCCGAAATCGCCCATCGAACGACCGGTCTCGTAGGCATCCTCCAGCCCGTCCATCATCATGTGGTCGATGATGCGGTCATGGCCGACGCGATAGCCGCCGCGCGCCTTGGCGAGCAGATAGGGCGCATTGCTCATGCTTTCCATGCCGCCGGAGACGACGATCTCGGCCGAGCCGGCGCGAATGATGTCGTGCGCGAGCATGGTCGCCTTCATGCCGGAGCCGCAGACCTTGTTGACCGTGGTCGCGCCGGTGGCATCGGGCAGCCCGGCCGCGCGCGCCGCCTGGCGGGCGGGTGCCTGGCCCTGTCCGGCCGGCAGCACACAGCCCATGAAGACCTCGTCGACTTTCTCGGGTTCAAGTTTTGCGCGCTCCAGCGCCGCGCCGATCACATGCGATCCGAGCTTGTGGGCGGGGAGCGGCGAGAGCTCGCCCATGAAGCGGCCGAGCGGGGTGCGGGCGGCGGAGAGGATGACGACGGGATCGGCGGCTTCGGCCATGATGGGGCTCCCTGGAGGTGATGTGTAGGATTATGATCATCATATGATGCGGCGCAAAAAATGCAACCGTGGCAGGGATGAGAAAATGTCGTGGGTCGGATGAGATTTGTTGCGGCGCTGTTTCCTCATCCGTGTCCCGGACGCGGCGCGGCGAGCAACGTCGCGTCGCAGAGCCGGGACCCAGAGTCGCGCCGGCCTCGTTGGTGCGTGGGCCCCGGCTCAGCAGCGCACCGCCAAAGCGGCGCTGCGCTGCGTCCGGGGCACCGAAGCCTGCATCCTACCGTTTCCTGTTCACAAACGCCTGCATCAGCCGCGTCGGCTCGTCCGTCAGGAACGACTCGCCGAACACCTTGACGCTGAGGTTCACCGACTCCGTCAGCGGCAGTTCCTCCCACTGCCGCAGCAGCGCCTTCTGCGAGCGCAGCGCTTCGGGGCCGCATTCGAGCAATGCTTTCACCAAGTGCTCGATCTCCGCATCCAGGCCGTCTTCGGGCGCCACCTTGTCGACCAGGCCCCAGGCGAACGCCGTCGGCGCGTCGATATTCTCCGCCGTCATCACCAGCCAGCGCGCGCGGGCCCAGCCGATCAGACGGGGCAACAGCGCTGCGTGGATCACCGAGGGGATGCCGACGCGAACCTCCGGCATGCCGAAATGCGCATCATGCGCGGCAATCCGGAAATCGCAGGCGGCGGCGACTTCGAGGCCGCCGCCGAGGCACCAGCCGGGCATGCGCGCGATCACCGGGGCGGGGAAGGCGCGCACGGCCTCGCAGAGGTCGCGCAGGCGGCTGATGAAGGCTTCGGCCGATCGTTGGTCGAGCTTGGCCATCTCCTTGATGTCGGCGCCCCCGATCATGCTCCTCTCGCTATGGCCGCGCAGCACCACGACGCGGATGCTGCGGTCCGAGCTGAGCTGCTGCAGGCCTTCGCGCACGTCGTCGATCACCGGCGAGCCGAGAATATTGAGCGGGCCGGCGTTGCAGATCGCGACATGAACGACGCCGCGCGTATCGCGCGTCACGCCGCAGTGGGGGGTGAGCATTTCCATCGTGGCATCTCGAAGGTTTCGTGGACAGGCGCGAGGCGCGCGGGTCGGTGCCACTTCCGGGCCGAAACGTCCTTGTTGTCAAGCGGGGTGGGGCGAGTTGCAAGGGCGAAGTCCGTGGCATAGTATGACGAGTAACATACAAAAGGGATCCCATGACTGAACCCGACCAACTCGATCTGTTTTCGCCCGCACAGCGTCGCGAGCGCGTGGTGGACTGGCAGGTGCCGGCGCCGGTCGCGAAAGTAGCGATGGGCCTGTCGGGCATGGACGCCATGCTGGGCATTCGCGATGGCCGGCTGCCGCCGCCGCCTTTTGCAAAACTGATCGGCTTCACGGTGGGGGTGGTCGAGCCGGGCCGGATCGTCATGGAACTGGAGCCGCGCGAGGATCTCGAAAATACCATTGGCCTCATCCACGGCGCGACAGCAGCTGCGCTGCTCGATACCGCGATGGGATGCGCGATCTCGACCCGGTTGGAAGCCGGGCAGAGCTCCGTGACGCTCGACCTGAAAATGACCTTCCTGCGTCCGCTCTCGGTTCGCTCAGGCCTGATCTCGGCCGAAGGCAAGGTGATCAAGCTGGGGCGGCAGACCAGCTACGCCGAAGGCTTCGTCCGGGACGGCAAGGGCGCCCTTGCGGTGCACGCAACCGCGACGTTTTCCATGATCGGAAGCAACTTAACATGAATTAATGCACCCTTTTCGTCATTTGCGTGTTATGAGATGACCATCGACATTCAATGAGAACCGCATGCGCTACTCCCGGGAACACAAGCAGGAAACCCACGACCGTATCGTGAAGAGGGCCTCTGTGCGGCTGCGCGAAAAGGGCGCCCATGGCATCGGCGTGGCCGACCTCATGAAGGAGGCGGGCCTGACCCATGGCGGCTTCTACGCGCATTTCGATTCCCGCGAGGCGCTGGTGATCGAGGCGTTCGGTTACGCGATGGACCGCTCGATGGAACACTGGCGCAAGATCACCGACGAGGTTTCGCCGGACAAGCGGCTGGCGATGATCGCGGAGGCCTACCTGTCGGCGTTGCATCGCGACAATCCCGGCCATGGCTGCTCGATCCCGGCGCTCGGTGCCGAGATTGCCCGCGAGAGCCCGAAGGCGCGAAAGGCCTTTGCCGGCAAGCTCGACGAGATGATCGACGTGCTGGCGGACAACATTCCGAACATGCCGCGCAAGGCCGCACGCAAGCAGGCGGTTGCGACGCTGGCGACGATGGCCGGCACCATGCTGCTGGCGCGCATTGCAGGGTCGAGCGAGCTCTCCGACGAGGTGTTGAAGGTGGGCAGGGACAGTGCGCTGGAGGGCGTGAAGCGCGAGCCGAAGGCTGCTGCGCCAAAGAAGGCGAAGAGCTAGCCGAGGTGCCGTTGAATGCGTAGGGTGGATTAGCGAAGCGTAGTCCACCTCTTCGATTTCCGCGGAGGCAGGCGTGGTGGGTTACGCCTTCGGCTAACCCACCCTACGAAGTGCGTCCGGCAAACAGCGCTCGCTCGCGCTCCACGATCTCCCCGATGTAATCGGCCACCGCCCTGATCCGCGCCAGATCCTTGCTGTCGGCGTGCATCAGCATCCAGAATGTCCGCGTGATCGAGATCTCCTCGGGCAACACCGGAACGAGTTGCGGATAATCGCTCGCCATGAAGTGCGGCAGCACCGCGATGCCGAAGCCCGACAGCGTGGCATTGAGCTGTGCGATCAGATTGGCGCTGCGGAAGCGCGCCGAAATCCGCGGCGACACCTGCGGCAGATAATCGAGTTCCGGCGTGAACAAGAGCTCTTCGATGTAGCCGACGAAGCGGTGTTGCGGCAGATCCTGCCGCGAGGTGATCGCGGGGAAGCGATCGAGATAGCCAGGTGCGGCATAGAGGCCGAGGCGGTAGTCGAGCAGCTTGCGGCCGACAATGCGGCCTTCCTTCGGCATGGTCAGGCTGATGGCGATATCGGCCTCGCGCTTGGAGAGACTGAACAGCCGCGCGGTGGCCACAAGTTGCAGATCGAGATCGGGATACCGGTCGGCGAAGGGGGCCAGCCGCGGCGCCAGGAAGGCCGTGCCGAACCCGTCGGGCGCGCCGATCCGCACCGTCCCCGTCAGCCGCGCCACGGAGCCGCCGACCTGCTCCTGGTTGGCAACGATGGTCGATTCCATCGCTTCCGCGCTATCGGCGACGCGCTGGCCGGCCTCGGTGAGGAGGTAGCCGGTCTTGCGCCGGTCGAACAGCTTGGCCGAGAGGTGCTTCTCCAGCCGGTCGACGCGGCGGATCACCGTGGCATGGTCGACCCCGAGCTGTTTTGCCGCAGCCGAAACCGAGCCGCCCCGCACGATGGCCAGCACGAAGCGAAAGTCGTCCCAATCGATAGCGCCTTGATCCAGCATTTTCGCACATCTATGGTGCATTATCTCAGACTTGAATCCTATAAAATGCAGGTCGATAGGATTTGTCAAAGCGTTCAAGCTCGGCCTCAAGGAGATCATTCCATGCGTTCAGTCGGACATTTCATCGGTGGCAAGGAAGTAAAGGGCACTTCGGGCCGCACCGCCGACGTTTTCGAGCCGATGACCGGTGACGTCCAGGCCAAGGTGGCGCTGGCGTCCAAGGCCGAGGTCCGGGCCGCCGTCGAGAACGCCCGCGCAGCACAGCCCGAATGGGCCGCGACCAACCCGCAGCGCCGCGCCCGCGTCATGATGAAATTCGTCGAGCTGGTTCAGCGCGACTACGACAAGCTGGCCGAGCTGCTCGCCCGCGAGCACGGCAAGACTGTGCCGGACGCCAAGGGCGACATCCAGCGCGGCCTCGAGGTCGCCGAGTTCGCCTGCGGCATCCCGCATCTGATGAAGGGCGAATACACCGAAGGCGCCGGCCCCGGCATCGACATCTATTCGATGCGCCAGGCACTCGGTGTCGTCGCCGGCATCACGCCGTTCAATTTCCCGGCGATGATCCCGATGTGGAAGTTCGCGCCCGCGATCGCCTGCGGCAACGCCTTCATCCTCAAGCCCTCCGAGCGCGATCCCGGCGTGCCGATGCTGCTCGCCGAACTCATGATCGAGGCCGGCCTGCCGGCCGGCATCCTCAACGTCGTCAACGGCGACAAGGAGGCGGTAGACGCCATCCTCGACGACCCCGATATCAAGGCTGTAGGCTTCGTCGGCTCCACCCCGATCGCGCAGTACATCTATGAGCGCGCAGCTCAAACGGGCAAGCGCTGCCAGTGTTTCGGCGGCGCCAAGAACCACGCCATCATCATGCCGGACGCCGACATGGACCAGGCGGTCGACGCGCTGATCGGCGCCGGCTACGGCTCGGCCGGCGAGCGCTGCATGGCTGTCTCCGTCGCGGTCCCCGTCGGCAAGTCCACTGCCGACCGTCTCATGGAAAAGCTGATCCCGCGCGTCGAGTCGCTCAAGATCGGCACCTCGATCGATCCGTCCGCCGATTACGGCCCGCTGGTGACGCGCGAGGCGGTCGAGAAGGTCAAGGGCTACATCGACATCGGCATCAAGGAAGGCGCGACGCTCGCCGTCGATGGCCGCGGCTTCAAGATGCAGGGCTACGAGAACGGCTTCTATCTCGGCGGCTCGCTGTTCGACAACGTCACCAAGGATATGCGGATCTACAAGGAAGAGATCTTCGGCCCGGTGCTCTCGGTCGTGCGCGCGCACGATTACAAGGAAGCGCTGGCGCTGCCGTCCGAGCATGACTACGGCAACGGCGTTGCCATCTTCACCCGCGACGGCGACGCCGCCCGCGACTTCGCAGCCAAGGTCAATGTCGGCATGGTCGGCATCAACGTGCCGATCCCGGTGCCGATTGCCTATTACACCTTCGGCGGCTGGAAGAAGTCGGGTTTTGGCGATCTCAACCAGCACGGTCCGGACTCGGTCCGCTTCTACACCAAGACCAAGACGGTGACCTCGCGCTGGCCGTCCGGCGTCAAGGAAGGTGCGGAGTTCTCGATCCCGCTGATGAAGTAGGGCTGTTGCCCAGCCCGTCATTGCGAGGAGCGTAGCGACGAAGTAATCCAGAGTCTTTCCGCGGAGGCAGCCTGGATTGCTTCCGCCTTCGCCAAAGGCTTCGGCGGACACGTCGCTGCGCTCGCAATGACGATGGGGCAAGAGGGTAACGGCAGCATGCAGTTCGCTCTGAACGAGGATCAGATCGCGGTTCGCGACATGGCGTTGGCGTTTGCGGCGGAGAAGATCGCGCCGCACGCGCTGCGCTGGGACGAGGAGAAGCACTTCCCCGTCGACGTGATGCGCGAGGCCGCCACGCTCGGCATGGGCGGCATCTACATCCGTGAGGATGTCGGGGGATCCGCGATGACGCGGTTCGACGCGGCGCTGATCTTCGAGGCGTTGGCGACGGGCTGCCCGACCACCTCCGCCTTCATCTCGATCCACAACATGGCGAGCTGGATGATCGATGCCTTCGGCAGCGACACCCAGCGCCATACATGGCTGCCAAAGCTCTGCTCGATGGAGCTGATCGCCAGCTACTGCCTGACCGAGCCGGGCGCCGGCTCGGATGCCGCGGCGCTCCGCACCCGCGCGGTGCGCGATGGCGATCACTACGTTCTCAACGGCCAGAAGCAGTTCATCTCCGGTGCCGGCGGTACTGATCTGCTGGTCGCGATGGTGCGCACCGGCGGCGATGGCCCCGGCGGCATCTCGACCCTCGTCATCGACGGCAAGACGCCGGGCGTCTCCTTCGGCGCCAATGAGCGCAAGATGGGCTGGAACGCGCAGCCGACCCGCGCCGTGATGTTCGAGAACGCCCGCGTGCCTGTTACCAACCGCCTCGGCGAGGAGGGCATCGGCTTCAAGATCGCGATGGCCGGTCTCGATGGGGGCCGCCTCAACATCACCGCGTGCTCGCTGGGCGGCGCGCAAACCGCGCTCGACAAGGCGCGCGCCTACATGAAGGAGCGCAAGGCCTTCGGAAAGCGTCTCGACGAATTCCAGGCGCTGCAATTCCGTCTCGCCGACATGGCGATCGAGCTCGAGGCCGCGCGCACCTTCCTGTGGCGCGCCGCCGCGGCGTTGGACCGGAAGGACCCCGATGCCACCATGCTATGCGCGATGGCAAAACGCTTCGGCACCGATGTCGGCTTCGAGGTCGCCAACCGTGCGCTGCAGCTTCACGGCGGCTACGGGTACTTGAGCGAATATGGGATCGAGAAGATCGTGCGCGATCTGCGCGTGCACCAGATCCTCGAAGGCACCAATGAAATCATGCGGCTCATCGTGGCGCGCAAACTGATCGAGGGCGCGCGATGAGTTCGGTGGAAGAGGGCGATCTGGTCGCGCGCGTCGAGGGCGCGGCCGGGGTGATCAGGCTCAATCGTCCCAAGGCCATCAACGCCGTCACGCTGGAGATGTTTCGCGACATCGACAAGGCGCTCGATCGCTTCGAGGCCGATTCCGCCGTCGCCGTGATCGTGCTGGAAGGTGCCGGGGAGCGCGGCCTCTGTGCCGGCGGCGACATCCGCACGCTCTGGGAGAGTTCGAAGGTCAACGGCGACCTCGGCAAGATCCTCTGGCGCGAGGAATATATCCTAAACGCTCGGATCAAGAAATTCCCAAAGCCATATATTGCCTTCATGGACGGCATCGTGATGGGCGGCGGCGTCGGGCTTTCCGCCCATGCCAGCCATCGCATCGTCACCGATCGCACCAAGCTCGCGATGCCCGAGGTCGGGCTCGGCTTCTTCCCTGACGTCGGCGGCACCTTTCTGTTGTCGCGCTCGCCGGGCGAGATCGGCACTTACTTCGGCCTGACCGGCCAGACCATGAACGGGCCCGACGCGATCCACGCCAAATTCGCCGACGCCGTGGTGCCGACGGCCAAATGGCCGGAGCTGCGCGAGGCGCTGACCAAGGTTCGTCCAGGCGTAACTGCGGCCGATATTGGCAAGCTCATCAACGGCTTTGCGACGGCCGAGACCGCGGGACCGGTCGCGGCAAAAGAGCCTGCTATCGACGCATTGTTCGGCTTCGACCGGATGGAAGATATCTTTGCCGCTCTGAAACGTGACGGCTCGGAGTTCGCGCTGGCGACGCTGAAGACGCTCAACGAAAAATCGCCGCGCGGCATGGTGGTGACGCTGAAATTGTTGCGACTGGCGCGCACCGCGTCGAGCCTGGAGGAATGCCTGGTGCGCGAATACCGTGCCGCGCTCGAGGTGTTCCGCAGCGATGATTTTCGCGAGGGCGTGCGCGCGGCCGTGATCGACAAGGACCGCAATCCGATCTGGTCGCCGCCGCGGATCGAGGATGTGACGCCAGAGATGCTTGCGCCGTATCTCGCCGAGATCGGCGCCGACGAGCTGAAGTTCAACTAATCAACGATTGAAGCGGAGGAAACGACAATGGCCACGATCGCATTCATTGGTCTGGGCAACATGGGCGGCCCGATGGCGGCCAACCTCGTCAAGGCTGGCCACAAGGTGGTCGCGTTCGACCTCGTCGAAGCCTCGCGCAATCAGGCCAAGGCCGACGGCGCCGGCATCGCTGACAGCGCCGCGGGCGCGGTGAAGGGCGCCGATGTCGTCGTCACCATGCTCCCGGCCGGCAAGCATGTGCTCGGCGTCTGGAACGAAATCCTTCCCGCGATGACCAAGGGTGCGCTGGTCATCGATAGCTCCACCATCGACGTCGAGAGTGCGAGGCAGGCGCATGCGCTCGCCGGCAAGCACGGCGTGCTCTCGGTGGATGCGCCGGTCTCCGGCGGCACCGGCGGCGCCAAGGGCGCGACGCTCACCTTCATGTGCGGCGGCGAGGAGAGTGCATTCGCGGCGGCAAAGCCCGTGCTGGAGAACATGGGCAAGAAGATCGTGCATTGCGGCGGCGCCGGCGCAGGGCAGGCGGCCAAGATCTGCAACAACATGATCCTCGGCATTTCCATGATCGCGGTGAGCGAAGCTTTCGCACTCGGCGAGAAGCTCGGGCTCTCGCATCAGGCGCTGTTCGACGTTGCCTCGACCTCGTCCGGCCAGTGCTGGTCGCTGACGACCTATTGCCCGGTGCCGGGTCCGGTGCCGACTTCGCCCGCGAACAACGACTACAAGCCGGGCTTTGCCTCGGCGCTGATGGTGAAGGATCTGACGCTGGCGCAGGACGCCGCGAAGGCTGCGGGCGCGGCCACCCCGCTCGGCAAGCATGCGCAGGAGATCTATCAGTCTTTCGACGCAGCCGGGCAAGGTGGGGTGGATTTTTCCGGAATTATCAAGCACGTTCGCAGCCTCGCTGGAAAATAGCGAGGCTTCGTTGCCCGGATGGAGCGAAGCGAAATCCGGGTCAGCTGCTTCCAATGGCGTAGCCGGCCCCGGATTGCGCTTCGCTCCATCCGGGTTACGTTCGAAGATCATTTCGACGGGCCCGGAACATGACGACATTTCAGGACGCGCGCGCGTTTCTGCTCAAGCACCGCACGGACTACGAGACAGCGGTTAAAGGCTTCCGCTGGCCGGATCCGGTGCCCTTCAACTGGGCGCTCGACTGGTTCGACGAGCTGGCGAAGGACGCCGAAGCCAAGGACCGGCCCGCGCTCTGGATCGTCGACGCCGCGCAGGACCGGCAGACAAAACTGTCCTTCGCGGCGCTCTCGAAGCGCTCGAACCAGGTGGCGAACTTCCTCCGCGCGCAGGGCCTGAACCGCGGCGATCATCTTCTGCTGCTGCTCGGCAATGTGGTTCCGCTGTGGGAGACGATGCTGGCGGCGATGAAGCTCGGCGTCGTCGTGATCCCCGCGACCACGCTGCTCACCGCGGACGAGCTGCGCGATCGCCTCGATCGCGGCAAGGCCAAGGCGGTGATCGCCGCCGAGGATCAGGTCGCGAAGTTCGCAAACCTTGGTGCCGAGAACATCGTTCGCATCGTGGTCGGCACGGCTCACGACGGATGGCTCTCCTATGATGAGGCCGCAAAGGCCCCGGAGAGTTTTAGCGCCGACGGCCCGACTAATGCCGACGATCCGATGCTGCTCTACTTTACCTCGGGGACCACGGCAAAACCAAAACTCGTCCGGCACAGCCAGCGCAGCTATCCGGTCGGCCATCTGTCGACCATGTACTGGATCGGGCTGAAGCCCGGTGACGTCCATCTCAACATTTCCTCGCCCGGCTGGGCCAAGCATGCCTGGAGCTGCTTCTTCGCGCCGTGGAATGCGGGCGCCACCGTGTTCGTGGTCAACCAGCCGCGCTTCGATGCTAAGGGCCTGCTCGCCACCATCGGCCGCTGCGGCGTCACCACGCTGTGCGCGCCGCCGACGGTGTGGAGGCTGTTCATCCAGGAGAACCTTGCCTCCTTCAAGGTGAGCTTGCGCGAGGTCTGCGGCGCCGGCGAGCCGCTCAACCCGGAAGTGATCGACCAGGTGCAGGCCGCCTGGGGGCTCACCATCCGCGACGGCTACGGCCAGACCGAAACCACCGCGCTCGCCGGCAACTCGCCGGGCCAGAAGATCAAGATCGGCTCGATGGGCCGGCCGCTGCCGGGCTATCGCGTGCAGATCAGCGATGCTGACGGCCATCCCGCCAGGGAAGGCGAAGTTACACTGGTGCTCGGCGCCGAGCGCCCCGCCGGGCTGATGCAGGGCTATCAGAGCGACGACGGCAAGCTCTCCGGCGCCGAAGGCGAGCTCTATCGCAGCGGCGATGTCGTGTTCGAAGACGACGAGGGCTATCTTACTTTTGTCGGCCGCTCCGACGACGTGTTCAAGTCGTCGGATTACCGGATCAGTCCGTTCGAGTTGGAGAGCGTGTTGCTCGAGCATGAGCTGGTCGCAGAAGCCGCGGTGGTGCCGAGCCCGGATCCGATCCGGCTCGCGATCCCCAAGGCGTTCGTGCTGCTGACCTCGGGCGCGGAGCGGACGCCTGAGACCGCGCTGTCGATCTTCCAGCACCTGCACACGCGGCTCGCCCCGTTCAAGCGCATCCGTCGCCTCGAAATCGTCACCGAGCTGCCGAAGACGATCTCTGGAAAAATCCGCCGGGTGCAGCTACGCAGGCTGGAGCGCGACGATGATCGCAACGATCCGCTGCGCGGCCGGGAATTCCGTGAGGAGGATTTTCCGGAACTGCCGAAAACACGGAGTGAGACCTAAGTAGGCTTGTCATTCCGAGGCGATGCGTAGCATCGAACCCGGAATCCATCTTGCAACAGACGCCGTGGCGCGATGGATTCCGGGCTCGCGCTTCGCGCGCCCCGGAATGACGGCATTTGGAGTTGCTAAATGAACGAAGTCTGGAAGAAGCCGCCGATTTCCTTGGAAGCCTATCAGGCCATGGTCGGCAAGGAGATCGGCGTATCGTCGTGGCACCTGATCGATCAACCGCGCATCGACACCTATGCCGACGTGATCGAGGATCACCAGTTTATCCATGTCGACCCTGAACGGGCCAAGAAGGAGACCGCCTTCGGCACCACCATCGCGCACGGCTTCCTGACGATGTCGCTGCTGTCGATCATGTCCTATGAGGTGATGCCCGTGATCGCGGGGACCACGATGGGCGTCAATTACGGTTTCGACAAGCTGCGCTTCATCTCGCCGGTGCGTTCCGGCAAGCGCGTCCGCGGCCGTTTCGTGCTGGCCGAAGCCAAGCTCCGCAAGCCCAACGAGCTGCAGTCCCGCACCAACGTGACCGTGGAGATCGAAGGCGAGGACAAGCCGGCGCTGGTCGCGGAGTGGCTGGGTCTGATCTATTTCGCGTAGGGCGGCCGGGCTTGACCCGGCCAGCCATCGCTGCTCAAAAGCCTGTCAATTTGATGGATGGCCGGGTCGAGCCCGCCCATGACGACTAGCATGTAGGAAAGCACTCATGGCAATCAGGTTCGACGGACGCGTCGCCATCGTCACCGGCGCGGGCAATGGTCTGGGGCGTGCGCATGCGCTGGGACTGGCCAGCCGCGGCGCCAAGGTCGTCGTCAACGATCTCGGCGGCGCGCGTGACGGCACCGGTGGCTCGCTGTCGCCGGCCGAGACCGTGGTCGAGGAAATCCGCAAAGCCGGTGGCACCGCGATGGCGGATGGCGCCGACGTCTCGAATTTCGAACAGGTCACCGCCATGGTCGAGCGCGCCACCAAGGAATGGGGCAGCGTCGATCTCTTGTGCGCCAATGCCGGCATTTTGCGCGACAAGTCGTTCGGCAAGATGGAAGCGGCCGACTTCCAGAAAGTGCTCGACGTGCATCTGGTCGGCACCTTCTATTGCTGCAAGGCGGCCTGGGCCGGCATGCGCGACCGCAATTACGGCCGCATCGTGCTGACGACGTCGTCCTCCGGCCTCTACGGCAATTTCGGCCAGGCCAATTACGGCGCGGCCAAGTCCGGCATGGTCGGCCTGATGAACGTGCTCGCCGAGGAAGGCCGCAAGTCCGACATCCGCGTCAACATCATCTCGCCGACGGCGGCGACGCGCATGACGGAAGAGCTGCTGCCGCCGCAGGCGCTGCAATTGATGAAGCCGAACGCGATCACGCCCGCGGTCGAGTACATGCTCAGCGAAGACGCTCCGACCCGTACCATCATGGGCGCCGGTGCTGGCTCCTTCGCGGTGATCAAGATCGTGGAGAGCGAGGGCATCAACCTGCCGGAGACCGAATGGACGCCGGACGCGGTGGCCGCGCATTTCGCGGAGATCAGCGACATGTCGAAAGCCAAGGCGCTGACCGGGGCGTTCGAGCAGACGCAGAAATACGTGGCGCAGGCCGCGGCGCGGGCGGGGATCAAGCTCTGACCGACGTCGCCGTCATCGGGGCCGGTCCCGCCGGGCTGATGGCGGCGGAGGTGCAGGCGCAGGGCGGCGCGCGCGTCACCGTGTACGACGCGATGCCGTCCGCGGGCCGAAAATTCCTGATGGCCGGCCGCGGCGGGCTCAATCTCACCCACAGCGAACCGCTGTCGGAATTCATGGCGCGCTATCGCGAGGCGGCCCCGAAGCTGCAGGCGGCGATCGAGGCGTTTTCGCCTGAGGCGTTGCGCGCGTGGAGCGAAGCCCTGGGTGAGCCGACCTTCGTCGGCACCAGCGGGCGGGTGTTTCCAAAAGCGTTCAAGGCCTCGCCCTTGCTGCGCGCGTGGCTCCGGCGGCTCGATGCGAGCGGCGTGCGGTTTGCCTTTCGTCATCGCTGGACCGGCTGGGATGACGAGGGGCGGCTGGTGTTTCGAGCGCCCGATGGCGTGGCGGTCGTCACTGCCAACGCCACCGTGCTCGCGCTCGGCGGCGCGAGCTGGCCGCGGCTGGGGTCGGATGGCAGCTGGGCCGACATCCTCGCCGCGAAGGGCGTTGCCATCTCAAAGCTCCGGCCAGCCAATTCCGGCTTCACGGTCGCCTGGTCCGATGTGTTCCGCGATCGTTTCGAGGGCCAGCCGCTCAAGGGCGTGGCGCTGACGATCGGCGCGCATACGGTGCGGGGCGAAGCCATGATCACGCGTAGCGGCATCGAAGGCGGCGCGATCTACGCGCTGTCGGGGGAGTTGCGGGAGGCGGTGCTCAGTCTCGGGCAGGCGACGCTTTCGATCGCATTGCGGCCGGACCTCGACGCCGCCGCCCTGACCACGCGGCTATCAGGCACGCGCGGCAAGCAATCGCTCGGGAACTTCCTGCGCAAGGCGGCGCAATTGTCGCCGGTCGGAATCGGTCTGATGCAGGAGGCCGCCATCGTGTCCGGCCGGCCACTGGCCGCGTTCTCGCCCGCCGAGCTTGCGCATCTGATCAACGCCATTCCGGTTCAGCTCACCGGCGTTGCCCCGATCGATCGCGCGATCTCGACTGCGGGCGGGATCACCTTCGATGAGCTCGACGGCAGCTTCATGCTGCGAAAATTGCCCGGCGTGTTCGCCGCCGGCGAGATGCTGGACTGGGAGGCGCCGACCGGCGGCTATCTGCTGCAGGCCTCGTTCGCGACGGGAGCCGCCGCGGGCAGGGGCGTGCTGGCGTGGCTCGCCAGGTCGTAGGGTGGGTTAGCGAAGCGTAACCCACCACGTCTGTATCTGCATCGAGAGGAGTGGTGGGTTACGCCTTCGGCTAACCCACCCTACCAGAGCAATGCCTACCGCAACTTCCCGCGTGCCGCCACCGGCAGCGTGCCGATGATCTCCTCGCCGCGGACCATCACCACCTCGTCCATCATGTTGACGACGACACAGACGTGGTTGGGCACGATGCGGACGACGTCGCCGACATTGGGCCGAGTGTTGCTGCGGGAGAGATCGAGGAAGCCGTGCTCCTCGGCGAAGCGCGCGATCTTGGCTTCGGGGTGCTCCAGGATCAGGCCGTGGCCGTCGAGACCGCCGGTATCCGTGGTCAGCGTCTTCGAGCCTGCATCGAGGATGCCGCGCTCGGGTGCGGCGCGGCTCACCACGGTCGAATAGATGTGCAGCGCGCAGTCGTCCCAGGTCGCCGAGCCCGCCGCGACCTGCATGCGGTCGTTGTAGATGTAGGTGCCGAAGCGATGCTCGGTGCCGCCCTTGAGCTTGCCGATGTTCTTCAGGTTCGGCGTACCGCCGGTCGAGACGATTTTTGCGTCCAGCCCGTGCGCGCGCACGCCGGCCAGCGCTTCGTCGTAGAATTTTTGCGCGTCCGCCCAGCCGGTCTCGGTTGGATACAGCATGAAGCCGGCGAATTCGAGCCCCTTCGAGCTCGCGATCTCGCGTGCTAGCGCGATCGCCTCCGCCGGCGTCTCGACGCCGGCGCGCTTGCGCCCGGTGTCGCATTCGACCACGACCGAGAGCGGACGGCCCGACGCCGCCGCGGCCTTGGGCAGGCCGGCAACGACGGTCGAATTGTCGGCGGCCACCGTCATGTTGGCCTTGGCCTGCAGCGCACCGAGCCGCGCCATCTTCTCTTCGCCGAGGAGATTGTAGCTGATCAGGATGTCGTCGATGCCGGCATTGGCCATGATCTCGGCTTCGCCCAGCTTCTGGCAGGTGATGCCCTTCGCGCCGGCCGCGACCTGCATCTTGGCGATGGTCGGGTTCTTGTGGGTCTTGATGTGGGGACGGTTGGCGATTCCGGCCTCGTCGCAGGCCTTCTGGATCCGCGCGATGTTGCGCTCGACCTTGTCCATGTCGATGACGGCGCAGGGCGTGCCGTATTCGCGGGCGATTTTTGCGGCGAGGGGAGTTGTCATGGGAGTCTCTCAGTTGGCGCGCATTCTGATCGCAAAACCGGTGCCCACTTTTGCGGAATGCGCGCTAGGCCTGCTCTATTTCTTCACGAAGCATTTCAAGTTCGAGCCAGCGCTCTTCAGCGGCAGACAGTTCATCATGCGCCTTCGCGATAGCGGCGGAGGTGTCGTCGAATGTCTTGCGATCTTTCACATAGAGATTGGGATCGTCGAGCACGCGCTGCAGTTTTGCAATATCGGCCTGCAGCGTTTCCATTTTCTTCGGCAGCGTTTCCAGCGCGTGCTTTTCGTTGAAGCTCAGCTTGCGTTTCGGTGTGGAGGCGGGAGCAGCGGCGCGCTCCTCTCTCTTCTCCGCAACCGGCTGGGCCTTCGCCGTTTCGCGCTTCAAATCCGCGCCGCGCTGGGTCAGCATGTCGCTGTAGCCGCCGGCATATTCGGTCCACTTGCCGTTGCCCTCGGGCGCGATCACGGAGGTGACGACGCGGTCGAGGAAGTCGCGGTCATGGCTGATCAGGATGACGGTGCCCTCGTAGTCGCCGAGCATGTCTTCGAGGACGTCGAGCGTTTCGAGATCGAGGTCGTTGGTCGGCTCGTCCAGCACCAGCAGGTTCGAGGGTTTTGCCAGTGCGCGCGCCAGCATCAGCCGGCCGCGCTCACCGCCCGAGAGGACTTCCACCGGCGTGCCGCGCTGCTCCTGCGCGAACAAAAAGTCCTTCATGTAGCCGACGACGTGCTTCGGCTTGCCGCCGACCATGATTTGGTCGCCGCGCCCGCCGGTCAAGGCTTCAGCCAGCGTCGATTTCGGATCGAGGCTTTCGCGGTGCTGATCCAGCGTCGCTACCTCTAGATTGGCGCCGAGACGTAGGGTGCCGGAGTCCGGTTCCCCGCCGCCGGTGAGCAGATTGACCAGCGTGGTCTTGCCGGCGCCGTTCGGTCCGATGATGCCGAGCCGGTCGCCGCGCTGGATGCGGGTCGAGAAATTGTCGACGATCTTGCGCTCGCCATAGGCCTTGGAGACGCCCTTGGCCTCGATCACCAGCTTGCCGGATTGCTCCGCTTCGCTAGCTGCGAGACTGGCGGTGCCGGCCGTGCCGCGATAGTTGCGGCGCTGGTCGCGCAGCGTGTGCAGATTGGCGAGGCGCTTGACGTTGCGCTTGCGCCGGCCGGAGACGCCGTGGCGTAGCCAGTGCTCTTCGTCGACGATCTTGCGGTCGAGCTTGTGCTGGTCGCGCTCCTCTTCCGCCAGCACCTCGTCGCGCCAGCTCTCGAACGAGGCAAAGCCGCGGTCGATCTGCTTGATCCTGCCGCGGTCGAGCCATGCGGTGGCGCGCGAGAGATTGGTGAGGAAGCGGCGGTCATGGCTGATGATCACCAGCGCGCTGCGCCTGGAGTCGAGCTCCTGCTCCAGCCATTCGATGGTGGCGAGATCGAGATGGTTGGTCGGCTCGTCCAGCAGCAAAATGTCGGGCGAGGGCGCCAGCACATACGCCAGCGCCGCGCGGCGGGCCTCGCCGCCGGAGAGATTGTGCGGGTTCTCGTCACCGGCCAGGCCAAGCTGCTCCAGCAGGTAGCGCGCCTGGTGCTGATCGTCGCCGGGCGCGAGACCGGACTCGACATAGGCAAGCGTGGTCTTGTGCTCGCCGAAGTCGGGCTCCTGCGGCAGGTAACGCACGGTGGCGCCCGGCTGCACGAAGCGCGTGCCGCCGTCGGGCTCGACGAGGCCGGCCGCGATCTTCAGCAGCGTCGACTTGCCCGAGCCGTTGCGGCCGATCAAACAGACGCGCTCGGATGGCGCGACGTTGAGCTCGACGCCTGACAGCAGCGGCGTGCCGCCAAAGGTCAGCCTGATGTCCTTGAGTTGGATCAGCGGCGGCGCCATGTCAGCCCTGACTCAAATTCTGGCTCGTAGCGGCCTGATCGGCGCGGCGGCGCTGGATCCGGCGCAGCGTCTGGTCGAGCGCCGAGAGGAAGGCGGAACGGTCGCGCGGTGCGAATGATCGCGGGCCGCCGGTGACCTCGCCGGCCGAGCGCAGATCCGTCATCAGATTGCGCACCGCCAGCGTCATCCCGATCGACTCTTCCGTGAACGGCTTGCCGTTCGGGGCGATCACGTCAGCGCCGGCCTTGACGCAGCGGCTCGCAAGCGGAATGTCCGAGGTGACGACGACGTCGCCGGACTTGACGCGTTCGACGATCCAGTCGTCGGCGGCGTCCATGCCGGCGCCTGCGGCGATACGCTCGATCAGCGGATCGTGCGGCACACGGATGAAATTGCCGGCGACCACGCTCACGGGCACGCCGTGCCGGAGCGCGACGCGATAGATCTCGTCCTTCACCGGGCAGGCGTCGGCGTCGACATAGATGCGGGTGGGGGTGTCAGTCATTCGCCGCGTGGTACCCCATTCGGGCCGCAAAGGCGAGGGGATTGACCGGTGTTCCCTGGGGCCTACGATCAGCCCGAAACAACAAGAACAGGGAAGATGTCCCCATGCCGGGCCGGCTCGAAACCTGGCGCGTCGAGGCCTACAACACCGCCAAGCAATCCGAAAACAAGATGCATGACGACACCGTGGCGCGCCGCTTCGGCTTTTCCGGCGGGCTGGTCCCGGGCGTCGATGTCTTCGCCTACATGATGCACGTGCCGATTGCTCGCTGGGGCCGCGATTTCCTGTCCCGCGGGCTGGTCGAGGCGCGCTTCATCAAGCCGGTTTATGATGGCGAGCCCGCCGATGTCGATGCGACCGAGCACAACGGCTTGCTGACGATCGAGGTGTTCAGCCGCACCGAGCTCTGCGCGACAGGCACGGCCTCGCTGCCGGCGGCAGCGCCGGCGGTGTCGCTGAGCGACTATGTCGCGGTCCCCGTGGTCGCCGAGCGCAAGCCGGTCAGTCCGGCGACGTTCGAGACGGGCAAATGGCTGGGCACCGAGCCGCGCCGGTGGGCCGGGCAGGACGCGACCGACTATCTCGCCGATGTCAGGGAAACCGATCCGATCTTTGCGCGCGAAGGGCTCGGCCATCCCGGCCTGATCCAGCGGGTCATGAACCGCGTGCTGGTCGACAACACCATTCTCGGCCCGTGGATCCACGTCGGCAGCCGCATGCAGCTGCTGTCGGCGCTGCGCGCCGGCGACGAGATCACCGCGCGGGCGAAAGTCACCGCGAACTACGAGAAGAAGGGCCACCGCTTCGTCGAGCTCGACGCGCTCGTCGTCGCCAACGGCACGACGCCGCTCGCGCATTGCCAGCACATTGCGATCACCCAGCCGCGCGAGCAGGCGGCGTAGGCGGAAATAAGCACATCGTCACCACGTCGTCATGCCCGGGCTTGTCCCGGGCATCCACGTTCTCCGTGCCTCGTGGCAAGCCGTGGATGGCCGGGACAAGCCCGGCCATGACGACTGAGAAAGGGCAGCCTTACGCCGCCTTGCCCTTCGCGTCCTGAATGGCCCGCCACACGCGCTCCGGGGTCAGCGGCATGTCGATCTGCTTGATGCCGTGGTCCGAGAGCGCGTCGAGCACCGCGTTCACCACCGTCGACAGGCTGCCGGCGCAGCCGGCTTCGCCGCAGCCCTTGCTGCCGAGCGGATTGGTCGTCGCGGGCACCGGGTGATCGCCGACCGTCATGTTGGGAACGTCCTCAGCGCGCGGCAGCGCGTAGTCCATCAGCGAGCCCGTGATCGGCTGGCCGCTCTCGTCGTAGCGGATGTGCTCCATCAGCGCTTGCCCGATGCCCTGGACCACGCCGCCATGGAGCTGGCCTGCGACCAGCAGCGGGTTGATCACCGTGCCGAAATCGTTGACCGCGCTGTAGCGCACGATCTGCACCACGCCGGTTTCGGGGTCGATCTCGACCTCGGCGACATGACAGCCGTTCGGGAACGCCGAGGCGACTGGTTCGCTGGTGTGATCGACGTCGAGGCTATCGGGCACGCCCTCCGGCGTCTTGCCGTCATGCAAGCGCTTGGCAAGCTCCATGATGTCGATACTGCGATCGGTGCCGGCGATGGTGAAGCTGCCGCCTTCGAATTCGATGTCGGCTTCGGACGCTTCGAGCATATGCGCCGCTGCGCGCTTGCCTTTTTCGATGACGAGCTTTGCAGCCCCCACGATGGCCTGGCCGGTTGCCGTGATCGAGCGCGACCCGCCGGTGCCGTTGCCGGTATGGACGATGTCGCTGTCGCCCTGCACCAGCTTGACGCTCTCGAAGGGAACACCGAGCTGCTCGCTCAGCACCTGCGCGAATGGCGTGGCATGGCCCTGGCCGTAATCGAGCGTGCCGGTGATGAGCTGCACGGTGCCGTCAGCGTCGAACACGATCTTTCCCAGCTCGGGGCTCGGCGGCGCCGTGACCTCGAGATAGGAGCCGACCGCGATGCCGCGCAGCTTGCCGGCCTTCCTGCTCTCCTTCTTGCGCTTGGCGAAATTCTCGTGGTCGGAGATTTCGAGCGCCTTGTTGAACACGGCCTGGAAGTCGCCGCTGTCATAGGTGACGCCGGAGGACGCCGCGAACGGCATCTGGTTCTGCTTGATGAAATTGCGCTTGCGCAAGGTCAGCCGGTTGATGCCCATCTCGTCGGCAGCGCGATCGATCAGTCGCTCCATGTAGTAGTTCGCCTCGGGCCGGCCGGCGCCGCGATAGGCGCCCATCAGCGTGGTGTTGGTCAGCACCACCTTGATGTCGACTGCCATCAACGGCGTGCGGTAGACGCTGGAAAAATTCTTGCCGGTATTGAGCGAGAGCGGCCCCGGCGCGACGCCGGTGATGTAGGCGCCGAGATTGCCGTAGCCGGACAGCTTGGCCGCGAGGAAATGCCCTTCGGCGTCGAGCGCCAGCTCGGCATGGATCTTCTGGGCGCGGCCGTGGCTGTCGGAGAGGAAGGCGGTCGAGCGCTCGTCGAGCCACTTCACCGGCTTTCCCAATTCCTTCGCCGCATACAGGATGCACATGTACTCGGGATAGTTGATGTTCTTCATGCCGAAGGAGCCGCCGACATTGGCGGTGAGGATGCGCACTTTCTCGTTCGGCACCTTCAGGTTCTTGGCGAGGTTGGCGCGGTTGCCGGCGACGCCCTGCGTCGGCACCTGAAGCGTGTAGCGCTCGGTCTTTTTGTCGTAGGAGGCAAGGCCGACGCGCGGCTCCATCGAGACCACGGCGACACGGGTGTTTTCGATGTCCATCCTGGTGACATGGGCGGCGTTGGCGAAGGCCGCGTTGACCTTCTCCATGTCGCCATAGTGGTAGTCGAGCGCCACGTTACCAGGAATGTGCTCATAGAGCTGCGGCGCGCCGGGCTTGGCCGCTTCCTCGGGATCCGTCACGGCTGGCAGCGGCTCGATATCGAGCGCGACCGCCTCAGCCGCATCGCGCGCCTGCGCCAGTGTCTCGGCAACCACGAAGGCGACGGGATCGCCGACGAAGCGGACCTTGTCGGTCGCCAGCGGCTGGCGGTTGGTCTGGAGCAAAGGCGAGCCGTCGCGGCTCTTCAGCGGCAGGCCGCAGGTGAAGGGGCCATAGCCGGCGGCATCGAGATCCCTGCCTGTCCATACGCCGAGCACGCCCGGCATCGCCTTGGCGGCGTCGATGCCGATGCCGCGGATGATTCCATGGGCGCGGGTGGAACGGACGACCACGGCATAGGCCTGGCCGGGCAGGTTGAAATCGTCGGTATAGCGGCCCTTGCCGCGCACCAGCGTGTCGTCCTCCTTGCGTCGGACGGGTTGCCCGACGCCATATTTTTGCAGTGCAATAGCGTTTTCGAGCGTGGACGATTTGGTGTGTTCTTGCATGGAATTGACCTGAAAAGCCGGTATTTGCGCATTTTCGCGGCAGCGGGGCACCGGACTCCATTGAGATAACCCACCACCCCGTTCACGACAACGCACGAATGGGCATGGTCCCATGTGATGCGTTGTTGCGCAGGCCGGCTGCGCTGCTAATGTTTCAGGCGAAAAATCAATTCCAGACCGGCCCGACCGGCCGCGGAAAGACAGTTTGTATGAATGACCACACGCGGCTCCGCGACGGCCATGCGCCGCACGGTGAGCTGGAGGGGTCGATGGCGGCGGTGGCGTTGGCCACCGAACCGGCTGTCGGCGCGCAGGCGTCGGGAACCGGCGTCTATGCGGCGCTGGACCTCGGCACCAACAATTGCAGGCTGCTGATCGCCTGTCCGACCCAGGACGGCTTTCGCGTCGTCGATTCCTTCTCGCGCATCATCCGGCTCGGGGAGGGGGTCTCGTCGACCGGCTGCATCAGCGAGGCCGCGATCGAGCGTGCCATTGCTGCGCTCAGCATCTGCCGTGACAAGATCAATTTGCGCAAAGCGCGCCGGTTGCGGCTGATCGCGACCGAAGCCTGCCGCGCCGCCTCGAATGCGGAGGGGTTCCGCAGCCGCGTCGCGGCCGAGACCGGCATCGAGCTCGAAGTGATCGACCGCGAGACCGAGGCCGCGCTCGCCGTGCTCGGCTGCTCGCCGCTGGTCGACCCCAGGGGCCGCGGCGCGATCCTGTTCGACATCGGCGGCGGCTCGACCGAGCTGGTGCGGATCGAGCGCGATCCGCAAAATCCGGAGCCGCGGATCAAGGCCTGGATGTCGATCCCCTACGGTGTGGTCACGCTCGCGGAGCAATTCGGCGGCCGCGACGTGACGCCGGAGATCTACGCCGCGATGGAGCAGGAGGTGGCGAACCACGTCGCGCCGTTCGCCGAAGTCCACGGCGGCGATCTTGCCGACATGCACCTGCTCGGCACCTCAGGCACGGTGACGACGCTCGCCGGCATCCATCTCAACCTCGCGCGCTATGACCGCCGCCGCATCGACAGCATCTGGATGAACGATTCCGACATCACCGCGACCATCAACAAGCTGCTCGGCATGAGCTACGAGGAGCGCGCCGGCAACAGTTGCATCAGCGTCGAGCGCGCCGATCTCGTGCTCGCCGGCTGCGCCATCCTCGATGCGATCCGCCGCGCCTTTCCGCTGCCGCGCCTGCGCGTCGCCGACCGTGGCCTGCGCGAGGGCATGCTGGTCGAGATGATGCGCGAGGATGGCGCGCTCAGGAGCTGGTGAGATGGCCAAGGACACCACCGGCCGCTTGCACGTCCAAGTCAAGACCAAGGTCAAGACCGGCGGCAAGCGCAAATTGTCGTCGAAGCTGTGGCTGGAGCGGCAGCTCAACGATCCCTATGTCGTGAAGGCCAAGGCGGCGGGCTACCGCTCGCGCGCCGCGTTCAAGCTTCTGGAGATCGACGACAAATTCCGGGTCTTGAAACCCGGCATGGCCGTCGTCGACCTCGGCGCGGCGCCCGGCGGCTGGAGCCAGATCGCGGCCAAGCGCGTCGGCTCGGTGGAAGGCAAGGGCAAGGTCGTTGCCATCGATCTGTTGGAAATGCCGGAGATCCCCGGCGTGGATTTCGCGCAGCTCGACTTCATGGCCAACGAAGCGCCCGAGAAGCTGACCGCGATGCTGGGCGGCGGCGCCGATTTCGTGATGTCCGATATGGCCGCCAACACCACCGGCCACCGCAAGACCGACCAGCTCCGTATCGTCGGCCTGGTCGAGACCGCCGCGGCGTTTGCGTGCGACGTGCTCAAGCCCGGCGGCGCGTTCCTGGCCAAGACGTTCCAGAGCGGCGCCGATGCCGATCTGCTCGCCCAGCTCAAGCGCGATTTTGCGACGGTGCGTCACGTCAAGCCGGCAGCGAGCCGGCAGGATTCCTCGGAACGCTACGTGCTGGCGACGGGATTTCGGGGCGGGGCTGCCTGAGCCAATCTCCGCTGTCGTCCCGGACAAGCGGAGCTCCCGACAACGCGTAGCGTTGTCTGGAGCGAAGCGCCGATCCGGGACCCATAGCCACAGGGAGAAGTTTGGCGAAGACTCGGAGTGGCAGACTCGCGCAACGTCTCCTCCCTGTGGTTATGGGTCCCTGCGTTCGCAGGGACGACACCGAGTGTGAGGCGCCCGCTCGCTCAACTCACCCCAACCTTTGATCCCGCACGTCCTGCGTATCCTCGGACGCCGCCTTGACTGCCGCCTTCTCCGCACCCTTGCCGGCACCCTTGCGACTGGCGATCTCCACGGCCTTGCGGCCGGAGATCTCGTGGCCGGCATCGACGGGCATCTGCCAGAAGAACCAGCTCGACGCCGCCGAGGTCAGCGCGACGACGAGGAAGGCGGGGGCGAACACGGTGGCGTCGATTTCGCTGACATGGTTGAACCACATCGTCGTTTCCACGCAGGCCGCGCCGACGGCGACGCCGGCGGAGACCGCGAGTTGCTGGTTGACGCTGACGAGGGTGGTGGCGCGGCTCATCTGCGCAGTCTCGACGTCGGCATAGGCGACCGTGTTGATCGCGGTGAACTCGAGCGAGCGGAAGAAGCCGCCGACCACCAGGATGACCATGATGATGAGCAGCGGCGTCGTCACCGTGAACAGCGCGCAGACGGCGAGGAAGAACGCGCTGACGATCGCGTTCACCGTCATCAGATTGCGGAAGCCGAAGGTGCGGATGATGCGCGCCGCCAGCGTCTTCATGCCCATGGCGCCGAGCGAAGAGGCGAAGGTGACGAGACCCGAATGGAACGGCGACAGGCCGAAGCCGATCTGCATCAAGAGCGGCAGCAGGAACGGCAGCGCGCCGATGCCGAGCCGGAACAGGAAGCCGCCGAACACGGCGGCGCGCAGCGTCGGCAGCTTCAGAAGCGAGAAGTCGAGCACCGGGGAGCCGGTGCGCCGGGCGTGAATGACGTAGAGTGTCATCGAGATCGCGCCGCCCGCGATCAGCGCGGCGACGGTGCTCCACGGCAGCAGGTTGAGACCGGCAACCGACAGGCCGAAGGCGATGCCGGCGAGGCCGATGCCTGCGAGCACCATGCCGTAGAGGTCGAACGGCTCGCGCTCCTCGCTCTTGATCGGGTCGATGAAGCGCAGCGCCATGAAGATGCCGAGCAGCCCGATCGGGATGTTGATCAGGAAGATCCAGTGCCAGGACGCGTAGGTCGTGATGAAGCCGCCGAGCGGCGGCCCGATCACGGGACCGATCAGGGCAGGGACCGTCACCCAGGCCATGGCGTTGACCAGCGCGCTCTTGTCGACCGAGCGCAGCAGCACGAGGCGCCCGACCGGCGTCATCATCGCCCCGCCCATGCCTTGCAAAACGCGCGCGAACACGAAATCGGTGACCGAGGAGGAGAGCGCGCAGCCGACCGAGCCGACCATGAACACGCCGACGGCGATCGCGAACACCATGCGCGCGCCGAAGCGGTCGGCGGTCCAGCCGCTCGCCGGGATGAACACCGCCAGCGACAGCAGATAGGACGTGATCGCGAGCTTCAGCGTCAGCGGGCTGGTGCCGATATCGGCCGCGATTGCCGGCAGCGAGGTGGCAATCACCGTCGAATCCATGTTCTCCATGAAAAGCGCGGTGGCCACGATCAGCGGAATGACGCGTTGCTTGTCGACCATGACGGATTGGTAATGAAAATCGGAAGGAAGGTGGAATTGCGGCTTATCACCGCCGCCGGCCCCCGACCATTGCGGATCGACGCATAGCACCTAGATCCCGCGTAACAACGGTGTGACCTCTCTCCAGGGTTGCGTGTCGCGCTCCTTCGTCATTCCGGGGCGCGCCACTTGGCGCGAGCCCGGAATCCATTGGGCCGCAGGGACCGTTGCGGGATGGATTCCGGGCTCGCGACGTCGTCGCGCCCCGGAATGACGAGGAGAGGCTGCCCCCGGCTATCCACGCTGAACTGGCCAAAAAAGCCTGTGCATGGCTGGCCGGCGGTCCGAATTGCTTTGATTCGTCACGCGACCGTGCTATCGACCCGCGTCAACCCCACCGATGGGCTCCGATTCTCAAGGCGATGCCGCAAGGTACGCCGAGGGCGGCGCTCATCCATAGCTATTTGCGGCAGGGCCGCGGAAGGAGTTGGCACATGGCCACGGTGCAACAAGGCATTCGCGAAGCCTTTACGTTCGACGACGTGCTGCTGAAGCCGGGCCTGTCGGACGTCATGCCGGGCGAGGTCGACATCCGCTCCCGCGTCACCCGCGCCATACCGCTCAACATCCCGATCATGGCCTCCGCCATGGACACCGTTACCGAAGCCCGCATGGCGATCGCGATGGCGCAGGCCGGCGGCCTCGGCGTCATCCACCGCAATTTCGATCCCGAAGGGCAGGCCGCGCAGGTGCGGCAGGTCAAGCGCTACGAGTCCGGCATGGTGGTGAACCCGCTCACCATCAGCCCCGAGGCCTCGCTCGAGGACGCGCTCAAGCTGATGAGCGATCACGGCATCTCCGGCATTCCCGTCGTCACCGGCGCCGGCAAGTCCACGCCGGGCAAGCTGGTCGGCATCCTCACCAACCGCGACGTGCGCTTTGCCACCGACCGCCGGCAAAAAGTCTCCGAGCTGATGACGCATGAAGGTCTCGTCACGGTGCGCGAGAATGTCAGCCAGGACGAGGCGCGGCGGATGCTGCACCAGCATCGCATCGAGAAGCTGCTCGTCGTCGACGAGCAATATCGCTGCGTCGGCCTCATCACCGTCAAGGACATGGAGAAGGCGGTCGCCCATCCGCTCGCCTGCAAGGATGCCCAGGGGCGCCTGCGCGTTGCCGCCGCCACCACCGTCGGCGACACCGGCTTCGAGCGCACCGAGCGGCTGATCGATGCCGGCGTCGACCTCGTCGTCGTCGACACCGCGCACGGCCATTCCCGTCATGTGCTGCATGCCGTGAACCGCATCAAGCGTCTCTCCAACTCCGTGCAGGTCGTTGCCGGCAACGTTGCTACCACCGAGGGCACGCAGGCCCTGATCGATGCTGGCGCCGACTGCATCAAGGTCGGCATCGGCCCGGGCTCGATCTGCACCACGCGCATCGTCGCCGGCGTCGGCGTTCCCCAGCTCACCGCGATCATGGATGCGGTGGAAGCGGCGAAGAAGGCCGACATTCCCGTCATCGCCGACGGCGGCATCAAGTTCTCCGGCGACCTCGCCAAGGCGCTCGCCGCGGGGGCCGACATCGCGATGGTCGGCTCGCTATTGGCCGGTACCGACGAGACGCCCGGTGAAGTGTTTTTGTGGCAGGGCCGTTCCTACAAGGCCTATCGCGGCATGGGCTCGGTCGGCGCGATGGCGCGCGGATCTGCCGATCGCTACTTCCAGCAGGACATCAAGGACACGCTCAAGCTCGTGCCTGAAGGCATCGAGGGCCAGGTGCCCTACAAGGGCCCGGTCGGCAACGTCATGCACCAGCTTGCCGGTGGCCTGCGCGCCGCGATGGGCTATGTCGGCGCAAAGGACATGAAGGACCTGCACGACAAGGCTCAGTTCGTCCGCATCACCGGCGCCGGCCTGCGCGAAAGCCACGTCCACGACGTCACCATCACGCGCGAGAGCCCGAACTATCCGGGCGGGGGTTAGTTACTCCGCTCTCGTGCCCCGGACGCAGCGCAGCACCTCTTCGGTGATGCGCTGCAGAGCCGGGGCCCATGTCTCGGCATTTTGCCGTGTCGCTTTCTGGGTCCCGGCTCTGCGCAGCAACGCTGCGCGTCCGGGACACGAGAGCTGCGCGTGAAACGCCATCACGCGTCACCGCTTTTGTATTGACGCAGCTACCTCCCTCCGCTTCCGTTCACGTCGAAAGACAATCAGGAGGAAGCCATCATGTCCCAAGCCAAGCGCATCGTTCTCGCCGCGCGTCCCGTCGGTGAGCCCAAGCCGTCTGATTTCCGTATCGAGGAATTCGCTGTCCCGGCGCCTGCGGCAGGCGAAGTCCTGCTGCGCACGATCTGGCTCTCGCTCGATCCTTATATGCGCGGGCGCATGAGTGATGGTCCGTCCTATGCTGCGCCGGTGCCGGTCGGCGGCGTGATGGAAGGCGAGGCGGTGAGCGAGGTCGCGGCCTCCAACAATCCGGATTTCGCCAAGGGCGACATCGTCCGTGCACGGACCGGCTGGCAGACGCATGCGATCTCGAACGGCAAGGGCCTGATCAAGGTCGATCCGAAGCTCGGTCCGATCTCGACCTCGATCGGCGTGCTCGGCATGCCCGGCATGACTGCGTATACGGGCCTGCTCGACATCGGCAAGCCGCAAGCAGGCGAGACCGTCGTGGTCGCGGGTGCCTCCGGTGCGGTCGGCTCGGCGGTGGGGCAGATCGCGAAGATCAAGGGCGCACGCGCGGTCGGCATTGCCGGCGGCAAGGACAAGTGCGCCTACGTGGTGAAGGAGCTCGGCTTCGATGCCTGCATCGATCACCGCGATCCCGAATTGGCCGCCAAGCTGAAGGAGGCCTGTCCGAAAGGTATCGACGTCTATTTCGAGAATGTCGGCGGCGCCGTGTTCGAGGCGGTGTTCCCCCTGCTCAATCCGTTCGCGCGTGTGCCGGTGTGCGGCCTGATCGCGCACTACAACGACACCGAAGCCAAGGCGCCGAAATGGGCCGCATCGGTGATGCGAGCGACGCTGACGAAGCGGCTGACCTTCCGCGGCTTCATTGTCTCCGACTTCGCCTCGCGCCATGGCGACTTCCTGCGCGACATGTCCTCTTGGGTCCGCGACGGCAAGGTCAAGTACAAGGAGTTCGTCACCGAGGGCCTGGAAAGCGCGCCTGGCGCCTTCATGGGCCTCTTGAAGGGCGCTAATTTCGGCAAGCAGCTGGTCCGGGTCGGGCCGGACAAGGCCTAGCGCGACAGGGACTGGGACTCCCGTGGCTCGGGAGCCACATGCCGCCCCGGGATAGTTAAGAAAGAGTCACCAAATGGTCACACCTGCCCGCAAAAGCCGCAGGTGTGACCGGCTGTTCATTGACGGGATCGCGAAGGCATTGAATCATCGGGCATATTTTAGGTGCTGCGATGTTAGAGATCAGTGTTTTCTGCGTTATCCTGCTTGCTGCCGGCTATTGGCTGGCCATGTTCGTCATGGGCCGCCACGACGACGTCATCCATGGCAAGTTCGTCCATGTCGACGAGGAGGGCGATCTGACGCGCCCCTCGATGCCGGCACCGCCCCCGCCATTCCCAAAGCGCCCGGTCAAGGCCGTGCAGCCAGCCAGGCAGCCGCCTGCCAATGATCTCGCGGCCAAGCCGGTGAACAGCGAGGCGCTGCAATCCTTGCTCGCTGCGATCCAGCAGGACCTCAAGAGCGTCGCCTGAGCGGATCAGCGCGCCTTAATGCTCGCCGCCCATCTGGACGAGCAACTCCTCGATGTCGACATCGACCTGGCCCGCGGCCCTGACGTGGCGGACCTCGAAACCGTCGGGCCGGAAGCGGTATTCGACCAGCCCGACTTCCTTGATCGCGATCCGGTCCTGGCGCTGATCGTTGATGACGAAGCCGGCCGACGGCGCCCAGACATGGCGGGTGTGGCGCCAGGTGAAGTCGCGCCGCTGGTGCACGTGGCCGCTGGCGATGAGGCGCAGGTCGATCGTCCCGAGCATCTCGATCAGCCGTGCCCGTGCCGGCTGCGGCACGTAGCGGATCGCGGTCTCCGGCGTCTCGGGATCGTCGGGCAGGTTGAGAAACACCGGCTTGTGAAGGAACAGTGCGACCGGCCTGCCGTTCGTGCGCGCGATCTGTTGCGACAGCCAGTCGAACTGCTCGACCTCGAAGGCGAGCCCGGAATTCATCACCAGCGAGTTGAGGCCGATGAAGCGCCAGCCGGCGGCCTCGAATGACCAATGGTCTTCGCCGATGAGGTCGCAGAATTGCCGGCGATGCGCTTCCGTGACCGGCGGCTTCGGCCCCGGGCCAACCGCGGTCGGATTGTCGCCGATGTCGTGATTGCCGGGGAGGTAACGGCAGGCGACGGGCAGGGCCTCGTGCAGGTCTTTTGCGAAGACGACATCGTCGCGGCCGGTCGGCCCGTCGAAGGCGACGTCGCCGGTGTTGATGACGAGATCGGGCCGGTTGCCGTCGATATGTTCGCTGATCGCCTGGAAGTTGGCGATCAGGCCGGGGAAGCGCCGGCCGAGATGGGTGTCGGAAATCTGCGTCAGGCGAAATTCGGACATGCGATCACCGTACCCGTGCTTGCGCGTCGGAACGATGACGGCGCGGGCATGGATCGCAACGAACAAAGTTTAAAGCACGCGGTAGCGGATCGTGTAGGCGTCCTGCGGCGCGACGGTGTCGGCGAGCGGCGAGGCGATGCGGTCGGCGAGGTGCCAGGGACCGAACTCTTGGGAGCGATGCGGCTCGGCGGGCAGACGGAGGCGGAACTCGAAAATGCCCTTGCCCGGCAGGTTCACGACCAGCACGCGGTCCGCGGTGCGGTGGTTGAGCGCGACCGCGCCGCGCAGCAGCGCACGGCCATCCGAGAGGTCGCGCACGCCCTCGACCAGCGCCAGTGTCTGGTTGCGGTCGGTATGCAGCTCGATCTGGCTGTCGGTCACCGCCGTCAGCATCGCCCGGGGCATGCGGATTTCGAACTCGACGGCGGGCTTGGACGGATTGAGACCGAGATAGGCGAGCGCGGCGTGGCGCATGTCGTAGGCGGCAAAGGCGAACAGGGCAGTGGCGGCCAGAGTGGCGAGGCCATGCCTGATGACGTCGCGCCGGGTTCGGTAGCTCAGGCGAAAGTAGACCGTCATCGCCAGCGCGACCGCAAGCGCCATCGCGATACCTGAGAGGGCCGACATCAGGATACCGAGCTGGCCGTCGGCGGATTCGGTCCAGAGGCTGGACAGGGTGGTCATGGCGCCATCTCGCCTCTATCTCGCCTTGGGCTCCCGAAAAGGAGCCGAAATCGCTTTAACTATCGGTGGTTGGTCGCAAGACCGGGAACGCCGGTTCAACTGGTTGATTGTCAGGACGAGGAGCGGCGGCTAATGACGGTTCGCGGCGTTCCGCCTTACGGGAAAGTTCCGATGTCCGTCCAAATGGTCCTGCTCCCTGTCTTCGTGCAGGTCGGCCTTACCTTCGCGCTTCTGATCGGCATGGTGTTCGCGCGCCGCAAGACGCTGGTCTCCGGCGAGACCAGCATCCGCGACATTGCACTCGGCGAGCCGAACTGGCCGAAGGGCGCCACACAGATCGCCAATTGCTACCGCAACCAGTTCGAGCTGCCGGTCCTGCTCTACGTCCTGATCGCGCTGGCGCTGCCCTTGCGCCATGCCGATCTCTTCATCGTGCTGATGTCCTGGGTGTTCGTGGTGACGCGCTTTGCCCATGCCGGCGTGTTCGTCTCCTCGAACGATCTCGGACGGCGCTCCACGGTCTGGCTCGCCGGCGTCCTCGTGCTGCTGGCGATGTGGATCTACTTCGCACTGAAAATGCTCTTGTTGATCTGACTCTTGCGAGTCCGATTTCATCTGAAAGATTCAAATGACTCCCGCTGCCCGGCTGTCCGCAGCCATCGAACTGATCGACACCATCGAGAAGGACCGCGTGCCCGCGGCCAAGGCGCTGAAGGAGTGGGGCACCGCGCACCGCTTTGCCGGCTCGGGCGACCGCGCCGCCATTGCCGGCCTGGTCTGGGACGTGCTGCGCCGCTACGCCTCGAGCGCGTTCCTGATGGAGTCCGGTACCGCGCGTGCCAGGTTGATCGGCATGCTCCGGCTCGAGCGCGACATGGACACGGCCACGATGGGCGCCTTGTTCGACGGCAGCCGCTTTGCGCCGGCGCCGCTGACCGAGGCCGAGCAGGCGGCGCTCAGCCAGCGGTCCCTGAAGGACGCGCCGGCCGCGATCGCCGGCGACTATCCCGAATGGCTGGATCCGCACCTGGCAAAAGTGTTCGGCGAGGACCGTGCCGCGGAGGCGGCCGCGATGGCGAGCCGGGCACCGCTCGACCTGCGCGTCAACACGCTAAAATCCAACCGCGACAAGGCGCTGCAGTCGCTTGCTCATCTTCATGCGAAACCGACGCCTTGGTCGGCAACGGGCCTGCGCATCGCGCTTTCGGCCGATGCACGCAACCCCGGGATCCAGGCCGAGGAGGATTTCATCAAGGGCGCCATTGAAGTGCAAGATGAGGGATCGCAGCTGGCCGCCCAATTCACCGCGGCAAAGCCCGGCGAGCAGGTGATCGACCTCTGCGCCGGCGCCGGCGGCAAGACCCTGGCGCTCGCCGCTCTGATGCAGGGCAAGGGCCGGCTGATCGCGACCGACAGCGACAAGCGCCAGCTCGCGCCGATCCACGAGCGCCTCTCGCGCGCCGGGGTCCATAATGCCGATGTCCGCACGCCCAAGGGCGAGGCCGATCCGTTGGCCGACATCCGCGCCTCTGCCGACCTCGTCGTGATCGACGCGCCCTGCACGGGAACCGGAACCTGGCGCCGCAACCCCGATGCCAAATGGCGCATGCGCCCGGGCGCGCTGGAGATTCGCCTGCGCGACCAGGCCGAGGTGCTGGAGCGCGCGGTGCCGCTGGTGAAGGCTGGCGGCCGCATTGCCTACATCACCTGCTCGGTGCTTTCGGAAGAGAACGGCGAGCAGGTGAGGGCATTCGTCGCGCGCCATCCCGAGTTCGCGGCCGTGCCGCCCGAGCAGACCGCGAGCGTGCTGTGGGACAAGGCGGAGGCGTTTGGGGAGGCCGCGCTGCAGTCGCCCGAGGGCTGGCTGATGACGCCGCGGCGGACCGGGACGGACGGGTTCTTCGTGTCGGTGTTGAAGAAGGTGGGCTGACAATACTCCGCCGTCATTCCGGGGCGCCCGCAGGGCGAGCCCGGAATCCATCGCGCGGCAGTCTCCGCGGTCCAATGGATTCCGGGCTCTCGCTTCGCGAGCCCCGGAATGACGGGAGCCAAAAACAAAAACCCCGCGCACCGGATCCCGGTCGCGGGGTTTTCTAACTTGACGTTCTGCCGGTACGTCCGTGGTCAGAACGCTGCGTAGGCGTTAGCCGACGCGGAGATTGTCAGCCGAGGACTTGCCGCTGCGACGATCGGCGACGATGTCGAACGAGACCTTCTGACCCTCGTTGAGGGAGGAGAGGCCGGCGCGCTCGACGGCGCTGATGTGCACGAACACGTCCTTCTGGCCGTCGTCCGGCTGGATGAAACCATAACCCTTTTGGGTGTTGAACCACTTCACGGTGCCCATAGCCATGGGAATTTCCTTTAGTTAGTTAGATTGAGTACGCACGCGGACCGGTACGCAGCATTGCGCCCATAGTCCCTGATGAGTCGATGTTTGGAGAATTCATCTGAAGCGTGCGCGCCCGTCAGCAACGAAGCGAAGCGGCCCAGTCGTTCGGCCAAGTATCGATGATCACAATATAGCGAGAATTTGGGGCCAGTTCAAGGCACCACCCGTGGCTCGGCACGTCGCGCGACTTTGCTATTTTGCGGTGCAAATTAACCGCCCGGCGGATCTCAGTCCACGATGAAAAGGGTCGCTCCGGTCGCGGTCGAGGACCGGTGCGCGGCGTCGCCGTAGTCCGAGACCTGGTAGCTCATCCCGGCCGTGAGCTTGAATTTGCGCCCGTCGCGCAGCTCGCTGTCGAGCTCGCCCTTGAGCACGTAGAGCACGTGGCCGCGATCGCACCAATGGTCGGCCAAATAGCCCGGCGAATACTCGACCATCCGCACCCGGAGGTCGCCGATGTTGAGCGTGCGCCAAATGGCCTCGCCATGCTCGCCGGGGTGTGTGGTCGGGCTGACCTTGCTCCAGTCGGTGACGGTGAACGGGGAGGTGGGAAGCTTCATGAGGGAGGTCCTGAATTGGGGGCGATGCTGCTTGGCTCGCTATTAGCAACAAACTTCGTCATTGCGAGGAGCCCTTGCGACGAAGCAATCCAGGAATGTATCCGCGGAAAGATTCTGGATTGCTTCGCTGCGCTCGCAATTTACGGGGATAGACTAGTGCACCAAATGGTTCGCCGAGCCCTGCACGATCAGCCCCGCATCATTCACCCGCAAATATTCGCAGATCTTCTTGCCGCGCTCGTTCGCGTAGAACACCACGACGCTATCGGGGCTGACGAACAGCTCGATCAGCGAAAAATGCAGCTCCGGCAGCAGCCCAAGCGCCTTGCCCCAATACGCCCGCAAGGCGTCCTTGCCGCGCAACGTTCCGCTGGCATCGAACCCCAGGGCCGGAATGCGGTCCGAGGTCATCACGGCGGCCTCGTCATAGAGCGCGAGCACGCGTTCGAGATCGCGCGCGTTCCAGGCCTCGACCCAGGTCCGGCCGAACTCGGCAAGCGTTGACGGCTGATGATCCTGCGGCATGGCGTTCTCCCTGATCGGCCCTGTCTGAAGAGCGGGGCATATTAGGTCAATGATACTTACCTATATCCACCTTGTCCATGCCCAAAGAAGGATGTGGGCGCGCGGCCCGCGCGGTTGCGGGAAAAGCCCCCGTCGCGTATCTGCTGGCCATGACAGCAGCTCAGAACGACCGCTCCGCGTCGACGCCCTCGGTGGCCTCGGCGCACGACAAGATTCTCATCGTCGACTTCGGCAGCCAGGTGACGCAGCTGATCGCGCGTCGCGTGCGCGAGGACGGCGTCTATTGCGAGATCGTCCCGTTCAACAAGGCCGAAGCCGCCTTCAACGAGATGAAGCCAAAGGCGGTGATCCTCTCGGGCGGTCCTGAATCGGTGCACGAGGCCGGCTCGCCCCGCGCCCCGCAAGCGATCTTCGATTCCGGCGTGCCCGTGATGGGCATCTGCTACGGCCAGATGACCATGGCGGCCCAGCTCGGGGGCGAGGTCGAGGGTGGCCATCACCGCGAATTCGGCCGCGCCGACGTCGAGGTGAAGGCGCCGAGCAAGCTGTTCGAGGACGTCTGGTCGTCGGGCGGCAAGAACCAGGTCTGGATGAGCCATGGCGACCGCATCACCAAGATGCCGCCGGGCTTCTCCGTTGCCGGCACCTCGCCGAACGCGCCGTTCGCGATCATCCAGGACGAGACGCGCAAATATTACGGCCTGATGTTCCACCCCGAAGTGGTGCACACGCCCGACGGCGCGAAACTGATCCGCAACTTCGTGCGCAAGATCGCAGGGCTCACCGGCGACTGGACCATGCGCGCCTTCCGCGAGGAGGAGATCGCAAAAATCCGCGCCCAGGTCGGCAAGGGCAAGGTGATCTGCGGCCTCTCCGGCGGCGTCGATTCCGCCGTGGCGGCCGTGCTGATCCACGAAGCCATCGGCGAGCAGCTGACGTGCGTGTTCGTCGATCACGGCCTGCTCCGCCTCGACGAGGCCAAGACCGTGGTCGACCTGTTCCGCCACCACTACAACATCCCGCTCGTGCACGTGGATGCGTCCAAGCAGTTCCTCGGCGAGCTCGAAGGCGTCACCGATCCCGAAACCAAGCGCAAGACCATCGGCCGCCTCTTCATCGAGGTGTTCGAGCAGGAGGCCAAGAAGATCGGCGGCGCCGACTTCCTGGCGCAAGGCACGCTCTACCCCGACGTGATCGAGAGCGTCTCCTTCACCGGCGGCCCCTCGGTGACGATCAAGTCGCACCACAATGTCGGCGGCCTGCCCGAGCGCATGAACATGAAGCTCGTCGAGCCGCTGCGCGAGCTGTTCAAGGACGAGGTGCGCAAGCTCGGCCGCGAACTCGGCCTGCCCGAGATCTTCGTCGGCCGCCATCCGTTCCCGGGCCCGGGCCTTGCCATCCGCTGCCCTGGCGACATTACCCGCGACAAGCTCGACATCCTGCGCAAGGCGGACGCCGTCTACATCGACCAGATCCGCAAGCACGGTCTCTACGACGAGATCTGGCAGGCCTTCGCCGTGCTGCTCCCCGTGAAGACGGTGGGCGTCATGGGCGACGGCCGCACCTACGACTACGTCGTGGGCCTGCGCGCCGTCACCTCAACCGACGGCATGACCGCGGACTTCTACCAGTTCGACATGAAGTTCCTGGGCGAGACCGCCACGCGCATCATCAACGAGGTGAAGGGCGTGAATAGGGTGGTTTACGACGTGACCAGCAAGCCGCCTGGGACGATTGAGTGGGAGTAGGGGGTGCCTATTCAAGCTCAAGCGCTTCGGGGAGGCGGCGTCGCTTAGATCATGGGATTTGGGGTATTCATCCATCGATCGGACTCGATCTACGATGACAGCCCCGCTGAACAATATCAATTTCCCAGCCAGTATCTTCGCCGCGTTGAAGCCTGCGTCGGTGATTGGATAATCTACTACGAACCGAGCAAGGTCGCTGAGACGCGGGGCTACTTTGCGATTGCGCGGGTTCAGCAGGTTGTTCCCGATCCAGGTACTTCGGGAATGTATTTGGCTATGATCGAACCCGGAAGTTACCTCGATTTCGCCAATCCGGTCCCCTTCAACGGGCCAACTGGTCCCGTAGAGCGCGGCGTCCTGAATGAGCAGGGACGAATTTCAGGACGCGCTCAGTCTGCAGTCCGTCCAATCTCCCCCGGCGACTTCAACAGAATATGTGAACTTGGTTTGGCGGAGAATGCGCCGCTGTTGCCGCGACGCGATGACGATGTCCGTCCACTCGACCTTAACGAGGAGGCGGTGCCGTTCAGATTCGAACAGCAGCGCGAGCGTATTAGCGTGACAGTATCTAGGATTTTGCGCGATCGAGTCTTCCGTCGCGTCGTGCTTCGCGCCTACGATGAGCGTTGTGCCATCACCGGGCTAAAGCTTATCAATGGAATGGGGCGTGCCGAGGTCGCAGCCGCTCACATACGACCGGTCGAGGCGCGTGGACCTGACATCATTAGCAATGGCATCGCACTTTGTGGTACCGCGCATTGGATGTTCGATCGCGGCCTCATTAGCCTGGCGGACGATTTGAAGATATTGATCTCGCGCCAGACAAACGATCCGGACGGCGCGCGATCAATCATCAATAAGACGGGGTACGCACTTGCGCCGCGGCGAATATCAGATCGCCCACACCCGCACTTCCTGAAATGGCATCGCGAACATTGCTTCAAGCAATAGGGAAAGCGAGCGAGGTCAACGCGTAGGATGGGCACTTACCGCGGCGCCAACCCCGCGCCATTCTGGAACGCCAGCAGCCCGACGCAGAAGATCGCGGCGCCGACCAGCAGCACCACCGGGACCAGGTACGGGGACGAGATGACCTCGAGCACGGGAAATGCCTTGTCCGAAACAAACCGCCTGTAGGCTACCCATGTGGTTGCGACGAGGGGCGTCAGGGCGACGATGATGTAGACAGCTCCGAGGATCCAGCCAAGGGCCGTCAGGTCCTTGGATCGGGTGGCCTCTCCTGCAAAGCCAAGCGCGGCAATTGAGATGAAGGCACTCAGCGCGCTGACGACAAGCTCGGCAGCCACGACGACGATCGAGACAGTTACATTCATTCCTGGATTCCGTTTGAGAATGGGACGTTCTTGAGGGGGCGTCCGTGATTCATCCTGTGCGTGCAGCCTCGTAGCATCGGTACTGAGGTAACGCCAGCGCAAGCGCGCCCTGGCCTCGTCAGTGCCGGTTGAAGTCCTTGAGGTCGAGGATGAAGCGCGCGACGTCAGGCGCGCTCAAAGTGTGCGGCGGAACCCATCGTGCTCGATGGCGAGGTGACGGTCGCATGCCGTAATATAAGTATTGACTTATATAAGCCTATGCCGATATTCCTTCCCGAAATCAAAGGGAGGTCCGGGATGGAGATCGACGTTGCCAGGGTGTTGGGGCTTGTCACGCGTTCGGTGCGCAATTTTGAGAAGGACGGGAAGGCGGCCAGTGCGGTCACCTTGACGCGGCTCTACGACACCAGCGTCGACGATCTCTGGGATGCGGTGACGAGCAGGGAACGCATCCCGCGCTGGTTTCTGCCGGTCGAGGGAGATCTCCAGCTCGGCGGAAGATATCAGCTCAAGGGCAATGCGGGCGGCACCATCACGGCCTGTGCGCCGCCAACTCATTTTGCGGCGACGTGGGAATTTGCAGGCGCGGTGAGCTGGATCGACGTCACGCTGGCGGCAGAACGGAGCCAGGCGCGCTTGACGCTCGAGCACAGCGCGATCATCGAGGATCATTGGAATCAGTTCGGTCCGGGTGCGGTCGGCATCGGTTGGGACCTCGCCATTGCCGGGCTCGAGCGATACGTTGCGACGGGGGCATCGGTCGACCACGAGACGGCCGAGGCGTGGATGGGCTCGCCCGAGGGCAAGGAATTCATGACCGGGAGCGGTGAGTATTGGCGCGCAGCGCATGTCGCGAGCGGGGTGGATGCGGCCTCGGCGAAGCAGCGCTCGGACCGTACCATTGCCTTCTATCGCGGCGAGATGCCGCCTGACATCGCGCACCCCGGCACAGGAAGCTGATGCACGTCTTCGAAGTCCTCGCCGATCCCGTGCGCCGACGCATCCTCGAACTGCTCGCCCCGGGAGAGATGGCCTCCGGGGAAGTCGTCGAGGCGATCGGCGCCGAGTTCGGCATCACGCAAGCCGCCGTGTCGCAGCACCTGAAGGTGCTGCGCGAGAGCGGCTTTGCGACCGTTCGGGCGCAAGCGCAACGACGCCTCTACTCGGTCGACGTGGCCGGACTTCAGGCAGTGGATGCCTGGGTCGGTCGGTTCAGGACTTTCTGGGAGCCGAAGCTCGACGCGCTGGCGACGGAAATCGTGCGCGGCAAGCGGGAGCGGCGCAATGCGCCGCTGACCAAGCGGAGCGGCAAGAGGGCCTGAGAGCCGTGCCGGACCCGAAACGTCTCACTCATGCGCCTCCTGCCAATGTGGATAGGTGACGTAGGCCGTGACGGCGCCTTGCTCGTGCGAGCGGATAGTGACCTTCTCGCCCTTGGGCATGTAGATGATCTCGCCGGGGCCTGCCGTGACGGTGCCGGCTTCACTCGACACCGATAGCTTGCCCTCCAGCACGAGCATGACATCGTCCACGGCGAGCTTTTCATCGAGGCTCTGGTTCGGCGCATAGCGGCCGTATCCAATGGTGATCGGGCCGCCGTGGCGCTGGTCGATCACATTGCCTGCGAAAATGTCTCCGTCCTGCCCGGGCGAGCGCTCGAACGGCGCGTCTGCCACGGCAAACTTGCGAACCTTCATGGGAATTCCGTTCTGCGCCTGAGTTGACAGGGTGGAACGGTAGACGCCTGACGCCGGTGTTTGTTCAACATCGCCGCGGGGCGGTTTGACGCAGCGCTCGCAGCGCCATCCATCAAGGGGCGCGATGTCCAGATTGTCGCACGCTGCGCATACGGGATCGGAGTCGCAACAATGCCACAGTCGCGACGAGACGACATTCCTTAGACCCATTCAATTTCGCTTCCTCGTTTCCGTGTGCCCATAAGTCCGCGTCTGATTTTTTGCTCACCGGGGATTGGAATGCTGAGTTTGAATGCCGTGAGGCATGGTTTTCTCGCGACCTGCAGTTTGTTCGTGTTGGATGCAGGACTTGACGGCAAGAGTTACGCTCAATCTCAGCTACCGCCAGTGACGGTCGATGCTCCAAAGCCGCAGCAGGCCCGCCGCGCGCAGTCCGCGCGGCCCGGTGCCGCAAACGAGATGCGACGATCGGTGCGGCGGCCGAATCCGCGCAGGGAGGCGCAGATTGCTGCAGCAGCTCCGGTGTCGGCCACGACTCTTCAGAGTGCGATGGGTCCGGTCCAGGGCTTCGTCGCAACGCGCAGCGCCACCGGCACCAAGACGAATACGCCGCTGATCGAGACGCCGCAGTCCGTCTCGGTCGTGACGCAGGACCAGATCCGCGACACCGGCGCACGAACCGTCGGCGAGGCGTTGGCCTACACCGCCGGCGTGCAGACGCAGCCATACGGCTTCGACCCGCGTTATGATCAGTTTCTGATCCGGGGCTTTGCGGCCAACCAGTACGGCAATTATCGGGACGGCTTGCGGCAGGGCAACGGCTCGTTCGCCTATTTCCGCAACGAGCCCTATGGCGCCGAGCGCATCGAGGTGATGCGCGGTCCGTCGTCCGTGCTGTACGGTGCCAATGAAGCCGGTGGCATGGTGAACTATGTGAGCAAGATGCCGCTCGACAAGCGGCTCAACGAGGTTGGCCTCGATATCGGCAATTTCGATCGCTATCAGGGACGTTTCGACTTCAGCGGACCGAGCCTGGATAACGACAAGCTGCTCTATCGCTTCACCGGGCTGGTGCGCGACAGCGGCACGCAGATTCCCGGGACGTGGGACGACCGCGTGTTTTTCGCTCCGAGCGTGACCGCCAAGCTGAACGAGGATACGACGCTGACCGTGCTGGCCGAGTACGAGCGCAGCAAGACGTCGATGTGGCCGTATTACCTTCGCAACCCGGTGACCGGCGTGGTCACCAATATTCGTCTCGGCGATCCCGCATTCGACGTGCTCACGCAGTGGCAGGCCTCGGTCGGTTACAGGCTCGAGCATCGCTTCAACGAGGCATTGGCGTTCCGGCAGCATGTCCGGCTCGGACATGTGTCGTTCGAGGGCAACATGGTCGATGCGCTCGGTTTGTCGCCGGATGGCCGCACCCTCAACCGCTACGCGGCGACCTTCCGTGAGCGGCTGAACACATTCAACGTCGACAACCAGATCGAGGCCAAGCTGGCCACCGGTCCGATCAAGCATACGGTCCTCGCGGGTGTTGATTATTTCCGGCAAAGCACGACGCTGGACTATTATGCAGGCTTGGCGCCGTCGCTCGATCTGACCAATCCGGTTTACGGCAGTTCGGCGCCGACGATGCCTCTGGGGCTCATGAGCACCAACAGCCAAACGCTCGGCCAGGTCGGGCTTTACGCACAAGACCAGATGGCGTGGGGCGGCTGGCGGCTGACCGTCGGCGGCCGGCAGGATTTTGCCGAGCTCTCGAACCGCAACGACCTGACGGGTGTGACGAGCAACAGCGAGCCAAGCAAGTTCACCGGCCGCGCCGGATTGTTGTATCTGTTCGAGTCGGGGCTTGCCCCCTATGTGAACTATGCGACATCGTTTCTGCCGCTAACCGGCACGACGGCACCCCAGCGCGGCGGTACACCATTCGCGCCAACGACGGGTGAATCGTTTGAAGCCGGTATCAAGTATCAGCCGCTTGGCTGGAACAGTTACTTCACCGCGACCTGGTTCAACCTCACCAAGGACAACGTGTTGACCATCGATCCGGCCTTTCCGACTTTTTCGGTGCAGACCGGTCAGGTTCGTTCGCGCGGCGCCGAGCTCGAGGCCGTGCTGTCGCTGGCCGAGGGTCTCAAAGGTGTCGCGTCCTACAGCTATACCGATGCCATCGTGACGCGCAGCAATGGCCTTGATCTCGGCAAGGTGCCGATCGGCGTGCCGTTGCAGCAGGCGGCGATCTTCCTCGATTACACCTGGCAGAATGGCCTGCTTGCAGGCTTTGGCGTCGGTGCCGGTGCGCGATGGATCGGGCAGACCTGGGCGGACGAGGTCAATACGATCAGGAATCCGGCCGTCACGGCGTTTGATGCGGGCGTGCATTACGACTATCGCGGCATGCGCTTGGCTCTGAATGCGCGCAATCTGTCGGATGAGCGCGTTCCGATCTGCAATGGTGGGACCTGCGCGTTCACGCAGGGACGGACCGTGCTGGGGAGCGCGACAGCGCGGTGGTGAGCAGGGCTGGCGCTGCCGCCGATCCGATCGGCGCGCAGGGACCCGGCGCAAACGTCGGATGTCCGTCACGTTCGGCCGTGATACGACATCCGCATCGCCCTCTCCGGAGCCAGCCTGCATGTCCACCGCGATCGCCCCCAGCCAACAGCCCGCAACCGCCGCCGAGACCGATCCCGAGACCCTCGGGTGGATGAAGGGCTTTCCGCCGGCGCCGGATCGCACCATCACCTTCCAGGACGGCTCGTTCCGCAGCTTTCCCGAGCTGCGCTGGGCGTGGAGCAATGTCCGGCAGCTGGTGCCGACGGTGAACGTCTGGCGCGGGGCAGGGCCGGCCTCGCCGCTGCCGTGCGAGGACCATGACATCGGCGCGGTCGCCTCGACCACGATGGACGGCCGGCCCATGACCTTCGCAAAGATGCTGGAGGAGACCTATGCGGACGGCATCGCCGTGCTGCATCGGGGCAAGCTGATCTATGAGCGCTATTTCGGCGCGTTGAAGCCGCACAAGCCGCATATCGGGATGTCGGTGACGAAGTCGTTCACCGGCGTGCTGGCCGGCATTCTGGTGGCCGAGGGCAGGATCGACCCGCAGACACCCGTCACGGACTATGTGCCGGAGCTGAAGGCGAGCGGGTTTGGCGACGCGCGTGTGCACGAGGTCATGGATATGACCACGGGGCTCGCATACACCGAAGTCTACACCGACAAGAATTCGGCCGTGTGGGGATTGCGGCGCGCCAACGGCATGGCGCCGATCGAGCCCGATTATGACGGCCCGACCACCATTTTCGATTTCCTGATGGCGCAGAAGAAGCAGGGCGAGCACGGCAAGGTCTTTGCGTACAAGACCGTCAACACCGACGTGCTGGCCTGGATCATCAGGCGCGCCAGCGGCATGACGCTGTCCGATCTTCTGTCGGAGCGCATCTGGATTCCCATGGGTGCGGAGGAGGACGCGTATTATCACGTCGACCGCATCGGCACCGAGAGCGGCGGTGGCGGTCTTTCCACGACACTGCGCGATCTTGCCCGCTTCGGCGAGACCATGCGCAACCATGGCCGCTTCAACGGTCGCCAGATCGTGCCTTCATCCGTGGTCGCGGACATCGCGCGCGGAGGCGACCCCGAAAAGTTCAAGCCCGCCGGCTACACCACCTTGCCCGGCGCCTCCTACCGCAACCAATGGTGGGTCAGCCACAACGCCCACGGCGCCTACATGGCGCGCGGCGTCTACGGCCAGGGCATCTATGTCGATCCGAAGGCCGAGATGGTGATCGCGCGCTACGCCTCGCATCCCGTCGCGGGCAACGCCGCCAACGATCCCGTGACGCTGCCGGCCTACATGGCGCTGGCGAAGGCGCTGATGGCGGGATAGGTGCGTAGGGCGGATTAGCCGCAAGGCGTAATCCGCCGCTGCTCGTTCAAGATGGCGGATTACGCTTCGCTAATCCGCCCTACGGGCCGGCGAATGCCGCGATATCCTCTCAAACCGCAAGATCGGTCGAGCGTGTCACGGCCTTCTGCGGCTAGATGGAGCCGCCACGGAGGAGGGACGATGAAGGCGGCGCTGCAAAACTATCAGGACCGGATGCGACGGGTGCTGGATCATATCGATCGGCATCTCGACGATGATCTGGCCCTCGACGGGTTAAGCGCTGTTGCCGCGTTCTCGAAGTTTCATTTCCACCGGCAATTCACCGCGACCTTCGGGTTGTCAGTGCATCGCTATGTCCAGTTGGCCCGCATGAAGCGCGCTTCACATCAGCTGGCCTACGGTAACGCCCTTGGCGTCACCGACGTCGCGATGGATGCCGGTTACGCTACGCCTGACGCCTTCGCCCGCGCCTTTCGGCAACGGTTCGGGCAATCGCCGTCGTCGTTCCGGAAGTCTCCCGACTGGGAGCCGTGGCTTGCGGCCTTCGGGCCTCTCGATAACGCGAGGAACAAGCTCATGAAGACGTTTAGCAGTGACGACGTGACGATCCGCGATGTGCCCACCACGAAAGTGGCGATCATGGAGCATCGGGGCGACCCGGCGACGCTTGGCGCCACCATCCAGCGCTTCATCGCCTGGCGCAAGACAGCCGGCCTGCATCCCCGGACAAGTCCGACTTTCAATGTCTGGCGTTCCGAGCGGCGTCCTTCATCGCCTGCCGATTACAGCGTGGACCTTTGTGTCGGCGCCGAGCAGCCGATCGAGGCGAATGGCGAAGAGATCAAGGCCGGCGAGATCCCCGGCGGACGCTGCGCCGTGCTGCGAATCGTCGGCTACACCGACAATCTGGAGCCCGCCGCGCTCTACCTCTATCGCGACTGGCTTCCGGCCAGCGGCGAGGAGGCACGCGACTTCCCGATCTATTGCCAACGACTGAGCTTCTTCCCGGAAGTGCCCGAGCACGAGACGGTGGCGGAGCTTTTTCTGCCGCTGAAATGATTGCCTAAGGTGGATTATGCCCGCGGCTGCGCGAAGCGCAGTCGCGGCCAACCCGTCCTACATATTCCGCGACATCTTCTCGAACTTCTTCACCAGCCGCTCGCGCTTCAGCCGCGACAGCCGCTGGATCCAGAACATGCCGTCGAGCTGGTCGATCTCGTGCTGATGGCAGACGGCGCGCAAGGCTTCGGACTCCTCGCTCTGCAATTTGCCGTCGAGGTCCCAATAGCTGATCCGCACCCGGGCGTGGCGCTGCACCTCGTCATTGACGCCGGGCATCGAGACGCTGCCTTCGCGGTGCAGGATCATCTCGGGTGACGTCCATTCAATGACCGGATTGACGTAGGTGAGGGGGCCGTCCTTGGCATCGAGCTCAAGCACGACGACGCGCAGCGGCACGCCGATATGCGGCGCGGTGATGCCGATGCCGGGGGCGGCCCGCATGGTGTCGAGCAGATCCGCTGCAAGCTCGCGCAAGCCGTCGTCGAATGTGGTGACCGGACGTGCCGGCATCGTGAGCCGGCGATCGGGGTAACGGACGATGAGGCGGATGGTCATGCAGGGCTCCTACCACTCACGGAGGGTTGAAGCACGCCGTTCTTGACGGCCTAGTTAACCTGCCATGACCAAGATTTCCTCGACCGCCGACGACATTCTGGACTGCGCCCGCACGCTGATCATTGCAGGCGGCTACAACGGCTTCAGTTACGCCGATGTGGCCGAGATCGTCGGCATCCGCAAACCGAGCATCCACCACCATTTCGCCAGCAAGGTCGATCTGGTCCGCACCCTCGTGTCGCGATATCGCGAGGAGGCCCAGGCTGGGCTGGCGGCCATGGAGCGCAACGTGCCGGACCCCGGCGAGCAGCTCAAGAGCTATGTCGCGTATTGGGAAGCGTGCATCAAGGACGCGAAGGCTCCGTTCTGCGTTTGCGCGCTGCTCGCCAGCGGGCTTCCGATCCTGCCTGAGGAGGTCGCGCTCGAGGTCCGGGCTCACTTCCGCTCGCTGGCGTCGTGGCTGACATCGGTGATGGAGCGCGGCAAGCGGCAGGGGCGGCTTCAGCTCTCCGGCACGGCCCGGGTCGAGGCTGAAGGGTTCATGGCGACCGTTCACGGCGCGATGTTGTCGGCGCGGGCCTATGGCGATCCAAAGATGTTTGGGGTCATCGCCCGGCCGTTGCTGGATCGGCTTTCCCCCAGGCACTGACGCAATCCGCACTGTTGCAATCGATCTGAATGGCGAGGCGATCTGGTTTCGCAAGAAAACTACCAACTAGTAGGTAAGGAAGAGAAAATGAAAGATCTTGAGTTGGCTTCGGATACATCCGACCGTGCGCAATGGCTGAAGCAATACTATTTCCTTCGCGCCGCGTTTTCCGTTGCCTGGGTCATTGCCGCCTTTGCCGTCGCGCCGTCGTCTGCGGCGATCGCAGGAACGTTGCTCGTCGCCTATCCGGCATGGGACGCCGCGGCCAATTATCTCGACGCGTTCTGCAGCGGCGGATTGAACCAAAACCGCACCCAGGCCCTGAACGTGCTGGTCAGCCTGGCGACCACCATCGCGGTCATCCTGGCCTTGCGGGTGAGCATGAACTGGGTGCTCGGGATCTTCGGCGCGTGGGCGATCCTTGCCGGATTGCTTCAGCTCGGCACGGCGGTCCGGCGCTGGAGGAGCTACGGCGCGCAATGGGCCATGGTGCTCAGCGGAGGCCAGTCGGCGCTGGCAGGCGGCTTCTTCATCGTTCAGGCCGCGATGCCTGCAATCCCGTCGATCGCGAACGTCGCGGGCTACGCTGCGGTCGGCGCGCTGTACTTCCTGGTCTCGGCGGTCTGGCTCACCGTCAGCACGTGGCGCCGCGGCGCGGCGCTGTGAGACGTCACGCCGGATAGGGCGTGCCGTCCTTGTGCAGGAAGCGGCCGTCGGATGCCGGGCTCATCATGTCGATGTCGGAGCAGGTGATGAGGTCGTCGGGTGAGCGCGAGCCGATCTCGAGATAGACGGCCGTTGCATCCGACCGGTTGACCATGTGATGGCCGTTGCCGCTTGCCTTCGGGAAGGCGGCGCAGTCGCCAGCGCGCAGCACGGTTTCGCCGCCGTCCTCGATCAGCGTCACTTCGCCTTCGAGCACATAGACGAACTCGTCCTCGTGCGAATGCCAGTGCCGCTGGCTCGACCAGCCGTCCGGCGGCAGGCGCATCAGGTTCACCCCGAAATCCCTCAGGCCTCCGGCATCGCCGAGCCGCTGGCGGATGCGATCAGCGCAAGGCGCATTGAAGGGCGCCGGATAACCGGAGCCTTTGCGCGATGGCACGGCAGCGATGTCGATCTTTGGCATGGATTTGTCCCTGGTATGGTGCTGGTGTTTTGCCCGATGAGTCAAATCGCGTCACGGTTGTCGCAAATCATCTGCCTCGTAAGTCATTGATCCGACAGCGCCCGGCTACTTTGCATGGGGTTGTTTTTCGACTTTTTTGTTGGCAGGTCACGAACCGGGGCGGCAAAAATGACGTGAGCCATGTCGGTCCGCCCGGTTCCCATTCGTCTTCCACGTGAGACAGACCTGACGGGAGACCGAAATGACTTCTTCCAACTATCGCTGGGTGATCGTCGCCGCCGGCGGCCTGCTCGGCTGCGTCGCGATCGGCGGCATGTTTTCGCTGCCGGTGTTCCTGCAGCCGATCGCCAAGGACACCGGCTGGTCGGTGACCGGCATCTCCAGCGCGATGACGATCGGCTTTCTGGCGATGGCCTGCACCAGCATGGTCTGGGGCACGCTGTCCGACCGGTTCGGGCCGCTGCCGGTGGTGCTGACGGGATCGACGGTACTGGCGCTCAGCCTGTTCGCGGCGAGCCATGCGACCTCCCTGATCGTGTTCCAGTTCGTGTTCGGCCTTCTGGTCGGCGCCTCCTGTGCGGCGATCTTCGCGCCGATGATGGCGACCGTGACCGGCTGGTTCGATACCCATCGCAGCCTTGCCGTGTCGCTGGTGTCGGCCGGCATGGGCGTGGCGCCGATGACGATGGCGCCGCTCGCGGCCTGGCTCGTCTCGAACCATGACTGGCGCACCTCGATGCAGATCATCGCGCTCGTCGTCGGCGCCATCATGATCCCAGTCTCGTTCCTGGTGCGCCGCCCGCCAGCGCTCGCCAATGCGGCGGTCGCACCAACGGGCGAGGGGGCCGCGCAGAGCGAGATGTCGATGGGCGAGGCGCTGCGCTCGCCGCAATTCCTCATCCTGCTCGCGACCAATTTCTTCTGCTGCGCCACCCATTCCGGTCCAATCATCCACACCGTCAGCTATGCCGTGAGCTGCGGCATCCCGCTGGTCGCGGCGGTGACGATCTACAGCATCGAGGGTTTTGCCGGTCTCGGCGGGCGCATCGCCTTCGGCCTGATGGGCGACCGTTTCGGGGCCAAGCGCGTGCTGGTCTCAGGGCTGCTGCTCCAGGCGTTCGGCGCGCTCGCCTACGTCTTCGCCCATCAGCTCGCGACCTTCTACGCCGTCGGCGCGGTGTTCGGCTTCATCTATGCCGGCACCATGCCGCTCTACGCCGTGCTGATACGCGAGAACTTTCCGCTGCGGATGATGGGCACGGTGATCGGCGGCACGGCGATGGCCGGCAGCCTCGGCATGGCGACGGGCCCGCTCGCCGGCGGCCTGATCTACGACGCCTTCTCCAGCTACGCCTGGCTCTACATCGCTTCCTGGGCGATGGGCTTGGGTGCCTTCCTGATGGCGATGAATTTCAGGCCGTTTGCGAAGCCGCAAGGCGAGGTGGCGCCGGCGGCGGCGTAGGTTCGACATCGAGGCGCAAGGTCAGAGCTGCGCCTCGATCGCGGTCTTGTCGATCACCGACCAGACCTGCCGGATCTTGTCGTTGCCGAATTCGTAGAACACGTTCTCGCAAAACGACACGCGCCTTCCGTTGACGGCAAGCCCAAGGAACGTCCCGACCGGCGTGCAATCGAACTTCAGTCGTGCCGCGACGCGCGGTGGATCGATGATGAGCATCTCGATGTGGAATTGCAGATCGGGTATCTCCCGAAAATCCTGCTCCAGCATCGCGCGGTAGCCGGACAGGCCGAGCGGACGGGCATTGCGGGCGACCTCATCATGCACGAACTGGCCGAGCGCCGGCCAATCCTGCCGGTTCAGGCAGGCGATGTAGGCACGGTAGATGCCGGCGAGCTCTTCTTTCTCCATACCGGCTCCTTCCGGTTCACGCGCGCCGCCGCAGATGCTCGATCAGCGCGCGCAGCTTCGGTGCGACGTTGCGGCGGCTCGGGTAGTAGAGATAGAATCCGGCGAAGCAGGGGCAATAGTCCTCCAGGATCGGCACCAGCTCGCCGCGCGCGATCGCGGGGCGAAAGCTCGCCTCCATGCCGAACGTGATGCCGGCGCCGGCCACCGCCAGCTTGATCATCAGCGCCATGTCGTTGGTCGTGATCTCGGGCGTGACCGCGACGCTGAACTCCTTGCCGCCGTCGGCAAACTCCCAGCGATAGGGGACAACGTTCGGCGCCGGACGCCAGCCGATACAGCGAAAGGACGCAAGCTCGGACGGATGCGAGGGCACGCCGAAGCGGTCGCGGAAATCCGGCGCGCAGACGGCGAGCTGGCGTTCCTCTCCGGCGATCGGCACCGCAATCATGTCCTGCTCGATGACCTCGCCAAGGCGGACGCCGGCGTCATAGCCGGCGGCGACGATGTCGAATTCCGCATCCGTCACGGTGATGTCGAGCTGCACCTCCGGGTTCGCGTCGGCGAAGTCCGCAAGAAAGCGCCCCGAGAGAAAATGCTCGGCGATCGAGGAGACGGCGAGGCGTAGCAAACCGCGCGGCCGCCCGCGTAGTGCCTCGGTGCCGTCGAGCGCGGCGCGCATGTCCGCGATCGCAGGCGCGACCTCCGCATGCAGCCGCTCGCCGGCTTCGGTCAGGCTGACGCTGCGGGTGGTGCGCTGGACCAGCGCGATGCCGAGCGTTTCCTCCAGCCGCCGGATTGTCTGGCTCACCGCCGAGCGGGTTACGCCGAGACGGTCGGCGGCGGCGCGGAAATTCCGCTCTTCGGCGACCAGCGCAAAGACGGCGAGGGCGTTGAGGTCTGGTTCCATCGGTTAGCGTAGCTTGTCAGTGTGGTTAGGGATCGTCGTCTTATCACAGCGATGGCGCCGGTCCATCTTCCCGCAATCACTCCGAAAGCAACGGGAAGAACCCTCATGCCAATCGACAAAGTCATTCTCATCACCGGCGCCTCCAGCGGTATCGGCGCCGGCATTGCCCGCGAGCTGGCCGCGGCCGGCGCGAAGATTCTGCTCGGCGCGCGGCGCACCGACCGTCTGAATGCGCTTGCGGCCGAGTTGAACGGGCGGGGCGGAACGGTGCTCGCGCATCCACTCGACGTCACCGACCGCGCCAGCGTTGCCGCCTTTGCCGACGCAGCGCGCGGGGTCTGGGGCCGCGTCGACGTCATCGTCAACAATGCCGGCGTGATGCCGCTGTCGCTGATGGCCTCGCTCAAGGTCGAGGAGTGGGACCGGATGGTCGACGTCAACATCAAGGGCGTGCTCTACGGCATCGCCGCCGTGCTGCCGGAGATGGTGGCGCGCGGGTCCGGCCAGATCGTCAACATCGCCTCGATCTGCGCGCTGAGCGTGTCGCCGACGGCAGCCGTCTACTGCGCCACGAAATATGCGGTGCGGGCGATCTCGGATGGCCTGCGCCAGGAGCACGACAATATCCGCGTCACCTGCATCCATCCCGGCGTGGTCGAAAGCGAGCTTGCCGGCACTATCACCGATCCCGTGGCCGCCGAGGCGATGAAGGCGTATCGGGCGATTGCGCTTCAGCCAGACGCCATCGCCCGCGCGGTGCGCTTCGCCATCGAGCAGCCCGATGACGTCGACGTCAACGAGATCGTCGTGCGGCCGACGCGGACGAGGTGACGATACCCATCCGCATCAGATGCGCTTCTCGAAAAACAGGTCCGGGTAGGGGTCGTCATTGTAGCGCGGGATCCCGCGCCAGCCCGTCGTGCGGTAGAGCTGGCCGGCCTCGGGCAGCGCGCTGTTGGTGTCGAGCCGCAGCAGCGTGATGCCGAGTTCGCGCGCGGCGCTCTCGGCCCCGTCCATCAGGCGCCGGCCGACCCGCAATCCGCGCGCGGCGGGCGCGACCCACAGCCGCTTGATCTCGGCATAGCCGTGATCGGTTCCCTTCAGGCCGACGCAGCCGATCGGCAGCGTGTCCGACATCGCGACGATGAAGCTGCCGCGCGGGCGGCGCATGTCCTTGGCGTCGGGGTCGCGCGACAGCGAAACGTCGAAGCCCTGCTTGAAGCGGCGGCCGAGCTCGGCATAATACTCGCCGAGGCAGTAACGCGCTTGCTCGCTTTGCGGATCCATCTCCTCCAGCGCAACACGCTCGCGCGTCAATGCGGACGCGATCAGGTCCATCGCCGCCAGCAGCGTCTCGGCCTGCGAATGCTGCGCGAGCAAGCCCTCGGCCTGCGTGTTCGACAGCGCCTCATAGGCTGCGAACTCGCGCCGGCCCGCACGCGTCAATGTCGCGACCCGGCGGCGGGCATCGTCCTCATGCGCGGCGGTCTCGACCAGGCCGTCCTCTTCCAGGCTGCGCAGCAGCCGGCTCATCAAACCGGAATCGAGGCCGAGATAGTCGCGGATATCGGCCACGTCCGAGCGCCCGTGCCCGATCGCATTGAGCACGCGCGCCGCGCCGAGCGGGCGGCCGCGCCCAAGAAAAGAGGTATCGAGCGCGCCGACGGCGGAGGTGACGGCACGGTTGAAACGACGAACGCGGGAAACGGGGTCGAGCATGATGTCTGACTTTAGTCAGATATCGTGGTCTGTCAATCGGGCGGGAGCTGATCGGGCTGGATGCTAGGTTTCCGGGCGGATCAGCTTGATGTCCTGGTCGGCGGCCCATCCGGCAACATCCTCGCGCTTCAGGGCGGTTGCCATCAGATCCGGGAACTGATCCGGCGTGCAGGCGAACACGGGAATGCCGAGACTTGCGACCTTCGCAGACAGCGCGGGATTATAAGAGGGGTGGCCGGTGTCGGTCAGCGCCAGCAGGACGATCACGTTGATGCCGCGCGTCGCGAGCCGCGCCAGCCGGTCGACCAGCGCGTCCGCATCGCCGCCCTCATAGAGGTCGGTGATCAGGATCAGATGCGCTTTCGCCGGCCGTTCGATGCGTTCCTCGCAATAGGCGACGGCGCGGTTGATGTCGGTGCCGCCGCCGAGCTGGACGCCGAACAGCACCTCGACGGGATCGGCGAGCTCTTCGGTCAGGTCGACGATCGCGGTGTCGAAACAGATGAGCTTGGTTGTGACCACCGGCAGCGAGGCCATCACCGCCGCAAAGATCGAGGCATAGACGACGGAGGTTGCCATCGACCCCGACTGGTCGACGCACAGAGTAACCTCTTCGAGATCGACGATGCGACGCTGCTGGCGCAGGAAGCCGATCAGCCGTTCGGGCACCACGGTGCGGTGCTCGGCCTGGTAGTGGCGCAGATTGGCCTTGATGGTGCGCGGCCAGTCGATGTCGGCAAAGCGCGGGCGATGGGTGCGCAGCGAGCGGTTCAAGGCGCCGCGGACCGCGTCCGCGGTGCGCCGCTCGAGCCGTTCCATCAGCTCGGCCACCACCTTGGCGATGACGATGCGGGCGGTGTCCTTGGTCTTCTCCGGCATCACGCCGCGCAGTGCGACGAGATCGGCGATCAGGCTCACATCCGCCTCGACGGTCGCAAGGAATTCAGGCTCGAGCAGCATCTGGCGCAGGCCCTTGCGCTCGAAGGCATCTTTCTGGATCACCTGCACCACGGGCGCGGGGAAGAACTCCCTGATGTCGCCGAGCCATTTTGCGACGTGCGGCGCCGAGCCGCCGAGCCCGCCGCGGCCCTTCCTCGGCGCCTCGTCGCCGTCGCCATAGAGCGCCGTCAGCGCCTCGGACATGCGGCGATCGCTGGCGGACAGGGCGGGGCCGTTCTCGGCGCCTTCCGCGTCGACGCCGAGGGCGAGCGTCCAGCGGCGGCTGCGTTCATCGGCTTCGCTCATCGCGCAGCTCCCGAGGTGAGAAGTTCGAGCACGCGGGCCTGATGCGCGGGCCAGATCTCGCCTGCGCCGGCGAGCAGCCGATACCCTTTGGCGGCATCGGTGCTGCGCGCGAACAGCGCGTCCATCAATCGCCTGCGCTCGGTTCGGTCCAGCGCCGAGAAGACGCGGCGGAACAGCGGCAGGCTCGCGGTGAAGGCATCCTCGTCCAGCGTCATCAACCAGGCGTCGACGGCGCCGCGCAGCGTTGCATCGTGGATCAGCCGCTGGCCGGCGCCCTCGAAGAAGCCTTCAAAGAAGCCGGCGGCTTCCGCCACGGGTGTGCCAGGCGAGAGCATCCGCGTCAGCAGGTCTGCCGCGTGATCGGCGGTCAAGAGCTCGGCCTCGTAGAGCAGCCGGGCCGCGGTGCCGGCGATCAACCGGGTCGCCTGATCATCGTTCAGCAGCGCGCTCAGCGCATCGCGCCAGCTGGCGACGATTTCGGGCTCGATCTGGGCAAGCTGGATCGCGGCGTCGGCTGCGAGCAGCGCGCCGCGCAGCTTGGCCGCCGCGGGTCCGTCCAGATTGCGCGCGGCATAGGGCAAAGCGAGTGCGGCCTGCACCACGATGCGCGGCATCAGCGCCGCCAGATGCTCGACCGTGCCGGCGCGCGCCTCGCCATAGCGCAGGATGTCGGCCATCGGCGGCAACGCACCAAGCAGAGACTGTCCGTCGCTGGTCAGCGCCGCCTTGGTCTCCAGCGCCGCGATGCCGAACGCGGTGGCACGGGACAGGTCGGCGATCATGGCGTTGCGCACCAGCGTCGCGAGCGGAGCCAGCTCGGCTTCCTTGCTCATCGCTTCGATCAGGCGTCCGCCGGCAGCCTCGGCGATGGTCGAACCGTGGAGCAGATTCTCCACGAGCCTGACTGCGAATTCCGGCTCCCAGCGCAACTGCCAGTTCTCGCGAAACGTACCGCGGCTGCGGCCCGCATCGGTCAGCCGTCCCCAGGGCACGTCGAGCGCGTTCAGCCGGTGCAGCAGCGTGGAGCGCATCAGCCCGCTTTCGCTGCGCAGATCGAGCGTCAGCGGCCGATCGAGCGCCTCCGGCTTGAGCCGCGTCGCCTTCTGCTGCCGCTGGAGATCTTCGAGCAGCGGCGCGAGCGGTGTTGTCGCTGGAATCGCGCCGACACCTGCGCCGATCAGCAGCTCGGCCGAAATGTCGTCCCACATGGCGCGTTCGCCGTTGCAGAGGCAGGCGATCGCCGCCTCGCGCAGCTCCGCGAAACCCGGCGCGGGGCGGCCGCGCAGCGCCGCAAGCGCCGTGCCCAGCCGCTGCGCCTCGATGACCGAGGCGGTCGAGACGAAATGGCCGCGATCGCGCAGCACGCGGGTCGCCTTGGCAAGCCACTCCGCGGCACGATCGCGCTCGCGCGTGTCCCAGACATGAGCGCACCATCCCGGCGCCACCACGCCCGCGCCATAGCCGCTCGCGCGCGCCAGACGCGGCGCGGTCCAGGGCGCCCAGGTCGCCTTGATCTTCGTCTTCGGCCGGCCCTTGAGCAATTCGCGATCCGCAGCAAGGCTGCGACGCTCGGCGAGTGCCGGCACGTGCCAGGCGCCGCAGACGACCGCGATGGCGCCATCGTGGTCCTTTGCCGCCTTCGCGATCTCGATCCGCATATGCGCCTCGCGCGCGGCCTCGCGGGCCGATAGCGATTTCTCGTCTGCGCGCAGCGCCGTCATCGCATCGGCAACGGCGGCGAAGATCGGGCCCGTTGCAGGGTTTTCCTCGATGACGTCGGACCACCAGGACTCGCCGTCGTCATAGCCTGCGGCGGTGGCGAGCGCCCCGATCGGGTCGTGGCTGACTGGATCGGCCTCCGCCCTTGCAGCAATCTCCTCCGCAATGTCGCCGTCGGTGGCACCCAGCCGGTCCGATGCCGGCAGGTCGATGAAGCGCAGGGTCGCGCCGTGGCGCACCGCCCAGCGTGCGGCCTGGTATTCCGGCGAATAGTCGGCGAAGGGGAAGAAGCTGGCGTTGGCCGGATTGTCCTCGGCGTAGGTGAGCAGCGCCACCGGCGTCACCATGTCGGGATCGGCGAGCATCGGTAGTAGCTCCGATGCATCCGCCGGGCCCTCGATCAGCACCGCGACCGGCTTCAGCGCGTCGAGCGCTTCCACCAGCCGCCGCGCGGAGCCGGGGCCGTGATGCCGGATGCCGAAGAGGGAGACCTGGTCTGCCATCGCTCGCGCCGCGCTGTCAGATCCGGTCGGTCAGCGAAGCATAGTAGCCTTCGAAGCCACGCCGCTTCTTCAGCACGGTCTCGAGATACTCGCCGAGCACGGCCGTATCCTGCACCGGATCCTTCACGACGGCGCCGATCATGTTGCTGGCGAGTGTTTCCGGCGTCAGCTTGCCGTCGTTGAAGAAGGTCGCCTGGCTGATGCCGCCGATCACCACCGCGATCGCTTCGGCTGTCGACAGCCCGCCCGAGGGCGACTTCAGCGCGATCTTGCCGTCCTCGGTCGAGCCCGAGCGCAGCTCACGGAAGATCGAAACGACGCGCGCGACCTCGTCGGCGACGTTCTTCGGTGCCGGCAAATCGAGATTCTCAGCCATCTCGCCGACACGCTTGACGATGATCGCCACTTCCTCCTCGGCGCTGTCGGGTAGGGGCAGCACGACGACGTTGAAGCGGCGCTTGAGCGCGGACGACAATTCGTTGACGCCCTTGTCGCGGTTGTTGGCGGTGGCGATGATGTTGAAGCCGCGCTGGGCGTAGACGGCAGTATTGAGCTCCGGGACCGGCATCATCTTCTCCGACAGTACCGTGATCAGCGTGTCCTGCACGTCGCTGCCCATCCGCGTCAGTTCCTCGAAACGGCAGAGCTTGCCGCCCTCCATCGCACGCATCAGCGGCGTAGGGACCAGCGCTTCGCGGCTCGGCCCGTGCGCAAGCAATTGGGCATAGTTCCAGCCGTAGCGGATCTGGTTCTCGTCGGTCCCGGCCGTGCACTGGATCACGAGTGTGGAGTCGCCGGTGATGCCCGCGGCGAGGTGCTCGGAGACCCACGATTTGGCGGTGCCGGGCACACCCAGCAGCAACAAGGCGCGATCGGTCGCAAGTGTCGCGACGGCGGTCTCGATCAGCCGCTTGTCTCCGACATATTTCGGCGTGATCACGCTCCCGTCGGCAGCCTTTCCGCCCATGAGGTAGGTCACCACTTGCCGCGGCGAGAGCGCCCAGCCCGGCGGACGATGCCCGTCGCCCGCGGCAAGCGCCTTCAACTCGGCGGCATAGCTGTCCTCGGCGGGCAAGCGCAGTTTCTCGCTCATGGTTTCGCTCCATTGTCGTCCAACGCGGCGTTGAGCCGCAGCATGTCGAGGCGCGGGTCTCCTTGCAGGAGGCCCGCAGCCGTCAGTCGTTGCAGTGATTGTCGCGCGCCGTCTCGCGAGGCGAGAAGGCCGAGCGCGTGAAGCTCCGGGACCTGATCGCCGGGCCTCGCGTCATCGCGATGAAGTGCGGCGAGCAGGGTCTTGCCGGCGGGCGCGGAGAGCGGATCGTCCAGCCGTGCCGCTGCGCCTGCGAGTTGTCGGGCCAGTTCGAAGCTGATGCCGTGGGTGCGCAGCGCCGCCTCGGCATGCCTCGTGCGTTCGGCGGGCGCAAGGCGTGGCGCGAGCGCGGCAACGAGGCCGGTGGCATCGCGTTCGCCGATCGCGTCCGCCGCTTGCGCGACCAGCGCATCCGTCCCGGTCGCGACGATCAGGTTGATCAGCGACATGTCGGCGGCATGGTCCACATTCCAGTCCCAGGCGGCAATCAGCTCCTGCGGCGCAAGCCCCAGCGCGCCGGAAAACGAAACGAGGCCGGCGCCGTCGAACAGGGCCTTGCGGCGTTGCACTTGCGCCGGCGTCTTGAGTGGTTCGGCCTGGACCACGCGCGAGCGGCGCAGCAACCCCTTGGTCTTGATCGAAAAGAAGCCGGCAAGTTCGGCGACGTCCTCGCCGGCCGCAGGGCCTCGGCCAAGACGCGCGAGCAGCGAGGCCGCAAGCGCCTTGACCTTGGGGGCGGGATCGTCGGCCGCGATGCGTTCGAGAAAAGGGATGTCGTCGTCGGAAAGCCGCTCCGACAGCAGCAACAGCAGGCGCAAGCGTGCGTCGGCAGTCTCGCTCGCGAGCTTGGCCTCGAGCATCGCGCGTGCGGCGGACGGGTCGCGCCGCCTGAGTTCGGTCAGTGCCGCCTTGCGCGCAGCGGGCCAGAAATCGTCCCAGTTCTCGGCCGTGAGGCTGTCGTTGGTTTGCCGGGCGGCGCCGTCGGAGTCCGCAATCGTCGCCCAGTCGCGCCAGCTGGCATAGACGTCCGGCGCGTCGTCATCGTCGGCTGCCGGCATCCAGTCGGCCGGATGCGTTGTCCAGCCGCGCGCCGCGAGGAAGTGGACGAGTTCGGTTGCCGCCTGCGCCTGTTTCTTCGCCGCGAGGATCCGGCGCACGAGCGGACGCAGCTCTTCGGGCACCGTCGGCAATGCAAGCGTCGGAATATCAGGCGGGATGCGGAGCACTGAAGCCGGCTCCATCGTCACCGATGTGCCGAGGAACTGGCCCGAAAGCGCAAGCAGCCGCAATTCCGCTTCGGCGGGATCGTCGCCGAGCTCGGTACGCCAGAACGTGGCTGCGGGCGCGGCCGCGGATCCCATGGTCCAGCGCGTGAGGACTGCACCCATCGCAGCAAGGATCGTCTCGGCCCTGGTCGCCGCAGTCATGGCCGCCGATCCGCCCCCAAGGGGTCTGCGCGGCGAGGATCGCGAGCCGATTGCCCGACCAGATCGCGGCGGTGCGCGCGAGATCGGTGCCGCACAGAATGCCATTGACCTCGGAGGCCACCGGCAGCGTCGCGAGGCCATCGGCCGATCGCCACCATGTGTGTCCGGCAGCGTCGCGCGCGATGCGCCCCTGCGGCAGCAGCAGCGGAATATCGATCACCCAGGGCTCTGCCAGCAACGGTCGCGTCAACGCGTCGGAGAGTGTGTCATCCGGCGCGGGCCATGCCGGCGGCGGCATCTCGTGCGTGGCGTCGCGCCGGACGAGCAGGGCGCGAAGCGGCCGCGCCGACGGATAGAAGACGAGCTCGCCATGAAAGCGCTCGCCGGGCGTGAAGACCGAACCGCGCCTTCCCGCGCTTGCCGGGAAAAAATCGAGCAGCATTGCGAAGCGTGGGCCGGCCGCGGCGAGGTTGAGCAGCCATGTCGTCTGTGACACCAACCCGTCACGGCGCGTCTGCACCTGCTCGGCAAGCACCTCCCAATCCGCATCGACCCGTAGTGCATCTGGATCGGCCAGCACCGTCTCGCGCGTCTCCGATGCGGCGACCGCGCGCCGGATCGCGGTATTGCGCGGGGTGGCGCGGAAGGCGCGCGCGAGCAGAACGAGCTTGCCGAGCTCGACCACGGCGCCGCGCGGACGGTCGCCTGCGGAGAGCGCGAGGAGGCGGGACGGCAGCTCGTCGATCCGGCCGGCGAGCACCGCGGCCTTGCCATCGACAAGCCGCGCCGCGATCCGCCGGCATCGCGCCGTGGCATCATCGATGAAGCCTGACAATCCCATGCGAAGCTGGTCGCCGATCCATTGATCGAGCGCATCCAGCGCATCGAAAATGGCGCGCTCGGTCTCTTCGTTACGTTTGGCTAACTGGGCCTCGCGCCGCGCCACGTCCTTCGGGTCGTCTGCGACCTCAGGCTCGGCGGCGCGCGCGGCACCCAGATCCTTGTCGCCGCCGGGCGGCGCATTGGTTGCAGGCTTTGCCGCGGACGGGCCGCGCCTGCGGCCGAGCCAATCGCTGACCCAGGCCGGCGTGTCGGCGGGCGTGAACGGCACCACCGCTTCTGCATTCAGCCACAACAGGCCGAGCACATGCTTGCAGGGGAATTTGCGCGAGGGGCAGGTGCACTTGTTGCCGAGGTCGCGCAGATCGGCCATCACGCGGTACGGATTAGCGCCGGAGCCCGCGCATTCGCCCCAGATCAGCGCGGCATCACGGCTCATGCCGACACCGGACCATTTGGCGGGCTTGGCGAGGCCGGCGGCGGCCTTGAGTGAGGATTGATCGGTAGCGAGTTGCTCGACCGCCTTCAGATCAATCGCCACGCCGATGCCCTAGGGTCTGTACCTAAATAGCGCCACGTGATTCTCTTGCCTACGTGTTGATTCGGGGGCGAGAGAATGCGCGCTGGTTTGTTTTGGCTGAACGACAGGCAATGGGCGCGTATCGAACCGCATCTGCCGAGGGGACTGACGGGGCCGGATCGGGACGACGACCGACGCATCGTCAGCGGCATCATTCACATGCTGCAATCGGGTGCACGATGGCGTGATTGTCCACGTGAATACGGCCCTTACACGACGATCTACAATCGCTTCAATCGCTGGGCCAAGCGAGGACGATGGTGCGCAATCTTCGAAGCGCTGGCCAAGCCTGGCGAAGACGGCGTCGTACTGTCGCTCGACTCGACCTCGATTAAAGCTCACCGGTGTGCCTCCGGCGGAAAAGGGGGGAGCACAATCAAGCAATCGGCCGCTCGCGCGGAGGCCGCACGACAAAAATCCATGCGCTGAGCGATCCGCTCTGCCGGCCGGTCGTCCTGCATCTGACTCCAGGCCAGGATGCCGATATCGCTGCGGCTCCCGATGTCCTGGCGCTCGCGCCACCCATGAGCGTGCTCCTCGCCGACAAAGGGTATGATGGCGACAAGCTTCGCGGCGAAATCATTCGTCGTGGCGCCAAGCCCGTAATCCCCAATAAATCTAACCGTGTCGTCATCCATCGCTTCAAAAAACGCGCCTACAAAGGACGAAATGTCATCGAACGCTGCTTTTGCAGGCTCAAGGACTTCCGGCGCATCGCCACGCGATATGACAAGCTCGCCCGTAATTTTTTGGCCGCTGTTCATCTCGCCGCTCTCGTCGCATATTGGCTCAATTGAGTCTGGACCCTAAATCGAATCCAGAAGCGGCAGTATAACGGGGAACAATGAAAGCTCAATGTCGCCGCGAGCGATCCCTGTGCTGCACGCGGGAATGGTCATGATCGCTCCGGTGAGGCGAGCCCGAGTTCCTTGCGTGTCTTCCGCGTCAGCTTTGCCGCGATCAGCGCGTGCGCCTGCGCCAGATACAGGATGAGCTCGGCATCGGGTAAGGCGTTGTTGCTGACGAGTTGCACCCATTTGGCGCGCGCCAAATACGGCGCAGGCCGGGCCAGGCCGTGCTCGATCAGCATGGCGTAGGCCATGTTCGCGGTCTTGAACATGTAGCCGCCGGAGCGCGCGGCAAAGCCGCCGCCGAGCGCGAACATCTTGCCGCCGACCTTGAAGACGGAGGTGCCCTCCCATTGCACCACCTTGGTGACGGCGGGCAGGCCCAGGCAGCGGGTTTCGAAGGATTTGGGTGTCATTGCCGGAGCGATAGCAGGTTGCGCGCGGCTTGCAACGTGCATGCTGACGGCCTCGCGGAGAGACGCTCGATTGTTTCGCTTGGTTCGCACGGCAAGGGCGAAGTTGATGCCGTGTGCCGCCCTTTGTGAGTTGTGCCGGCGCCGCAGGCCGCTACCATGTGCCAACTGCCGTGGAACACGGCAGCGAGCACAAGCGGAGGCGACATGAGCGGACAGGAGCGCAAGGTGAAGGGATCGGACCTGTTTGTCGCGGCGCTCGAGAACGAAGGTGTCGATCGCATCTTCGGCGTTCCCGGCGAAGAGAATCTCGATCTCGTGGAATCGCTCCGCACCTCCAAGATCGAGCTGGTCCTGACCCGTCACGAGCAGGCCGCCGCCTTCATGGCCGCCACGCATGGGCGGTTGACCGGCAAGCCCGGCGTTTGCCTCTCGACGCTCGGGCCCGGCGCGCTCAATCTGTCAACGGGCGCCGCCTATGCGCATCTCGGCGCGATGCCGATGATCCTGATCACCGGCCAGAAGCCGATCATGAGCAGCCGACAAGCGCGCTTCCAGATCGTGGACGTGGTCGCGACCATGAAGCCATTGACGAAGCTGTCGCGGCAGATCGTCAGCGCCTCCAGCATTCCGACCGTGGTGCGCGATGCCTTTCGCGTCGCCATGGAGGAGCGGCCGGGGCCGGTGCATCTCGAATTGCCCGAGGACATCGCGGGTGACGAAGTGCCTGATGTTCCCGTGATCCCGGTCCATCCGATCGAAATCCCGGTCGCTCATCGCACCACGCTCGACCGCGCCGCCGAGATGATTCTGTCGGCGAGACATCCGCTGGTCATGATGGGCGCCGCGACCAGCCGGCCGCGCGCGACCCACGGTATCGCCAGCTTCGTGCGGCGGACCGGCATTCCGTTCTTCACCACGCAGATGGGCAAGGGCACCGTGCCCGGCGGTACCAATCTCTACATGGGGACCGCCGCGCTGTCCGAACGCGACTACGTTCATGACGCGATCGATGCCGCCGACCTGATCATTGCGATCGGTCACGACCCGATCGAGAAGCCGCCCTTCATCATGGGGCCGTCAGGCCCGAAGGTCATTCACGTCAGCTACACGTCGGCCAGTGTGGAGCTGGTCTATTTTCCCGACGCGGAGGTCATTGGCGACGTCGGCCCCAGCCTGGAACTGCTCGCCGACCGGCTCGAAGGCAAGCTGCCGCAAGCCGCGTCGCTGCTGCCGCTGCGCGAGAAGATTCTCGGCCACATCGCCGACCGCGCCACCGAGGCGCGCTGGCCGCCGACGCCGCAGCGGATCGTGCACGACATCCGGCAGGTGATCCCGGAGAACGGCATCGTCGCGCTCGACAACGGCATGTACAAGATCTGGTTCGCGCGCAACTACCGCACCCGCCTCGCCAACACGCTGCTGCTCGACAATGCGCTGGCGACGATGGGCGCCGGCCTGCCGTCGGCGATGATGGCCGCGATGCTCTATCCCGATCGCCGCGTGCTCGCGGTCGCCGGCGACGGCGGCTTCATGATGAACAGCCAGGAGATGGAGACCGCCGTCCGTCTCAAGCTCAACCTCGTCGTGCTGGTGCTGGAGGATAACGCCTACGGCATGATCCGCTGGAAGCAGGCCGTCGACCATTTCGCCGATTACGGCATGACCTTTGGCAATCCTGATTTTGTTCTCTACGCGAAGGCCTATGGAGCGAAGGGGCATCGGGTCGAGAGCATCGACAGCTTTGGCCCGACGCTGGACGCCGCTTTCAAAGAGGGCGGCGTGCATCTGGTCGTGATCCCGATCGACTATTCGGAGAACGTGCGGGTGCTCGCGGACGAGCTGCGCGCCCATGAGAAGGCAAAGGGGTGATGTTTGGTCTCGTGCCCCGGACGCAGCGCAGCGCTTCTTCAGCGTTGCGTTGCAGAGCCGGGGCCCATGCGTCAGCCACCTTCGCCGCCTCCTGGGTCCCGGCTCTGCGCAGCAACGCAAAAGCGTTGCAGCGCGTCCGGGACACGAGAGGGGCTTGTCTGGAGAGGCTCGATCACCCACACTCCCAAATACCGAACAAGCACAGGACAACAAAATGACTCGTGTTCGCTGCGTCACCGAGATGGGTATGGGCGTCGATGTCCACGGCAGGGACGCCACCAAGGCGGCCAAGCGCGCGGTGTCGGATGCCATCAGGCACTCGAGCCTCGGCTTCTTCCGGATGATCGGCAAGACCGCGAACGACATGTTCGTCGACGTCACGATCGCGGTACCCAATCCGGAAGCCGTCGACAAGGAGGCTGTGGCCAAGGAGCTTCCTTACGGCACCGTGACCGTCACCGCGGTCAAGGGCGGGCTGGAGATTCCCTCGGCGACCGAAGTGGCCAACGATCCCATCCTCATCGCCAATGCAGCTGTCATCGTCAGCTTCGACAAGGACTAGACCGGTGTCCGACAGCGATGAGGCGCTGCTCGATCGTCCGATCTGGAGCGCGCTGACGACCAGCCACAAGCATCTGGCCGAGGGCGGGCCGCGGGCGTTGCGCTATCCCGTCGACATGACGCCGTTTGCCGACATGGTCGACATGTCCGCGGCAAGCTTTGCCGCGCTGCGCGATCTGCTGTCGGGTTCGCAGGTCGCAGCATTGTTCACGCCGGATCCGGTTGACGTCCCCGCCGGTTTCAAGGTCGTGATCGCCGGGCCTTGCGAGCAGATGATCGGCTCGCCCGCGGTCAGTCCGCTCCGCGATGCCGAGATCGTCACTCTGGGGGCCGACGACGTCCCTGCCATGATGGCATTGACGGAGCTGACGAAGCCCGGTCCGTTCGCGCGGCGCACCCATGAGCTTGGTACGTTCCTCGGCATTCGCGCCGGGGGACAATTGGTCGCGATGACCGGCGAGCGCATGAAGCCGGGCAAGTTCACCGAGGTGACGGCCGTGTGCGTGCATCCCGACTATCGCGGGCGCGGCTATGCGCAAGCGCTGCTTGCGGCCGTCGCGCGCGGGATCGAGGCGCGCGGGGAAATTCCGTTCCTCCACGTGTTTTCGAGCAACGCGTCGGCGATCGCGCTGTACCAGCGACAGGGCATGCGCATCCGCCGTTGCCTGCACGTCACAGCGTTCATGAGGGAAGAATAGGCGCCCTCGGGGGCGCCCTTCATTTCCTCCCGATTTTCGCTATATCCGTCCCAACCACAATTTGGGGGAAGTACATGGACGCCAGAACGACCGATTTTTCCGCCGCACGGACGGCGATGCAGCGCTACGTCGATCAGGAGATCATTCCGGGCGCATCCTGGGCCGTGCTGCGCGGGGGCGAGGTGGTCGACCAGCAATGCGTCGGTTTTGCCGACCGCGAAGCAAAGACCGCGCTTCGTCCCGACCATATCTTCCGCGCGTTCTCCAACACCAAGATCTTCGTCACTTGCGCGATCATGCTGCTGGTTGAGGAAGGCCGCATCGGCCTCGATGACCCGATCGAGACATTCCTGCCGCAGCTCGCCGGTCGCAAGGTGCTGAAGCCGGGCGCCTCGAGCCTTGCCGATGTCGAGCCGGCGAAGAATTCGATCACGATCCGCCAGCTCCTGACCCACACCTCCGGCCTCAGCTACGGCATCTTCGATCCCGGCACGGTGCTGTTCAAGGCCTACAACGAGGCGCGCGTACTCAATCCGCTGACACCACTCGCCGACATGATCGACCAACTCGCCGATCTGCCGCTGTCTTATCATCCCGGCACGAGCTGGGAATATTCGGTCGCCACCGACGTGCTCGGCCGTGTCGTGGAGGTCGTCTCCGGCAAGCCGCTCGACGCTTTTCTGAAGGCGCGCATCTTCGACCCGCTCGGCATGACCGATACCAGCTTCCATGTTCCGGATGCGCAGCAGGGCAGGCTGGTTGCGCTCTACAATGGCGCCGACGTGCTCGACCCCATGAAGCCCGGCCTCACGCGGGCCGACAATCTGCCGTTTCCGCAAGCCTATCGGCGGCCGTTCCCGCGGCTCTCGGGCGGCGGCGGTCTGGTCTCGACCCTGCCCGACATGCTCGCGCTGGTCCGCGCGCTGCTGCCCGGTTTGGATGCGCTGCTGAAGCCGGAGACGCTGCGGCAGATGATGACGAACCAGCTCCCGGCAGGGCAGACCATCCGCTTCGCCAATCTCGGCCCGATCCCCGGCAAGGGCTTTGGCCTCGGCGGCGCCGTCACCTTCGCGCCGACGCCGTTTGATCCGCCGAACTCCACTGGTGAATTCCAGTGGGGCGGGCTTGCCGGCACGCATTGGTGGATCTGTCCGCGGGCCAATACCGCGGGGGTCCTGATGGCCCAACGTTACATGGGCTTCTGGAATCCGTTCTTCTTCGAGTTCAAGCGCCTGGCCTATCAGGCCGTCGGAGGCTGACCCGCGAAAAAATACGCGCCCCGCGAATCCTTTCCGGCCGGCGCGCCCTCTTGATGGTCGAGGCAATTTGCCTCGGCTCAACTCGGAGGATGCGATGGCATTTTACAGGAAGAACATCGGCGGCTTGCACCAGGCGGTGCGGATCGCCTCGGGCGTCGCGGTGGTGGTTGCGGCATCCGTTTATCTGGCCGGCCCGACGGCGTGGCTGGTCACGCTGGGTGGCGCCGGCTTCGCGCTGACCGGCCTTGTCGGCTATTGCCCGATGTGCGCGATGGCGGGGATCGGGCGAGGAGGGGTGTCGTGAGTGCGGCGGCGATCTCGCCGAACCTGTTCGAAGCGGCGCGGCTCGGCGATCCCCACGCGATCGCCTCGCTGCTCGAGACGGCGCAGCCGGATATCCGCCGCTACGCCCGCGCGACCTGCCGCAGCTCGGCGGATGCCGAGGATGCGGCGCAGGAGGCGCTGTGGATCCTGTTCCGCCACGTCGGCACGATCCGCTCGCTGCTGGCGTTTTCGGCCTGGCTGTTCAGCGTGGTCCGCCGCGAATGCCTGCGGTTGGCGCGCAAAGCAGGCCTCGCGCGGCCTATCGATGAGAGCGAGGCGGAAGCGCTGCTGCTGACGCGCCCTGAAGCCGATCTGCGACTCGACGTGGCTGCGGCCTTCGAGGCACTGCCGCCGCATTATCGCGACGTCGCGCTGATGCGCGACGTCAAGGAAATGACCATCGAGGAAATCGCCGTCGCGCTCGGCGCGTCCCGGCAGACCGTAAAGGCCCGGCTGCACCGCGCTCGCGCCCTGATGCGCGAATATCTGACGAGATGAAACGTGAGCGCTGTTCCTGCAACATCGAGGTGGCAGCTTGGGGTGAACGAACTTCGGCAGCGGCGGCGTCGCGCGCGTGAATAACTATCTCGGCATCGACGGATTTCGTTTCGGCTGGGTCGCGGCCTGGATCGGCGAGCGCGGCGATCATGGCTTCGACTACTCGCCGGGCCTGACGCGTTTGCTCGCGTTGCCGCATGTGCGTGCGATGATCGACATGCCGATCGGATTGAATCCGGCCGGCTATCGCCTGTGCGACCTGCGAGCGCGCGAGCTGATTGGCCCCGCCGTGTTTCTCGGTGCGCGACGCGATCTCTGGACGTTCACCGACATGGCCGAGGCCAACCGTTACTACTGGGCGCAAGAAGGCAAGGGCAGGGGCGTGTCAGCGCAGCTCTGGAATATCAGGGACAAGATCAGGGAGGTCGACGAGATCATGACTCCGGCGCGGCAGGCAACGACCGGCGAAGCGCATCCGGAATTGGTGTTCTGGAATCTCGCAGGGCGAGTCCGGCTTGCGAAGAAGGCATCCGCGCTCGGCCGCGAGCAGCGCGTCGCGCTGCTCGCGCAACGCGGCTTTACGCGCTTGCCGAAATGGCTGGCGCAACGACATGGCACCGGCATCGGCCGCGACGATCTCATCGACGCCTGTGCCTGCGCCATCGCGGCGCGCGACAGCACGCAACGTGTCGGCGGGGAGGAGACCGATCCGCGCGGACTGCGTATGGAGATCAATTATTGAGGCTGCCAGCCCACGAGATGGAAATCGGGAAAAAATGGCAATTTATTTGACCTATGCAGGAACTGTCGATGGCGGGTCCGCGTTCCCCGTGTGGACCGATGACAGAGAAGCTCGTGCGATGAGGGATGTCAGTCAATTCGCGACCGCAATGCTTGCGCTCGTCTTCACCAGCGCGTTGCTCGTCACCGGACAGCTCTTCATCAAGCAGCGCGCACAGCGCGATGTGATTTACGCCACCAGTCATTTGCTGCGGCCCTTGTGATCTCATCCCCGTGCGGGAAATGATGTGACCGCTCGACCTTGCGTCGTTCGTCTGCTCGCCTAGATTAGGCGGCATCGCATGAACGAAGCTGGAGTCCCGATGTCTGATCTATCCGCCTTTCCCATCAGCAGACGCTGGCCGGCCAAACATCCCGAGTTGCTCCAGCTCTATTCGCTGCCGACGCCGAACGGCGTCAAGGTCTCGATCATGCTGGAGGAGATCGGACTTCCCTACGAGGTCCATCTCGTCGATTTCGGCAAGGACGACCAGAAGACGACTGAATTTCTCTCGCTCAATCCGAATGGCAAGATCCCGGCGATCCTCGACCCCAACGGTCCCGGAGGCAGGCCGCTGCCGCTGTTCGAGTCCGGGGCGATCCTGCAATACCTCGCCGAGAAGACCGGCAAGCTTCTGCCGGAGGATGCCGCGCGCCGCTACCGGACCATCCAGTGGGTGCACTTCCAGATGGGCGGCATCGGGCCGATGTTCGGCCAGGTCGGCTTCTTCCACAAATTCGCCGGCAAGGATTTTGAGGACAAGCGGCCCCGTGACCGCTACGTCGCCGAAGCCATGCGCCTGCTCGGCGTGATGGAGACGCATCTTTCGGGACGGCAATGGTTCATGGATGACGACTACACCATTGCCGACATCTCCATGCTCGGCTGGGTGCGCAATCTCATCGGCTTCTACGGTGCCGGCGATCTCGTCGAATTCACCCAATTCAAATCGGTCGGTGCCTGGCTCGAACGGGGCCTCGCGCGTCCGGCGGTGCAGCGGGGGCTGAACATTCCGCAGCGGCCGTAAGATCAGGTCAGCGCCTTGTACGTCATGTAGAGCGCCATCAGCGAGACGAAGGCGATCATGACCCGGCGCAGCACCGATTTGCTGACGCCATTGGCCAGGCGTGCGCCGAGATCGGTGCCGATCCAGAGGCCTGCCAGAATACCTGTGATGGCCGGCCAGCCGACCAGCAGGCCCTTGCTCCAGTAGATCCAGGCCGCCGGCAGGTTGGTCGGGATGACCGAGAAAACGAGGCTGACGAGCTGCGCCTGATGCTGCGGCACGCGCAGGCCCGCAGCAAGGCCGACCGTGATGGCCAGGCCCCCGCCGATGCCCATGAAGCCGGAGGAAAATCCGGCGAGCAGGCCGATGAGCAGCAGGGGTAGCCGGGGCTGCTGGTCCTGGTCGTCGGCCTCACGGCCGCCGTCCTTGCGATCGCGACGCAGGATCAGCAGGGCGATCAGCGCGGCGAGATAGATGACATAAGTCCATTGCAAGACCCGGTCGGAAACCGCCGCCGCGGCGTAACCGCCGCCGGCACCGCCGACGAGAAATCCGATGCCGATCCAGACGATCCACGGCCAGGGGCTGCGATTGCCGCTCTGCCAGTAGCGGCGCGCGCCGGCGAGGCCCGTCGGCGGGACCTGTGTGATCAGCGACGTCCCTTGCGCGACGTGCTGTTCCGCGCCGAGCAGCAGCACGCTGAAGATCACGAGCCCGCCACCCGGGCTCGTTCCCATCAAGCCCGACGTCAATCCGCTGACCAGGCCGACGCCGGCGCCAGCGAGCAGGTCGTGGATTCCTGACATCGCTTACGTCCTGGTTCGCCGCTTGATGTCAGGCCTGGTCGTGCGAAAGCCGTCGATCACCCCGGCCACCGCCGCCATGCAGGCCTCGACGTCGAAATCCTCGCCCCAGCATTTTTGCAGCACAAAACCCTGGAAGATCGCGATCAGCACGCGTGCGATCGCTTCGGCACCGAGGTCGCGCCTGATCAGGCCGTCATGCTGGCCGCGCTCGACCAGCGCCACGATCAGCGCGCGCGGCATGTCGATGCCTTCGACGACGCTGGTGCGGACGCGGCGGTTGCGCAGGGCTTCGGCCCAGCCGTGGATGCCGACACGGCGGCGCGGTTCGCCGGCGGGGTCGGTCAGCCATTGCGCGTAGACGCGGATCAGCGCGTGAAGCCCTTCGATCGGATCGCCGGATCCTTGCGCGACCGAATTGAGCACGGCTTCGCGCCGATGCCGGTCGTCGGCAAGTGCCTCGATCAGATCGTCCTTGCTCTGGAAGTAGAGATAAACCGCGCCGTGGCTCAGTCCGGAGCGTTTCACGATGTCGGCCATGCCGGTCTGGTGAAAACCGTCTTCGGAGAAGCAGGCGAGGGCAGCTTCGAGAATTTGCTGCCGCCGGCTTTCGCGCTGCTTGTCGCTGATCTTGGGCATCTCGCCGTCCTTAAATAACTGACAGGTCGATCACTTTACCGTCGGTTCCGGTCGATCCTGCACCAAGCGGATTGATATAAAAAACGATCAGTCAGTCATTTTTATTGCAGAGGGGGATTTTGGTCAAGTCCGCGGGGCCGGGAAGAAGGAGGAGGATGTGGTTGCGAATGCCTCGACAGGGGCGACGCTGCGCTCGATCGCACGCGGCTAGAACAGCCGTCCTCCGTTCGGCACCGGCTTGCTCGGCTGCACCAGCACGACCTTGCCGTCGGCATCGGGGAAGCCGAGCGTCAGCACCTCGGAGATGACGGGTCCGATCTGGCGCGGCGGGAAATTGACGACGGCCGCGACCTGTTGTCCCACCAGCGTCTCGAGCGGATGGTTCTCGGTGATCTGCGCCGAGCTCTTGCGCACGCCGATCACCGGGCCGAAGTCGATCCACAGCCGAAAGGCCGGCTTGCGCGCCTCTGGAAACGGTTTCGCATCGACGATGGTGCCGACGCGGATATCGACCGCGAGGAAGCTGTTGAAGTCGATGGTCGGCGTGGCGGCGGCTGCGGGATCGTGGGTGACGTGCATGGGATGTCCGTTCGGCGAGTTGGCGTCGTTCGCAATATTGTCGCGCGAGGCGGAGTTTCGTACAACGCTGCGAACATCACGTACGCCATGCGCGAGGAACATCTTGCCCAACACCATCTACGGCATCAAGAACTGCGACACCATGAAGAAGGCGCGCGCCTGGCTCGACTCCCATGGCGTCGCATATGAATTTCACGACTACAAGACAGCGGGCGTAGACAAGGACAAGCTCAAGCACTGGAGCGACAAGGTCGGCTGGGAGAGTCTGCTCAATCGCGCCGGCACGACGTTCAAGAAGCTGCCCGATTCCGACAAGGAAGGCGTCACCGAGAAGAAGGCGCTGGCGCTGATGCTAGCGCAACCATCGATGATCAAGCGGCCGGTGTTGGAGATCGGCGGCAAGCTGCTGGTCGGCTTCAAGCCGGACATCTATGCCAAGGAAGTCGGAGCCAGGACGCGTTAGAGTCTAGTTCAGCTCGATGATCTCGTTGGTGACGCCGGGAGCCGGCTGGTCCGCGAACTCGACGACGTCGGCCGTCGCGATGCGGCCAGGCGCGCGATGGAAGAGATCGCGATCGATCACGGCGCGCAGTTTCGGGCGCGGCAGCGCGTCATTTCCGCGCATCAGATTCTTGATCTCGAAGCCGCCGTCCTCGCAGAAGGTCTTGACCGAGGCGATGACGTGGCAGACTTGGCCGCCCGTCTGGAAAGGTAGCAGCAGCCGTTCATACGCGACGATGCGTCCGTAGATGTCGTCGACATCGGCAACGCTGTAGACGGGCAGCCCGCGTGCCACGCATTCATAGTAAACCGGCATCACGAAGGGGGCGAGCCGCGGCCCGAGATAATCGTCGAGCAGAACGCCCTTGCCGGTATGTCCATAGGCGCGGGAGATGCGCGTGTTTTCGCTCTGGATGGTGAGGCGCGGCGCCGGCGTCGAAACGTCCACCGTATAATAGATGAGATCGAACAGCTCTTCCTCGAGCCGCGCAGGCTGATATTCCCAGACCGCCGGCGCGATCTGCTGGCGCGCATAAAGTCGCAGCCACGTGTTCAGGAGATCACGCTGCCTGATCGATTTGACGACGGACGGAGCGGCGCTTGCGAAATCCAAAACAATAATCCCGGAACGTCAAAACCAGCACATGATGTCTCCTGCGGGAAAATTTTCTATGAAGGCTGGCGCGCCGGACGAAAGACCGTTAACGACGGCTTGATGACCGGTGTCTTGCGAACCGGGAGGCCGGGCAGGCACGACATCAAAACATCTCCGACTAAGGGAGCATTTGTATCCCAGCCGGAGACCTGATCTGCTCAGCTTTCCGCCTTGCCTAACCCCCGTCACCTCCGGCATATTCCGCGCCCGGAGACGGCGTTCCGGATGGGCTCCAAGGATAGGCTCCAAGGCCCCCGGAAAGCCGAAGCAACAAGGATAGCCACGCGGCTCGCGCGGGCAGGGGGAAATCTGTTTGGCCGATGAGTTTATTCTCGAAACGGAAGGCTTGACCAAGGAGTTCGCGGGCTTCTTCGCCGTCCGTGACGTTGCGCTCAAGGTTCGCCGTGGGAGCATTCATGCGTTGATCGGCCCGAACGGGGCCGGCAAGACGACCTGCTTCAATCTTCTGACCAAGTTCCTGAAACCGTCCGCAGGAAAAATCCTCTACAAGGGGCAGGACATCACCGCGATGGCGCCGGCCGACGTGGCCCGCATGGGGCTGGTCCGTTCGTTCCAGATTTCGGCGGTGTTTCCGCATCTCACGGCGCTGGAGAACGTCCGTGTCGCGCTTCAGCGCCAGCACGGCTCTTCGTTCGATTTCTGGCGCTCCAAGTCGGTGCTCAACCGCTTCAACGATCGCGCGCGCGAATTGTTGAACGATGTCGGCCTGAACGAGTTTGCCAACACGCCCGCGGTCGAGATGCCCTATGGACGCAAGCGTGCACTGGAGATCGCAACCACGCTCGCGCTCGACCCGGAGATGATGCTGTTGGACGAGCCGATGGCGGGCATGGGCCACGAGGACATCGACAAGATCGCGGCGCTGATCAAGCGGATCTCGGCGAAATACACCATCCTGATGGTGGAGCATAACTTAAGCGTCGTGGCCAACCTGTCCGACATCATTACCGTGCTGACGCGCGGCCAGGTGCTCGCGCAGGGCCATTACTCGGAGCTCACCAAGGACGAGCGCGTCAAGGAAGCCTATCTGGGAGCCGGTCATGCCTGACACTGCGATCGCCGAGGCTCCGGCCAAGGCTGCGACCGGCGGAAACATCCTTCAAATCCGCAACCTGGAAGCCTGGTACGGCGAGTCTCACATCCTGCACGGGATCAACTTCGACGTGAACGCGGGCGAGGTCGTCACCCTGCTCGGGCGTAACGGCGCCGGTAAGACGACCACGCTGAAGTCGATCATGGGCATCATCGGCAAGCGTACCGGCTCGGTGAAGTTCAACAACCAGGAGATCATCCGCGCGACCTCCGACAAGATCGCGCGCATGGGCATCGCATTCTGCCCGGAAGAGCGGGGCATATTCTCCAGTCTCGATGTGCGGGAGAATTTGATGCTGCCGCCGGTGGTCCGCGAAGGCGGGCTGCCGCTCGATCAGATCTTCGATCTGTTCCCGAACCTGAAGGAGCGGCTCAACAGCCAGGGCACCAAGCTATCCGGTGGCGAGCAGCAGATGCTCGCGATCGCGCGCATCCTGCGCACCGGCGCGAGCTTCCTGATGCTGGACGAGCCGACCGAGGGCCTGGCTCCGGTCATCATCCAGCAGATCGGCCACACCATCGCGCGGCTCAAGAAGGAGGGGTTCACGATCCTCCTGGTCGAGCAGAATTTCCGCTTCGCATCCACCGTCGCCGACCGCTACTACGTGGTCGAGCACGGCAAGATCATTGACGGATTTTCCAATGCGGAGCTTGCCGCCAACATGGACAAGCTCCACACCTATTTGGGTGTCTAGAACTGCCAACGAGAAAATTCAAAAAGGAAAGTTGCATGAAGACGAAGTCGATTGCATCGTTGCTGCTGACCACCGCGCTCACCTTCGCCGTAACAGGCGTCGCCTCCGCGCAGGACAAGACCGTCAAGATCGGCGCGCTGTCCGATCAGTCCGGCCTCTACGCCGATCTCGGCGGTCCCGGCTCGACGCTTGCCGCACAGATGGCGGTTGAGGATTCCGGCCTGGCGGCGAAGGGCTGGAAGATCGACATCATCTCCGGCGATCACCAGAACAAACCCGACATCGGCACCGCGATCGCGCGGCAGTGGTTCGACGTCGACAAGGTCGACATCATCGTCGACGTGCCGAATTCCGGCGTGGCGCTCGCCGTCAACAACGTCATCAAGGAAAAGAACGGCGTCTACATCAATTCGGGCGCGGCGACCTCGGATCTCAGCAACGCGCAGTGCTCCCCCAACACCGTGCACTGGACCTACGATACCTACATGCTGGCCCACACCACCGGCCAGGCGCTGGTGAAGGCCGGCGGCGACACCTGGTTCTTCCTGACCGCCGACTATGCCTTTGGTGCGGCGCTCGAGCGCGACACCACGGCGGTCGTCACCGCCAACGGCGGCAAGGTGGTCGGCGGCGTCAAGCATCCGCTGAACACGCCCGACTTCTCGTCATTCCTGCTCCAGGCGCAGTCATCCAAGGCAAAGATCATCGGTCTTGCCAATGCCGGCGGCGACACCACCAACACGATCAAGCAGGCTGCCGAGTTCGGCATCGGCAAGGGCGGCCAGAAGCTCGCGGCGCTACTGCTCTTCCTCACCGACGTCAAGGCGATCGGGCTGGAGACGGCGCAAGGCCTCAACTTCACCGAGACCTTCTACTGGGACATGAACGACCAGACCCGGGCGTTCTCGAAGCGCTTCGCTGACAGGATGAAGAACAACGCACCGCCCACCATGGTGCAGGCCGGCGTCTATTCGGGCGTGCGTCACTATCTCAAGGCGCTGGAAGCGCTCGGCGGCAATCCCCATGACGGCGTCAAGGTCGTCGAGAAGATGAAGTCGATGCCGACGGAGGACGATCTGTTCGGCAAGGGCGAGATCCAGCCCAACGGCCGCACCATCCACAACGCCTATCTGTTCGAGGTGAAGAAGCCCTCCGAATCCAAGGGGCCGTGGGACTTCTACAAGCTGGTCGGCACGGTGCCGGGCGATCAGGCTTTCACGCCGCTGTCCGAGAGCAAGTGCGCGCTCTTGAAGAAGTAAGATAACCGCCCGCAGGCCATCAGGCCCGCGGGCGACTTTCAGGGAACGCCGAAGGGACCGGGTGCGGGATCGATGCAGGCTCTATACGCTCAGCTACTGGTGGGACTGATCAACGGCTCGTTCTACGCGCTGCTCAGTCTCGGGCTTGCCGTGATTTTCGGCATGCTCAACATCATCAATTTCGCCCATGGCGCGCTCTACATGATGGGCGCCTTCGTTGCTTATTTCCTGTTGAGCCTCGGCGGCATCAACTACTGGTGGGCGCTGCTGATCGCACCCGTGATCGTCGGCATCTTCGGCATGATCCTGGAAAGGACCATGCTGCAATGGCTGACCGGGCTCGACCATCTCTACGGCCTGCTCCTGACCTTCGGCATCGCGCTGATCGTGCAGGGCGTGTTCCAGAACTATTTCGGCTCCTCCGGTCTGCCTTACGCCATTCCGGACCAGCTCAAGGGCGGCATGAATCTGGGCTTCATGTTCTTGCCGATCTATCGCGGCTGGGTGGTCGTGTTCTCGCTGGTCGTGTGTCTGGCGACCTGGTTCCTGATCGAGAAGACCCAGCTCGGCGCTTACCTGCGCGCCGCCACCGAAAATCCGACGTTGGTGCGCGCCTTCGGCATCAACGTGCCGCGCATGATCACGCTGACCTATGGTCTCGGCGTCGGCCTTGCCGCGCTCGCGGGCGTGCTCTCGGCGCCGATCAACCAGGTGCGACCGCTGATGGGCGCCGACCTCATCATCGTCGTGTTCGCGGTGGTCGTGATCGGCGGCATGGGTTCGATCATGGGCTCCATCATCACCGGCTTCGCGCTGGGCGTGATCGAGGGTCTGACCAAGTATTTCTATCCCGAGGCCTCCAACACCGTCGTGTTCGTGCTGATGGTGCTGGTGCTCTTGGTGAAGCCAACGGGATTGACGGGAAGGGCGGCCTGATATGACAACCCTGACGGACGACACGCTGCCGGTGACCCCTCGCGCGATGCGCGACGAGATGATCGCTTTCGTAGTGATGGCGCTGCTGCTGGCGTCGGTGCCATTCACGGGCGTCTACCCGTTCTTCGTGATGCAGGCGCTGTGCTTTGCGCTGCTCGCCTGCGCCTTCAATCTGCTGATCGGCTATGGCGGCCTGTTGTCGTTCGGCCACGCCATGTTCCTGGGTACCGCCGGCTATTGCTGCGCGCATGCGCTGAAAGTGTGGGCGCTGCCGCCCGAGCTCGGCATCCTCGTCGGCATCGCCGCGGCTTTCGTGCTCTCGCTCATCACCGGCTACATCTCGATCCGCCGCCAAGGCATCTATTTCTCGATGATCACGCTGGCGCTGTCGCAGCTGCTGTACTTCATCTACCTCCAGGCCCCGTTCACCCACGGCGAGGACGGCATCCAGGGCATCCCACAGGGACACATGTTCGGCGTGTTCGATCTGTCCAAGCCGACGGTGCTTTATTACGTCGTGCTGGTGGGGTTCCTCGCCGGCTTCCTGCTGATCTTCCGTGTCATCAACTCGCCGTTCGGCGAGGTGCTGAAGGCGATCCGGGAGAATGAGCCGCGGGCGATTTCGCTCGGCTACCGGACCGACCAGTACAAGTTCCTGGCCTTCGTGCTGTCGGGAACCCTGGCCGGTTTTGCCGGTGCGCTGAAGGTGTTCGTGGCGCAGAACGCCTCGCTCACCGATGTCCATTGGTCGATGTCGGGCGAGGTCGTGCTGATGACGCTGGTTGGCGGCCTTGGAACCATCTTCGGCCCCGTGGTCGGTGCGTTCGCGATCATCGCCATGCAGCAATATCTCGCGGGCTTCGGCCAGTGGGTGACGGTAATCCAGGGCTCGATCTTCGTAATCTGCGTGCTCACCTTCCGCCGCGGCGTCATCGGCGAAATCGCGCATTACTTCCGGCGATCTCTCTAAGTAGCTGATTCAAAAGTGGTTTACCGGCCGCCTGAAAGCGGTGGATGATCCGGCTCCGCGGGCGTGAGATGACACGCGCGCGGATCGAAAATGGTCTATGACAGTTTCATGACGGCCCGACAGGGCCGGGCCATTTCCAACCGGTAGCCTACCCCCATGATGCGATGGTTTCGTGCTTTCCTTCCCAAGGAAGAACGGTTCTTTGACCTGTTCGACCGGCATGCCCAGACGGTGATCCAGGGCTCCATCGCGCTCCAGGGTATGCTGAACGGGGGCGAGGAGACGCCAGTCTATTGCCAGCGCGTCAACCAGTTCGAGAATGATGCCGACAACATCACCCGAGAGGTGCTGACGGCGGTGCGCCGCACCTTCATCACCCCGTTCGACCGCGGCGACATCAAGAACCTGATCACGTCGATGGACGACGCCATCGACCAGATGCAGCAGACGGCCAAGGCGGTGATGCTGTTCGAGGTCCGCACCTTCGAGCCGCCCATGCGCGAGATCGGCGGGCTTCTGATCGAATGCGCCAATCTGGTCGGCCGCGCGCTGCCGCTGATGCAGTCGATCGGCCCGAACGTCGCCATGCTGACCGCGATCACGGAGGAGCTCGGCAAGCTCGAGGGCCGCGTCGACGATCTCCACGACATCGGCTTGAAGGAGCTGTTCCTCAAGCATCGCGACGGCAATGCGATGGACTTCATCGTCGGCGTCGAGATCTACGACCACCTCGAGAAGGTGGCGGATCGCTTCGACGACGTTGCGAACGAGATCAACAGCATCGTCATCGAGCAAGTTTAGGACAGGCCGCTGTGGATGCCGCGTTGGGTCTTCCCGTCCTGGTCGGCTTGATCGCCGTCGCGCTGCTGTTCGATTTCCTGAACGGCCTGCACGATGCCGCCAATTCGATCGCGACCATTGTCTCGACCCGCGTGCTGCGGCCGCAATTCGCTGTGTTCTGGGCCGCGTTCTTCAATTTCGTCGCCTTCATGGTGTTCGGCCTGCACGTCGCCCAGACCATCGGCACCGGCATCATCGATCCCTCGATCGTCGATGCCCAGGTGATCTTCGCGGCCCTGGTCGGCGCCATCGTCTGGAACCTCGTGACCTGGGCGCTCGGCATCCCGTCCTCGTCCTCGCATGCGCTGATCGGCGGGCTCGTCGGCGGCGGCATGGCCAAGGCCGGGATCTCGGCTGCGGTGTGGAGCGGATTGACCAAGACGGTGCTGGCGATCGTGCTGTCGCCGCTGATCGGCTTCCTGCTCGCGATGATGCTGGTGGCGATCGTGTCCTGGGCCTCGGTGCGCTCGACGCCTTTCGCGGTCGATCGCGCCTTCCGTATCCTGCAATTCGCCTCCGCCTCGCTCTATTCGCTCGGCCATGGCGGTAACGACGCGCAGAAGACCATGGGCATCATCGCGGTGCTGCTCTATTCGCAGGGCCATCTGGGCAGCGACTTCTCGGTGCCGTTCTGGGTGGTGCTGTCCTGCCAGGCGGCGATGGCGCTGGGCACCCTGATGGGCGGCTGGCGCATCGTCCGCACCATGGGCCTGCGCATCACCAAATTGACCCCGATGCAGGGCTTTTGCGCCGAGACCGGCGGGGCCGCGACTTTGTTCATGGCAACCTATCTCGGGGTTCCCGTCTCCACCACGCACACCATCACCGGCGCCATCGTCGGCGTCGGTGCCGCCCGCCGCGTCTCGGCGGTGCGCTGGAACGTTGCCAGCTCGATCGTCTACGCCTGGGTGATCACGATCCCGGCCTCGGCCATCGTGGCGGCGCTGACCTGGTGGGCGGTCAAGATCTTGGTCAAGTAACGAGCTTCAGCCCGACGATCCCGGCGACGATCAGTCCGATGCTGGCAAGGCGGAGGGCCGTGGCCGGCTCGCCGAACAGGATGATGCCCAGTGTTGCGGTGCCGACCGCGCCGATGCCGGTCCAGACCGCATAGGCGGTTCCAACGGGCAGGGATTTGAGCGCGAGCCCGAGCAGGATGACGCTGCCGGCCATGGCCACGAGCGTGACGACGGACGGAACAAGCCTGGTAAAGCCCTCGGTGTATTTCAGGCCGATCGCCCAGGTGATCTCGAGAAGGCCCGCGACGAACAGGATGCTCCAGGCCATGACGACCCTCCATTCAAGGCAGGGTCGTCCCCGCGGCTGACGTGCTGATGGGCTGGGGAGGCCGTCCTCCTCCCAAGGCCAGTATGGCCAAGGCCGATATGGGGCTGGCCGGGAGGCTCCGCAATCACCAAATGAGGCTTGATCAGGCCCGTTTTCCCTGCCACACGCTCCCGCCATGTCCGACATCGCCATCACCACAGCCGAATCGCCGGCCCGTTCCCCGCTTGCCGCTGAAGTGGCGCGGCGGCGCACGTTTGCGATCATCTCCCATCCCGACGCCGGCAAGACCACGCTGACCGAAAAGCTGCTGCTGTTCGGCGGCGCCATCAATCTCGCCGGTCAGGTCAAAGCCAAGGGCGAGCGGCGCAACACGCGATCGGACTGGATGAAGATCGAGCGCGAGCGCGGCATCTCGGTCGTGACCTCGGTGATGACCTTCGAGTTCGAGGGCCTCGTGTTCAACCTCCTGGACACGCCGGGCCACGAGGACTTTTCGGAAGATACCTATCGCACCCTCACGGCGGTCGATTCCGCCGTGATGGTGATCGACGCCGCCAAGGGCATCGAGGCGCGCACCCGAAAGCTGTTCGAGGTGTGTCGTCTTCGGGATATCCCGATCATCACCTTCATCAACAAGATGGATCGCGAGAGCCGCGACGTGTTCGAGCTGCTCGACGAGATCGAGAAGACGCTGGCGCTCGACACCACGCCGATGACTTGGCCAGTCGGACGCGGCCGCGACTTCCTCGGCACCTACGACGTCGTGAATGGCGGCGTGCGCCTGCTCGAAGGCGGCGGCGCCAAGACCGGCGCGGCGCAGCAGATCGAGATCGCCGAGCTCGCCAAGCTCAACGCCAATCTCGACGTCTCCGCGGTCAAGGACGAGCTCGAGCTCGTCACCGAAGCGTCAAAACCGTTCGAGCTCGACGCGTTCCGCGAGGGCCACCTGACGCCGGTCTATTTCGGCAGCGCGCTGCGCAATTTCGGCGTCGGCGACCTCCTGGAAGGCCTTGGCAAGTTCGCGCCGGAGCCGCGCGCGCAGGACAGCGACCAGCGCAAGGTCGAGGCCACCGATCCGCGCATGAGCGCCTTCGTGTTCAAGATCCAGGCCAATATGGATCCGAACCACCGCGACCGCATCGCCTTCGCGCGCCTCTGCTCGGGCAAGCTCAGCCGCGGCATGAAGGCCAAGCTGGTTCGTACCGGCAAGAGCATGCCGCTGTCGAGCCCGCAATTCTTCTTCGCGCAGGACCGCTCGGTCGCGGATGAAGCCTTCGCTGGCGACGTCGTCGGCATTCCCAATCACGGCACGCTGCGCATCGGCGACACGCTGACCGAAGGCGAGGATTTCAACTTCGTCGGGGTGCCGAGCTTTGCGCCGGAAATCGTTCGCCGCGTCCGTCTCACCGACGCGATGAAGGCTAAGAAGCTGAAGGAAGCGCTGCAGCAGATGTCGGAAGAGGGCGTGGTGCAGGTGTTCCGCCCGCGCGACGGAGCGCCGGCGCTGGTCGGTGTCGTCGGCGCGCTCCAGCTCGACGTGCTGAAGGCGCGGCTGGAGGCCGAGTATTCATTGCCGGTCGAGTTCGAGGTCAGCGAATTCCAGCTCGCGCGCTGGGTCTCCTCGGAGGACCGCAAGAAGCTCGACACCTTCATCGCCGCCAATACCTCCAGCATCGCTGACGACGTCGACGGCGATCCCGTGTACCTGGCGAGGAACGAATTCTATCTCGGCTACACCAAGGAGCGCGCCGAGGGCATCGAGTTCACCAACGTCAAGGACGTCAAGAAGAAGGGGTAGGGCGGCGCCTCATCTTGCGCGCGAGCATGTGAACGCGCGCGGGCTTGACGCGTGCATGGACGATGCCACTTTTGTCGAAGTGACATCGCGAACTCGCATCATGTGGCGCGGCATCCTCGTTTTCATCCTATTGGCGATCTCTACGATCGCTGCCGACGCGAGGCCGCGGCAGATCAATCCGATCCCGTTCGCGCACGAGCCCTGCAGCGTGCTCGACGGCCGCCCCTGCACGCCGTCCTATTGCAGCCCGCTCGAGCCCGGTCCCTGCATTCCCGAGATTGACTATCCCTACGGCCAGAATCTCCAGCTCACCATCCAAAGCGTCCCACCAGAGGCCGATCGCGCCAAATACCAAAAGCCCGATCACGATCTCGACACGATCGGCGACCTCTTCGCCGAGTTGCGTAGCTGCTGGTCGCCGCCATCGGACAATGCGCGCGCGGGCATGCAGATGTCGGTGCGTTTCAGCTTCAACAGGGCCGGAGGCCTGATCGGCCCGCCGCGCCTCACATTCGCGACCGCCGGCGTCCCCGCCGACACCCGCACGACGTATCTGAAGGCGATCAACGCATCGCTGAATGCCTGCCTGCCGCTGAAATTCACTGGCGGGCTCGCCGGCGCCCTGGCCGGGCGGCCGATCGCGATCCGGTATGTCGACAATCGGCAGGTCGCTCAGTAGCGCGCGAGTTGCGACCCGCGGCCAATCGATGATACGCCATTGGCGGGGGCTGCTTTACGGGGGAGGATGTCGTGGGTCTGCTGGTCATGATCCTGGGGCTTGCGCTGTTTTTTGCGACCCATGTGTTCACCACCAAACGTGAGGCGCGCGCGCAGGCAATCGCAAGGCTGGGCGAGGGGACCTACAAGATCCTCTATGCCGTGGTCTCGCTCGCGGGGCTCGCGTTGATCATCTGGGGCTTTGCCCATTACCGCAGCTCCGGCTGGATCGACGTCTGGTATCCGCCGAAGGCGATGAAGCACATCACGCTCGCGCTGATGCTGCCCGCGGTCATCCTGGTGGTTGCCTCTTATCTGCGCGGCCGCATCTACGCGACGCTGAAGCATCCGATGCTGGCCGGCATCAAGCTGTGGGCGGCGGCGCATCTGCTCGCCAACGGCGATCTCGGCTCCATCATCCTGTTCGGCTCGTTCCTGGGCTGGGCGGTATACGACCGCATTTCGCTCAAGCATCGCACCGATAGCGGTGGCCCGCCGATCCCTGTGGGCGGCGTCAGCAATGATCTGATTGCGATCGTCGTCGGCGTCGTCGCCTATCTCGCGCTGGCCTTCGCGTTCCATCCGGTCGTGATCGGTGTTCCCGTGATCGGGGTCTAGCCGGTCAGCACAAGACGAAACCCGATGTCCATGCGCGGAAGGCAATAAGAGCAACAAGCCGAGGGCCCTTCGATGGACTGGTCGCAATCTCAGATCCCGCCGATGCGGTTCGAGGCGCGCTTTGGCGATCGGGTGGTGCCGGCCTTTTGCGACCGGCCGGCGAGCGTGTGGGAGATGATCGCGCAAGCCCGCGCCCGCAATGCCGATGGCGAGGCGCTGATCGCAGGCAATGTCCGGCTGAGCTGGCGGCAGGCCGTGGAGCAGGCAGCGCAGATCGCCGCGGGCTTCCGCAAGCTTGGCCTGCAGCGCGGCGACCGCGTCGCGATCCTGCTCGGCAACCGCATCGCATTTCCGCTGCTGCTGTTTGCCGCCGCGCATGAGGGGCTGGTCACGGTGCTGCTCAGCACGCGCCAGCAGAAGCCGGAGATCGCCTATGTCCTCGCCGATTGCGGCGCCAGGATCCTGATCCACGAAGCAGGGCTCGCAGAGCGGCTGCCCGATGCGCAGGAGGTGCCCGATGTGATCCATCGCATCGCCGTCGACGACGATCCGGCTCGCTCGCGCTTCGCCGCGCTCGCCGACAATCCGCCGGCGCCAGCGCCGGTCGAGGTGAGCGAAGAGGACACGGCGATGATCCTCTACACCTCGGGCACCACAGGCAAGCCGAAGGGCGCGATGCTGGCCCATTGCAACATCGTCCATTCCTCGATGGTGTTCGCGTCCTGCCTGCAATTGACGCAGGCGGATCGCTCGATCGCGGCAGTACCTCTCGGCCATGTCACCGGCGTCGTCGCCAACATCACGACCATGATCCGCTGTGGCGGAGCGCTGATCATCATGCCGGAGTTCAAGGCCGCCGATTACCTCAAGCTCGCCGCGCGCGAGCGGGTCACCTACACGGTGATGGTGCCGGCGATGTACAATCTCTGCCTGCTGCAGCCGGATTTCGACAGCTACGATCTGTCGAGCTGGCGCATCGGCGGCTTCGGCGGCGCGCCGATGCCGGTCGCGACCATCGAGAAGCTCAAGGCGACGATTCCCGGCCTGAAGCTGATGAACTGCTACGGTTCGACCGAGACGACGTCCCCCTCGACGATCATGCCGGGCGAGCTGACCGAGAGCCACATCGACAGCGTCGGCCTGCCGTGTCCCGGCGCGCGCATCGTCGCGATGGATCCGGACGGGCGTGAGCTGGCCCATGGCGAGATCGGCGAGCTCTGGATCCAGAGCGCCTCCGTCATCAAAGGCTACTGGAACAACCCGAAGGCGACCGCCGAAAGCTTCACCAGCGGATTCTGGCACTCCGGCGATCTCGGCTCGGTCGATGCGGACGGGTTCGTCCGGGTGTTCGACCGGCAGAAGGACATGATCAATCGCGGCGGCCTGAAGATCTATTCGGCCGAGGTCGAATCCGTGCTGGCCGGCCATCCCGCGGTGATCGAGAGCGCGATCATCGCCAAGGCGTGCCCGGTGCTGGGCGAGCGCGTCCACGCCGTGGTGGTGACACGCAGCCCGGTCGCCGACAGCGACTTACGGGCTTGGTGCGCCGAGCGTCTGTCCGACTACAAGGTTCCCGAGACCATGGCGATCACGCCGGACCCGCTGCCGCGCAATGCCAACGGCAAGGTGCTGAAGCGGCAGCTCCGGGAGCTCCTGGGCCCTTGAGCCGGGCAGGCGCCATCCGGGCTCTCCCGGGTGGTTAACGCCTTGATCGGGCTCGCTTTGCCTTGCCAGCGCCATATCGTTAGGGTACCTCGCCGCCACGTGGGGGACGGGATTCCTGACGCGAACGCTTCCGCGCGCGTACCCGGATGGGCATGGGATTAGCATAAGTGTCTGAATTATTTAACGAAGTCGACGAGGAAGTACGTCGCGAACAGCTCAAGAAGCTGTGGGATAGATATTCGATCTACTTCATCGCCCTGATGGTGCTGGTTGTGGCCGGCGTCGGCGGCTGGCGCGGGTATCAGTATCTGGAGGCCAGGAAGGCCGCCGAGGCCGGCGCCGCCTTCGAGAAGGCCGCCGAGCTGTCCGACCAGGACAAGCATGCCGAGGCCGAGGCCGCCTTCACCGAGCTCGCCGCCAAGGCGCCGTCGGGCTATCGCACCCTGGCGCGGCTGCGTGCCGCGGCCGAGGCGGCGCCCCGCGACGCCAAGGCTGCCGCCAAGATGTATGACGACATCGCTGCCGACCGCAGCGTCGGCGGTGAGTGGCAGGATCTGGCCAAGGTCCGCGCCGCCGGCCTGCTGCTCGACAGCGCGTCCTATGCCGACATGCAGCAGCGGCTCGAGCCTTCCGCAGCGCCCAAATCGACCTTCCGCCACAGTGCCCGCGAGATGCTGGCGCTGTCGGCCTGGCGCAACAACGACATGACCGCGGCCCGCAAATGGCTCGACGCGATTAGCGAGGACGGCGAAACGCCGCCCGGCCTGCGCTCGCGCGCCGAGGCGCTCCAGGCCCTGCTTCCGCCCGTCGCCAAGAGCTGAGCAAAAAGAGCTGACGACGGGCCCTCTGACGTAAACGAGACACACAAGATGCGCCGTACGCCACGCTTGATCGCAGCCGCCGTCCTGATCGCCTTCACGGGTGTCCTGGGCGGCTGCTCCAGCTTCGATCCAAGCGACATGCTCGACTTCCTCGACACCAAGAAGAAGCTGCCGGGCGACCGCAAGCCGGTCTTCCCGGAGGGCGTGCCGGGCCTCGAGCAGGGCGTCCCGAAGGACATGTACAAGGGCGCTCAGCAGCAGCCCGATCCGAACGCACCTGCCGTCGCGGCTTTGCCCGCCGAGCCGCCGCCCGAGGCCAAGCCGGCGAAGGGAGCCCACGCAAAGAAGACAAGGCAGCCGGCCGCCGCAGCCGTCGCGCCCGCGGAGGCGCCCGCCGGCGAAGTTGACGGCGAGGCCCAGCCGGAGGCGGCGCCGGCCACGGCCGCTCCGCCGCCCAAGCACAAGATCGTCCGCAAGCGCACCACCGCACCGCCGCCAGATCAGCCGGTCCAGCAGGCGCAACCGACCCAGACCACGCAGCAGCAGACGCAGGGCGGCTTCCCGGCGCCGCTGCCGAGCGGCAGCTTCTCGCGCTAATAATTCCACCTGCATTGACAGGCGCAGCCCCGGCAGCGCACGAATGACCGATGTCCTTCACGATTGCCATTATCGGCCGGCCCAATGTCGGCAAATCGACGCTGTTCAACCGCCTGGTCGGACAGAAGCTCGCGCTCGTCGACGACCTGCCGGGCGTCACCCGCGACCGCCGCGAGGGTGAGGCGAGGCTCGGCGATCTCGAATTCACCATCATCGATACCGCCGGCCTCGACGAGGGCGCCAAGGGCTCGCTGACCGCGCGCATGCAGGAGCAGACCGAGACCGCGATCGCGCAGGCCGACGCGCTGTTCTTCGTCATCGATGCCCGCGTCGGCCTCACGCCCACCGACCGCGCCTTCGCCGATTTCGCCCGCAAGGCCAACAAGCCCGTGCTGCTGGTTGCCAACAAGAGCGAGGGCAAGCACGGCGATGCCGGCGCGATGGAATCCTTTGCACTCGGCCTCGGCGATCCCATCCAGATCTCGGCCGAGCATGGCGAAGGCATGGGCGAGCTCTACGATGAACTCGCCAAGCTGATGCCGGAGCCCGTCGACGACGACGAGACCGAGGACGACGAGCCGCTCACCGAGGAAGAGGCCGCGACGCGCCCGATCCGGGTCGCCATCGTCGGCCGGCCCAATGCCGGCAAGTCGACGCTGATCAACCATCTGCTCGGCGAGGAACGCCTGCTGACGAGCCCGGAGGCCGGCACCACGCGCGATTCCATCGCGGTCGAGATCAACTGGAAGGGCCGCGAGTTTCGCGTGTTCGATACCGCCGGTCTCCGCCGGCGCTCCCGCATCGAGGAGAAGCTGGAAAAGCTCTCCGTCGCCGACGCCCTGCGTGCGGTCCGTTTTGCCGAAGTCGTCGTGATGATGATGGATTCGCAGAACCGCTTCGAGGAGCAGGATTTGCGCATCGCCGATCTGATCGAACGCGAGGGCCGCGCGGTCGTGCTCGCCGTCAACAAATGGGACCTGATGGAGAGCAAGGGGGGCGGCGCGATCTCGGGCCTGCGCCGCGATGCCGACCATTGGCTGCCGCAGATCAAGGGCGTGCCGATCGTCGCGGTCTCGGGCCTGATGGGCGAGGGCATCGATCGGCTGATGCAGGCAATCCAGGACGCCTACGCGCTCTGGAACCGGCGCGTGTCGACTTCGGCGTTGAACCGCTGGTTCGAGCAGGCTGTCCAGGCCAATCCGCCGCCCGCCGTGTCCGGCCGACGGCTCAAGCTCAATTACATCACGCAGACCAAGGCGCGCCCGCCGAGCTTTGTACTGTTCTGCTCGCGCGCGGACGCGGTGCCGCAGTCCTATCTGCGCTACCTCATCAATTCCATGCGCGAGACTTTCGAACTGCCGGGCACGCCGGTGCGCATTACTCTCCGTGAAAAGGCCAATCCCTTCGCGCACAAGCGCAAGCGCCCGTCGTGAGTGACGGCGCCGGCGAGGCGACGGCGCAAGGCGCCGTGCCGGCGAGGCGCGGCGCGGTCGCCTTCATCTTCGTCACCATCCTCTTGGACATGCTCGCGCTCGGCGTGATCATGCCGATCCTGCCGAAGCTGATCGAGAGCTTCGTCGACAACGATACCGCCCACGCCGCCCGCATCTTCGGCCTGTTCGGCACCGCCTGGGCGCTGATGCAGTTCGTGTTCTCGCCGTTGCTCGGCGCGCTGTCGGACCGTTTCGGGCGGCGGCCGGTGGTGTTGCTGTCGAATTTCGGCCTTGCCGCCGACTACGTGCTGATGGCGCTGGCGCCGTCCCTGGTGTGGTTGTTCGTCGGCCGCGTCATCTCCGGCATCACCTCGGCCAGCATCTCGACGGCCTTTGCCTATATCGCCGACATCACGCCGCCGGAGCGGCGCGCGGCGGTCTTCGGCCGGATTGGCGCGGCGTTCGGCGCCGGATTCATTCTTGGGCCAGCGCTCGGCGGCCTGCTCGGCGATATCGATCCGCGCTTGCCGTTCTGGGCGTCGGCAGCCCTCAGCTTCGCCAATGCGCTCTATGGGCTGTTCGTCCTGCCGGAATCGCTCGCGCCCGACAAGCGCGCGCCGTTCCGCTGGCGGAGCGCCAGTCCGGTCGGGGCGCTCCGCCTATTGCGCTCCAATGCAGTGCTCGCTGCGTTGTCCGTCGTCAATTTCATCGCGCAGGTCGCACATGTCGTGCTGCCCTCGACCTTCGTGCTCTATGCGACCTATCGCTACGGTTGGGATTCCAAGACCGTGGGATTGACGCTGGCGATGGTCGGCATCTGCGCCATGGTGGTGCAGGGGCTTGCGATCGGCCCGATCGTGCGCGTGCTCGGCGAGCGGAACGCGCTGTTGCTGGGCCTGTGTTGTGGCGCGCTCGGCTTCGTCGTCCTGGGCGCTGCGCCGACCGGGCCGCTGTCCTGGATCGGGATTCCCATTCTGGCGCTGTGGGGCATCTCGGGTGCCGCGTCGCAGGCATTGATGACGCGGCTGGTCGCGGCCGAGCAGCAGGGCCAGCTCCAGGGCGCGACCGCGAGCGTGCAGAGCGTCTCGCAGCTCGTCGGCCCGTTCCTGTTCACGCTGACCTTTTCCTATTTCATCAGCGCGGGCGCGCCGCTGCATCTGCCCGGCGCACCGTTCCTGCTCGCGGCAGCGCTGATGGTGGTCTGCGTGGCGATCGCGGTGCGGACGCTGGGGGCGGCGAAGGCAGGATCGTAGGGTGGGCAAAGGCGCGCCGCGCCGTGCCCACCATCTGTTCATGATAGCAAGAAGTCGTGGGCACGCTTCCGCCGCCGCTCTTCGAGCTATGGCGGACAAGTCGCTTTGCCCACCCTACGGCAGTGGAGAATGCCGCGCGAGATCCCGGGTTCGATGCTTCGCATCGCCCCGGGATGACCGCTATGCGGTCACTTCTTTACCAGCGGGCAGTCGCTGTCCTTGAGCGGCTTGGCCGCGTCTTCCGCCGAGATCGTGGCGATCTGCTTGTAATAGTCCCACGGCCCCTTCGACTCCTCGGGCTTCTTCACCTCGAACAGGTAAGCGGGGATGAGGCGGCGGCCGTCCTGGCGCAGCGGACCGTTGCCGAACAGCGGATCGTCGGTCGGCAGCTCCTTCATCTTGGCGACGACCTTGGCGCCGTCATGCGGATTGCCGCCGAGTGCGTCCATCGCCTTCAGATAGTGCAGCACCATCGCGTAGTTGCCGGCCTGCGTCATCGAGGGCATCGCGTTCTTGCTGGCCAGCGCCGAGAAACGCTTGGACCATTCGCGGGTCTTGTCGTTCAGGTCCCAGTAGAACGATTCGGTGAAGGTCAGGCCCTGGGCGGTCTTGAGGCCCAGCGAATGCACGTCGTTGATGAACAGCAGCAGGGCCGCGAGCTTCTGGCCGGCGGAGACGATGCCGAATTCGGCCGCCTGCTTGATCGAGTTCGTGGTGTCGCCGCCGGCGTTGGCAAGGCCTACCACCTTGGACTTGGAGGATTGCGCCTGCAGCAGGAAGGATGAGAAGTCCGCGGTATTGATCGGATGCTTGACGCTGCCGAGCACCTTGCCGCCGTTCGCGGTCACGACCGCCGTGGTGTCGCGTTCGAGCGCGTGGCCGAAGGCATAATCCGCAGTCAGGAAGAACCAGCTGTCGCCGCCGGCCTTGGTCAGCGCCTTGCCGGTGCCGTTGGCCAGCATGTAGGTGTCATAGGTGTAGGAGATCGTGTTCGGCGTGCAGGCCTTGCCGGTGAGGTCGGCGGAGGCGGCGCCGGAATTCAGCAGCACCGCATTCTTTTCCTTGACAAGGTTGCTGACCGCCAGGGCGACACCGGAGTTCGGCGTGTCGGCGATCGCGTCGACCTTCTCGTTGTCGATCCACTGCCGGGCGATGTTGACGCCGACGTCGGGCTTGTTCTGGTGATCGCCGCTGATGACGTCGATCTTCCAGCCCTTCTTGAGCAGGCCGGAATCCTCGACCGCCATCTTGATCGCAACCACGGAGTTGGGGCCGCCGATGTCGGCATAGAGGCTCGACATGTCGTTGAGCACGCCGATCTTGACGGTCTTGTCCTGCGCGTAGGCGGATGTTGCAAAACCGAAGGCGGCACAGGCCAGAAGGGCCGCGGAGCGGCGCGCGAACGTCGTCGTCATAAAAGGTTTCCTCCCTTGTCAAATATGCGGACGGCTCTCTTGCGAAGCCTTGTTCCGGCTGATTGGCTCTAGCCTTTCCCAGGGCCGGCGGCAATGCGCCTAAAGCCGGATGACGCTGCGTCGTAGCGTCATCCTTCGGTTAACTTTTGGGCAAAATGCGTTGAGACGCTATTTGAGCGCGTCCGATGTCAGCTTGAATTTCTGGATGCGCTTTCCGGTATCGACCTCGGCGGTATAGACGTTACCCCTCGCGTCGATCGCCATGGCATGCACCCAGTGGAATTGACCGGCGTTGCGGCCGTTGTGCCCGAAGCTCCCGACCACGCTACCATCTTCGCGCTTGATGACCCTGATCTCGTTGTTCTCGCCGTCGGCGCTGAGCAGATAGGTCTGCTTCGGATCGGGCCAGATCGCGATGTCCCACACCGCGCCGTTGCCGAGCGTGTTCTTCTCGAAGAAGAACTCCTTCACGAAGCTGCCGTCCTTCCTGAAGACCTGGATGCGGTTGTTGATGCGGTCGCAGACATAGACGAGGCCGTCATTGGCAAGCTTCACGCAGTGGACCGGGTTGCCGAATTGCTGCGCGACCTGCGCCTTGGGATCGTAGGGCGCCTGCTTGGCGTCGTCGGGCTTGTTGCCGTAGGCGCCCCAGTGCCGCTTGTAGGCCAGCGTCGTCGCATCGAACACGATGACGCGGCGGTTGCCGTAGCCGTCGGCGACGTAGATTTCGTTCGCCTCCTTGTCGAGTGCGGTCTCGGCGGGCTTGCCGAGCTGCGTCGTGTCGTTGCTGCCGAGGCTCGGGGCGAACTTGCCGATCTGGGCGACGAACTTGCCGTCGAGCGTGAACTTCAAAATGGCGTTGTCGTTGTCGGCATTGCCGCCGACCCAGACGAAGCCGCGCTCGTCGACCTCGATGCCGTGCTCGCGGCCGACCCATTCATAGCCCTGGCCGGGACCGCCCCAGGACCGCAGCAGATTGCCGTCGGCGTCGAACTCGAGCACGGGCGGCGCCGACACGCAGCATTTCGAGCGCGGCGGAGTGAGGCTTGCGCCTTTCTCGTCGTCGGTGAGCGAGCGCGGGCGATGGATCACCCAGATATGGCCCTGCCAGTCGACCGTGATGCCGCCGACCTGGCCGAGGATCCAGTTGTTGGGCAGCTGCTTCGGCCAGGAGGGATCGACCGCGAAGGTCGGGACGTCGCCGGCATTCGATGCAACCGGAGACGCGAGCGCGACGGCTGCGATCAGAATGGAGAGTGCGTGACGTGCGAGCGCAGACGCAAAGCCTGCGCGATCATGCCATGGCGCCATGGCAACCTCCATTTTTTGGCGCGCGGCTTGCTGCCGCTTGCGCGCGGGCAGTCAATCGCGGGGAGGCAGTCAAGTCAATCAGGCAAGGAAATTACGCAGGCGAGCGGAAGCTCATCAGGCTGCGCGTCTTGTAGTCGTAGAACTTGCCGGTCTCGGTCCAGTCAGGCGCGCACATCGGCACGATGAATTCGGCGACCTGCTCCGGCGTATCCAGCGTCGCGGGGTCTTCGCCCGGCATCAGGGTTGCGCGCATGCGGGTGCGGACCGGGCCGGGGTTGAACAGATTGATGCGCAGCTTCGTGTTGGCGGTCTCCTGCGCCCAGGCGCGGGCGAGTGTTTCCAGTGCGGCCTTGGACGCCGCGTAGGGGCTGATATAGGCGGTCGCCTTGTTGGCGGCGCCCGAGGTGATGAACACGGCGCGGCCGGCATCGGACTGCTTCAGCAGCGGCTCCATGCAGCGGATCAGCTGGAAGTTCGCGGAGACGTTGAGGGCCATCACGTCGGTGAAGGTCTTCAGCTCGATATGACCGATCGGCGAAGAGGGGCCGAGCACGCCGGCATTTCCGACCAGGATGTCGAGCTTGCGGTAGCGTTCGTGCAGGCCGGCGCCGAGACGCGCGATACCGTCGGAATCGGTGAGGTTGAGCGGTACCAGCGTGGCACTGCCGCCGACTTTCCGGATCTCGTCGTCGAGCTCTTCCAGCCCGCCCTGCGTGCGCGCCACCGCCACGATATGCGCGCCGGCTTTGGCGACCGCGATCGCGGTGGCATAGCCGATGCCGCGCGAGGCGCCGGTGACGAGAGCGATGCGATCAGCGAAGGGTTTTGTCATGGCGGGGTTTTACAGGCGTGGCTGGCCGGGACAAGCCCCCATCCGCATCTGTCATTTCCGGGATGGTGCGAAGCACCAGACCTCAGATGCGCAATCGCGCATCGGGGAATCTCGAGATCCCGGGCTCGATGCTTCGCATCGCCCCGGGATGACGGCTGCGCCGTCAGCTCGCCTCCGCCAGCAGAGACAGCTGTCGCGGCTGCTGCTCGGTCTGGGTCTGGTCGGTGAGGTGGGTCGGATAGGCCCCGGTAAAGCAGTGATCCGAGAATTTCGGATTGGCGGGGTCGCGGCCGGGCTCGCCCATGGCGCGGTACATGCCGTCGATGGACAGGAAGGCGAGCGAGTCTGCGCCGATGATCTCGCGCATCTCCTCCAGGGAATGCGTCGCGGCCAGGAGGCCGCCGCGATCGGGCAGGTCGATGCCGTAATAATCGGGATAGAGGATCGGGGGCGAAGCGAGCCGGAAGTGCACTTCCTTGGCGCCGGCATCGCGCATCATGCGCACGATCTTCTTCGAGGTGGTGCCGCGCACCAGCGAGTCGTCGATCAGGATGATGCGCTTGCCTTCGATCGCGGCGCGGTTGGCCGAATGCTTCATGCGCACGCCGGATTCGCGGATCGCCTGCGTCGGCTGGATGAAGGTGCGGCCGACATAGTGGTTGCGGATGATGCCGAGCTCGAACGGCACGCCCGAATGCTGGCTGTAGCCGACCGCGGCGGGCACGCCGGAATCCGGCACCGGCACGACGACGTCGATCGGCACGTGGCTCTCGCGCGCGAGCTGCGCACCGAAGGCCTTGCGGACCTCGTAGACCGAGCGGCCGTGGACGATGGAGTCCGGACGGGCGAAATAGATGTATTCGAAGATGCAGGGACGCGGGGCCATCGGCGGGAACGGCTTGTGGATGTCCTGGCCGTTCTCGTCGAACACGATGACTTCGCCCGGCTCGATGTCGCGGATGAAGCGCGCGCCGATGATGTCGAGCGCGCAGGTCTCCGAGGTCAGGATCGGGCAGCCGTCGAGCTCGCCGAGCACCAGCGGGCGGATGCCACGCGGATCGCGCGCGCCGACCAGCTTCTTGTTGGTCAGCGAGACCAGCGCATAGGCACCCTCGATCTCGCGCAGCGCGTCGATGTAGCGCTCGATGAAGCGGCTGCGCCTGGAGCGCGCGACCAGATGCAGGATCACCTCGGTGTCGGTGGTCGACTGCATCATGGCGCCGTGGCGCACCAGCTCGCGGCGCAGCGTCAGGCCGTTGGTGAGGTTGCCGTTATGGGCGACCGCCAGACCGCCGGCATTGAGCTCGGCGAACAGCGGCTGCACGTTGCGCAGGATGGTGGCGCCGGTGGTGGAGTAGCGGACATGGCCGACGGCCATATTGCCGGGGAGGCGGTCGATCACTTCGCGGCGGGAGAAGGTGTCGCCGACGAGGCCGAGGCGGCGTTCACTGTGGAAGCGGCTGCCGTCGTAGGAGACGATGCCGGCGGCTTCCTGGCCACGGTGCTGAAGGGCGTGCAGACCAAGCGCGGTGATGGCGGCGGCGTCCGGGTGACCATAGATGCCGAAGACGCCGCATTCCTCGCGCAGCGTATCTCCTTCCAGGTCGTCCTGAACCTCTAGAGCGGCCGGGCTTGGGCCGGCGTTTGGATCGAGATCAAGTTGGGCGTCCTGGTCAGGGTGTCGCATCTCGTCCGCGCCTCTCTTTAAGGGCAATCAACGCGCCGCAGGTTTCTCGATCAGTTTCTTCAAACTGTCACGAGCAGGTTTACTGTATCCGTCGCCACTGCCCGAAGGCTGCTGCTCGGATTCAGCTTGATCATCATCTGGTTTGTTTTTCTTGAATCTCTTCAAGATGGTGTTCTCGGGGTCGTCAGGCAAGAGGGCCATTAGCCAATCCCCGGTTCCCTGGAGCACAACGCGGGATTTGGCCCCCGTCACCCAGTCCGGGCGCTGCTTGTCCGGAACCAGCCAGGTGAAGAACAGGAAGGCGACCACGACGATCAAAAGCCCGCGAGCCAGGCCAAACAGGAAGCCGAGGGTGCGGTCCAGCGCGCCGATCCTGGAATCCAGGATCATGTCGGAGATCCGGACCGTGATCACGGAGACCACGACCAGGGTGCCGACGAAAACGCCGGCGACGACGACCACGCTCGCGACGGTATCGTTGTTGAAATAGCTCTTGGCGGTCGGCAGCAGCTTTGAGAAGGAGTACAGCGTCACGATCGCCGCGGCGCCCCAGGCCGCGATCGACAGGATTTCGCGCATGAAGCCGCGGACCATCGCGAGCAGGCCCGAGATCAGCATCACACCGAGCAGGATCAGGTCGAGGAGTGTTACTGGCATCGGCTGGTCTGGTCCGCTCGTACGTCGAAGGTGCTCTAGCGAATCGGTGTTTGGCCGCTGCCCTAAAAGAGGGGCAGACGGCGTTCCCGGCAAGGCCGCAACCACGCAATCCCATGCTGCTTTTGTGACGGCTGTATAGCGGCGGGGGCCTCCGGCGTCACCTCCACCTAACCCTCTCCACGGCGGAATCTTGCCGGTGTGGCATTTTTCTCTGCCGGCGCGTTCGATTCGCCCCGGCGCGAGCCCTTGGCGGCAATCTCTGCGACCAATGTCGTCAGGCTGTTGACCGCGTTCAGGGACAGTCCGGCGTCACCGCCGGCATCCCCGCCTCGGGCCGATTCGGGCAGCACGGCGCGCTTGAAGCCCAGCTTGACCGCCTCCTTGAGCCGGGCCGGGGTCTGCGCCACCGGCCGGATCACGCCAGAAAGTGAAATCTCGCCGAAATAGACCGCATCCGTGGGTAACTGCGCGTTAACCAGGGAGGACACCAGCGCGGCCGCGGCGGCCATGTCGGCCGCGGGCTCGTGGATGCGCAGGCCTCCCGCCACGTTCAGATAGACGTCGTGGCCCGACAGCTTGACCCCGCAATGGGCCTCCAGCACCGCCAGCACCATCGAGAGCCGACTCTGATCCCAGCCCACCACGGCCCGTCGCGGGGTGCCGAGCGAGGTCGGCGCCACCAGCGCCTGCAATTCGACCAGGACGGGCCGCGTGCCCTCGATGCCCGCGAACACTGCGGTGCCGGGCGTGCCGAGATCACGCTCGGACAGGAACAGCTCGGAGGGATTGGTGACCTCGCGCAGGCCAAGGCCCGTCATTTCGAACACGCCGATCTCGTCGGTCGGGCCAAAACGGTTCTTCACGGCGCGCAGGATGCGGAACTGCTGCGAGCCTTCGCCCTCGAACGACAGCACGGCGTCGACCATGTGCTCGACCACGCGGGGGCCGGCGATCTGGCCGTCCTTGGTGACATGGCCGACCAGGATGATGGCCGCACCGGTTTTCTTCGCAAAGCGGATCAGCGCCTGCGCCGAGGCGCGCACCTGGGTCACCGTGCCCGGCGCGGATTCCACCGTGTCGGTCCACATGGTCTGGATCGAATCGATCACGATCAACCGCGGGACCGCGCCCTCGGACAGCGTCGAGACGATGTCCTCGACCGAGGTCTCGGCGGCGAGCTGCACCGGCGCATCCGACAGCCCGAGCCGTTCGGCGCGCAGGCGCACCTGCGCGACCGCCTCTTCGCCGGAGATGTAGACGATGCGGTGGCCGGCGCGTGCCATCATGCTGGTGGCCTGCGTCAGCAATGTCGACTTGCCGATGCCGGGATCGCCGCCGACCAGCAGCACCGAGCCGCGCACGAAGCCGCCGCCGGTGACGCGGTCGAGCTCGGTCATCCCTGAGGACAGGCGCGGCGCATCCTGGGTTTTCCCCGACAGGCTCTCCAGCGCAAACGTCCGTCCCTTACGCTTGGAGCGGATCGAGACGGGGATGCTGCCGCTGGTGTCCTCCTCGGCAAGCGTATTCCACTCGCCGCAGGATTCGCACTTGCCCTGCCAGCGGTTATAGGCCGCGCCGCAGTTCTGGCAGACGAAGGAAAGCGTGTTCTTGGCCATGGGGCGTCAATCGTGCTCAGGGAGATTGCGTCGCGTTCCATAGCATGGAGAGCCCGGCCGCGACCATGATCGCGTCCATCACCAGGCGGAACACGTCCGGCTTCAGGTGCAGCACGAAGCGCTTTGCGATGAAGGCGCCCGACATCAGCGAGGCGCCCGCGATCAGACCCTTCATGAAGACATCGCCGGTCAGCGCGCCGAAACGCTCGAAGGTCACGGATTTCGCGAAATAGAGGCCGAGCGAGGAGGCCGCCTCGGTGGCGAGGAAAGCGCCCTTGCTGAGTCCGTAGAACAGGAACAGCGGCACGCTGAGCGGGCCGGTCGAGACCACGATGCCGGTGAGATAGCCGATCACGGCGCCGCCGATCGCCAGATGCCAGAGATTGGCCTTGAGGTCGTGCCGCGCCAGCCAGTGCCGCACCGGCACCATCGCGATCAGGAAGATGCCGATGGCGAGGTCCACCGCATGCGAAGGCAGCGCCAGCAGCGTCCGTGCGCCGAGCACGGCGGCCGGAATGCCCGTGACCGAATAGGCCGCGCAGGCCCGCCAGTCGACCTCTCGCCACCAGGCCAGGATCCGCGAAAAGTTCGCCATCACGGACGCGACCGCCATGATCGGCACCGCTTCCTTCGGCCCATAGGCATAGACCAGCACCGGCATCAGCATGATCGACGAGCCGGTGCCCACGATGCCTGAAATGGTGCCGGCGACGAGGCCGACGATGAGGACGAAGAGGAAGGCCAAAACGCTCTCCACGAATCGGGAGAGTTTAGCTGCGGGCAGCGATATGGGCGATTCGTGCTAGGCGAGGGAACCTATTGCGCTACGCATCGGCATGCCGGTCTGGGCGCCGGCCTTGAGACATTTCAATGCGGCGGCTTCGCAGCTCACCTCGAGCGCACGCGGCAGCGACGCGCCTTCACCGAGCATGGCCGCAAACGCGCCGACAAAGGTGTCGCCAGCGCCGGTCGTGTCCACCGGCGTGATGCACGGGGCGGGCGCACGCAGGCGGGTGCCGTCGGCCGTCACGGCCAGCGCGCCTTGCGCACCGGCGGTCACGATGCAGGTGAGGTCGCCGGCCCTGGCGAGGTCCGCGGCAGCCGCCTCGTAACTGGACGTAGCGAGGTCGATGGCGCCGGCGGCGTCCAGCGCCTCGTGCTCGTTGACGAGGAGATGGTCGGTCACGGCAAGAAGCTTTGTCACCATCTCGCGGGTCATCCTCTCCGGGACGGGCGCGAGATTCCAGACGACGGTGCCGGCGGCCAATGTCGTCCTGCGCGCAGCCTCGAGCGCCTGCGCGAAGGGCACTTCCATCTGAAGCACCAGCACCGTGTCGGGACCAAACAGCCTGGCCGGGAGATCCCCGGCATTCGCGGCCATGTTGGCGCCGCTTGCGACCGTGATCGCATTCTCGCCGGCCTGGTCGACCGTGATAAAGGCGCAGCCGGTCGGCTCGTCGGCCCCGACGACGAGGCCGGTGTCGACTTCGTTGGCCCGGAGGTTCTCGATCGCGCTGTTGCCAAACCCGTCCCGGCCGACGCGGCCCGCCATCCGGACTTGTCCCGGTCCCGCGATCCGCGCGGCGGCAACGGCCTGGTTGGCGCCCTTGCCGCCGAAATGCGTCTGGTAGGACGGCGCGAGCACCGTCCGGCCGGGGCCTGGAATGATCGGGACCTTCGCGACGAGGTCGATGTTGAGCGACCCGAACACCAGGATCATGGTGGAGAGGCCCTCAGCCTTGCTCGTCCATGACGCGCAGTTTCTCGACCCGACGGCGGAAATCCTCGTCGGTCGAGAACTCCGCGGAGAGGTAGGACGAGACGAGATCCACGGCGAGCCAGGCGCCGACGATCTGCGCGCCGATGCACATGACGTTGACGTCGTCGTGCTCGACGCTCTGATGGGCGGAATGAACGTCGTGACAGACCGCGGCGCGGATGCCCTTCATCTTGTTGGCCGCGATCGAGGCGCCGACGCCGGTGCCGCACACCATGATGCCGCGTGCGGCTTCGCCCGACGTCACCTTCTGCGCCACGGCCCGCGCGATGTCGGGGAAGTCCACCGGCTTGTCGTCATGGGAGCCGACATCGACGATGTCGTGGCCGAGCTTGCGGATGTGGTCGATAACGGTCTGCTTGAGCGGCCAGCCGGCGTGGTCGGATCCGATGACGAGACGCATGTGGTGTCCTTCTTGATTTTTCATTGACCGTGACAACCGGAAAGCGGCTGTCACGGCTTCTCTTTCGTTCAGCTACGCATGTCGGGCGGCAGCTCGACCCCGTGGAATTTCTTGTAGATCGCGTTGAGCTTGCCGTTCTTGACGTTCTCGGTGATCCAGCCGTTGAGCTTGTCCATCAGGCGCTGCTCGCCTTTCTTCAGGCCGATGGCGAGGTCGAAGGTTGCGAGCGGAATCTTCGACTCGAAGATGCGGGCGGGATTCTTGACGCCGATCTGGTTGATGATCGTGGCCGACGTGCCGACGCAATCGACCTGACCGGAGACGGCCGCGGTGACTTCCGTGGCGTCGTCGTCATAGCGGGCGATCGTCAGCTCCTTGTCCTTCATGTTGGACAGGGTGGTATCCTGCGTGGTCCCGCGCGAGACGCCGATGGTCTTGCCTTTCAGGTCGGGCCAGTCCTTGACGTTCATCGACTTGAGGCAGCCGACGTCGGACTGCAGCGTCGCATAGCGCTTGGTGAAGTCGATGACCTTGGCGCGCTCGGGCGTCACCGACAGGGTCGAGATGATGATGTCGGCCTTGCCGGTCAAGACGTTCGGGATGCGGGTCGCGCCGGTGGTCTGGATGAATTCGAGCTCGAGGCCCCAGTCCTTGGCGAGCAACTGAGCCACCTCGACGTCGGAGCCGGTCGGCTTCATGCTGGAATCCATCATGCCCGAGGGCGGAATCGCAAGATCGGTTGAAATGCGAATCTTCTTGGCCTTCATCACGTCGTCGAGCAGGTCGGCCGATGCCGGCGTGGCGGATAAAATGACGAGGCCGAGCAGCGCGGCGGCGGTCCCCAGCAGTGTCTTGTTGGTCATCCCTAGTTCTCCTCTCCCTGTTATGATTTTAGATTTCCGGTGCCCACGAATTGCGTGAGCTCCGGCGTCGTCGGCGATGTCAGGATCGAGGCGGGGCCGGTCTCGTGAACCTTGCCGCGATGCATGAACACGATCCGGTCGGCGATGCCTTTGGCAAAGCCCATCTCGTGCGTGACCATCACCATGGTCATGCCGTCCGCCGCCAGCTGCTCGATCACCTTCAGTACTTCGGCGGTGAGTTCGGGGTCGAGCGCAGAGGTGACCTCGTCGAACAGCATCACCTTCGGCTGCATGGCGAGCGAGCGCGCGATCGCGGCGCGCTGCTGCTGGCCGCCCGACAATTGCTCGGGATAGGCGTGCAGCTTCTCTTCGAGCCCGACCTGCGCCAGCACCTTTCGCGCGAGGTCCTTGGCCTGCGAATTCGCCAGGCCCTTTACGGCGCAGGGCGCCAGCGTGATGTTCTGCTCGATCGTCAGGTGTGGAAACAGATTATAGCTCTGGAACACGATACCGACGTCCTGGCGCAGCGCGCGCAGATCGACGTCGGGACGGTCGACCCGATGCCCGCAAACGACGATCTCGCCGCCGTCGACCTTCTCGAAACGGTCGATGCAGCGCAGCGCCGTGCTCTTGCCGGAGCCTGAGCGGCCGATCAGCGCCAGCACTTCGCCGCGCTCGACTGCGAAGCTGACGCCATCGAGGACCCGGAGCGAGCCAAAGCTCTTTTGCACGTCGCGGAGCGACACGATTGAGTCGGAGGAGGGGTTCTGTTGCATGTCAGGCCGGCGCGAGGTTGGATCTGCCACGCCCCATCCGCCGTTCCAGCCTCTGGCTGAACAGCGACAGCGGATAGCACATGGCGAAATAGATGACGGCGATGATGGCGTAGATGGCGAAGGGCTCGAACAGCGAGTTGTTGACGATCTGCCCCGAGCGCATCAGCTCGACGAAGCCGACGACGGAGGCGAGCGAGGTGTTCTTGACGATCTGCACCATGAAGCCGACGGTGGGCGGCGTCGCGATGCGAATGGCCTGCGGCAGGATAACTTTCATCATGCGCTGGGTCCGGCTCAGCGCCAGGCCTTCGGCGGCCTCCCATTGCGGCTTCGGCACGGACTGGATGCAGCCGCGCCAGATCTCGCCGAGATAGGCGGCGACGTACAGCGTCAGCGAGGCGCCGGCAGCAGCGAGCGGCGAGACCTTGAGGCCGATCGCGGCGAGACCGAAATAGCCGAGGAACAGGATGACGAGTAGCGGCGTGCCCTGGATGAGCTGGACATAGACGGCGCTGGCAATCCGCACCGATTTCAGCGGCGATATCCGCGCGAGCGCGATCACGAAACCGACGATGCCGCCGCCGATCAGCGCGATCACCGACAAGCCAATGGTCCACAGCGCGCCCTGGCCGAGGAACATCAGATGATTGATGTTGAGATGTCCGCCCATGATCATCTCACAACGGCGTGCCGAGCCGGCGACGGCGCGGAAACAGCACGAGGCCGAGGCCCCAGAAGCCGGCGCGCATCACCAGCGACAGGATGACGTAGAGCACGGCGACGATGATGTAGGTCTCGAACGCGCGATACGTATCCGACTGGATGTAGTTGGCGACGGCGGTGAGCTCCTCGGCCGAGATCTGCGAGCAGACCGAAGAGGCCAGCATCAGCAGCACGAACTGGCTGGTCCACGCCGGATAGACCTTCTCGATCGCCGGCAGCAGGATGATGTGCCAGTAGATCTGGAGGCGCGACAGCGCCAGGCCCTCGGCCGCCTCGATCTGTCCCCGCGGGATCGCCTCGAAGCCGGCGCGCATGATCTCGGCGGTGTAGGCGCCGACGTTGATCGTCAGCGCGGCCACGGCCACCGTGAAAGCGGAGAATTTCAGCCCCAGACTGGCCAGGCCGAAATAGACCAGGAAGATCTGAACCAAGAGCGGCGTGTTGCGGATGGTCTCGACATAGGCCTTGCAGGCGCCTGATATCAGCGCGTTGTGCGTTCCGCGCCCGACCGCCGCGAGCGTGCCGAGGAGGGCGCCGAGCACCGTCGCGAAGGCGGCAAGCTCCAGCGTGAGGACGGCGCCGGCGAGAAAGCTCGGCCAACGCTCCAGCACTGCGGGGAAGTCGAGTTGAAGGCTCATCGCCACCCGTTCAGCCGGTTGTCTGGTTGGTCATGCGGTCGTAGACGCGGAACAGCGCCTGGTTGCCGTTGCTTCCTTCGCCGTGCGCGCGCGCATCGACATACTGGCTGGTCACGAGCGCGGTGCCGGGGAGCGGCACGCTGAGCGCCTGCGCGTGCTCCTGGACCAGGCGGAGGTCCTTGAGCTGGAGATCGATCCGGAAGCCGGCGGAGACGTCGCCTGCGATCATCTGGGGGCCGAGCTTGTCGAGCATCCAGGAGGCCGCGGAGCCACCGAGCAGCACCCGGCGCAGCAGATTGAGATCGAGGCCCGAAGCGCGGCCAAGCGCCAGCGCCTCGCAAATCGCCTGGATGTTGATGCCGCAGATCAGCTGGTTGCAGAGCTTGACGGTCTGGCCGGCGCCGGACGCGCCGACATGCGTGATGGTGGTGCCCATCGCACGGAAGAACGGCTCGGCCTGCGCAAAGGCGTCCGCATCGCCGCCGGCCATGATCGAGAGCGCGGCATTCTTGGCGCCAACCGGCCCGCCGGAGACCGGCGCGTCGATGAAGCCGACGCCGATCTTTTGCAGGTCGGCATGGATGCGGCGGACGGCGACTGGCGAAATCGTGCTCATGTCGACGACGAGCTTGCCTGATGGCGGCGACTTCAGCAGGCCGTGCTCGCCGTAAATGGTCGCCTCGACATGGGGCGTGTCGGGCAGCATGGTGATGACGATGTCGGCGCCTTGCGCGGCATCGGCTGGACTCTTGGCACGAGCAGCGCCTTCCCTGGCGCTGTCGGCCAGTGCCGCCTCGTCGAGATCGAACACGCGAACTGCGTGGCCGGCCATCAGCAAGTTGCGCACCATCTCTCGGCCCATCGTGCCGATGCCGATGAAGCCGACACTGCCCTTGTCGTTCCGTCCCATGTAATAAGTCCGTTTCTTGGTTGATTGGCTTCTTGGTTGACCGCGCTGCCGCGATCATCCCGAGGCGCTGGTCTTGTCGATGTCGCCGACGATGGCGCGCCGCCGGTACTCGTCGCCGATGGCGAAATGCTTGCGCAGCGTCGCGTCCGCCCGCTCCGGGTCGCGCGCAATCACGGCCTCGAAGATGCGGCGGTGATCGTCGATCAGATAGGTCTTCATCGACGGGAAGGCCTGCACCAGCTCACGGCGGCTGCGATGCGAATGGGTCAAGAGGCCGGCCAACGAACCATGCAGGACCGTCAGTGTCTCCGAATGCGAGGCGACGACGATGGCACGGTGGAAGTCGAAATCGGCCATGCCGCCGGCATCGGCCTCGTCGATCGTCTCGCCGATCTTCGCGAGCGCGCGCTGCAGGCGCTCGAAATCTGCAATGTTGGCACGCTCGCAGGCGAGGCGGATCGCCTGGCATTCGATCGCGACGCGCGCCTGCATGACGTCGTCGAGCATGTCCGCCTGCTGGGCGAGCGCGAAGGTGAAGAAGTCGTTCAGCACCGACACGTCCGGCCGGGTCACCACGGTGCCGATGCGATCGCGGATCTCGACGATGCCGAGCACGGTGAGGGCACGCAGTGCCTCGCGGACGATCGGCCGGCTGACGCCGAGGAGAGTTGCCAGCTCGCGTTCCGAGATGAGGCGGTCGCCGGGCTTGAGCGAGCCGGCGAGCAGGCGTTCGCGCAGGAAGGCGAACACCTTCTCGAACCCTTTTTCGCCTTCGGTGGCCCGCTTGAGCTCCATTCCCGTCCCACTGGTCTGATCTTGGTCAGACCAGTATGCTGACCAATGGCTGAGGTCAAGAGGCTCGGCTCTCAAGCCGGCCTCGGTTCCGGCCTTAGTCCACCGGGAGCCGCTTTTGGCCGTCGATGTCGACATCGCCCAGTCCGTGATCGGGTCGTCGGGGCGGCATCGAGGCGGCGCTCGCGGCAAACTGGACGGCGAAGCTCGACTATCTCCACATCGACCTTGGCAGCACCTATTCGACGAAGACGTTCATTCTCGACAACGACGAGTTACCGATCCGACATCCGCAACAATGTCGATCGCGTCGGCTTCAACTCAGCGGACGATCCTCGCAGCGATACTGACACCCATTGCGGGTCGGAGTTTCGGAAACGCTTGAACGTCACGTTCTGCGCCTGTGCGGCACCAATGCAGGCGAGCGACATCGCAGCGATCAGAATAATTCGCACCGCGAATAATCTCGGAATAGATCAGGTGGGCTAAGAAATTATCGCGAAACTGGCGCAACCATGGCTTTCGTGTCGGACACCGTCCAGTCGCTCAGGGTTGGCAACCCTTCTCCTGTTCGGCCAAAGATGGCAGCGATCGGGTTCGATCTTGCGGCGCGCTCTCCGAGTTGCCATCATCCGTGCAAACCGCGATCATGATGCCGTGACTCTCAATTCTCTCAGAAGCGATGTCCGTCGCCTTTACGAGGGCGCAACGCCGGGCGGCGTGCGCTTCCGCTACGCGCTGCTTGCCTTCGATATCGTGACGGTGCTGTTCATCATTGCAACCTCGTTCCTGCCTCCCAGTGAGATCATCGAGACGCTCGACGTTTTGTTCGGCATGCTTCTGCTTGCCGATTTCTCGGCACGGCTCCTCGTCGGTCGGCATCCTCTTCGGAAGTTCCGTCAGATTGCGACCTGGGCTGACATGGTGGCGATCGTATCTTTCCTGGCACCGCTTGCCGGCGAGGCGGGCGGCTTTCTCCGGATCCTGCGAACGCTGGGGCTGCTTCGCGACTACCAGATGCTGGCGAGGCTCCGCATCGATTCTCCGTTCTTTCGTCGCAACGAAGAGGTCATCTTCGCGGTGACGAACCTCGCCGTTTTCATATTCGTCATGACGGGGATCGTCTACGAGACTCAGAAGTTTCGCAACAATGAGATCCACAACTATGCCGATGCGCTGTATTTCACGGTCACGGCACTGACGACGACCGGCTTTGGCGACATTACCCTGCCGGGCACGCTCGGTCGTCTCATCACCGTCGTGATCATGATCTTCGGGGTTACACTGTTCTTCAATCTCGCACGCGCGCTCCTCAGTCCCCACAAGGTGCGATTTCCGTGCCCCGCTTGCGGACTCCAGAGGCACGATGCCGACGCCGTGCATTGCAAGGCCTGTGGCACCGTTCTCAATATTCCTGACGAAGGGGCGATCTGAAGAGTCCTCCTGCCGGCGGAATCCCCGACGGTGGCATCGTGTCGGTGTTTTGCCCGACGGGAGGCAGGTCGAATTGCGGAGTCAGTAACTCATTGATCCGACTGCGGTCAGCTACTGTGCAGGGGGATGTTTTTCATATTTTGGTTGAGGCGTTGTGCTGCTGACAGCATGTTGGCAGCAGGGGCCGGCTATGCCCCACCTCTGACACAACGGGGAGCGGGTCATGCCGATCGAGGCAAGCTGTCATGGCGGTGAGACGGTGTTCGAGGTGACGGAGGCGCCCTCGAGCGTGACGCGCTGCACCTGCACGCTCTGCGCCAAGCGCGGCGCGTTGTGGGCCTATTACACGCCGGCGCAGTTTCGTCTGCTGTCACCCGCGGAGAACGTTGCGACCTATTTGTGGGGTAGCCGCACCATCAAACATCATTTTTGTGCAAGCTGCGGCTGCGGCACTTATTCGGAGTCGCCGGACTGGTCGACCGGCAAGCCCGATTTCGACAATCCCAAGGTCGCGGTGAATGTGCGCCTGTTCGACGATTTCGATCTGGAGGCGGTGCCGGTCAACATGATTGACGGCAAGAACTTGTGGTGAGCATGCATGCGCAGATGTCCGCGGCACGTTCGCGCTCTTGAGGCCATTTTGAAAAGCTGATTTGGTTCCGGCCCTGGAGAAAAGGGGAGGAAGCCATGATGCGTCTTTTTGCGCGAGTCATGCTCGCAATGTGTCTCGCCGTTGCAGCCGGCTTCAATGTCCAGGCGCAGACCAGGCCGAAGGTGACTTCGCTCGGACCGGACTTCCCCAAGGCAGCGCTGTTCGTCGGCAACAGCTTCTTCTACTACAACAACGGCATGCCCGGGCATCTCACCTTCATGGAGCGGGCGGTGGATCCCGCGAACAAGGCGGTGTACCGCAACACCATGGTGACGATCGGCGGCTCCGGCCTCGATTGGCACGACATGGACAATCTGCTGCGGCCGGGCGGCCTCGGCGCGTATTCCTTCGACGAGCAGAACAACGTCATCTTCAACAAGCCAGGCCGGCAGTACGACGCCGTCGTGATGATGGATTGCAGCCAGTGCCCGATCCATCCGCAATTGAAGGACGCGTTCGCGACTTTCGCGAAGAAGGACAGCGAGATCGTTCGCGTGCACGGCATGCGGCCGGTGCTGTTCATGTCCTGGGCCTATGCCGACAAGCCGGAGATGACGGAATCGTTGGCCGAGGCCTACACGATCGCAGGCAATGCCAACGATGCGTTGGTCATTCCTGCAGGTCTTGCCTTCGCGCGGGTGCGCAAGCTGCGGCCGGAGCTCAATCTGTATGCGCTGGACAAGCGGCATCCGAGTCCGGCGGGCACCTATCTTGCGGCATGCGTGACGTTTGCCGCGTTGACAGGCCGCTCGCCTGTCGACAATGCCTACACTTTGGGGCTGGATGCGGGGACGGCGCAGCTTCTGCAAAAGGCGGCATGGGACACGGTGCAGGACTATTATGGGCGCTGAACTCGGGTGATCGCAGGGTGGGCAAAGGCGCACTTGCGCCGTGCCCACCGTCTGTCTCCGTAAACGAGTTTGGTGGGCACGCTTCGCTTTGCCCACCTACGGCACTTCTGCTATTTCAACACCACCCATGCCGGCGCGTGATCGCTGGCGCCATCCTCGCCGCGGACCTTCTTGTCGACGCCGGCCTTGGCCAGGCGCGGGGCGAGGGCTGGGCTGAGCAGGAGATGATCGAGCCGCAGCCCCGCATCGCGCGGCCAGCGGTTCCGCTTGTAGTCCCAGAACGTGTAGATGCGCTGGTCCGGATGCAGCTCGCGGATCGCATCGCACCAGCCTTGCTCGACGAGCGAGGCAAAGGCTGCCCGGCTCTTCGGCTGGATCAGCGCATCCTTGTCCCATGAGCGCGTCGGATAGATGTCGATCACTTTAGGCGCGACGTTGTAGTCGCCGGCGAGCACGACGGGCAGATCCTGCTTGATGAGGCTCTTGGCGTGGCGCTTGAGGCGCGCGAACCAGTCGAGCTTGAAGTCGAATTTCGGCCCCGGTTGCGGATTGCCGTTCGGCAGATAGATGCTGGTGACGATGATCCCGCGCACGGCGGCTTCGAGATAGCGGGCTTCGAGATCGCTGGGTTTTCCAGGCAAGCGGTCGCGGGTCAGAATGGGCTCTGCATTGCGGGCGAGGATCGCGACACCATTCCAGGTCTTCTGTCCGCGCCACACCGCGCCATAGCCGGTCTTTTCGATCGCGGCCGCCGGAAATTCGCCATCACTTGCCTTCAATTCCTGAAGCGCGACGACATCGGGCTTTGCCGTGCGCAGCCATGCCAACAGATTGGGCAGGCGGCGGTTGACGTTGTTGATGTTGAATGTCGCGATCTTCATGTAGAGCTACCGGCTCCTGCCTTTCGTACCCGGAGATACAATGTCCAAGTTGAACTTTGCCGCCATCGTCGTCGCCCTCGCGTTCTCCGGGGCCGCGTCGGCACAATCGTCCGACCCGCGCGGTGCGTGCAAGGCAGACTATGACAAATTCTGCGCCGGCATCGCGCCGGGTGGAGGGCGCGTCGTCGCCTGCCTCACCGACAAGCGCGACCAGCTCAGCGCGACCTGCAAGGCGGCGCTGGACAACAGGAAGAAGAAGTAAGCGATCCCTTCCGTGTCCCGGACGCGCGTAGCGCGAGCCGGGACCCAGACAGCGACACGGTGCGCTGTAGAGAGATGGGCCCCGGCTCAGCAGCGCATTACGCCGCGTCCGGGCGCGATAGTTCAGCCCGGCAGCGGCGGCGGGGCTGCCGGCTGCTCGATTGGCGGCGGGGAGGGCGGTTGCTCGGCGGCCTGCGCTGGCTCCGGCTTCACCAGCGGTTCCTCCACATTGCCGCCCTTGTAGAGGCGGGCGTAGCGGTGGCCGAGGCTGGTCAGCACCTCATAGCCGATGGTGCCGAAATGATGCGCGAGCTCGTCGACGGTGATGCCTTCGCCGAGCAGCGTCACCATGTGGCCGCGCCGCGCTGCATTCGGCGGCAGATCGGTGATGTCGATCGCGATCAGATCCATGGAGACGCGGCCGGCGACGGGGCAGCGCTTGCCGGCGACGATGACCTCGGCGCCGCGGGTGCCGTCATTGGAGCTGGCGGCGCGGAAATAGCCGTCGGCATAACCGACCGCGATGATCGCGAGCTTTGTCGGCCGCCGCGCGGTCCAGGTGCCGCCATAGCCGACGGTCTCGCCGCGCTCGACAGTGCGGATCTGCACGATGCGCGCCTTGAGGTCGACCACCGGCTGCATCGGATTGTCGGCCTCCGGCGTCGGGTTGACGCCGTAGAGCGCAGCGCCCGGCCGCACCATATCGAACTGGAAGGGCGCGCCGAGGAAGATGCCGGAGGAATTGGCGAGCGCCGCCGGCACGCCGGAGAATTCGCTGGCGATGCCGCGGAAGGAAGCGAGCTGCTTGGCGTTCACGGGGCTGTTGAGCTGCTCGGCCGAGACCAGATGGCTCATCACCAGCGTGATGCCGTGATCGCCGGCATTGATGCGGGGGATGATGGCCTGCGCTTCCGACAGCGTCAGGCCGAGCCGGTTCATGCCGGTGTCGATGTGAACGGCCGTGCCCCCGGTCCAGCCGGTGCGGCGGCAGAACACGTCCCACTCGGCGAGCTCGTTGAGGTCGCCGATGACAGGACGGCAATTGATCTTGGCGTAGTGCTCGCCGGTATTCTGGAAATAGCCGCCGAGCACGTAGATCGTGGGCTCCGGCACGGCTGCGCGCACCTTGCGCGCTTCCTCGATGGTGGCGACGAAAAAGGTCTTGCAGCCGGCCTTGCTCAGCGCACGCGCGACCTCGGCGGCGCCGCAGCCATAGGCGTCGGCCTTGATCACCGCCGAACACTCAGCCGGCACCGCCGTCTTCTCGAGCTTGCGCCAATTGGCAATGATGGCGTCGAGATCGACGGTCAGCACGCCGCCATAGGCAGCGAGCGCGGCAGCCTGGTTGGCCTCCGCGGAGAGAAGGCCGGATTGTGAGATGGTTTTCGGGTCGGACGCCATTGTCATGGCGTCGTTTTACGCAAGAGGCCGGTCCTGTTCAAGGAACTCAGTAGTCGTTGCCGCTGCGAGCCGGCAACTGACTGTCAGGCGCGAGGTCGCCGAACCGCGTGATCGAGGCCTCGAAGGCCAAGTCAACGGTGCCTGTCGGGCCGTGGCGCTGCTTGCCGATGATGACCTCGGCCTTGCCGTGCGCAAGACTCATATCGAGCTGCCACTTCTCGTGTTCAGGCGTGCCCGGGCGCGGTTCCTTCATGGCGAGGTAATATTCCTCGCGATACACGAACAGCACGACGTCGGCGTCCTGCTCGATTGATCCGGATTCACGCAAGTCGGAGAGCTGCGGCCGTTTGTCGTCGCGGGATTCGACCTGGCGTGAGAGCTGGGACAGCGCGATGATCGGAACGTTGAGCTCCTTGGCGAGCGCCTTCAGGCTGGTCGTGATCTCCGTGATTTCCTGCACGCGATTATCGCTCCGCTTGCCCGAGCCCGACAGCAGCTGGATGTAGTCGATCACGAGCAGATCGAGGCCCTTCTGCCGCTTCAGCCGGCGGGCGCGCGCCATCAGCTGCGCGATCGACAGGCCGCCGGTCGCGTCGACATAGAAAGGCAGCGATTGCAGCTCGATCGAGACCTCCCGGATCTTTTCGAAATCGGCTTCCGAGATGCCACCGCGGCGGATGTGGGAGGAGGGAACGCCGGTGCGCTCGGCCACGATACGCGTGGCGAGCTGGTCGGACGACATTTCGCAGGAGAAGAAGCCGATGACGCCGCCATTGGCGGCCTTCGTGGTGCCGTCGGCCTGGAGTTCCGGAACATAGGCTTGCGCGACATTGTAGGCGATGTTGGTGGCCAGCGAGGTCTTGCCCATGCCGGGACGGCCCGCGACGATGATGAGGTCGGAGTGCTGCAGGCCACCCATCTTGGTGTCGAGGTCCCGCATGCCCGTCGAGATGCCCGACAGCTTGCCGTCGCGCTGGAACGCCTTTGCAGCGAGATCGACCGCGACCGCCAGCGCCTGCGAGAATTTCTGGAATCCGCCGTCATAGCGGCCGGACTCGGCGAGTTCGTAGAGGCGGCGCTCGGCATCCTCGATCTGCGCCCGCGGCGCGAAATCGACCGGGGCGTCATAGGCGACATTGACCATGTCCTCGCCGATGCCGATGAGGTCGCGACGCAGCGCCAGGTCATAGATGGTGCGGCCGTAGTCCTGAGCATTGATGATGGTGGTCGCTTCCGCCGCGAGGCGCGCCAGATACTGCCCGATGGTCATACCGCCGACGTCGGTGTCGGCGGGCAGGAACGTCTTCAGCGTCACGGGCGTGGCGATCTTGCCCATCCGGATCAGGCTGCCGGCGGTCTCGTAGATGGTCTGGTGCAGCGGCTCGAAATAATGCTTCGGCTCGAGGAAGTCGGAGACACGGTAGAACGCATCGTTGTTGACCAGGATCGCGCCCAGAAGGCTCTGTTCCGCTTCGATATTATGCGGCGCGCTCCGGTAGGCGGGAGTGCCGGGCTCGGGTGCGAGTTTGAGGACGTTCGAATCAGTCAGGGCCATGGTCGGACGTGCTTAGCAATTTTCTTGGGCGGATGCGGGGCCGGGATAAAGCGCCGCCTCGGTGCAAAGCGGAAGCGAAAGCTGACCGCTATCAACCGCTCAGTTAAAATGGTGGATGATTAGCGCTCGCAGCACGCGTCGCGCTTGACGGATTTTTGCGGAACTCGCCCGGCCAGGAAGCGGCCGCGACGGCGCCATGGAAAAATCCCGCAACCATGAACCTTATGGCATGAACCTAATGGATTGGCGCGCAGACGAATCCAGAAGCGCGCGAAATGACGCACGCTGGCGGCTTTGGGCTCGCCTTCAGACCAGCAGGAGGTAGACCAGCGCCACCAGAGCCGCCCCGACGCCGGTAACGATCAGGGCGTAATCGGTGCGGAGGTCGTCCTGCACGTCGAATGAGGTTTGGGTCTCTTTGCTCATGGCGACGGTCTAAGCCAGGCCCGACCAGACTTATGTGAATTGGATCACATCTCCCCGGAATCTTTCGGGGGTAAGACGGGAACAGGCAGGCGGGGGAGGGAATTGTCTCCCGCGATCCGTCAACAGGGAACGAGGCAGGCGATGCGGCCAGAACGGCAGCACCAGATTTGGCGGAGCGAGGCGGGTAGCCGGCTTTGGCTCTCGGGGCTGATTGCGGCCATGGAGCACGCGGAACGGCCCGAAATACGTCGCCAGCCTGTCGCCCCGGAAATCCTGGTCGCGCTGAGGGCGCAGCTGGCGTTAACGGCCAGTTTCCGCTCCTCCCAGATGTCGACCCTGCGTCACTAGGATCTATTCACCAGACTAGGACCTATTCACCAGCCAATTTCAGTCTGGGCTTGCTCGCGCGTTCGCGAGCTCGCAGCCGGGCTTCTTCACGCGGCATGTAGTCGCGGGTGATCGGCACCACGCCCTGGCGCCGGGTGAGCTGGATCTGGAAGTTCATCATGGCTTGCTTGCGGAACGTCATCTCGCAGGCCGCCAGATAGAATTCCCACATCAGCGCGAAGCGCTCGTCGTAGAGCTGCACGGCCTCCTCGCGCCGTGCCATGAAACGTTCCCGCCAGGCCTTCAGCGTTTCCGCGTAATGCAGGCGCAGGATCTCGATATCGCAGACCAGGAGGCCGGCGCGCTCGATCGCCGGCAGCACCTCCGACAGCGCCGGGATGTAGCCGCCGGGGAAGATGTATTTGGCGATCCAGGGATTGGTCGAGTCCGGGCCCTGCGAACGGCCGATCGCGTGCAGCAGCATGATGCCGTTCTCGCCCAACAGCTCGGCGCAGCGTTGGAAGTAGGTGTCGTAGAAGCGGGCGCCGACATGCTCGAGCATGCCAACGGAGACGATACGGTCGAACGGGCCCTCGATGTCGCGATAGTCCTGGAGCAGGAATCTGGCCGATCCGGTCAGGCGCTTTTCGGCCGCGCGCGCGTTGGCGAGCTGCAGCTGCTCGCTCGACAGCGTCACGCCGGTGACGTCGGCGGCGGCGATCTCGGCGAGGTAGAGCCCGAGCCCACCCCAGCCGGAGCCGATGTCGAGGACGCGCTGGCCGGGCCTGACCAGCAGCTTTGCGGCGATGTGCCGTTTCTTGGCGATCTGCGCGTCGTCGAGCGTCGCGTCCTGCGTCTCGAAATAGGCGCAGCTATATTGCTTGTCGGCGTCCAGGAAGAGCGAATAGAGCCGGGCATCGAGATCATAGTGATGCACGACGTTGTGGCGGGAGCGCGAGCGCGGATTGAACTGCTTCAGATGCCGCGTCAGATAGCGCAGGCGCCACCAGGGTTTTGCCCACTGCGGCAATAGGTCGGGTTGATCGAGCAGGATCGCGAGGGCATCAGCTATGGTGCCGCGCTCGACGATGAACTCGCGGTCCATATAGGCCTCGCCAAGCCCGAGCTCGGGATTGACGAGGATCTTCCGCTCCGCCTCCGCGGTGACGAAGCGCACCGCGACCGGTTCGCCAGTGCCGTCTCCAACGGTGAACTTCGATCCGCTCGAGCCGGTCACCGTCATCGTGCCGCGGCGGATGAATTGAGACAGAAATCTACGCAACAAGAGGTCCATCGACACCTTCCTCTCGAGCGAACCCGAAGGGATGCGACTAACCCGGCCTTCACTTCTGACGCCCAGGTGACGCGGCGGTTCCTATGCGCTTGCATCCAAATTTAGGGAGGCAGGATCGGCTGCGCTAATGCGCTGAGTTCACAGCCGATATTCGCAAACCGCTTAATCACATCCTTGCGCGTGGTGCCTGCTTCCATTCGTGGCTCAATCGGATAAAAGGTGACCGCTGCCGCGCCGCACGCTGGCTGCAACTCTCGGAATTCAATGGAGATGATGGGAATGTCGAGCCGAGCGCTCAGCCTCGCGACGGTATTGCTTCTGATCGGCTTCGGCGCGGCCGATACCGTTTTTGCGCAGGTGACCAACCTCGAGGCCGGCAAAACCCCGTCCCAGCTTTTCGCGCAGACCTGCAATGCGTGCCACAAGAGCCCGCGCGGACTTCTGAAGTCCGTCGCGCCGGGCTCACTGCCGGGCTTTCTGCGCCAGCACTACACCACGAGCTCGGACATGGCGGGCATCCTCGCCTCCTATCTCGTCTCCAACGGCGCCACCGACACGCGCTACCAGGCCAAGGACGGCAAGAAGGACGGCGCGAGGGAGAAGGACGCGAGCACCAATCCCGAGCATCAGGGCCGCCGCCCGCGCGCCCAGGACGCAGCCAGGCCGGACGGCGAGGCCGCTGCTCCCGCATCGGAAGGTGCGCGCCAGAAGCGTGCCGCACGGCCGGTCGAGGAGGGCACGAAGCCCGAGGGACAGGCTGCGCCCGAGGGACGCAAGGGCAAGCGCCGCGCCAAGCCCGGCACCGAGGAGGCGCCGAAGGTCGACGCCGCCGCGCCATCCACTGACGAGAAGAAAAGCGAATCCAAGCCCGAGTTCAAACCTGAGTCCAAGCCCGACACGGCCAAGGTCGAGCCCGGTCGCGACGAGGCCAAGCCCGACAGCGGCAAGGCGTCCGAGAAGCCTGTTGAGACCCGGCCTGACAGCGCCAAGGTCGAGCCCCGCGGCAGCGAAGCTCCGGCGCTGCGGCCCGATCCAGTCCCGGCGGTAGCGCCGGCTGCGAAGCCTGCCGAGCCAGCCGCGCCCAAACCGGCGGAAGAGGCCGCTCCCAAGCCGGCCCCGCCTGCGGCCAGCTCCGAACCGGCGGCCAAGCCGCAGCCGGCACCGCCCGCGACCGCTGCAGCCCCGCCTGCTGCGCCGGCCGAGTCCTCCGGTCCGCCAACGCCGCCCATCTCGCGCTAAGCCAGCGACGTTTTTGATCGACATGCGGAGGCCGCGTTCATCGCGGCCTCCGCATTGCATTGACCGCGTCTAGAGTATTGCTCTAGAGTAATACTCTAGGAGGCGTCCATGACGGCGAGCGTGCGGAACGACCTGTTGGCAGCCGGGCTGATCGTGTTCGACCGCATCGGATTCGAGGCCGCGACGGTGGCCGCGATCCGCACCCGGGCCCGCGCCTCCAATGGCAGCTTCTTTCACGCCTTCGGCTCGAAGAAGGAGCTCGCCGGTGCGCTGTTCCTGGAGGTCTTGCGGCACTATCACGCCGCGGTGCTGGCGGCGCTCGATCCCGTGCCCGATGCGGAGCGGGGCATCGATCGGCTGATCCGGGCCCATCTCGACTGGGTCGCGACCAGCCGGCGCGAGGCGCGCTACCTGTTCGAGATTTCGCGGAGCGAGTGGGGCGAGGACGTTCGCGACGCCCAGCGCGCGCAGAATGCGCGGCTCGCCGACGGTATCGAGCGCTGGCGCGCGCCGCTGGTTGCAAGCGGTGAGCTCTTGCCGATGACGCCGGTGATGTTCGTCAGCCAGCTCATCGGGCCGGCGCAGATCTTCTGCCGCGCCTTCCTGTCGGGACGCGACCGCGCCGATCCCCGCGTCGAGGCTGACACGCTGATCGCCTGTGCCGGCCGTGCGCTGAGGCCGCCCGAACGCATCAACAAGACATAAGGAGAGGCCTCATGAGCGCCGCAGCAGATCCCGAATTCGCCACTGTGGCCGAACGCATCCACGCCAATGTCGGCCGACAAGGCTTCATGAACCTGGTCGGCGCCGAGCTCTCGGAATTGTCGCGCGGCACCTGCACGATTGCTGTGGATCGCCGGCCGGAGCTGCTGCAGCAGCACGGCTTCTTCCACGGCGGGGTCACCGCCTTCCTGGTCGACAACGCCACGACGATCGCAGCCGCGACCTCGCGCGGCCAGCCGGCGCTGACGGCGGAATACAAGCTCAACCTGTTGTCGCCCGCGGTCGGTGAGAAGCTGATCTGTCGTGCCCGGGTGATCAAGCCGGGCCGCCAGGTGTCGGTGGTCGCGGCCGACGTGTTCTGCGTCAGCGACGGTGTCGAGAAGCACACGGCGACGGCGCTGGCCTCGATCGCGATGTTGAGCGAGGACGTCGCCGTCAAAACGAAAAGCCCGGCCGCCTGAGGCGACCGGGCTTCGCTTCGCGTATGAATGCGAGGCTTACTTCTCTTCCGCGGCCGGTGCGGGCTCGGCTTCGTCGTGCTCGGCTTCCGGATCGAAGAACTCGCCGGCGGCGGCGATCGCCTCGGCGGCCGCGTCGCGGTCCTCGTTGCGGGTCGAGATGTCCTCGCCGCGGTTGATGCGCTCGGCCTCGTCCTGGCTGCGTGCAACCGTGACGGTGATCTCGACCTCGACCTCGGGGTGGACGGCAACGGTGATGGAGCGCTTGCCGATGGTCTTGATCGGCGCGTCGAGCTGGACCTGCGGGCGGGCCAGCGAGATGCCGTCGGCTTCGAACGCGACGACGATGTCACGCACGTTGACCGAGCCGAACAGCTGGCCGGCTTCCGAGGCCTGGCGGATCACGATGATGTTCTTGCCCGCGATCTTCTCGGCGACCTTTGACGCCTCGCCCTTGCTCTGGAGGTTGCGGGCCTCGAGCTCGGCCTTCATGCCGTCATACTTGGCTTTGTTGTCGGCGGTGGCGCGCAATGCCTTGCCGCGCTTGAGCAGGAAATTGCGGGCATAGCCGTCGCGAACCTTCACGACTTCGCCCATCTGGCCGAGCTTGTTGACGCGTTCCAGCAAAATGACTTCCATATTCGTTCTCCTTTTGAAGTGCTCTGTACGGTTTCGGTTTCGGGGTTGAACTCAAGGGGTCGGCAGCGGCGGCGGTTGCCGGCTGCGCAGGAAGCGTTCGCGGAAGCCGAACACGGCATCCGCAAGTCCGAGGATCACCATCGCGATCACGGGCCATCCGAACACGACCACGACGGCGTAGGTTGAGCCGAGCCAGAAGGTGCGGCTCTTCAGCGTCAGCGTGAGCGTATGCAGCACCGCAAAGCCGGTCAGCGCATAGCCCATCATCAGCGCGGCCGCGGTGATCTGTGCCGCGATCGCGAGCAGCCCGCCGGTGAAGCAGAAGGCGAGCGCGATGCAGAGCGCCACCAGCGTCATCGGCGGCAGCTCCGCCGTCATCATGTCCGGCCACGGGCGCCGCAGCCGGCCCGAGGTCGCCGTGATCTTGGCGCTGAGCCAGAGGTTGAGCGTCAGTGTCATCATCGCGATGATGGTCGCCGCGGCCGGTGCGATCCGCACCAGCGCGTCGACGAACTGGCCGGCTTCGCCGGAGCTTTGCGGGTCGGTGGCCCGGAGGAGGCGCATCAGGCCGCGCCGCAGCGTGCCGATGATGGTCTCGGCGTCGGTCCCGAGCGTGAGCAGGGCGGCGATCGTGGTCAGCGTGGCGAAGCCGGCGAGCCACAGCAGGATGCGGCCGACCGGATACCATTCGAGGTCAGGTTCGGCGGGCGCGGCGCCGTCTGGCGCGGCATGTCCCACGGCAACCTTTCCCACAGGACGGCTGAGCAGCACGAGATGGCCGAGCCACCAGGCCGGCAGCGCGACGGTGACGGCGAATGCGATGCAATAGGGCAGGCCGAACAGGGCACCGAGGCCGATCGCGGCGGCGATGCCGCCGAGGCTTGCGCAAAGCGGTCCCCAGCCGATCGCGGCGACCATCAGCGGCAGCGGTGCGAGATAGAACAGGACGAGCGAGATCAGCGCGCCCGAAATGATCGAGGCGAACATCAGGGCCGACGCAGCGCCGGCGATCAGGGCTATCAGCACAAAGGCCATCATCAGCTGTCCCGCTCCCTTCGAGCGGTTAGAGGCATCTCGCCCCAACCATCGGCGACCGGACGACCCGGAAGCCTTATGAGTTCAAAAAAGTCGCGACCGGCGGCGTGACGCCGCCGGTCGAATTGGTCGTATCAGCGAATGACGTAGGGCAACAGGCCCAGGAACCGCGCGCGCTTGATGGCGCGGGCGAGCTCACGCTGCTTCTTCGCGGACACCGCGGTGATGCGGCTCGGCACGATCTTGCCGCGCTCGGAGACGTAACGCATCAGCAGCTTGGAGTCCTTGTAGTCGATCTTGGGAGCGTTGGCGCCCGTGAACGGACAGCTCTTGCGACGACGGAAAAATGGGCGGCGTGCACCAGCTTCAGCCATTGTTCTTACTCCCCGTCCGTCGTGGTGGTGGTTTCAGCTTCTTCGCGCGGACGGCGCGGGCCGCGGTCACCGCGGAAGCCACCACCGTCACGATCGCCACCACGGAAACCACCCTCGCGGTCGCCGCGGAAGCCACCGCCTTCGCGGTCGCCACGGAAGCCGCCGCCACGGTCGTCGCGCTCGCGGTCACGGTCGGCCTTGCGCATCATCGCGGACGGGCCTTCCTCGAGCTCCTCGACGCGGACGCTGAGATAGCGAATCACGTCTTCGCTGATGCGCTCCTGGCGCTCGATCTCGGCGATCGCCGCGGACGGCGCGTCGATGTTGAGCAGAACGAAGTGCGCCTTGCGGTTCTTGTTCATGCGGTAGGTGAGGGAGCGTACGCCCCAATTCTCGGTCTTGGTGACCTTGCCGCCGAGACCCTCGACGATACCGGTCATCTGCGCAGTCAGTTCTTCGACCTGCTGCGTGCTCGCGTCCTGACGCGCGAGAAAGACATGCTCATAAAGAGCCATGGTGGTCCTTTCCTCATGTTGGCGCATCGCCCGGCGTCAAGCCCTTAAGAGGCCTTCGGAAAGGACTCTGGGATTAAGCTCAGAAGGCGGAAACACGGGACGACGGGCCGACTGGCCCTGCCACACCAAAATCACGAATGACTTGCTGAGACCGTCCGTTCAGCTCCCGGCCGGGGTCTGCGGATGCGCGCCTTATACGGATTTTGGCTGACTTGGCAAGGTTGGAGTGCCCCGTTTCCGGCCGGGCGGTGCTGGCAGGGGGCCAAACCCACGCTCCCGTGCCGGCTTGACCTATTTGTTTGTATGTCATACAAATAATGGATCGGGAGGTGCTGATGGCGGGTGAATCGATCCAGACTCCGTTTGAGGCGTCGGCAAGCGATCCGAAGCACGCTACGCGGGCCACACGGTCGGCGGGGCGCAAGATGCGCTCGCTGCTGCTGGATGCGGCAAGCCCCCTGTTCCGGGAGCGGGGACTTTCGGGCACGGCGATCACCGACATCGCGGCCGCCGCGGACGCATTCCCGAGCCAGATCACCTACTACTTCCGCACCAAGGAGGCGCTGTTCGTCGAATGCGCTTGCCGCGAGCTGCTGTATCTGGCGCGTGCGACCGAGCAGGCGGCGCTGAAGGCGCGCACGCCACGGGACTACACGCATGCGCTCGCGGAGACCGTGACGGCGAGCGATTCAGTGGCTTTCTTTGCCGAGGCGCTGACATTGACGCGGCGCCGCCAGGATCTCGCACCGCTGGTCGAGCGCACGATCGAGCGCCTGCACGGCGAAGGCGCGCGCGCCTATGCAAGCCAGGTGGCGCGGCACGGCTGGCGCTCGCTGCGCGCGCCCGACGAAAGCTCGCGGCGGTTCTGGGCCGTCGCCATCGGCGTCATTCTCGAAGGCTACGCCATGGGCCGTTCGCCCGAGGCGCTCTGCGCCGAGATGCTGCGCGTGCTCGGCGAGCAGGCGAAATCGGATGACACGGCGCGCCTGCGTCTCGTCGAGGGGCGCGAGGCATCAAGCAATTCGAACGAGGAAGGCTAGGCCATGACCGCGCTTCGCATGCGTGCCCGCGATTTCCTGACCGACGACCAGCTTGCCGACGTGCGAGAGCGTGTGACCTGGAAAGGTGTTGCGCTGATCGCGCACGCCTGGGCGCTGATCATTGGCGCGATCGCCTTGGTCGCGTGGTGGCCCAATCCGGTCACCTATGTCCTCGCCGTCGCAATCATCGGCTCGCGCCAGCTGGGCCTCGCGATCCTGATGCATGATGGCGCACATGGCTGCCTGTCCACTGATGAGAAAACCAATCTGGCCCTGAGCCAGTGGTTCTGCGCCTATCCGCTGTTTGCTGAGACGCGCAGCTACCGGCGTTACCACCTTCAGCACCATGCGCGCACCCAGCAGGAGGATGATCCCGATCTCGTGCTGTCGGCGCCGTTTCCGATCACCAAGCTCAGCTATCGCCGCAAGTTCATTCGCGACATCACCGGGCAGACCGGCTACCAGCAGCGCAAGGCGCAGCTGCTCAATGCGCTCGGGCCGAAGGACTGGCCGTGGCGGCAGCGTCTGGCGCATTTCTGGGACAAGCTCGGCCCGCAATGCCTCCTCAACGCCGCGATGTTCGCAGCGCTCGCGGCGGCCGGCGTATGGTGGGCCTATCCGCTGCTCTGGCTGGTGCCGCTCCTGACCTGGATGATGGTCATCACCCGCATCCGCAACATTGCAGAGCATGCCGTCGTCCCCGACAGCAGCGATCCCCTGCGCAACACCCGCACCACGCATGCCAATGTTCTCGAGCGCCTGTTCATCGCGCCGTACTACGTCAACTATCACCTCGAGCATCATCTGCTGTTCTACGTGCCCTGTTACAATCTGCCGAAGGTCCATCGCCTGCTGAGCGAGAGCCGGCACGCCGGCCGCATGGAGGTGCAGCCGAACTACGCGGCGGTGTTGCGGCTGGCGACCGCAAAGCCTGACAGGGAGGATCGGCCGGGGCAGTTGGCGAGCAGCGCGCGCCGTGCGCGGGCCGGAGCGGAGGTCGACGCCAACCAGACCGCCGGTGGGTTTTGAGGGGGCGCATCCCCAGTTGAGTGCTGCTCGGAGTTCCCATCTCGGCTTGACAGTCCGGCCCCGGACAGTGTCTACGGCCCCCTTTGGAGCACGATCCGGAACCATGGCCTAACGCCGTGCGTAATCGGCTGCCGGTTCTCGCAGGGATCGTGTCCGACAAGCAGGGAGCGCCGATGACGGCTGCATTCACATTTCCTGGGCAGGGTTCCCAGGCGGTCGGCATGGGCAAGGCCCTGGCCGATGCCTTTCCGGTGGCGCGCGTCGTGTTCGACGAGGTCGACGCCGCGCTAGGGGAGAAGCTGACAGCGATCATCTGGGATGGTCCGGCCGAAACCCTCCAGCTCACCGAAAACGCCCAGCCGGCGCTGATGGCGGTGTCTGTCGCCACCCTGCGCGTGCTGGAGGCTGAGGCGGGATTTTCCGTGGGACGAGATGCGGCCTTCGTCGCCGGCCACTCGCTCGGTGAATATTCGGCGCTGGCCGCGGCCGGCAGCCTGACGGTCTCAGACACCGCCCGCCTGCTTCGCACCCGCGGTCTCGCAATGCAAAAGGCCGTCCCGGTAGGCGCCGGCGCGATGGCCGCGCTGCTCGGTCTCGACTACGAGGCGGCCATCGAGGTCGCCAAGGAGGCGGCGCAGGGGCAGGTCTGCCAGGCCGCCAACGACAATGGCGGCGGGCAGGTTGTCGTCTCGGGCGACAAGGCCGCGGTCGATCGCGCCGTCGAGATCGCCAAGGCCAAGGGCGCCAAGCGCGCGATGCTGCTGCCGGTGTCCGCCCCGTTCCATTGCAAGCTGATGCAGCCCGCTGCCGACGCCATGGCAGAAGCGCTGTCGAAGGTCACGATCAAGGCCCCGGCCGCGCCGCTGGTGTCGAACGTGCTGGCGAGCGCCATCACCGATCCCGACGAGATTCGTCGCCGCCTGGTCGAGCAGGTCACCGGCACCGTGCGCTGGCGCGAGTCGGTTGCCTATATGGCAGGGCAGGGCGTCACGCGGTTCTTCGAGATCGGCGCCGGCAAGGTCCTGTCGGGTCTCGTCAAGCGCATCGCGGACGGCGCCGTCGGCGTCTCAGTCGGTGGCCCGAACGACATTGCCGCCGCCAAGGATGCATTGGCCGCTGCCAAGCAGGGCTAAAGCGCGATGATTGCTCATCGCGCTTGAGTTTTTCAGTTTACGCACGATCTTTCGGAAACCGCTGCGCACTTTTCCGGATCGTGCTTTGGAGGAGTTTTTCGATGTTCGATCTGACTGGTAAAAAAGCGCTCGTCACCGGCGCGACCGGCGGCATCGGCGGCGCGATCGCGCAGGCGCTGCGCGCGCAGGGTGCGACCGTTGCGATATCAGGAACGCGCAAGGAGGTGCTGGATGAGCTTGCCGGCAAGCTCGGCGAGCGCACCTTTGTGTTGCCCTGTAATCTTTCCAAGGCCGACGAGGTCGAGGCGCTGGTGCCCGCTGCGGAAGCGGCAATGGGCCAGGTCGACATCCTCATCGCCAATGCCGGCATCACCCGCGACAATCTCTTCGTGCAGCTCCGGGACGAGGATTGGGAGGAGGTCATCAACATCAATCTGACTTCGACCTTCCGCCTGGCGCGCGCCGCCACCAAGCTGATGATGCGCAAGCGCTTCGGCCGCATCGTCGCCATCACCTCGGTGGTCGGCGTCACCGGCAATCCCGGGCAGGGCAATTACACGGCGTCGAAGGCGGGCCTGATCGGCATGATCAAGACGCTGGGGGCCGAATACGCCAAGCGCGGCGTCACCGCCAACTGCATCGCGCCGGGCTTCATCAAGACGCCGATGACCGATGCGCTCAACGACAAGCAGCGCGAAACGATTCTGACCAAGGTTCCGGCCGCCCGCCTGGGAACGCCCGAGGATATCGCGGCGGCGGCCGTCTACCTCAGTTCGAACGAAGCAGCCTACGTCACCGGCCAGACCATTCACGTCAACGGCGGCATGGCCATGATCTGAAGCGTTCGTTCCGCACTGCCCACATGGGCTGTGGGGATGCGGCAAACGGCCGTTTCCGGAGGGAAATGAGGCTTGTAGTCAAGGCAATTGAAGTATGATAACCGGACGCTCAACGGATGGGCAAAGAACGCCATTGCAGGTTTTTGAAACCCTGTATATTGGCGATGCGGAGCCTTGGCCGTCGTTCGCCGGGCCCTGTATCGGTTAGGATGGGGCCAAATCAAAGTTCGTAAGCGAAGGCAAGTAACACGACCACGACGACGGCTCGTATCGTCCCGGGGGGTCGGGTCTACAGGGAACAACACGAGGTTATGCAATGAGTGACATTGGCGAACGGGTTAAGAAGATCGTGGTCGAACACCTTGGTGTTGAACCCGAGAAGGTTGTCGACGCCGCGAGCTTCATCGACGACCTCGGCGCCGACAGTCTGGACACCGTCGAGCTGGTGATGGCGTTCGAAGAAGAATTCGGTTGCGAGATTCCGGACGACGCTGCGGAAACGATTCTCACCGTCGGCGACGCCACGAAGTTTCTCGAGAAGAACGCGAAGAGCTAAGGCTCTTCATTTCGCGGGGACAACATTGAAACCGGACGGGCCGCTTCCCAGCGGTCAGCCGGTTTCTTGTTATTGGCCGTGAATCTTTCGATGCGGAGTTTTCGGATATGAGGCGGGTTGTCGTCACTGGTCTCGGCATGGTGTCGCCACTCGGCTGCGGCGTCGAACCGACCTGGAAGCGCATCCTCAACGGCGAGAGCGGTGCGCGCAGGATCGAGAGCTTCGATGTCTCCGATCTTCAGACCAAATACGCTTGCACGGTCGTGCGCGGCGACGGCACCAACGACACCTTCAATCCCGACAAGTGGATGGAGCCGAAGGACCAGCGCAAGGTCGACGACTTCATCATCTTCGGCATGGCCGCAGCCGGCCAGGCGCTCGACGACGCCAACTGGCATCCCGAGACCGAAGAGGACAAATGCGCAACCGGCACCATGATCGGGTCGGGCATCGGCGGCCTCAACGGCATTGCCGAGACCGCGATCCTGCTCAAGGAGCGCGGACCGCGCCGGGTGTCGCCGTTCTTCATTCCGGGCCGCCTGATCAATCTGGCTTCCGGCTACGTCTCGATCGCGCACGGACTGAAGGGACCGAACCATTCGGTGGTCACGGCCTGCTCGACCGGCGCACACGCCGTCGGCGATGCCGCCCGGCTGATCGCGCTGGGCGATGCCGATGTGATGGTCGCTGGCGGCGCGGAATCGCCGATCAGCCGCATCGGCATTGCCGGCTTCAACGCCGCGCGCGCGCTGTCGACCGGTTTCAACGAGGCACCCGAAAAGGCCTCGCGTCCCTACGACAAGGACCGTGACGGTTTCGTGATGGGCGAGGGCGCCGGAGTCCTGGTGCTCGAGGAGCTCGAGCACGCCCGGCGCCGCGGCGCCAGGATCTATGCCGAGGTGATCGGCTACGGTCTTTCGGGTGATGCCTATCACATTACGTCGCCTTCGCCCGACGGCGATGGCGGCTTCCGCAGCATGTCTGCCGCGCTCAAGCGCGCCGGCCTGACCGCCTCCGATCTCGACTACATCAACGCGCACGGCACCTCGACGCCGCTCGGCGACGAGATCGAGCTCGGCGCCGTCGAGCGTCTGCTTGGCAATGCCGCCTCCAAGGTTGCGATGTCCTCGACCAAATCGTCGACGGGTCATCTCCTCGGCGCGGCCGGTGCGATCGAGGCGATCTTCGCCATTCTCGCGATTCGCGATAATGTCGTGCCGCCGACGATCAACCTCGACAATCCGTCGGTGGAGACTGCGATCGATCTCGTGCCGCATACGGCGAAGAAGCGTGAGGTCAACGTCGCCCTGTCGAACTCGTTTGGTTTTGGCGGTACCAATGCGTCGGTGATCGTCCGGCGCCTCGCCAGTTAGTTTAAGTTTGAGACGAATCCACCGTTTTGCCGTATTCGGCGATAGTCATGGAAGTGGGCGCGTGCATTTGGCAGGGCAAGCGATTGTCGGGCCGCGATTGAACCGGCAGGATTCAGGTTGTTTCGATGAGTGAAAGGCCGCCCATTTCGCCCCGGAGTCCGCGGGCAGCGCTCGAGCCCGAGCAGGTCCCGCCGCCGCCGAAGCGATCGGACCGTGCGCGCAATCCTTTCGTGGTCGTCGGCAACGCCATCATCACCCTCCTGCTGATCGCCATGCTCGGCGCCGGCGGCATCTATTATTACGGCCGGCAAGTGCTCGAGGCGCCCGGGCCGCTCAAGGATGACAAGATCGTCAACATCCCCCAGCGTGCGGGCAAGCGCGACATCGCCGAGACGCTGAACCGGGAAGGCGTGACCGACATCAACCCGTGGGTGTTCATCGCCAGCGTTGCCGCGTTGAAGGCGAGCTCGGACCTCAAGCCGGGCGAATATTCGTTCCAGAAGAACGCATCGCTGCGCGACGTCATCGCCACCATCGTCGAGGGCAAGGTGGTGCAGCATGCCGTCACGATTCCGGAGGGTCTGACCTCCGAGCAGATCGTGGCGCGCCTGTCCGACAACGACATCTTCACCGGCAGCGTGCGCGAGCTGCCGCGCGAGGGCACGCTGCTGCCCGAGACCTACAAATTCCCGCGCGGCACCCCGCGTGATCAGGTGGTCCAGCGCATGCAGCAGGCGCACAAACGCGTGCTCGCCGAGATCTGGGAGCGCCGCAATCAGGACATTCCGGTCAAGACGCCGGAGCAGCTGGTGACGCTCGCCTCCATCGTCGAGAAAGAAACCGGAAAGCCCGACGAGCGCAGCCGTGTCGCCGCGGTGTTCACCAACCGGCTGAAGCAGCGGATCAAGCTGCAGTCGGATCCGACCATCATCTATGGCCTCGTCGGCGGCAAGGGCACGCTGGGCCGCCCGATCAAGCGCAGCGAGATCACGCAGCCCTCGCCCTACAACACCTATGTGATCGAGGGCCTGCCGCCGGGTCCGATCGCCAACCCCGGCCGCGCCTCGCTGGAAGCCGCCGCCAATCCGGCCCGCACCCGCGACCTCTTCTTCGTCGCCGACGGCACCGGCGGGCACGCCTTCACCGAGACTTACGACGCCCATCAGAAGAACGTCGCCAAGCTCCGCGCCATGGAAAAGCAGATCCAGAACGACACGGTGGAGCCGGCCGAGGATGCGCCGCCGCCCGCCGCCGTCGCACCCGGAGCTGCCGATACACCGACGGCGACCACGCCGGCCCGGCCCAACCAGCAGAAAAAGCCGCCGGCGGCACGCCCCGCCGCTCCAGCACCGGCGCGGCAGGGCGCGGTGCAGCCCTCGCCGCCGGTGGTCCAGCGCTAGGCGCGTTGCAGACCTGCTTGCGGGACTTTGCGGATTCCACTTTCCTGCAAAATAGTCTTAAGTTTCGCGTGGCTTGATGCCTCGCGAATCCCGTGTTTCTGGAGAATTTGACCTGATGGCGCTGTCGTCCATGACCGGCTTTGCGAGATGCCACGGCGCTAGCGGGCCGTACACCTTCGAATGGGAATTGAAGTCGGTCAACGCCAAGGGCTTTGACCTCAGGGTGCGGCTGCCGCAGGGGTTCGACGAGCTCGAGGCCCACGCCAAGAAACGCGCCGGCGAGCTGCTGTCGCGCGGCACCGTCTACGCCAATCTCACCGTCAAGCGCGCCAATGCCGCAGCCTCTGTCCGCGTCAACGAGGACGTGCTCAACGCCGTGCTGAAGGCCGCCGCCATGATCGCCGGCAAGGTCGACGCGGTGGCGCCGAGCATCGACGGCCTGCTCGCCATCAAGGGCGTCGTCGAGGTTGCCGAGCCCGAGGGCGAGGAGGAGGAGGACAAGGCCGCGCGGATCGCCGCCGCCGAGGCTTTCGACAAGGCGCTCGCCGATCTCGTCGAGATGCGCAAGCGCGAGGGCTCGTCGCTCGGGCAGATCCTGACCCAGCGGGTCGACGAGGTCGAGCAATTGGCGAAGAGGGCGGAAGCCGCGCCCGGCCGCAAGCCGGAGGCGATCAAGGCCAGGCTCGCCGAACAGATCGCGAGCCTGCTCGACACCTCCGACCGTTTCGATTCCGACCGCCTGATGCAGGAGGCGATCCTGATCGCCACCCGGGCCGACATCCGCGAGGAGCTCGACCGCATTGCTTCCCACATCGCGCAGGCGCGCGAGCTGATCGGCAAGGGTGGCCCGATCGGCCGCAAGCTCGACTTCCTCGCGCAGGAGTTTCACCGCGAGGTCAACACCTGCTGCTCGAAGTCGAACGACATCGAGCTGACCAATACGGGCCTCGCCATGAAGAACGTGGTCGAGCAGTTCCGCGAGCAGGTCCAGAATCTGGAGTGATCGATGACGAGCGGCGGTCACGGAACTGACGGTGTCGAGCGGCGCGGATTGATGTTCGTGCTGTCCTCGCCCTCGGGCGCGGGCAAGACGACGCTGTCGCGTCTTTTGATCGACCGCATGTCCGGCCTGAAAATGTCGGTATCCGCGACCACGCGGCCGATGCGGCCGGGCGAGGTCAACGGCAAGGATTATCTGTTCGTCGACAAGCCCCGCTTCGAGGCGATGGTGAAGGGCGATGAGCTGCTGGAATGGGCCACCGTGTTCGACAACAGCTACGGTACGCCGCGCAGCCCCGTCGAAGCCGCGCTATCGTCCGGGCAGGACGTGCTGTTCGACATCGACTGGCAGGGCACGCAGCAGCTGCGCGAAAAAGCCCGTGCCGACGTCGTCAGCGTCTTCATCCTGCCGCCCTCGGCGGCGGATCTCGAAAAACGCCTGCATTCGCGCGCGCAGGATTCCGACGAGGTCATCCGCAAGCGCATGAGCCGAGCCAGCCACGAGATGAGCCACTGGGCCGAGTACGACTACATCGTGATCAATCACGACGTCGACGAGGCCTTTGCCGAGGTGCAGTCGATCCTGAAGGCCGAGCGCCTCAAGCGCGAGCGGCGGATTGGCCTCGTTGGTTTCGTACGAGCTCTGCAAGCTCAGCTTCAGGGCTAGGCTGCGGCAGCCGCGGCCCTTGCTTCGCCAGCCGTTCCAGCATCGCGGTGATCACGTCGACGTCGACGGCTTCCCCAGCCTGCGCATCTACCTGAGCATCTTCATGGCGATCGACGGGCTCTTCGTCGGCCGTATCTTTGACCGCGAGCCGGGGCACCGATGCCTCGATCTCGAACTTTCCGTTGAAGATGTCGGCCTTGTCGAGCTCGGCGGCCTTGTTGCGAATGGACGCGGATTGCGCCGCGATCCTGCCGATCTCCCTGGTGAAGGCGGCGATTTGCGCGGTCTGCGGCGGCCGAACTTCATCGAAGTCGACGGGGCCCTGCTGTGCGCGCGGCGTGACGGCCGGCTCCGCACCGAGCCAGGGCGCGCGGCTTGCGTCATGGTCCTGCGGCGTCCAATCGTCCCAACGTCCGCGGCGGTCGGCGGCCTGGACGCGGAGGCGTCCGCCGGCGAAGCGGTAGATGATGCTGGCGAGGATGCCGGCGAGCGCCAGCGCGCCGCCGATCACGAGCAGCAGCATCTGCACCGAGCCGGCCGGCTTGTCGGCGGAGCCGTCTGCGCCGGCCAGGGCCATCGGCGCGGGAGGCTTTGCCGGCTTCGCGCCCGCCGGCGCGGTGGCCGCAACGGGGGCCGGCGGCGGTGTGGGCGCGGCGGAGGCCGGAGAGGCCTCGGGCCAGCGCGCGGTCACAGCCGGCTGCTGCGCGTTGGTCGCAGGCGCGCCGCTTGGCGGCTGCTGGGCGACCGGCGGCGCATTGGTTGCAGCGGGCGCGGGCGCGCTCATGTTCGGCGTGCCTGGTGCGGCACTCGTCTGCGGAGCGGTGTATTCGGCGCGCGCGTTCTGCATCGCTTGCGGCACGGCCGAATCCGCCTCGGGCGTGTCGGTCGTCGCCTGCGCGGTCTGGGAGGATTTGCCGCCTGCGGCGCGCAGATACCAGCATTGCCGCTTGGTCGTGCGGTCGAGACGATAGTACCAGTGTTGCCCCTGCGGCGCGGCGCCCTTCGGCGAGGCGAGGCAGTCGGCGGCCGCGTTGGCTGTGCTCGATGGCGCCGGCGCGTTCTGCGACACGGCGGCCAGTGGCGCGCCGGCAATGATGCTGCCGACTAGCGCGGATACGAATTTTGCGGTGCGGTTGCCCATCCTGGTCTCCCGGTTACGCATGACGCAACTCTTAACCAGCCCTTTGTCATCAAAGACTTGGGTGGCAATGAGCCGCAAATCCGGAGAGGATGTGGCTTGAATTGGGCTTGCGGCGCGTTCGTTCCGCCGCGAGATCAGGCATTTCCTTGCGCGTTACTGCTTCGCCGAGCTCCAGGTTCCGCCGCAGCCATCGGAGCGCCGCCAGGTTCCGGAACCGCTGCGAGCGCCGAGACGGCCGGAGCCTGTGAAGGTCACGCCGTCGCCTTGACCGACCGTGCTGACCGAGCCGCTCGGGCTGACGGTGCCAGTGACACCCTGGCCGATGACCTTGCCCGAGGAGACGACGACCGCACCGGACGTGGTGCCGCCGCAGCCGACACTGGTGACCACCCAGGCGCCGTCAAACCCGCCACCTCCGCCACCGCCGCGCGCCGCGAGGCGTGGTTCCACGAGATGCCCCATTTGCTGTTGTCCGGGCCGTAGACGATCGAGCCCCAGGGCTTGAGATCCTCCATCTTGCGCATGCGCAGCAACAGGCCCTCGGTCGGCTCTCCATTCGGCGCCATCGAAATCCGCTGCTGGAGCTTTGTGATCGCGCGAGTGAGTCCGTCGGGGGTATCAGGGTCGAAATTGAGCTCGTCCGCAGTGCCGACAAGCAAGGCCAGTGTCGCCAGCCCCAAAACGCGATTGAAAATCCTCGCGCGCATCAAAATTCCCCAAAATAATGGCGCCACTCTACCAGCCCGGCGCGCGCGAAAAGTGGTGCGAGAGACGGTGGTACCCACACACGTGTCCCGGACGCGCTGCAGCGTTCTTACGCTGCTGCGCAGAGCCGGGACCCAGCGCTGCCCGCGCGCCGCTGCGACATGGGCCCCGGCTCTGCAGCGCACCGCTAAGGGGCGCTGCGCTGCGTCCGGGGCACGAGAGCCGAGGAGGCTGAGGCGCTCGCAATAACGGAGTATGAGGTTGCAGCCCGCTCCAAGTGACGCTGTCTGCGATGACACCGAGTATGTGGTGCAGACACGCCTTCGCGCTCTCGCGGCGCGTTTCGCCCGAGGCTTGCTGTCGTTCGCGCTCCTTGAAGACCAAAGGGCGCAGGGAAGGCCGGGCGCCGGCGGCACCCGCAAGTCCGTGCGCGACGAAGATGCACACGGGGTGGACCACAGGTGATGCCGGTCGCCCGGCCTTCCCTGCGCGGCTGGTTTTAACGGTGTCCTTCGTGCTCTCCCCGGGGAGCGATGCACTATTGCCCCCGTCGCCTTGCGGATGATCGATGCGCGTGCCCGGTCGGGCCGCCGCATCACCGCAAGCCTTGACGCACAGACCCCGGGCGTCAGGACCACACGACTTCTCCGTCCGCGGACGATCCCGCCGAAATACCCGGAAGGCTTGCGTGTGCTCGCCCCCAGGCATCGACGAAACCGCTGTGACCGCGCCGTGTCGTATCGCGTCGCCTGAGGACTCACGGTTGCCCGCCCTGTCATCATGCCGAGCCGCGCCGGCGCTACCGCGTCCACCGCCACCCGGCCCGCATCTCGTGACGATCGCGAAGCGCCCCTTTGGCAGGGCCGGGATGGGCGAGGGTATGCCACAAATCCGAAATTCGGGAAAGTGGAATATTTTTGCGCCAAGGGCTTGACCGGGTGTTTTGCCCGACGCCTCTCGGGAGCCGCCGTCAGTTCTGCTTGCCGTTCTGCATGGCGCAAACGGCCCATCGCCACGAATGACCCAAGCGGCCCGGCGGATGTGCTCGCTTAGTCGGCGCTCGTCCAGGAAGGTTCACGCGATTCCGGAAAATTTCGCGGCTCCTCAGGGCTCGTGTGCAGTCATAGGATTGGATCATCCGCGCGAAGATGCTTCAATTCCAATTCCATTCATTCCGGTCTCGTACGTTGGCGGCAGAAGCGCATCTGCTCGTCAAGGCGGGGCCGTAGCCGCCAATAAAAGCGCAAGGGGGGCCGTCATGTCCGTGTTGTCACGCCGCGATTTCCTGGCATTGTCGACGTCAGCCGCAGTTGTCGGTCTCGCCGCGCCCGCCGGCGCCGCGATGGGGCCGAACGACAAGTACGATCTGGTGATCCGGGGCGGCGAGGTGCTCGACCCCAGCCAGTCGCTGCGCGCCAGACGCGATATCGGCATCCGCTGGGGCGTGATCGAAACGGTGCAGGAGGCGATCCCGGCCGAGCGCGCGCTGAAGAGCATCGACGCGTCAGGCAAGCTCGTGATGCCCGGTCTCATCGATCTGCATAGTCACGTCTACCCCTACGGCTCGGCAATCGGTATTCCCGCCGACGAGCTGGTGCAATTCCAGGCCACGACGACCGTCGTGTCCGCGGGCGACGCCGGGGTCAACAATCTGGCGGCGTTGCGCCGGTTCATCGTGGCACAGACGCGGGCGCGGATGTACGCCTTCGTCCATATCGCCAATAACGGCCTGTCGGCATTCCCGGTCGCGGAGCTGTACAATATCGACGTCGCCCAGACCGAAGCCTGCGCGATGGCGCTCGCCGAGAACGCTGATTTCCTGCTCGGGGTCAAAGTGCGGATGTCGGAGAACGTGATCTACAAGCACGGGCTCGAGCCGCTGAAGCGCGGCATCCAGGCTTGCGAGATGTGCGGCTGGCCGGCGAAGATGATGGTGCATATCGGCGGCGTCGAGTCCAAGGAGCTGATGTCGCAGATCCTCGACCTGCTCCGCCCGGGCGACGTGCTGACCCATGCCTATTCGGGCGCACCGAACATGTCCAACGTCTTCACCAATATCGTCCAGGAGGGCAAGCTGCTGCCAGCGGCCCTGGCGGCGAAGCAGCGTGGCGTCATCTTCGACGTCGGTCATGGCGGCGGCAGCTTCGATTTCACCGTGGCGGAAGTGGCGATCCCCGGCGGATGCACGCCGGACACCATCTCCTCCGATATCCATGTCTTCTCCGGCAATTCGCCGGGCATCCCGTTCCTGCCCAACGTGATGAGCAAGTTCATGACGCTGGGCTTCACGCTGGAGCAGGTGGTCGCGATGGCCACCACGGCTCCGGCGAAGATCATCAATCGCGCGCCGAAGATCGGCACCCTGCAAGTCGGAGCGCCCGGCGACGTCGCCATCATGGAGCTGGCGGAGGGGCCGGTCAGCTTCCTCGACACCCGCAACAACAAGAGAGACGGCAAGGCCCAGCTCAAGCCGGTCCAGACTGTCATCAACGGCGTGCCGTTCGGCCGGCCTTATCAGGCGCCGTTCGCGGTGCGATAGAGAGCCGGCCGGTCTCAGCTGTTGTGGGGACCCGCATGAACCAGTGCGACGCGCGAGTTGTCCAGGCTGCATCGAGGCTGCAGCCCGCAGGATGGGGTGAGCCCTGCTGCTGATCGAGCCCGTTCGCCTGGAAACTTCTCACCCCCGCCGTCGTTGAATCGTGGCTGAGGACAGGCCATGCCGATCAAGGACCAGATCAGGAATCTCGCCAAGAAGCTGGTGGAGGAGCATCCCGATGCGGCAACGCTGCGGGCGCTGGTGCGGCCCCGGAAGCCGGCAGCTTTCCGCTTTCGCGACGATGGCATCGTGCCGAACAATCCGCGTTTTCCGGTGTTGCTCTATCGCGGCGCGGTGAATCTGAAGTCCAGGCGCTTTCCCCCCGAGGTCATCATCGACACGCTGTTCGATACAAACGGCTGGGGTCGGTCGTGGCGGGACACCGTGTATGACTTCGTCCATTATCATTCGCAGATCCACGAAGTGATGGGCGTGGCGCGCGGCACCGCCAGGGTCGAGTGCGGCGGGATCAAGGGGCGCATCCTCCGTGTGAAAGCCGGCGACGTTCTGGTGCTGCCCGCCGGCACCGGACACCGGTTGATCGAATCCAGCCGGGACTTCGGGGTCGTCGGAGCGTATCCGCAGGACGGGACGTACGACGAGTGCACCGACATGCGAGAGCGTCTCGATGCCGTCACGCGCATCGCCAAGGTCCGCAAGCCGAAGTCGGATCCTGTCCTCGGCCGCGGGGGTCCGCTGCTCACATCATGGCGGACCGCGCGGTCGCGTTCGTGACGCGCGGGGTAGCGCTCCGCTCACCCATTCTCCGCGCTCACCCACCGCGCTCAGGTCAGATAGTCGGGCGTGAAATCGGCAAACCTGCGCAACTCGTCGGGCTGCAGCAGCTCGATCTCGTTGCCCTCCCATGCGATCAATCCGCGATGCCGCAGTTCCTGGATGGTGCGATTGACGTGCACGATCGACAGGCCGCAGGCATCGGCGACGTGCCGCTGCGTCATCGGCATCTGGAAGCAGGCGTCCTTGAGAAGGCCGACGATCTCCAGCCGCGCCGCGAGCTCGCAGATCAGATGCGCGACCTTCGGCAAGGCCGCCTGCGCGCCGAGCCGGGCGATCCATTGCCGCGAGATCGCCGCATCGATCAGCGTCTCGCGCCAGAACGCGCGGGTCAGATGGATCGAGCCGTCGAGCAGCTGGCGGAGCTGGCTGTGCCCGACGTAGCCGACGACGGTCGGGCCGAGGCCGACGAGGTCCGCATCCGTCGGCGAGACCAGCAGCGTGTGCAGGCAGGGCATGTCGCCGGGAACGTGGAACGCGAGGATCTGGCTGCGATCGCCGACGATGCGGGCCTGGTAGAGGAAGCCGCTGACGACGAAGACGCAGCGCGAGGCGGCCTCGCCCTGACGCAGCACGATCTCGCCATCCGCGACCTGGCGTAGCGTGGACGGCAGGCCCGCGATCTGCCGGCGTTCGTCCTCGGACAGGCCTTCGATGGCCTGGAGACGCGCGATGAACTTCGGATGCGGCATGAGCCTCGCGCGTGCTTCAGCAGTCTCGCGGCACGTCGATGAAGCGCCGCGAGAGCTTTGCGATGGTCCAGTCGGAGACCTCGGTGCTGCGGAACTCGCGGATGGCGTGGGCGAGTTCCTGATCCGACATCGGATGCGCCGGCTCGCGCAGCGTGCCTTTCGCGAAGGCATCGCTGATGCAGTCGAGGTGTTCGCTGGTCTCGGATGCGAACAGGCCGCGGATGCGCGCCAGGATCGTCGTAGGGCTCATGAGAAGGGCCGGCTCGGTTGGTGATCGAGGTGTGGTGTGGGTGCGACCCGTACGATCGCAAACGGATTAGCAACCTGTGCGTCCGTCTCGCGTTCTAGTCCGCTGAACCGAGGCCAGAAGTATCATTTGATAGATCCGGCGCGATTTTTGGTGGTCTCATGGAAAAAGCCCACGACGTGCTGATCCGGAACCTGAGCGAGCACACCGCGCTCACCGGGGAGGATCTCGACGAGATCCGCGCGCTCACCTTTACGCAGCGCGATGTCGCGCCCAACGAGGATTTCATCCGCCAGGGTGACGAGCCCGAACATTCGGCGCTGGTCGTCTCCGGCATGGTGGCGCGTTACCATCTGCTCGGCAGCGGGGGGCGGCAATATCTCGCGTTCCATATCTCCGGGGACCTGCCGGATTCCCAGGGCCTGTTCATCGACCAGATGGACCATGGGCTCTCCGCGCTCGGGCACGCCTCGGTTGCCTTCATCCCGCATCGCGAATTGTTCACGGCCTTCCGGCGCCGGCCCACTTTCGCGCTCTCGGTCTGGCGCGAGACGCTGCTCGATGCCTCGATCTTCCGCGAGGCCATCACCAACAACAGCGCCCGGCCGATGCAAGCGCGCATGGCGCACCTGTTCTGCGAGCTGTTCTACCGCGCCCGCGCCGCGCAGCTCATCCGCGGCAATCGCTTCCGCCTGCCGATCAGCCTGGTGCAGCTCGGCGAGACGCTGGGCATGGCGATCGCGACGGTGAACCGGACGCTCGCTGACCTCAGACGGGGCGGCGCGATGGATCTGCGCGACGGGGAGCTCATCGTCCTGAAATGGCGCGAGCTGCAGCGGCTCGGCGATTTCAGCCCGGCCTATCTGCATCTGAAGCGTCAGTCGCCACCGGAGACGTGAGCCGCAACGGCGCTAAAGCATGATCCGGACAAGTGCGCAGCGGTTTTCCGAAAAGATCAAGCTCGAACGACAACCTGAAGCGCGATGACGATGCATCCTGATCGTATCGCGCTTTAGCCATCGGCAGGTGTTGCTCCGCCCAGCACCTCATCAAAATGCTTCCTTACCCAATCGTTGCAGCTGCAGGCTCTGGCTTCGAGCGCTGTCCCGTCGAGGATCAGGATGGCGCCGCGGCGGGTCGCGAGGATGCGCCTTGCCTTGAACATCTGGATGACGCGGCTGGCATAGCTGCGGGAGACGCCGAGCATGCCGGCGAGTTGCTCGTGGGTGAGGGGGATCTCGGCCCCGCCGATACTCTCTTTCGCGGAGATGATCCATTTGGCGGCGCGCTGCTCGATCGAATGAGCGGCGTTGCAGGCCGCCGTCTGCAGCAGCTGCGCGAATTGGCAGTCGGCGTAGCGCAAAAAGACCTCCTGAAGCGTGGCCGACCGCTGCTGTGCCTGCTCGAGTGCGCGCAGTGGCAGCCGGACGAGGGTGCCGCCCAGCTTCACGACAATGCGCGAATATGCGAGCGAAGGGTTGCGGCCTGCGGCAAGGCCCACCGCACCCTCACGGCCCACCAGCAGGCTTTCGACCTCGCGATCGTCCTCGACCGGCACGGCGAACGATACCAGTGCGGAACCGCAGGGAAAGTGTACCGCCGCCACGTCGTCGCCGGCGTGATGCAGGACGTGGCTCGCCGCGAGTTCGACCGGCTGGAGGTGAGGCGCGAGCAGTTCGAAATCCTGGTGGGTGAGCTGCCGGAGCAGATCGTTCGGGGGCCGACCGGTCACAGTTTCTTCTCTGGGCTGGCCGGGAATCGGCGCCAGCCAGAACCCTACGTTTCCGCAGCGGAACCGACGGTTCCAAAGTGCACACAAGCGGCCGTGCATAGTTGAGATGCTAGCGCGCGGGCTTGGACTCCCGGAAGTTGGTAGGGGCGAGTCTGCATGCGCGTTCTTAGCGCAGCGCTGATCTGGCGAGGTCTGTTCAGGAGTGAACATAGCGGGCTTGCGGATTGGCGTAGCATGTGGCGCCGAGTGCCGCATTCCGTGCGCTTTGCCCGAGGACCGCCGGCCTCAATCCGCCAAAACGCCGCTGGGCCGGCGGCCCGAGGGGCGGCGACGACCATCACCCGAAGCGTGCTTCGCGATTCCACGAGGATCGGTGCAGCGCCGCGTGCGCGCGATAGGCGTCGATCGCCTTGTTGGCGAGCATCAGCTGCCGGCGTTCGCCGGTTTTGAGCTGACCTTCGATGGCGTCGAGAATGACGTTGGCGCTCTCGTCCGGCGGGCCGAGCTCGCCGCTCTGCTCCAGGCAGCTCCAGGCGATGAAGAATGCGCTTTCGACGGTGCAACGAATGGACATGGGCTGCCAACGCGGCGGGGCAGCAGGCGTTCCGTCACGCGGGCCCAACTTGCGTCGGGCCCGCTGCGCGCGGCTCAGTTCTTCAGCACGATGCGGCCGACGACCTTGCCGGCACGAAGCTCGTCGATCCATTTCTGGACGTCGCCCATCGGCTCCTCGCGCATCGGCGTCGGCTTGATCTTGCCGGCGCGCGCCAGCGCCATCAGCTCCTGGGCCTCCTTGAGCGTTCCGACCATGAAACCCTCGATGGTCATGCGTTTGTAGACCCATTGCACCATCGGCAATGTGAACTGGCCGCCCATCAGGCCGGAGACCACGATCTTGCCGCCGCGCGCGGCGACCGCGACCGCAAAGGCCATCGACTTCTCGTTGCCGGCGAAATCGACGATCTCGTCGAAGCCGCCTTCGGTCTCCTTCAGGATGCGCTTGATCACGTCGGGCTCGGACGGATCGTAGGCGTTGGCTGCGCCGTTCTTCAGCGCGGTGTCGCGCGCGGCCGGCGACAGGTCGGCGACCGTGATCGGCTGCTTGAACATCGCCTGCGCGAACGACAGGCCCATCATGCCGACGCCGCCGAGACCGATCAGCAGCAGATTGCGCTGGCGCGGTCGGTCAACCAGGCGCTTGAGCGCGCCATAGGCGGTGACGCCGGAGCACATCAAGGTCGCGGCCTGGTTGACGGGCAGGGGATCGTAGTCGAGCAGATATTTCGCGTCGGGCACCAGCACGTGGGTGGCGAAGCCGCCGTCGATGGAGACGCCGAGGAAGCGCTGCTTCACGCAGAGATTCTCGTCGCCATTGGCGCAGTCGCGGCACTGGCCGCAGCCGATCCAGGGGAACACGGCCTTCTTCGCGCCGACGAGGCCGGCGGCGACGTCGGGGCCGACTTCGTCGACGACGCCGGCAATCTCGTGGCCGAGCGTGAAGGGCAGCGTCATGCCGCGCGTGGTGTCGAGCTTCTTGCCGCCGCCGAGATCGGCATAGCCGTCCTGGATGTGCAGGTCGGAATGGCAGAGGCCGCAGCGCTCGATGCGCACCAGCACCTCGGCGCCTTTCGGCTTCGGCGTGTCGACGATGGTCTCGCACAGCGGCGCATCAAACTTGACCAGGGACTGCCGACGCATCAACGCCATATTTCTTCCTCCGAAATTATCGCTCTGTTTCGGTTCGTATATTGGCCAATTCACAGGCCATGGCAACAAAGCCCGAGATCGGAATGGTCTCGGCGCGCCGCGTCGCATCGACGCCGGCGGCCGCAGCGAGCCGCGCGGGGTCGACGCCGAGCGACTTCAGACTCTGCCGCAACATTTTCCGGCGCTGACCGAAGGCGGCCGCGGCGACCTGCTCGAGCAGCTTGCGATCGCAGGCAAGCGGCTCGGCGCGCGGCGTGAGGCGCACGACGGAGGAGGTGACCTTGGGCGGCGGCACGAAGGCGGACGGCGCAATGTCGAACAGGATCTTGGTCTCGCAACGCCAATTGGCGAGCACGCCGAGCCGGCCATAGGCCTCCTCGTCCTCGCGCGCGACGATGCGCTCGCCGACCTCGCGCTGGAACATCAACACCATCATGTCGTACCAGGGCGGCCAGGGCTCGGTGGTGAGCCAGCCGATCAAGAGCTGGGTCGCGATGTTGTAGGGCAGGTTGGCGACGATCTTCGCGCGTTCGCCATTGAGCAGCGGGCGGGGATCGAAGGTCATGGCATCGCCATGCACGATCTCGAGCCTGTCAGGGTAGCGCGCGGAAATATCCTGCAAGGCCGGGATCGCCCGCTCGTCATGCTCGATGGCGATGACGCGCCTCGCGCCGAGCGCGAGCAGCGCGCGTGTCAGCCCGCCCGGGCCCGGGCCGATCTCGACGATGGTGGAATCTTCGAGTGGCACTGCCGCGCGCGCGATGCGGGCGGTGAGATTGAGGTCGAGCAGGAAATTCTGGCCGAGCGATTTGCGCGCCGACAGCGCGTGCTGGCGAATGACCTCGCGGAGCGGCGGGAGGTCGTCGATCGCGCTCATCAGCTTTGCGAAGCCGCCATGCGGCTGGCCAGCTGAAGCGCCGCGATCAGGCTGGCCGGATTGGCCTTGCCGGTGCCGGCGATGTCGAAGGCGGTGCCGTGATCAGGCGAGGTGCGGATGAAAGGCAGGCCGAGCGTGACGTTGACGGCGTCGTCGAAGGCGACGGTCTTGATCGGGATCAGCGCCTGGTCGTGATACATGCAGATGGCGCAGTCATAGGTGCTGCGCGCGGCCTCGTGGAACATGGTGTCGGCGGGCAGCGGGCCCCTGGCCTCGATGCCGTCGCCACGCAGCGTCTTGAGTGCGGGGGCGATGATCGTCTGCTCCTCGTGACCGAGCGAGCCGTCCTCGCCGGCATGCGGGTTGAGGCCGGAGACCGCGATGCGCGGCTGCGCGATGCCAAAGCGCGATTTCAGCTCGGCTGCGACGATGCGAACAGTCGAGACGATCAGCTCGCTGGTGAGCTCTGCCAGCGCATCGCGGATCGAGACGTGGATGGTCACGGGCACCACCGCAAGCCGCGGCGACCACAGCATCATCACCGGCTGCGGCACGCGGCCGCCTTCCGCAGCGAGCTCGGCGAGGAATTCGGTGTGGCCGGGATGACGGAAGCCTGAGCGGTAGAGCACGCTCTTGGCGATCGGGTTGGTGACGACGGCGCCGGCGCGGCCCTCGCGGACATCGGTGACCGCCTGCCGGATCGAGGCGAGCGCGGCCGGCGCGCTCGATGCGTCGGGCGTGCCGGGCTCGGCGGTCGCGCGCTCGCCGGTAGCGACCACCGGGAGGGCGTCAATGAAGGCGGAAGCGGCCTCGTCCGGGCTCACCGCCGCGGTCCTGACATCGGCACCGAGCGCGGCGGCGAGCGCCTTGGCGCGCCGGGCGATCAGCGCCTCGTCGCCGAGCAGATAGAAGGCGGGCAGGTTCAGTTCACGGCGCCGGAGCCAGGCTGCGATCGTGATGTCGGGGCCGATGCCGGCGGGCTCTCCCAGGGTCAGGGCAAGGGGAAGGGTATGCGGTTTGGCTGCGCGATTGGCCATCAGCGGTTGCGATATTCGATCATCGCCGCCTTGCGGAGCTCGTCGAGATAGGCCTTCTGGGTCTTCTCGTACTTCTCCTGATACATCTTCTCGCGGACCTCGCGCTTCTTCGGCGTGTCGATCATGGTCGGCTTGCGCGAGCACAGCACCACCATCTCGATGCCGTTCTTGGTCATCTCGGGCGCGGTCAAATGGCCGATCGGGGTGTCGTCGAGCACCTTGCGCAGCGCCTCGGGCAGCTCCGCGGTGGTCTTGGTGACGCTGTCGCGGATGGTGGCGTTCGGCGTCGAGCGGAACAGCGAGTTGGCTTCCTCGCAGCTTCCGACGCGCGCGCGATAGCTCTCGGCTTCCTTCTTCCGTGTTTCCAGGAACGCGGCGGACGAGCCGCGCGGCACGATCAGCACGATCGGCTGCATCTTGTATTCGGTGCCCTCGATCTGGAGCTTGTCGCCGGTCTGGGCCTGCACGGCCTGCGCGACGTCGCGCTCGCCGACGAGCAGCTTCTCCTTGAAGCGGCCGCGCACGAGGCTGGTCCAGACCATCTCGGCCTTCATGCGGCCCTTCAGCGTCTCGGGGCGCACGCCTTTGGATTCGAGCGACTTGGTGAGCTGGTCCGGCGTGATGCGCATGCGCTGCGCCATGCCTTCGTAGGACTGGTTGATGTCGGAGACGCCGGGATCGACCCCGAACTTCTTGCCCTCCTTCATCTTCACCTTGTCGTCGATCAGCTCGTTGATGACCTCCTGCCGGCTCGGGGTCTTCTGCGTCGTCAGCTGGTCGAGCTTGGAGCGCTGCTCGATGTCGAAATCGGTGATCGGGTCGCCATTGACCATGACGACGATGTTCTGCGCGCGCGACGGCGAGGGCAGTCCGGTCAGGACCAGTCCGGCAGCGATGGCGAGGAGAAGGCGGAAGACGGGCAATGGGGTCGTCATGATTGTCGCTCGCATGTCAGCCGCGTCGAGCCTGTGATGGGGGCAAGCGCGGCCGGCACTTCAAACCGTTCACTGGAGGCCGGCGGAACTGCTGGTCGTCGACGAGGTCGCCAGCGTGCGCAGGCCGATCTGGAACATGAACGCATGGCTCAGGACGGGCGGCGCGGTGCCCGCCGAGTAGCTATACGAAGTTACGTAGTTCGCCGCCAGCACGAAGCAATCGTCGACATAGCCGGCACCGAGCACATACTGGTTGATCTTGTTGGCCTCGAGGTCCCACCGCGCCGAGCCCGACACCACCCAGTTGGTCGCGAGCTTTATGGAGCCCGAGGTCAGGATGCCCTCGCGGCGGGTCAGATAGCCGAGCTCCGGCTGCGCCGCGTAATTGCCGTACAGCACGCTGACCGCCCAGCGATTGAAGTTGGCGCGGCCTTCCGCCTCGAAGCGCTGCACGTTCCAGGTCTGCTCGTCCATGCGGGAGCGAACGCTGAACGTGTAGGTGCTGTTGGGCGAGTAGCTGGCGCTCGCGACGTAATCGGAACGCGGCTTGTCCAGGCCGGAATTGAGGCCGGTATTGATGGGGTCCTGGACCGCGAAGGAGTTCATGCCGAACAGCTGGTAGGACTGGCCGAACAGGGCCTTGACGGCGCCGCCCTTGTCGAACTGCGTGGTGGACTGCACGCCGACATTGGCGCGGCCGCCACCCTCGACGCGGTCGTAGCCGGAGAACTTGTCGACGCTGAACAGGTTCGAGGCGTCGAACACCATGCTCTGGGCGTCCTCGTTCGGGAGCTTGCCGGCATAGGTCTCGTTCGGCCGGATGATGATCTGCGCGATCGGCTCGACGGTGGTCGAGCCCCAGGGCTGAACGTTGATGAAGGGGTAGCGGTATTCCAGGCCCACGGTCGGCATCAGGCGGAACGCCTGGGTGTCGCCGACGGGAAGATAGTTCGACACGCCCGGCTGGTTGGAGACCGAGGAGTTGATCGCGTCGGCGCGCAGGCTGGCGAACGGCGTCCAGATCTGGCCGAGCGGATCGGTGAAGGATTTGCGCCACTGCGCCTCGGCCGTGAGGCGGGTGTAGGTGCCGGGGAAGCCGCGCAGCAGGCACTGCGACGGCGTGCGGGCGAGCGGATCGGCCGACGCCGTCGTGCACAGGCTGTTGGTGTTCGCGATCGTGGTGATCGGATCGAACACCGCCTGGTCACGCGACAGGTTCACGAAATTGGTCTTGTAGCTGAACTCGCCGCCGAACACCGGATAGTTGAGCACGTTGGCGTAGTCGATCACCGGATAGACGATCGGCACCTGGCTCTGGTTACCCGAATAGCTCAGCCAGTACATCGTGCGCGCGTCGAAGAAGCTGCGGTTGCCGACGCCGGTCAGATAGAGCTGCGACAGCGCCTCCGTCGGCAGCAGCAGGAACGAGCCGAGCGGATCGCGGTACTGGTAGAGCCGGTAGTCCGAGAAGAAATAGTAGTCGGACATCAGGACGCCGTCCCAACCCCAGACCCATTTGTCGTTCAGCGCGAACTGACCCTTGGTGTCGACGGCGCCGCGGAACTGCTTGTCGCCCGGCTGCCCGGAGAACGCGCCGGGATCGAGCTGGTCGATGCCATAGGCGCGGATCTGGTAGGCGCCGTCGATCAGGCGCTGCCGGAATTCTCCCTGCAGCAGCACGCCTTGCCGCGACAAGAAGCGGGGGTTGATGGTCGCGTCCATGTCGGGCGCGATCGCCCAATAATAGGGAACCTCGACGCCATAGCCCGTGTTCGTCGTGCCGGAAACATAGCCCGGCATCAGGAAGCCGCTCTTGCGCTTCACGGTCGGGTCGGGCGTCGAGAAATAGGGCATGTAAGCGAGCGGCACACCGAAGAATTCGATCTGCGCCGTCTCGAAATACAGCATCTTCTCCTGCTGGTCATGGATGATGCGCGCACCCTTGACCTGCCACAGCGGCGGCTTCTTCGGATCGTCCTTACACGGCGCGCAGGCCGTGTAGACGCCGTTCTCGAACACTGTGTAGTTGCCGCTGGAGCGGTCGGCGCGGCTCGCGGCCATGCGGGTCTGGTCGGCCGTGTCCACACGCAGCGAATCGACGAAACCGTCGCGGTAATCGTCGGAGAGATCCATGATCTCGGCATAGGTGATCTTGCCGTCGGCATCCGTCATGCGGATGTTGCCTTCGGCATGCAGCCGCTTGGTCTTCTGGTCGTAGATGACCTTGTCGGCCTCGACGCTGGTGCCGTTGTAGAACAGCTGAACGTTACCGACCGCGGAGACGCGTGAATTGTTGTAGTCGTAGTCGACCTCGGTCGCCTGAACCAGCATCTGGTTGTCGTTGGCGGCCTTCGGCGGCTTCGGACGCGGCGGCAGCGGATTATAGGTGAAGCTCTGGGCCGAGGCGGGGGCCACGGCAGCAACGTCGATCAGCGCGCCGAGCGATGCCACGGCAGCCACAGCCATCATGAGCCTGCGAAGAGACAAGCCGAACCCGTTCGCGCGCATCACGATGCGGCGCGTCAAACGAGACACGGGTCCTCGATGGACGGCAGTCACTAACCGTCCTCCTGGTACAACAAGGCCAAAAAGCCGGTGAGGCCGCCCACCACCACGGGCAACCACGCCGCAGCGATCGGATGCATCAACTCAGCCTTGCTCAAGTCTTCAGTCACTTTCGACAGAACGTAGAGCAGAAAGCCTGCGCCCACGCCACTCAAAACCATCTTCTGCACGCCGCCCATCCGGAAGAAGCGCAACGACACGGAGGCCGCGAGCATCACCATGGCCGCAAGCAAAAACGGCTGTGCCAGAAGCTTCTGATACTGGAGTCGGTATCCGGCTGTCGCGAAGCCTGAGCTCTCGGATGAGCGGATGTAGCTCGGTAGTTGCCAAAAGGACACAGTCTCGGGGGTGGAAAAGCTGTTGCGGACCTGCGCCTCGGTGAGCGTCGTTGGAATCTCCATGGTGGCCTGGTCGATCGGCGGGGAGTCCAGCGAGAAGCGGCGAACGGATTTGAACAGCCAGTGGCCGGACTCCAGTGTCGCCTCGCGCGCCTCGATCCGCTCCTTGAAGTGACTGTCTGTGTCAAAGCGGAACAGCGTCAGGCCGGTGAGTCGAACGCCCTGCTGCTCGCTGCGCGCGGCGTTGATGATGGTCTGGCCGTCGCTGGTCACCTGATTGAGCCAGAAGCCGGAAGCGTCCTGGATGCCGCCGCCGGGCGCCGAGCCGAACAACTCGGCTTCCATGCGCTTGGAGAGCTCACGCAGATTCGCCGACATCGGATTGTAGGCGACGGTTGCGATCACCCCGATCAGGAGCGCGCTGCCGAGCGCCGGTGAAATGAACTGCCATGCGGAGATGCCGGCGGCGCGCGCAACCACGAGCTCGAGCCGGCGGGAGAGGGCGAGATAACAGGTCATGGCGCCGATCAGCATGCAGAACGGCGTCAGCTTCTCCAGCAGTTGCGGCACCCTGAACAGCGAGGTCTCGGCCACCATGAGCGCCGAGGCGGACGCCAGCCCCGAGGTCTTGCGCACCATCTCGATGTAGTCGACCAGCACCAGCAGCAGGAAAATGCCCGCGAACACGCCGAGCGCCGCGACCACGAAGCGGCCGGCGAAATAGCGTCCGAGTGTGTTGGTGAGCATGCTCATGCGGTGGCTGGCCGTCCGAACAGCTGCGCGATGCGCGCGTTCGACCTGTTGATGGCCTCCATGAGGCCAGGGGGCGGCTCGACCACGACGCCGCGGATGATCATCCACAGCCCGACGCCGATGGCGCCCATGACCATCGCATATTGCACCAGCACCGGGCTCGGCGACTTCACCGCCATGACCGAGCAGGCAAAGCCGGCCATGCGCAGGCCGAACACCGCAACGACCGAAGTGCCGATCGAGAAATTACGGCTCTGGCGGGTGGTGCGGGGCGCACCGAGGAAGGCGAAGGTCAGCACGGCGAAGGCGAAGGGATAGATCGGCGCGAGCAGGCTGTCATGCAGGGCCGAGCGGAACTGGCCGGGAATCTGCTTGTAGACGGGGTCGTTGTCGGACGGCGCGAGCAGCTCCCAGAGATAGCGCTCGCGGATGCCGAGGGTGACGTCGCGGCCCTGGTTGGAGAACTTCGACATGTCGAAGCCGTAGCGGCCGAACGCCACCAGCGCGGGATCGCGCTTGCCCGCCTCGAAGCGCTGGAGATTGCCGGTCTCCAACACCAGGAACGAGCCGGTCTCGTTCTTCACGACCTCGCCGTGCTCGGCGACGATCGAGACGCGCTCGTTGGGATCGCGGCGGTCGTCGATGAAGATGCCGGCAAGGATGCCGCCGGGCTGGCGTTCGCGAATCCGGATCGTGAGGTTCTTGTCGAGCTGGGCGAAGCGGCCGGGCTGCAGGATGTTGGTGAGCACGTCCGCGGTGATCTCGGCATCCCACTGCTTGATCCGCCGCATGCCGTCGGGGGCGAGATAGGCCGCGATGAAGGCAACCAGCAGCGCCACCACGCAGGTGGCGTAGAAGAACGGATAGAACAGCCGGAACGGCGACAGGCCGGCGGCATTCATCACGATGATCTCGGAATCGGTCGCGAGCTTGTTCAGCGTGTGCGAGATCGCGATCATCAGCGCGATCGGCGAGATGATCAGGACCAGGGCCGGCACGACGAGGCTGGTGATGCCCAGGAAGGTGAGGATGGTCTGTCCCTGGCTCGTCATCAGGTCGATGCCGCGCAACGCCTGCGTAATCCAGATCACGCCGGTGAGGCTGACCAGGATCAGCGCAAACGACGCCAGCGTCGTGCGGAAGATATACCTATCGATCGACCCCATGCGCTACCGCACGAATCCCACCAAGTCCCCAATGTCGGCCCGAAACTCCGCTGTCCAACCAATCCCCGATCGGGGGATCCCCAAGGTTGGCGAGCGCCTCTTCCGCCAGCTCACTCTCTCACTACCATCCCTTTGATCCGTCAACAAAATGGCTGCCCCGTGGCACCCTCATAATATGGTTAATATTTCCCTCGTTGTGGCCTTGAGGCCACGGGGGGTGCTTGGCATCTGCCGGGGCGCTGGCCCATAGTGCGGGAGGCTTAGTGAATCGCCGTTCAGGTCCGGCCCTGGCCAGGAACCGTGACCAGCAAAAAGACCAAGATTTTTGAAGGAGTTACCCATGTCCGATGCCATCAAGGTCGGCTTTGTCCCGTTGTCTGCCGCCGCCCGTGGCATCCTGGTCGTGTTTTGCGACGACAGTCTGAAGGTCGGTCCGGCGACGGCCAAAGCCCTGGGCGGCGCTATCGAACTCGTGAAGCGTGCGGCCATCGCCGCCGCCTTCAAGGGCAAGACCGGAGCTGCGCTCGACATCCTGGCGCCGGAAGGAGTGAAGGCCACCCGTCTGCTCGTGATCGGCGCCGGCAAGGCGGCCGGCCTGAAGGCGAACGATTTCCTCAAATTCGGCGGTGTGGCGGCGGGCAAGCTTGCCGCCGGGGCGGCCGCCATGACCATCATGGCGGAACTGCCAAGTGGTGCCATGACGAGCGAGCAGGCGGTTGCGATCGCCTCGGGCCTGCGCCTGCGCGCCTACAAGTTCGACCGCTACAAGACCAAGAAGAAGGACGGCGAGGAGGGCGGTTCGCGCGCCGACATCACGCTTGCTGTCGGCGATGCCGCTGCCGCGAAGAAGGCGTTTGCCTCGGCCGGCCACGTCGTCGACGGCGTGATCATCGCGCGCGATCTCGTCAACGAACCGCCGAACGTGCTCTTCCCCGAGGAATTCGCGCGCCGCGCCAGTCAGCTCCGCAAGCTCGGCGTCAAGGTCGAGGTGCTCGACGTCAAGGCGATGCAGAAGCTCGGCATGGGCGCGCTGCTCGGCGTCGGCCAGGGCTCGGCGCGGCCGAGCCGCACCGTGATCATGCGCTGGGACGGCGGCAAGAAGGGCGAGGCGCCGGTGAGCTTCGTCGGCAAGGGCGTCTGCTTCGACACCGGCGGCATCTCGATCAAGCCGGCCGGCAGCATGGAGGATATGAAGGGCGACATGGGGGGCGCGGCCTGCGTCGTCGGCCTGATGCACGCGCTTGCCGCGCGCAAGGCCAAGGTCAACGTGGTCGGCGCCATCGGCCTCGTCGAGAACATGCCCGACGGCAACGCGCAGCGGCCGGGCGACATCGTGACCTCGATGTCGGGCCAGACCATCGAGATCATCAACACCGACGCGGAGGGCCGGCTCGTGCTGGCCGACGTGCTCTGGTACGTCGCCAAGAAGGTGAAGCCGAAATTCATGGTGGATCTGGCGACGCTGACCGGTGCGGTCGTGGTCGCGCTCGGCACCGAGCACGCCGGCATGTTCTCCAACAATGACGAACTCGCCGAACGCCTGCTGGCGGCCGGCATCGAGAGCGGGGACAAGGTCTGGCGCATGCCGCTCGGTCCCGAATACGACAAGCTGATCGATTCCCAGTTCGCTGACATGAAGAACACCGGCGGCCGCCATGGCGGCTCGATCACCGCGGCGCAGTTCCTGCAGCGTTTCGTCGACGGCACGCCCTGGGCCCATCTCGACATCGCCGGCACCGCCATGGGCGCGCCGAAGACCGACATCAACCAGAGCTGGGCAAGCGGCTATGGCGTCCGCCTGCTCGATCGCCTGGTCGCCGACCATTACGAGCGCAAATGACCTGAGATGACCGAAGTCCTGTTCTATCATCTGCAAAACATGACGGTGGAGAACGTGTTGCCGCCGCTTCTCGAGAAATCGCTCGAGCGCGGCTGGCGCGTCGTGGTGCAGTCGACCTCGGAAGAGCGCGCCGATGCGCTCGACGCGCATCTATGGACCTATCGCGACGATTCCTTCCTGCCGCACGCGACATGGCGCGTGAACGATGCCGCCGATCAGCCGATCGTGCTGGCGATCGAGGAGGGCAATCCCAACGGCGCCCATGTCCGCTTCCTGGTCGACAATGCCGCCCTGCCGCAGGACGCGCAGGGCTATGCGCGAATGGTGCTGCTGTTCAACGGCGACGATCCGGACGCACTCGCGCTCGCCCGCAGCGCCTGGACGGATTGCAAGGAGCGGGGATTTGATGTCACCTATTGGCAGGCCGACGAGCGGGGCCGATGGCAGCGTCGGAATTAGGGGTCCTTCGCAATTAATGATAATTTGCACTTTTCGGGCGATGCTGGCTTTTGTCACCTTCGTGCCGCAAAGTGATGTTGGGACAATCGCTTAGGGCTGGTCCTTCACGCGGGGAATTTGGTTTATCGTGCGACATCAAAAGCTTCCCAAGTCGCTCATAGTTGCGTTGGCTGCCGTAGCACCGCTGGTCGCGGGCTGCTCGGGGACCGATCTGCTGTCCAAGGACGCACAATGGTTCAACACGCCCAGCCGTCTCTTCATCAAGAACATCTCGATCGAATCCCCGCCGCTGACCCCCGACAAGGCGGTCGGAGCTGAGGATCTCGTCAGCGCCGACGGCGGCTGTCCCGGCATGGCGCCGCCTCCCGGGCCGGCCGATGCCAATGCATCGACGACGGCACCGGCGCCGACGGGCGGCACGGTCGCGCTCGGCCACACCGAATGCGACGTGGTGCGCGGCATCGGCGCGCCATCGAACGTCAATCTCTCCAATGATGCCGTCGGCCGCCGCGTTGCCGTCGTCACCTGGGCCACGGGACCGCGCGCCGGCATCTACACGTTCACGGCTGGACGTCTGTCGTCAATCGAGGGCAACCCCGATCCGCAACCGGTGCCGAGGGCGACCAAGCCAAAGCCGAAGAAGCACGCGTAAGCGCGGATCGCCGGCACCACAACGGATCGGCTGCGCGCATCGGAGAAGTTATTGTACTGCTCCATAGATCGCCGTCCGCTCAAATGACGCCATCGATGCCGTGCTTCTGAAGGACACGGGCGAGCGTGGGCGGCCCCGATCGGAAGTCCGCTTCGCGCGCGAACCTCAGAGCATCGGCTTGGTGTCGAAGCGATCGGGTTGGGGAGCGCGCAAGCGGCCCTTCATCTTGAAGCCGTCACGCATATTGAGGCCGAGAAGACCGATGTTCGTCGCGCCGGCAAACAATTCGAGAGTCTGCACTGTGTAGAACGTGGTGTCGAACTCCGCGGCGTTTGCCTTGGAGGCAAGAAACAAGGCGGCGGGAATGAGAACGAGGATGCCGTTGCCCGCGATGAACGGCATGCGCTTGATCTTCGCGCCGATCAGGCCAGCGCGCCGTCCCTTTGCCAGAAAGAAACCCGAACCTCCCGTCACCGCCAGCGCCGGAACCAGCAACAGGAAGCCCCAGGGGATGGCTGTCTTCACCAGGGTTACGCTCGCGTGTGACGCGAATAGCTCGGAGAGAGCCGTGGAAAGCCAGAAGGTCGCAATGGTCGTCAGCGCGACCACGCCCGCGACGGGATGAATGATCTTGGTCATCGGGTCCTGCTGTTCTTTAAGGCGAGCTACGCGACGCAGATGCCGGGCACGGCGACCTTCTCGAACAGGTGCGGAGAGGCGACGGCGGAGGAGGGATAGGCTGCGATCTTCGATCTGAACTCAGGATGTGTGAACGCGGCCCGGAAGTGGGCAGTCGATTCCCAGACGGCATAGTTCAGATATGTCGGACTATCGCCGATTGCGCGGTGAAGCTGGGTGGCAATGAAGCCCGGCTGCCGCTTCATGAAGGCTGCATCGTCCTGCCAAACCTGGAGGAAGCTCTGCTCGTCGGTCTTGTCGAGCGTGAACACATTCACCAGCACTGCGGGGCTGGTGTCGATGCCAAGCTGACGTTCAATGGGAAAGTTAGGGTCCAGAGGGCGTAGGTGCGCCATGGCAGGCTCCGTTCGATATGGCAATATGGTGTCAATGTGGTACTATACGTAAGTAATTACTTGACATCATGATGTCAATAACAGTTTATGGTGACGGATGCCGAAATCCTTGCGAACGCCGGCCGGTGATGCTCTGTCGAACCTCGTGCTTGACCTGTTCCGGCTGAACAGCCTGCTCCTGACCGCAGGGGACCGCTTGGTGGCCCGGCTCGGGCTCACGAGCGCTCGCTGGCAGATTCTCGGCGCCATCGTGCATGCGGAGCGCCCCCAGCCGGTGGCTTGGCTTGCCCGCGATCTGGGTGCCAATCGCCAGAACGTGCAGCGGATCGTCAATGATCTGCACGCGGAAGGCCTCGTTGCTTTCGAGGCCAATCCGCATCACCGCCGAGCGCAGCTTGTCGTCCTGACCGACAAGGGGCGGCATGCTTTCGATGCCGCCATGGCTTTGCAGGCGCCGTGGGTCAACGGCCTTTCGGAGGGGCTTCCGGTCAAGGACCTGCAAACCGTTCATCGCATCGTCGCGGACCTGCGAACGAGGCTCGAGAGCGAGACAGAGAGCCAGACCTAGCGCACGGCGAGCAGGCGGAATTGACGGGCAGCTCTTCGCGACATGTTCCCGGAACGCCGCTGCGGCCGAACAATTGCTGCACGCTTCTGATGGGTCGCTTTCCTGATGGTCTTGCGGCCAGGAATGCGCTCATATGGAGCAATAAAAATCTGGAGGAGACTATGCGGTTCTCGATTGCCCTCGTATCGGCTCTGCTTCTGCCGCTCGGCGCGGCCGTTGCCCAGGACTATCCGACGAGGCCCATCACCATGCTGGTTCCATTCGCGGCGGGCGGGCCGACCGACACCATCGCGCGCCTGACGGCCGCAGGTATGGGGAAGTCGCTGGGACAGCAAATCGTCGTCGAGAACGCGACCGGCGCCGGCGGCACCATCGGCACGACCCGCGCCGCGCGCGCCCAGCCCGACGGCTACACGCTGCTGATCCATCACGTCGGCATCTCGACCGCCGCGACGCTGTATCGCAATCTCAGCTATGACACGAAGACGGCGTTTGCGCCGATCGGCCTCGTGACCAATGCACCGATGACCATCATTGCGCGTCCGGATTTTCCGGCCAACACGCTCAAGGAATTGGTCGCCTACGCCCAGCAGCAGGGCGACAAGCTGACTTACGCCAATGCCGGGTTAGGTGCGGCATCGCATCTCTGCGGCATGCTGTTCATGACGGCGATCCAGAAGCAGCTCACCACGGTGCCTTACAAGGGCAACGGTCCGATCATGAACGATCTGCTCGGCAAGCAGATCGATCTCACCTGCGACCAGGCGACCAACACCACCGGGCCGATCACGGCCAAGCAGGTCAAGGCCTATGCGATCACAACAAAGGAGCGGCTGAAGAGTCTGCCCGATCTGCCGACGGCCGATGAGGCGGGCCTCAAGGGATTCGAGCTCGGCGTCTGGCATGGCCTCTATGCTCCCAAGGGCACTCCGCCCGCGGTCGTGCAGAAGCTGACGGCCGCGCTGCAGACGGCGCTCAAGGATCCGGCGCTGATCGCCCGGTTCAACGACATCAACACCGAGCCCGTGCCGCAGGACAAGGCGACGCCCGAGGCGCTGGGCGCGATGCTGACGAGCGAAGTCGACCGCTGGGCCCCGATCATCAAGGCGGCCGGGCAGTTCGCGGACTGAGCGGACAATCCCATGAGAGTAGCTTGGTGAGCCACTAAGGCAGGGTGATTAACTACCGCTCCTGTGCATGGGGTTGTTTTCCAGATTTGGATTCAGCCCGCCGCTTCGTCGAACTGCGTGCTCGCCTCGAGCCACTGCTCCTCCGCGCGCGCCAGCGCATCGGCGGCATTGGCGCGCGCCTTTGACAGCTGCGCGGCCTGCTTGGGATCGCGCGTAAAAATGTCGGGCAAAGCGAGGGCCGTGTCGATCTTGGTGATGATGTCGCTGACGCGGGCGATCTCGGCTTCGGCCTCGGTGATGCGCTTCTTCAGCGAGCCGCGATTGTCGGGCCGCGCGCGCTGCGGCTTTTCGCTTGGCACACTGCGCTCGCGCGGTGCCGGCTCGCCGTTGCGCGCGGACAGCACCAGGCGGCGATATTCGTCGAGGTCGCCGTCGTAATTGGTGACGGTGCGGTCGGCGACGATCCAGAGCCGGTCGGCGCAGGCTTCGATCAGGTAGCGATCGTGCGAGACCATGATGACGGCGCCGGGGAATTCGTTGATGGCTTCGGCAAGCGCGGCGCGGCTGTCGATGTCGAGATGGTTGGTCGGCTCGTCCAGGATGATCATGTTGGGGCCGAAGAAGGTCGCAAGGCCGAGCAGCAGCCGCGCCTTCTCGCCGCCCGACAGTTTGGCCACCTTGGTGTCGGCTGCCTTGCCGGAGAAGCCGATCGCGCCGGCGCGCGCGCGCACCTTTGCTTCGGGCGCGTCGCCCATCAGCTTGCGGACGTGGTCATAGGCGGACGCGTCCACGTTGAGCTCGTCGAGCTGGTGCTGCGCAAAATAGGCGATCGACAGCTTGTCCGCGCGCGTCACCTTGCCGGAGAACGGCGCAAGCCTTCCGGCGAGCAGCTTGACCAGCGTCGACTTGCCGTTGCCGTTGGCACCCAGCAGCGCAATGCGGTCGTCATTGTCGATGCGCAAGGTGACGCGGCCGAGCACGGGCGCCGCCGGATCGTAGCCGACGGAAGCGTTGTCCACGGCGATGATCGGCGGCGACAGGATCTTCTCCGGCGCCGGAAAGCTGATCTCGCGCACGTCCTCGGTGACCAGCGCCGTGATCGGCTTCAGCCGCTCCAGCATTTTCACGCGAGACTGTGCCTGGCGGGCTTTCGAAGCCTTGGCCTTGAAGCGGTCGACGAAGGCCTGCAGGCGGGCGCGCTCGGCCTCCTGGCGCTTGACGGCCTTGGCATCGAGCAGCTCGCGCGCGGCGCGCTGCTCCTCGAACGAGGAATAGGTGCCCTTGTAGAGCGTAAGCTTGCCGCGCTCCAGATGCAGGATCTGGTCGACCGAGCTTTCGAGGAGATCGCGGTCGTGGCTGATCACGATCACCGTGCGCGGATAGTGCGCGAGGTGATCCTCCAGCCACAACGTTCCCTCGAGGTCGAGATAGTTGGTGGGCTCGTCGAGCAGCAACAGGTCGGGGGCTGCGAACAGCGTCGCGGCGAGCGCGACGCGCATGCGCCAGCCGCCGGAGAATTCGGCGCAGGGGCGGAGCTGATCGGCGGCGGAGAAGCCGAGGCCGGAGAGGATCGCGGCGGCACGGCTCGGCGCCGAATGCGCGTCGATGTCGACCAGGCGGGTCTGGATCTCGGCGATCCGGTGCGGATCGGTCGCGCTTTCGGCTTCGTGAAGCAGCGCGTCGCGTTCGAGGTCGGCCTTGAGCACGACGGAGATCAGGCTTTCGGGTCCGTTCGGGGCTTCCTGGGCGAGGCTGCCGACGCTCCAGCGCGGCGGCAGGGTCACCGAGCCGTGCTCTGCCGCGAGCTCACCGCGGATCACCTTGAACAGCGTCGACTTGCCGGTGCCGTTGCGTCCGACCAGGCCGACGCGCGATCCCGGCGTGATCTGCACGGAACTCTGGTCAATCAGAAGGCGTCCGGCGAGGCGGATGGAGAGGTCGGTGATCCCAAGCATGCGGCCTTGTCACCGCAAGGCGCGCCGAACGCAACCCGTTTTTCCGGGGTTATCGTTCAAGCATGATCGTTCCGGAAAACCGCTTCACACTTTTCCGGATCATGCCCGGCTCAATGCGAGTCGCGGTCGCGCTGCCTCAGCTCTTTCATGAGCTGCTCGAGATGGGTCGGGAGCTGGGGTTCGGGACGCAGGCTCTGCTGGAGCCGTTCGCCCACCGCATCGCAAATCGAACGGCTGGTCCGCCGGTCGATCTGCTCACTGTCATTGGCAAAAAGGCCAGCCATCGCGCAGGTTCCGTGTGCTCAAAGTTAGGACACGGTACCAAGTCATTGGCCCCCAAAATGGTTTCGCCGTTTTTGGGGGAATGCCGGCATTCTCGTCAAAATTGTATGAGTCCCGCCATATCCGCCCAAAATGCGAAGCCCCGGCGGGGGGATCGCCGGGGCTTCTCTTGGAAGGCAACCGGGGGGTCGGTAGCCTTTAAGTTAAGGTGCTGTCGGGCTCAGTAGCAGCGGTTGATCATCCGCCAGCGGGGTCCCCAGGGGGTCGGGACCAACCGGCGCACATAGCAGCCGCCATAACCGTAGGAGACGGGGGCATAGAAGCGCGGACCGCCCCAGCCATGGCCGCGGTGCCAGCCACCGCCGCCGCCGTGCCAGCCCGGGCCGCCACCGTGCCAGTGGGCGGAAGCCGAGGTCGGCGCCAGCGCGGCACCCAGCGCAACCGCAGCGACGGCGGCAAGCGAAAGTTTCCTCAACATGGTGATCTCCTCAATACTGCCGGCGCGGGGCTATCGCGTCCGATGGAAAGGCCGCCGAAACGGTCCGCCCAGTGATCGGGCTTCAGTTTCGATGGGGCCAACCCTACGCCGGCAAGGCTGAACCGAATCCTGACAGGGGCTTCAGATTGGGTTCATCTGGGTGAAATTGTCGTAATCCAGGTTGAAACCGCATCCTCCGGTCCTGCGGCGAAGCGCCTGTGACGTCATACCGGCGATCGCTTGCCGGATGGCAAAGGCGCCGATATAAGCCCGGCAACTCGACAACCACCGCTTTTCTTCCCAAGGACAAGATTATGGCCATCGAACGCACTTTCTCGATCATCAAGCCCGACGCGACCGCGCGTAACCTGACCGGCGCCGTCAACGCCGTGATCGAAAAGGCGGGCCTGCGCATCGTCGCGCAGAAGCGCATCCGCATGACCAAGGAACAGGCCGAGACCTTCTATGCCGTCCACAAGGCGCGGCCGTTCTTCGGCGAGCTCGTCGAGTTCATGACCTCGGGCCCGGTCGTCGTCCAGGTGCTGGAAGCCGAGAACGCCATCGCCAAGTACCGCGACGCGATGGGCGCGACCGATCCGTCGAAGGCCGCCGACGGCACCATCCGCAAGCTCTACGCCAAGTCGATCGGCGAGAATTCCGCGCACGGCTCGGATGCGCCGGAGACCGCCGCGATCGAGATCGCGCAGTTCTTCTCGGGCAACGAGATCGTCGGCTGATCCATCGGCTGATAAGTTAAATCGACGGGGCGAAAGGACGTATTGTGAGCTGGCTCTGGCAGATCTTCGATCCCGCAACGATCGGGGCGTTCTTCACCCAGTTTCGCAACGAGATGGCCGAACCGACTTTCTGGATTGCGGTCGGCAAGATCATCTGGATCAACATCCTTTTGTCCGGCGACAACGCGCTGGTGATCGCGCTCGCCTGCCGCGGCCTCTCGCCGCGACACCGCCTGTGGGGCATGATCTTCGGTGCCGGCGCCGCGGTGCTGCTGCGGATCATCTTCACCGGCATCGTCGCAACCCTGATGGAGTTGCCGTACCTCAAGCTGATCGGCGGACTCGCGCTGATCGTGATCGCGGCCAAGCTGCTGGTGCCGGAACATGAGGACGAGGACGACGTCGACGCTGCCTCGCATCTGTGGCAGGCCGTGCAGATCGTCGTGGTCGCCGACATCGTCATGAGTCTCGACAACGTCATTGCGGTCGCAGCCGCCGCCAATGGCAGCGTGCCGCTCCTGATCCTCGGCCTTGCCATCAGCGTGCCGCTGATCGTCGCCGGTGCGGCGCTGATCATGGCGCTGCTCGAGAAGCTGCCGGTGCTGGTCTGGGCGGGTGCTGCGCTGCTCGGCTGGATCGCGGGCGAGGTGATGGCGACCGATCCCGGCGTCGCGCCCAAGCTGCACACGCTGTTCGACGGTCCGTTCGGTGCCGCGCTCGACTCGATGCTCGGCGCCTTGCGCATCCCGCCGCAATTCGGCCATGGCGGGGCGGGCGGCGAATATTTCTGCGCAGCGCTCGGCGTCGTCGTCGTGCTGGTGGTCGGCACCATCTGGCGCCGCCGCAAGCTGACCGCCGCGGCGCTGGAATCGTCCGAGCGGCACGCCAGGGCGTCGGCGGAGTAGGCCCGCTCAGTCGATCGTGCCGAGTTCCGTCACGGGTATCGTCCAGTAGACCAGCTTGGTTCCGGCGAACGAAACCCGCAGACGGTCGAGCAAGCGGCCGGCATCTGTCCCTGCGAGCACCACCTGCACGACGGCCTGATCGGCGTGGCCTTTCACGCGCTCGGCGGCCGTATGCAAGCGGATCTCAGTGCCGTGACCGGCTCCGTGCGATGCCGTGAATCCCGAAACCAGGTCGGTCTGCTCAGTGAGATAGTCGAACACCTCCTCGCGGAGGAGATGCGGCACAATCAGCGTCAGACAGACCGGCTGCTCGATCATTTGGCCACCTTCGACGATCCGCCATAGCGGCGATACAGAATCGGCAGGAGAATCAGGGTGAGCAGGGTGGAGGACAGCAGTCCTCCGATCACGACGATTGCGAGCGGTCGCTGCACTTCGGAACCCGGGCCGGAGGCGAACAGCAGCGGGATCAAGCCAAGCGCAGTGATGCTCGCGGTCATCAGCACGGGGCGAAGCCTGCGCATGGCGCCTTCGACGACGATGCGATCCTCGGGAAGGCCGTGGGCACGGAGCTGATTGAAGTAGGAGACCAGCACGACGCCGTTGAGCACGGCGATGCCGAGCAGCGCGATGAACCCGACCGAAGCCGGCACCGACAGGTACTCGCCCGTCACGACCAGCGCGAAGACGCCCCCGATCAGGGCAAACGGGATGTTGACGAGCACCAGCAGGGCCTGGCGGATGGCACCGAATGTTGTGAAGAGCAGCACGAAGATCAGGCCGATCGCGACGGGGACTACGACGGATAGGCGCGCGGCAGCGCGTTGCTGGTTCTCGAACTGCCCGCCCCAGGTCAGCCGGTAACCGTTCGGCAGCGGGAGTTCGGTCGCCACCTTCTGGCGGGCCGCTTCGACGAAGCCGACCATGTCGCGACCGCGGACGTTGGCGCGCACCACGCTCATGCGAGCGCCGTCCTCGCGGTCGATCTTCACCGGACCGTCTACGCGTTGGATACGGGCGACCTGCGATAGCGCGACGTGCTGTCCGGAGGCGAGCGTGAGCGGCAGGCTGGCCAGCAGCGTTGGCGCTTCCCGCGTCGTCTCGCTGCCCCGGACGAGGATCGGCGTGCGGCGTCCGTCCTCGAGCGCGGTCCCGATGGTCCGGCCCTCGATCTGCGTCCGCAGCGAGTTGACGACGGAATCCACGGTCAGGCCGAAGCGGCCGGCTTCCATGCGGTTGACCGCAACCGTGTAGTATTGAGCGCCTTCATTCAGCGTGGTGTAGACGTCCTCGGCACCGTCGATGCTGGACAGGATCGCCGACAGCTTTGCCGCGGTTTCGTTCAGCCTGGCGATGTCGGGGCCGAAGATCTTGACGGCGACGTCACCGCGCACGCCGCTGATCATCTCCTGCACGCGCATGTCGATGGGCTGGGTGAAGCTGAGCGAGATGCCGGGGAAGCCGGTGAGGACCTCGCGAAGCTTCTGCAGCAGGGCCTCGCGATTGTCGGTCGCGCGCTCGGCGGCCGGCTTCAGCACCAGGAACGTGTCGGTCTGGTTGGGGCCCATGGGATCGAGGCCGAGCTCGTCCGACCCGGTTCGCGCGACGATGCCGGCAATATCAGGTACGGCCAGAAGCGCGGTCTGCAGCCTTGCATTCATCGCTAGCGACTCGTCGAGGTTGACGGACGGAAGCGTCTCGACGCTGACGATGACGTCGCCTTCATCCATGATCGGCATGAAGGTCTTGCCGAGCTGGGTATAGGCGAAGCCCGCCGCGACGAGGCCGATCAGCGCCGCAGCCATCACCTTGCGCTCGTTGTTGAGGGCCCAGTCCAGTGCCGGCGCGTAGATCCGTTGGGCCGCACGCACCAGCAGGGGATCGCGATGTGACGCCGACTTGAGTACGAAGGAGGTTGCGACCGGGATCACGGTGAGCGACAGCAGCAGCGAGCCGGCCAACGCGAAGATGATGGCCAGCGCGACCGGGATGAACAGCTTGCCCTCCAACCCCTGCAGCGTCAGCAGCGGGACGAACACGATGATGATGATGAGCACACCCGAGGCGACCGGTTCCAGGACTTCGCAGACCGAACGGTAGATCAGGTGGATCAGCGGAGTGGCCTTGTCCGGGGCGTGCTTGCCGAGGTTGCCGACGATGTTCTCGACCACGACGACCAGCGCGTCGATCAGCATGCCGATCGCGATCGCAAGTCCGCCGAGGCTCATCAGATTGGCCGACATTCCCACCACGCGCATGACGATCAAGGCGATGACGATGGCCAGCGGCAGGCTGAGCGCGATCACCAGTGAGGCCCGCCAGTTGCCGAGGAAAAGCAGCAGAAGGACGATGACGACGGCGGTGGCCTCGCCGAGGGCACGCACCACGGTGCCGACGGCGCGGTTGACCAGGCGGCTGCGGTCATAGAACACGTTGATCGACACGCTCTTCGGCAGCGAGGGTTGCAGCTCCGCGAGCCGAGCACGCACGTCACGGATCAGCTGACCCGCGTTGGCGCCGCGTAAGCCGAGGACCAGTCCCTCGACGGTTTCGCCGCGGCCGTCCGCCGTGACGGCGCCATAGCGGGTCAGCGTCCCGACTTTGACGCTCGCGACGTCGTTGACCAGGATCGGCACGCCCTCGCGGGTGTCGACGACGATGGCTTTGATGTCCTCGATCGACCGGATGCTGCCTTCGATTCGAACCAGAGCGCTGTCCTCGCCCTGGTTCACCCGTCCGGCGCCGTCGTTGCGGCTGTTGGCTTCGATGGCCCGGCGAAACAAATCGTAGGAAATGCCGCGCGCGGCCAGCGCATCGTTGCGCGGCACGATCTCGAAGGCGCGGACATAGCCGCCGAGCGCATTGACGTCCGCAACGCCGGGGACGGTCCGCAAGGCCGGGCGGATCACCCAGTCGAGCAGGGTGCGGCGTTCCGCGAGCGACAGCTCGGGACTGTCGATCGTGAACATGAACATCTCGCCGAGCGGGCTCGTGATCGGCGCCAGACCGCCGCTCACCCCGTCCGGGAAATCGCGCGAGATGTTCGACAAGCGCTCCGAGACCTGGTTGCGCGCCCAGTAGATGTCGGTGCCGTCCTCGAAATCGACGGTGATGTCTGCCAGCGCGTATTTCGTGGTCGAACGAAGCACCTTCTTGTTCGGCAATCCGAGCAGTTCGAGCTCGACGGGAACGGTGATGCGCTGCTCGACCTCTTCGGGAGTGAGGCCCGCCGCCTTCATGATGACCTTGACCTGAACCGGCGAAACGTCAGGAAAGGCATCGATCGGCAAGCCGGGCAGGAGGACAGCGCCGGCGCCGATCACCAGCAGCACGCCGAGCATGACGAACAGCCGCTGCGACAGTGCGAACGCGACCAGGCGCCGGAGCATTTACTGCCCCAGTCCGGAGAGGATGCCGCGAAGCGCCGAGATGCCGCCGATCGCGATCTCATCCCGGGCCGAGACGGCGCCCGCTACGACCACATGGTCCTGATCTTCCGCAAGCAGCTTGACCGGCACCAGCCGGAAGCCGCCGTCAAAGGCGACGAAGACCGACGTTTGCTCGCCCCGCCGGACTAGCCCGCTGTAAGGGATCTCCCAGGCGCTTTCGCCGGTCGAGAGAAATCCGATGCGGGCCGCGGTGGTCTGGCCGGGATGCAGCTCGCCGTCGTTGGGGACTTCCGCGCGAACCAGAATAGTCTGGGTGGCAGGATCGATGGTCTCTGAGACCAACACGACCTTGCCCGGGGTGGAATAGCCCTCGATCTCGACTTTCGCGCCGGTACGGATCGCTCGAATATTGGCGGCAGGGACCGCGATTTCCGCCCATAGCGGCGAGAGCCGCGCCAACTTGACGAGCGGTGCGGATTGTTCGAGCCGCTGCCCTGGTGACACCGCGAGTTCGACCACGGACGCGGCTTGCGGTGCATTGACCGTGAGCGTCCCGCTGATCGCCGCTTGCTGGGCCAGCCGGGAGATTGCATCGTCGGACATCCCGCTCAGATGCAGCATCTGACGCCGTTCGGCGACGACGAGGGCGGCCTGGCGCGCTTCGGCCTGGCTGGCCTCCAGCACGCGTTGCGGAACGGCCTTGCCCTCGAACAGATCCGCATTCCGATTGAGTTGCTGGTTGGCGAGATGCTCCTGCGCGATCGCGTGCAGATAGTCGCGTTGCTGGGAGACGAAGCTCGGACTTTCCAGAGTGACCAGCGGCTGGCCGGCCGTGGCGCGGTCACCGCGCCCGACCAGGAGAGTGGCGACCATGCCGGCTACCGGCGCGCTGACGACCCACAATTGTTGCGTCGGGATGACGACCTGGACGGGATAGGGCAGCGTCAGATCGGTCCGGCTCGCGACCGGATGGGTCACGCGCACCCCGAGATTGCGCGCCTGCGCATCGCTCAGCTTCACCTCGTCCTGTGCCATCGACACGGAAGGTAACAAGCTCAATGCAATGGCGATGAGCGTACGAGCGAGCGTGCCGCCAGAGAAGGTGAGAAGGAGAGGTCCGTGGCGGACTCGCATGAGGAATGTCCCGCATTCGCCGGCGAGCGAAGCGCTGCTCGATTGCAGGTTTCGCTTAACCCACCAGCGCGTTGGGGCGTTGATCTGTCTCAAGCGGGCCCACCACTTTGGAAGGCTGCTCGCCGTCCCGGGAGGGCTTCGGTTGATCTTGCTCAATTCCGTCCCAGCCCGGGAAGCTAGGCTGGCTTTGCATCCTTCGGAGAGGCGGCCGTGAGACCAACAAGATTCGCGTCGATCCTGGCAACCGGCTTTATCGCGCTGGTTGGGCTTGTGCAGCCGGCACTCTCCCATAGCGGAACGGCGCAGGACCCCTGGAGTTCTGCGCACATCGAATGCTGCCGCCTGAAATCCGAGCGGACGTGCGGAAATGGGATGCCGCGTGCGGCGCGCCAATCGCCGCTGCCCAACGCTTTGCTCTTTATCTGACCGTGCCGGGCGCTCAATTCCTGGCTCTCCATTTTGACGACTTTCGTTGCCGCAACAGGGCAGTTTATTGCGGGTCCGCAGGGTGCCTGCACGAGGTGTATGTCTCGAAAAGCGGGCGTTACAGACGTGTGCTTTCCGTGCACGCTCATGACGTTCGGCTGTCTTCTTCCCACGATCAGGCCGTCGTTGAAGTCGTGGACGGGAGGGGCACGAGCCGCACGCTGTGGTGGAACGGAAGCCGATTTGTCGGCAGATGAGCGTTTGAGAAGCCTTCGTGCCGGGGCATCCCCGGGCTCGCTCATGACGGACGCTTCCTCCCGGTGATCATCGCCTTCACCAGGCTCTCGCGGTGCTCGAAGCTCGCCACGAGGACGCCAAGCACATGGACGACGACGAGGCCGATCGTGAGGTTGGCGAACGCCTCATGGACCTCTTCCACCCATTTTGCTCCCCAGAAGCTGCCAATCGTCATCATGTAACCGGAGGTGCAGGTGCCGATCAGCATGACGATCAGCGCCACGACCATCGTGCCGCCGGCAGGATTGTGGCCGAGATAGCGTGGCGCCCTCAGCAGCGCCACGTCGCGCATGTAGGCGAGCACCGCGCGCGGCGAGCGCACGAAGTCGCTGAAGCGCGCATGGCGCGGCCCCACGAAGCCCCACACGATCCGTAAGCCGAGCAACCCCGCAATCGTGTAGCCGGCGGCGATATGGACATTCTCGATCTCGTCACCGGTCGCATACGCGAGCAGAAACAGCCCGGCCAGCGACCAATGGAACACGCGCACAAAGGGGTCCCAGACCTTGACGGTGGCCGGCGGCTTCTCGCCGCCGGCCACGATCGCATCGTGAATCGAGCTCATGGCGCGGCCTCTTACAGCTGACCGACGATCTGGCCGCTGGTCGGATCGACGAACAATTCGACCCGGCTGCCGGACTTGTCGATGGTGTAGAGTTCGCCGCAGGCGTTCTTGAGCTTGGCCTTCTGGACTTTGTAGCCCTGGGCTTCGACCTTGGCCTGCAGTTGTTCGAGCGGCAGCCAGCTTGTCTGCGGCGCCGCAGTGCAGGGACGCCCGAGGCTGCCGGCATGAGCGGTCGCGGTGGCTGCGAGCAAGGCGGCGGTCGCGATGAAGATGGTGATGTTGCGCATGGTTCTCTCCGGCTTGTGGCGCCCGGCCGCGTCATGCGGCGAGGCGATGGACGGACACTGGCAGAAGAGCGCTGACGGCCACCTGTTGATCCACGTCAGCGTTCTGTCAGGTCGATTAGGGCATTCTTTGCGAATGCAGCCCGCCAGCCTCCTGGGATTCCTCGCGGTGCCATTGCTGGCAGGGGTCCTGCTCGCGCCGGTGCCTGCCGCAGCAGGCGGCCACGATAAAGGCGCGCCCGACGCGGTTCGCCGTGCAGTCGAGGCGGGTGAGATCAAGCCGCTCGCCGACATTCTCGCATCCATTCGCGGCAAGCTGCCGGGTGAGGTTGCCGGCGTGGAGATAGAGCGCGAGCGTGGCCGCTGGATCTACGAGTTTCGCGTCGTCGACGACAAGGGCCGCCTCTACGAGGTGTACGTCGATGCGCGCAGCGGCGAGATCGAACGCGTCAAGGAGAAGTGATGCGCCTGCTGCTCGTGGAGGACGACCGACGGATCGCGGCCGATGTGGAGAGGGCGTTACAAGCGGCCGGCTATGTGGTCGAGACCGTCCGCAACGGCGAGGAAGCCTGGTTCCGCGGTGATACCGAGGACTACGGCGCCGTCATCCTCGATCTCGGCTTGCCCGACATGGACGGCCTGGCGGTGCTCAAGCGCTGGCGCGCGAACGGACGCTCCATGCCGGTGCTGATCCTGACGGCGCGCGGCAGCTGGGCCGAGCGCGTCGATGGTATCGACGCGGGCGCCGACGATTACCTGCCTAAGCCCTTCCGCATGGAGGAACTGCTGGCGCGGCTGCGCTCGATCGTGCGCCGCTCGGCAGGCCATGCCTCCTCACGGATCGTCGCCGGCGACGTCGAACTCGACGAGCGTCAGATGAAGGTGACGCTGCGCGGCGTACCCGTCGCGTTGTCGCCGTTGGAATATCGCCTGATCGCCTTTCTCTTGCACCACCGCGGCCGTGTGGTGTCGCAGCACGAGCTCGACGAAAACGTCTATGGCCACGGCGAGGACCACGAGTCGAACGCGCTCGAGGTGCTGGTCGGCCGGGTGCGCAAGAAGCTCGGCGCCGATCTGATCGAGACCAGGCGCGGCTTCGGCTATCTGATACCGGAGACGACGCCGTGAGCTGGGGCTCGTTGCGGCTGCGACTGGTGGCCGGCGGCGTTGTGGCCATCCTGGTTGCGCTGACCATTGCCGGCGCCGGGCTGACGCTGCTGTTCGAACGCCACGTCACGCGCACGATCGGCAGCGACCTCGACATCTATTTGAAGCAGCTCGTCGCGGGTATCGACGTCGATGCCCAGGGCAAGCTGGTGGTGGGCCGGCCGCCGGCCGATCCGCGTTTTGCCGACCCGCTTTCGGGCCTGTACTGGCAGGTATCGGACGACGGCGGTCAGGTGCTGCGTTCACGTTCGCTGTGGGACACGGCGTTGGACCTGCCGCAGGACGAGCCGTCGCCTCGCGAATTGCACCGTCACGTCATCCCCGGGCCGGCGAACGCGCGGCTCCTGGTCAGTGAACGCCGCGTGCTGCTGACCGTGGGCGACCGCCGCGTCCCGGTGCGCGTCGCGGTGGCGGCCGATCTTGCCCGCGTGTCGGTCGCCGCCTCGCAATTCGCCAGGGATCTGGCACTGGCGCTCGGCCTGCTGGGGCTGGTGCTGGCGGCGGCCACCTCGATCCAGGTCGGACTGGGCCTACGTCCGCTCGATGCACTTCGCCGCGGCGTCGCCGACGTCCGCTCAGGCCAACGCAAGCATCTCCCCGTCGACGTCCCTGCCGAGGTGAAGCCGCTGGTGGAAGAGGTGAACAATCTGATCGACGCCCAGGAAGGCGAGATCGAACGTTCGCGCAGCCGCGCCGCCGACTTGGCGCATGGGCTGAAGACGCCGCTCGCCGCGCTCGCGGCCGACGTCGCGCTTTTGCGTCAGCGAGGTGAGCAGGACGTTGCCAAGGCCATCGAAGCTGTCGCCGACGCGATGAGCCGTCATGTCGACCGCGAACTGGCACGCGCCCGGGCGCGAGGCACGGCACGACAGCGTGGCGGTATCTCCACGCGCCTCAGACCGCTTGTCGAGTCCCTGATACTGACGCTGGCGCGCACGCCTGCCGCGCAGAAGCTTGAATTCAAGGCCTGCATAACGGGCGAACCGAGCGTGCCGCTCGATCGCACCGATCTGGCCGAAGTGCTGGGCAATCTCCTGGAAAACGCCGCCCGTCACGCCAAGAGCCAGGTGCGCATTGGCGCGGATGCCATTGCGGGCCCGGCGATCACGGTCGAGGACGACGGGCCGGGCATCGCGGCCGCCGAACGTTCGCGCGTGCTCGAACGCGGTGCGAGACTGGATGAGCGCGGCGAGGGCGCCGGCCTCGGCCTCGCAATCGTTCAGGACGTGCTCAGTGCCTATGGATGGCTGCTTGTCCTCACCGATTCCGAGCTCGGCGGACTGAAAGCCGTCATCGCGCCAGAGGGCAGCCGCGATCAAACGGCCGCTGCTGGTTGAAGACCCTAAAGCGCGATGCGATTAGGATGAAACGTCATCGCTCTTCAGGTTGTTGTTTGAGCATGATCTTTTCGGAAAACCGCTGCGCACTTTTCCGGATCATGCTTTAGCGCCGCACGATCGAGCCGGCGCGGCTGACCAGGCGGGCGAGTGCGCGGAAGCGGCTGCCGACGCGGTCGGCGACGAGGTCGCCGAGGCGGTGCTCGAACACCAGCATCAGCTTGCGGCCCTGGCTGCGGAAATGCGTGGCCGGCAGCACGCCCGGGCGCGCCGCCGAGATCAGATGCGCGACGCGGAACGCCGCGCCCAAGAGGCGCGCGCGTTCGAGCTGCGCCGGCGTCAGCAGCTCCTGCATGGTGACCGGCGGCTGGTTTTCCTCGCTCAGGCCCGCATAGCGATAGAACACCGACAGGCCGACGAAGGCACGCTCGGTGTGGGTGATCGCGCCGAAATTGCCGTTGACGACCAGGCTCAGCGTCTGCTCGCCGCGGTGATCTGGATGCACGCGCCAGCCGATATCGGACAGCAGGCACGCGGTGTGGCGCAAGCGGCGGTCCTCCTCGGTCTCGCGCAGCTTCACCACGCGCGCGAGGCGGTCGGTCCAGGCGATCAGCTCGTGGGCGTGCTTGGCCGAGCGCGACAGCAGCTGGTTCAGCTCTTCCGCGGCGCAGATCAGGCCGTCCTTGTTGCGTTCCGGCTCCGACAGCTTCTCGTGCAGCAGGCCCTCGCGCACGCCGAAGGTCGAGAACACGATCGTCTTCGGCTTCGCCACCCGGATGATGTGCTCGAGCACCAGCGCCGCATAGGTGAGAAGGGGGCGGCGGGCATCGGCGACGCTCTCGATGTCGGCGAGCATGTCCGCGGCCGCCAGGCGACGGAGACGACGCGAGAAGTCGAGCGCTTCAGCCGCCGACAGCGAGTAACCGTGCATCACCTGGAGCGGATAGCCGCTCTGGATGATGTGAATGCGCGCCAGCGCGCGCCAGGTGCCGCCGACGGCGTAGAAGGTGCGGCCGCTGCCGGCGGTGAGCTGCGGCACCTCGTCGAGCTCCTCGCGCACGATGCGATCGGCGCGCTTGAGCGATTTATGCGCGAGGTCCTGCAGCGCGAGGCCCCCCAGCGGCAGCGTCACGCCGCTGCGCACGCTTTTCCTGCGCACGTCGATCAATTCGAGCGAGCCGCCGCCGAGGTCGCCGACGATGCCGTCGGGATGGTGGATGCCGGAGATCACGCCGAGCGCCGACAGCCGCGCCTCGCGCGGGCCCGAGAGGATCTCGATCTTCACGGCGCAGATGCGCTCGGCCTTCGCGATGAAGTCGGGGCCGTTGGAGGCGTCGCGGCAGGCCGCGGTCGCGATCGCGAACACGCGCCCGACCTGCATCACACGGCACAATGCGCGAAAGCGCCTCAGCGAGGTCAGCGCCTTGTCGACGGCGTCGGGCGCGAGCAGACCGGTGCTCTGCACCTCGCGGCCGAGGCCGCACAGCGTCTTCTCGTTGAAGATCGGAATGAGGCTCCGCGTCAGCCCCTCGTAGACGACGAGACGGACCGAGTTGGAACCGATATCGATGACCGCGACGCTCGAGCCGCGCTTGCGCGGCCGCTTCACGTCGAACATCCCTGATCAGGATTGATGGCGTTCGTTCCGGCGCGTGAGACGACGCGGCGAGGATTCCTTGAGCGACTTTCCACGGCCAGACAGACTCGGATTTGTCATGAAGTAGTTGTGGACGTTGAAAGGCTCCTCGCCTTTCGCGGTCTTCATACGCGTTGAGGACCCGTCCGGCAACAATTGCCAGCTCTGCTCATTGTCCTTGAGATTCGCGACCATGATCTGTTCGAGAACCTGCTGATGCACCGTCGGATTTTGCAGCGGACACAGCACCTCGACGCGGCGGTCGAGGTTGCGCGGCATCATGTCGGCGGAGGAGATATACACAGCCGCTTTGGCGCTCGGCAGGCCCTGGCCCATGCCGAAGCAGTAGATTCGGCCGTGTTCCAGGAAGCGTCCGATGATCGACTTGACGCGGATGTTCTCGGACAGGCCGGGAATGCCGGGGCGCAGGCAGCAGATACCGCGCACCACGAGCTCGACCTGCACGCCGGCCTGGGAAGCCTCATAGAGCGCGTCGATGATGTCGGGGTCGACCAGTGCATTCATCTTCATCCAGACCGCACCGTGGCGGCCGTGGCGCGCATGCGCGGTCTCGCCCTGGATGTGCTCGATGATGCGCTTGCGCAGGGTCAGCGGCGACACCGCCATCTTCTCCAGATCGCTCGGCGCGGCATAGCCGGTGATGAAATTGAACACACGCGCGGCGTCGCGGCCGATGGTCGGATCCGAGGTGAAGTAGGAGAGGTCGGTGTAGATGCGCGCGGTGACCGGATGATAATTGCCGGTGCCGGTATGGACGTAAGTCGTGAGGCTGCCGCCCTCGCGGCGCACCACCATCGAGAGCTTTGCGTGCGTCTTCAGTTCGAGGAAGCCGTAGACGACCTGCACGCCGGCGCGTTCGAGGTCGCGTGCCCAGCGGATATTGGCTTCCTCGTCGAAGCGCGCCTTCAGCTCGATCAACGCGGTGACGGATTTGCCGGCCTCGGCGGCTTCCGCCAGCGCGCGGACGATCGGCGAGTTGTTGGAGGTGCGGTAGAGCGTCTGCTTGATCGCGACGACATCGGGGTCGCGCGTGGCCTGCTGCAGGAACTGCACCACCACGTCGAAGGATTCGTAGGGATGATGGACCACGAGGTCCTTCTGCCGGATCGCGGCAAAGATGTCGCCGCCATGCTCGCGCACGCGCTCGGGGTGGCGCGGCACGTAAGGGGTGAATTCGAGATCGGGCCGGTCGAGGCGGGTGAGCTGCGAGAGCTCGTTCATCGCCTGCACGCCGTCGACCAGGAACACCTCGTCATCGGCGGCCGACAGCGCGTGCTGAACGAAGTTGCGCAGCTCCTCCGGCATCTTGGCGTCGATCTCGAGCCGGATCACCGATCCGCGGCGGCGGCGCTTCAGCGCGGTCTCGAACAGGCGGACGAGGTCTTCCGCCTCTTCCTCGATTTCGAGCTCGGAGTCGCGGATGATGCGGAAGGCGCCCTGGCCGTGCAGATTGTAGCCTGGGAACAGGCGGTTGATGAACAGGGCGGTCGCCTGCTCCAGCGAGATCAGCCGGACGGCCTTGCCCTCGGTCGGCAGGCGGATGAAGCGGTCGATCTTGCCGGGCATGCGGATCAGCGCGTTCATCTGCTTGCCGTCGGCGGCGCGGGTGAGCTGGAGCGCGATGGTGAAGCCGAGGCTCGGGATGAACGGGAAGGGGTGGGCCGGGTCGATCGCCAGCGGGGTCAGCAGCGGGAATACGTTGCTGAGGAAGTAGTCCTCGATCCAGGTCCGTTCCGCCTTGGTGACCTCCTTGCCCTCGACGAGCACGATGCCGACATCGGCCAGCGTGCCGCGCAGGTCGCGCCAGATCGCCTGCTGGTCGGAGGCGAGCTCGGAGACGGTGCGGTTGATCAGCGCGAGTTGCTCGGATGGCGTCAGGCCGTCGGGGCTGCGTTCGGCAATGCCCTCACGCACCTGGGCCTTGATGCCGGCGACGCGGACCATGAAGAACTCGTCGAGGTTATTCGCCGAAATCGACAGGAATCGCACCCGCTCCAGCATGGGGTGGCTGGGATTGACCGATTCCTCCAGGACGCGGCGGTTGAAATGCAGCCAGGAGAGCTCGCGGTTGATGAATCGCTCGGGACTCGATGCGATCGCCGGCAGGCTCTCGGTCTCTGGGGCTTTTTCTTTAGTTTCAACAGCTTGCGCAGAGTCCATCAGAAGTCGGTCCATCCAGTTCGCCCCAATTTGCGACTTATGCGCAAAACCGGCCGGAGCATGTGTTAGAGCGATGACGTTTCGATGACATTGATGTTCCGCCGGTTCGCCGCGTCAAGCGGGCTTGGCGTGGGTCTGGAGGCGGCCACGGAGGCCGATCAGGCGTCGCGGAGCAGCTCGGCGGCCAGCGCCCGGGTGACCGGGCGGCCGAGCCTGAGGGCTTCGCTGTCGAGCAGTTCCACGGCCTGGCGGGCGGCGGCCGAGGACCGCTCCAGGCGGGTGGCGAGGTAGCCGACCACGCTCTCGTCCACGGTGAGCTGGCGGTCGGCGCAGAATTTGACGATCAGGCCGCGGAACAGCTGGTCGTCGGGCGGCAGCAACGCGACCACTGGAACGGCGCGCAGACGCGAGCGCAGGTCGCGAAGCTCGATCTCCAGCGAGGCCGGCACCTCGCGTCCGGTGAACAGGACGTAGGCGCCATCCTCGCGGGCGAGGTTCATCAGGTGGAAGAGGGCGCGTTCGTCAACTTCCCTGGCCTTGAGATCCTCGACCACCAGCGCGCCGGTGGCGAGCGTGCCCGGGACCCCCGCAGCGGTCAGCGCATTGGCCGTGGTGGAGCGGGCCCCTGATGCCTCGGCCCAGATCGCGGCGAGATGGCTCTTGCCGCTTCCTTCGGGACCGGCCAGCCACATGATCCGGTTCGGCCATTCCGGCCAGCTGTCGATCAGGCCGAGACCGGCCGCATTGGCGGGGCCTTCGAGGAAATTGTCCCGGCTGAGGCTCTCCGCATGCGGAAGCGAAAACGCCAATTGTCGGGGGTGAACGCGGCCTGGCACGCTTGCTTTGCTCCATGCCGGCGCGCCGGCGTCATTCGAAGAGGTCGGACGTATCGAGCGGGAGTTGGCCTTTTACGGGGCCGCATCGCCTCTCATTTGGCCTCGATCGTGCTACTTGGCCTCGATCGTGCTCATGTGCCGCAGCCACTCGACCAGATAGAGCGACACGGAGGAGAGTGTGAAGACCGTGACGAGGCCCATCAGGATGATATCATAAGGGGCCGGCTTGAAGCCGAAGGCAAGCGCTGCCAGCACGAGCGCCGCGAACGCCACCTGTGCCACGGTGTTGAGCTTGGACACTTTCGACGGCTTCATCTCAACGGGCCGGTCGAACAGCCAGGACACGATCACGGCGGCGACGATCATGATGTCGCGCGAGACCACCAGGATCACGATCCAGCGCGGAATTGCGCCCCAGATGCCCAGCGCCATGTAGATCGAGACCAGCAGCGCCTTGTCCGCGAGCGGGTCGAGCAGGGCGCCGAGCTCGCTCGTCATGTTGAAGCGCTTGGCCAGGAAGCCGTCCACGGCGTCGCTGATACCGGCGATCAGGAAGACGGCGAACGCGACCTCCATTTGGCTCGACACGATGGCCCAGACGATGATCGGGACCAGCATGATGCGGCCCAGGGTAATGATATTCGGAATACTCACGAAAGCGCTTCCCGGCACCCGGTCTGACCTCGAATCCGGCCTCTCGGGAGGCTGAACCGGTTGATATCTCTACATAGTATACGGCGGTGCGCCATGCGAGCCATTGCGCGTCCCCGGAATTCGACGTAACCAGCCGCGAACCCACTGGAAATCGGGCATGACCGACCGCAAAAACGGCCTCACTTACGCCGATTCAGGCGTCGATATCGATGCGGGCAACCGCCTGGTCGACCTGATCAAGCCGATGGTGCGCGCCACCGCGCGGCCGGGCGCCGACGCCGAGATCGGCGGTTTCGGCGGCCTGTTCGACCTCAAGGCGGCCGGTTTCAAGGATCCGGTCCTCGTGGCCGCGACCGACGGCGTCGGCACCAAGGTCAAGATCGCGATCGAGACCGGGCTGCATGGCGGGATCGGCATCGATCTTGTCGCCATGAGCGTCAACGACCTCGTGGTGCAGGGCGCCGAGCCGCTGTTCTTCCTGGACTATTTCGCGTGCGGCAAGCTCGATCCGGAGGCGACGGCCTCGATCGTCGCAGGCGTCGCGGAGGGCTGCCGCGAATCCGGCTGCGCCCTGATCGGCGGCGAGACCGCCGAGATGCCCGGCCTGTACAAGGACGGCGATTACGACCTCGGCGGCTTTGCCGTCGGTGCTGCGGAGCGGGGCACGCTGCTGCCGCGCAAGGACATCGCGGCTGGCGACGCCGTGATTGGCCTCGCCTCGTCGGGGGTGCATTCGAACGGCTTCTCGCTGGTGCGCAAGATCGTGGAACAATCGGGCCTCGGCTTCGAGGCGCCAGCGCCGTTCGCCCCGGTCATGACCCTTGGCGGCGCGCTGCTGACGCCGACGAAACTCTACGTCAAATCCTGCCTGCGCGCGATCCGCGAGACCGGCGCGGTGAAGGGCCTTGCCCACATCACCGGCGGCGGCTTCACCGACAACATTCCGCGCGTGCTGCCGAACAGCCTCGGCGTCGGTATCGATCTGGCCCGCCTGCCGGTGCTGCCGGTGTTCAAATGGCTGGCCGCGCAGGCCGGCATCGCCGAGCTGGAGATGCTGCGCACCTTCAACTGCGGCATCGGCATGATCGCGATCGTCGAGCCCGACAAGGTCGACGAGGTCATGCAGGTCTTCACCGACGCCGGTGAGACCGTGGCGCAACTCGGCACCGTGATCCCGGCCGAGGGCGAGCACCGCGTCGTCTATAACGGCCATCTCGACATGGCACTGTAATGACTCGCGCTGTGATGAAGCGCCGCGTCGCCATCCTGATCTCCGGCCGCGGCTCCAACATGTCCGCGCTGATCAGGGCCGCAAGCGCGGCGGATTTCCCGGCGGAGATTTCGCTCGTCATCTCGAACAAGGCCGATGCGCTCGGCCTTGAACGGGCCAAGGCAAGCGGCGTGAACACGCTGGTGATCGAGAGCAAGCCGTTCGGCAAGGACCGCGCCGGTTTCGAGAAGGTGCTGCAGGCGGCGCTCGACCAGCACGGCATCGAGCTGATTTGTCTGGGCGGCTTCATGCGCCTGTTCACGGCCGAGTTCACCAGGGCATGGTACGGGCGGATGCTCAACATCCATCCCTCGCTGCTGCCGTCCTTCCCCGGTCTCGACCCGCACGGCCAAGCCTTGCGCGCCGGTGTCAAGCTGTCCGGCGCGACGGTGCACTTCGTCATCCCCGAGACCGATGCCGGCCCGATCGTGATGCAGGGCGCGGTTCCCGTGAGCGATCACGACACGGGGGATACGCTGTCGGAGCGCATCCTCGAGGTCGAGCATCGCATCTATCCCGAAGCGCTGCGGCTGCTCGCCACCGGCAAGGTCCGGATCGAGGGCGACGTGTGCAAGACCGACGGAAGCTCCGCGTCGGAGAATTTTCTGGTTGCGCCGGTGGTGAGCTGAGCCGCATTCCTGCGACGGGCGTCCCAAACAAAATCCCCCGGCAGAGCCGGGGGCAACGTCATGATCTCTCTCGCGTAGCTTTGAGAGATATCAGGAGACCTTGAGGTTCTCCGCGGATGCTTTGCCGCGGTTCTCCACGAGGTCGTATTCAACCACCTGGTTCTCGTTGAGGGTCGAGAGTCCGGCACGCTCGACGGCGGAGATGTGGACGAACACGTCCTTGTCGCTGCCGTTCGGCTTGATGAACCCATAGCCCTTGGTCGGGTTGAACCATTTGACGGTGCCCTTTTGCGGCATCGCTAGTCTCCTCCACTAGATATAAAAAAGACGCGGCCGCTTTTCGCGTGCCACGCCACAAACGGGCTTCCGGGAGTCTGTTCGAGTCTTGAATCTCAATGTCGCGAAACGCACAGCAGAGCGGCCAATTCCGATTGTGTCCAACATTGCAACATGAAAATCGCCCGTTAGCAAGCTGCGCGTAAATTTCAAGACGGGCGGATTGTGCCGTTCTGCAATTTCCGACCTGTGGCCGCGGAACCACAATCGAGGGCAATAGCCTCGGTCACCGCGGGCTAAGCGGTTGACCCTCCGTGGCAGTTCGGCACAAATCGCGACATGCGTGCGCCGCGCGTGTTGCATTTTTGCGCGCCGCCATTTGCTTCGGGATTTGTCGTCATGTGCTGCACATCGCAGCCCTCCGGGACACGGCAGACGATCGGGCTGGACCGCGTCCGCAGGGTCGCGGCAGCGATCGCGACGGCGTTTGCGATCGTCGTGATGTCGGCCACGTCGCCAGTCTTCGCGCAAAGCCCGACGCCTACGCCGACCCCGACGCCCACGCCGTCGCCCACCCCGATCCCGTCCCCGTCGGCCGGCAACGCCGCGCTCGATCTCGGCTCGAATTTCCTGGAGCGGCTCGGCAACCGGGCATCGAACGGTTTCGACCGGGCGTTCCGGTCCAATCCCGGTGGCGGCGGCGCGTCCGCCAGCACCGAAGACCCGCGCTACCGCACCTGGTTCGAGGGCTACGGCATCTCAGTCCGGACCGATGCGCAAGGCGACTTCGTCGGCGACAGGCGCAAGACGGTTGGCGGCGTCGCAGGCTTCGGCGCGCGCGTGGCCCCGGGCGTCAATCTCGGCTTCTCGGTCGACCAGAGCCACACCGACATCGACGTGCCGCTGGCGCTGCAGTCGGCCACGCTCGACCTGACGCAAATCGGCTTCAACGGCTCGGTCGACAAGGGGCCATGGACCTGGGCCTTTGCCGTGGTGCACGGTTTCGGCAAGGTCCGTTCCAGCCGCGACACCGGCCTTGGCCTTGCGACCGCGGGCTATCGCGCCGCGGTCGATGGCGCGCTGACCGAGATCAGCTATTACTGGACCAAGGACCAGATGCGCATCGTGCCCAAGGGCGCACTGGAATATGTGCGCGCCACCAGCGCGGCGTTCCAGGAGGCCGGCGGCCTCGACCCGCTCAACGTTGATTCGACGGCGCTCTCACGCGCACGCATCATGATCGGGGCCGAGATCGGCCGCTACTTCATCATCGACCAGAAGATCCTGGACCTGTCCGGCTACGGCAAGTTCGTCGACAATTTCCACCAGGATCTGGGATCGGTCCAGGTCAGCCTCGGCGCCCAGAACATCGTCGTTCCCGGCATCGGCGAGAGCCGTTACGGCGTGGATGCCGGTGCCTCGGCTTCGCTCAGCCTGACCAGCGTCGCGCGGCTCTACGTCAATTACGACGGCAAGTTTCGCAACGAGCTGACCTCGCACCAGGGCACGGTCGGGTTCGAATATCGCTGGTAGGCGCAGCCTCCTAGGTCGGCGTCGCCGCGACATATCCCGTCAATCCAAAACCCTCGCGCGCCGCCGTCATCATCGGCACCAGCGCGTTCGGATGGATGAACTCGTCGCGGAAGCAGGGATAGGTCTTGGCATCGAAGATCTTCTTCAGCCAGTCGACCACGATCTTGTGGCGCTCGGAGGTGCGGAATTCCCGGTGATAGGTGAGCCAGAGATCGGCGTGGTGGCTGACGCCGAGATCGACGGCGATCAGCGGCGCGCCGAGCGCGATCGAGACCGTCGGCAGGAAGCCGATGCCGGCGCCGCGCTCGACGGCATAGAGCACGCCGACCGAGGAGTTGGTCTTGATCCCGACGATGCCCTCGAGCGACTTCAGTCCGAGCACGCGCGCGTAGGCGCCGTCGTCGACCTGCGGCGCGCTCTGCTTGATGATGCGGTGGTTCCTCAGGTCGGCCAGCGTCGCCGGCACGCCGTAGAGATTTTCGTACTCCTTGGAGACGAAGGGATAGATGTGCAGACGCCCGAGCTTGGCGACGATCAGATCCGGATTGGTCGGCGGCTCGAGCTGGATCGCGATGTCCGATTCAAGCCGTGCGACGTCGGCCTGCTCCATCGCGCAGCGCAGATCGACGGTGATCTTGCGGTAGGTCTTCTGGAAGTCGATCAGTCGCGGCAGGATCCAGAAATTGCCCGGGCCTTCCGTCACCGCGACGCGCACTGTGCCTGAGGTGTCGTTCGACGACCGCGAGGCGCGCCGGAAGACGTTGAAGGCATGACGCTCCATATGCGCAACGTCGGCGATCATCGCGGTGCCTTCATCGCTGAGCGTGAGCCCGCTCTGGTCGCGCAGGAACAGCTTGCAGCCGATGCTCTCTTCGAGCCGGTCGATCCGGCGCATCAGCGTCGTGGAGGTGAGCCCGAGCTCCTCAGCGGCGTTGCGAAAACTTTTATATTTTGCGCACGCTAAAAACAGTTTCAAATCGTCCCAGGACGCGCCCAGGGCTTCTTCACGGTGCTGCATCATAGCAGCACCCCGGTGCAATAACTGCTGCATACTCCTGATCCCCAGCCGCTAAGCTCGTCGGCATAGCGGGGCACGAAAGCCCGGACGATAGAGGCGCGATATGGCTATGGAAAGGGGCTCGTTTGCCGCAAGGCATGATTTCGATGCCTTGCCGCTGAGCTCGGATGTGGATGTCCGCTGCGCGCAATTGTCCGAAATTGCACCGCTTTCGCAGATGGCGCACCGGCTGGTGCCGGGCGTGCGGATCGGGACAGCCGAACTTGCGCATTACTTCACGTTCGATCCCCAGAGCATCCTGACGTTCCGCCGAAAAGGCGATCTCGTCGGCGGCATGGCTTTCCTGTTTCTCAATGACCGCGGGCACGATGCGCTGCTGCTCGACGAGATCTGCCTCGCCGCGCCCGAGACGCGCTATCTCGCTTCCGCGAACGAAGAGGTCGCTGCCATCTACATCTGGGCGATCGCGGCGACGGGACGCGGTATCGCCGGTCTCGGCAAGGCTGCAGCACATCTGCGACAGCTAAGGTTTCGCAGCGCCGATTGCTATGCGCAGCCGTCAACGGTGGCCGGACGCGACATCATGAAGGCGACCGGCTTTGCGCCGGTCCCGAGCTTCCAGCCCGACCTCTGGTGCTACGAGCGGCCCTGGCATCGGCAGCCGATGCGGATGCCAGGCGCGATCATCCAAGCAAGGAGTTTTGCAGATGCACGGTACTAGGATTCCCGTCGCCAAGCCCTGTTCCCGCGCCATCACCATCCGCCTTGCGCGCGATCCAAGCGATCTCATGCTGGTCACTGCCATTCGCTCGGCGGTCTATCTCGCCGAGCAGGATTGTCCGTTCGAGGAGGAGTTCGACGGCAACGACATGGTCGCGGCCCATTTCATCGGCTTCGTCGGCAACGAGCCCGCAGGCTGCCTGCGGGTGCGCTTCTTCGGCGATTTCGCCAAGGTGGAGCGGCTCGCGGTCCGCCACCAATACCGGCGCTCGCGCGTCTCGTTCAAGCTGGTGCAGGCCAGCGTCGACTATGTGAAGCGCAAGGGTTTTCGCAAGATCTACGGCCAGGCGCAGGACAGGCTGGTCGATTTCTGGGCCCATTTCGGCGCCAAGCCGCTCGGCCACAATCGCAAGGTCACGTTCTCGGATTTTTCCTACACGGAAATGCTGCTGGAGATCGAGCCGGGACCGGACGCGATCACGCTGGACAGCGATCCCTACGTGATCATCCGCCCCGAAGGCGATTGGGACCGGCCGGGCGTGCTCGACGCTTCGGCGGGGCGGGCGGTGACCTCACCGCTGCGGGATCTCGCGCTCGCCGACCGTTGAAACTGGTGCAGCTCTGCGCAAGACAATGCTGGCTTCCATTCACGAAGATCCGCCGATCCTGGTCTGCGCGGATCTCCAGGTCGAATATCTGACCCCTGGGCGCCGCCACGTCGTCCTCGACGGCGACGCCGTCACTGCGCGCTGCCTGGAACTCCTGACCTTGTGGCGGGGCAATCTCTGGCCGGTGATGCATCTGAAGCGCATCGCACAGGCGGCGTGGTTCAATCCGGCATCGAGGCTGACCGATTGGATCGCGGAGACCAAGCCGCGGCCGGGAGAAATGACGTTCGACCATCCGCTGCCGTCGGCCTACAGCTCGTCGCGGTTTGTGGACTACATGTCCAATATCCGCACTGTGCGCTGCATTCTGATCGGTTTTTCCCTGGACGAGACCATCCTGGCCACCGCCGTTGATGGGTTTCACCGCAGCCATCGCTACCAGGTCGTCGCTGACGCCGCGGCTTGCCGGCAGCCGGGTACGGGCGATGCCGCCGCCTATAAGCATGCGGTAGTGAATGTCATCGGGAATTTTGCTACAATCCAGTCCAGCGCCGAACTGATCAGAACCAGCGGCGCCGTTGCGGTGTAGGCGGCCGCGACCGGCGGATGGGGTGAGAGATTGTCACGGGGAGACGAGCTCAAGGAGCTGGCGAGCGATCTGTCGCGTGCGGCCGAGAGGGCGCGCGGGCTGGGTTTGCCGACGACGGTCTATCTGCTCTCGATGGCGCTGGTGGAGGTGAGGGAAGCCGCCGCCGGCACTGACGACGGGCATGACGACGACGCGGCATGAGAGCTGCTCCACGTGTTGCTTCGTCATGAGCGGATTTGTCACGTGCGGCTTTGTCACGTGCGGCAATGTCACGTGCAGCTTTTTCGCGTGCATCTTTGTGCATCGCTGCTGAGCGCTTGCTGCCGACGAATTGGCGTTGCAAGTTCTGCGCTGTCGCAATAGCCAAGGTACTTGATCATCGAGTGATGACGCCGGCTGTGCCTGCGACGTGACGCTTTCAAGGATCCTCGCAAATGTCCATGCTGCCCAATTCGCAAGAGGCCCGGGATGTGGCCTATCAGCTCCATCCCTACACCAATGCGCGCACCCATCAGCAGGCCGGTCCCCTGGTGATCGAGCGCGGCGAGGGTCCCTACGTCTTCGATGCGTCGGGCAAGCGCTATTTCGAGGCGATGGCCGGCCTGTGGAGCGTCGGGCTCGGCTTCAACGAGAGGCGGCTGGTCGAGGCTGCACACAAGCAGATGCTGGCGCTGCCGTTCTATCACACGTTCTCCGCCAAATCGCACGGGCCCTCGATCGACCTTGCCGAGAAACTGGTCGCGCTCGCGCCTGTGCCGATGAGCAAGGTATTCTTCACCAATTCCGGCTCGGAAGCCAACGACACCGTCCTCAAGCTGATCGCCTATCGCTCCAACGCGCTCGGCCAGCCCCAGCGCAAGAAGGTGATCAGCCGGATGCGCGCCTATCACGGCGTCACCATTGCCTCGGCGAGCCTCACCGGCCTGCCGAACAACCACCGCTCGTTCGATCTGCCGCTGCCGAACATCCTGCACACGGGCTCGCCGCATTTCTACAAGGACGGCGCCCCCGGCGAGACCGAGGAAGCGTTTGCGACGCGCCGGGCCGAGGAGCTCGACGCGCTGATCCAGAAGGAGGGTCCCGATACGATCGCGGCGTTCTTCGGCGAGCCGGTGATGGGCGCGGGCGGCGTCATCGTGCCGCCGGCGACCTATTGGGACAAGATCCAGGCGGTCCTGAACAAGTACGACATCCTGCTCGTCGCCGACGAGGTGATCTGCGGCTTCGGCCGGACCGGCAAGATGTTCGGCTGCGAGACCTACGGCATCAAGCCTGACGTGCTCGTGGTTTCCAAGCAGATTACCTCGAGCTATTTCCCGTTCTCGGCCATCATCATGAACGATCGCATGTTCGAGCCGATCGCGGACGAGAGCAACAAGATCGGCGTGCTCGGCCACGGCTTCACCGCGGGCGGTCATCCGGTCGGATCGGCGGTTGCGCTGGAAAACCTCAAGATCATCGAGGAGCGCGGCCTGGTCGCCCATGCCGCCGAGCTCGGCGCCTACATGCAGGGCAGACTGCGCGAGCTCACCAGCCATCCGCTGGTCGGCGAGGTTCGCGGCGTCGGCATGATCGCGGCGATCGAGCTCGTGCTCGACAAAGGGCGCAAGACCGCAGCGGCGACACCGGGCGCCGTCGGCGGCATCGCCAGCCGCATGCTCCAGGAGCGCGGCGTGATCTCGCGCAACATGCTGGACGCCATCGCCATCTGCCCGCCGCTGATCGTCACCAAGGCGCAGATCGACGACCTCGTCGCCGCCATTTCGGGCGTGCTGAATGACATGAAGGCGGAAGTGGCGAAGCTGACGCCGGCGTAGGCTCTTGTCTGGGCGCTCAATCTAACACCGTCACCCTGAGGTGGCGGCTTCTTCAGCGGCCCTCGAAGGGCGACGGCCCGGCTGGCTCGCAGTGTGGCCGCTCATCCTTCGAGGATCCCCGTGCGATGCTTTGCATCGCACGCCTTTGCAGACAACGGCTTCGCCGTTGCGCGGGGATGACGGTCTGAATTATGCCGCGTTGATAGCTGGCGGCAGCCTTACGCCCGCTGCACCCCGATCACGCGGCCCTTCTCGATCGCCAGCGCCAACTCGCCGCGCTTGAGCTTCAAGGCGGCATCGCCGAACAGCTCGCGGCGCCAGCCGCGCAAGGCGGGGACGTCGGCTTCGTCGTCGGCTGCGATCTCTTCGAGATCGTCGACGGTGGCGATCACCTTGCTGGCGACCGCATGCCGCTCCGCGGTCATGCGCAGCAGCACCTTCAAGAGCTCGACGATGGCGGCGCCATTGTTGTTGTTGCGCGGCTTCTCCAGCTTCGGCAACGTCGAAAAATCCCGTGCCAGCCCGCGCTCGACCGCGGCGACGATGTCCGCGCCCCATTTGGATTTCTCAAAACCCTTCGGCACCGAGCGCAGATGGGCGAGCTTCTCCAGCGTGTTCGGCGCGTGGGTCGCGATATCGCTGATGGCCTCGTCGCGCAGCACGCGGCCGCGCGGCACGTCGCGGCTCTGCGCTTCCTGCTCGCGCCAGGCGGCGACCTCCATCAGGACCGCGAGATCCTTCGGCTTGCGCACGCGCGTCTTCAGCCGCTCCCAGGCGCGCTCGGGGTGGAAGTCGTAGGTCCGGGGCGAGGTCAGGACCTCCATCTCGATGGAGACCCATTCGCTGCGGCGGCGCTTCTTGAGGTCGGCATCGAGCGCTGCGAACACGTCGCGCAAATGCGTGACGTCGGACACGGCGTAATGCATCTGCTCCTTGGTCAGCGGCCGGCGCGACCAGTCGGTGAAGCGGTGGGTCTTGTCGGGGCGGTGGCCGGTGACTTTCTCGACCAGCGCGTCGTAGGCGATGCTGTCGCCGTACCCCAGCACCATCGCGGCAACCTGGGTGTCGAACACCGGATGCGGGATGATGTTGGCCTGGTGCCAGATGATCTCGATGTCCTGACGGGCGGCGTGGAAGACCTTCAGCACGGCCTCGTTGGCCATCAGCTCGAAGAACGGCTTGAGGTCGATCCCCTCGGCCAGGGTATCGACGACGACGGCTTCCTCGGCGCTGGCCATCTGCACCACGCATAGCAGCGGGTAGTAGGTGGTCTCGCGCAGGAACTCGGTATCGACGGTAATGACGGGGTGCTTGGCCAGCCGGCTGCAGGCAGCCGCGAGGTCAGCGGTGGTGGTAATCAAATCCATGAACGGCCCATGACACTTGATATCAGCCGTTCTGCCGAAAGCGCTGTGATGTCAAGGGGCTCGATGCGAATTCGAGCCTTGCATTTGGACCGGAATCGCTTTTTCCGACGAAATTCCTATTCGTAGCGGACCCGGTGCGAGGATTTGCGGGCACAGGGCAACGCCACCACGACCACGCACATGGCGACCAACGCCAATCCCAGGAACTCGAAAACCAACAGATCCACGGCGAAATCTCCAGAAACATTGATAGATTTGTCGGGGGTGCGTTGAGGGTCTGTTAATTGCGATGGTTACCGGCGGTGCGGGCCGCCGGATGGTGGACGGGGGGTTAATACGGGCGGCCGCCTAAAACGAAATCGGCGCCCCGCATGACGGAGCGCCGATGGTCGTTGGCGATGCAGCGATCCTTACGGCAGCTTCAGCGACGTCTCCGCATTGTACGGCTTCAGCGTCTCATCCGCGGCCTTCTGGGCGGCGGCGAGGGCCTCCTTCGGCTGCTTCTTGCCGTTGAGGACCAGCATCACCTCGTCCTCCAGCGTCTTGCGCACCGGGACGGTCTTGTAGGTCGCAAACCAGGGCTTTGCGACATCGAGCTGCTCGACGGCGGTCTTGGCGTCCGGGTTCTTGCTCAGGAAGTCGACCATCTCAGGCGTCTTGTAGGCGGCCATGTTGGGCGCGAAATAACCGGTGGCGCGGCTCCACCAGCCGCTCTTCTCGGGCGAGGTCATCCACTTGATCAGCGTCCAGGCGGCCTTCTGCTTGTCGGCCTCGAGGCCGGCCGGAACGATCAGCGAGGCGCCGCCGATCGGCACGGCGTTGCGGACGTTGCGCGGGATGAAGGCGACCTTGTAGGCGAACTTGGCGTTGTCGCGCACGTAAGTGAGCGAGCCCGTCGACAGCATCATCATCGCAGCATTGCCTGAGATGAAAGAGGTGCTGACGGCAGGGCCGGGCGTGGCGCCGGGCGCATGGACCTTGTGCTTGGTGACAAGGTCGTTCCACCAGGTCAGTGCGCCCAGCATCGAGGGCGTGTCGTAATAGACCTCGCCGCCGAACTCCTCGTTGTAGTAGCGCCCGCCATTGCTCATGGTCAGCGTTTCCATCATCCAGCCGCAATAGTCATACGCGCAGGGAATCGCAATGCCCCATTGGGTCACCTTGTCGCCCTCGCGCTTGGTGAGCTTCTTGGCCCAGTCGGTGAGCTCGGCCCAGGTCTGCGGCGGCTTGTTCGGATCGAGGCCGGCTTCCTTGGCCTTGTCGGCGTTGATGTAGAGCAGCGGCGTCGAATTGTGGAACGGCACGCCGTAGACCGAGCGGTTGATCACCGCGTTGCCCTGCAGCGCGGGGAAGAACTGGCCGAGGAACTGCTCCTTGGTGGTGCCGTCGGCCTTGATCAGGGCATCGAGATTGGTGAGCTCGTTCTCGATCTGCATGTCGAGCAGGAAGTTGGCCGACATGATCACGGCGGACGGCGGCTTGCCGGCCTTGATCGCAGCGCGCGTCTTGATCAGCGTGTCGTCATAGGAGCCGGTGTAGACCGCGGTTGCCTTGACGTCCGGATGGGTCTCGTTGAACTCCTTGATCAAGGTGCCCATGTCGCGGGCGAGCTTGCCGTCGACGGGGACGGGGAAGAACAGATCAATTTCGGTCGGACCTTCGCCGGCGAGAGCCGGAAAGGCGAGGGCGCCTGCCATAGAGCCTGCCATGGCGAGGCCCAGCATGAGCCTGCGGGAAAACAGCATCGAAGAATCTCCTATTTGATGCCTGAGGTGACGAAAGAGCTGATGAAGCGCTTCTGGAAGATCAGGAAGGTGATGAGCAGCGGCGCGATCACCATCAGCGTGCCGGCGGCGATGGTGCCCCACGCTTGCGTGCCCTCCGCGGTCTTGGTGAAGACCGAGAGCCCGACCGTGAGCGGCCGCTTGTCCGGCGAGTTGATCACCATCAGCGGCCACAGGAAGTCGTTCCAGTGGCTGGTGACGGAGATGATGGCGAAGGCCGAGAAGCTCGGCACCGACAGCGGCACGTAGATGTGGCGGATGCGCTGGAACAGGCTGGCGCCATCGATCAGCGCGGCGTCTTCCAGTTCGGTCGGAATGGCTTCGAACGCCTGCCGCATCAGGAAGGTGCCGAAGGCGGAGGCGAAGAACGGCATCATCACGCCGGTGAGCGTGTCGTAGAGGCCGAGCTGCGCCACCAGCGACAGGTTCGGTACGATCAGCAGCACCGGCACCAGCATCAGCTGCATCAGGAACAGATAGAAGATCAGCGTCTTGCCGACGAAGGCGAGGCGGGCGAAGGCAAAGCCCGCCAGCGTGATCGTGGCGAACTGCACCAGCAGAATGCCGGCGCAGATGATCGTGGTGTTGAGCGTGTAGCGCGGGAAATCGCCGATCTCCCAGGCATCCCTGACATTGTCGAGCGTCGGCTTCAGGCTCGGCATCAACTCGGCCATGGCGTTGATGCCGTCGGAGGCCGGGCGCAGCGTCGCCACGACCATCCACAGGAACGGGATGAGCCAGACGATCGCGAGCAGCACGGTCAGCAGGAAGCCGAGCTTGGGCGTGATCTCGCCCCTTGTGGCGAGCGGGGCGTCCCTGAACAGGCGGTCGAACAGCTTCATGGCCCGCCCTCGCGGTTGGCCATGGTGCGGAAGGAGAGCGCGGTGAGGCCCATCAGTGCGGCGAGAGTCAGCAGCGTCGCGGCCGAGGCCTTGCCGACGTCGTAATGCTCGACCGCCTGCTGGTAGATGTAGAACAGCACGAGGTTGGTCGAGTTCGACGGTCCGCCCTGGGTCATGACGAAGACGTGGTCGACCTGCGTCACCGCGTTGAGCGTGGCGATCACGGTAACGAACAGGAAAGTGGGCTTGAGCTCCGGCAGGATGATGTGGCGCAGGCGCATGTAAGGCCCGGCGCCGTCGAGATGTGCGGCCTCCATCACGTCTTCGGGCACGGCCTGGAGGCCGGCGAGGAAGAACAGCATGTAATAGCCCGCGTTCTTCCAGATCGTGATGACCATGATCGCGTAAAGCGCGATATCGGGGTCGCCGAGCCAGTTCGGCAGCACCGGAAGCAAGCGGCCAATGTAGTAGTCGAGCAGGCCGACATTGGGCAGGAAGATGAACATGAACAGCGCGGAGGCCGCGACCATCGGGATCAGCACCGGCAGGAACAGTGCCGTGCGCAGCGCGCTGCTCACGGCGTTGGTGCGCGACAGCGCCAGCGCGAACAAGAGCGCGAGGCCGATGCTGGGGACCGCGGTGCCCACAGCATAGACGAGATTGTTGACGACCGCGCCGGAGAAAGCGGGGTCGGCCAGCACCGCTGCGACGTTGTCGAGACCGATGAAGCGGACCGGCGCCTTCGGCGTGGCGCGCTGGTAGAGCGCATCGACGAGCACGCGGCCCATCGCGCCATAGGTGAACAGCGCGAGGAAGACCAGCGAGGGCAGCAACAGGAGATAGGCGGGCAGCGAAGCTCTGAAGCGCGTGCCGAGGCGCTTCAGGACGTCCAGGCGCGGCGCCGCCGAGGTCGCGACCGGAAGAGCCGCGGGTTCGGCGAGGCTCATCTCACCGCGCCGGGAAATTGAGCGCATAGTCGCGGCCGTCCGTTCCCACGGGTGGTTCGAACGGGAAGCGCAGACTTTCGTCGAGGAAGTCGTGGCTGTGCACGACGAGATTCTCGTCGTCGATCAGCACGACGCCATAGGCCGGCGGCTCGTGGCTGGCGAGGTGCGGCGCGTTGGCGTCGAGCTCGAACCAGACCTGGTGGTTGGTGCCGCGCAAGGTCGAGAACGGGATCTTGCCGTAGCTGCCGAAGATGGGACGGTGCACATGGCCGAAGAAGAGATGGCGGATGCGGGCGCGATAGGGTGCGATCACCTCGGCAAATTCGGCGCTCTGCTTCAGCCCGATCTCGTCCATCGCATGGACGCCGATCGGGAAGGGCGGGTGATGCATGAACACGACGAATTGCTGGTCGGCAGGCGCAGCCGCGAGCGTCTTCGCGAGCCAGTCGAAGCGCTTGGCGCACATCTCGCCGGCGTGGCTGGTCTCGTCCAGCGTGTCGAGGAAGACGAACAGGCCGTGCTCGGTGGTCCGCGTGCCCTGCACGAAGCCGTTTGAATCGCGCGGCGCGGCCTTCAGGCTATCGAGGCAAGTCACGCGCTTGTCGTGATTGCCGACCATGGCAATGTAAGGGATTTTGAGCGCGGCCATCGCGTCGGCGAAATTGGCGTAGGACTCCGGCTCGCCCCAATGCGTGAGGTCGCCGGTCACGACCGCGAACGCCGCGTCGGACTGATGCTTGTTGATGTCGGCAATCGCAGCGTCCAGCCGGGCGCGCGGGTCGAGGCCGTAGAGCTTCAAGCCGGGGTTCGCCAGATGCGTGTCGGTGATGTGGATGAATTTGAAGGGCATGGCGCGCTTTGTCGGGACCGTTGGAGGATGGGCGCCTCCGGCAAGACGACCCTGACAGGCGGTTAGAGGGCGTGTGTTTCAGTTTGATGACAGCGGTTCCTGCGTCCACAGTGCTCGCTTCGTAGGGTGGATTAGCCGAAGGCGTAATCCACCACAGTGAGCCAACTTCAAGTTGTGCTATCGGTGGGCGATGTCCGACTACCGCCGCGCATTCGTCCCGGGAGGATGCTGGTTCTTTACCGTGAACCTGCTCGATCGGCGGAAAGCTCTTTTGACCGACCAGATTGAGAGCCTACGAGACACGGTCGCCGCAACGCGACAGAGCCACCCCTTCGCAATCGATGCTTTCGTGGTTCTGCCGGACCATCTCCGCGCAATCTGGAAGCTGCCGTCGGGCGACGCCGATTTTTCGGTGCGCTGGCGCTTGATCAACTCTCGTTTCGCCAAAGCACTCCCGGTGACCGAGCGGCTGAGCGCTGTCCGTTTCTCACGGAATGAACGCGGCATATGGCAGCGACGGTTCTGGGAGCACCTGATCCGGGACGAGGCCGACTACGCCCGCCACGTCGAGTATTGTTATTACAATCCCGTCAAGCACGGGCATGTGTCGCGAGTCTGCGACTGGCCGTATTCGTCATTTCACCGCGATGTTCGTGCAGAACTGCTTCCGGAGGATTGGGGCGGAGACACTCAGTTCATCGGCGAGTTCGGAGAGCGGACGTGATAGCCGCGCCAATCTGTAGGGTGGATTAGCGAAGCGTAATCCACCTCTTTACTTTCCGGCTTCGAGAGAAGTGGTGGATTACGCCTTCGGCTAATCCACCCTACGCACCGGGTTTGTGGCTACGTCCCGCAGAACGTCTGCAACACCCGCTGGTCCGGCAGCGGTGGATCGGCATAGGCGGCGTAATCCGGCTGGTCGTCGAACGGTTTCGCCAGCACCTTCACTAATTCCTCGAATGGCGCGTAATTGTCGTCGTTGACGGCGGCCTGGATCACGGCCTCGACGCGGTGGTTGCGCGGGATGAACATGGGATTGACGGCGTGCATGGCCGCCTGCCGCTCGGCCGCGCTCTGCGGCTCCAGCGCGATGCGTGCGCGCCAGCGGCCGGCCCATTCGTCGAAGGCTGCGGGCTCCATGAACTGCGCGCGCGCATCCGCACTGTCATCAACGGCGGCATGGCCCAAATTGCGGAAGCTGAGGGTGAAGTCGGCCTGGTTCTTCGCCATGGCATCTAACAGGTCCTGGATCAGCGCGTCGTCGCCGTCGCGCTCCGTGAACAGGCCGACCTTTTTGCGCAGGCCGGCTTGATAAGCCGCGCTGAACTGGTCGGAGAACGCGCCGAGGATGTCCTGGGCCTCCGCGACCGCCTTCTCCTGCTCGTCGGAGAACACCGGCAGCAGGCATTCGGCGAGGCGCGTCAGATTCCACAGCGCGATACGCGGCTGGTTGGCATAGGCGTAGCGGCCCATCTCGTCGATCGAGGAGAACACCTGCGAAGGGTTGTAGGCGTCCATGAAGGCGCAGGGTCCGTAATCGATGGTCTCACCGGAGATGGAGCTGTTGTCGGTATTCATGACGCCGTGGATGAAGCCGACCAGCAGCCAGCGCGCGACGAGATCGGCCTGGCGCGCGACGACGCCGGCGAGCAGCGCATGGTAGGGCCGCTCGGCGCCGACTAGTTCGGGATAGTGCCTGGCGACGACGTGGTCGGCGAGCCGGCGGATCGCATCGGTGTCACGGCGCACGGCGAAGAACTGGAAGGTGCCGACGCGGATATGGCTGGAAGCAACACGCGTCAGCACCGCGCCGGGCAGCGCGGTCTCGCGGATGACGTGCTCGCCGGTGACGACGGCGGCGAGCGAGCGGGTGGTCGGGATGCCCAGCGCATACATGGCTTCACTGACGATGTATTCGCGCAGCACAGGTCCGAGCGCGGCGCGGCCGTCGCCGCGGCGGGAGAACGGGGTGGGGCCCGAGCCCTTGAGCTGGATGTCGCGGCGGATGCCGTCGCTGTCGATGACCTCGCCGAGCAGGATGGCGCGGCCGTCGCCGAGCTGCGGCACGAACTGCCCGAACTGATGTCCGGCATAGGCCATGGCGATGGGATCGGCGCCGGCGGGAACCGTTTTGCCGGCCAGGATCGCCGCGCCCTCCGGGGTCTCTAGCAGGTCAGGATCGAGCCCGAGCTGGACCGCCAGCGGGCGGTTCAGCTTGATCAGCCGGGGGGCGGCGACCGGGGTCGGCGCGACGCGGGCAAAGAAGCTGTCCGGCAGCGCCGAATAGGAGTTCTGGAAGGGGAAATGCACCGTCATGGCCTCAAGATAGGGCTGGAACGCCTGATGGCAAAGGGATGAGCCCAGATTGGACAAAATTGGGCGCTTCCGGCCCAAAACAGCCCGTTCCCTTGGTTGCCGCCTCGGGTCTCGTCGGGTAAACCCTGCCGCAATCTCGGACCGGCCATGACAGGCCGTCCGATTCGCTTCCTCCGACATCATTTTTGGGACGACCATGCATCGCTACCGGTCACATACATGCGGCGCGCTCCGCGAGAGCAACATCGGCGAGACGGTCCGCCTGTCAGGCTGGGTCCATCGCGTTCGCGACCATGGCGGCGTGCTGTTCATCGACCTGCGCGACCATTACGGCCTGACCCAGTGCGTGGTCGATCCGGACTCGCCGGCGTTCTCGCTGGCCGAGAAGCTGCGCTCGGAATTCGTGGTGCGGATGGACGGCAAGGCCCGCCGCCGCCCCGAGGGCACCGACAATGACGATCTGCCGACCGGCAAGATCGAGATCTACGTCACCGAGATCGAGGTGCTGGGTCCGGCCGGCGATCTGCCGCTGCCGGTGTTCGGCGACCAGGAATATCCTGAAGACATCCGCCTGAAGTACCGCTTCCTCGATTTGCGCCGGGAGAAGCTGCACCAGAACATCATGACGCGCGTCGAGATCATCAAGTCGATGCGCCGGCGCATGGAGGGGCAGGGCTTCTTCGAGTTCAACACCCCGATCCTGACCGCGTCCTCGCCGGAAGGCGCACGCGACTTCCTGGTGCCGTCGCGCATCCATCCCGGCAAGTTCTACGCGCTGCCGCAGGCGCCGCAGCAGTACAAGCAGCTGCTGATGATGTCGGGCTTCGACCGCTATTTCCAGATCGCGCCCTGCTTCCGCGACGAGGACCCGCGTGCCGACCGTCTGCCGGGCGAGTTCTACCAGCTCGACGTCGAGATGAGCTTTGTGACTCAGGAAGACGTGTTCGCGGCGATGGAGCCCGTGATCACCGGCGTGTTCGAGGAGTTCGCCAAGGGCAAGCCGGTGAGCAAGAACTGGCGCCGGATTCCGTTCGCCGAGGCCTTGCGCAAATACGGCAGCGACAAGCCGGATTTGCGCAACCCCATCGAGATGCAGGACGTCTCCGAGCACTTCCGCGGCTCCGGCTTCAAGGTCTTTGCGCGCATGCTCGAAGACCCCAAGAACCAGGTCTGGGCGATCCCCGCACCGGGCGGCGGCAGCCGCGCGTTCTGCGACCGCATGAATTCGTGGGCGCAGGGCGAGGGCCAGCCTGGCCTCGGCTACATCATGTGGCGCGAGGGCGACGAGGGTGCAGGTCCCCTTGCGAACAACATCGGGCCTGAGCGCACCGCTGCGATCCGCGCACAGATCGGCGTGAAGGAAGGCGATGCCGCCTTCTTCGTCGCCGGCGATCCCGACAAGTTCTGGAAGTTTTCAGGGCTCGCCCGCAACAAGGTCGGCGAGGAACTGAACCTCACCGACAAGGAGCGGTTCGAGCTCGCCTGGATCGTCGACTTCCCGATGTACGAGTACAACGAGGATGACAAGAAGGTCGACTTCTCGCACAACCCGTTCTCGATGCCGCAGGGCGGCCTCGACGCGCTGAAGGGCCAGGACCCGCTCACCATCAAGGCGTTCCAGTACGACATCACCTGCAACGGCTACGAGATCGCTTCGGGCGGCATCCGTAACCATGTGCCGGAGGCGATGGTGAAGGCGTTCGAGATCGCAGGTTACGGCGAGCAGGAAGTGGTCGACCGCTTCGGCGGCATGTACCGCGCCTTCCAGTACGGCGCCCCGCCGCATGGCGGTATGGCCGCGGGCGTCGACCGCATCGTGATGCTGCTGTGCGGCACCACGAATTTGCGCGAGATCTCGCTGTTCCCGATGAACCAGCAGGCGATGGATTTGCTGATGGGCGCGCCGTCGGATGCGACCACAAAACAGCTTCGCGAGCTGCATGTGCGGGTGAACCTGCCGCAGAAGTGAGTGGTGCGTGCCCCGGACGCAGCGCAGCACGCAGTGATGCGCTGCTGAGCCGGGGCCCACATTTCGGCACAGCAGGCTTTCTCCCGGACGCGCAGCGTCACTGCGTGCCGAGGCGCGTCCGGGACACGAGAGCTACAATCCCGTCGACGCCTCGATCCTGAACTGCGCCAGTGCGCCCTCGGGGTCGCTTTGCGACAGCTGCATCAATTGCATCAGCGGCACCTTGGCGCGGGGCGTTAGCTTGACGGTCAGCGTCTGCCCTGACGTCTCCACGAAACCGGCGAGCGCATCGACCGCCATTTTCACGTCGCCATTGGCCCCTGTGATCTTCTCACCCTGCGCCCTGATCATCGCGACGATGGCGCCGCGTGCGGCGTCGCGGCTGACGTCCTGCATGCGCGCGAACTGCGCCACGACGAGATCGACCACGCCGCTGTCGCGCAGCGAGAGCTCGAACGTGCCGGTCTCGACCTGCGCCGCCTGGCCCATCGCCTGCACCGGGTCGGTCGTGAACAGGCTGCGCGGGACATTGGCAAGCCCAAAGCGGGCCTGCGCCTTGGCAAGGTTGCCGAGATCGAGCGTGGCCGGCGCGAGCGCGAATGCGCCGGACGATTCCGTCCAGGCCGCACCGAGATCGAGGTCGATCGCGAGCTTGTCCACGCCTGCCATGATCAGCGGCCGCTGCGCCGGATTGGCGGGATCTGTCGGCGCGACCATCCTCACGACCAGATTGGCCTTGCTCGGAATCGATCCGACCAGTTGGCCCCAGTTCAGCCTGATCGTGTCGATGGTGACGAACTGCCGCGTATTCTTGTAGGGCGCCACCACGCCCTTGATCTCCGCGCCTTCGAGCACGCGGAACAGGCCGAGCATCTGATCGGGCGAGGGCGGCTGCCCGTGGCTGCTGAGCCCCGCCGCCCAGCGCATCAGGTTTGCCGCGCTGAACGATTTCAGCGCGAACCGCTCCATCTTGAACTGCCCTTGCGGCGAGGGCGTATCGACGCCCTCGACCGCGAACTCACCCTCCCGGTATCTGACGGCATTGATCCTGGCCATCCCTTGCGGCGTGCCCATGGATGTCTTGCCGACCTCGATCTTGCCGATGCGAAAGCCTTCATAGAACCCGGCGAGCTTCTCCATCATCTCGCGCGATTGTGCGACGGTCGGGACCACCGACCGGTCCGTCGGCAATAGCGCAATGATTTCGGCCGGCCGGAATTTTGACGGTTGCACCGCGATGTCCTCGAAGGTGATACCGTCGATGTCCATCCGAATGCCCTGGGTCGATTTGAGCACATAGGGGCCGGCCGAGATCTGGCGGTAGACGCGATGATAGCTGTCGTCGCCGGTCTTCTGCGGATCGAGCGCCGCGGCGATCGCGGTCGCGTCGAAATCGTTGACGACGACGTTGGAGAGGTCGCCGGTCAGCTTGTCCTGCTTGCCCGGTTGCGGCACGTCGATGGTGAAGACGGCGCGGTCCGCTTTCATGGCATCGATCTTGCCGCGCTTGAGATTCTGGATTGCCAGCCCGGAATAGGCGACCTCGCCGCTGCCGGCGGCGCTGCCGCTCGCATCGAAGGTCATCGTCAGCGTCGGAGCCGTGACTGACGATGCCGTGATGCTGGCGTACTGATCGAGTACATAACGGTAAAGCTCGATCAGGGATCCGCCCGTCGGCGCATTGCCGGCGTGAACGGGGCCGGCATAGTCACGCAAGGTGAGTTGCGGAATCTTGTAGGACGCCTTCAGCTTCGCGGCGCCGACCTGGTCCAGCGCGACTTCGAAACCCGTGACGTCGATGCTGTCGGCCGAGAAGCTGTTATCGTCGATCAGGCGAACGCCGGCGCCCTTGATGCCGGCTATCTTGATCTGCGCCTGCGGCTGCTCGCCGGGAGCGATCGTGATATCCTCGATCGTCAGCGTGCGCGTCCCAAGTTCGAACCCGATCTTGCCATGGCTCGCCTTGCCGCCGCCTGCGCGTAACTGCTCGAACGCCGCCTCGACCTCACTCGTCGCCCGATGCTGGACGTAGAGGTTGAAGCCGATCCATCCGCCCGCGCCGAGTACGGCTGCCACGATCAGGCCGATCAGGATTCGCTTCATTCCCAGCTCCAGTTGCTCGTTTTGCACCGCGCAACCTGCCATATTCGCGAAACGCCGCGCGGTCCAGGGAAAGCTATGGTTTTCAAATATTTGACCGCGCGCCCTGTTGATGGGCGCGCAATCGGATGTTGCCACCGGGGCGCCCGGCGTGCTTCATCCCGTTTCCATGACCCGGAAATACGGTCCGCTTGGACAGCCGCTTTCGGATCGTGCATTTTTGAGGCCGGTAACGCGAGGCGAGACACCGCATGTCGTCCTATTCTGATGATCTCCACCAGGCGGCGCTCGCCTACCATCGTCTGCCGCGCCCTGGAAAGCTCGAGATCCAGGCAAGCAAGCCGCTTGCCAACCAGCGCGACCTCGCGCTGGCCTATTCGCCGGGCGTCGCCGCGGCCTGCACCGAGATCGCCAAGAACCCGGCGGAAGCCGCCACGCTGACCACCCGCGCCAATCTGGTCGCCGTGGTCTCCAACGGTACCGCCGTGCTCGGCCTCGGCAATATCGGCCCGCTGGCATCCAAGCCGGTGATGGAGGGCAAGGCCGTCCTGTTCAAGAAATTCGCCGGCATCGACGTGTTCGACATCGAGATCGCCGCCGACACCATCGATCGCGTGGTCGAGACTGTGGCGGCGCTCGAACCGACCTTCGGCGGCATCAATCTGGAAGACATCCGCGGACCGGAATGCTTCGAGATCGAGGCGCAGCTCAAGGAGCGCATGAAGATCCCGGTCTTCCATGACGATCAGCACGGCACCGCCATCATCGTCGCCGCCGCCATCACCAACGGCCTCAGGCTGAACGGCAAGAAACTGTCCGACGTCAAGATCGTGGCGTCCGGGGCAGGGGCCGCGGCGATCGCGACGCTCAATCTTCTGGTGTCGATGGGCGCGCAGCGCAAGAACATCTGGGTCTGCGACATCGACGGCCTCGTGCATGAGGGCCGCAACACAACGATGGACCGCTGGAAGGCGGTCTATGCGCAGAAGACTGACAAGCGGACGCTCGGCGACGTCATCGGCGGTGCCGACATCTTCATCGGTCTCTCGGCGCCCGGCGTGCTCAAGCCGGAGATGGCCAAGGCGATGGCCGACAAGCCGCTGATCATGGCGCTCGCCAACCCGACCCCGGAGATCATGCCGGAGGAGGCGCGCAAGGTGCGCCCTGACGCCATGATCTGCACCGGCCGCTCCGACTATCCGAACCAGGTCAACAACGTCCTCTGCTTTCCCTTCATCTTCCGCGGCGCGCTCGATGTCGGCGCCAGCGCCATCAACGAGGAGATGAAGCACGCCGCCGTCGAGGCCATCGCGCAGCTCGCGCGCGAGGCGCCGTCGGATGCGGTCGCCCAGGGTTTCGACACTGGCGAGACGCAGGGTTTTGGCCCTGGCTCGCTGATCCCGAGCCCGTTTGATCCCAGGTTGATTTTGCGCATCGCGCCGGCGGTGGCGAAGGCGGCGATGGAGTCGGGGGTGGCGACGCGGCCCATCACCAATTTCGACGAGTACACCGCGCTGCTCGAGCGCTTCGCCTTCCGCTCCGGCCTCGTCATGAAGCCGATGTTCGCCAAGGCCAAGACCCAGCCGGTGCGCGTGATCTACGCCGAAGGCGAGGACGAGCGCGTGCTGCGCGCCACGCAAGTGGTGCTTGAGGAGAACCTGGCGCGGCCGATCCTGGTCGGCCGTCCTTCGGTCGTGGAAGCGCGCATCCAGCGCTTCGGCCTCTCCATCCGCGCCGGCAAGGATTTCGACCTCGTCAATCCCGAGGACGATCCGCGCTACCGTTCCTACGTGCAGTCCTATGTCGAGGTCGCCGGCCGCAGGGGCGTGACGCCGGATGCGGCGCGCACGGTGGTGCGTACCAACAACACGGTCATCGCTGCGCTCGCGGTGACGCGCGGGGAGGCGGATGCGATGCTCTGCGGCGTCGAGGGCCGATACATGAGCCATCTTCGCCATGTCCGCGAGATCGTTGGTTTTTGCCCGGGCATCAGCGACTACGCGGCGCTGGCACTGCTGATCACCAGCAAGGGCGCCTTCTTCATCGCCGACACGCAAGTTCGCCCCAATCCGAGCGCGGAGGAACTCGCCGAGATCGCTTCGCTCGCCGCGGTCCACGTTCAGCGCTTCAACATCAAGCCGAAGATCGCCTTCGTCTCGCACTCGGATTTCGGCAGCTACGACACCGATTCCTCGCGCAAGATGCGCCGCGCGACCCAGCTGCTCAAGGAAAAGCATCCGGAGATCGAGGCCGACGGCGAGATGCAGGGCGATACTGCGCTCTCCGCTGCCGCGCGAAAAATGGTGCTGCCGCATTCCAATCTCGAGGGCGAGGCCAACATCCTGATCATGCCGACGCTGGACACCGCCAACGTCGCCTATCAGATGATCAAGTCGCTGGCGGACGCGCTCCCCGTCGGCCCGATCCTGATCGGCCCGGCGCGCCCGGCGCATATCCTGACGCCGTCGGTGACGGCACGCGGCATCCTCAACATGACGGCCGTCGCCGTGGTCGAAGCGCAGGAGCGCGCGGCCCGGCAGCCGACGCTGTTTACGTAAGGGACCGTTCAAGTAAGATTCTCCGAATCGTCATGCCCGGGCTTGTCCCGGGCATCCACGATCTTCGTGCCGCGGGACAGGCCGTGGATGGCCGGGACAAGTCCGGCCATGACGCAGAGAGAGAGTGGTGGTCGAATTCGTCCCGGTAGTTCGACTCCGGTAGCGAGCGCCACTACACCGTCCGCCTCGCCAACGTTGAATTACTTTCAGTTCTCCATTTCCCCGTTTGTAAAGCGGCGCGCAACTCTTCATAATCCTTGCGCGTTCCGTGCTTAGCGCTTTGCCAAGAGGCCGATCATGCCAGCGTTCGTGACTTTCGGGCGAATCCTGTTCGCCGTGCTGTTCATCTACACGGGCGCGACCAAGCTCTTTGCCATCCAGGCGACGGCCGACTTCATCGCCACCAAGGTCGTGGTGCCCGACATCGTCGCCCCTTACGCCAAGCAGGTGGAGACGGCCACCGCCATGACCACGCCGCAACTGCTGGCGATCGCGGTCGGCGCGCTCGAGATCATCGCGGGGCTGATGATCGCGCTGAATTTCGGCGCGCGGTTCTTCGCGATGCTGCTGATCGTCTATGTCGCGGTCGCGACCGTGCTGTTCGACGATTTTTGGAACCAGGCGCCGCCCGACAACGCGAAGATGGTGGTCGACGCGCTGAAGAACCTTTCGATCATCGGCGCCTTGTTCATGATCATGGGATACGGCCGCACCACGCGTCCGGCCGAGGCGGCGTACGGGGACGTCTGACGGCCTACGTTCGGCGCCAGGGTGTCACAGTCACCTCATGCGCCGCGTCGAGCAGATACGGCGTGCCCGGCTTCAGGCCGTGCGACGCCAGCACCTCATGCGGGCTCCGCTGGGGCACGCCGACGAAGCAGCCTTCGCCGCCGGGCAGGCGCACATGCGGGGCTTCCGACAGCCAGAAGGTATCGTAGCGGCCCATGAACATCTCGAACACGGCGGGGCCGCCGATGATGGCGACCATGCCGGAGGCGACATCGGCAAAGGCGCAGGCCTCCTCGAAGCTCGCCTGTTTCGGATTCCACAGCGTTGCGTTCGGCATCTCCGGATCGACGGAGAGCGCCTTGATCTTGCGGGTCAGGATCAGCCGCTTGCGCTTCGGCGAATTCGGCTGCTGCTCATGCGAGTTGCGGCCGTGCACGATCAGCGCGGCGCGATCGAGCGCCTGCTCGAAGAACAGCTTGTCGCCGTCGAACTTCAGGCTGTCGGGCATGACGTGGCCGGCGTCGGCGAGCATGCCGTCCGCCGAGACGATGACGTAGCCTTCGATACGGAAAGACAATGGCCGTCTATTCGGAAACGGTCGTCACCACGGAATTGACCGGGCGCTGGCTCACCGTCGGCAGCTTGGCGTCCTTGAGCAGCTCCTGGTCGTATTCGGGCAGCGACGAGGCCGGGAATTTGGCGCGCATCGCCACCACCTTGTAGCCACCCGCCTTCAGGCGCTTGAGCAGCTCGGGCAGGGCCTCCGCCGTGTGCTTCTGGAAGTCGTGCATCAGGATGATGCCCTTGCCCTTGGTGTCGAGCTTCTTCATCACGGTCTCGACCACCTTCTCGGGCTTGGAAGCCTTGAAGTCGAAAGAGTCGATATCGCAGGAGAAGATCGCGGTGTTGCGGTTGCCGAGATAGGTGACCATCTCCGGCGGATGCTGAAGCGCCGGGAAGCGGAAGAACGGCGAGGGCGAGATGCCGCCGAGCGCCCACTTCACCGCGGACAGGCCCTTCTCGATCTCTTCCTTGCGCTGCGCTTCGTTAAGCTTCTTGTTGTTGAGATTGGCGTGCGACCAGGTGTGGGTGCCAACGGTGTGGCCGGCGTTGTAGACCTGCTTCAGGATCTCGGGCTCATAGGTCGCGTGCTTGCCGATCGAGAAGAAGATGCCGGTGGTGCATTCGTCGGCGAGCGCCTTCAGCACAGCGGGCGTGTTCTTGGGCCAGGGGCCGTCGTCGAAGGTCAGTACCACCTCCTTGTCGCGCAGGAAGTCGAGCTCCTTGAAATGCTCGAAGCCGAAGCCCGGACCGCCCGTGGTGTCGATCTCGACGGTGCGGGCGACACCGAGCGCGCCCGGCGTGTTGCAAGCCGCGCGGGCCGGCTGCGGCGCCTGCTTGGGCGGAGGCGGATTGACGAAGCCTGCCGGCGCGGCGGCGGCCGCGGGAGCTGCTGGCGGAGCGGCAGCAGGCGCAGCCGCTGCCGGCGTCGCCGCGGGTGCGGCTTGCGTCGCAGCTGCGGGCTTTGCGGCCGGGGTCTGCGACCATGCTGCGCCGGTCATCGCAACCGACATCGCGCTTGCCAAAATCAGTCCTGCCGCCACACGCATGGTGTTGTCCTCGAGATTGATCCCGTTGTTCCGCCGCTGCTTTTCGCCCCCGGCAAAAACCGTCCTGCCCCAAACGATCCTAGCCTAGATGGTGGGCCATCGCCATTGCAACGGCTGTTTGGCATCCCGCCACAATTGTGCCCAGCCGGATTGGGGCGCCGCGCGTCAACTGTCGGCCAGCGTCCTGGCAATGGCCGTCTTGATCCGCGTGTCGGCCGGTTCGACCGCGGACGGAAAGACCTCGACGATGTAGCCGTCGCGGCCGATCAGATATTTGTGGAAGTTCCAGCGCGGAACTTCGCGCGGGCGCGCATCGGCGGCCCATTTGTAGAACGGATGCGCTTTGCTCCGACGACGTTCACCTTGGCTGCGATCGGAAAGGTAACACCATATTGGTGGTGCGCGGTCTCGGTGATCTCGCTGCTGCCGCCCGGCTCCTGGCCGCCGAAATCGTTGGAGGGCACGCCGATCACGGTGAGCCCGCGCGCACGAAACTCGTTCCAGATCTCCTGCAGGCCGGCATATTGCGGCGTGTAGCCACAGAGCGATGCGGTGTTGACCACCAGCAGCGGCTTGCCAGTGAAGGCGGCAAGGCGGATGTCGTCGCCGGACAAAGCGGGGAAGGAAAAGGCGTAGGCCGAGATCCGGCTCATGCCGCCATCGGCCAGTGCGCGCGTTGCCGGCGCGAGCATGCCTGCAAGCGCCGCGGTGAGCACGGTTCTGCGATTCATCATGACGGCGTCCCCCGAAATGATCCGGGCCGGATGTTACTCCGCCGCTGCGACCTGCCTCGTCAACACCGCGTTATCGACGCGCCGTGAAACAGGTCAGTACAGGCGGACGATGAAGTCGGTGCCTTCGCCGGTCTCGCCCTGGTTGATGCCCTGGTCCGAGATGATGATCGAGCCGCCGGATGTCAGCATCTCGTTGATCTTCGCCATGGTGTCGGCGGGGATAGAGACGCGGTCGAGGGCCGCGGCCGGGCTGTCCGGCGTGACCACGGGCTTGGCAGCCACAGGCTTGGCGGCGACGGGGATCACCGCAGCGTCACCCTTGCGGCGCGTGAGGCGGCTGTCGTCCTCGCGGGCCGCGGAACGGGCGGAGACCGGAAGCGACACCACCGACCAACGCAGCGCATTGGAGTCGGTCTTGTCGAGCTCGGCGGTGAAGATATGCGTGCCGAGCGGACGGTCGCTCGTGGCGATCGTGATCGGGACCTCGAACAACGGCGCGAAATTCTGCCGTACGTAGAGCTTGGAATCCTTGCGGCTGATGAAGACGGCGATCTGGCCGGCCCGCTTGGGCGCTTCCGGCTTTGCGGCCGCCGCCGGTTCGGCAACGCGGCCGTCATCCTTCTTCGCGTCGGGCGAGGCGGCGAGCGCAGGTGCAGTGGCCGGCGCATCGGGCGTCTTCGCGGAGTCCGCGGCTTCCGTCTTGACCGGCTCGGTCTTGACAGCTTCGACCTTGTCGGTGGCCGGCTTGTCGTCGCTAGCCGGCTTGGCGGCTTCCTCCGATTGAGGCTTGGCGGCGTCGGATGCCTCGGCCGTCTTGGTCTTGTCGGCCGGCACGGCGGCTTCGTCGCGGGCTGACGCATTGCCCGTGGTCACACCCGACATCACGACGTGTCCGACGGACGTGCGCAGCTCGAGCACGCTGTCGGCGCTGGCAGTTTTGGTCTCGGCGCCTTTGGTCAGCGCGGCGCCCTTGTCGGCCTTGTCGCCGACATTGGTCTGCGGCTCGAGGCTGGCGGCAGGCGGCGGCACGCGCACGGAGGCGAGCAGGGGATGGGAGAAGCTGTGCGGCGTCATCTCGCCGGGCGCGACGATGACGCGCGCGCCCATCCTGGTCCAGTTCCACATCTTCACCGCGAACGCCATCGGCATGCGGATGCAGCCATGCGAGGCCGGATAACCCGGCAGCACGCCGGCATGCATGGCGACACCGGACCAGGTGATCCGCTGCATGTACGGCATCGGCGCGCCGCTATAGATGTTGGAGTGGTGGAATTTGTGCTTCTGGATGACGCTGAACACACCCATCGGCGTCGAATGGCCCTTCATGCCTGTCGACACCGGAGATTCCGCGAACACGCCGTTGGTGTCGTAGACCGTGACCTTCTGCCGGTCGATCGAGACGACGATGACCAGCGGCCCTTGGGGCTTGGTCCCGGCTTCCTTCCCGGCGACAGCTTCCTTCTTGACGGCAGCGCCGCGCTTCTGCGGCTTCTGGCGCGGTATTTCGGGATGCCGGTCCTGCCGGGCGTAATAGGACCCGTCGGAATAATCCGTCCAATAATAAAATGCAGCGTCTGCCTGGCTGGTCGCGCCGATCACACCCGCCGCCGTCAAAATGGCGACCTGCCACAGCCGCGCCGGCTTGGCAGAAAAACCCGACCCGTTCACGCTGTTCATCCTCGAATCCATAATCCAAATCAGAAGTTAGTCTCGCAGAGGGGATACGCGTTCACCAGCAGGGCGGTTCTGCCATCAGCTACATTTGTCCAAGTCGTAGCAAAAAAGCCTCACGGAGCGGTAAACGGCGGCCGCGCCCGTCTGTCCGTCGTCTTCCTGAGCGGCTGCCTCATGCCTACATTGTGGCGACTTGTTAGCGGAGAACTTCATGTCATCTCGTTTCCTCGGTCTTTCTGGCATCCGATTGAAAGGCTTAGCTTTCTTCCTCCTGGCTCTGGTCGTGCAGTCGGCGTCCGCTTCGGCTGCCGACGAGCCCGATCTGATCTTCCGCCGCTCCACCGTGTTCAAATGGATGAGCCCGAACGACAAGCTCGCGACCTATGGTCTCGACGATCCTGAAGTCGAGGGCGTCGCCTGTCATTTCACCGTGCCGGAGAAGGGCGGCTTCAAGGGTTGGCTGGGCCTTGCCGAGGAGGTCTCGGACATCTCGCTGGCCTGCCGCCAGGTCGGCCCGATCAAGTTCAAGAACAAAATGGAGCAGGGCGACGACATGTTCCGTCAGCGCCGCTCGCTGTTCTTCAAGAAGATGCAGATCGTGCGCGGCTGCGACGCCAAGCGCAACGTGCTGGTCTACATGGTCTATTCGGACAGGCTGATCGAGGGCTCGCCGAAGAACTCGACCTCGACCGTGCCGATCATGCCGTGGGGACCGACGGACGCAAACGTCCAGAAGTGCGGCGAGTTCTTCACTCAGTGACGCGCTTGCGTTCACTCAGTGCCGCGCTTGGGTTCACTCAGCGCGGCTGGCCCGCGGTTTGACAAGGTGCGAGCCGGTCAGGCGCACGAACGCTTGTGGCGCGGCTTCAAAGCCGCGGCCAGACTGCAACGACATCGCGCCGGCTGAGGCGACGCGATTCGATCGTTGATCTCCGCGGTCCGTCCGTTGGTCCGCCTCGCGCGGCATTGCGCGATCTTGCGCCACCATAATGGCCATCCCTCAAGTAAACGCGCCCGGTGATCCGGGCGTCCTGGCTTCGATGGCTTGGGTCGCGGCCGACGTGCCCTCGGTTCGACCCAGCCTTCGTTTGCCGTTCCATTCAGCAGAAAAACGTAAAATGCGTGTGAAGCGGGTAAGGCGCGAGCATGACGGCGGCTGCGTCTGGTGTGGTCGCGCACCGCAGCCGGAACTTGGCAGGCTACTTTGATCTGCGGCGAGACCCATCTGAAATGATTGGTCTTTTCGGAGAATTATGTCGTCGTCCCGGGCTCGACGAAACAATTCTCACGGAGATGAAACCATTTTGCGCTTTTGGCGCATCACGCGCGAAACCGCCCATGGTTATCAGCTTCACAACGAACGACGGCGCATCGCCGGCCACCGAATTCGGAGACAAGACCATGCGCGCGCTCAGCTTCATCCTTGCCTTCGGTTTGGTGATTGCAGGCCCTTCGTTCGCGGGCGCGCCGGACGGCAATCTTCCCGGTGTCGGCACCTTCCAGTACAGCGGCTCGCCGATCACCCCCACGGCGTCGCAGTCGATCGTGGTTGCTGCGCGTTTCTGATCGATAACAAGAAAATCAGCCGATAAAGGCCATCATGATCGTTCGATTTTGCGCCGCTGCGTTCGTGTCCGTTCTGACGATCAATGCCGCCCAGGCGCAGGTGCGCGCTCCCACCAGGTTACCGGATCCCCGCACTGAGTTCGTGCGTCAGTGCGCGCCGCGGATGCTGGGGCGGTGGGAACATCCCGAGGAAGTCTGCGGCTGCCTGCACGATCACGCCGCGGCGGCCGTCGAGGACCGCGATCTGCGCGAAGCGCTGTTGCGCGGCATCAGCGAGACCGGCGTGCCCACCATCGAGACCGACTGGGTGCCGACGTCCAAGCAGGGCGAGATCGGTCCGACCTTCACCAAGATCGCCAAGCCGACCTTGCAGTGCATGTTCGATCCGGCGAAGCAGTAATTATTTCGTCTTCGGACCGTAGCGCGGCACGCAAGCGCTGGTGCGCGCGACGCCCTTATCGGTCATCTTCGTTCCGCGCACTTCCTTGACCTGTCCGGCGGGGCAGGTTCCGTCATCCACCTGCACGCGCTGACCTAGCTTGAGATCGACGATGTCCTGCTCGCGTCCGACCGTGACGGCGTGCGCCGTCGTCACTAGCGCGGCGGAGATCAGGACTGAGAGGCAAGCTGCACGGCGGAAAGGCATGGCGAAAGATCCCGGCATTGATACCGCAATGTAAGGACGGGCTCGCGATTCTGATAGTGAACCTTTGTCAGGGCCCCCGGGCGGATCTGTTCCTCGTGCGCAGGGCGGTGCGCGATTCCCGCGCGAGCCGTTCGGCGGAGGCGATGAGCTGTGGAACCGCGTGGCCGGAAAATCCCAGCACGAAGCCAGGCAGAGGGCGCGCGCGCGAATAGGTGTCGGCCAAGAGCCAGCCTTCCGCGCCGGCCGCGTGCTTGGCCCGCGCTGCCACCGAAAGGTCGACCGAGCGATCAAACCGGGCGACCAGATGCAGGCCCTGCGATGGCACTGGTACCGAGAGCGCGCCATCGGATGCGGCTTCCAGCGTTTCGGCCAGCAAATCGCGGGCGTCGCGATAGAGTTTTCGCACGCGCTTGAGGTTGGCGGCGAAGGCGCCGGAGTTGAGCATGTCGGCGACCGCACCTTCCATCAGCGTGCCGGGGAAGCGGTCGAGCGCCGCGCGCGCAGCCGTCACGTCCGCGATCAGGCGTTCGGGCAGGGCGCAATAGCCGATGCGCAGGCCGGGAAACAGCGTCTTGGCAAACGTGCCAAGGTAGATCACGCGCTGGAGGCGATCGATGCCGGCGAGCGACATCAGCGGTGCGCCGTCATAGCGAAACTCGCTGTCGTAATCGTCCTCCAGTACGAATGCGCCGGCCTGCCTGGCCCAGTCCAGAAGCTCGAGCCGCCGCGGCATCGACATCTGCACGCCCAGCGGAAACTGATGCGACGGCGTGACATAGGCCGCGCGCGCGTTGGGGCCGGCAGTGCGTCCCTTGGCGACCTGCATCCCGTGCTCGTCGACCGGAACCGGCACGGCGCGATAGCCGCAATGCGCGATGGTTTTTCGCGCGGCGGGGTAACCTGGGTCCTCGCACCAGACCTGGTCGTTGGGCTTGAGGATCGCGCTCAGCACGATGCGCAGCGCATGCAGCGTGCCCGACGTCAGCATGATCTGATCGGGGTCGCAGCGCAGGCCGCGCGCCGACAACAGATGATCGGCGATCGCCGCGCGCAGCTCGCGGCTGCCGCGGGGATCGCCATAGTGAAGGTGTTCAGGCCCGAAGGCGCGCATGCGGCGGCCGACGAAGGCGCGAAAACGCTGCACCGCGCGTTCGTCGATATGGGTGCAGCCGAGCGCGAAGGCGCCTTGCCCGGGCGTTTCGACAACGACCTTCGGCTTGTTCGGCTCGGCCGCGCGCGCGGGAATGCGCGCGGCGACGAACGTTCCGGAGCCGACGGTCGCCTCGGCGAAGCCGTCGGCGATCAGGCGCTCATAGGCGATGACGACGGCGTTGCGCCGAAAGCCGGTCTGCTTGGCCAGCGTTCGCGACGGCGGCAGCGGCTCGCCGGGCTTGACGAGGCCGGAGACGATCATCTCGCACAGCGCCTGATAGAGCCGGTGTGCGGCGGAGGCGCTTGGCGTAACGTGCGGGCCGGTGAGGTCGAGCGGCAGCTCGGTCTTTGTCGGCAAGGAAGGCTTGGCCGGTGAGGGGAGAGAATTGGTCGGAATATTTCGCATGGAATTGGAACTATCGCAGACCAAATGCGCCGCTACAACTGCTTCCAGATTTCTTCCTATCCGAGCAGGAGCGGCCGTGAGCCAGACCGAGACTTCGAATTCCTATCCGACCTCAGTGCGCAACCAGGTGAAGCGCCGGCACGACCGCGGCTTCTACGACCACGCCACGGTTCATCGCATCCTGGATTCCTCGATGCTCTGCCACGTCTCCTACGTGATCGACGGCCAGCCCTATTGCACGCCGACCTTCTTCTGGCGCGAGGGCACCAAGCTGTACTGGCATGGCTCGAGCGCGAGCCGGATGCTGCGCAGCCAGACCAAGGGCGAGCGCGTGTGTCTGACGGTCGCCCATCTCGACAGCCTCGTGCTGGCGCGCTGCGGCTTCAATCACTCCGCAGACTACCGTGCGGTGATGGCATTCGGCACCGCCTATCTCGTCACCGACCCCGAGGAGAAGGAGCGCGCGGTGATCGCGATGGTCGACCGCTTCTTTCCGGACCGCACGGCGAGCCTGCGGACCAGCAACACGCAGGAGATCAAGGCGACCTCCTTCATTGCGATGGAGATCGAGGAGGCCTCGGCCAAGGTCCGTGCCAAGGGTGTCGCCGACGACGACGAGGACTATGCGCTGCCGATCTATGCCGAGCGCATCCCGGTGCGCACCGTGCTCGGCGCGCCGGAGCCGTGCCCGCGCCTGCTCGACGGCGTCAGCCGGCCTGCGACGCTGAATGGCTATTCGGAAGGCCGCCTGCTCGAAGATGCATTGCGGGATGCTTATTTTGTGGAGTACCCGAACGGCTGAAATCGGCTAGCTTGCGCGCTCCTTGGGAACCATTGGAATGCCGGGAGTTGCCTGATGAATGCCGAAACGCAGCAGAGGATCCTTGACGCCGTCGATGCCGGCTTCGAGGCCCAACTCGCCACCACACGCGATTTTGTCGCAATCCCTTCGACCCGCGGGGCGGAGGGGCCGTGCCAGGACATGATCGGCGACCTCCTGCGCGAGCGCGACTACGAGGTCGATGACTGGCACATCGATGTCGACGATCTCAAGGACCTGCGCGGCTTCGGTCCGATCGAGCATGATTTCTCCAAGGCGCGTTCGGTGGTGGGCACCTACCGTCCGCAAACGAATGGCGGCAAATCGCTGATCCTGCAGGGCCACTGCGACGTGGTGCCGGCCGGCCCCCTGGAACTGTGGGACACGCCGCCGTTCTCGCCCGTCATCAAGGACGGCAAGATGTTCGGCCGCGGTGCCTGCGACATGAAGTCTGGCACCATCGGCGCGCTCTATGCGCTCGATGCGATCAAGGCCGCGGGCTTCAAGCCGACGGCACGAATTCACTTTCAATCTGTTATCGAGGAAGAGAGCACCGGCGTCGGCGCGCTGTCGACGCTGCAGCGCGGCTATCGCGCGGACGCCTGCTTCATTCCGGAGCCGACCGGCGGCAAGATGGTGCGCTCGCAGGTCGGCGTGATCTGGTTTCGCCTGCGCGTGAAGGGGCACCCGACCCATGTCGCCTTCGCCGGCTCCGGCGCGAACGCGATCATGGCCGCCTATCATTTGATCCAGGCGCTGCAAAAGCTCGAGATCGAATGGAACGAGCGCGCCAAGGCTGACAGGCACTTCAAGACACTGAACCATCCCATCAACTTCAACCCCGGCATCATCAAGGGCGGTGATTGGGCCTCCAGCGTGCCGGCCTGGTGCGATGTCGATTGCCGGATCGCGGTGTTGCCGGGCTGGTCGATTGCCGATCACCAGAAGGAGATCACGGCCTGCGTCGCCGCTGCCGCGCGCAACCACCGCTTCCTCGCCAACAATCCGCCGGAGATTGAATGGTCCGGCTTCCTGTCGGAGGGCTATGAGCTGACCGACGCGGCGGCACCGGAAGCCGCGTTCGGCAATGCGTTCGACAAGGTCTATGGCGGCGTGCCGGAGGATCTCGTCTTCACCGCGCTCACCGACACCCGCTTCTACGGCCTCAACCACGGCATCCCGAGTCTCTGCTTCGGCGCCAGCGGCGGCGAGATGCACGGCTTCAACGAATATGTTGAGCTGGAGTCGCTGAGGAAGACGACCAAGGCGATGGCGCTGTTCATCGCGGAATGGTGCGGGGTGGAGAAGGCGTAAAGGTCTGGTGTCCCGGACGCGGGGCAGCGCGAAGCGGTGCGCCGCCGAGCCGGGACCCATGTTGCGGCAGAGGCGCTGGACCCCGGTTCAGCAGCGCATCGTTGCACGCTGCGCTGTGCCCGGGGAACGTGCCCAACCAATCGTCGCTCGATCTGCTAGATGCTTTAAGCTTAAAAGAAAGACTAGGATGCTGGGCGTCCCGGTGGCAGACTGGCGTCCGGTTTGCTGGACGAGTCCGTGGGAGTGACAATGCGCGATTGGGATGATGCTTACGCCAACTCGGCCCACATCCCCGGCTCGGACAAGATGCCTGGACAATGGGCCGAGCGGGCGGCCGCCTACCGCGCCGGGCTGAAGGATTTTCGCGCCGACATCGCCTATGGCGCCGGCGAGCGTCAGCGCCTCGACCTGATCCTGCCCGACGGCGACAGCAAGGGCCTCGTCGTCTTCGTCCACGGCGGCTACTGGATGCGCTTCGACAAATCGACCTGGACTGATCTGGCCGAAGGCGCGCGCCAGCATGGCTGGACGGTGGCGTTGCCGAGCTACACGCTGACGCCGGCCGCACGCATCTCCGACATCACCGCCGAGATCGCCGCGGCGATCGCCAAGGCGGCTTCGCTCGTCTCCGGGCCGATCCGGCTCGCCGGCCACTCCGCTGGCGGCCATCTCGTCACCCGCATGCTGTGCGATGACAGCCGGCTGGAGCCCGCCGTCTACAACCGTATCGCCGGCGCGCTTTCGATCAGCGGCCTGCATGATCTGCGTCCGCTGCTCAAGACGAAGATGAACGAGACGCTCGGCATGACCATGGAGGAGGCGACGCTCGAAAGCGCGGCGCTGCATCTGCCGCGCGGGCATTCGCCCGTCACCGCCTGGGTCGGCGGCAGCGAGCGGCCGGAATTCATTCGTCAGTCCGACCTGATGGCCAATCTCTGGACCGGCTTCGACGTGCCGACACGCCTCGTCGTCGATCCCGGGCTGAACCATTTTACCGTGATCGACGGACTGAAGGATCCGTCATCGCCGATCACCGCGCGCCTGATCGGCCTCGACTGAGCCAAGCCGGGGAAGATCGATCGAAAGGGCCTGCCCATGACGTCCAACGATTACGATCCCACGAGAGAAGGCGCCGAGACCGATTTCGCCCGGCGGATGTCCTACGGCGACTACCTCGCGCTGGATGCGATCCTGGGCGCGCAGCATCCGTTGTCGGAAGCGCATGACGAGATGCTGTTCATCATCCAGCATCAGACCACGGAGCTGTGGATGCGCCTCGCCATCCACGAACTCAGTGCCGCACGCCGTGCCATCGCCGGGGACGAGGTGCAGCCCGCCATGAAGATGCTGGCGCGGATGTCGCGGATCTTCGAGCAGCTCAACAACGCCTGGGACGTTCTGCGCACGATGACGCCGAGCGAATACACGCGCTTCCGCTCGCAGCTCGGACAGTCCTCCGGTTTCCAGTCGCGGCAATACCGGCTGATCGAATTCCTGCTCGGCAACCGCAACCACGCCATGCTCAAGCCGCACACGCACGATGTGGAGACGACGAGGCTGCTCGAAGCTGAACTTTCGACGCCCAGCCTCTACGACGAGGTGCTCAGGCTCGCCGACCGCAACGGGCTGAAGATGCCGGCGGCGGTGCTCGCGCGCGACGTCCGCGAGACCCACAGCTTCAACGAAGGCGTGCTGCAGGCCTGGCGCGTCGTCTACGAGGCGCCGGAGACGCATTGGATGCTCTACGAGCTCGCCGAAAAGCTGGTGGATTTCGAGGATTACTTCCGTCGCTGGCGCTTCAACCACGTGACGACGGTCGAGCGCGTCATCGGCTTCAAGCGCGGCACCGGCGGCACTGGTGGCGTCAGCTATCTCAAGCGCATGCTGGAGGTCGAGCTATTCCCCGAACTCTGGCGCGTCCGCACCATTCTGTAGAAATGCCCAAGAAATATCCATGACCAGATATCGCGTCTATGACGACACCAAAGCGCTGTTCCATCTGCCTGAAGGCGTGATCTATCTCGACGGCAACTCGCTCGGCGCGCTGCCGCTGGGGGTGGCCGAGCGCGTCAACCGCGTCATCACGACCGAGTGGGGCAATGAGCTGATCCGCGCCTGGAACAGTGCAGGCTGGTATGCCCAGCCGCGCCATGTCGGCGATCGCATCGCGCGGCTGATCGGCGCGGAAGCCGGCTCGGTGATGGTCGGAGACACGCTGTCGCTCAAGGTCTACCAGGCGCTGGCCGCTGCGCTCGACATGAACGCGTCGCGCAAGATCGTGCTGTCGGACACCGGCAATTTCCCGACCGACCTCTACATGGCCGAAGGCCTGATCGCGACGCTCGGGCGTGGCCATCAATTGCGTCTGGTGGCGCCGGAGGAGATCGAGGCTGCGTTGTCGGAGGAGGTCGCGGTGCTCTACGTCACCGAGATCGACTATCGCACCGGTCGCCGCCACGACATGGCGAAGCTCACGGCAAAGGCGCATGCGCTCGGCATCGTCACGGTCTGGGATCTCGCGCATTCCGCCGGCGCGCTGCCGGTCGATCTCGCCGGGAGCGGCGCCGATTTCGCGGCGGGGTGCACCTACAAATATCTCAACGCCGGCCCCGGCGCGCCGGCCTTCCTCTATGTCGCGCCACGCCACGCCGACAGCGCGCGCGCCGCTCTGTCGGGATGGATGGGGCATGCAAAGCCGTTCGCATTCGAGCTTGGCTATGCGGCCGCAGGTGGCGTCGAACGCATGCGCGTCGGCACACCCCCGGTGCTGGCAATGGCGGCGCTGGAGGCCTCGCTCGACATCTGGGACCGTGTCGATATGGCAGAGGTCCGTGCGCGCTCGCTGGCGCTCGGTGACTTGCTGATCGCCGAAGTCGCGCGCCGCTGCCGGTCTCTGAAGCTGGTGACCCCGCGCGCGCATGAGCACCGCGGCTCCCAAGTCTCCTTCGCCTTCGACGGCGGTTACGCCGCCATGCAGGCGCTGATCGCCCGCGGCGTCATCGGCGATTTCCGCGCGCCTGACATCATGAGGTTCGGGATTACGCCGCTGTATATTGGTGAGACCGAGGTGCTGAAGGCGGCCGAGATCATCGAGGAGGTGATCGCGGGCGAGGTCTGGCGGCGGCCGGAATATCAGTTGGTGAATGCGGTGACGTGAGGGAAGCCGTGCCCCGGACGCGGCGCGCCGCACTTGCGGCGTGATGCGCTGCAGAGCCTGGGCCCACGCCGCACCGTGCTCCGTCGCGAGATGGGTCCCGGCTCTGCGGAGCAACGCTGGGGCGTTGCAGCGCGTCCGGGACACGAGAGCGTCGGCGGCCGCGCTATCGGCGCTTATCCCACAACGCCGTCACGATCGCATCCAGCCCGTCCGTCAGCGCCGCCGGTCCTGGTTGCAGAATGATCGGCGACCTGATCTCGACGATACGATCGTCGCGCACGGCGGGGATATCACTCCAGCCCTCGCGCGCGCGGATGCGGGCAGAGACGACCTTCTTGCCGCACCAGGAGGCGAGGATGATTTCGGGCGCTGCCTCGCGAACCGCCTCCGCCGCAACGATGCGATCCTTCGCGGCCTGCTGATGTCTCAGCTCCGGAAAGATGTCCGTTCCGCCCGCGATCTCGATCAACTCCGACACCCAACCGATGCCCGAGATCAACGGATCGTCCCATTCCTCGAAATAAACTCTCGGTCGCGGCGAGGGGCGGGGTGTCGCGGCGATCGTGGCAAGGCGCCGCTCAAGGCCTTGCGCGAGTTCCTCCGCGCGTTCCGCCGCGCCGACCAGCGCACCGAGCGTGCGGATCATCGCCAAAATCCCGGCGACGTCGCGCTGGTTGAAGACGTGGACGTCGATGCCTGCGCGGACGAGATCGGCGACGATGCCGGCCTGGAGATCGGAGAAGGCCAGCACAAGGTCCGGTTCCAGCGCCAGGATCTTTGGAATGTCCGCGGACACGAACGCCGACACCCGCGGCTTCTCGCGCCGCACCTGCGACGGACGAACCGCGTAGCCGGACACGCCGACGATGCGATCCTGCTCGCCGAGCAGGTACAGCGTTTCGACGGTCTCTTCGGTCAGGCAGACGATGCGGCGGGGCGGGAAGTGGCGCATGGCGTTCCATATGCGCAAATGCCGGGCGATGTCACGGCGGCCCATGACCTCTGACGTCATTGCTTTGCCGCCCGAAGCAATTCACGTTGGGACAACAATCAATTGGGAGGACTTTTGATGACGCCGCTCGAGAAACTTAAAGCGATGAAGATGCCGTTTGCCGAGCTCAAGGGCGTCGAGTTCGTCGAGGCCGGGATGGACCGCGTGGTGGCGCGGATGATGGTCCGGCCCGATCTCTGCACGCTTCATCACACCATCCATGGCGGCGCTGTGATGGCGCTGGCCGATTCCGTCGGTGCGGCCGCGACCGTGATCAACCTGCCTGAGGACGCCAAGGGCACGACCACGCTGGAGAGCAAGACCAATTTCATCGGCGGGGCCAAGGAGGGAACCACGGTCATCGCCACCGCGACCCCGGTCCATCGGGGCCGGCGGACCCAGGTTTGGACCACCCGGCTGGAGACCGAGGACGGCAAGCTAGTCGCCATTGTCACCCAGACCCAGCTGGTCCTGTAAGACTACGGGGCGTTGATTTTATTAACGAATTGGTCGTCTCCCGTGCCTCTAAGTTGGGCAGGTCCTCGTCTTGTAAAAGATGCTGCGATGCACAATATAGGGGACCTAGGGATTCGAACGCCTCCTCGAGGGACACCAAGAGGAGTTTTGACTTGTCACTCGAAGATTTGGCCCTTGAGGCCACCACCCGCACAACCCACGTTCCAGGCTATGTGCGGACCTTGAGCCAGCAGGAAGAATTGCCGCTCCTGCGCGATCATCTGCTGCGGCTCGATGCCGGAAGCCGGCACGACCGCTTTAACGGCTTTCTCGACGACTCATTCATCGAGCGTTACGCCGCCCGCTGCGCCGAGGACGGCACCGTGATCGTCGCCTATATCGTCGACGGCGTGGTCCGTGGTGCTGCCGAGCTGCATCCGCCGGAAGATGGTTCGCTGCCTGAAGTCGCCTTCAGCGTGGAAGCCACCGCGCGCCGCCAGGGCGTCGGCACGGTCTTGTTCAGCCGCCTGATCGCTGAAGCGCGCTGGAAAGGCTACAAGAGCCTGCGCATCACCACGGGCGCCGAGAATCACGCCATGCGGGCGCTCGCCAGGAAGTTCGGCGCGCATCTGGCTTTCCGCCACGGCGAATCGACTGGCACTATCGACCTCGCCAAGACGCCTGAGGCCGAACTCGCCGATCTCGCGGCCTCGCCGTTCAGGGCCGGCCGCGCTTTGCTCAGCTTCAACTCGACCTGCTGGAAGATCATCTCCAGCATGTACGGCCATCGCGCCGCCTGAGTTCAGGAAACTGTCGGGAATCAAAAAGCGGACCGGCAAAACCGGTCCGCTTTCGCATTGGGAGCAGGGGTATGAAGCCCTTTAGGTGCCAGTGCGTGTGGCGGCGCTGAAGCGGCGGACGACGCGGCGTTCGACCACGACCGACCGCTGCGCGCCCTGTTCGCCGGCGATCACGCGCGTGGCGGTGATGCGGCTGTTGGTGCGCGCCTGCTTCTTGACCTCGGCCTGCACGACATCAAGCGGCATCCCCATCAGAGCTGCGGCGATCTCGGCCTGCTGCTCATGGTCGTCGGTGATGCCGACGGCGGCGAAGATCGCCTCATCCAGGGTGGGCGGATCATGGCGGACGCGCCGCGTGCCATATTTGGTATTCCAGTCTGCGCTCATAACGGCCTCGTTTTGATGCCGGGATACCTAGTGCCGCAAATGTTGCATTGCAATATGAAATTAGTGTGGCATCTCAGCTATGCACCGGTCGGGTGTCAGGGCGGTGATGCGACACCGGCATCGACCTCAATCCGTTGTTGCGGCCAGCGCTTCAGGGCGGCATGCCCGGCCTCGGTGAGCCCGTAGATTCCCCGGTCGGCCCGTTCGAACCAGCCATACACATTGTTAAGCAAGATCTTGCCGGCGTCAGGGCAGCGCTCGCGCAATTCGCGCACGGGCCGCGGCCCGTCGGCGAGCGCCGAGGCGCAGGCCAGAGCCTGCTGCCGATAGGCCGTCATGATCGGTGCGCGGGTGCTGCCGCCGAGCACGGGATCGCCCTGGCGGCGTTGGTGCTCCGCGACGAGACGCGACCGTACCTTCGGCTCGCGGCGGGGCGCCGCGGTCGGCGGCTTCACCAGCACCTCGACCTGGCCGCGATCGGTCACGCCGAGCATGCCGAAGCCGAGGCGGCGGCAGAGATTGCGATAGCGCGCATCGCTTTCACGCCCCTTGCCCCGGATCGACATCTTTGCCGCAATCCAGACCTCGTCGCCGGCCGGCGCGCGGTCGACCGCCTGGAGGATCAGCTCGAGATTGAAGGCGAGCTTGAGCTCGCCGATCACCACCACGGGCGGATCGCCGGCGCTGAGGCCCACGAGATCGCAGCCGCCGATCTCGCCCTTTACGGTGAAGCCGAGCTCTTCGAGGAAGCGTTTGACGGGCAGGTAAAGCGCGGTTTCCAAAGAACGTGTCCGAAGCTTGCGTTTCGATCGGAGAATCAGTTGCGGGCAGTCTAGCCCGGATCGGACACGGCCAGAGGGCCACGTTTCAGCCTACGAGCCGATCATAGTCGGCATGGGAGCCGATCCAGAACCAGACGTAGGCGTCGTTCGTCTCGACCGCCAACGCTCTATAGCGAAGGCCGACTCTAGCCGACCAAAATCGTCCGACTTTCTTGAATTGCAGCGATGGGTGGGTGGGATCGCTTTTCAAGAGCGCGAAATTCGCGTCTGCCAATTTCCTAACATTAGCATGCAAGGCCGCGTAAGCTTTCCAAAATCTTGGCGAAGCCGCGTGTTTCACAAGTCGCGCGTCTGCCCTGTGCGGTAGGCGTTCAGCGCTTCCTCGGCGAACGCATCGAGCCTTCCTGCTTGAGCGTCGCGCTCCAGGGCTTGATCAAAGCGCTGTGCATCAAACTGCTCGAACCACGCGCGAAAGCGTGCCAGTTCGCTTGGCGTCAGCAGCTCTACCGCTTTCTCAATATCTTCGGTCGTCATGACTTAAATATAGCAATTTCTGCTTGCTACGAAAAGACGGGCCGAACCTCTTCGATTAAACCCGCCCGCCGACCGGGATCAGCGCGCCGGTGATGCCGCTCGCGGCGTCGCTGGCGAGGAACAGGATCACCTCGGCGAGTTCCCGCGGCGTTACCCATTTGGAGAAGTCTGCTTTCGGCATATCGGCGCGGTTGGCGGCGGTGTCGATGATCGACGGCAGCACCGCGTTCACGGTGACCTTGCCTTTCCACTCGCTGGCGAGCGCTTCGGTGAGGCGATGCAAGCCCGCCTTCGACGCCGCATAGGGCCCCATGCCGGAGCCTGCCTGGATCGCGCCCATGGCGCCGATATTGACGATGCGGCCGGCCCTGGACGTTGCGAGATGCGGCAGCGCCGCGCGCGAGGCGTTGAGCGCGGTCAGGACGTTCAGTGCGTACATGCGCTGCCAGGTCTTGACGTCGCCATCGCCCACGGTCTCGAAGGCGAAGCCGCCGGCGATGTTGATCAGCGCATCGAGCCTGCCGAAATGCTTGGCCGCCGCATCAATTGCCGTCTTCGCCTGGGGCGCCTCGGACAGGTCGACGCCGCCGATCTCGATGCTCTCGGGCGTTGCGGGAATCTGCGATGGCGCGTGATCGATGCCGGCCACGCGCGCGCCGCGCGATCGGGCGATCTCCGCAACCACCTTGCCGAGCGCGCCGTGTGCGCCTGTCACGATCAGGACCTTGTCTTGCATCATCGTTCTCCGGGCACGGCTGTCTATGATTGCAGGTAGCGCGCCTGCAGCCCGGTCCGCTCCGCCGTGCCGAGCTTGAGGGCGTCGCGCAAATAGGTTTCGAGATCGCCATATTCATTGTCGATGGCTTCGAATGCAGCGGCAGGGTACGAGGCTTCGACGCTGCCGATGGCATTGCGTACGTCCTCCGGCAGGTCGAAGGCGGCCGTCGCATCGCGTTTGTAATGCCGGTTGGTGAGCAGGTAGTCCTCGGCAATGATTTCATCGGGTACGCCGAGCGCATGCAGGATCAGCGCGCTGGCGAAGCCGGTGCGGTCCTTGCCCGCAGTGCAATGGATCACCAGCGGCGCACGATCTTCGAGGAGATGGCCGAACAGGTTGCGAAAGCTGTTCGTGTGGTGGCGAACGTAGTTGCGATAGGATTCGCGCATGAGCTCCAGCGCGACCGGTGCGGTCAGCGTGCCGCTTGCAAGTTCGGTACGCAGCGCAGCCACGACGCTCGGCTCGATCGGCAGCGAATGCACCGTGATCTCGCTGACGACGCAGACGCCGGCCGCGCGCTCCTCAACCCCACGGAAATCGAAAGCGCTCCGCACCCCGAGCGCCCTGACGATCTCGATATCGGCGGCGGTGAGCTGGCCGAGATGGTTGGAGCGGAAGATGTGCCGCCAGCGCGTGGTTCGGCCGTCGTTGGTCGGGTAGCCGCCGAGATCGCGAAAATTGCTGGCGCCTTGCAGGGCGAGGTGACGGGCAGGGGAATCTGACATGGGATCGGCTTCGGTTATGGTTCCATTGGGCGCACGAGGGGGCGTCCTTGAAAGCTATTACAGGGGGCGATCATGGGCCGGCACAAGGCCATTCTTTTGACGACCGCCATGCTGGCAGCTGGAATGACCAGTGCGCGACAGACTGAAGCGCAGATGTTCCAGACCTATCGCTGTGCCGATGGTACGCAGTTCGTCGTCGGGTTTTATGACGACGACAAGCGCGCCTTTCTCCAGATCGACGGCGAGCCGGTCACGCTCGCCAAGCGGCTGTCGGTCGCCGGAAAACGCTATTCGGGGGCGGGTATCACGCTGACCATCGGAAAGACCGGGGGCACCACGGTCAAGCATCTGAAGCGGCCGGTGACGGCCTGCGCGGTGATCTGAACGGCGCGGTTCACGCGAGCATCAAAAAGGGCCGAAACATCGCTGTTTCGACCCTTTTCGAGCTGCCGCCGGGCGCCTGCGAGACGCGGCGGTTTCAAACCGACCATAGGCATTAGCGATCCCATTTCGGCTTGGCGTCGTCGACCGCGTCCTGGTGGTACCAGCTGTCGCTGCAGATCGAGACATTCGCCGGAAGCGAAGCGTGATCGGCAGGAAGGCGGGTCTCGCCATAGCGGCGTCCCGCGAGAGCCGCGCGGCCCCCGACCGGGAATTGGTAGATCGTTGCCGATCCGTGACTCAGACCATTGTTCATCATTGCGATTTCTCCTTGGTCGAAGCGCCTTGGCCTCCATGGTGCGCCCGACTCGTTCGATTGTGGTTACTGGAATCCCCATATCGGCCGCGCATCCCGAAATGCAAAGTGCTGAAAACGAAATCAGTTTCCGCCTAATTTGTAGGCATGTGGCCTGCTGCATCCCCTAAGGCACGGTGTCGGTGGCCAACGACCGGGCCATTCCAAAGGTTGCTAGGCAGGGGTATGGAGCTTTGCGAAAATTGCTGGACGTTGATGCGCGTTTCATCGGCAACCTCCGGCGCGGGCCGTCCTGCTTCAGAATCGGGCGCTTTTCACGGGATTTTTGCGGTGCAGCTACACGCAAAGGTGCGCGGCTATGACGCACGACGAGGTCGACATCGCCTCGACGCCGGGGAGGGGACAGTCGCGGTGGAGAACCTCCCGCGCTGCGGCCTTTTGGCACGTTAAATGCTTGTAAAGGGCCGGCCGATGATGGCCGGGTACAAAACGTTCGGGGGCCGCCAGGCCCCCAACCTTTCGCATCATCTACAGAGAGGCTCAATGACCAAGTATAAGCTCGAGTACATCTGGCTCGACGGATATACGCCGACTCCGAACCTGCGCGGCAAAACTCAGATCAAGGAATTCGCGTCGTTCCCGACGCTCGAGCAGCTTCCGCTCTGGGGCTTCGATGGCTCCTCCACCCAGCAGGCCGAAGGCCACAGCTCCGATTGCGTGCTGAAGCCGGTCGCCGTCTTCCCGGACGCCGCGCGCACCAACGGCGTGCTCGTGATGTGCGAAGTCATGATGCCCGATGGCAAGACCCCGCACGCCTCCAACAAGCGCGCCACCATTCTCGACGACGCCGGCGCCTGGTTCGGCTTCGAGCAGGAATACTTTTTCTACAAGGACGGCCGTCCGCTCGGCTTCCCGACCGCTGGTTATCCGGCGCCGCAGGGTCCGTACTATACCGGCGTCGGCTACTCGAACGTCGGCGACGTCGCTCGCAAGATCGTCGAAGAGCACCTCGACCTTTGCCTCGCTGCCGGCATCAACCATGAAGGCATCAACGCGGAAGTCGCCAAGGGCCAGTGGGAATTCCAGATCTTCGGCAAGGGCTCCAAGACCGCTGCTGACCAGATGTGGATGGCCCGCTATCTGATGCTGCGCCTCACCGAGAAGTACGGCATCGACATCGAATTCCACTGCAAGCCGCTCGGCGACACCGACTGGAACGGCTCCGGCATGCACGCCAACTTCTCGACCGAGTATATGCGCACGGTCGGCGGCAAGGAGTATTTCGAGGCCCTGATGGCCGCCTTCGACAAGAACCTGATGGACCACATCGCCGTCTACGGCCCGGACAATGACAAGCGTCTGACCGGCAAGCACGAGACCGCGCCGTGGAACAAGTTCAGCTACGGCGTTGCCGACCGCGGCGCTTCGATCCGCGTGCCGCACTCCTTCGTCAACAATGGCTACAAGGGCTATCTGGAAGACCGTCGTCCGAACTCGCAAGGCGACCCATACCAGATCGCTTCGCAGATCCTGAAGACGATCGCCTCCGTGCCGGCCGACAAGAAGGCTGCGGCCTAAGATCCTCCCGGCCCGGGCTGGGGGCTGGCCCGGGTTGGCTCTCAATCCGCCGGAGCTGAAAGGCTCCGGCGGATTTTTAGCATCTTGATGACAGCCATTCCCGTGACGCAGCAGGGCTGCGTCGCGTGAAGCCTGTCCATATCGGCCCAAAGCGGGATAGAGTGCCCGCAGGATGCGCGCAGGGCCGGGGACGGCTGGTGTTTGAAGGCTTCTACAAGGTGAAATTTCAGCTCGGCGACGCCGTCGGCCGGAGCGTGATGCATGCCGGCAACGGCAAGATGCTGGGCGGCAACTCGGCCTTCGCCCATATCGGCACCTACGAGAAGACCGACAGCGGCGTCGACGTCGTGATCAGCACCGTCCGCCATAACCCCGATCCGAACTACCGCGCCATGGCAGGCACCGACGATGCGACCTTGCTCGCCAAGGGCTGGGCGGATGGCGACCTCTATCGCTTCAAGGGTGAGCTGAAGGAGCTGCCCGGCATTCCCTTCCAGTCGGTGATGACGCCGATCACGGAAGACGAGGTGCCGATCGCCGGTGGCGTCGGCGAAGCCGGCATCGCGGACGGCCTCTACTCAATCCATCTGCGCATGCTCGACGGTCTGGACGGCGGCCTCACCGGCGTGATGCTGCTCAACCGGGGCCGCATCCTCGGCGGCGATGCGGCATTCTACTATCTCGGCAGCTACACCGCCGCGAACGGGCGCTGGAAGGGCCAGATACTCAACCAGGAGCACACGCCGGCCAAGGACGACCCGATCTTCGGCGGCCACGAGGTCGGTATCGGCTTCTCCGGCAGCTACGATGCGGAGCAGGCGGTGCTGGAGGCGACTGCGCTTGCCGGCAAGCGCAGCCTGCGCCTGACCGCCGCGCTCAAGCTGATGCATCGCGCCTGATCGCGACGGAAATCGCTCATGGAAATCCTTCGCATGCTTTCGACGCTCGGCCTGATGGGTGCGATGCGCAGCCTGTCGTCCGCGTACGAAGCCGCAACCGGCGTCCGCATCGACGCCGACTTCGCGCCGACCCTCGCTCTGCTGAAGCGCCTGCGCGACGGCGAGGCCGCCGATCTCGTGATCCTCACGCGCGAGGGGCTGGACCAGATGATCGCGGAGGGCCGCGTGCTCTCAGAGAGCGCCGCCGATCTGGCGCGCTCCTATGTCGGCATTGCCGTGCGGGCAGGGCAGGCGCATCCCGATATCGGAAGCGAAGCGGCGCTGCGCAGGACGCTGCTCGCAGCGCGGTCCATCGCCTATTCGCGGCTGGGCGCGAGCGGCGTCTACTTCGCCCAGCTGATCGTGCGGATGGGGATCGCAGCCGAGATCAACGCAAAGGCGACCATCGTCGAGCAGGGCTTTACAGCCGAGCGTCTCGTCAGCGGCGAGGCCGACCTCGCCGTGCAGCAGATCAGCGAGCTGAAGCAGGTCGGCGGCATCGAGGTGGTGGGACCGATCCCGCACGAGCTGCAGACACCGGCGGTGTTCTCCGCCGGCCGCATGGCAGGGGCGAAGCACGCCGACGCCGCGGACCGTCTGCTGCGCTATCTGGCATCGCCCGAGGTCGTACCCGTCCTGCGCCAATCGGGACTCGAGCCTTGAATTTGCCGGGGCGGGGACGCAACGTGACGACCATGCGGACTTGTCTCCTTGCCATCGTTCTCGTGCTTGCCGCGCCGTTGGCGGCGCGCGCGCAATCGGCCGATCTGGTGTTGTGCGACCGGGTCGCGGCCGATCCCAGCGATCCCGACAAGCCGGCTGACGTGAAGGGCGTCGCGGAGATCGCGTCTTCCGACGTCGCGACGGCGATCAGGTTCTGCAAGCAGGCCGCGCCGTCCTCGCGCCGCGCGATGTTCGCACTCGGCCGCGCTTACGCGGCCAACCGGCAGACGGCGGAGGCGATCGCTGCCTGGCGCAAGGCCGCCGACAAGGGATCGAGCGCGGCGATGGTCGAGCTCGGTGTTGCCTATGGCACCGGCTCCGGCATCGCCAAGGACGAGGCGCAGGCGCGAAAACTGTTCGAGAAGGCGGCGCAATCAGGCAACCCCCGCGGCGTCAGCAACCTCGCTGCGCTCGGCGGCGCAGGGGGCGCCGCGCCGGCCGATCCCGCGCAGGCGCGCGCGCTGCTCGGCAAGGCTGCCGAGACCAATGCGGAGGCGCAGTACCAGCTCGGCCTGATGCTTTCCGAAGGCACGGGCGGTGCGAAGGACGACGTCGCGGCGCGTGCGCTGTTCGAGAAAGCGGCGGCGCAAAATCATCCCGGCGCGCTGGAGCGGATGGGGGCCTTCGCACAGGAAGGCCGCGGCGGCGCAAAGGACAAGGACGCCGCGAAGACCTATTACGAGCGCGCCGCCGCGCTCGGCGACGAGGACGCCAAGAAGGCGCTGGAGCGGCTGCGCTGCCCCTATGCGATCAAGGACAAGCAGGGCAAGCTCGTCACCACGCTGTGTTTCTGAGCAGAGCCGCACGCGACGGAACCTCAATCGCGTGGACGCCGTTGATCTCAAGACACAACGGAGCGCGATCATGATCCGTAAACTGGCGTCGGGCGAATACCGCCTCTATTCACGCAAGGTGAATCCGAAGACCGGCAAGCGTCGTAACCTCGGGACCTTCCGGAGTCGCGCGGCCGCCGAGAAGCACGAGCGCGAGGTGCAGTATTTCAAGCGTCACTGAAGCGGGACGCCGTCCGCCGGAACAAAAATGTCGAAAACAACCCCATGCACAGTAGGCGGGGCCTTGAAATCGCAGCGGAATTACGCGCGACGGATTTTGCGAAATCCGCTTTGACCCGTCGGGCAAAACAGGAGCATGATGGCATCGTGGCGGGGAGGCGCCCCGCAAGGGCCCTGCGCGAAAAAGCCGGATGGCCTGGCTGGGGCAGCAGTGCTAGGTAGCCCACGATTCTTTTCCGATTTTGCGGGTTCATTGCGTTGCTGGACGGGCTCTACAAGGTTGAATACGGCGTCAACGATGCGTTCGGGCGCAGCATCATGTGCCTGCACGACGGCAAGATGCTGGGCGGTAATTCGGCCTTCGCGCATCTCGGCACCTATGTCGAGCGTGATGGCGAGATCATCGCCGAGGTGATCACCGAGCGACATAACGAGGATCCCCATTACAAGCCGCTGATGGGCGCCGACGTCGCCAGGATCGGCGCACGCGGCCGGCTGCACGGCAACCAGATTCGTCTTGCCGGCGGCGCGGATACCATGCCGGGCGCCGGTTTCTGGGCCAACCTGACTAGGCTCGACGACGGGGCGCTGCCGCCACGCGGCACGATCGGGCAGGGCGGCATCGCCAACGGGCTCTACGGGATGGGTCTGCGCGCGCTCGACGGTGTCGAAGCGGGTCTCTCCGGCGTCATGCTGCTGATCGACGGCCGCATCCTCGGCGGCGATGCGTTCTTCTACTATCTCGGCTCCTATTCCTCGGCGGACGGCCGCTGGAAGGGCGAGATGCTCAACCAGGAGCACACGCCGGCCAAAGGCGAGAACCCCGTGTTCGGCGGCTATGAGGTCGGGATCGGCTTCTCCGGGACCTGCAACGAGGACAGCGGCGAGCTCGAAGGCATCGCGCTTGCCGGCAAGCGCAGCTTGCGGCTGGCGGCTTCGCTGAGGTTGATGAGAAGGGCTTAGGACGTTTGCCGGGCGGATGTCCGGTTGCTGAGGTGAAGCGGCCCTCGACGCGTCGGCGCGGCGATGTCAGCTAGTGACCCGAAGCGGGCATGCGCCATCTCGCCGCATTTGCGACGCGGCAGTTGCATTCGCAGCAAGTGCGACGACCATTGACACCTGATACTCTGCACCTGTCCCCCCAGCTGCGATGAGGATCGAATGAAGCGGCGGGAGTTCATGGCGACTGCTGCGGCGCTGGTCGTTTCGCCACGACGGTTGGGGGCGCAAGGAATGCCTCGCCGTATCGGTTTCTTCGGTTTCTTAGATCCGATAGCTCGCGAAGCGTGGCGCACTGGCTTACGTGAAAGGGGTTGGATCGAGGGCAAGAACCTGCTCATCGAATATCGCAATTATGCAGACGCCTCGGATCGCTTGCAAACCTTTGCTGCGGAGTTGGTAGCCCTAGCTCCCGATCTGATAGTTGCCGCCGGGCCGCAAGCAGCCTCCGCCCTGAAATCGGCCACCATTCCGATTGTCTTCGTGGTTGTTGCCGATCCTGTTGGACTTGGCCTGGTTCAAAGCCTCTCGCGCCCAGGCGGCAACATGACCGGTCTTACCTCGTGGGTTCCGGGAGATTGGTTTGGAAAACAAATCGAAATCCTCCGCGAACTGATACCCCATGCCGCAAAAATTGCGCTCTTAGTCAATCGCGACAACCCAATGCACAGGCTGCTGTTAGCTGAGGAGGTACCAAGCACAGCCCGAAAGCGCGGGGTCGCTCTGTCTATAGTCGAGGCGACTAAGACCGAGGAACTCGACACCGCCTTTGCTTCAGCAGCTGCCCAGCGCGCCGATGCAATGATCGTTTTTGGCGACATTCTGACCATTCGCCAAGCCCCGCGAGTTGTCGGGCTCGCGGCGGAGTACCATTTGCCCGCGATTTACTTCTTCCGACAATTCGCCGATGGCGGATTGGTCGTCTACGGCCCCGATATAGCCGATCTATTCCGCCGTGCAGGCGGCTACGTCGATAAGATCCTCAAGGGCACCAAGCCTGCCGATCTGCCGGTAGAGCAGCCGACCAAGTTCGAGCTAGTCATCAACATGAAAACGGCGAAAGCGCTCGACCTCACTGTGCCGCCCTCGTTACTCGTTCGTGCCGATGAGGTGATCGAATAGAGATGGGATTTGCTGCGATGCATGAATCCAATGCCCGACGCTGCACCGGTCACGAACGCAGTCTTTCCAGCGAGTTCCTTCACGCGCAGCCTTCCCGTGGAAGCGGACACCTGGCGCCAATAAGCCAAGTGTCCCCGGGCGCCATATGACCCCGTTTTCGAGCGATTGGGAAGCGTGCCGAATGTCCGCTTGTGACCCCGTGGCTGACCTCGGTCGCCGCCTGTCGGATGTCAGCAAGCGACCCCAAGGGGACTATTTCATTTCCGTCAGGTACTCCGCGGAAATCCGACCACGCCTGTCAGGATCTCCATCTCCTGCCCACCACGTCACGACTTATTCTGTCTTGCCTCCACATATCGCGCGAAGCTATCGAGGATCGCCTGCCAACCGCCTTGCTGTTGCTCGACGGAGTGCGTCGGTTCGCTATCGAAGACGACGCGGACGACAACTCCTTTTGGGCCGGGCACGAATTCAACTTCGGCCTTTCGATCGCCGAACGCGTATTCGATCCGCTTGTGGTTAACGATCTTCGTGTAAGTGCCGGCGAAGTCGAAACCCATGCTGCCGTCCTTGGCCTCCATGCGCGACGAGAACGCGCCGCCATCACGCAGGTCGACCGTAGCCCTGGTCGTATGCCAGTCGTCGGACGCTGCGTTCCACTTCACGATATCGGCAGGCGTCGTATAGGCACGCCAGACCTGATCGACGGGGGCTGCTACGTTGGTCTCGACGGTAATTCTCATGGGCATTGCTCCAGGTTCACTTTGACGGTTCGAGGCGACGACATCACTTCACGTCGCGGGTCCATACAGGGCACTTCCGGGAAGTGTCCACCCGAGGACGATCGAGACTGGCCGATGCCGACATGGTCACGCCGTTCATGTGTAAAAAAACGAAAGGGTGTCATCAAAACGCCTCTGGGCCATCCGCTATCGACCGCGATCAAATTCACGGGCACTATCTGTGGCGAGTTCGGTATCGGCGCCGAGGCAAAGATCATGACGCCGATGCCCGAGGCGGAAGTTGCTCTCGACGCGTCGAGGAACGGCCTCTAGCGCAGCTTGTTGGTCCGGGAAGCAGTCAGGAGGCGTGACCATGGAACGCATCAGCAAGGGCCAGATCCTCCTGCTCGCCGTTTTGGCAATGATCCTGATCTTGACCGGGGTCTGGGCCGTTTCGGTATGGAATGCCAGCAGCGGGGTCGAGATCGGCAAGCACGGCTGGATCGCGCTAGGCCTTGGCACATTTTTCTCCTTGCTGATCGGATGCGGACTGATGGCGCTGATGTTCTTCAGCAGCCGCAGCGGTCACGATGACAGCGCCGATCCCTTCCGCCACAAGCAAGACAAATCGGCCGAGTGACGTTCGAGGTCGCATCCAGCCCGCAACCAATTTCGGCGCGGCGAGCCGATCATGTCGCCTCCAAACTCAGAGGAGATGGCAATGATGCGGACGGTCGAGGTTTATGGGCCCCAGGCTGCGGGGTGAAAGGACGGAATTGGCACCCGGCAGGGCGGATCCGTACCCCGCCGGGCTTCCCCTGGGGGCCCGCATGGCCTAAGACGCTGCAACGCAAAAATCCCCCAAAAGATACTCATGATCCGCCTCGACAACGTCAGCAAGCAAGCCGGCCACCAGATCCTGTTCATTGAAGCCTCTGCCGCCCTCAACAAGGGCGAGAAGATCGGCCTCGTCGGGCCGAACGGTGCCGGCAAGACCACGCTGTTCCGGATGATCGCCGGTGAGGAACTGCCCGACGAGGGACAGGTTTCGACCGATCGCGGCATCACCATCGGCTATTTCAACCAGGACGTCGGCGAGATGTCTGGCCGCAGTGCCGTGGCCGAGGTGATGGACGGGGCCGGTCCCGTCAGCGAGGTCGCGGCCGAGCTGCGCGAGCTCGAGGCCGCCATGGCCGACCCTGACAAAGCCGACCAGATGGACGAGATCATCACCCGCTACGGCGAGGTGCAGCACCGTTTCGAGGAGCTCGACGGCTATGCGCTCGACGGCCGCGCGCGCGAAGCGCTGTCCGGCCTCGGCTTCAGTCAGGAGACGATGGACGGCGACGTCGGAAAACTCTCCGGCGGCTGGAAGATGCGCGTCGCGTTGGCGCGTATTCTTTTGATGCGCCCCGACGTCATGCTGCTCGACGAGCCGAGCAACCATCTCGATCTCGAAAGCCTGATCTGGCTGGAAAAATTCCTGCACGACTACGAAGGCACGCTGCTGATGACCTCGCATGACCGCGAGTTCATCAACCGCGTGATCTCCAAGGTGATCGAGATCGATAGCGGCTCGCTCACCACCTATACCGGCGATTACGAATTCTACGAGCAGCAGCGGGCGCAGAACGAGAAGCAGCAGCAGGCGCAGTTCGAGCGCCAGCAGGCCATGCTCGCCAAGGAGATCAAGTTCATCGAGCGCTTCAAGGCGCGCGCCTCTCATGCCGCTCAGGTGCAGAGCCGGGTGAAGAAGCTCGACAAGATCGAGCGGGTCGAGCCGCCGCGCCGCCGCCAGAGCGTGGCGTTCGACTTTCCGCCGGCACCGCGCTCGGGCGAGGACGTCGTGGCGCTCAAGAACGTGCACAAGGGCTACGGAGCCAAGCGCATCTATGACGGGCTCGATTTCATGATCCGGCGCAGGGAGCGCTGGTGCGTGATGGGCGTCAACGGCGCCGGCAAGTCGACGCTGCTCAAGCTCGTCGCGGGCGCGAGCGAGCCGGACCAGGGCACGGTGGCGGTCGGCGGCAGCGTCAAGATGGGCTATTTCGCCCAGCACGCGATGGACCTGCTCGACGGCGAGCAGACGGTGTTTCAGTCGCTCGAATACGCGTTTCCGACCGCGGGGCAGGGCTCCTTGCGCGCGCTCGCCGGCTGCTTCGGCTTCTCCGGCGACGATGTCGAGAAGCGCTGCCGCGTGCTCTCGGGCGGCGAGAAGGCGCGCCTCGTGATGGCCAAGATGCTGTTCGACCCACCGAACTTCCTGGTGCTGGACGAGCCGACCAACCACCTCGACCTCGCCACCAAGGAGATGCTGATCACGGCGCTTTCGGATTTCGAGGGCACCATGCTGTTCGTCTCGCATGACCGGCATTTTCTGGCGACGTTGTCGAACCGGGTGCTGGAGCTGACGCCGGAAGGCATCCATCAGTTCGGCGGCGGCTACACGGAATATGTCGCGCGCACCGGGCAGGAGGCGCCGGGGTTGCGGAGCTAATCTCTGCTCTTTCCCGCAACCTTGCCCGCAATCTTGGCGATGGCCTCGATCTCGTTGGTCCAGATGCCGCCGGAATAGTCTTGCGGCAACTGCGCGAACGCTTCCGGCGTATCGATGCCGGTGGAGAACTCTCCGCCGCTGTAGGGACCGAGCACGAACACCGCGCTGTTGACGCCGTTCATGCGTGCGAGGAAGCGATCGGGCCAGCCCCATAGCCAGGGTGCGGCGTTGATCGGCACCAGCACCATCGCGTTGCGGCAGGCCGCCGGGACCAGGCCGGTCCAGCCATAGCCGATATAACGGATCAGGCAGCTCCGGATCGCCGCACGCGAGATCGTGCGTACGTCGGGGGTGAGGCGACGGATCGCCTCGATGGGCTCGTCGCCGCCATAAACCATGACCGCGCGGCGCCGCTCGGCCGGCAGCGCATTCAGCACGCCGGCAAGTGTCTCGCCTTCGTTCGGGTCTCGGCTCTTCACGTTGATGAGGAGTTTCTTGTCAGGGAAGGTGGCCAACACCTCGGACAATGTCGGCATCATTCCAATCCCCTTGCCGCGGAAGGGGAAGGTCTTGCCGCCGTCGGCGGTGTAGCCGTAGCCGATATCGAGCATTTTCAGCTTCGCCATGCTCTGCTCGCGCGTGACGCCGTGGCCGTCGGTACGGCAGTCGAGCGTCCAGTCGTGGAACACGGCGAATTCGCCGTCGGTCGTCGGATGCACGTCGATCTCGACCACGTCGGCGCCGGCGTCAAAACCGGCGCGCATCGATGGAATGGTGTTATCGAGATAATCGTGGGTCGGCGGCAACATCCGCGCGGCGGTGCAGGTGTCGTTCTTCACATCGCGCTCATCGAAGCGTTGCGCCATGCCGCGATGGGCAAGCAGCACCGGCTTGCCGCCCTGATGCGGCGCCAGAAGGCTGGTGTTGTTGATGTAGACGCCTGCCGCGACGGCGATGATGGCTGTCGTCGCGAATTTGAGTTTCCAGCCCACAGATGATTCCCAATTCCGCGATCACCCTCAGTGGTATTTGAGGTTGATTTGCGGCGATCGTTTCGCAGGGGCGCTGTCCGCATCGCACCGCTTGAACGGCCCCATGCCAGTCGCTACGCTCCTGCAAAAAAGGGAGTGAAACGGCGATGCAGCAACTCCGGATCGGAGACATCACCATCGACGCCGTGATCGAGCGGGAAGGGCCGTGGCGGCGGCCGCAGGATTTCTTCCCGGCCTATGACGAGGGCGTGTTCGCCCGTCATCTGCCGACGATGGAGCCGGAGGTCTTTGACGCCGCACGCGGCATGATGGTGATCACCTACCAGACTTTTGTGGTGCGCACGCCGCGTTATACGATCCTCGTGGACACCTGCACCGGCGAGGACAAGGGTCATCCGCCGCCGTTCGATTTTCCCGGCAAGGAGCGCTGGCGCAATGAGCTGTTCGCGCTCGGCATCGGATTTGAGCAGATCGCCTACGTGTTCTGCACGCATCTGCATATCGATCACACCGGCTGGAACACGACGTTGCGCGACGGACGCTGGGTGCCGACGTTTCCAAACGCGAAATACGTCTTTCACAGGGGGGAGTATGCGGCCTGGGAGGCGGAGAACGCCAAGGGCTGCAATCCGCCCGGTACGGTGTTTCGCGACAATTGCCTGCCGATCGTCGAGGCCGGGCAGGCGCTGCTGGTCGACGATGGTTACGCGCTCGACGACACCATCACGCTGACGCCGACGCCGGGGCATTCGCCCTGTCATTGCTGCGTGAACATTTTTTCGAAGGGCCAGCGCGCGGTGGTCGCGGGCGACCTCATGCATCACCAGATCCAGTGCCGCGAGCCAGACTGGTCGGCGAAGCCGGATTGGGACCCGAAGCAGTCGGCGCTCTCGCGGCGAAAATTCTTCGCCTCCGTGGCGGACACGGACACGCTGATCTTGCCGGTTCATTTCCCGGCGCCGACGGTGGGGCTGATCAGGCCGCTGGGCGATGCGTTTGATTACAAGTTCAAGCGGGAATGAAGTGTCTCCGCATCGTCATGGCCGGGCTTGTCCCGGCCATCCACGAACTTTCAAGCGCCACGAAGAACGTGGATGCCCGGGACAAGCCCGGGCATGACGGAGTTCGTGGAGCGATTGCTCGCTAACCAGCAGCGAATGCAAAGCGCCTTACGCGCCGACTTCGCACTTCTTCATAAAACTGTTCTTGGCGGCGCCGGCGAGGGGCTTGCCGTCGGCGCTGACGGCCTTGGGCGCGCAGGCGTCGGCTTTGCACTTCTTCATGAACGAGGTCTTGGCGGCGCCGGCCAGCGGCTTACCGTCCTTGCCGACCGCCTTGCTCTCGCAGGTTTCTTGCGCGAAGGCCGAGCCCGCTGCAAAGGTGGCAACGATCGCAGCCAGGAAAATCCGCTTCATCATGGGTGTCTCCGTCAGCCAGAAATGGCGGCGAGATTGGAACCGGGAATCGTGGCGCAATCAAGCTGGATGAGGGCCTGCCGGTCCGGCTGGCGATTTTTTCCAAGCGGAGTCGGCCAGGCTCGCTTCCTGTTGCACTGCTCGCTGACCACGGCGGGCAATGCTGCTAGGCTTGGCCAGCTTAGCCGGAAGCATCGTGATGGACGCCGTGATCCCGAAACGCCAGGAAGCCGCCGATCAGCATTCGCATCTGGTTCGGCCTCAAGACATGGATTGGCAGACGACGCGCTTTCCCGGCTGCGAGGCGAAGACGCTGCTGTTCGATCGCCGCACCGGCCTGATGACCGCCTTGATGCGGTTTGCGCCGGGATCGGTGCTGCCCGATCACGAGCATGTCGGCATCGAGCAGAGCTGGGTCATCGAAGGCACGCTCGTCGACAAGGAGGGGCCGGCCAGGGGCATCGCCTGCAAGGCCGGCGAATTCATCTGGCGCGAGGCAGGCAGCCGGCATGCCGCCTGGTGCCCGGACGGGGCCCTGATCCTGGCGATCTTCCAGGTGCCGAACAAGTTCTTCGAAGCCGACGGCCGCGTGGTCGACGCCGCCGGTCAGGACTGGGACGAAACCTGGGGACACACGGCGGCGCAGCGGGCGCGGAGCGCGTGATAGGCGGTTCGGCACGGCTCACGTCGTGCCGCCGATGCTTCTGACGAGCATGGCGACCTGAACGGCGATCAGGCGCCGCATCTCCTTGCCGCTCCTGGCCGTTTCCCGCAGTCCGCGCATGCCGAACACGAGGCAGCGCGCCAAAACTTCGGGCTCGTCTGCTCCCCTTGCAGACCGCACCTGATCTCCGATGAGCTCGACGACCAGGGACTGGAAATTGTCATAGACCTGTCTGACTGCGGGGAAGCGGAGGTCGAAGAGATCGGCCGAATCCGGATGCGCCTCGACCAGGTCGAAGCCATGGCATCCCCAGGATTTGCAGGCGTGGAGCAGCTTGGCGTGAAGCCCGTCGAGGCGGGCGATCGCGGCCCTGATCTCGCGATGCTTCTGCTCGTCCATTCCCCGGATGACTGCCGCGAACACCGCGTCCTTGTCGGGGAAGAGCAGGTAGAGCGCGGGTCGCGATATCCCCGCCTCAGAGGCGATGTCGCCCATCGTCGTGCGGGCATAGCCGTAGCGCGAAAAGACCTCGGTCGCGGCCGCGACGGCAAGCTGTTCTTTCGAGGCGCGGGATTGAACCATGGTCTCCCCATCAATCGTTCGCATCTTGACAAAATTTCGATAATTGTCAACTTGTCATAATCCGGCGAACCAAGAGGGTGTTGCGAGATGAACGACGAAGCGCGACTAAAGACGTGGAACGCCTATCAGGCCGCATGGGGGCCCGTTGGGGAAAGCGAGCGGCGTCGGCTGCTCGAACAGAGCGTGGCCGCGGATTGCGTCTACACAGATCCGGGCTCGCAGGTGGCGGGGCGGGAAGCCTTGATGGCCCGCATCGGGCAGACGCAGCTAAAATTTCCGGGCGCCTGCTTCAGGAACGACAGCTTCCTCGAACACCACGAGCAGGCGCTTTTCCGCTGGACCATGTACGACGGCACCGGCCGCGTCTTCGTCAAGGGCGAGAGTTTTGGGCGCTTTGGTGCAGATGGCCGCCTGGTTCAGGCGACCGGCTTCTTCGAGCTGCCGGCTGCCACGTCCTGATGGCTGGCCGACGGGCTCAAACGCCGCGCGCGAGCAGGGCCTTGAAGTCGGCTCGCGCGCGCTGCGCCTCGGCACGCGCGACGTCCGAGGCGTCGCCCATGCCAAAATAGCCGTGGATCAGGCCCGGGCCCTCGTGATGCTTGACCCGCACGCCGGCGGCCTCCAGCGCCCGCGCATAGGCAGCGCCCTCGTCGCGCAGGGGATCGAACCAGGCGGTGGTCACGACCGCGGGTGCGAGGCCCGCAAGTGAGGCGGCCCGCAGCGGCGAGACGCGCCAGTCAAGGGCGTGGTTGGCATCGGCGAGATAATGGCCGCAAAACCATTCCATCGTGGCACGCGTCAGAAAGTAGCCCTCGGCATTCTCGGCGCGCGAAGGATAGCGCGCGTTCTCGCGCGCGTCGGCGTAAGCGCCGAGGACGTCGGTCACGGGGTAGACCAGCAATTGTGCGGCGAGCTTGATGCCAGCATCGCGGCAGGCGATCGCAGTGGTCGCGGCGAGATTGCCGCCGGCGCTGTCGCCGGCAACGCCGAGGCGTTTTGCCTCGCCGCCAAATTCCGCGACGCGGTCGAAGATATCACTCACGGCGGCGAAGGCGTCCTCGAACGCGCCCGGAAAGCGAGTCTCCGGCGGGCGGCGATAGTCGACGGAGATGACGACGGCGCCGGTCTCGATCGCAAGGTTGCGCGCCTGCCGGTCATGGGTCTCTAGGTCGCCCGCGACCCAGCCGCCACCGTGGAAGAACACCACGGTTGGCGCGGGCGTGCTGCCGATCCGATAGACGCGCGCAGGAAGCGGGCCGGCGCCGCCTTTCACCTTGATATCCTCGACGCTGTCGACGGGCGGCGGCGGGATGGCGGCGCGCGAGGCAGCCAGTGCGCGCAAGGAATCGCGGGCGCTCTGTGGCGTCATGACCGTGGGATCGCGCATCGGCATGAGCGGAATGATCTGGGCGATGACGGGATCGAGTGGCGCGGCCATGGCAGCTCCTCCAGGGTTCTTGGTCTTGCTTGCGAGTGAGCATAGATTCTGCGCGCCGCATCGGCAACCGGCCGTGTCGTCACGCCGATGGATGAAGGGCAGGGAAGTCCACGAGGTGGAATTCGAAACGCTGGTCCAGTCGCGCCGGAGCGTGCGCGGCTTCAGGAACGAGTCGGTGCCGCGCACGGTGATCGAGGCGATCATCGAGAGCGCCAAGCGTGCGCCGTCGTCGATGAACACCCAGCCCTGGCATGTTCATGTGCTGACCGGCAGCCCGCTCGAGGAGGTCCGCCGCCGCAACATGGACGAGATGATCGGCGGGGCCACCTGCGCTCCGACATCGTGCGCGAGGTCGCGAAAATTCCGGAGGACGAGGTGATCATGACCTGCGTCGCGATGGGCTATCCCGACGACGACTTTGCCGCAAACGCCGTTCGCTCGGACCGCGAGCATAACGAAGAGTTCGTGCGCTACGTGGGTTTTGCCGATTAGGACGATGAAGAGGAGATTATTCTCTCGCAAAATTTTTTTGGTGCGGAGTCGTTCGCAGGCTCTTGCAATCTCGAAAATGCGGGAGGAACAATAAGCCTCGTGATAGGTTTGTTGCTGGCGCGAGGGAATTGACATGCGGCGGCTGGCTAGCCTGGTTCGATGGTTCTTCGGCCCGCGGCTGCGGCGCCCCATCGATGCTGATCCAAGTCTTCCTTTCACACCCGAAGAGTTCGGCCGGCTGATTCGCAGCGGCCGGCATGAGGACATGAAACTGCTGGCCGATGGGCTGGCCTGCCGGTCCATCCCGCACCGCGCCAGCCATCGCGCCACGCATTAGCCGGGGCTCGCTTCGCGGCCATCGCCAGCCGCCGGCCTTATCGCGTGAGCGCGACCTGCCTGAACGAGGTCACCAGCACTTTTTCCAATTTTCCGCTCATCCCGCAGAGGACGTCGTAGGCTTCCGCACGAGGCATGGTGGGCTTGTAATGCCGGTACTCGATCAGCGCTGCGAAGATGTCGGAGATCGTGAGAATCCTTACGACGTCGCCGATGCTCTCGGCGCAGAGCGCATCGGGATAGCCGCTCCCGTCGAGATATTCGTGATGATGGCGAACGGCATCGAGGATCTCCGGCGAAATCTTGTCGTGGCCCTTTAGAAACTCATGGCCAGCGGCCGGATGGGTCTCGATCAGGGCACGTTCCTCCGCATCGAGGCGGCCCGGCTTGTCGAGAATGGCGAGCGGGATCTGCGCCTTGCCGATGTCGTGGAACATGGCCGCCGAGTAGAGGCGCTCCAGATCGGCTCTTCCGACACCGAGGCTCAGGCCGAAGTCGATGGCGACGCCGGTCACGAGCAGGCAGTGCTGATAGGTTCCCTCGTGATGGCGCCGCACCGTCGTGAGCCATTCCGAAAGGCCTCGCTGAGTTATGCGGTCGGCGATCTGGCGGCCGGCCTCCTTGGTGCCATCGACGTCGAGGGGCTGGCCAAGGGTGACGGCCGTAAACATCGAGGCGATCGCGGTTGCCGCGGCCTCGACCGCGTTGTCGGACCGTGCCATCTCGCCCGGCGCGGCGGAGGACGGATCCGCCGGATCGCACAGCGCAGACAGTAGTTTGGGCCGGTTGATCGTACCGGACAGGACGTGCGTCGCCCCGAGCGCGTAGGCTTGCGAGATACCGACGTGAGAGCTGTGCTCGAGGAGAAATATCCGCTTCTTCGCCTTGGCGAGCTTGCCAGCCCGTCTCTTGAGGGCAGCGATATTGTCGACGTCGCGCAGGTCCGCGCGGATGACGATGGCGGCGGGCACCTGCGACAGCTTGGCTTCGGCGTCCAGCCGTTCGCCGGCGACGGCGAAACGGTCCTCAAGGATCGTGCAGACGCCGGCCAGCCTTTCGGACGTATCCGCCAGCACATGCACGAAGGAACGGGCCGCTTCCTTCTCGCGGATGCCGTCCGCGTTGACGGGGCTGAGGATGGTTCGCGCGTCCTGCACGGCTCGACCTGGACTATCGTGGATTGCAATAATTGGGATGAATTGTTGGCCTATTTGCTCCGGGCGACGGTCTGCGTAGCGGCCGAGGGTGCGCTCGCCGGCTTCTTTTTGCCATCAGCGGTGACGAAGTGAATGCCGGCCGTGGTGCCATCGATCCAGACCAGCTCGCAGCGCCGATAGGCGAGCCCGGTCGACGACAGCAGCATGAAGAATTCCTTGGCCTGCAGCACGTCCAGCGTGCCCTCGACCTCGACCTTTGCGCCTGTCTGCGACACGTCGAGCAGAACGCAGCTGCGCCGCCATGTGCCGTCAGAGCCCATCAGATTGACGGCCTGCCTGTGGTCCATCCGCACGCGCGCCGCCTTGCGGCCGTCGAACTTCATCGGCTCCCCCCGTTTTTGCGCCGCGATCTCGCCGACTGCTCTCCTTGACGCTTGCGGCGATTTCCCCCCACCGCACCGTCCACTGACTGGTCGACAGAAGCAGCGTCTCGAAAACGTGTTGTGCGCGTTCGCGCTCGGCAAAGGAAAGCCTGGTGCCGCTGCGGTTGCTCAGGATGGCAAGCGTGGTCTGCCAGTTCAGCCGCGACGCCCGGCAGGCCATCACCAGGCCCTCGCAATCGCCGTCGGTCATGACGTGCTCGACGATCTCGATGGGGGTCCCCGAAAGCACCGACAAGGCGGTGAACAAATTGGCGGTCTCGCCACGGATCGCGAAGCGGTTCACCGCAGAATCGTTGAGCTTGCCGATGCGGTTGAGCGCGACGATCTCCGGCCGTGCGCTTGCATAGGCGGCCGCGCTAGGCAGCTTGGGCACGATCGGCGCTGCCGCTCGAGGACACGAGACGGTGGAAGCCTTTGGCTCCGCGCGAGCGTCGGGGGCCGGCGAGGCCGGCAGCAACTTCCGCAGGACCGGATCTGGCGTGCCTGGTCTGAGCGCCAGGGCCTTCGTGAGTTCGTCATCGCTTGCACACGTCTCAACGAGCGCGACGTAGGCGGCATCGGAGAACCGTGCCCCTGCGTTACTGATCAGCGCAAGGTGAACGGAGCGGCCGCCGCGCTTGATGAGCGTCTCGGTCAATCGGGGTTCGATGCGCGCTCGGACAGCAATCGCGAGTTGCTGCGGTTCGCCACTCGAAATCGCGATTGTTTCGAGATCGGACGTGGAGAGCGCCTGCGATTTGAGCAGAACGGGGCAGGCCACGCCGGGATTGTCGTGTAAGGCAAGACGTTGCAGGGTCTTCGGCGGAGCCACTTTGAGCTCGGCAAGCGCCGCGCCGAGTTGAATCAATGCGCTGGCCTCGACTCGCTCCGTCAATCGAAGCAGGACGCCGTCGACCACACTGGCCAGCAATTCCTGAGGCCGGTCGCGGCTGCCGGTGAGCAGCTGCAAAATGCCTTCGAGGATGCGAGCGCAGCGGTCCAGCGGGCAAGTTGCGACCGCATCCTCCAACTCGACCAAAATATCAGCAGGCGAATTTGCCATCATGGCAGGAGCCTGAAATAAAATAGCTATACAATTTAACGAGCTTTATTGGGCCTCAAAGGTGTTAATTTTTAATTTTGATAATTAAATCCCAGGTGTTAATGCGCCGCGGCATTTCGGGAAATGCTATCGAAATTCGGCAAGGCTCGACGTCCGGGCTTGTCCTTTCAGTTGGACTCTTCCCAATTGATCAGGACACGTTAGGATTGATTCTTCAGGTCCGACGAAAACCAAAAAGGGGGAGCGGATCGGCACCGTTGCCAAATGCGCGTCGATTGCGACGCCGGGTTTCGTATTTTCATGAACAGCATTGATGATGTGCCCAGGCTGGCACTCAAGACATTTCGTTTTTCAGATGTCGACGAATTTCGAAGCGCCATACGCGGGCTGAATTTCGTGTTCACGCCTTTCGTACGGAAGATTTCGTCTGAGCAGACAATTCTGTCGTTGCCCGGGTGCGACGTGAATTTGACGCGCGCGTTTCCCCGGGTCGTTGATGCACAGCTCGTCGGGAATTGCACGGCGATCGGCTTCACGATGGACGACCTCAACGTCCCCATTCGCTTCAATGGCTCGCAACGTGCACGTCCAGTCGTGGTCATTGGCAGCGGCGGTGCGGCCTACACCGTCATCGAGGAGGTGCAGCGGCAAATCGCCTCAGTGATTTTCAGCCCGGAGGTGAGGGACCGCGGCTGGCCCAGAGCTTCCCAGAGCTTCAAGATTTTCGAAACGAGTGCCGCTGGCCTGGACCGGCTGCGCCGTGTGGTGCGTGAGGTACTGGCCGCGGCCTCAGAGCCCGTCGAGGCGTCAGATCTCCCGGTCAAGGCAAGAGCAATGAAGGAATCCCTGCTTGCGGCCGTCGACCACGTGTTGGGAGATGTCGTTTCGGTCCGCTGGACGCTGCGCCCCAATAACGAGCGGAACTTCAGGATGTTCCGGGATATCAGTGCGCTACTGTCCGATGACCTCTCCCAGCCGATCTACAGCGAGGAGATTGCCCGCAAGCTCGGACTGTCCGTCCGCACCATGCACGACGTCATCCGCCGCTATCGCGGCATGAGCCTGCACCGTTACTTGCGCCTGCGTCGGCTGTGGCTGGTGCGCCGGCGGCTGCTCGCCGGCGCCGACAGCGTCAAGGTGGTGGCTCTTGCGTTCGGCTTCTGGCATCTCAGCGACTTCTCCCGAAGTTACCGCGACCAGTTTGGCGAGACGCCGTCGCAAACGCTGGAGCGCGGACGCGGGCGATAGTTGACGGATCGAGTAGGGCCGGACGCCGGTTTGTGCTACCGTCCGGCCATGAGCAATCGCATCCTCGTCCTCTACGGTTCCTACCGTTCCGACCGCATGGGCATCCGCCTTGCGAATTTCGTCATCAATCGGCTGCGCGCGCGCGGCGACGATGTCACCTTCATCGACGCCAAGGCGATCGGCCTGCCGATGCTCGACCGCATGTACAAGGAGTATCCGAAGGGTTCGGCACCTGAAGCGCTGGAGATTCTGGCTGGACAGATCCGCGGCGCCGACGGATTTGTCTTCGTCACCGGCGAATACAATTGGGGTATCCAGCCCGGCCTCAAGAATCTCACCGACCACTTCCTCGAAGAGTGGTTCTGGCGTCCGGCCGCGATCGTGAGCTATTCGGCCGGCCGCTTCTCGGGCGCGCGCGCCGCCACCGCCTGGCACGGCACGCTGTCGGAGATGGGCATGGTGGTGGTGTCCAGCACCATCGGCGTCGGCCCGATCGCGCAGACGCTGTCGGCCGAGGGCGAGCCGATCGGTGATGGCGGCAAGGCCCTGGAGCGCTCGTTCCCGCGCTTTGCCGACGATCTCACCTGGTGGATCGAGGCGGCGAAGGCGCAGCGGGCGCGCAAGGCGCCGCCTTACTGAGGCTCGTTACGCCGCCCTGACCTCGCCGAGGAAGCGGTCGAACTGGCCGGCGAGATCGCGCGACTGGGTCGAGAGCTGCTCGGCGGCGCCGAGCACTTCCCTTGCAGCTGCGCCGGTGTCGTCGGCGGCGCGCTGCACGCCTGCGATGTTGGTGTTGACCTCCTGGGTGCCGCGGGCGGCCTCCTGGACGCTGCGGGCGATCTCCTTGGTCGCCGAGCCCTGTTCCTCGATCGCCGCGGCGATCGCGGTGCCGATCTGGTCGATCTCGCCGATGACGTCGGCGACGTTGCGGATCGCGGCCACGGTTTCGTCGCTCGCGCTCTGGATCGCCGTGATCTGCTCGGAGATCTCGGTGGTGGCCTTGGCAGTCTGGCCCGCCAGCGATTTCACTTCGGAGGCGACCACGGCAAAGCCGCGGCCGGCCTCGCCGGCGCGGGCGGCCTCGATGGTCGCGTTCAGCGCCAGAAGATTGGTCTGCTCGGCAATGCTCTGGATCAGCGTGACGACGTCGCCGATCTTCTGCGCGCCCTCGGCGAGGGTGCGTGCGGTGTCGCCGGTGCGGCGGGCGTTCTCGACGGCGCGGGCCGCGATCTCGGTGGATTGTGCGACCTGACGGCCGATCTCGGAGATCGAGGAGGTCAGCTCTTCGGTGGCGCTGGCGACGGTCTGCACGTTGGTCGAGGTCTGCTCCGACGCTGTGGCGACGACCGCGGCCTGGCTGTTGGTCTGGGCCGCCGTCGAGGTCATCGACTGTGCGGTGCTTTCCATGGTCGAGGAGGCCCGGGACAGGCCGCCGACGAGCTCGGTGACCTTGGCCTCGAACGCGCGGGTGAGCTCGTCGAGCGCCTGGGCGCGGCGCATCTTGCCGTCATTCTCGGCCTGCTTCTCGGCCGCGAGCCGGTCGGCCCGGATCATGTTGTCCTTGAAGACCTGGACGGCGGCAGCCATCGCCCCGATCTCGTCGGAGCGCGCGGCGCCGGGGATACTTTCGGCAACCTCGCCCTCGGCAAGCCGCGACATCCGGCTCGTCAGGCTGACGATCGGCGCGCAGACGCGGCGGCGAACCATCCCGATGAGGCCGACGCTCGCGACGAGCACGGCGGCAAGGCCTGCAAGCGCGATGGTGAAGCTGGTGCGCGCGGCCGAGGAGGCGCCGGCGAGGATCTGCTCGGCATTATCGTAGAACGCGTCGCGGACCTCGATGATGGTGCTGAGGCCGCGCTGCGTGGCGGCGTAATAGGTGTCCATGTCGTGTTCGTACTTGCCGCTGACCGCGCCGTCCTTGACGAGCTTGAGCTCGCGGCCAAATTCCTCGACATAGATCGAATTGAACTTTTCGAGCGCAGCGCCGACGTTCGCCGGCGTTGCCGGATTGCCGCGCAACTCCAGTAGTGCCATCACGAGCTGGTCGTTGCGGCCCTGCGAGCGGCCGATGTCGGCCTTCTCGGCGTCGGTCGCCGGCTTCTTGCCACCGACGAGGTTCTTGTGCAGGCTGGAGTTGAAGCCGCCGACGTCGCGCAACGTCATGGCGGTATTGGCGTAGCTGGCCTGCCGGTAGGCATCACCGTTCAGGATCGCCATGCGGCGGACCTGCTCGTTCAGCAGCGCGGTCACGCCGCTGTTGAGCACGGCATTGTCGGTGACGATCTTCTTGGCCGCGTCCTTGCGGGCCTCCGCCGGCCCGGTGAGCGCCTTGTCGATGGCCTCGCGCAAGGCGGTGAATTTCGCATTGATGCCATCGATGTTGCTGCCGATGGTGTTGCCGTCGTCGAACGAGCCGGGCAGCTCCTTGCGCAGCGCGTTCATCCTGTCGCGGGCGCCGTCGGTCTGCTTGCGCAGCTTGTCCTGTTCGGCGAGCAGCGCAGGGTCGATGGTGGCAGGGCCGTAGAGGATGTTGGTGGAAAAGCCGCGCTCGGGGTTGAGATAGCGCGGGATGTCGCTGGCAGCGCGGACGATCGCCAGGCGGCCTTGCGCCTCGCTGATCCGCTCCATCGTCTGGTACTTGGTCACGGCAACATAGACGGCGAGGCCGCCGCCCACGGTCGTGAGCGAGACGATGGCGGTGGTCAGGAGCGTACCGATTTTCATGATCTGTCCGGCAATTGGCGCGGGGAGAAAGATATTCTCCGGAAGTTAGGATGCCCGTGTTAATCTCGGGTTTACGCTCAGGCCGATGGCGCCCTCTCAACTGTAGGTCGCGCTTACCGATCCCAGCGGACCAAAATCGGCAACGTAGGTTTCGCCAGCCTTCGGCCGCAGCATGCCAGTCAGCGTGCCCGTGCTGATCGTCTGGCCGGCCTTGAGACCGATGCCTGTCCGCGACAGCTCGTTGGCAAGCCAGGTCAGCGGCACCAGCGGATGGTCAATCGCCTCTGCAGCGGAGCCGCGGCGCCTCTCGGCGCCATTGCAATTGAGGATGACGTCCTGATTGGCGATGTCGCGGTTGCGCCAGTCGGTGATGGGCTCTCCGAGCACGATCGTTCCCGATCCAGAGCCGTCCGCCATGATCGCCGGCATTGCGGGAAATGCCGCATCGTGAACGAAGCGGCACTCCGCTAGCTCGATGCCGGGATGCAACGAGGCGACGGCGTCGCCGACCTCACCCACCGCATAGGGCTTCGCGCGCGGTGGCAGGTCGGCGCCGAGACGTGCCTGATACTCGACTTCCGGTATCGGGCTGCATTGCCTGGCGTGCTCGACGCTGGCGGGCGAGCTCTTGATCAGAGGCGCGAACACTCGCCCATAGATCGGCGAAGAGATGCGGAGCTGGCGCTGGAGTCCGGGCTTCATGCCGGCGATCTTCCAGCCGACGACATCCCAGCCCAATTCCTCTTCCACCATCCGTGCAACGTGGTACGCCGTGTCTGCATCCGGCGGTACCAGCCGTTCTTCGAGGCCGCTTTGTTGCCGGCCCTCGCGGCGCAATTTGGCGAGATGACGGGCGAGTTCGCGCTGTCGGGAAAGGTCCACGGTGCGTCTCCAATCTATCCGTTGGTGCGGGCGAGGGCGGCGTCCAGCACCGTCTCCAGTTCCTCTTGAACCTGATCGAGCGCATCGGCACTGCGGTTGGCGCGGCACATGGCGACCGTGCCTTCGATCGCGGCGACGACGAGTGTCGCTAGCCGCTCGGCGCGCTCTGGGGCCAGCCCTTCGCGCAGCAAGGCTGCGCGCATGATTTGCCGCCACTCGGCGAACACCCCGTCGGCGAGGTCGAGCAGATGCTGCTGCGCCGCCTCATCGTCCTTGTCGGAGGCCTCCCCGACATAGCCATCGACGGCGACCGCGAGCACCGGACATCCGGCCTTGAAGCCGGTCGCCTCGAGCCGGCGGCGCCAGGACGCGACGAAGGCCCGCAGGCCGTCGATCACGCCGCGATCGCGCATGGCTTTCTCCAGAGGAGTAGCGACCTCCCTGCCGGCGAAGGTCACGGCCTCGGCGATCAACTGCCGCTTACCGTCCGGAAAGTGGTGACTGATTGAGCCGCGCGGCGTCGCCGTATGGCGGACGACGTCGCGCATGCTGGTGGCGTTGACGCCGCGGCGGCTCATCAAATCGGCGGCGCCGGCGATCATCTTGTCGCGGGTAGTGGAGGTCATGGGAAATCCCGTGGTCGGCGTTCTGATCTAGACTATGACGCTTGACATAAGCAAGCGGGACTGAGATATGACGATCGTCATAATTCTTTTGGAGGGCGCCTTTTGACCATCATTACCGTGACCGCGCCTGCGGGCCGGCTCAGCCTGACCCAGCGCCGCCGCCTCGCGGAAAGCCTGACCGATGCCGTGCTCGAGCCTGAGATCGGCCAGCACGTGGCGGCCGCGCGAATGGGCTTTCAGGTCCATTTCCACGACTTGGCGGCTGATTGCATGGCGATCGGCGGCCAGCTCCTGTCCGATCAGCACAGCCCGCGCGACATCATCACCGTCAGGATTGCGGTGATGAACGCGGCCTGGCCGGCGGAGGTGCGCGCCGAGGTGATCCGCAACGTGCTCGCGCGGCTCGCGGAGGCCTGCGGCATGCAGACGCCGGCGCCCACCTGGTGGGTCAATCTCGAGGTCATCGACGAGGGAAGCTGGGGATCGCGGGGTGGCGTGCTCTCGATCCTTCAACTGCTCGAATCCGGCGTGTTCACGCCGGAGCGGATCAAGGCGATCCGCGGGGCGATTCAGCCGTCGGCCTGACGCCCGCCGACACCGAACGACAATCATGGAGAGACACACATGAGCGAGGGACAGATCCGCACCGAGGTGCACGGCCATGTTCTCAAGATCCTCATCGACAATGCCGCGAAGAAGAACGCGTTCACGCCGGTGATGATGGAGCAATTGTCCGATGCGCTGACCGAGTTGCACAATAACGATGCCTACCGCGTCGGCTTGATCTGCGCCGAGGGCAGGGACTTCACCGCAGGTCTCGACATGCCGAAATTCTTCGGGCCCACCGCAGAGAAGCGCAACATCCGGGAAGGCAATGTCGATCCGTTTGGCCTTGCCAAGCGCTGCCGCAAGCCTGTTATCACCGCCGTGCAGGGCATCGTGTTCACCATCGGCATCGAGCTGATGCTCGCCGGCGACATCGTGGTGACCGCCGCGGATGCGCGCTTCTGCCAGATGGAATCCAAGCGCGGCATCGCGCCGCTTGGCGGAGCGCATTTCCGCTTCCTGTCGCGCGCCGGCTGGGGCGACGCGATGTACCATCTGTTCCTGTGCGACGAATTTTCGGCCGAGCGGGCCCACGCGATCGGTCTCGTCCAGGAGGTCGTGCCCGCAGGCGAGCAGGTCGAGCGTGCGATGGCGCTTGCCGCCATCATCGCGCGCAATGCGCCGCTCGGCATCCAGGTCACCAAGGAAGCGGCGGCCAAGTACGTCGAAGGCGGCGAGGCGGCGGCGATCGCCTACATTCCGGAGATCCGTGCCCGCGTGCTCGGCAGCGCGGACGCGAAGGAAGGCATTCAGTCCTTCATCGAGCGTCGTGCCGCCATCTTCCAGGGACGTTGATCAACGTGGAGCTTGCCGATCCAGCTTCGACAGGATCTCCAGCGTTGCGGCGTCGCGCTCGCCGGCGAAATAGCGGGCGAGTGCCTCGCCGAAAACCGGCTCATCGGAGACCGCGCCGAACAGCGTCATCGACGAGCGGAATTTGGCATCGTCAGGCGCACCGAGGATGGCGTTGATGGTTCGCCCGTCGACGGCGAGCACGAGGCGGGTGCATTCGACCAGGCGCGGACCGAGGACGGGGTGCGCGAGATAGGCCTTCGCCTCCGCCCGCGAGCCGATGGCGTAGCGCTGCGACATGGCGCTGAAGCCGAGGCCCGCGATTTGTGGGAAGACGAACCACATCCAGTGAGTCTGCTTCCGGCCCCGGGCCAGCTCCCCCTGGACGTCGCGAAAAACCGTGTTCTGGGCCGTTACGAAGCGCTCTAGATCGAAAGGATCGGTCATTGGATACCTTGGAGGGCCTTGCCGGCCGCGATTATGCCTAACTTTTGGCTCCCAATGTGGTAGCTGGTATAGAGTCTCCGGGCGGGGGTTGGGCCCCCCGGGGGTCGATTTGGGGATCTGATGGTTTCCGACGCAGCACATGCCGAGAGGCTGTTGTCGCGCCGCCGTGTCGGGCGAGCCGAGAGAGTTCTGCTGTCTCTGGCCGCCGTCGCGCTGGCGCTGGGGGCTGCTGCCTGGGTTGTCGATATCGGCGACACGACCCCGCTGGTCACCGCTGCACTGCCGCCGGCCAATAGCCCGTCTTTCGAGGACCGTTTCGCGTCGGCGTCCGGCAATCCGCCCGCCCGCGAGCTTGGCCTGCGGACGATGGAGCGTTCCGCCCTGAGTGCGGTCCAGCTCAAGCTCCGCGATGCCAAGGCGATGCTCGCCCAGAAGCTCCAGGGCGACGATTGGCGCTCGACCCTGACCGATGACGACCGGCACGTGGTTGACGAGACGCGGCCGTCGCAGCGTGCCGACGCCATCCCGATGCCGCGCTCGCGCCCGACGCAGGCGGACTTCTCCGCCCAGATCGCGTCCAGCCAAGCCTATGCCGAGACCAACCCAAGGGTCGACAACCGCAACTTCTTCGAAAAATTCACCGACAAGATCAGGCTGGCCTCGCTGACGCCCGGCGACGGCCTGTTCGGCAAGGCGCCGGATCTGGCCGCCCTCGGCTACGATTCGCGGACGGCGGTCTATGACATTAAGGCCAAGGCGCTTTACCTGCCGAGCGGCGTCGCGCTGGAAGCCCATTCCGGCATGGGCGCGCTGATGGACGACCCCAATCATGTCGACCAGCGCATGGTCGGCGCGACTCCACCCGCAACCTACGACCTGAAGCCGCGCGAAAAGCTGTTCCACGGTGTCCGCGCGCTGCGCCTGACGCCCACCGATGGCACAAGCGCGCTCGGCCGCGTCGGCCTTCTCACCCACAATTACATGCTCGGGCCGCGCGGCGATTCCAACGGCTGCGTCTCGATCAAGGACTATGATCGCTTCCTCAAGGCTTACGACAATGGCGAGTTCAACCGCCTGGTCGTGGTGCCGAGCTTGAGCGGATCTGCGACTGCCTCGCAGCGCGCCAGCACCGACTCCTGATATTCGCCTGCTGCGGCGGGGCTGCCGTTTCCCCTTCGTTAAGCCGTCATCGTCCAGAAGCAGCCTATGAGTGATCCATCAAGTTCCGAGACCCCGCTGCGTACGACGTTCAAGATCAAGCTGAACGGCGACACGTTGGCGATCGCGACCGTCGGTCAGGCCTATCAATTCCTCACCAACTTCAAGTCGGTCGAATGGATGGAATTCCGCTCCCTGCACGAGGACGCCGTCGAGGCTCTGGAAGGCGCAGCCGGTAACGCGATGCTGGCGGTGCAGGCGACCAACGCCGTGCGCGCGCTGTTCGTCAGCGCCAAGCTGCTCTGAAGCCTTTCAGCTTACAGTCTCGTTGCCCGGCGGGAGCGCAGCGTCATCCGGGACCCATGTCCTCGCGCATCTTGTCCTCGCGCATCTTGAACTCTGCTTTGGGAACGGGCAAACGGTCCGCGAAGATCGTCGCCGCAAGCCCATATGTTTGAAATTTAGTTCAGGGAGAGACCCATCATGAAACGCCGTACATTCCTCCAGGGCGGCGCGGTTGCCGGCGCGACGACGCTGGTTGCCGCACCTGCGATCGCGCAGAGCGCGCCGGAGATCAAATGGCGCCTGACGTCGAGCTTCCCGAAGTCGCTCGACACCATCTACGGCACGGCGCAGACCTTCGCGAAATACGTCGCCGAGGCCACCGACAACAAATTTCAGATCCAGACCTTCGCGGCAGGCGAGCTCGTTCCCGGTCTCCAGGCGCTCGATGCCGTCAGCGTCGCGTCCGTCGAGATGGCGCAGACGCCGCTCTATTTCTACATCGGCAAGGAGCCAGCGCTGGCCTATGCCACCGGCGCGCCGTTCGGCATGAACCATCGCCATCAGGAATCGTGGTGGCACTTCGGTGGCGGCGCCGACCTCACCAACGAGGCGCTGAAACCGTTCAAGGCGCACGCCATCCTCTGCGGCAATTCGGGCACCCAGATGGGCGGCTGGTTCCGCAAGGAGATCAAGACCGTCGACGATCTCAAGGGCCTCAAATTCCGCATCGCCGGCATGGGCGGCCATGTGCTGGCACGGCTCGGCATCGTGCCGCAGCAGCTCGCGGGCGGCGACGTCTATTCGGCACTGGAGAAGGGCTCGATCGACGCAGCCGAATTCGTCGGCCCCTATGACGACGAGAAGCTCGGCTTTCAGAAGGTCGCCAAGTACTACTACTTCCCCGGCTGGTGGGAGGGCGGCGCGATGCTGCACATGATCGTCAATGATGAGAAATGGGCATCGCTGCCGAAGCAGTATCAGGCCATCGTCAACCAGGCCGCCTCGGCGGCCGGCGCCTGGATGCTCGAGAAATACGACAGCGTGAATCCGGCGGCGCTGAAGCGGCTGATCGCCAACGGCGCGGAGCTGAAGGCGTTCCCGCAACCGGTGCTGGAGGCCTGCTACAACGCGACCCAGGACCATCTGAACGAGCTCGCTGCCAAGAGCGACCTGTTCAAGCGGACCAAGGACAGCCACGACGCGTATATGAGGGAGCTGCTGTTCTATACGCAGATCGCGGAGAACTTCTACGACAACTATCTGCTCAGCAAGATGCGCAACAAGAGCTGATTGTGAGGAGGGCGCGGTGACAACGCCGCGCCCGGCTCTCGTAGGGTGGGCAAAGGCGCGCTTGCGCCGTGCCCACGACTGCCCCGCGTTTCATAGAATTGGTGGGCACGCTCCGCTTTGCCCACCCTACGGCACCTGTCGTGTGGCGCCTCACACCGCGCCCAGACCCAGCTTCGCATAGATGCGCCTTGCATAGGCGCCGAACGCATCGGTCGTCTTGAGCGGAAGGTCGCGCGGGAAGGGCAGGTCGATCGGGAAATAGTCGGCCATCTTCGCCGGTCCCGCCGTCAGCACCGCGCAATGCGACGACAGGAACACCGCCTCCTGGATCGAATGCGTGACGAAGACGATGGTCTTGCCGCTCTCCCGCCAGATCCGCAGCATCTCCAGATTCATCTGCTCGCGCGTCAGCGCGTCCAGCGCGCCGAACGGCTCGTCCATCAGGATCAGCTTTGGGTCGTGAATGAAGGCGCGCGCGATCGCGGTGCGCTGCTGCATGCCCCCGGACAGCTGCTGCGGATATTTCTGCTCGAAGCCGGTGAGCCCGACCAGGTTGAGCAGGCCGCGCGCCCGCTCGCGCGCAGCCTTCATCGGCAGGCCGACGATCTCGGCCGGCAACAGCACGTTGTCCAGGATCGTCCGCCATTTCAGCAGCAAGGCCTGCTGGAACACCATGCCGATGTCGCGGCTCGGATCGAACGGGCTCTTGGCGTTCCCGATCTTCACCGTGCCGCCGTCGGCGCCGTGCAGGCCAGCCAGGATCTTCATCACCGTGGTCTTGCCGCAGCCCGACGGGCCGACCAGCGAGACCAGCTCGCCTTCCTGCACGTCCATGGTGACGTCCGACACGGCCAGAAACTCGGCGCCGCCGCTGCGATAGACCTTGCGGACGCCCTGCAGGCTGATGAAGGGGGCTGGGCTCATGCCAGCCACTTGTCCCGATTCGCGGCGACGAAGGCATCGTCGCTGAGGTCGGCGTGCGCGCGATAGACGCGGTCGATCTCCTCTTTCTGACCCGGGCTGAGGCCCTCGTCCGGATCGAGGCACCACAGGCCTTGCATCAGGCCCTGGCGCCGCAGCACTTCATGGCAGCCGGCGATGCAGCCGTGGAAATTGTTGGCGACGTCGAAGAAGGCGCTGTTGCAGTCGGTGACGCGGGCATCGAGCGCCAGCAGGTCGGCCGGCACGCTATCCTTGTGCCGCGCCGCCTTGCAGCGTTCGAACTGCTTGATCGCGCTCGCCGTCCACACCGACCAATGGCCGAGCAGACCGCCCTTGAAGTAGGTGCGCGTGGTGACGCCGTTGTCGCGCAGATCGAACGGAAGCATCAGGTCGAGCAGGATGTGGTCGTCATTACCGGTGTAGAGCGCGACGCGGTCGAGCGCGCCCGCGGCCGCGACGCCGCGCAGGACGTCGAGGGTGCGATAGCGGTTGAACGGCGCGATCTTGATCGCGATGACGTTGTCGATCGAGGCGAAGCGCTGCCAGAACCGGGCGGAGAGGATGACGCCGCCGACGGCCGGCTGAAGATAGAAGCCGACCAGCGGGATCTCGGCGGCGACCGTCGTGCAGTGCGCGATGATCTCGTCCTCGGAGGCGCTCTTCATCGCGGCGAGGCTGAGGAGGCCGGCATGATAGCCGATGTCGCGCGCGGTGCGGGCTTCGGTAACCGCCTGTCTTGTCGGACCCGCGAGGCCTGCGACCATCGCCAGCGGTCGCTTGGTCCAGCTCGCCGCGGTCTCGGCGGCGAGCTCGAGCACCGGACGGTAGAGACCGACGTCTCGGATCGCGAACTGCGTGGTGTGCACGCCGACCGCTAGGCCGCCTGAGCCGGCGTCGATGTAATAGCGCGTCAGCGCACGCTGGTGCGTCTTGTCGAGCTGGCGCGCAGCAGTGAGTGCGAGCGGATGCGCCGGTATCACGGTGCCTTCAGTGATCAGGTTGCGGATGTCGCTGTTGATCTGGCTGTGATGCATGATGTCCTATCCGAATTCAGGGCCGGCGACGGCGAATGGCATTTCCTCGCCCGTGACGGTGGCGGGACCGAACCGCATGCGCTGGAACGGGCGCTCGATGGTCCAGCTGGAGGCGGTCAATCCTTCCAGGAACGCGTCTTGCGACGCGACGACGTCGAGCAGGAGCGGGCTGGTCTCGGAGCGCACGATCGCGTCAACCAAAGCCAGAGCTGCCGCGGCATTGTTGCCCAACAACGGGCCGATATGGCGGGCGGTCCGGCCGTCGCGAACCAGCGCGATGGCGCCGTTGGCGCCGACGATGCGCGAGCCGGAACGTTGTGCGAGGGCGGAGAGGAGCGCAGTCCGGTCGAAACCGGTGGCCCGCAGGTCCCGCACGCAAAGCGCTTCGATGGTCGCGGATGACGATGGCGGCGCTTCGGCCCGCGCAGGCTTCAACAGCTTCAGGCGACGCAATTGCAGGGTCGGCGTGAACCCCAGCGGTCCGTAGACGGCAGCGCCGTCGGGCGTGGCGTCGAGCCAGCTGGTCAGGCCGTTCTGACGCGCCGTCTCCAGGCAGGCATCGACGAGACGGGTGGCAAGGCCACGGCGGCGATGCGTGCCTGATACCAGCACCATGCTGATCCAGGCGTTGTTGCCGGAATAGGGCAGCAGTGCTGCGGTTGCGACCAGCCGCATGCCGTCGCGAATGCCGAACACGACGCCGTCGCGCAGGAAGATGCGCCAGTCCTCGTCGGTCTGGTTCCAGTGCGCTTCCGTCGACAACGCCAGCCCCGCGATCGCGTCGTCAACACCGAGCTGGACGATGTGCGGGACGTCAGTAACGGCCATCGCGCACCTCGTATTTGGTGGGCTTGCCGAGGCTCGGCATGGCGCGCGAGACCCAATCGGCGGTCCAGGCGATCAACTGTTCGGTGTCGACGACCGGAAGGCCGAACAGCTCGACCGCCTTCGACGTGTCGGTCAGCCATGCCGTCGGCTCTTCCTTGCCTGTCAGCACCGGCGCGCGGCCGAACCTTGCGCCGAATCTCTGGGCAAGATCGCGCACCGCCAAAATCTCGTGGCCGCTGACATTGATCGGCGATGTGGGCGCGGTGCAGTGCGCAAGGCAGCGCAGCGCCTGCGCGGAGGCATCGCCCTGCCAGATGAAGTTGACATGACCGAGGCTGACGTCGATCGGCGTGCCGCCAAGCACATTCGTCGCGATGTCGTGCAACACGCCATAGCGCATGTCGATCGCGTAGTTGAGACGGAATAGCCGGCCCGGCGTTGCGAATTTGTGCGAGAAATACTCGAACATGCGCTCGCGGCCGACGCAGGACTGGGCGTATTCGCCGGGCGGGTTCGGCGCCATGTCCTCGGTCGAGCCTTTGCCGTCCACAGCGACGAAGGGATAGATGCAGCCGGTCGAGAACGCCACGATGCGCGAGGACGGGAAGGCCTGGGCGACCAGGGCGGGCACGTGTGCGTTCATCGCCCAGGTCAGCGACAGATCGCCCTCGGCGCCGAATTTGCGGCCGGCCATGAAGATGATGTTCGGCGCCTTCGGCAGCGCCGCAATTGCCTTCTCGTCCATCAGGTCGCAATTGATGGTTTCGACGCCGCGCGCGTGCAGCCAGTCCTTCACGCCGGCGTCGCTGAAGCGGGCCACGCCGATGATCCGGCGATCGGGCGCGGCCGCTTTGGCCAGCCCGGCCAGCGTCGGGCCCATCTTGCCGCCGACGCCGAGGATCATGATGTCGCCCTCGACCTTGGCGAGGTCGTCGATCAGCGCTTGCGTCGGACGGCACAGCAGCTCGTCGAGGGCTGCGATATCGGGAATGGTCTTCGGCAGCGTCTGGCGGGTGAGCAGCATGGATTTGTCCCTTGGTTCTGCCGTTGTCAGGTCTGTCTTGCGTCGCCGACCACGAACATGCGTTCGAGGACCAGGACGAGGCCGTAGAGAGCGACCCCGAGCAGCGTCAGCAGCACGACGGCCATCACCATCGCGGGCGTGTCGAGCGATGACTGCACCTGGATCATGAGGTAGCCGAGCCCGCGCTCGGAGGCGATGAACTCGCCGACGATGGCGCCGGCGACCGCCAGGATGGCGCCGACCTTCATGCCGGAGAACACGTAAGGCAGCGATCCCGGCAGCTGGATCTTGCGGAATAGCGTCCAGCGCGAGCCGCGGAGGGATTTGACGAGATCGAGCAAATCCGGCTCGACCTCGCGCAGGCCTCGCGCGGTGGTGAGCAGGATCGGAAAGAAGCAGATGCTGAAGGCGATCAGGATGTTCGGAATGATGCCGTAGGAGAACCAGACGATGAAGAGCGGGCCGAGCGCGACCTTCGGGATCATGTTCAGCGTCACGAACAGCGGCAGCAGCACCAGGCTGAGCAGCGGCGCCCAGCTGAAGATCACGGCCAGCGCGACGCCGACGAAGGCGCCGAGCGCGAAGCCGCCGAGGATCTCGATCGCCGTCACCAGCGTGTTGGCGCCCCAGGCGTAGTTCGCGGTCCCCAGCGTCTGGATCGTCGCGAGCGGCGAGGGCAGGATGAATTTCGGCACGTGAAAGGCGTCGACCGCGACCTGCCAGAGCACGAGCACGGCGAGGTGCACGATCAGGATGATCGCAAAGCTGCGCGAGGCGCGTGCGCTGTCTCCTGTCACCGATTGCTCCCTGTTGGCGCGGCGACGCCGCAGGTCGCAAGCCTAGCCGCCTTCCGGGGAAGTTTCAACCAGATGGTTGATTATGGCCGGAGCGACTGCAGCACCAGATCGGCGACATGGCGGCGGCGGGCGCGCCGTGCGGTGCGGCTCGACAGGTCCTTGCCGAAGATCGCCGACAGCGTCGGCGTGTTGGAGAAGAAGAAATAGCTGAGGCCCGCAATGGAGATATAGAGCTGGACGGGATCGATGCCCTTGCGGAACACGCCCGCGCGCACCCCCTCGTTGAGAATGTGGGAGACGCTCTTCACCAGCGGGGAGTGCATCGCTTCCAGCCGTGTCGAGCCGCGGACATGGCGGGCGCCGCCGCGGTTCTCGTCGTTCAAAAGCACGATGAAATCAGGGTGTGCGGCCAGATGGTCGAACGAAGCCTCGATCAGCTTGCGGATCGCCTTCTCCGGCGGCAGGCCTTCGAGATTGAGCTTCCGCTCCTGCTCGCGGATATCCTCATAGACCCATTCGAGCACTGCGAGGTACAGCGCGTCCTTGTCGCCGAAATAATGGTAGACGAGCTGCTTGTTGACGCCGGCGCGCATTGCGATCTCGTCGACGCGGGCGCCCGCAAAGCCGTGCCGGGCGAATTCCAGCCGCGCCGCGGTCAGCAGCTTGTTGCGGGTGGCGACGGGGTCGCGGCGCTGCGGCACGGTGTCGCCAGATCGTTTTGCGGGCATTTCCAACCAAACAGTTGACAAGTGGAGGACAGGCTTGTTGCATTGGTATCCTCACAAGGGGAGAGCGACAAGCCGGGTCACGGCAACGAGGAGAGATGCGATGAAGCGTTTGCAGGCGGTGGGCTCGGCCCTGGTCTTGACCCTGATGCTCGGTGCAACTGCGGCGCCCGCGCATGCGGGCGAAGCGGTCAATCTGATCCTGAACTGGACGCCGACGGCCGATCACGCGCCGTATTATTATGCCAAGGCGCAAGGCTGGTACGAGAAGGCAGGCATCGACCTCACGATCGAGACCGGCAAGGGCTCGGGCGTCTCCGCCGCCAAGGTCGGCTCCGGCGGCTCGCCCTTCGGCGTCGCCGATCTCGCCACCATGCTGGTGGCCAAGAGCAAGGGCGCCGATACCGTCGCGGTGATGAGCGTCTATGCCAATACCGGGCAGACCTTCTACTGGCTGAAGAGCTACGGCGTGAACGGCGTGAAGGATTTTGCCGGCCACAAGGTCGGCAATCCGCCCGGTGATGCCTCGCGCGTGATGTGGCCAGCCTTCGCCAAGGCTGCGGGCATCGCGCCGGATTCCGTCGGCTTCGTCAATGTCGGGCCAACCGCGAAGATCGCGGCGCTGAAGAGCCACACCGTCGACATCATCAGCGACTTCTACAACGAGCACGATCTGAAGGTGATCGAGTTCGGGGCCGACCTCGGCTACGTCAACTGGAAGGACATCGGGCTCAACCCTTACGGCAATTCGCTGATCGTCAACGGCGCATACTTGCAGAAGAACCCGAAGGTCGTCGAGGAGTTCGTGCGCGTCACGCAGAAGGCCTTTGCGGCCTGCGTCGCCGACGTCGCGCCGTGCCTGAAGGCACTGCTCGACCAGGTCTCCGGTCTCGACCAGGCGAACCAGGAGCGCCAGTGGGAGCGCATCAAGTTCCTGATGACGGACGAGTTCACGACGACGAAATCGCTCGGTTGGATCGACGGCGAGCGGATGAAGAAGGACTATGAACTGGTCCAGACCTATCTCGGCATGGAGAAGCCGTTCGACGTGACGACGGCGTTCACGACGAAGATGCTGGATCCGGGCATCAAGATGGATGCGAGCAAGGTGAAGAAGTAGGGGAGGCACCTCCGTCATTGCAAACGCTGTGCGCCGCATTCCTCATCTCGTGCCCCGGACGCAGCGCAGCGCCTCTTCGGCGGTGCGCTGCAGAGCCGGGGCCCATTTCGCCGGAGCAACCCGTGTGGCTTGGGTCCCGGCTCGGCGCAGCAACGCTTGCGCGTCGCAGCGCGTCCGGGACACGAGAGCGCAATACCGGCTGCCCCCACGTAACCCCGCGGAGAAATTAACCGGCCGTTAACCATATCCGCCGCATCGTTAACCATTCAATAACTGGGAACGAGTCGGCCGATATGGAGGCTGCAGTCAAACCTCAACGCCAAATGGTGCGCCTGCGCGGGCGCTCCTATGTGGCCTTCGTGTTCACGCCGACGGTTCCGGTGCAGGACTGGCTGCACGAGATCGATGCCACCATTGCGCGTTCGCCGGGCTTCTTTGCCGGCCGGCCCGTGGTGATCGACCTGTCCTCGGTCGACCTCAGCCAGTCCGGGATCGGCCATCTGCTCACCAGCCTTCAGGACCGCAACATCCGCGTGCTCGGCATCGAGGGCGTGGAGGAGGCGAGGCTGACCCCGATGATGCCGCCGCTGCTCTCGGGCGGGCGCAGCTGCGTGATCGAGCCGAACGCGCCGAAGAAGGCCGAGACGAAGGCCGACGCCAAGCCGACGTCACTGCTGCTGGAGACCCCCGTGCGCTCGGGCCAGACCGTGATCTTTCCCGAAGGCGACGTCACCATCCTCGGCTCAGTCGGGTCGGGTGCCGAAGTCGTCGCCGGCGGTTCCATCCACGTCTATGGCGCGCTGCGCGGCCGCGCCATGGCGGGCGTGAACGGTCGCACGAGCGCGCGCATCTATTGCCAGAAGATCGAAGCCGAACTGCTTGCAATCGATGGGTTTTATCAGACCGCCGACGATATCGACGAGGCCCTGCGCGGCAAGCCGGCCCAGGCCTGGCTGCAGGGCAACACCATGCGAATTACCGCGCTGAACTGACCAGAAGGAGATTTCAGAAATGGCAAAGGTACTGGTCGTGACATCAGGCAAGGGGGGCGTCGGCAAGACCACGACGACCGCCGCCCTTGGGGCTGCGCTGGCGCAACGCGGCGACAAGGTCGTCGTCGTCGATTTCGACGTCGGCCTGCGTAACCTCGACCTCGTGATGGGCGCCGAACGCCGCGTTGTATTCGACCTCATCAACGTGGTGCAGGGCGTCGCCAAACTGCCGCAGGCACTGATCAAGGACAAGCGGCTGGAGAACCTCTGGCTGCTGCCGGCCTCGCAGACCCGCGACAAGGACGCACTGACGGAAGAGGGCGTCGGCAAGGTCATCGACGATCTGCGCGCCCGCTTCGACTGGGTCATCTGCGACAGCCCGGCCGGTATCGAGCGCGGCGCCTCCATGGCCATGCGCTTTGCCGACGAGGCCGTGATCGTGACCAACCCGGAAGTCTCCTCGGTGCGCGATTCCGATCGCATCATCGGCATGCTCGATTCCAAGACCGTGCGGGCCGAGAAGGGCGAGCGCGTCGAGAAGCACATCCTCATCACCCGCTATGACCCCTCGCGCGCCGCGCGCGGCGAGATGCTGACCATCGAGGACATCCTCGAGATCCTCGCAACGCCCCTGCTCGGCATCATCCCCGAGAGCCAGGACGTGTTGAAGGCCTCCAACGTCGGCACGCCGGTGACGCTGTCGAATGCGGATGGAGCGCCGGCGCGGGCCTATATGGACGCGGCCAAGCGCCTCTGCGGCGAGAACGTGACGATGCATGTTCCCGCCGAGCGCAGAGGTCTGATGGATCGTCTGCTGCGACGGAGGGCTGCATGAGCATGGGTCTGCTTCGACTTCTCCGCGGCAAGAAGGCCTCGGCACCCGTCGCACGCGAACGGCTGCAGATCCTGCTTGCCCATGAGCGCGGAATGCGTGGCCAGCCCGATCTGCTCGGCGTGCTGCGCGAGGAAATTCTCGCCGTCGTGTCCAAGCACGTCATGCTGGACCCGACCAAGGTCATCGTCCGGCTCGAGCGCGGCGACGAGGTATCGACCCTGGAGGTCGATATCGAGGTACCCAACGACTTCGAGCGCAAGAAAGCGGCGGTCGCGTAGGGACGCGGCCGGCGACTCCCAGCTTTGGGGTGGGTGAGAGGGCGGTCCGCTGGGCATAGCGGGCCGCCTTTGTCTTTATGGGCGGTCCAGTTCCAGCGCGTGCCGATGTGATCGGCACGCCGGAACGGTGATCACGGCGAGATCGTTATGTGAGACGCGGAGCGCCGAGCCGGGCGCCGCGGTATCCTCATGACGGGAGAGCGCCCATGATGTCCGAGGTCCAGGTCCACACCGTCGCGCGGCAGATGCTCGAGCGGCATGGATTTGCTGCGATCGCGAAGGCCGCCGAGCAGGCCCAGGCCTGCGACGGCCGCGGCGAGGCCGACGAGGCCAAGGAATGGCGTCACATCGCCGACGCCATGAAGATCATCCGCGGGCCGCACCAGAGCTGATCGCCGGACCGGAAACGCTTCAGCGTTCCTCGCGATCCGGCCCCCGTGCCGGGGATCGTTGCTGCGTCTGCGGCTGGCCGCGCTCGCCCGCCTCCTTGCAGGGGAGCTGCTCCCACGATCCGTCCGGCGCCTGCTGATAGGCGCTGCATGAGGACGATGAGGTGGTCGATTTGTCCTCGCCCTTTTGGGCGTCGGAGTTCTTTGCCTGTGCCGGGGCGGCCAGCGCTGCGCTCATCGCGAGCACGCCGGCGACCATGAGATGCGTCATCCGCATGGGGCTTCTCCTGTGCGAAGGAGCCCGCATGCTGGCGAGGAATGTGACGATTATTGGCCGAAACGCAGGTTCCGTCGCGGTGTGCTTAACGCCGCGACAGCCGGCTTGCTAGCCGCCCTTGGCCCGGATCAGGCCGGCGAGGTTGGTCTTCTGGGCCTCGCACCAGTTGGGCATGCCGAGGCGGCGCTGGTTGAGATCGGTCGCCTGGGTCGCCACCGCGACCTCGGCCATCAGATCGTCGTCCTGCTTCTCGCCCATCTTGCCGCCGGTATGCATCCAGGCAATTGCCTTGCGCACCTTCTCGGTGGTGCCGTCGGGCAGCTTCATCTGCGCCGCCTTCTGTACGAGATCCTGGTAGACGACGTCCGTGCCCGGGCATTCGACCTTGGTGGCAAAGGCCTGCAGGACCAGGGTCACATAGGTCGAGCGTAGATGGTCCTCGGCCTTGGCCGGAGCGGCGATCAGCAACAGGCCAGCCATCAGGAAACCGTAGCGCATCCTTGGTATCTCCTCCATTTTTTTGGGAGGCTAGCGTCCGGCGGGCTGCTCCGCAATGGTGCCGGAGCGAATTTGTCGCGCCCCGGCGCGGTGCGCTATCGTGGCCCGCATCCCGGCCTCGGAGAGCGACATGAGCCTGTTCAGCACGCCATTCGATCCTGCCCGCGACACAGCGCTCGTCACCGGCGCGGGCAACGGCATCGGGCGCGCCATCGCGCAGGCCTTGGTTGGCGAGGGCGTCCGGACCGTGTTTGCCGACATCAGCGCGGAGCGGGTGAGCGCCGCGATCGGCGCGAGCAAGAGGCCAGAACTGGCGGTGCCCTGGGTCGGCGATCTCGCCGAATTGGATGCGTGCGACGCGCTGCTTGCTACCGCAGACGCTGCGTTGGGCGGTATCACGCATTTCGTCCACAGCGCATCGCCGCCGCGGCGAGAGGCCGATCATGCGCTCGCGGTCGATCGCAGGATCTGGCAGCAGATGCATGCCGTCAATCTCGATGCCGGCTTTCACTTGGCGCGCGAACTCGCAAAGCGGCTGATCGCGGCGAAGCGGCCGGGCTCGTTCCTGTTTCTCACCTCGCTGCATGCGGGCACGCCGCGCAACCTGCCGCATTATTCGACGGCGAAGGCGGCGATGGCGATGCTGGTGAAGGAGTTGGCCAAGACGTTCGGCCGCCACGACATCCGCGTCAATGCGCTGGTGCCCGGCGCGATCGCCGCCGGCGGGTTCGTCGCGGATCCCGCGCTGGCGCGGCACATTCCGCTCGGGCGTCTCGGCGAGGCCAATGACCTTGCGCCGATGGCGCTCACCGTCTTGTCGAACAAGCTCTCCGCTTACGTCACCGGCGCAGCCTTCGTCGTCGACGGCGGATTGTCGCTGACGAACTGGTTCGAGCCGCCGGCGCTTGACGAGTAGTCAGCGGCGCCAGGCCGGCACGGGATCGAGCGGCGTGCGGTAAAGCTCGTTGTCGTCGCGATCGGTGACGCGCACCGCGCAACCCTTTTGCTGCAGCTCCGGCTTCACCTGCGACAGCTCGGTGGCGAGCTGGTCGGCGCGATCGGAGGCAACCTCGATGTCTTCGAGGATGATTCCGCCCTGGTTCCTGAACTCTCCACCAACCACAAGATCGAAAGAGTAGTACGGCATCCGAATTCCCCGGTGTGACGAGATGAGCTTCAGTGGAAGTCTCAACACATGTCGGATGGTACCACTGAGTCGACATCTACCGATGAACGGACCGCGCAATCTCTGTGCTTATGGCGCAGAAATGATGTGCAGCGTCTGACGGCCTTAACATTTAATTAAATATGTTGGCGTGATCATAAGGCATGGAATTGCAGCAGAACCGGGCTCCGGGAACCGGCAGCTGCAAGAGAAGGCCGCCGGCATAGATCCCGACGGCCTTTTCTCTTGAGCGAGAAAAATCGCTTTCCGTAATTGTCCGGACTCAACGCATCACATCGACTCGGACAGCCTACGCGATGTTGTCGCAGCGCGCCGTGCTGCTTGCGCGGTCTCGGTCTAGCGCAACGGCATTGGCGGGCGCACGACCGGTCCATCGTCATCGGCGACGGCTTGAGTCGTGGTAACAGGTGCGGCTGGCGGCGGCGGCATCGCGGCAGCCTGCGAAGGCGGCGGCGAAGCTGCGAGCGGCGCGGGCGAATAGGCCGGCATGTAGGTGTGCGACACGACCGGTTTCGGTTTGCGAACCGGCGGCGGTGACGGAGCTCGCGGTGGGACCGCAGCAGCACGTGTGCGCGGATCAACAGGCTTGACCTCAGCTACCGGCTTCGGCGCAGGCGGTTTTGCCATCTCGCGCGCCATCTGCTCCTGTCCGGCCTTCAACTCGGCGATGTTGGCCTTGAGCGTTTCGATCTGCTGCGCCATCGCGGTGAGGTCGCGCGTCATCGCTTGCACCGACTGCGCTGCATCGGACTGCGTCGCTGCGGGCGCAGCGGCCGCGACCTGGACTGCGGGCGGTGTCGCCGATTGATCGGCCGTTTGATCGGTTGCCGCTTGCGGTGCGGGCGGGGCGGCCTGCTCCACGGGCGGTGCGGCCTGCGCGGCAGCGACCGGCGCGGTCTGCGATGTCGATGGCAGCAGCGACGTCAATGCCGGTGTCCATTCGGCGAACATCTGTTTGGCGGTGTCGCCGTGTTTCTCCCAGGCGATGGTGGCGGCCGCACTACCGCCTGCAAACAGAAACGTGACGAAAGCGCCGCGCAGCCACTTGCCCGCGGGGGATCGCTTCCGCGGACCGAGGCCATCGCTCGCCGCGACACGGACGGCCGTGTCGACAGAGGGCGGGGGCGCCGCCTGCGGCTCCGAGACGGGACTGAACTTGGGCTCAATAGAGATCTTGCGCTCGAGCAAGGCTTTGGGCTCCGGCGCGAATTTCGGCTCCGGACGCGTCGCAATGTCAGGCGCCAGCGCGGGCGCAACGCTGATGGGGCGCGAGGCCAGCACAATGTCGGGCGAAATCTGAATCGCGTCGTGCGGATCGTTGTCCTTGACCGTGTCCTTCACGATCTCATCGACGATTTGCTTGGGGTTCAGCGTCGCGAGCATCGCAGCTCCTTTGAAGCCCGGTGTTTGAAGGCCGGGCGCTTGAAATACTGGTCGTCCGCATTGGCGCGAGCCGATCTATTTGGGGTGAGTCCATCCCAACCGGATGAGCCTCGCACGATGACGCACGAGTCCAGCCGGGTTTGACCAAAGCAAGGCGAGGGGATGGAGATGATGCGACGGTCTTCCGCCGTTTGTGGTGATGGAACCCCTTTTGTTGAACACGCGCACGTGTTCCGCGCTGCCTTGTTTTCAGCACGATTTTGGCAGCATCTGGGGATGCTGGGGGCGCTGCTATCCGCTATCGGGGGCCGGCGGTGCCAAGATCTTTAATCGCCTTGTTCGTCGTTGCCTTGTTGCCGCTGGGCGGCTGCATGCAGGCAACGCTTTCGCCGTCGACCGACGCGAGCATGACGCCGCGCGACCGGCAGTTGCTTGCGCACACGCCTTACGCGCAAGCGAATGTGCCCGAACAATATCTCCGTCACGTCGTCGACTATCAGCGCAAGGAGCAACCGGGTACCATCCTGGTCGATACCGACGCACGCTATCTCTATTACGTGCTGCCAGAGGGCAAGGCGATCCGCTACGGCGTTGCGGTCGGCGAGGAAGCCATGGCGTTCTCCGGCGTCGCGCGGGTCGGTCGCCTGGCGGAATGGCCGGACTGGGTTCCGACGGCAGATATCCAGGCGCGGCTCGGGCCGTACCCGGCGCGCGTTCCCGGCGGTCCCGCCAATCCCTTGGGCGCGCGGGGCATCTATCTCTATTCCGGCAACAAGGACACGCTCTACCGGATTCATGGCACCAACCAGCCCGAATATATCGGGCAGGCGATCTCGTCCGGCTGCATCCGGATGCGCAACGAGGACGTGATCGATCTCTACGACCGGGTGAAGCTCAATTCGATGGTCGTGGTGCTGCCGCCCGGACAGAACGCGCAGGCCGAGACCGGCGCGCGCTGGCGCGGGTGAGCGCACAGCGTCCCAATCCCGACGAGTTGATCATCGTGCGCATGCGGGCACGCTGATGGCGGCTTTGCTTATTCGCCGGGCCGGGCGACGCGCCATTGCAGGGTCGTCGCATTGCCGTTGACGTCGCCCGGCGTCTTGTCGGCGGCCGAGGTGTAGAGCGGGCGATAGCGGTACGCCCACATCCTGCTGCCGTCGTTGCGGCTGATCACGGTGAAGTCGCCAATGGCCTTGGCGTCGGCCGTTGCGGGCAACGGCATCCAGCTCTCGGTGCATTTGCCGTTGCAGTTCGACGTCTTTCCGGTGGTGTCGCGCTCGTAATAGTAGAGCGTCATGCCCTTGAGATCGACGAGCTTGGGACCCTGCTTGGTCAGGACCACCTTCGCCGGTGCGGTCGTCGCTTCGGGCTTGGGCGGAGGAGCGGCATCGCCGCCGCCATGGCCGTTTGCGAGCGCATGAACGGTCGAGAGCGCGACGGCCGCTGCCGCAATGAGGAACTTGAACATCCTGATCTCCCGACCGGCAAAGTTAATCGCGCGTTAAGCGCAGAATGTTGCCGACCGTAACAGCCGAAGGTTAGTTCCTGGTTTCGCAGGCCTGCGACAAGTACGTACAGAAATACCGGATCATGCCTGCAGATCGCGGAGCGGGGCGCGGCTCAGATCGTTGCCGGCGGCAATCGCCTTGCGCAGCAGCCGCATCAGATCCTCGCCCTCCTTTGCGCTGAGGCCACGCAGCAGGATGCGCTGGGCCGATTCCACGGCCGGGGTGATCTTGCGCAGCGTGCGCCGGCCCTCGTCGGTGATCTCGAGTTCGCGGGCGCGGCGATCGCGGCTGGAAGCGCGGCGCTCGGCCAGTCCCTTCTGCACGAGGCGGTCGATCACGCCGGTGATGGTGGTGCGGTCATAGGCGATCAGCCCTGCAAGCGTCACCTGGTCGAGCCCCGGATTGGCCTTGATGGTCGCAAGCGCGGCGTATTGCACCGGCGTGAGATCGAAGCCGGCATCCTCGACCTCGGCCAGGAACACCGCGACGGCGATCTGCTGGAACCGGCGCGCCAGATGCCCGGGCATGTCGTTGTTGTCTTTCACCGAATTCTCCTCGGAGGCAGGACGGCGTACGATCGTTGACAAGCATACTGATAGTCAGCATACTGAGCAATATCAAAACAGAAGGTTGACGGGAGAGCCTCATGCAATTCCATCTGAATGGATTTCAGCCGGGCGACCCTGACATCGCCGACCCCGCCGAGCGCGTTCAAGCCCCGGGCGCGGCGGGCGCCGTGCCTGGCGAGGTCGATGTCCTCATCGTCGGCTGTGGACCGGCCGGCCTCACGCTCGCCGCCCAGCTTGCGCAATTCCCTGAGATCAAGACCTGCATCGTCGAGCAGAAGCCGGATCGCTTGCTGGTCGGGCAGGCCGACGGCATCGCCTGCCGCACCATGGAAATGTTTCACGCCTACGGTTTCAGCGAGCGCGTGCTGAAGGAGGCCTATTGGGTCAACGAGACGACATTCTGGAAGCCGGACGAGGGCCAGCCCGAGACCATCGTCCGCAGCGGCCGGGTGCAGGACGTCGAGGACGGCCTGTCCGAATTCCCGCATGTCATCCTCAACCAGGCGCGCATCCATGACGGCTTTCTCGACGTGATGCGGAAATCGCCGGCCAAGCTCGCCCCTCACTACAGCCGCCGCCTGCTCGACCTCGAGGTCGATCCGGCTGCAGGTCCAGCCGACCATGCCGTGACCGTGCGCCTCGAACGCGTCGATGCCGCAAGCGAGGGCAAGGTCGAGCAGATCAAGGCGCGCTATGTCGTTGGCTGCGATGGCGCGCGCAGCACCGTGCGCAAGTCGATCGGGCGCGAGCTGCACGGCGATTCCGCCAACCACGCCTGGGGCGTGATGGACGTCTTGGCGGTGACCGATTTCCCGGATATCCGCTTCAAGTCGCTGATCCAATCGGCGAAGGACGGCAGCCTGCTGATCATTCCGCGCGAAGGCGGCTACATGGTCCGCATCTATGTCGAGCTCGCCAAGCTCGATGTCGGCGAGCGCGTCGCCAGCCGCAACGTCACCGCCGATGACGTGATTGCGAAAGCGCAGCGGATCCTGAAGCCCCATACGCTCGACGTGAAGGAGATCGCCTGGTGGTCGGTCTACGAGATCGGCCAGCGTCTCACCGACAAGTTCGACGACGTGCCGGAAGCCGAGATCGCAACGCGCCTGCCGCGCGTCTTCATCGCCGGCGATGCCTGCCATACGCATAGCCCGAAGGCGGGGCAGGGCATGAACGTCTCGATGCAGGACGCCTTCAATCTGGGCTGGAAGCTTGCCGCCGTCCTCCGGAAGCAGTGCGCCCCGAGCCTGATGCATTCCTATTCGGCGGAGCGTCAGGCGGTTGCGAAAGAGCTGATCGATTTCGATCGCGAGTGGGCGGGAATTTTGGCTTCGTCAGCAAAAGCGGGTGGCGGCGACGCTGCCGAGACGCAGGACTATTTTGTCAGGCATGGCCGCTACACCGCGGGCACGGCGACACATTACACGCCATCGATTCTCACCGGTGCAGCCTCGCATCAGCACCTCGCAGAGGGATTCATCATCGGCAAGCGCTTCCACTCGGCGCCCGTGATCCGACTTGCGGACGCAAAGCCGATGCATTTGGGTCATGCCACGCAGGCCGACGGTCGTTTTCGGATCTACGCGTTCTCGCCCGCTGAGAATCCCGCTGCCTCGGACTCGGCCATTCGTCGCTTGTGCAATTTTTTCGCCGAGTCCCGGGAATCGCCGATCCGGCGATATACGTCCAGAAATCTCGACATCGACAGCGTGATCGATCTGCGCGCAGTGTTTCAGCAGGATCATCGAGAGCTCGCGATCGAGGCAATGCCGCCCATGTTGCTCCCAAGCAAGGGCCGGTATGGCTTGTATGATTACGAGAAAATGTTCTGTCCGGACCTCAAGAGCGGCCACGACGTCTTTGCGATGCGCGGCATCGATCGGAAGGCGGGCTGCACGGTTGTGGTGCGGCCCGACCAGTATGTCGCAAGCGTACTGCCGCTCGATGACTATGCCGGGCTCGCGTCCTACTTCGACGGGTTCATGTTGCGGATCAAGTGACGGTCGAGCTGCGTCTGCGCAGGTCGATGAACGGCGGATGAATATTGAACCGCGCGCGGCGTGCGTTTCAGTCTTTCGACGGATGAGACCCTCGTGCGCGGAACGCCTGTTCCGCTGGCGCGTTCCGCCTCTCAAAGGAGGAATGCGCCATGAAATTCAGAACCGCTTTAGTTGCAGCATTTTTGCTGGTCCCGACAGCCGCATTGGCCGCGCCGGGCATCGTTACCGTCTCGACCGGCCTGCGCGCCGGACCGGGCTCGGGCTTTCCCCTGGTCGATCGCGTCCCCGGGGGCGCCCGCGTCAACATCCATGGCTGCCTGCGCGGCAATGCCTGGTGCGACGTCAGCTTCTCTGATGATCGCGGCTGGGTGTCGTCGCAATATCTCGAATATCTCTATCGCAATCACTACGTCTATCTCCCCGACTATGTCGACGAGATCGATGTGCCCGTCGTTCCCTTCGTGCTGACCTCGTATTGGTCGAGTTACTATGGGGGACGTCCCTGGTATCGACGCCATGCCTATTGGAATAATTACTGGACCTCGCATCAGAGCGTCGCGACGCGGATGACGATCGATCCGCGTGCTGCCCGCATCGGCCGGGCGGCAACGCGCGACGCCGCGATCGCACTCGAACGCAGCGGTGTGCGCGGCAAGGGGGCCGCCGCGATCTCAACGCGTGACGCCGCGACCACACAGCGCGACGCTGCGATCGCCAAGCGCGACGCTGCGATCGCCAAGCGCGGCGCTGCGGTTACGCCCGACCGCGTTGGACGAAGTGAGCGCATCGCGCATGAGCGGACCAATGTGCAGACCCGCAATCCGCGTGATGCACAAGCCCGCATGATGCGCGAGCAGGCCGCCACCCGCGCTACGGTGCGTTCGCAGCCGATGGCCCGCGCGCACGAAGCGCCGCGTGTGGCCGAGCCTTCAGCGCGTCCCGCGACGCCACATGTCGCCCAGCCAAGCGTGAGCCATGGTTCGCCGATGAATGCCCGTGCGCAGATGCCGGCGCCGCGCGCGGCCGCGCCCGCAATGCCGCACGGCGGCGGGGGCGGTGCTCCGCACATCAATGCCGCCCCGCGTGGCGGCGGCGCCCCGGCGGGCGGCCCCGCTGGCGGACATCAGAAGCACTAGCTTTGCAAAGAAAAGCCCGGCCCTGATGCCGGGCTTTTTCTTCGCTGTGTCGAGGCCTTTACAATTTAAGACAGATCTTCGCGGGCAGATTTCATCGATCGTAACATGTCTACCCAAAGCTGTAAGCATCCACTCGGGGCAGCGGGGCACGGGAGGATGATATGAGACAGAGCCAGGCGGAGACGCGCCGCCAGAATGTCGCGAAGCGTTCGATGACGAAGGAGGCCAAACAGCTGACCGGCCTGATTGCCGGGCTGCGCGAATCCCTCGAAGGAATCCACAAGGAACGGACGAGCACAAAGCTCACCGGCGCCGAGATGGGCATGCTCGACGAGCGTCGCAACAACCTGCTGCTCACCATCGCAGCCCTCGACGACCGCCTCTCCGCCGTGCAGGGGCTGATCGATCTCGGCCGACCCCACATCATCCGTGTGCACTAGCGGGGGCTCGGCCACGGGACGATCGGTTCCGTTGCTGCCGTGACGGGCCGCCCCCCGGCGGCCGATCCGGCACGACATGGCCCAGCACGACTTGTAGACGGCTCCCGTCGTCGCAGGCGGAGACCTGCGGCGGGTTGGAATCGCATTCCTGCGGGGCACGGCTCGACGCCGGTCGCCGGCCGATCATCTGCGCCATGCCTGCGGATGGCACCAAATTGCCACGCTCCCGGCGAATTGCCGCCAAAGCCCGCTGCCACGAGGAGGCCGGGTGCAGGGCGACGCAAGGGGATGCGAATTGGCCTACAAGATGATCGCAGAACGCGACAACGAGAAGTACAGTTTCGCCCGCGAGAGCCGGCTGCTCATCGTGGCGAAGGCGAAGGTGTGGGCGAGCGAGGGGTGGCGGGTCGTCATCACCGACCAGGACGGCAAGGCCTACGCACCGCCGGAGTTCGATCAGCTGTCGGCGGCGTGACCGAAGGGCGGGCGAGGGGACGGCATTTGAGATCGCTGTTTCGATCGGGGCGCGACCGGATCGTGCCCGTGATGACCGTTGCAGCCGCCGCTGTTCTGACGGTGACGGTCGCCGCCGCGCAGAATCTCGACGCCGGCAAGCCGCCCGCAAAGCTCTTCGCTGAGGGCTGTGCGACCTGCCATCGCAGTCCGCGCGGCCTTGCCAAGGGTCGCTTCAGCCTGACGCTGTCCTGGTTTCTCAGGGATCATTACGCGACCAGCTCGGACTCGGCCAAGGCGCTCGCGGCGTATCTTGAGTCAGTCGATACTCCGCCGCCGCGCGCTGCTACCAAGCCCGCCAAGAAGCCCGCGCGATCCGCATCGCGTCCGCCCAAGCCGGTGCAGAGCCAGTAGGACGTGCGGGGGCCGCTATCTGCGCTGATAGGTCTGCGCGAGCAGCCGTGCGTGCACGGCGCGTAGCTCGGCGCTCATCCGCGTCTGTCCCGTCGTGACATAGGAGAGCCATGCGCCGTCGGCGGCGAGACGTACGATTTGCAGATCGGGCGCGTCGTCGGTCGTGCGATGACGCTTCAGGCGCGCCTTGATCCAGTCGTTCCAGAGCCGGCGCAGCGGCGGATCGGTGACGACGACCATGCTCAACGCCGCCCATGGGGTCGCGAAGCCGAAGGCCTGGCCGGTGAACACGGCATTCACATAGGCCCGCGTGAAGCGGCCGCGCGGTTTCGGATCGGCTTCAATCGCGGCGTCGATCTCGGCATCGACGTGCGCGAGCAGGTCGGCAAACAGGCCCTCGATCAGCGCCTGCTTGCTGCCAAAGTGGTGAAACAGTCCGCCCTTGGTGACGCCGGCCGCGACTGCCACCGCCTGCACGGTAACTCCGGCGACGCCATGGTCCATGGCGATTGCCGCGGCACAGTCGAGCAGGGCGCGCCGGACCTGCTCCGGCTGCTTGGCGCGGGTGTAGCGGCTTTCCGCCATCAATGCACACTGGCCTGCGAGAACAGGTTGATGACCACGACCCCGGATACGATCAACGCGATGCCGACGAAGGCCGCGGCGTCCAGCATCTGGCGGAACAGCACGAAGGAGACGGTCGCCGTCAGGATGATGCCGACCCCGCCCCAGATCGCATAGGCGATGCTCAAGGGAATGACGCGGATCGCCACCGACAGCGCATAGAACGAGGCGACATAGAACAGCACCATCGCCAGCGTCGGCCACGGTCGGGTGAACTGGGCGGATTGCTGCAGGAAGGCGGACGCCGTGACCTCGAGAACGATGGCGAGGGCGAGCGCTGCGTAGGCATTGAAGGCGGAGGTCATGATCAACTCCGGCGCGGGGCGGACGGAAAGATACCGCGCGGTAGGTATGTTTAGCACGCCGGGCCAGGCTTTGGCCAGAACGAGGTATCACGTGTGAGTGACGAGGCTGCGACACCAGGGAACGCAGCATGAAGCCGCCGCCTGGTGAATAGCGCGGCGGCTCCAAAATTTCGTGGCGTTTCGACTGGTGTCAGCTGATCCGCACGGAGAGTTCGACGTCTTCGGCGAAGGGCGTGGACATGTAGCCGCTGCCGGGCGCGCGCACGCGCGCCAGATAGTCCGGGCTGTCGTCGGCATTGTCGGCGACGATGATCGCACCCGGTCCGAGATGGCCTTCCAGCAGATCAAGGATCTCCGGATAGAGCGCCTTGGCGCCGTCGAGCAGCACGAGGTCGATCGTAGCAGGCAGATCGGTACTGAGCGTCTTCAGCGCGTCGCCTTCACGGATTTCGACGAGGTCGATCAGGCCGCCGGCGATGAGGTTTTCCCGCGCCCGCGCCGCCTTGGACGGCTCGAACTCGCTGGTGACGAGACGGCCGCCGCCATTGTCGCGCAGGCCTGCGGCAAGGTGCAGCGTCGAGATGCCGAACGACGTGCCGAACTCGACGATCACCCTGGCGCGGGAACTGCGTGCCAGCATGTAGAGCAGGTGGCCTGTCTCGCGGGAGACCGCGAGCGGTGCGTCCTTCAGGCGTCCGTAGAGGTCGCGATAGTCGGTCTTGCTGCGCATCAAGCGCGCCCGCTCTGCGTCGGACAAATCCGCGACGGCGGCGCGCGTTGCGCCGTTTGCTGCCTCGGCCTCGTCGAACAGGCGGTCCAGCAGCGGCGCAAGCGTTGTGATGGTCGGGGTGGTCATTGGAGGTCTCCAGGGTTGGCGAAGAAACGCGTGCTTGCGTGCCGAGTGAAATACGACTAATTCGTCGCATTTCCTATTCGCATTGCCCGAGTGAGCCATGGCCGAGCGTCGAAGCCGTTCAATTTCTTCACGAAAACAGCCGCAACAGGCCCGCTCCAGCGAGCTTGTCGCGGCCATTCTCGATGCCGCTGTTCAGGTCCTGACGAAGGAGGGCGCGCAGCGTTTCACCACGGCGCGAGTGGCGGAGCGGGCCGGGGTGAGCGTCGGTTCGCTCTATCAATATTTTCCGAACAAGGCCGCGATCCTGTTCCGTCTCCAGAGCGATGAGTGGCGGCGCACGAGCGACCTCTTGCGCGGCATCCTGGCGGACCGGACGAAGCCACCGCCGGTGCGGCTGCGCGCGCTGGTCCACGCCTTCATTCTGTCCGAGTGCGAGGAGGCCGCGATCCGCGGCGCGCTCAGCGACGCTGCACCGCTCTATCGCGACGCGCCCGAGGCGCAGGACGCGCGGGCCGCCGGTGAGGGGATCATCGCGGCGTTCATGCGGGAAGCGCTGCCCAAAGCCTCCGAGGCGACCCGCGCGCTTGCCGGCGAGCTCATCAAGACGACGCTGAGCGAGGTCGGCAAGCGGTTTTCGGAGACGCCGCGCAGCGAGGCCGAGATCGCGCGCCATGCCGACGGGTTGGCCGACATGTTCTGCGCTTACCTCGGCGAACTGGCGCGACGCTGAAGCTGCTCTTGCCACACACGTCGTTTGTCCCTACGGACCTCTTTCATGCTCGTCATCTCCATTCAAAGCCAGGTGGTCCACGGCCATGTCGGCAACAGCGTCGCCGCCTATGCCATTCAGGCGGAGGGCGTGAACGTTGCGGCGGTGCCGACGACGGTGTTGTCCAACCATCCGCGCTATCCGAGCCTGCACGGGCGGGTGCTGGAGACCGAGCTCGTTGCCGATCTTCTGGCCGGCGTCGAGGAGCGCGGGCTTGTTGACGAAGCGGCCGTGCTGGTGACGGGCTATCTCGGCTCGCCGGGCAACGCCGCCGTCATCGCCGATTTCGTCGAGCGGGCGCTCGCGCGGAATTCGAAGCTCGTCTATCTCTGCGATCCCGTGATCGGCGACGATGGCCGCGTTTATGTCGCCGACGGCATCCTGGACGTGGTCCGGCACCGGCTGCTGCCGGCAGCAAACCTCACCACGCCGAACCAGTTCGAGCTCGAGCTGCTCACAGGCCTCAGAACCGCGGATGCGGAGGGACTGCGCGTCGCGTGCGCGGCGCTGGCGGGGACCGGCCGTATCGAAATCGTCGCCACCGGCTGCACGCTCGCCGATACGCCCGAAGGACAGCTGGAGACTATCCTGTGCGCCGACGGGCTATTGTCGCGCTTCGCGACGCTGCGCCTGCCGATCCGCCCCTACGGCACCGGTGATCTCCTCACGGGCCTGATCGCCGCGCATCTGGCCAAGGGCGAGGCGACGGAGGCCGCAGTGCGGCTGGCGGTCGAAACCATCTTTGCGGTGCTGCTGCGCACGCAGGACGCCGGCACGGCCGAGATGCGGCTCGTGCCGCTGCCGACGCCGGGGCGCGCGCCGTAATGGTCTCAGGTCGCGCGCTTGCCGGTCGATTGCGCCGATTTCTGCGGCTTGGCCGGGCTCTTCTGCTCACGCGCGGCCTGTGCCTTTGGCGGCTTTGCTTGGGCCACAGCGCGCGTCTTCTTTGATTTGGCGCTGGCGACTTCCTTGCGCTCGCTCGTGCCACGCTTTGAGATGTATTCAGCGCCGTCGACCGGGCCGACATGCGGCGGATCGCGGCCGAGATAGGGCCGGCCGATGCCGTAGGCCTTGCCGTTGGCGTCGACCCACTTCCACAGAATTTCCGTCGAGACCCAGCGCTGCGCGCGGTTATTGCCCTGGGTGCTGACAATATCCGCCGCCATGCCATGGCCGTAGCCGCCGCGCGTGCTGCCGCCGTGATAGGAGCGGTCGGAGGCGGCCTTCAGACCGCTCGCGATCGACTGGCGATAATCGTCACGGAACGCGCTGGTGATGCCGGGCGAGAGTCCAGCGGCTTCCGCGGCGAGCAGCGTGCGGAACAGCTTCCGCTTGAAGCTCTTGTCCATGCCGCCGATGACGTAGTCCATCATCGACATGCCGGCGTGCTCGGCGGCCTTCGGATCCTTCCAGGTGAAATCCTGGTCGACCAGCTTGGTGAAGCTGCGCATAACCGTGACCGTCTTGCCCTTGCGCTTGATGGTGACGGCGCGGCGCTCCTGGACCTTGATCGAGTCCTCTTTTGCGGTGCGCTGATAGAGCGCCCAGAGGTAGCGGTCGATGCAGGCATCCATGACGAAGCACTCGTCGAGCACGGCGACGGTGTCGGCCGGCGGCGATGCCTTGCTCGCAGGCGTGACGGGGCCGCTCGCGATCGCCGCGGGGGACAGCGCGTCGGTCGTCACGATCTCGGTGGGATCGGCAGATGCGAGCTTGACGGGCGCCGGCGCTGCAACTGTAGCAGTCACGCTGATGACGGGCTCTGGTTCAGGCGATATCTGCGGCGCGGGCGGCGTCTCCGTCGGAAGGATCAGCGCGGGATCTGCTGAGGCGAGCTTGATGGCGGGAGGCTCGGGCACCGCTTCAGTGATCGTCGGGGTTGGTGCCGCAGCGGCCGCAGCCGCGATGTCGGCGGTCAAGGCGATGCCGTCCTCGATCGTCGCAGCGTGCGGCACGTCCGCGAGGTCGAGCCGGCTGAGATCTTTCGCGCGCGACACGGCAGCGGCATTGGCGCCGCTGTTCTCGATGAGGGCAGGGGCATAGGCGGAGAGGGAAAGTGCCAGCCAGCCGGCGAGAACGGCCGAGGGGCACGCGACCGCCACCAGAAGAGACCGCCGATCTTTCATGATCCCTGCCTCCAAACGGTTCTGTTCGGACACGCTTTGTCGGAACAGTCATGATGCAAAAACAGTCTTGCACGGAAAGGCACGCAGCGCGTCGATTGTTCGGGGGACCGTGTGGCGACGCAATGGCGTAATTCGGCGAAATCGGGCTTTTCGCGGAGGTGTTGCCAAGCTGCAACGCGAGTTCCCACTGCGGTTTTCAACGGAATCGCCAGCAAATGCGGCGTTCATTGTCGTAACTTGAAGCGATCGAATTCATTCAATCTTGGATTGTAATCGTGCATTTCTCGCCTGCCGGCCGTTCCGGCAGAGTTGGGAAGGACACGATTGTGAAGTTGAAATGCAAATGGGCTGAATTCGTCGCCGATGAATCCGGCGCCACCGCGATCGAATACGGCCTGATCGCAGCCGGCATCGCGCTCGCAATCATCGAGATCATCTATGCGCTCGGCACCAATCTCGTCGCAAAGCTGCAGGCGCTGGCGACGGCGTTGAAATAGGGGCGCCTCGCGCAACTGCATCAATGCTGGAGTGTGGGGTGGGCAACACTCTTGCCGATGCGTTGCGGCAACTTTGTTGCGGCTGGCGCGTTTGGTCGGCCATGACGCATTCCTCGCTTCGTCCCATGGACGCCTTCGATCCCACCGAGCCCGCCATCCTGCACGATCGCCTCACGGACACGATCATCACCTGGACCGCTGACCAGGCCGACGATTATCGCCAGGCCAGCCGCCCGGGCGAGGACGGAACCGTGGCCTGGAAGGCCTATCTCTTCGATGGCTGGGGCAATGTGCTCGGTGGCTGAGCACCGTCCATAAAACCGTCATGTCGCGGCCGGCGGTGATTCGGCCAACGCCTTGTACGCATTAAACATATCGCCATGCACAGCACGCGCTGTTGCAATGCAACAAAACATGTCGCAACGCAGCAAAGCGCGCCTAAATATGCTCCGACTCTTCCACTCAGGAGCATTACCAATGAACAAGAAGACTCTGTCGATCGCCGCCGCCATCCTGACGATCGCGGGCAGCACCGCGGCTTTCGCCGCCGAACTGCCGACTTACGAGACCAATGGATTTCCGGTCTCGCCCTTGCAGGTTCGCGTCCTCGGCGCCGGGCATGTCGAGCAGCAGACCGCTGCGTCGACCACGCTGGCCTCGGTCCACCAGGCGAAGGTGCTCAGCCCTCGCAAGGTGAAGACCGCGACCGTTGGCGTGGCCCACTAAGCTGACATCGTGAACGGCAGATGGGTTCCGCGGAGAGGCGGGACCCATCTGCATCACGTGATCGAAATCGACGCTGCTCGCGCATCGTGCAAATGTCTCGGCACGATGAATTGACACCGATGCGCTGATTGAGAATCCGGCCGCGAACAAGTTCGCGTGAAGGTGCCGGTGATGTATGCCAGTTCATAACGGGCTTGATCCTTTTAACAGTTGCTTTGCACGTCGCGTTGCTTGATGCGGCCGCCGCATTGTTGCGGCCAATTTTGAAGTCATAATGGAGGCCATTATGCCCGTTGCGCAGAAAGTCGTTGCCGCCACCACTTCGCCGCGTGCGTTCATTCTCAAGCAGACAGCCTTGTTCGCCGCCGCCGCTTTGTTCGTGTTCGTGCTGAGCCTGACCTACGGCCTCGATCTCAGCCCCGGATTTTTCTGAGCGACTTCCAGCGGCGCGCTAAGCTCTCCGCGCGCGCAGGCTTGACGGTGAGCGGCCGTAGAGTTCGGCGAAGGCGGCGTTGAATCTACGCAGGCTGCCGAAGCCGGCCTGGAATGCGATATCGGTCATGGTGTGGTTGCTGGCATCGAGCAGGCGCTTGGCGCGCTGGACCCGCAGCGTCCTGGCGAGCTGCTGAGGCGTCGCGCCGACGTGGCGCTCGAACAGGCGCGCCAGATGACGCGAGGAGATGCCGAGCCGCATCGCCAGATCGACCACAGAGCCTTCGTCGAGCGCGCCGCCATCGATGAGTTTCATGGCCCGCGCCACCGTGGAGCGCGTGCCGTTCCAGGCCGGGCAGAACGGCGCAGTCTCGGGTCGGCACCGCAGGCAGGGCCGGAAGCCGGCGGCTTCGGCCGCCGCCGCCGTCGGATAATAGGCGACATTGCGCGTCAGCGGCTGCTTGGCCGGACAGACCGGGCGGCAATAGATGCCCGTGGTCTTCACCGCCGTGAAGAAGCGGCCGTCATACCGGGGATCGCGGCGCAGGCGCGCGGCGTTGCAGACATCGAAGCTCAGCATGGCCGGATCATAGCGCATGCCGGTAGCGGCGGAAGGGCTGCGGGATGACCGAGTCCGATTGTGGCGAGTTGCAAGGCGCATCGCGCCCTAGAAGACGCCCCTCAACGAAAACGAGGGAGCGCATCATGTCCAGCCCAAAGATATCGTCCTGAACGCGTGGAAGATCTTTTCGTCGCGCGATGCCGAGCGCATCGCCGCATTGTTCACCGAAGACGCCGAATGGATCGCGCTGAAGGGCAATGCCACCGCCGTCGTGCTCGATCACACCGACCACATGGCCGGACCGCACCAGATCGCGCGCTTCATCGCGCAGGAGATGCACAAGATGTTCTCGAACATCGATATCGCGTTCCGCGGCGTCTACGCCGACGGCGATGTCGTGATCGTGGAGGAGCGGATGCGCGCCACACTGGGCGGCGGCAAGCCGTACGAGAACGACTATTGCTTCGTGTTCACGGTGTCGGGCGACCGGATCAGGCAGGTGCGGGAATACATGGATACGCGCAAGGGATGGCGGATGGTCTTCGAGCAGGAGGCGTGATGCGTGAGCCCACAATCACCGCCGCGTGCCAGCCCTGCAGCCGCGTGGGTTGAGGCGGTATATGCGCTGACATAAGGCTTGGTCCATGGATCAGCGGACGAGCGGCGCAGACGCTCTCTCTCAGAACAAGGATGCGGCGCCGGCACTGGTCGGCGTAACTTGCGGCCTTGCCGCGGCGCTGTTCTGGGCGCTGGGCTTTGCCGCCACGCGGCATGGCCTCAAGCTCGGCTTCACGCCGGTCGATCTCCTGGTGCATCGCTATGTCTGGTCGGGGATCGCGTTCCTGCCGCTGGTGTTCCGCGCCGGCATCTCCGATCTCTGCGGCATCGGCTGGAGCAGGGGCCTTGTGCTGATGGTGCTCGGCGGCCCCGTGATGTCGCTGATCTCCTACACCGGTTTCCTGTTCGTGCCGCTCGGCCATGGCAGCGTGATCCAGCCCTCCTGCGCGACGCTCGGCGGCCTGCTGCTCGCGGTGGTGGTGCTGAAGGAGCACATCTCGGCCTCACGGCTTGCCGGCGCCGTCGTCATCGTCGGCGGCCTCGGCGTGATCGGCGCGGAATCGATCGGTCATATCGGGGCCGACGGCGTGCTCGGCGATTTGATCTTCGTGCTCACCGGATTGATGTTCGCAGGCTTCGGCGCAGCTCTGCGCCACTGGCGCGTCTCGGCCGTGTCGGCAGCGCTGGTCATCAACGTGCTGTCGCTGCTGCTGCTGCCGGTCTACATCGCAACCGTCGGGCTCGCCCATGTTGCGGCGATCGGCGTGAGCGAGAATGCGATCCAGGCGCTGGCGCAGGGCGTGCTCGCCGGCCCCGCCGCGCTCTATCTCTACGCCGTCTCGGTCCAGCGCCTCGGCGTTGCCCGCGCCGCGGTGTTTCCGGCCTGCGTGCCGGCGTTGACGCTGCTCACCGGCTGGCTGCTGCTCGGCGAGCCGCCGACGATGCTGCAGGCCGCGGGGCTGGTGACGGTGCTGTGCGGCTTCTATCTGGCGCAGCGGCAAAGGTAGGCGCGAGCTACGCCTTCTTCACGAACTCCGACTTCAGGTTCATCGCGCCGATGCCGTCGATCTTGCAGGCGATGTTGTGGCCGTCGCTGGCGTCCTGCAGGCGGATGTTGCGCACCTTGGTGCCGCCCTTGACCACCGAGGAGGAGCCCTTGATCTTGAGATCCTTGATCACGATGACGCTGTCGCCGTCAGCGAGCACATTGCCATTGGCATCGCGCACGCCGGCGTCCTGCGCGGTGTCCGCCGCCGCCTCCGCCGCACCGCTCCACTCATGGCCGCATTCCGGGCAGACCCAGAGATCGCGGTCCTGATAGACGTGCTCGGAGCTGCAGGCGGGGCATTTCATCGTGTCGGTCATGGCAAGTCTCGTTGAACCCTTCTCTCGTAGTCGCTTCGTTCGCGGCGCGACCCTAGGGGCAGGGTCGAGGAAAGCAAGGGAAAGCTGCCGCCGGCCTGCAACCGCCATCGCCCGCCGGTGCGATATCACCGAAACAGCGCGACGAAGATCACGTAGAACCAGCCCAGGATGCCGTGGACGATCGCCCACAGTATAGAATGGTTGTTGGTGTAGGAGATCGCGATGGCGAGCGCGGAGCCGAAGCCGACGCCGTATTTCGCGCCCTCGACGCGGACGCCGTAATAGCGATTGCCGTTCATGGTGGTGCCTCCGTGAGTCGTTGACGGGCGCGAGCCTACGCGGTTGCCGCGATCCCTGCGACCGGCTTGATCCACGAGGCCACACCGAGCTCGTGACGTGCTGAGGTTGCGCGCGGAGCTGCGATGCGAAGGCGCAATCCGTTGACGCAGATCAACCCGGTGTGCCGGCCAGGCGTCAAGCTGGCTAAACTGCCGGGCCATCGCGAGGGATAGTCATGTCGCACAGCGCTCGAATCTACATCGGCCTCGCCGTCCTGATCGCGTTGTCGGTGCTGTTTCTGTTCAGCGTCGTCCACACCGCCGCGGGGGCGCCGAGGTCCGGCCCGCGCGCGGTCGACGAAGGGCATCGTCTGGCAGAGGCGTGGTGCCAGAGCTGTCACGCCGTCGAGCCGCACATGGCCGGCTTCTTCGACGAGGCCCCGAGCTTCCAGGCCATCGCTGAAAGGAGCGGCACCACCGCGCTGTCGCTCAAGGTGTTTTGGCGGACCAGCCACCAGAATATGCCGAACCTCGTGATCGCGCCGGAGCAGGCGGATGCGCTTTCGGCCTATATCCTCAGCCTGAGAGGCAAGTGAGGCCGCCGGAAGCGATTTTGCGAAAACAACCCCATGCACAGTAGATACGGCCTTGATAAGGCTTGTATTTTCGGTTATTACGAATTTCCTTTTGCCGCGTCGGGCAAAACAGTGGCATCATGCCATGGTGCCGTCCGCGAGGAGCTTTGTGCGGAGGGCGTAGCCCGGACGGAGCCAACGGGTCGGCGCGAGGCGCGGCCCGATGACAGGCTCCGCGAATCCGGGGCCGAGCGAGCGGCAACATCCCGGATGACGCTGGCGCTCCATTCGGGCTACGCTCGCGGCGCAACCGCGCAACGAGTCCGGCATGACCTTTCTCCTCAACATCGACGTCCCCGACATCGCGCAGGCCACGAGCTTTTACACCGCCGCCTTCGGCCTCACCGTCGGCCGCCGCTTCGGCACCGACTTCGTCGAGCTGCTTGGCTGGCCGGCGCCAGTCTATCTCCTGACCAAGCAGGCCGGCACGTTAGGTGCCGGCGCAGACCGCCGCCGCTACGAGCGGCACTGGACACCCGTGCATATCGACGTCGTCGTCGATGATGTCGACGCCGCCGTCACGCGTGCGCTCAGTGCCGGCGCGATCCTGGAGGCGCCCGCGCGCGATGCGCCGTATGGGCGGATCGCGATGCTGGCCGATCCGTTCGGGAACGGGTTCTGTCTGCTGGCGTTCAGCGAGAAGGGGTATGATGCGCTGGCTGGAAGTTCGTAGTTCGTAGCCCGGATTAGCGAAACCACAATCGGGACGACATGCCGGCAAGACCGAAACGAAAGCTGAAGACTTACCAGACCTCGCTCGGCTTCTACGATCAGGCCATCGCGGCACCTTCGATGAAGGCGGCGCTGGAGGCCTGGGGCGCGAACTCCAACCTGTTCCATCAGGGCGCGGCGAAGGAGACTGAGGATCGCGATATCGTCGCGGCGACCATGGCGAGGCCCGGTGTCGTGCTCAGGCGCCCGGTCGGCTCGGACGGCCCGTTCACGGAGAGTGCCGCCCTGCCGACGGATCTCGCCGAGGGCGAAGCCAGACCCGGAAGCAAGAGCAAGACAAAGACCGAGCTCAAGAGCAAGCCGGGATCGACGAAGCCTCCCTCCAAGGCCGCCAACAAATCATCCGGCAAGATCGACGCTCAGGCCGCCCGCAAGGCCGCCGCGGCGTTCGCGAGGGAGGAGAAGCGCCGGGAGGCCCAGCGCCGCAAGGAGGAGGCCGTCCGCGCCAAAGAGCGCGCGCGTCGCGACAAGGCGGTCGCCCTCGCCGAGGCGGCGCTGGACAAAGCGAGACGGGAGCATGATGCGAAGGCGCAGGAGATCGACGCCGACCGGGCCGCGCTGGATGAGCGCGCCGCGGCGGAGGAGGCGCGCTGGGACAAGCAGCGGGCGAAGCTTGAACAGGCCCTGCGCCGCGCGCGAGAGTAGGGCCTTGCTACGATCCAAGAGATCGCGAGAGCAATTCCTTTACCATGCCATCCAGTCCCGGCTGAGGCGGCTGCCGGTTAGGAGTTGCAGGAAAGTTCTGCGCTATCTTCGCCCCGATTTCGGCCGCGTTGGAAACGCCGCCGCAAGTTTTCGGGAGCTGTCATGAGCGATCATCGTGCCGCAGTCAGGCATCACACGTTGCGCACCGGCATGGTCGAGTTCGACAACGGCACCGGCAGCATCGTCAGCGTGCCCTGCACGATCCGCGATGTCTCCGGCACCGGCGCGCGCGTGGCTCTCAACAGTTCGGCATGGGTGCCGGAGCAGTTTTCGCTGGTTTTCTCGAGCGGTCTGCGCAAGGGCTGCCGGCTCGCCTGGCGCAAGGAGAGGCTGATCGGCGGTGCGTTCGCGGACGGTTATGCGAGCGCGGACGAGCAGGCCGCGATGATGACCGTGGACGAGCAGGCCCGGCACCGGCTCGGCATCGGCGCGCGCGTCAAGGCCGCGCGCGAGATGCGCGGCTACACGCAAGGCCAGCTCGCCGAGCGCCTCAGCGTCACGCCGGCTTTCGTGCAACTGGCCGAGCAGGGCGAAGCGGACATTCCGCTGTACCAGCTGATGCACATCGCCGATTTGCTGATGGTCAGTCTCGACGGGCTCGTGGCCGGCCGGTGCCTGAGGAGGTCGACGCGGTGTAGGGCTTCGTAGCCCGCTGAAACGCCGAGCGCGCGCCTCGTCTTTCGAGACGATCACGGAGCCTGTCATCGGGCCGCGCTTTGCGCGGACCCGGTGGCGGTTTCCTCAGGGTGAGGCTAAGGGGGATCGTGGCCTGCTGAAGCTGTCGCCGCGTACTCCGCCCTCATCCAGAGGAGCCCGCTCGAAGCGGGCGTCTCGAAGGATGGCCGCAGAAAAAGTCGCGCGAAATTCGCTTGCCTTGCCCCGAGTCCTTTTGCACTCTTGCCGCGAAGGAGACCACCGCATGTCAAAAATGACCGCCGCCTGCGCGCTCGGGACCGCCCTCGTGCTGAGCAGCCTTGCAACATCAGGTGCTGAGGCCCGAACGCGGAAAGCCGTCGTCGTTCGCGCACCGCAAGAGCGGCTCATCGTCACGGCGCCGGTGCTCAGGCCAACGCCGTGGGATTACAATGTCGTTCCGCGCTATCGGTATCGCCCCGAGGACGACCGCGTCGATCCCTACGGCCCGCCGCTGGTGCCTTCCTATGTTCGCTATGAAGGATGGCGCTGGCCGTATTGGTGGTGAGGCACGATCACATTCTGAGCATGTGATCGGGCGGCGCGGACGCAGGGCTGAATACTCGCTGTTGGCTTGAGACGCCGGCCGATGACAGGTTCTGCGCGTGCGGCAGCCCTCGATTCCGCCACGCTCGATGTCTTTGACAGGGCGGGTGCTTGAGAAAACGACATCTCCTCCATCTGGTACGCCGGCAAGTTGAAGTTTGATGGTTCGTCATCTCTGCGTGCAGAGGTGACGATTGGGAGAAAATGGCAAAGTGGAGACTGTCAAGAGTACATCGAGGTAGAACGACACTTATCCCCGTAATAAACCCAATACTGTTTGGGGTGCTGGGCGCGCGTATTGGGAGGATTGGTCATGGCAAGTGTCGAACAATTGCACAGGCGGGACGGAGTGAACTTGGTCCAACTCGAAGCCGACATCACGTCGATCCGCTCGGGAAGCTCCATTACTTCAATTAATCTGCCTGATTACGTCGAGCACACCGCGGGCGTGTCGCGCGTCGGTGCGCTCAGTGCAGAGGCGGTCGTTCGCGACTATGAGTCCGCTGCAAAAGAGATCGAGGCCATGGGCACCGAGTTGATCGACGCGGCGCAAAAATGCGAGGCGCTGACGGCCCAGGTTCATGATGCGATCGCCTTCATGCGAGAAACGGCAGCGGGGTATCGTGAAGAGGGACGGAAGATCTTCAAGCGCATCGAAGAATGCGCGCTGTTCACCGAAGACGTGCGCAAGACCTGCGAACAGGTCAAACGCAGAATGACTGAAGTCTCGGTTGGCCCGTCTTCCGATGAGGAGCTTGCGGCGCAAGATTCCGAGCTGACGGGGATCGCGGCCCAGGTGACGATGAACGAGATACGGTGAGGCGAACGTAGAGCGTAGTAGCTTCGTAGGGTGGGCAAAGGCGCACTTGCGCCGTGCCCACGTCTTCTCCTCGATCAGCCAAGACGTGGGCACGCTTCCGCCTTCGCTCTTCGAGCTACGGCGGACAAGTCGCTTTGCCCACCCTACGGCAGCTCGCTCACCAATCCGGATCGCCGTAATAAGGGTCCATATACGGCGGCATCCAGGGGCCTCGCGGCGGCGGTCTGGGCCGCCGGGGTTCGGCCGCCGGGATGTGCGGCCGGGCACGCGTAGCCGCATCGTTGTTCACACTGCGCACGACGGGCTTCGCGGCTGCAGACGCGGGTGACGCGGTCAGTTGCGTTTGCAGCGCCTGGACCTGCGCAGCGAGGCGCGCATTGTCCGCCGCACCCTTCTCTTGCGCTGTCTTGAGCTGTTGAATGGTGTCGGCCTGCTCGCGCAGGGTCTGCTCGTTGCGGCTTTTCAGTTGCTCGAGCTTGCCGCTGATGCTCGCAAGCTCGCTCGTGATGGCCTTGAGCGATTGCGCGAGATCGGACGATGACGGGTCGGGCGCCGTGGCAGCAGGCCTTGGAGCGTCAGGCCTTGGAGTGTCAGGCTTTGGGGCGCTTTCCGTTTCCTTGAGGACCGGCGGCGCGGGCGCCGGGCTCGGATCACCCGCAGCAGCCAGTAGCACGGCCGGCGGCTGCACTGGGCCTTCCACCGCGGACGCTTGCGGGGCGCTGCTCGCGGCCGGCGGAGCCCATCGTGCCATGATCGACTTGCTGATTGAGCTGGCCTCATCGCGATATTGCGAAGCGAAGGCGGCGCCGAGAAGGCCGATCGCCAGCACGAGGCCAACCAAAGCGCGCATCATGGTCCGATCTCCTTTCAAGCCTTGATCGCGAAGCTTGGTGTTCAGAGGCTTTGCACTCGAGGGCTTGGCATCCGGCGTCGGCGCCTTGTTTCCGGGAGTGGCGGCTGCCGCCGCACCGGCGCTTGCGCGCGAGGCTGGCTTGCCTTCGCCGTCGTGTTCCATTCCGGAAACCAGCTGGTCCAGCCGTGCAAGGTCTGCCTGTGTGCTCCTGATCCGGTCGAGGGCCCGCGCCAGCCCGCCGTCGGCGCGCGCCTCGTCCGGCTTGCCGGAGTCAGGTTTGGCGGTATCAGGCTTGCCGGTATCAGGTTTGGGGTCGTTCGTTTCAGGCACCGATGCGCTCTCCATTCGGTCGGCGTCAATGGGAGGCAGTCCGATCAAAGGGAAGGATAGGTCTCGCCGCTGTCCAACACAACGCGCGTGCAAAGGAAAAATTATGGCGGACTCGGGCGACATGGTGGGCACCACGGCATTAGTCGCCGTCCTCCGCCGCCAGCCGCACAAACTGCCGCTTCATCGCGTTGACCCTGGAAACATAGCCCGCGACGAGGTGATCGCCGCAGCGTGTCCCAGCGATCATCACAAACTTGCGCCGCGCATAGGCCGCCGCGGGACCTGCGCCGCAGAGATGGATGAAGGCGGCCAGATCCTGCTTCTGCTGCGCGCTCGGCTTCGCATCGCCGGCGAGGTCGAGAACCAGCGCCACCTGGCGGTCCAGATACACCGAGGCCAGCTCGATGGAGTGGCTCGGGATCGCGCGAATATAGAAGGACGTGAACCCGCAGCCGGTCTGCGTGACCGTGTTGCCGCGAACACAGAACCGCGCGGCTTCCGTGTAGGCCGGATCGGTCATCTGGAAGAGCCCGACCGCGCTGGAGGCGGGCTTGTAGATCGCCAGCGGATTGAAGCTCCATCGCCAGCGCCAATAGGTGCGCGCCACCGGATTGCCCGAACTCTCGACCTGCGCCAGCGCGGCCAGCAATTCGGGCGTGATGGTCGCGGTGGAATAGGTGCGGAAGAGGGGGCCGTAGCTCGCCCAGGTCTCCGCTGGCTCCTTGTCGAGGGCGTGGCCGACGACGGCGAAGAGTTCGGTCGGCTTGCGGATGATTTGATAGGCGATGTTGAGGAGCGCGAGCGTTACCAGCAGGATCAAGACGCCGCCCGTGATCCGGACCGTCCGCGGCGCGCGCGCGAATTTCTTTCGCGCCCACTGGACGCTCCGCCGGACTCTGCGAAGGCGGAGGAGGAGCTTGCTTTTCCTTGGCATGGGCGCTGTGGGCGTAAATCGCGGAGACAATGATACATGGCGCCACCATCAAGACATGAAGACCATGCAGCTGGTACCACGTAGCATAGACAGAGAGCTCGCCCACAGGAGCGGCGACTTCATGACACGGGACAGGACGCTAGCCCCATGAACTATCTCGATCTCATGGACAACCGACGCCCACCGGCGTCCGCCGACGCCATCCGTGCGCTGGAGCAACATATCGGCGCGCCGCTGCCCGCGCCCTACAAGGCGCTGCTGGCGCAATCCGACGGCGGCGGCTTCGAGCCCTGCGGCGTCGAGCTGCCCTGGCGCAACGACCGCACCGTCCTGGACGTTCTGTTCACGACCCATCCGACCGACAGCTACGGCGTCATCGACAATTACGACATGTATCGGAGCATGTATCGAATCCCCCGCCTGAGCTGCCCCTTCGCGCCAGATCCCGGCGGCGACCTGTTCCTGCTCAGTCTGGAGCAGGACAGCTATGGCCAGGTGTTCTACTGGGAGCACGAGCGTGAGCCGCCGGATGGTGGGGAAGTGTTCGCTGAGTTCCCGAATACGAACGAACTCGCGCAGGATTTTGAGAGCTTCATTCTCGGGTTGGGGGAGGCGTGAATTTGGAATTCAGTCTCCAAGGATGAGACGAGAGTTGAGTGCACTTTCACCGCAATTTTGATGCGAGGAGAGGTCGCCGCGGTTAGCGGCTATCGCTCCCGCAGGATGACGGCAAGCTGATCGATTTATGATCGACGGTTTAGTTCAATCTCACCGCAATCCCGGCAATCAATAGCGGCCGCCGCTGCCCTTTTGCTGCGTGATCCAGTCCGACAATGTCTTCGGTGTCGATTTCGCAGTCCGGCCCGGTGATGCCTTCAGATTGTCGCGGATGCCCTTCGTCGGACGGCTGCGCGGCGCTTGCGTTGCGCCAGCGCCCTTCAAGGCAGCCGTCGATGCCTCTGCGGCTTCCTTTTCGAGGCGCAACTGTTTCAATCGCGCCATCTTGATGCGCTCTGCCTCGACTTCGGGTCGCTCGGCTAGCTGCGGCTTGTGCTGGGCAAGCTCCGCCGGGACCAGGACGCCGATAATGGTCGTCTCGCCGAGCGCCTTGCAGGCCTCTAACCGATGCAGTCCCTCGACCAGAACGAGGCGGTCTCCGTCGAGCCGAACGGAAATGGGGGCCTGTTGCCCGATGTCCAGCATACTTTCGGCGATCTCCCCGACGATCTCCGGCTTGATGGTCTTTTTCAGTTTCGTGGGGACGAAAATCTTCTCGATCGGGAAGCTTTCCGGTGTGGGCATAACTCGACTCCGCTTCTACCGGGCCCGGCGGAACCCATGCCGGTGGTGTCGGGAGTTTAGGAGGGAAGGGCTCGACCGCAAAGGCAATTTCGGCGGCAGGGTATTGATCAGCATCGTAGCCGGAACCAATCTGCGATTACGGTCACGCGATTATGGTAAAACTAATAGTTCGTAGGATGGGCGGGACGCAACGAAATTCATCATCTCTCTCGCATAATTGGTCGATGGGTTTTGCAAGAGCTCAACCCATCATGCGGGCTTGGTTCCGTGGACGAAGCTGTCTAATGGTCATTCGAGGGAGGTGTTGCTGGCCACACTGACTTCACGAAAGTTTGGAGGTCTTCGATCTCCAGCGCTGGCGTCGGAGTAGTAAGCAGCAGCATCGGATTGTGTGGCGACCCGTCGCAACAATTGCATCGGTGCGTCGCTCTTCTCGTAGAGCTACACCTGCCAGTCCGGGGACGAATACGGAGAGGGGGCGACTTCTGTCAGACGCAAGCCCGTAGAAATAGTTGTTGTGCTGAAATGTGAGACTCAGGTTCGCATTCTTGCCCCGACGCATCATAAAGCGAAACTGCTTAGGATCATCAGGTGCGGCGTCAGTCGCGTAGTTGAACGTAAATACAGGGCCTTTAGTGGTATTCATATCCGATGCATGGTGCAGCTTCATCGGATCGCTGGCAGGTTTAAAGATGAGTTGTTCGAAACCTAGCGTGTTTATCGGCTTGTTCGGAGAAAGACTTGCCGAACGCGCTGATTGTAAGGTTGTCACTGCAAAGTGGATGCCCTGTAGAACGGAGGACTTTCCGGAGTTGTTTCCTCCGATCAGGATGGTGACATCAGCCAGGCTTAGTTCGACCTGCTTGACGCGCTTGAACGCCTCGATCGTCACTGACGAAATGTGCATGATGAAATCTTGAAAGAGTTGCTGCGTAAAATGCGTCCATCGGATGGACGATTGGAGCGGCGGTATAGCCGCTTTGATTCATGTTTCGTTCCTGGATTGCTTTCGGCGGCCGAACCGGCCGCCGAAAGGTGTTGTTCAGCTAACGACTAGCGAAGTGCGTCGCTCGTAGTCGACTTCTCACGAGCATCCCGTCGTGGACCCGCAAGTATCGCACTTCATGCACGTCCCATTCCGCACCAGCGTGAAGTTGCCGCACTCGCTGCACATCTCGCCTTCGTAGCCCTTGGCCTTGGCTTCCGCGCGGCGCTCGGCCTTGGTGGGGACGAGGGTCTGGGCGGTGCTGCCGGCCTTGCTCCACTGCAGCGCCTCGAGCTTCTCCGTGGGGGAGAGGTCGTGGGCGGCTTCCTGCTTCAGGGCGACGGCGCCTTCGAGGGCGTCGCCGACGCGGGCGCTGGTGCCGTGCGCGGCCAGGGCCGTGACCTTGCTGCCGCCGGTGGGGGCGCCGTCGTTGCCTTGCGAGACGGCAGCCGAGCCGCCGCGCATCACGACGAGGTTGTCGGTCCGCGAGCGGGTGAGGCCGCGCGACACCAGCTTGTTGGCGTGGTGGGGCTCGTCCGGCTCCTTGCCTTCCTCGACGCCCTTGCCGAGCGCGTCGAAGTTCGACTCGGTCGGATCGACATGAGCGAGGTCGAAGCGCGACATGTAGCTCACCGCGAGCTCGCGGAAGACGTAGTCGAGGATCGAGGTCGCGTACTTGATGCTGTCGTTGCCCTGCACCGGGCCCGCCGGCTCGAAGCGGGTGAAGGTGAAGGCGTCGACATATTCGTCCAGCGGCACGCCGTATTGCAGGCCCAGCGACACCGCGATGGCGAAGTTGTTGATGAAGGAGCGGAGCGCCGCGCCTTCCTTGTGCATGTCGATGAAGATCTCGCCGAGACGGCCGTCGTCATATTCGCCGGTGCGCAGGTACACCTTGTGGCCGCCGACGACCGCCTTCTGGGTGTAGCCCTTGCGGCGATCCGGCATCTTCTCGCGCTCGCGCATCACGATGATGCGCTCGACCAGCTTCTCGACGATCTTCTCCGAGACCTGGGCGGCGCGCGCCGCCATCGGCTTCTCGTAGAGGGACTCGACCGCATCATCCTCGTCCTCATCGTCGCTGATGAGCTGCGAGTTGAGCGGCTGGCTGAGCTTGGAGCCGTCGCGATAGAGCGCGTTGGCCTTCAGCGCGAGCTTCCACGACAGCATGTAGGCGGACTTGCAGTCCTCCACCGTGGCGTCGTTCGGCATGTTGATGGTCTTGGAGATCGCACCCGAGATGAAGGGCTGCGCCGCCGCCATCATGCGGATGTGGCTCTCGACCGACAGATAGCGCTTGCCGATCTTGCCGCAGGGGTTGGCGCAATCGAACACGGAGTAATGTTCCGCCTTGAGATGCGGGGCCCCTTCGACAGTCATCGCGCCGCAGATGTGGACATTGGCGGCCTCGATCTCGCGTTTTGTAAATCCGACGGCCTGGAGGAGGTCGAAGCCCGGAGCCGCAATGGCTTCCGCGCCGATTCCCAACTGGTCACGAATAAAATCCTCGCCAAAGGTCCACTTGTTGAAGGCGAACTTGATGTCGAAGGCGGTCGGCAGGGCCTTCTCGACCTTGGCGATGGCTTCATCGGTGAAGCCCTTGGCCTTGAGGGTCGAGGCGTTGATGCCCGGCGCGTTGGAGAGCGAGCCGTGGCCGACGGCGTAGGCCTCGATCTCCGCGATATCAGCTTCGCGATAGCCGAGCGCGCGCAGCGCCGCGGGGACCGCGCGGTTGATGATCTTGAAGTAGCCGCCGCCGGCGAGCTTCTTGAACTTCACCAGCGCGAAGTCGGGCTCGATGCCGGTGGTGTCGCAATCCATCACGAGGCCGATCGTGCCGGTCGGCGCGATCACCGTGGTCTGGGCGTTGCGATAGCCGTGCTGCTCGCCGAGTGCGAGCGCCGCATCCCAGGCCGCCTGCGCGTGGCTGACGAGGTCAGCCTGCGGGCAGGACACGAGGTCCATCGGCACGGGGTTGACGCTGAGCGCCTCGTAGCCGGAGGCCTCGCCATGCGCGGCGCGGCGGTGGTTGCGGATCACGCGCAGCATGTGCGCGGCGTTCTTCTTGTAGCCGGGGAAGGTGCCGAGCTCGGCCGCCATCTCCGCGGAGGTCTTGTAGGTGATGCCGGTCATCACAGCCGTCAGCGCGGCGCAGAGCGCGCGGCCTTCCTTGCTGTCATACGAGAGACCCATGGTCATCAGGAGGCCGCCGATATTGGCGTAGCCGAGGCCGAGCGTGCGGAACTCGTAGGAGAGCTCGGCGATCGCCTTCGACGGGAATTGCGCCATCATCACCGAGATTTCGAGCACGATGGTCCAGAGCTGGCAGAGGTGCTCATAGCCCTCGACGTCGAAGCGCTTGGTCTCGGTGTTGTAGAAGGTCAGCAGGTTCGCGGACGCCAGGTTGCACGCGGTGTCGTCCAGGAACATGTATTCCGAGCACGGATTGGAGGCGCGGATGTCGCCGGACGCCTTGCAGGTGTGCCAGTCGTTCATGGTGGTGTTGAAGTGCAGGCCCGGATCGGCCGACGCCCAGGCGGCGTAGCCGATCTTTTCCCAGAGGTCGCGCGCCTTCAGCGTCTTCGTCACCTTCTTGGAGGTGCGGGCGTTCAGGTTCCAGTCGCCATCCGTTTCCACGGCGCGGAGGAAATCGTCCTTCAGCGAGACCGAGTTGTTGGAGTTCTGGCCGGAGACCGTGAGATAGGCTTCGCTGTCCCAGTCGGTGTCGTAGGTGTCGAACTGGATGTCCTTGTAGCCCTGCTTGGCAAACTGGATGACGCGCTTGATGTAATTGTCAGGCACGAGGCTGCGGCGCGCCAGCTTGATCTCGCGGCGGAGGGCAGGGTTCTTCTCGGGATCGAAGCAGTCGTCGCCCGAGCCTTCGCAGTTGACGCAGGCCTTCAGCACCAGCTTGAGGTGCTTCTGGTTGATCTTGGAGCCCGTGACGAGGGCGGCAACCTTCTGCTCCTCCTTCACCTTCCAGTCGATATAGGTCTCGATGTCGGGGTGATCGACGTCGACGACGACCATCTTGGCGGCGCGGCGGGTGGTGCCGCCCGACTTGATCGCGCCCGCGGCGCGGTCGCCGATCTTGAGGAAGCTCATCAGGCCGGATGACCGGCCGCCGCCGGAGAGCTTTTCGCCTTCACCGCGCAGGCGCGAGAAGTTGGAGCCGGTGCCGGAGCCGTATTTGAACAGGCGGGCTTCGCGGACCCAGAGGTCCATGATGCCGCCTTCGTTGACGAGGTCGTCACCCACGCCCTGGATGAAGCAGGCGTGCGGCTGCGGATGCTCGTAGGACGATTTCGAGCGGGTCAGCTTGCCGGTGAAGGGGTCGACGTAATAGTGGCCCTGGCCGGGGCCGTCGATGCCATAGGCCCAATGCAGACCGGTGTTGAACCATTGCGGCGAGTTCGGCGCCACCATCTGCATGGCGAGCATGTAGCGGAGCTCGTCGTAGAAGGCCTGCGCGTCCTCGTCGGTCGAGAAATACTTGCCCTTCCAGCCCCAATAGGTCCAGCAGCCGGCGAGGCGGTCGAATACCTGCTTTGCGCTGAGCTCGCTGACATAGCGCTCTTTCTCAGGCAGCGCAGCGAGCGCGTCAGTATCGGGCACGGAGCGCCACAGGAAGGAGGGGACGGATTCCTCCTCAACCTTCTTCAGGCGCGCGGCAACGCCGGCTTTTCGGAAATACTTCTGGGCGAGCACGTCGGAGGCGACCTGCGACCACTCGGTCGGGACCTCGACGCCATCAAGTTTAAACACGACCGAGCCGTCGGGATTCCTGATCTCCGACGTGGTCTGGCGGAAATCGATTCCCGCGTAAGGTGACTGTCCCTGGGTGGTGTGGCGCCGCTCAATCCGCATCGTCTTGCCCCGTCCTATTCTTTGACCGGATCCGCCCCTCGGTGAGGGCGTGCCGGGTCGACATTTCGTTTCGCGATGCCTTGCGGCCGTTCGGCCCTGGGGCATCGCAGTTCAGCCGGTGGACCCGGCCCTTGTTCTCCCGACGCGACTCTTCGATGCCTGCATCGATCATCCGCCGGCATGTCCACGCCCATCCGCCCCAACGGGATGCGCGCGACATGCGTTCAACGCCCCACACCATCACAACTTCTATCGTTGCCATCCGAGCCTGTTGCCGGCCCGTTCTGGCGCCCGAAAAGTCCGCTTTCGCGGGCAGACAAGCCCTCATCCGCTGCCTTTGGCTGGCTTGGCGGAGTTGAGATTTGCGAGACCCTTTGGGGGAGTGCCGGCGGGACGCAAACTCACTCGCGCCGAACGGACCGAAAGCTAGGACTCTCCGTTGCGCCCGTCAAGAACTAGTACGAGTTCCTGAATCAAATACTAAATATGGTGGATTGCGGGGATAACAGGGGGCAAGCCCGCGCCTGTTGTGGAGGCAAGTATCAGTGAGTCCTCAGAGATTCCCAACCGAAAAAATTTGCATCCCGTGGTGCTGCGGATGCTTCATCCCGCTGTTCACAGGGCAGGTATATTTTTGAGCAATGGGATTGCGTCAGCGGGACTCACGTAGCCCTACGGAAGGTGAGGGCAGGCATGCCCGCCGGGGTGGTGGCGAGAGGGGCGAATCCGGGCCAAGCTGAGGGTCGATTTTGCCGGACCACCCACATGCTTGATTCGACTCGCCGGGATGCGCGGCCGCGCATCGCCCCGGCCGGCCTGATGTTCCTTGCCATCACCTCGATCGGCTGGGGCTTCAATTGGCCGGTGACCAAATTCCTGCTCTCCGAGCTGCCGCCGTTGACGCTGCGCGGGGTGACCGGCGTGCTCGGGGCGGTGCTGCTGGCGGCGCTGGCGATCATCCGCCGGCAGAGCCTCAAGGTGGACCCTGCGATCTGGCCGCGCCTCCTGACCGCCGCCGTGCTCAACGTCACCGGCTGGATGGTGCTGATGGGCCTGGCGCTGCTCTGGCTGCCCGCGAGCGAGGCGGCGCTGATCGCCTACACGATGCCGGTCTGGGCCTCGATCATCGCCTGGCCGGTGCTGGGCGAGAGGCCGACCGTGCTGCGCACGCTGGGGCTGGTGATGGCCTTTGTCGGGCTTGCCTCGATCATGGGCGGCAACGGCATTGCCGCCAGCGTCGAGAAGCTGCCGGGCATCGTCATGGCGCTCGCCGGCGCGCTGGGCTTTGCCGTCGGCACGGTGTTCTCGAAGAAGTACCCGATCCATCTGCCGCCGATCACGGCCGCGGCCTGGCAGATCGGCATCGGATGCCTGCCGATCTCGATCATCGGCCTCCTGGTCGAGACCACGCATCTGTCCCAGGTGACGCCGGTCGGCTGGTGGCTGCTGGTCTATTCGACCGTGGTGCAGTTCTGCATCGCTTATGTCAGCTGGTTCGCAGCACTCGCCCGCCTGCCGGCCTCGGTGGCCGCGATCGGCACCATGGCGGTGCCTGTCATCGGCGTCGTCGCCTCCGCGCTCGCGCTTGGCGAGCCGCTGGGGGCAGGGCAGATCGCGGCGCTGGTCTTCACGCTGGCGGCCGTGGTGCTGGCGACGCGCTAGCCGTCCGGACGCCGGGGTATCAGTGGTCCTGAGGCTCTTTCTCTCGCCGGCGTTGTCCCGAGCCCGGCGGTTTCAACCGCAGGTCAGCAGGTGCGACAGCAAAGACTTCGAGGGCCTGGTCGTAGCCTTTGATGGTCCGCTGTCCGAGCGATGCCAACGGAACGCTATCCCTTACCCTTCCAGCGATAGTGGGATCAGCCAGGATCTGCGCGTCCTTCGCGAGATTGCAGAGCCGCGACGCCAAATTCACCACGGCTCCCATCGCCGTGTAGTCCAGCCGACCGTTGTAACCAACAGTTCCTACCGTTGCCGGTCCCATGGCAACGCCCACACCAAAGCCGATCGCGTGGCCGGCGTCGCACCATTTGCCGGCAAGGGACTGCACCGTCATTTGCAGGTCAATCGCGAGTCGGACCGCTTGAGTTGCCGGCTGTTCGCATGCGACCGGGGCATTGACCAGGAGCATGACTCCGTCGCCATCAAAGCCGATGAGCGTTGCCTCGTGACGAGTCGTCACGGCGCCGACGGCCTCGTAGTACTCTCGCATGACGGCCATGATGACATCGGGTTCATTGCGCGTGGAGAACGCCGTGAAGCCGCGTAAGTCGCCAAAAATGACAGCTACTTCGCGTCGCTGCCCTTCGAGCAGTTCATGAGAATGCTCGACCAATTCGGCGACCATGTGATGGCAGGAACTGCTTCAGCCGTTCGATCCGCACAGATTTCTGCTGCGAGATCGCCAGTTCAGAAGCCATTTCATTGAAGCGCAACGCCAGTTGCTGCAACTCGTCACCGCTGAAGATTTTGATGCGATGCTCGAATTGTCCGGTTCTGATCCGCTCCACGCCCTCTTCCAGTTGCTTGATCGGGCCGGACATTCTGTGCGCGCGCCAATAGGCGAGCGCCAGCGCGATGAGAACACCAAAGGCAATGAGAATTGACGAGCGCCACAACGCCGCGCGAATTGATGCAAAGGCTTCCGAGGCCGGCTGCATCGCGATCACCGTCCATCCCACATCGGCGGCCTGAACGGATAGCGCCACCACCGGGTTGCCTTGGTCCCCGGTTATCACCGCCGCTTCGCTCGCCGCGCCGGCGAGATGCTTGATCCGGCCGAAACTGCCCGAGCTGGCGCGGCCGCGCAGGACCAGACTGATATCGGGATGTGCGATCAGATGACCGGAATCATCGACAACAATGGCGTAGCCGGTGTCGCCAATTCTAATGGCTGCGATGACATCCCAGATCAGCTTCAGATTGACCTCGGCGATCGCAACCCCCGCGGCCGGCAGGCTCCCAGCAACCGCGATCCTCATGTAGGGCTCTGAATCTCGCTGGTACTGAACCGGTCCGTACCAAACCTTGTTGGCGCGTGCGCCCAGAACAGCGGGATCCGTAGACATATCAATGCCGCGCCCGGTCCTGTTCAGATGCAGCCTGGAAACAAAGATCCGTTCGGTACCGGTCTCATCCAGAAGCGAAACCGAAACGATTGCGGGCACCTGCTGGAGGAGGCGCAAGGCATCGATCTTATGTTGCGCATCGTCTCCGGCAGACCAGGGAAGCTGCACCATCCAACCCAGCTGATCTCGGATGCCATCGGTGAACGCCTCGATCCTGTCGGACGCCGCGCGAGCATCGGCCTGCAGCACCGCGCTGATCTGGCGGCGCTGGTCTCGGTAACCGAAAGAAGCCTCGACGGCCGCGCCGAGTATCAGAGGCACGACCGCAGCGACAAACAACGTCGCGAAGTACTTGCAGAACAGCGAGCGACGCGGGGGCATCGTACACGAAGAGGGCTGCGCAGCACCGTCCGACATAACTACTCTCAGGAGATCACCTTGCTGGCGCGAAACAGGATCGACGACACATCCAGGTCCGTACCCAGAAGCCTGGCTGTCTTCAGATTGACTGCCAGTTCAAACTTCTCGGGGCGCATCACCGGAAGATCTGACGGATTTTCACCGCGCAGGATGCGATCGGCATAAGTGGCAAGCCGAAAATAGGTCGTGCGCTGGTTTGCGCCGTAACTCAAGAGACCTCCAGCGTCACAATATTCTGACCAGCCAAACATCGAAGGCAGCCGGTGCGCGATTGCAAACTCCGCGATCTTCGCACGATGCACCAGCGTCACAGCATCGGGAAACACGAGGAGAGCATCCGCGTCCACCTTGCCGGCAGCCATCAACCCATTCTCGATTTCGCGAGTGCCACAGAACGGAACGTAGGCTGCCTCGATGCCGAGCTTCCGGCACGACTCCAAAGTCGCACGCCATTCCAATGGCTCTCCCGGATGATCCGTGTTCGAGAAGACCGCCAGTTTTCGCAGCTTTGGATAAATGTCCTTGAGCAGCTCAACGCGCTTTCCTGCCAGCTCGAGCGACAGGAATGTGCTGCCGGTGAAATTGGTGCCGGGGTGAGCAAGGCTCTTCACCACACCCAAAGCGACGGGGTCACCGCTCAGTGCAAACAGTACGGGGATGTCGGTGACCGCAGTCATGACGCGTGTCGCCGGACCGCCCGAGACCACAAGGTCGATATCCCCTCGCTGCAACTCGGAGACGATCTTGCGCAGTGCCTGCGGATCTCCGGGGGCATAATGCGTCTCGAAGGTTACGGTCTTGCCCTCGACGTATCCCAGCGCGCGCATTCCCTCGCGAAAGCCGTCCAGGAAGGGATCCGGTTCGGACTGAGTCGAGACCCAGAAGATACGATGCAGCTTGGCTCCGCCCTGCGCCCGCGCGATCGCAGGCCAGGCCAGTCCTCCACCAATCAACAAGATGAACTCTCGTCTCTTCATGCGAGCACCTGTCGAAGCTGCGCCGTCAATTCCGGCCGCAGACCAAGATCCTAGCTGTGCATCCGGTGACTGCGCTCGGTATCGCGCTCCCCGAGCGGACTGTCGCGACGTCGGCTCCAACATTTGTCGCCGAGAGCATGCTCAGAGATTGGGCTGGTGAGACGATTTGTCCTTGAGATGCGCTTGATTTTTGCTTGAGACCGGCCCGATCGAGATCAAATCGGCCTTACTTCGTTCACGGCGCGGTGTCTAAACACCTCGGGCGCGGATCCGGGCAAGCCACGGCGTCTCACGAGGACAACCGGAACTCACATCCTGAGCCAGTGCCCTCGCCCCGTTATATGGTGTGACTGGCAACGCGCCTTCGGTAGTTCACGCGTTAGCTCGCCGTCATCGTCCCGCCATTCAGCGCCTTCCTGATCATCTCGGCGAGCTGGTTGCGGCGATAGGGCTTTGTCAGCAGCATCACGCCGTCATCGAGCTTGCCGTGATGGACGATGGCGTTGTCGGTGTAGCCCGAGGTGTAGAGCACCTTTACACCCGGCCGCAGCTTGGCCACCTCGTCGGCGAGGTCGCGCCCGCTCATGCCGCCGGGGATGACGACGTCGGTGAAGAGGAGATCGAACGGCTGGCCGGCCTCGATCAATTCCAGCGCGGATTTGCCGTCGGGCGCGGCAATCGTCTTGTAGCCGAGGCTCTCGAGCTGCGCGGTGACGAAGTTGCGCACGAGGTTGTCGTCCTCGACGACGAAGATGGTCTCGGCGCCGCCCTCGACCTGCGGCGCGACGGCCGCGGCCACGTCCGCCGTGCCTTCGCCCGGCGGCAGATAGAGCTTGATCGTGGTGCCGTGGTTTTCCTCGCTGTAGATCTTGATGTGTCCGCCGGACTGCTTGACGAAACCGTAGACCATGGAGAGGCCGAGGCCCGATCCCTTGCCGACCTCCTTGGTGGTGAAGAAGGGCTCGAACGCCTTCAGCTGGATATCGGGCGACATGCCGGTGCCGGTGTCGCTGACGGCGAGCATGACGTAGGGGCCGGCCGCCACGTCCGCATGGGCCTGCGCATAGGCCTCATCCAGCACGACGCGGTGGGTCTCCAGCAGCAGCTTGCCGCCGTTCGGCATGGCGTCGCGCGCGTTGATCGCCATGTTAAGCACGGCGTTGGTGAGCCGGGACGGATCGATATGCGCGGTCATCGGCCCCTGTTCCAGCACGGTCTCGATCTGGATCTGCTCGCCGAGGGTGGGACGCAGGAGTTTCGCGATGTCGGCGATCGCGGCGTTGATCTCGACGTTGCGCGGCTGCAGCGGCTGCCTGCGCGCAAACGCGAGCAGATGCTGGATCAGCTCGGCGCAGCGCTCGGCGGCATCGTCGATCAGCTGCGCCGCGCGCTGAAGCTCGGGCTGCTGTTTCAGGCTCGCCACCAGCGTCTCGGTGTTGCCGGAGATCACGGTCAGCATGTTGTTGAAGTCGTGAGCGACGCCTCCGGTCAACTTGCCGATCGCGTCCAGCTTCTGCGACTGGTACAGCTGCCGCTCGGTCTCGCGCGACATGGTCGCGTCGTGATAGACCAGCACCGCGCCGGAGATGTCGCCTTGGCCGTCCAGCATCGGCCGGCCGCTGATCATGAGATGGCGGGGAGGATTGCCGCTGTGCGGGCGGACGATCATCTCCAGATCCTCGAACTGCTCGCCGCGCAGCACGCGCACCGAGGGCAGCTCGCTGGCCTTCATCGGCGTGACACCATCGCCGTGAAACACATCCGACATCGCGCGCAGATTGCGCAGGTTCATGCCGGCGCGATGCAGCAGCATGCGCTCCGCGGCCGGATTGGACAGCAGGACGTTGCCTTCGGCGTCGATGACCAGCACCGCCTCCGCCATGCTGTGAAACGTGCTTTGCAGCACGTTGATCGACAGGCGCAGCTCGTCATGCGCGGTCACCAGATGCTCGGTGCGCTCGGCGACCGCCGCCGCGAGCGCATCCTTGGCGGCCGTGGTCTCGGTCAGCGTGCTCTGCAGCTGCACCGTGGCGCGCTGGCTCTCGCGCATCACCAGCGCCACCAGCAGCAGGATCAGCACGGCGCCGGCGACGTCGATGCCGAGCAGCACGATGCCGGTACGGCGTGAATCCTGGGAGCGCGCGGTGAGCAGGCGTTCTTCATCCGCGCTCAGATGGTCGAGATTGCCCATCACCGTGTCCATCAGACCGCGGCCCTCGGCCTTGCTGTTGAGCGCGGTAATGCCGGCCTGGTCGTTCGCCGCGCGCAGGCGCATCGCTTCGGCGGCGATCTCGACCCGGCGCAGCGCCAGCGGCTCGGTGCCCTCCAGCAGCGCGACCTGATCGGGATTGTCGCGCACGCCGCGCTTCAGCTCGGCCAGCGCCGGTGCGATCTGGACCCGCACGCCCTGAAATTCGTCGGCGAGCGTCTGGCTGCGATAGAGTTCATAGCCGCGGGCGGCACTCTCGGCGCGGCGCAGCAGCACGCGCAGATCGGAGATCTTCTTCTGCACCTGGACGGTGTGATTGACCCACGTCGCGTCGGACCGCGACTTGACGTCGAGGGCGATCGAGGCCGCGGTGATGATCAGGAGGATGGCAAGTCCAGCACCGAGAATGACGCGCTGCGTTGGAATCAAGGGGCTTCTTTCTTGTCCTTCGGCTGTGCGCTCTCGCCCGGACCGGCGAGACATTCCCGGATCGTGGTCAGCAGCGCGTCCGGCGTGAACGGCTTGCGCAGGCAGCGCGTTGCGCCGAGCTCCAGCGCCATGCGGAGGAAATCGGGAGAGGGCGAGGCGGATGAGGCGAAGGCATAGCCGGACATCGCGATCAGCGGAGTAGCTGGCGCGCGCTCGTGAAAGATGCGGATGGACTCGAAGCCGCGCATATGCGGCATGAAGATATCAACGAGCATCACCTCAAAGGCCTGCGCTTCCAGCGCAGCCAGTCCTGTTTCGCCGCCGTCGGCCAGCGTGACGTCGAAGCCCTGACGTTGGAGGAGGACCTCGATGGTCGCGCCGACCATCGGATCGTCATCAACCACGAGAATACGCGGCATGACACTTCCCAGTAATCGAAGTCCCCACTGTGATTGGTGATATCCGCGAATCGTGCCTCGGGTCAATTTTGGATTGGATCGGGGTAGATATGCACGGTGCGGTGCATAGGGTTGCGGTGCGTGTTCCCTCTCTTATTTCGGGCCCGCGTCATCTATGCGTCATGGTTCGCGCGAAGGCGCACGCGGCGCGCGAAGTGCGGGCAGCTTCGACGAAAGGTTGAAGCAAAGTCGAGGGGATCGCGAGGCCGAACGCGATCGGCAAGACAACAATCGGACACCGGTCAAGACAACGGCGCGCCCGCGACGGGCCATGGCCGCTTCATCCCTCGGCAGGGCGTCCCGGGAGTGACTGGCGAAACTGCAGCGGCTCGCAGAACAGACAAGGGCGGCGCCGGCCATCACCGGTGCCGCCCATGGGTTTGTTGCATCGATTGTTCAGGCCGTCTTACGGGCAGGGATGCCGCTGGCCGTCATAACCGAGATAGGTGCCGGAAGCCGGGTCGTATGATTTGTAGCGCTGCGCGCAATAGGCAGGGTCGCCGCCGCTATCCGGGACCACCGCCACGGACGGCTCATCATAGTAGCTGTCGCCATAGTAGTAGGGGTCATCGTAATAGCCGCCGCCGTAATAGGCATACGAGCCGAGGCCACCGATCGCCGCACCGGCCGCGAAGCCCGGCCAGAAGCCGCCGCGACGATGATGATGATGCCAGCCTCCGCCGCTCCAGTTGCCGCCGCGGCCTTGCCAGGTGCCGCCGTTGGCGGCTGCAAAGTTACGGCTGACGCCACCGGTGAAGGACGTGCCGCCGCCCGGACGTACCGCTGGGCCGGCCGCGAAGTTGCCGCCACCTCCCTGCAACGCGGGGCCGCCGCCAATTCGTGCTCCGCCACCGAAGCCGCCGCCGCCCATGCGCGCGCCGCCGCCACCACCGAAGTGAGCGCCGCCGCCACCGCCACCGCCACCGCCCATGTGAGCACCACCACCACCACCGCCGACGTGGCCGCCACCACCGCCGCCACGGCCACCGCCGCCCGGCCCCTGTGCAAAGCTCGGTGAGGTCATGGGTAGAACGAGCGCCAGCGCTGCGGCGGCACTCAAAACTTTCAGACTTTTCATGATAAAACTCCTTTCCCGGAAGCAAACCCTATGAAAGGGCTGGGGTTCCTGGGATCACGCCGGTTTGCGCGTGAACGGAGCCTCGCTCTCAATGGCTGTACCCGGCATGAACGGATCGCGTCCGATTTGCGGCAGCGTTCCTGGCGAGCCCGGCGCATTTGCCGAGGGCGCCGCCGTCCCGCCGAACTGGACATTTCGCCGCCCGGATGGCATCAGGACCCGACGAAGCAGGGCCCTTGCCGCATGAAACAATTCTTCCTCAAGTTCTTCACCTGGTGGAATGGCCAGACTTTTGGCACCCAGCTCTGGACCAAGCGGTACGGAGAGCTGGTCGGCCAGGACGAGCAGGGCAATCTCTACTATCGCACCCGCGGCGGGGCGGTCGATCCGACGCTCGGCTTTGAGCGACGCTGGGTGGTCTATAACGGCTATGCGGAAGCCAGCCGGATCCCCCCGTCCTGGCACGGCTGGATTCATCACGTCGTCGATGTGCCACCGACCGAGGCCAACTATCAGCCGCGCGAATGGGAAAAGCCGCACCAGCCGAATCTCACCGGCACGGCAAAGGCCTATCGGCCCTCGGGCTCGACCCTGGCCAGCGGCAAGCGTCCGAAGGCGACCGGCGACTATCAGCCCTGGACGCCTGGCTAGGCTTTCCGTCCTCCTTCGACTCTCGATCGTTCGGTTGGATGCACGCGCATCCGACTCACCTTGCTGTGGACAACGGGAACAGCGGGGACGGCGTCTGCGCGGACATTGCGGCCAGGCAAGCCATGCGGCTCAATGATCCCATCTTACGGAGATGGGAGACCATCGCGTTCGGTTCGGGCAACAGTTCGCGACTGTCCCGAGATGCAGCGGCCGCCGAGTAAGGACTCGATCGGGAGATAGGCCCCCGGTCTGGAAGTTCCGAAATCGCCCGATGGAATGTGCAGCCGCCGTAAGACAGGAAAGGCCGCTCGGGAAACCGAGCGGCCTTTTTCTGTTGGGACCAGCACGACGGTCACTGCCCCGGGTGCTGCCCGGCACGAAGTGATGCGCTGCAGAGCCGGGGCCTATGCAACAGCGATCCGCGTGGCTTCCTGGGTCCCGGCTCTGCGCAGCAGCGTTGCTCGCTGCAGCGCGTCCGGGACACGCGAGCATCGGCCCGCGCTAGTTCACCCGCTCCGCCGCACGCTTGACCGCTTCCAGGCGCCGCGCCTGGTTTTGCGCGCCGCGCTCTCTCAGCAAGGCCAAGACGTCAGCGGGCGCCGTATCGGGCGAGCCCGAATTGAAGGGCGGGGCGGGGTTGTATTCCATCTGGAGCTGGATTGCTTCCGCCGTGGTGCGATCGACCATGAGGGAGACCAGCGTCAGCGCGAAATCGATTCCCGCGGTGACGCCGCCGCCGGTGATGCGATTGCGGTCGACGCAGACGCGTGTCTTGGTCGGCATGGCGCCGAACTGGCCGAGCATCTCGATCGCGCTCCAATGGGTGGCGGCGCGGTAGCCCTTCAACAGGCCGGCGGCGCCCAGCGCCAGCGATCCCGTGCAGACCGAGGTCACGTATTTTGCGCCTTCGGCCTGCTTGCGCAGGAAATCCAGCACCTCTTCATCGTTGAGCAAGTCGTTGGTGCCGCCGCCGCCGGGAACGCAGATCACGTCGAGCTGCGGGCAGTCGGCGAACGTCGTGGTCGGTGTCAGCGTCAGCACGGAATCGCTCGGCACCGGCTCGATCCGCTTCCAGATCAGGTGCAGCTTGGCGCCGGGCACCATGGAGAACACCTGCAAGGGACCGGTGAAGTCGAGCTGGGTGACGCGCGGAAATACCAGAAGACCGATCTGGAGCGGTGACGACATCGGCAGGTCCTCCAAAGAATGAGCTTGACGCGCGAAGACTGGCATGGTGCGGTTGTGTCTGAAATGGCGTAATTCCCTCTATTTCGGACATACCCTATGATCGGCATCCTGATCTTCCCGGATTTCCAGCTGCTCGATGCGGCCGGCCCGATCTCGGTGTTCGAGGTCGCGGCGCGCTGCACCGGCAAGACGCTTGCGCTGCGCGTGCTGGCCGCGAGCGCGGGACTGGTGCGCAGCTCGTCGGGCGTCGAGATGATGGCGCGTGATTTCAAGTCGGCGAATGCGATCACGACGCTGGTGATCGCGGGCGGCGCGGGCGTTGCGGATGCCGCGCGCTGCGAGGTCACGCGCGCCTTCGTGCAGCGGCTGGCGCGGCGCGGCGTGCGCATGGCGAGCGTCTGCTCGGGCGCCTATGTGCTGGCCGAGGCGGGGCTGCTCGACGGCCGCCGCGCCACCACGCATTGGGGGCGGACGCGCGATTTCGTCGCGCGCTATCCGAAGGTGAAGTTCGAGCCGGACCAGATCTTCACCCGCGACGGCAATGTCTGGACGTCGGCAGGAATTACGGCGGGCATCGATCTGGCGCTCGCGATGGTCACCGAGGACCATGGCGAGGAGATCGCGCAGGCAGCCGCGCGGCAGCTCGTGCTCTACCATCGCCGCAGCGGCGGGCAGTCGCAGTTCTCCTCCCTGCTGGAGCTGAAGACGCCGAACGGCCGATTTGGCGCGCTGTTGTCCTGGGCGCGCGAAAATCTCGAGGCGCCGCTGACGGTGGAGGACCTCGCAGATCGTGCCGGCATGAGCGCACGGCATTTCGCCCGCGCGTTCGCCGCCGAGACCGGCGCGACGCCGTCGAAGGCGATCGAGCGGCTGCGGCTCGAAGTCGCGCGCGAGCGCGTGCAGTCCTCGCGCGAGGCGATCGAGCTGGTCGCTGAGGCGACCGGCTTCGGCGATCCCGAGCGCATGCGGCGCGCCTTCATCCGCGCCTTCGGCCAGCCGCCGCAGGCGCTGCGGCGCGCGGCGAGGGCGGGTTAGGGGGTGCTTGTCGCAGCAGAGCTGGAGGTGTTCGCGCGTACCGTCAGGCGCCGCGCGATCGGCATCAGCATGTAAGGCGCAAGGTGAATCGGAAACTGCGTCATCGCGAAATAGAGCCAGGTGGTGGGCGGTAATGCGCCGGCAGTAGCCGCCAGCATCAGGCCGAGATTGCGCTGTGAAACCATCAGCCCAAGCGCCAGCGCGCGCTCATAGCCGATGCGGCGGAATAGCAGCGTGGTGATCGCGAGCAGGGTGAAATAGATCGCGAACGAGAGAGCTGCGAGGCCGAGGGTGAACAGCGGCTGTGTGATGAGGTCGCTGACGACATCGCCCATGATCGCAGCAGCGAAGATGAAGAGGATGATGATGTTGAGGCCGTCGATCGGCGTCTTGTGACGCTGGATTGCCTCCGCGCCGAAGATCCATCGGATGGCGGTCGCCGCCAGCAGCGATGCTGCGAGGATGCCGAGCAGTTTCAGGCCGAGCGTCAACGGCGTGACGCTGAGCATGTCGCCGAGGAAGAGGCCGGCGAATAGCGAGGCCGTGAAGGGCACCAGCGCGGTCGAGGTCACCAGCGTGATCAGCACGAGCGTGGCATCGAGACCCATCAGTGCGGCCAGGGCCGGGGAGGCCATCATCGGCGAGGCCATGCTCTGGAGCATCAGTGCGAGCGAAAGCCCGGGGGCGCGAGCCGTGAGCCCGGTTGCGTGGGCGATCAATCCGACGATCAGCGGCACGCCGATCGTGGTCCAGGCCGTGGCGGTTGCAACCAGCGCCGGCCGGCGCAAATGGCCGTAGAGGGCGGCCAGATCGACCCGCATGAAGGAGATGCAGAGCAGGCACAGGATCGCCTCGGTCAGATAGGGACGCAGCAGCGCGCCGAGCGGTGGCACCGCAGCCGCGATGAAGACGACAGCGGCGACTCCGCGCGTGCCCTGGCTGCCGAGCCATGTCAGGCCGCGCATGGGGAGGGCATGTAGGAGAGCAGGGTGCATTTTGGCGTCCGGGAGAGCAACTCGAGAGCTTGGCTGGCTACTTGCCTTCAAATGGATTTACGACGCGAACTCCCGTAGGCTCAAAGTCCGAGACATTGCGCGTCACGACAGTAAGTCCATGCTCGAGCGCGGTGGCGGCAATCATGAGATCTGCGCTGTCATTGCCGAGCGCGGCGCTGAGAGCTCCCCAGCGACGCGCGGTCTGGAGGTCAAACGGCAAGACCTGTGTGCCGTAGAGAGCGAGAACGCGATCCAGCCAGGTGGCGAGCGCATCGGCAAAGCTCGGATCTGCAGCGCGCTGACGTTCGATTCCGCGTTCGATTTCGCCGATGCTGACGACGCTGAGGAAAAGATCTGCCGTTCGCTGCCGCTCCATCCAGGCGACCACCGACGGGTTGCGTCTGGTCCGACGCAGCTCGGACAGCGTGACGGTGTCGAGCAGAAACATCAGAGGCCGATGTCACGATCCGCGACACGCGCGCGCGGAAATTCCCCGTCGTCTTGCGGCATTTCAAGAAGCAGATCGGTCAGAGAGGGCGCCCGAGCGCGTTGCAGCTCCTGCAAGCGTTCAAACTCTGCGGCATTCAAGATCACCACAGCGGGTTTGCCATGCCGCGTCACCGTTTGCGGTGCGCGCTGCGCCGCATGGACCACCTCGCTGAAGCGGTTTTTTGCATCCTGCACCGACCAGACTCGCTTGGTCATACTCAGACTTTCTAGCTAGAAATTCTGGCTAGAATATGCGCCTCCTGGCGGCTCTGGTCAAGGACGAAGCCAATGCTCGCGGCGTTGCTATCCCAATCCCTTCAGCCACGCGCTGATCTCGCCGACGGCGACATTGGCCTGCTGCAACAGCTTGCCCATGGTGAAGAAGCCATGGAATTGGCCGGGATAGTGCTTGTACGTGACGGATATGCCGGCCTGCTTCAGCCGCTCGGCATATTCGTCGCCTTCGTCGCGCAGCGGGTCGGCGCCGGCGGTCAGCACATAGGCCGGCGGCAGGCCGGCAAGGTCTTGCGCACGTGCCGGTGAAGCGCGCCAGTCATGGATGTCGGCGGCGCCATTGAGGTAGTGGTCGCGAAACCAGCGGATCACCGAATGCGTCAGCAGCACGCTGGTCTCGGGCTCGCTGTGGGAGCCGTGCGTCATGGCGAAATCGGTGGCGGGGTAGATCAGCACCTGGCCCGCGAGTGCGGGGCCGCCAGCTTCACGCGCGGCGAGCGCAACGACCGCGGTGAGGTTGCCGCCGGCGCTGTCGCCGCCGATCGACAGGCGCGAGGCGTCGATGCCGAGCTCGCGCGCGTTCGCGGCGACCCATCGGGTCGCGGCGATGGCGTCCTCGGTAGCCGCGGGAAACTTGTGCTCGGGCGCGAGGCGGTAGTCGACCGAGATCACGATCAGCGCGCCGGCGTGGGCCAACTGGCGGCAGACGACGTCGTGGGAATCGAGATCGCCGATCACCCAGCCGCCGCCGTGGAAGAACATCAGCGCCGGCGATAGGCCGTCGTGCCGGCGCGGCTCCTTCGGCACGTAGAGGCGGGCGGGGATCACCCCGTGCGGCGCCGGGATCGATAGCGGCGTGGCGCGCGCGAGCTCAGGCGGCTCGGGGTTGGTGGCAAAGCGCGCCTGAGCATAATAGGCGCGCGCTTCCGGCGCTGTCAGCGTCTCGTAGGCGGGGCGGCCGGCCTCCTGGAAAGCCTTGTAGACGGCGGCGGCATCGGGATCGAGCACAACGGGCATGGAGGGGGGCACCTCGGGGGTTCCGGTTATCGTTGAATGTCATTTTCGGGCGATGCCCGCCTCGCGCCCCTGGGAGGGCTTTCCGACTATCCCACCGGTCGGCCGCCCTGGCCAGCGGACGGCGGGCAGGGCAGGGATGCCGCCCTTCCCCCGCCGTATTCCCCGTGTTAACCGGAGGGCCTGCGAGCGGCGGTATCCCCTGTAGAATGTCCAACAAGCCCGATTCGCTGTTGAAGCCGCGCGAGATGTTTCGAACCATTACCCTGACAGGTCTTGCGGCGCTTTTGGCCGCCACCGCGCTGACGGCTGCGACGCCGGCTCAGGCGCAGATCGGCACGATCTTTTCCGATCCGCCGCCGCTGCGCCCGCCCGGCAACATTCCACGCGGCCAGCCCCAGCCGCAGCAGATCCCCGACGACGACGAAGAGGTGCCGGAGCTGCCGCCGCAGGGCCGCGTGCTGCCGTCGCGCCCGATGCCGCCGCCGCCGGGCCGGCAGGGCAATGTGATGCCGGGACCGGTTGAGACCCAGCCTCTGGCGCCGCCGCCGGGCTCGACCGTCGCCCCGCCAAACCAGCCGCCGCCTGTGGCGGTCGCGCCGCCGGGCGCCGGCCAGCCGGGTGCGCCGGGTCGCCAGCCGCAGCAGAAGGGCGGGCCGGGTGGCGCCGTGCCGCAGACCCCGGCAAGCCTGCAGCCGGGCGACGAGGTCGTCACCGAGCCGCCAGCCCAGAAGATCGTGAACAAGAAGGCGACCTTCTCCGGGCTCGACAAGATCACCGGGCGCATCATCAATTTCGACGAGGAGATCGGCGAGACCGTCCAGTTCGGCGCGCTCAGGGTCAAGACCGACGCCTGCTACACGCGGCCGGCGACCGAGGCCACCAACACCGACGCCTTCGTCGAAGTCGACGAGATCACCTTGCAGGGCGAGGTGAAGCGGATCTTCTCGGGCTGGATGTACGCGGCAAGCCCGGGCCTGCACGGCGTCGAGCACCCGATCTACGACATCTGGCTCACCGACTGCAAAGAGCCGCAGCAGACCATTGCGACCGCAGCGCCGGATCCCGCGACCAAGCCCGCACCTCCGCCGCCGCCCGCGCAGAAGAAGGCCGCGCCGAAGCAGGTGCAGCAGCGTCCGCCGCAGCCTCTGCCGCCGATCCAGCAGCAGCAACCGGCACCACCGCCGCCTCCGCCGCCGGAGCAGCGGCCGGGTCTGTTCGGTATCCCGGGGTTTGGCCGCTAGGCCAAATCCCCCGGGGTTCGGCCGCTAAGCCTGCTATCGATTATTGCCGCGCGGCGATGATCTCGAGCGCGCGTGCGCCCGGGATCGCCTCACCCGCAGAGAGCTTCAGGAAATCGCCGGGCTCGCCCGCAAGCGCCTTGTCGAGCAGCGCGGTGTAGCGCCGCCGCGAGATCTCGGCCGCGCCAAAGCTCTTCAGATGTTCGGTGACATATTGGGTGTCGAGCAGCTCGAAGCCGCCATGGATGAGCCGCGCGACGAGATGCACCAGAGCGACCTTCGAGGCATCGCGCGCGGTGTGGAACATGCTCTCGCCGAAGAAGGCCCGTCCGAGGCTGACGCCGTACAGCCCGCCGACGAGGTCCTCGCCCTGCCAGGCCTCGACGCTGTGGCAATGGCCGAGCTCGTACAGGCCGCCATAGAGGTCACGGATGCGCTTGTTGATCCAGGTGTCCTCGCGTCCGGCCTGCGGCGCGGCGCAGCCGGCGATCGTCGCCTTGAATGCGGTGTTGACGGTTACGCGAAACACATCCGAGCGGACGGTGCGCGCGAGCCGCGAGGCGACACGAAATCCATCGAGGGGGATGACGCCGCGTAGCTCCGGCTCGACCCAGAACAGGGTCGGATCTTCGGCGCTCTCGGCCATTGGAAAGATGCCGCAGGCATAGGCGCGCAGCAGCACGGCCGGTGTGATTTCAGACGGGGCGGAGTCGCGCGAAGTCATGGTTCGCAACCATAGCAGGATCGCGACGCGGTTGCGATGGGGGTGCGCAGCAGGGCAGCGAGATCAGCTCGCGGCGGCGGTGCTGGTTCTGCCGGGGGCTGCCGGCATGCGCGCGAATTTCAGCACGATCCGGGTTCCGGAATGGGCGGGATCGCGCTCGACCGTGGCGTCGAGCTTGGAGGCCATGGCCGCGACGATGCGCTGGCCCATGCCGGTGGAGCGCGGATCGGCCTTGACGTTGTCACCGACGCCGTCGTCGGTGATCGACAGCAGGACATCGTCGCCCTGCGCGTGCAGCTCGACATGGATCGGGCCGGCGCCGTCGGGATAGGCGTATTTCACCGCGTTCATCACCAGCTCGTTGACGATGATGCCGACGGCGACCGCGCGGTCGGGATCGATCTCGATCGGCTCGGCCTTCAGCGTCAGGCGCGACATCCGGTTGCCTTCGGCCGAGCGGCGGAGATCCTCGAGCAGCGAGTCCAGATACTGGTTCAGGACCACGCTCTTCAGATCCTGCGAGGTGTAGAGGCGGCGGTGCACCTGCGCGACCGCGGCGACGCGGCCCATCGCATTGGTCAGTGCCGCCTTGACCTCGTCCTGCGCGGCGGAGCTTGCCTGGAGGTGCAGCAGCGAGGCGATGATCTGGAGCGAGTTGCCGACGCGGTGGTTGACCTCGCGCAGCAGCAGCTCGCGTTCGGCGGCAAGGGCGGCGTAGCGGTCGCGCGAGGCATGGATCTCGGCCTCGGCTTCCTCGCGTGCCTTCTGCAATTCGGCCTGGCGCAGCGCGCCCTCGGTTGCGACGTGGAGCAGGGGGATGAAATCGCCCGTGACGTCCTTGACGAGATAATCGGCCGCGCCGGCCTTCAGCGCGGTGACGGCGATGCTGGAATCCTGCGAGGCCGTGACGAACACCACGGGCGGCGCACCCGGGATCGCCATGATCTGCTCCAGCGTCTCCAGCCCGTCGAGGCCGGGCATGTACTGGTCGAGCGCCACCACGTCGATGCCGCCCTCGACCGCGGCGCGGCGGATGCGCTCCAGGCCTTCCTCGCCGCTCGCGGCATGGACGACCCTGTAGCCGCGCCGCGTCAGGCCGCGATCGACCAGGCGCGCCAGCGCACTATCGTCGTCGATGTAGAGCAGTGTTGGCGTGCGCTGGTTCATGGGGCGGCGGGAGGGACCTGGATGACCGAGAAGAACAGGCCAAGCTGCCGGATGGCATTGGCGAAATTCTCGTAGTTGACGGGCTTGGTGATGTAGACGTTGCAGCCGAGCTCGTAGCAACGCTTGATTTCCTGGGAATCGTCGGTGGTGGTCAGCACCACCACGGGCGAAGCCTTCAGATATTTGTTTTCCTTGATCTGCCTCAGGATGTCGATCCCGGTCATGTCGGGCAGGTTGAGGTCGAGCAGGATCAGCAGCGCGTTGCCCTTCTGCACGAGCCCGCTGCCGTCGGCGCCGAACAGATGCTGCATCGCGTCCGTGCCGTTGGGAAACGAGACGATCTCGTTATTGACCCCCGAGCGGCGGATGTTGCGCTCGATCAGGCGGGCGTGGCCCTCGTCGTCCTCGATCATGATGATGGTGACAGGCTGGGTCATCGATCTGCGTTCCGGTTGCTCACATTCCAGGCGATCGGCAGCGTGATCGTGAAGGTGCTGCCCGCGTCCAGTTCCGATGATACCGACATGGTGCCGCCGAGGCGACGCACAAGTGCACGCACATGCGCAAGACCAATGCCCTGGCCGGGCTTGTCCTGGGTTCCCGCGCGGCGGAACAGGTCGAATATCCGCTGATGATCCTTCGGATCGATGCCGCGGCCATTGTCGCTGATCTCGAAGATAGCGTAGCCGAGTTTGGTCCGCCCGCGAATTCTGATTTCGCCGGGCACCCCGCGCTTCAGGTACTTGATCGCATTGTCGATCAGATTGGAGAAGATCTGCTCGAGTGCGAGCCGGTCGCTGACGATGTCAGGCAGGGGCTCGAGGTGAATCTGGGCCTGTGCCTCGGCGGCCTGGTGCGCCAACGTCGACACGATGGCCTCGATCAGCTCGCTGGTGTCGATCTTCACCGGCTGGAATTCGCGTCGGCCCTCGCGGGTGAGGTTGAGGATGGCCGAAATCAGCCGGTCCATCTTGGCGATCGACGTCTTGATGAAGCCGAGCGCTTCGGAAAAATCCTCCGAGAGCTGCTTGTCGGCGCCTTCGAGCACGATCTCGCCGGGCGCGCCAGGCGCCAGCGGCGGCCCGCCGGCGGGGACTTGGGTGAGGCTGCCGAGGCGGCGGAAGACATCGCCGCTGAGCTCTTCGAGCTCGCTGGTGAAGCCCATGATGTTGACGAGCGGCGAGCGCAGATCGTGGCTGACGATATAGGCAAAGCGCTGGATCTCTGCGTTGGCCTCGCGCAGGTCCGCGGTGCGCTCGTCGACGACGGACTCCAGATTGACGTTGGCATCGCGCAGGCGCGCTTCGGCCTCGTCACGGGCGCGGGCCGAGCGCCGCACCAGCCAGGTCGAGATCAGGGCCAGCAGCACGACGAGGCCGGAGCCGATGCCGGTCATCGATGCAGCCAGGGTCTGACTCCGGTCGGAGTTGGCGGTTCGGACCCGGAACAGCCGCTCCTCCTCGCGGATCATCGCGTTGGCCAAGTTGGTGATCGTCGTCGTGGTGTTGCCGGCCGCGGCCTCGCGGATCAGCGCTGTGGCCCTGTCCGGTTGGCCCTCCTTCACGAACTTCATCTCGCGCGAAAACTGGTCGAGCCGGGTCGCAATCGCCGCACTCAGCTTCTCGATGCTGTCGCGTTGCGCCGGATTGTCGCCGATCTGGCGCGTGAGCTTATCGAGTGCCGGAATGATCGCTGCGACGGCCTTCTCGTGGTCCGACTGGAAATCCGGTCCCTGCGTCAGGAGAAAGCCGCGGGCGCTGCTCTCGGCGCGGCGGATTTCGAGCAGCAGGGCGTTGATTTGGCTCTCCGCCTCGATGGTGTGAAGCACCCATTTGCTGTCGTCCCGCGCCTTGTTGACGAGGTAGACCGAGCCGGCGCTGATCACAGTCAGAATCAGGAGGCCCGCCGAGATCAGCAGGATCTGCCAAAATGCGCGCCGTCGTTGGGCCTCGGCCGTCACGACGGCCTCGCTCTGTCACGTTCAGCGGAAGTCAAAACGCCCCCTTGGAACTGTCCCCGCGTCGAGAACGCGATAAGGCCCAAAGGGTTCCACGACGAAAGTGATTTATCGCGGGGCGGGTTCCGTCTTGCCGGCCAGATACTGTTCCAGCCAGTGGATGTGATAATCGCCGTTGATGATGTCGTCTTCACGCACCAGCGCGCGGAACAGCGGCAGCGTGGTCTCGATGCCTTCCACCACCATCTCGTCCAGCGCCCGGCGTAGCCGCATCAGGCATTCGGCGCGGGTCTTGCCGTGCACGATGAGCTTGCCGACCAGGGAATCGTAATAGGGCGGGATCGTGTAGCCCTGGTAGACCGCGGAATCGATGCGGACGCCGAGTCCACCGGGCGGATGGTATTGCAGTATGCGGCCGGGCGAGGGCCGGAAGGTCTGGGGATTTTCGGCGTTGATGCGGCACTCGATCGCATGGCCGATGACCTGGACCTCTTCCTGCCTTGCCGGCAAATCGCCGCCCGCGGCGATGCGGATCTGCTCCAGCACGAGGTCAATGTCGGTGATGCTCTCGGTGACGGGATGCTCGACCTGGATGCGGGTGTTCATCTCGATGAAGTAGAACTCGCCGTCCTCGAACAGGAACTCGATGGTGCCGACGCCGAGATATTTCATCTCGCGCATCGCCTTGGCGCAGGTCTCGCCGATCTTGGCGCGCGCGGCGGCGGCAAGGACAGGCGAGGGGCCTTCTTCCCAGACCTTCTGGTGGCGGCGTTGCAGCGAGCAGTCACGCTCGCCGAGATGGATCGCGCCGCCGCGGCCGTCGCCGAGAATCTGGATTTCGATGTGACGCGGCTTCTGGAGGTATTTCTCCAGATAGACCGAGGCATCGCCGAAGGCGGATTTGGCCTCGTTGGCCGCCGTCGACAGCGCCACCTGGAGGTCGGCCTCGCTATGCGCCACCTTCATGCCGCGGCCGCCGCCGCCTGCCGCCGCCTTCACCAGCACCGGGAAGCCGATCTTCCTGGCGATCGCCAGCGCGTCGTCATCGGGACCGACCGCACCGTCGGAGCCGGGCACGACGGGGATGCCGAGCTTCTTGGCGGTCTTCTTCGCCTCGATCTTGTCGCCCATCAGGCGGATGTGCTCCGCCTTGGGACCGATGAAATGCAGATTGTGCTCGGCGAGGATCTCCGCAAAGCGGGCATTCTCGGACAGGAAGCCATAACCGGGATGCACGGCATCGGCACCGGTGATCTCGCAGGCCGCGAGCAGCGCGGGCACGTTGAGATAGCTGTCCTTGGATGCCGGCGGTCCGATGCAGACGCTCTCGTCCGACAGGCGCACATGCATGGCATCGGCGTCGGCGGTGGAGTGCACGGCGACGGTGGCGATGCCGAGCTCCTTGCAGGCCCTGAGGATGCGAAGGGCAATCTCGCCGCGATTGGCTATGAGGATCTTGTCGAACATGGTGCCTCAGGGGGCGAACGGGGAATAGCGATTGGCGAACAGGGAAGAGTAACTATTCGCTCCTCGCTATTCGCCAGTCCCTCACTCAATGATGACGAGCGGCTCGCCGTACTCGACCGGCTGACCGTCCTCGACCAGGATCTGCGTCACCGTGCCGGCGCGCGGCGAGGGGATCTGGTTCATGGTCTTCATGGCTTCGATGATCAGCAGGGTCTGTCCGACCGAGACCTTGCTGCCGACCTCGATGAACGGCTTGGCGCCGGGCTCCGGTGCCCAATAGGCGGTGCCGACCATCGGCGAGGAGACAGCGCCAGGATGCTTCGACAGGTCGGGACCGGCGGCGGCAGGCACGGCGGAGGCGACCGGCAGGGCGGCGGGAGCGGCTGCCATCTGCATCGGCATGGTCGCAGCAACGCTGACGTTGCGGGCGACGCGCAGGCGCAGGCCCGCACGTTCGATCTCGATCTCGGTGAGGCTGGTCTCATCGAGCAGCAAAGCGAGCTCGCGGATGAGCGCGGAATCCTCGCTGGAAAACTTTGCGGCTGCTTTGTCGTCTGGCTGGCGCGCCATGTTCTTTGATCCGAATGTTCTGTTTGATGAAGGGGGCTTCAGGCTTTGGGCTTGATGGCAAGCTTGGCGGCAAGGCCCTGGATGGCGAGGCGATAGCCCTCGATGCCGAAACCGCAGAGCGAGGCGAAAGCCGCGCGTGCGGTGTAGGAGTGGTGACGAAAGCTCTCGCGGGCGTGGATGTTGGTCACGTGCACTTCGACCGTCGGGATCTGCACCGCGAGCAGTGCGTCGTGCAGCGCGATCGAGGTGTGCGAATAGCCACCTGCATTGACGATGATACCCTTCATCTTGCGCGCATGCGCCTCGTGGATGAAGTCGATCAACTCGCCCTCGCGGTTGGACTGCCGGCAATCGGCCTTGAGGCCGTACGTTGCCGCGGTCTCCCGGCACAGTGCCTCGACGTCGGCCAGCGTGGCGTGGCCGTACTTCTCGGGCTCGCGGGTCCCCAACATGTTGAGGTTCGGCCCGTTGAGGACGAGGATCGTATCGGTTGCAGGTTCTGCCATTCCAATCCCGGGAAGAGGTGCTCGGCGTGGCGGGGTTATAGGTAACAAAGCGGCCTAGGGGAAGCCTTGAAGGGCCTCCCAAGGGGCTTCAGGTAGCTCATCCCCGGTGCAAAAACCTGTGCGGAAGCTACGGAAATTGCTTGTTAACCAGTTCTAATCGTGGCTGCCGGAGGGAGGCTCGCAGGGGAGGGCGTCGCATAGGCCAAAGGCCCCTGCCGATCTCTCGGCAAGGGCCCATTTGGGCTTCAGCGAAGCAGCTTAGCCTTCGATGATGTAGACGATTTCGCGCGTCTGCGGACGGACGATCACGTACTGACCGCGGACGAAAATCACCTCATAGCCACGCCACTCCGGGTAGATCTCCACGATCCGGGGCGGAAGCGGATGGACTCGGACGGAGGCCGGGATCGCGGTGCCGACCGAGATGTTGAAGTTGACGTTCGTCGTCTCTTCGATCTTGGTCGACTTGATCGCCGTCGAGATCTCAGTCCGCTTTTCGGCCGGCGGCGCGGAAGCCGTCGCGGAGGCGGTGCCGGTCGTGGTCTGGGACTTGTCGGTCGTAGCCGCATTATTGGTCTTGGCGGCGCCGCCGGCCTTGTTGTCCTCGGCCTTCATGTCCTTGGCAGACTTGGCGGGGTCAGACTTCGTCGTCGAATCCGAGCTCATGCTCTTCGACTTGTCCTGCTGGGACTTGTCCTGCGCGCGTTCGTCAGTGCGCTGGCCCTTGGTGGCGCCGGCCTTGTCCTCGGCCGCGTTCTTGTTCATCGCGCCGCCCGGGCGCTCGTCCTTCATCGCGCCGGGTTTGTCCTCGGAAGACCGATCGGACTTCATGGTGCCAGCGCCACCGGCCTGGCCGACGGTGCCCTTGTCATGGCTCATGGAATCGCGGCCCGTCGAGCCGCGCTCGGCGGCGCCGCCGGAGGGCTGCGAGTGCTGCATCTGCTGCGAGCCAGCGCCGCTGTCACGGCCCTTGTCTTGTGCGTTCGCCAGACCGGCGCCCGCGACCAGGGCGACTGCGGCGACAGAAATCATAAAGCGGTTCAACATCGAATTCTCCTCACGTGTTTCTTTGCGTCATTGCCCGTGCGCCGACAACGAAAGGAGATTTGAGTTGTTCCGGAACTTCGCCTGTTCCGCGGCATTTGTTTGTTGAATGCCAGATGAATGACTTTGCACGAACGTTCGGCGCAAGAGAAAGGCCGGCTTGCCAGCCGGCCTTTTCGGGGTTTCAGGATCGTAAAACGTATGATCAGCAGGTTGCCTTGCCGCAGCGGGCAATGCCGATCTTTTCCTTGAGGCCTTCGACGCCGACGGCGCCAATCACGATCTGCTTGCCGATGACATAGCTCGGCGTGCCGTTCATGCCCATCGCTTCGGCGAGCTTGAAGTTCTCCTCGATGGTGGCGCGCACCTCGGGGCTGGCGAGGTCCTTTTCGATTTTGGCGGTGTCGAGGCCGGCTTCCTTGGCGGCTTGAAGCGCGCGCGCCTTGTCGGCAGCGCCGCGGCCGCCGAGCAGCTTCTGGTGGAAGTCGAGATATTTCTTGCCGGAGGGGTCCTGCATGCGCACGGCGACCGCGACCTGCGCCGCCTCGACCGAGCCCTGGCTCAGCACCGGAAATTCCTTCAGCACCACCTTCAGCTTCGGATCGGCCTTCATGAGGGTGAGCATGTCGTCCATCGCGCGCTTGCAGTAGCCGCAATTGTAATCGAAGAACTCGACGAAGGTGACGTCGCCGTCCTTGTTGCCGAGCACGACCTGGCGCGGGGAGTTGAAGATCGCGTCCGCATTCTGCGCGATGCTGGCCTCGTGCTTCTGCGTCTCGGCCGCGGCCTGCCGCTTGCTGAGCTCGGCCATCGCCTCCTCGAGCACCTCGGGATGGCTGATGAGATAGTTCTTGATGATATTCTCGATGTCGGTGCGCTGGGTGTCGGAGAAACTGTCGGCCGACGCGGGCACGGCTGCGCCGAACAGGGCGAGCGCAAACAACGCGGGAGCAATCAGGCGCAGCGAAGGCATAGGCAAATCCTCTTCTCCAAAGCAGGTTTCGGAATACGTCCCGGCGGACTTAAGCTCGGTGTCGTGACGTCGTGGTATCGGGCGTCGCTCGAGTTGCGTCAGTTGCGCGGCGGCTTCGCCGCCACGATGTCGTCGGCCTTGACCCATCCGGGCGTGCCGACGGCGAAACGGGTTTTCGCGCGCGTAGCGAGCTCGCGGGCGGTCTTGTTGTCGCCGCGCAGGTAAGCGGCTTGCGCCGAGGCGAGATCCGCTTCGGCATAGTCGCCCTTCCGGCCATAGGCCATCGCGAGCTGGGTATAGCCGAGCACCGCCTCGGGTTCTCGCGCCACCGCGGCGCGGAGAATCCGAACGGCGTCGTCGGTGTAGGTCTTATCATCGGTTCCAACCAGAGCCTGCCCAAGTAACATCTCGATGAGGGGCGCGTTGTTGGAAAGCTGTGCGGCCTTGCGCAGCGGAGCGATCGCCTCGGCGGCCTTGCCGCTCTCCAACAGGGCCTGGCCGCGCACCTCGTAGAAGTACGGATTGTTGGGCTGGACCTGGATCAGCGCGTCGATCTGGGCCAGCGCACTGCGCAGATCGCCGTGCAGATAGGTGCTGATGGCGCGGGCATAGCGCGCCGGCATGCTGTCGTTGGTCTGGGGATAGCGGCGGTACACAGTCTCCGGCCGCTCCATGAACGCGGAGATCTTGGCGCGAACCATGTCGTGGCGGAGCTGCAGCGCGGGATCGTCCTTCTTGTTCCAGTAGGGGCTGGAGCTGGCGAATTCCTGAAGCGCGGCGACGCGCTCGGCCGGCATCGGGTGCGACTGGAGATAGGGATCGGCGCCGCGCGCGGCGAACAGGCTCTCACTGGTGAAGCGCTTGAAGGTCTCGTACATGCCCTTCGGCGATTGCTGGGTCGCGGTCAGGAATTTCACGCCGGCGCGGTCGGCGTTCTCCTCTTGCTGGCGCTGATAGGACAGCAGCGTCCGGCGGATCACCTCCTGGGGAGCCGAGATCGCGGCGGCGCCGGCATTGGCGAGCCCGTTGTTGCCTGCGCTGCTGCGCTGGGTGCTGCCTGCGGCGATCGCGCCTGCGCCGAGCAGCATCGCGATGATCATCTGGGTCTGGGCGGCGGCGAGCTGTTCGCGCAGCTTGGACAGATGGCCACCGGCCAGATGCCCGGTCTCGTGCGCGAGCACGCCGATGATCTGGTTCGGGGTCTCCGATTGAAGGATCGCGCCGTAATTGACGAAGATGCGGCGGCCGTCGGCGACGAACGCGTTGAACGAGCCGTCGTTGAGGATCACCATCTGGATGTTCTGCTTCTCCAGACCCGCGGCGCGCAGGATCGGGCGCGTATATTCGCGCAGCAGTTGCTCGGTCTCGGTGTCGCGCAAGACCGGCGGCCCCTTCTGCTGCGCCCGCGCCGCCGGGAGCGGCAGCAGCGCGATCGCCGCAGCCGTAACGAGGGCGGTGAGGGCGGAGGCCTTCTTGCGCAATGCGATCTGGAGAAACATCAAACGGTCTGGAGAGCAGTTTCGTGATTGGTTTTGGCGATTGGCGGCGGACCGGATACGCGATATGCCCTTGTGAGCGTTACCCTTATGAGCCGTACAATGCGGCCAGTCTGGGGCGCAAGCGCCCCGTTCCCGGGCCGGACGCTCCGGCCCGCCAGCGAAATAGCAGAAATCGATGCACGATGCGACATTGAGGAACCGGTTGGGGCAGTGGCTCGAGCCCTCCCGCCGCAGCGATGTTCCCCCGTTCATGGTGATGGACGTCATGGCCGCGGCGGCCCGAATCGAGGCCGCCGGCGGCCATGTCGTCCATATGGAGGTCGGCCAGCCCGCGGCGGGGGCGCCCAGCACCGCGATTGCGGCCGCCCACGCGGCGCTCGAGGCCGGGCGGATCGATTATACCTCCGCGCTCGGCATTCCCAGTCTGCGCGAGCGCATCGCGCGCCATTATCGCGATGCCTATGGCTGTGCCATCAGCCCTGACAGGATCGTGGTGACCACCGGCTCCTCCGGCGGGTTCATCCTGGCCTTCCTGTCGATGTTCGAGCCTGGCGACCGCGTCGCCGTGACGGTGCCGGGCTATCCGCCTTATCGCCATATCCTCACTGCGCTCGGTTGCGAGCCGGTGCTGATCGAGACCACGAACGAGACGCGCCATGCGCTCACCGGCGAGGCATTGCTCGCGGCGCATCGCAAGGCGCCGCTGAAGGGCGTGCTGGTCGGCAGCCCCGCCAATCCGACGGGGACGATGATGTCCCGCGAAGCGCTCGCCGGCTTGATGGCGGCCGCCGAAGATGCCGGCATCCGGTTCATCTCGGACGAGATTTATCACGGGCTTGATTATGCGTTTCCAGCGGTCACCGCGGCCGCGCTGTCCGAGCACGCACTCGTGATCAACTCGTTCTCGAAGTATTTCTGCATGACGGGCTGGCGCGTCGGCTGGATGGTCGTGCCTGAAATTCTGGTGCGGCCGATCGAGCGGCTGCAGCAGAACCTGTCGATCTCGGTGCCGTCGCTGTCGCAGATCGCGGCAGAAGCCGCCTTCGACGGCGCGGCCGAGATGGAGGCGATCAAGCACGGCTATCAGGAAAACCGGCGGATTTTGATCGAGGGATTGCCGAAGGCGGGCCTCAGCAAATTCCTGCCCGTCGATGGTGCATTTTATCTCTATGCCGACGTCTCGGGCTTCACCTCCGACAGTTTCGAGTTCGCCAAGCAGATGCTGGAACAGGCGCGTGTCGCGGCCACGCCCGGGCTCGATTTCGATCCCGTTCACGGCCGCTCGTTCATTCGTCTTTCCTATGCGCGCTCGCCCGGGGAGATGCGAGAGGCAGTTGACCGGATCGCTCACTGGCTTAAATAGCCGCCAGTTTTCGACCACCCGGAGTTCATCTTGTCTGACCGATCTGTCCCGACCGCTGCCACACCGCATTTTCCTCTCGCCGCATTGATGTGGCCGACCCGACCGGGCGAAACCGTCGGCGCAGTGCGCGCCGTCGTGCTGGTTGCGCTTGGCACTGCGTTGATGGCGCTGTCAGCCAAGGTCAGCCTGCCGCTGCCTTATGTGCCCATGACGTTGCAGACGCTGGTGGTGCTGATGATCGGCGCCGCCTATGGCTGGCACCTTGGGAGCGCAACCATGATCGCCTACCTCGCCGAAGGCGCGCTTGGCGCGCCGGTATTCGCCGGGCCGGTGGGTGGAATTGCACCGCTGGTTGGCCCGACTGCGGGCTATCTGTTCGGTTTCATTGCCGCCGCCTTCGTGACCGGCTGGCTCGCCGAGCGCGGCTGGGATCGCAGTGTCATGCTGCTTTTCGCAGCGATGGCCGTCGGCCATATCGTCATTCTGGCCGCCGGCTTCGGCTGGTTGGCGTTCGGCCTTGGCCTCGGCATTGCGAAGGCCTGGCAGGTCGGCATCGTGCCGTTCATTGCCGCTTCGCTGGTCAAGAACGCGCTTGGCGCGGCGTTGATGCCGGCGGCGCGCAGGCTGATCGATCGCCGCCGGTAAAACGCGCAACAGCAAGCGGTTCCAATTGACAGGGCCGGCCAAGTTGATCTTGGCTGGCCCAGTGTTTTGAGGGGGAGTGAAACGATGACGACGACAACGATGGCGGGGGCGCCGGTCGCGCCGCCCGTCGCCAAGCCGTGGTACAAGGTTCTCTACGTCCAGGTGCTGATCGCCATCGTGCTCGGCGCCATCGTCGGCTGGCTCTGGCCGACGGTTGCCACCAACGAATGGATCAAGGCGCTCGGCGACGGCTTCATCAAGCTGATCAAGATGGTGATCGCCCCGATCATCTTCTGCACCGTCGTCTCCGGCATCGCCCACATCCAGGATGCCAAGAAGGTCGGCCGCATCGGCGTCAAGGCGCTGGTCTATTTCGAGGTCGTCTCGACCTTCGCGCTGGTCATCGGTCTCATCGTCGGAAATCTCGCCAAGCCGGGTGCGGGCTTCGGCAATGCGGCGGCAAACGAGGCCGCCGTTGCAAATTACGCCAAGCAGGCCGCCGGCCAGAAGTCCGTCGACTTCGTGCTGCACATCATTCCGGACACCGTGGTCGGCGCCTTCGCGCAAGGCGAGATCCTCCAGGTGCTGCTGTTCTCGGTGCTGTTCGGCTTCGCGATCATGAGCCTCGGCGAGCGCGGCCACACCATCCGCAGCTTCATCGATGATGCCGCCCATGCCGTGTTCGGCGTCATCTCCATCGTGATGCGCGCGGCGCCGATCGGTGCGTTCGGTGCGATGGCCTACACGATCGGCAAGTTCGGCACCGGCGCTATCCTCAACCTGGTCGGGCTGATCGCCACCTTCTACCTCACTGCGGCGCTGTTCGTTTTCGTCGTGCTCGGCATCATCGCGCGCCTGGCAGGCTTCTCGATCTTCAAGTTCCTGGCCTACATCAAGGACGAATTGCTGATCGTGCTCGGCACCTCGTCCTCGGAAAGCGCGCTGCCGTCCCTTATGGAAAAGCTGGAGCGGCTCGGCTGCTCCAAGTCGGTGGTCGGACTCGTGGTGCCCACGGGGTACTCGTTCAACCTCGACGGCACCAACATCTACATGACGCTGGCGACGCTCTTCATCGCACAGGCGCTCGGCTACGATCTCAGCTTCAGCCAGCAATTGACCATCCTGGTCGTGGCGATGCTGACCTCGAAGGGCGCTTCCGGCATCACCGGTGCGGGCTTCATCACGCTGGCGGCGACGCTGGCCGTGGTCGATCCGCGCCTCGTGCCGGGCATGGCGATCGTGCTCGGCATCGATAAGTTCATGAGCGAGTGCCGCGCGCTGACCAATCTGTGCGGCAACGGCGTCGCCTGTGTGATCGTCGCCTGGTGGGAGGGTGAGCTCGACCGCGACAAGCTCAACGCCAACCTCTCCAAGCAGATCGATCCGACCGACATGGAAACGGCGATCACGACGGACTGATCAGGATCCGACGGCGCGAGCTGCGCTGTCAGACTTTGAAGTCATAGGGCTGGTCGAGATCCTCGATCAGCCCTTTTTCTTTGGGCTAGAACCGCTCCGGCCGGTACGGCGTCGGATCGATCGCGGGCGTCTCGCCGCTCATCATCTCCGCGAGCAGGCGCCCCGTCGCGGGTCCGAGGGTAAAGCCCTGGTGGCCGTGGCCGAAATTCATCCAGAGGCCGGGATGCTGCGGAGCTTGCCCGAGCACCGGCAGCATGTCGGGCGTGCAGGGGCGGGTGCCGAACCACGGATCCGGCTCGACGCGCTTGCCGAGGTCGATCAGCTCGCGTGCGGATGCTTCCGCGCTGGCAAGCTGCACGGGCGTCGCGAGCGCATCCGGGCTCGTCAACTCGGCTCCGGTGGTGATGCGAATGCCCTTGGCCATCGGCCCCATGGCATAGCCGCCGGCCTTGTCGATCAGCGGCAGGTCGAGCGACGCGCCGCCGCTGTAATGCATGTGGTAGCCGCGCTTGCGCACCAGGGGAATACGATAGCCGAATTTGTGGAGGAGATCGGGCGACCACGGCCCGAGGGTCACGACGGCGTGGGCGGCGTCGAGACGCCCCTGGTCCGTGTCGACTGACCAGCCGGTCGCGGTCTGCTGCAGCGATTGTGCATCGCCGAGCACAATGGTGCCGCCGCGGCGCTCGAACAGCTCGGCATAGGCCGTGACCAGCGCGCCGGGATCGGACACGGTCCAGGTGTCGAGCCAATGAATCGCGCCGGGAAGATCGTCGCGCAGGACCGGTTCGGCTCTCGCGAGCTCCTTGCCGGAGAGCACGCGAAAATTCACGCCGAACTCGCGCCGGTCTTCTTCCGCCGTCTTGATCGCCAGATCGAATGAAGCGGCATCGCGATGCAGCATGCGATAGCCGGCGCGGCGGATGAGATTGTCGGCATGGGCCTCGCGAATGAGGATGTCGTGCTCGCTCGTCGCGTAAGCGATCAGCCGCGCCCACGCGTCGACCGCCTCGCGATGACGCTTCGGCGCCGAATGCCACCAGTAGCGGAGCAGGGGCTCGATATGGAGATGAAGCGACGACAGGCTGTAGCGCACATCGTTGGTGCGGCCGGTCGCGATCTTCAGCAGCGTCGCAAGGTCGCGCGGCATCGGATAGGGGCGGACCGCTTCCGCCTGGATCATCCCGGCATTGCCGTAGCTGGTCTCGCGGCCCGGCTCCCTGCGGTCGACGAGCGTGACGGCCCAGCCGCGCTGCTGAAGATGCAGCGCCGCGCTCACGCCGATCATGCCGCCGCCGAGAACGATTGCGCTTTGCATTGGAACTGACCTCGCCAAATCAAAAAACGCCCGGCTTGACCCGGGCGTTTTCTCTTGAGTGTTCGGCTTTATTCACCGCCGCCGAAGCGGCGCGACCACCAGCCGGCGCGGCGTGGCGCGGCCGGCGTTTCGCTTGCCGGTTCCGGCACGGGTTGAGCTGCCGGCGGGACGGCCGGCTCGGGCGCCTGCGCAACCGGGGCTGCCGGCTCGCTCGGGCTGCTCGACAGGAAGCTCACCTTTTCCCGGACCGTGGAGCGGCGCCGCGCGGCCTTGTCGTCGGCGGGCTCTTCCTCAGCGGCAATCGGCTGAGGCTGGGCCGGCACCGCCTCGGTCTGCACCTCGACGCGCGGCTCGGGCTGCGAGACCTCAGGCTCAGCGGTGTGTTCGGCCTGGGCAATCGAGGGCGCAGCCTCGCCGCCGAAGCCGTCGAAATCGGCGACTGCGTCGGACGCTTCCGGCGGCGCATTGGCCGCGAGCTCGTCGCTGATGGAGCCGGCGAGACCGTCCTCGCTGCCGCCACGCCGACGGCGTCCGCCGCGGCGACCACGCCGGCGGCGGCGATCACCGCTGCCCTGCTGCTCGCCCCGGGCCGCCTGTTCCTCGCCTTCTTCGCCATCCTGCTCGGACTCGGCATCCTCTTCGCCTTCGCCGGCCGCAACGGCCGCCTCGGGAAGGGTCGCGGGGCTATCCTCACGCAACTCGCCGTCGCGCTGGCCACCGCGGCCGCGCCGGCGACGGCGGCGCTTGCGGCGCTGGCCGTCCTGGTCGGAGGCTGCCTCGCCCGCAGCCTGCTCCTCGGTGAGACCTTCGGTCTCCTCGGTTTCGACCTCGGATTCGAGTTCGGAATCGAATTCCTCGTCGTCATAAGCTTCTTCAACGATCGGCGGCGGGCTTGCTGCCGCCTGCGCCACCAGTAGGGCCTTGGCGGCTTCCAGCGTATGCACCTGCTCGCCGCGGTCGATGAGATAGGCCTGCGGTCCGCTGACGCTCGCGTCGGCGATGACCGACAGCGTCACCTTGAAGCCGTTCTCGAGATCGCGCAGATGGCCGCGCTTGTGGTTCAGCACATAGAGCGCGACGTCGGTGCGGGTGCGGACCACGAGATTGTGGGTCGCGCCCTTCATCAGGATCTCTTCGAGGCCGCGCAGCAGTTGCAGCGCTACCGAAGACACTGAACGGACATGGCCGGTGCCGCCGCAATGCGGGCACGGATCGGTCGAGCTCTCGAGCACGCTGGCGCGGATGCGCTGGCGCGACATCTCGAGCAGGCCGAAATGCGAGATGCGGCCGACCTGGATGCGCGCGCGGTCCTGCCGCAGGCAATCGGACAGCTTGCGCTCGACCGCACGGTTGTTGCGCTTCTCGTCCATGTCGATGAAGTCGATGACGATCAGGCCGGCGAGGTCGCGCAGGCGAAGCTGGCGGGCGACCTCTTCGGCCGCTTCCAGATTGGTCTTGAGCGCGGTGTCCTCGATATGGTGCTCGCGGGTCGATCGTCCCGAGTTGACGTCGATCGAGACCAGCGCCTCGGTCTGGTTGATCACGATGTAGCCGCCGGAGCGCAGCTGCACTGTCGGTGAGAACATCGCGTCGAGCTGGCTCTCGACGCCCATGCGCGAGAACAGCGGCTGGCCGTCCCGATACTGCTTCACCGCGCTGACATTGGCGGGCATCAGCATCTTCATGAAGTCGCGGGCTTCGCGGTAACCGGCTTCACCGGCAACCGAGATCTCGTCGATCTCCTTGTTGTAGAGGTCGCGCAGCGAGCGCTTGATCAGCGAGCCTTCCTCGTAGACGAGGGTGGGGGCCTGCGACTTCAGCGTCAGGTCGCGCACCGTCTCCCACATCCGGATCAGATATTCGAAGTCGCGCTTGATCTCGGGCTTGGTGCGGGCGGCGCCGGCGGTGCGCAGGATGATGCCCATGCCCTCGGGCACGTCCAGATCCTGCACCACTTCCTTCAGGCGCGAACGGTCCTGAGCGCTGGTGATCTTGCGGCTGATGCCGCCGCCGCGGGCGGTGTTCGGCATCAACACGGCATAGCGGCCGGCGAGCGAGAGGTAGGTGGTCAGCGCCGCGCCCTTGTTGCCGCGCTCTTCCTTGACGACCTGCACCAGCATCACTTGGCGGCGCTTGATGACTTCCTGGATCTTGTACTGGCGGCGCGGGCGGAAAGTGCGCTCCGGCACTTCCTCCAGCACGTCGTCGCCGCCGACGGATTCAACGACTTCCTCTTCGGCTTCCTCGCCGTCTTCGTCTTCGTCCTCGTCGTCTTCGCCGGTCGTTTCCGCAGCCTCGGCATGCGGCGTCTCGGCGCTCTCGCCCGCTGCATACACGGCATCGGCCGGCTCGGCGGCGGAGGTCACGGCCTCAGCCAGAGCTTCCGCATGCGCTTCGGGGGCGGCGGTCTCCTGCAGTTCGGCAGCGACCACGGGCTCGGCGCCAATCGTTGCGACAGGCGCGGGCGTCTCATCGGCGTGATCGTGGTCGTGATGATCATGCTCGCCGTCGTGACCATGGTCATGATCGTGAGCGTGATGGTGCCCGTCATCATGGTCATGATGATCGTCGTGATCATGCTCGCCATGATCATGATCGTGGTGATCGTGAGCTTCGTGCTCGCCGTGATGCTCCGCGTCGGCGTGCAGATGCTCGCCTTCGTGCAGGGCGCCCTCGGCATGCTCCGGCAGCACCGCGCCTTCGATCGGCTGGGCCGTCGGATCTGCGCCTTCGACGATGTCGCTGCGCACGCGCTCGCCATGACCGCGGCGGCGGGCGTTGCGGTGGCGCGAACGGCGGCGGCCGTGGGAGCGGTTCTCGCTCTCTTCCTCGGCCTCGCGATGGGCCTGTTCCTCGGCCTCGATCAGCGCCTGCCGGTCGGCAACCGGGATCTGGTAGTAGTCGGGATGGATTTCGCTGAAGGCGAGGAAGCCGTGGCGGTTGCCGCCATATTCGACGAAGGCGGCCTGGAGCGAGGGTTCGACCCTTGTGACCTTGGCGAGGTAGATATTCCCGCGCAGTTGCTTGCGTTGCGCGGTCTCGAAATCAAACTCTTCGACGCGATTGCCGCGGACCACGACGACCCGGGTCTCTTCCGGGTGGGTGGCATCGATCAACATCTTGTTGGGCATGTCTTAACTCTTGGCGGCGGCGGGCGCGATTCACCGTGGGCGCGAGCTGCGCTGCCGGGTGACGCGACGGTCCACCTGATTCGGGGGTGAGGGGAAGGCCGAAACGCCGTCTCTCGCGGCTTGCCGAACCGGAAGCTTCAGGACCAAGGCGGCGCGCGGGATTTTCACTCCGCAGCGTCGCGAATGATCCTTCAGAATTCGTCGGCACAGTCTGGCGCATCAAGCGTCGGCCCGTATGAAACATTGGGCGGCGAGGCCGCCCTTCAATCAGTTGCTGCTGGCCAGGCATGGCGCGAGCGCGCTCGCCTTGGGGATCACGAACCGCTCCCCTGGGATCAAGGGACCGGGTAATGGGTTACGTCGCTGTCAGAACTGTCCCGGTAACGCGAGAGGTAACCCAGGACCGTCCGCCGCCGGCGCTTGACCCGCTCCACCTCGCTGCCGCGCACCGCGCTGGTCTTAGAGGGGAACGGAAAACGCTGGAATTCCCAAACCTTGAGAGTTCCGGCGCTGCACCGGGAGGCTGAATGCGACACAACCGGAAATATCGGCCGTCAGCATTCCGTACATACGAGGAATGAGCCATCGGTGCAAGGGAGCGTCGCACGGCGGTCACAGTCAGCGAGTTTCGCGTTTCTGTCATTAAGGATCGATTAACCCTGTGGTTCTATTGCGTTAAAAGGGCTGCTCGGAGGCACGGAATCGGTGGCGAGCCGCACAAATCAACGGGTTTTGCTGGGATGCGCACTTCTGTGCGCCGCAGCGTTGCCGTGCGCTGATTCCTCACGCTTGAGCGCCGCGGAAAGCCAGCCGCAACCCACTGTTGCGGTAGCGAATTTTCCAGTCGCCTCGGCCGCCCGGCTGGCCGGCGATGGCAAGCAGACACGCTTCATTCTCGACATCGACCAGACCGTTACCTTCCGTGCGGTCACGCTCGCGGACCCGTACCGGGTCGTCGTTGACGTGCCGCAGGTCAATTTTCAGCTGCCCGCGGGCACGGGGGTCGGGGGGCGCGGCCTGGTGAAGGCCTTCCGCTACGGGCTCGTCATGCCCGGCGGCTCGCGAATCGTGTTCGACCTGACGGGACCGGCCCGGATCGCCAATTCCTATGTGCTGGAGGCGGCCAACGGCCAGCCGGCTCGGCTCGTGCTGGAGCTGGAGGAGGTCGACCGGACCGCCTTCGTGCAGTCGCTCGCACCCGAAAATCGCCCCGAACTGCGGCCCACGATCGCCGAGGCGCAGCCCGCAACCGCTCCCGCGACGACAACCCCTGATACGGCGCAGCAGAAGGCCGATGGCCGCCCGGTGGTCGTGATCGATCCCGGTCATGGCGGCATCGACAACGGCACGCAGTCGAGCGGCGAGAGCGAGAAGAACCTGGTGCTGGCCTTTGGACTGGCGCTCCGCGACAAGCTGGAGAAGGCCGGCAAATACCGCGTGGTCATGACGCGGAACGACGACACCTTCATTCCTCTCAATGACCGCACCAAGATCGCCCGGAATCTGAAGGCCGCCTTGTTCGTCTCCATTCATGCCGATGCGCTGCCCCGTGCCGAGGGCGATGCGCAGGGCGCGACCATCTATACGCTGTCGGACAAGGCGTCCGACGCCGAGGCCCAGCGGCTGGCGGACGCAGAAAATCGGGCGGACGCGATCGCCGGCTTCAACCTCGCCGAGGAGCCGACCGACGTCGCCGACATCCTGATCGACCTCACGCAGCGGGAAACCCGCACCTTTTCAAACCGTTTCGCCCGTCTTCTGATGGGCGAGATGAAGTCGACGGTGCGGATGCACAAGCATCCCCTGAAGTCGGCGGGCTTCCGGGTGCTGAAGGCGCCCGACGTGCCGTCGGTGCTGGTCGAGATCGGTTATGTCTCCAATAAGGGCGACCTCGAGCATCTGGTCTCCGAGGGCTGGCGGTCGCGTGCCGTGGGCTCGATGGCGCAGGCCATCGACGGGTTCTTGACCAAGCGGATGGCCACGGCGGGATCGTCAAATTGACGACCCGGGGGATCGTCAAATTGACGACCCCGGGATCGTCAAATTGACGACCGGGGGATCGTCGAATTGAAAGGGTTTTTCCGTCCCGCCACAAAAGCCCTAGTTTGGCCACAGCGGGCGCTTTATAAAAACGCCGCAGGGGGTTCCGGAATCGGAGAGAATCCCGCTCGGCAAGCGTCTAAAGTCCGGCACTGATGGTATTGCGTAAGCCGGTGAATTGGTGACGTGAAGGTTGGCCCCTGTTTGGGTGCCAAGGGGCTGATACTGAGCTGATCCAGAGATTGAACGGATAAACACATAATGCGCTTGCTGGTGCGGTTCATGGGCTTCCTGTTCGCCGCGGGAACGGTGGTGTTCCTTGTCGGTGTCGGGGCCGTGGCAGGCCTGATCTGGCATTTCTCCAAGGACTTGCCGGACTACTCTCAGCTTCAGGATTACGAGCCGCCGGTGATGACCCGCGTGCACGCGGTCGACGGCTCGCTGCTCGGCGAATACGCCAAGGAGCGGCGGCTGTATCTGCCGATCCAGGCGGTGCCGAAGCTCGTGATCAATGCGTTCCTCGCGGCCGAGGACAAGAATTTCTACGAGCATGGCGGCATCGACTACACCGGCATGGCGCGCGCGGGCGTGGTCTACATCCAGAATTACGGCTCGAACCGGCGTCCGCAGGGTGCCTCCACGATCACCCAGCAGGTCGCCAAGAACTTCCTTTTGACCAACGAGGTCTCCTTCGCCCGCAAGATCAAGGAAGCCTTGCTCGCGATGCGGATCGAGAAGACCTACTCGAAGGACAAGATCCTCGAGCTGTATCTGAACGAAATCTATCTGGGCCTCGGCGCCTACGGCATCGCGGCCGCTTCGCTGGTCTATTTCGACAAGTCGGTGAACGAGCTGACCGTGGCGGAAGCGTCCTATCTGGCCGCGCTGCCGAAGATGCCGGCGACGCTGCATCCGGTCCGCAACCGCGACCGCGCCATCGAGCGCCGCAATTACGTGATCGACCGTCTGGTGGAGAACGGCTGGATCAAGCAGGCCGACGCCGACAAGGCGCGCAAGGAGCCGCTGGCCGTCACCAACCGCTCCAACGGCGCCCACACCTTCGCCGGCGAATATTTTGCCGAGGAAGTCCGCCGCGACATCTTCGAGCGCTACGGCGAGAAGAAGCTGTATGAGGGCGGTCTCTCGGTCCGCACCACGCTCGATCCGAAGATCCAGGTGATGGCGCGCAAGGCCATGGTCTCGGGCCTCGTGAACTATGACGAGCAGCAGGGCTATCGCGGCGCCATGAGCAAGCTCGATACGTCGGGCGATTGGGGCGTGAGGCTCGCCGAGATCAAATCGCTCTCCGACATCTCGCCATGGCGTATGGCGGTCGTGCTGGAGACCAGCGACCAGTCGGCGCGCATCGGCTTCCAGCCGAGCCGTGAGCTTGGCGGCGCCGTGAGCAAGCAGCGCGAGACCGGCATCGTCACGGTTGACGGCGTGCGGTGGGCGCGAGCCGTGCAGGGCGGAACCAAAGGCAAGACGCCGACGGCGGTGTCGCAGGTCCTGCAGCCCGGCGACGTCATCTATGCCGATCCGCTCTACAAGGACGGCCAGCCGGTCGAGGGCCAGTACAGGTTGCGCCAGATCCCCGAAGTGTCCGGTGCGATGGTGGCGATGGATCCCTGGACCGGCCGCGTGCTCGCCATGGTCGGCGGCTTCTCGTTCGACCAGAGCCAGTTCAACCGCGCCACGCAGGCCTATCGGCAGCCGGGCTCGTCGTTCAAGCCGATCGTCTATTCGGCGGCGCTCGACAATGGCTATACGCCCTCGACCGTCGTGCTCGACGCCCCCATCGAAATCGACCAGGGGCAGGGCGCCGGCGTGTGGCGGCCGGAAAACTTCTCCTCGGGCAAATTCCAGGGACCGGTGACGCTGCGCAACGCGCTGCGGCAATCGCTCAACACCGTGACGGTGCGGCTGGCGCAGGACATCGGCATGCCCTTGATCGGCGAATATGCCCGCCGTTTCGGTGTCTATGACGAACTGCCGAACTATCTGTCCTACGCGCTGGGCGCCGGCGAGACGACGGCGATGCGCATGGTCACGGCCTACTCGATGCTTGCCAATGGCGGCCGCCGCGTGAAGCCGACGCTGATCGATCGCATCCAGGACCGCTACGGACACACGATCTTCAAGCACGACCAGCGTGAATGCCGCGGCTGCGACGCGCCGGGCGGCTGGAAGAACCAGGCCGAGCCGCAGCTGATCGACCGCCGCGAGCAGGTGCTGGACTCGATGACCGCCTATCAGATCACAGAGCTGATGGAAGGCGTGGTGCAGGCCGGTACGGCCACGGTCATCAAGGAAGTCGGCAAACCCGTCGCCGGCAAGACCGGCACCACCAACGAGGCCAAGGACGCTTGGTTCGTCGGCTTCTCGCCCGACGTCGCCGTCGCCATCTACATGGGTTACGACAAGCCGCGTCCGCTGGGTAAGGGCAATGCCGCAACCGGCGGCCATCTGGCCGCTCCGATCGCGCGCGATTTCCTCAAGCTCGCGCTCGCCGACAAGCCCGCCGTTCCCTTCAAGGTGCCTGCCGGCATCAAGCTCGTGCGCGTCGTCTCCAAAACCGGCATGCGCGCAGGTCCGGGCGAGACTGGCGGAACCATTCTCGAAGCCTTCAAGCCGGGCACGGCGCCGCCGGACAATTACTCGGTCATTGGCGTTGCCGATGCCGACGGGCGCGGCGGCGTGCCGGCGTCGCAGCAGCAGCAGCCGGATTCCGGCTTCTTCATGCGGCCGGGCACCGGCGGGTTGTACTAAGGCTTAGGACAAGACAAACGATCCCGGTTCCGGCGGTTGCGCTTTGGTGCTGCCGCCGCTACATCCCGTTGCAATCTAACGCGGACCAATTCCGCGACATCAGAGAACGACATGCGCGCCGAAATCGAACGGTTGGTAGAAGAGATCAAGCAGTCAGTCGGGCTGCTGAGGAGGCATCTTTGACGTCGAGAAATCGACGGCGCGCCTCGCTGAGCTGAACAAGCTCGCAGAAGATCCCAATCTCTGGAATGATCCCCAGAAAGCCCAGAAGCTGATGCAGGAGCGGACCTCACTGGAGGATTCGCTCTCGGGCATCGGCAAGGTCGAGCAGGAGCTCGAAGACGACATCGGCATGATCGAGCTCGGCGAGGCCGAGGGCGATGCCGGCGTCGTCGCGGAAGCCGAAGCGGCTCTCAAGAATCTCAAGAAGGAAGTGGCGCGGCGCGAGCTCGAGGCGCTGCTGTCGGGCGAAGCCGACCGGTTCGATTCCTATCTCGAAGTCCATGCCGGCGCCGGCGGCACCGAGAGCCAGGACTGGGCGCAGATGCTGCTGCGCATGTACACGCGCTGGGCCGACACCCACGGCTTCAAGGTCGAGGTGCTGGAAGAGTCCGAGGGCGAAGAGGCCGGCATCAAGTCCGCGACGATCCAGGTCTCAGGCCACAACGCCTATGGCTGGCTGAAGACGGAAGCGGGCGTGCATCGTCTGGTGCGCATCTCGCCGTTCGATTCCAACGCGCGGCGGCACACCTCGTTCTCGAGCGTGCAGGTATTCCCCGTCATCGACGACAGCATCAAGATCGACATCAAGGAAGCCGACGTCCGCGTCGACACCATGCGCTCGGGCGGCGCCGGCGGCCAGCACGTCAACAAGACCGAATCCGCGGTGCGGCTGACGCACATTCCGACCGGTGTCGCCGTGGTCTGCCAGGCCGGCCGCTCCCAGCACAAGAACCGGGCTCAGGCCTGGGACATGCTGCGCGCGCGCCTGTATGAAATCGAGCTGAAGAAGCGCGAGGAGAAGGCCGCCGCCGACCAGGCCGCCAAGACCGACATCGGTTGGGGTCACCAGATCCGCTCCTACGTGCTGCAGCCCTATCAGATGGTGAAGGATCTGCGCACGGGGGTGCAGACCTCGGACACCTCGGGCGTGCTCGGCGGCGATCTCGACGACTTCATGGCCGCAACCTTGGCGCAGCGCGCCTTCGGCACCACTGGTGCCGACATCGAGGACGTGGATTAGCGATGACACGCGTCGCCTTCATCGGGCTTGGGCGGATGGGTCATGGCATGGCCGGCCGCTATCTCGATGCCGGCTTCACGGTGACGCTGTGGAATCGCAGCAAGGCCAAGGCTGAAGATTTGATCGCGCGCGGCGCGCTTTGGGCGACCTCGCCCGAGGACGCCGCAATCGATGCCGACGCGGTCGTGACCATGGTTGCCGATGACGAAGCCTCGCGCGCGGTCTGGCTCGGGCCGAAGGGCGCGGCCAAGACGGCAAAATCAGGCACCATCGCGATCGAATGCTCGACCGTCTCCTATGACCATGCCCGCGAGATGGGCCGCGAGCTGAATGCGCGCGGGCTCATCTATATCGATTGCCCCGTGACCGGATTGCCGGATGCCGCCGCCAGCGGAAAGCTGACGCTGCTGGTTGGCGCCGATGCGGCCGATCTCGAACGCGCGCGGCCGTATCTGACGCCGATCGGCTCGACCATCCGCCATTTCGGCGCGGTCGGCTCCGGCACCGTCTACAAGCTCATCAACAACCTCATGGGCGCGATCCAGATCGCCGGCCTCGCCGAGGGCCTTGCCATCGCCGAGCAGGCCGGGCTCGACATGAACCTCGTGCTGGAATCGATCCAGGCGGGCGTCGCCGCAAGTCCGCAGGTGCAGCGCCACTCCAAGCGCATGGTCGCTCGCGATTTTTCCGGCGCGACGTTCACGGCAGCGCTGCGGCACAAGGATGCCGCCTATGCGGTCAAACTCGCGGAGAGCCTGCTGGCCGACAAACCGCTGGTCTCGCGGGCCGCGGTCGAGGCCTACGCGGAGGCGAAGGCGGCGATGCCGGATGACGACGAAGGCAGGATGATCGAGCTGGTGTCGCGGCCGAAGAAGCCGTCCTAGCCGGTCGCATCCACATGGGGCAGCCTCGTTCGGAACGCGGTCTCGGCATTGCCCTCGTCGTCGCCGCCGCGATTGCCTGGAGCACGGCGCCGTTCTTCACACGCCTTCTGCCGCTTGATCCCTGGACCATTCTGTTCTGGCGCGGCCTGTTCGCCGGCAGCCTGATCACGGTGCTTCTCGTGGTGATGCAAGGCCGCGCCGGGCTCGCGCTTGCTGCCGTCAGGACAGGCCTCCCTGATCGCGACGCTGGAAACGCCGCTGATGCCGTTCTGGATCTGGGTTGCCTTCCGCGAGATACCGGCCGTCCACGCGCTCATTGGCGGCGCGTTGGTGATTGGGGCGGTTGTTGCCGATATCGCGGGCGATCGGCGGTCACGGGAATGATCTCGAGTAATTTTGTCGCAAACCGGGTGGCGAAATTTTCCGCGTTGTCCTAGGCGAGCAACTGCGCCGAGGTGAAACGCATGCCCCCAAACGACAACAGGATCGACGCGCGCGATTGGTCGCTACTCGCGGTGCTCTCCGTCCTCTGGGGCGGCTCGTTCTTCTTCAACGGCGCGGCGTTGCGGGAATTGCCGCCGCTGACGCTGGTGTTTTTGCGTATCGCGCTCGGGGCGGGCATTCTGCTGCCGCTGCTGCACATGCAGGGGATCGGCTTGCCCAAGAGCATTGTGGACTGGAAGCCATTCGTTGCGATCGGGTTGCTGAACAATGTCATCCCGTTCTCACTGATCGTGGCCGGACAGACTTTCATCCCGAGTGGACTGGCGTCGATCCTGAATGCGACGACACCGCTGTTCACGGTGGTCGTGATGGCCGCGGCGGGCGAAGAGGCCTTGCAGCTGCGGCGCGTGGCCGGCGTGGCGCTCGGCCTTGCCGGCGTGATCATCCTGCGCGGATGGGGTCTCGAGACGAGGCCGGGGCAGGGGCTCGGCATCCTGCTCTGCCTTGGCGGCGCCTTCAGCTATGGATTCGCCGCACTGGCAGCGCGGCGAATGCTGAAGGACGCAGCACCGCTCGGCACCGCGACGTTTCAACTGATGGCGTCGACGGTGATGATGGCGATCGTCGCCGGCGTGGTGGAGCAGCCTTGGCGTCTTCCGGTGCCGGGCCTGACGACCTGGCTTGCGGTGCTTGGCCTTGCGGGCCTCTCGACGGCGCTCGCTTATATCGTCTTCTTTCAGATCATACGGCGCTCCGGTGCGACCAATGTCATGCTGGTGACGCTGCTCATTCCCGTCACCGCCATCCTGCTGGGATGGCTGGTGCTGGATGAGCCGATCTCGATGCGCGAGATCGCAGGCGCCATCGTCATTGGCAGCGCGCTGCTCGTGATCGACGGACGCGTTTTGAACCTGCCGCGGCGCAGCGAGTAAAATTCCGGATCCGCCGTTTCATCTCGCGGAAAATCGAAGCGCTTGCCAGCCGCCAACGGCCTTGCGACACTCCCTACAAAACAAGACTACAAAATAGGGGAGAGACCGATGCCGGGTCGTCGCGAAAGCCTTGCTGCCCTCGCCATGCTCGCTGCGGGAGTGCTCATCACGACACCGGCCTCGGCGCAGAAAAAATACGACCCCGGCGCCAGCGACACCGAAATCAAGATCGGCAACATCATGCCCTATAGCGGGCCTGCGTCGTCCTACGGTGTGATCGGCAAGACCGAGGCCGCCTATTTCAGGATGATCAACGACCAGGGCGGGATCAACGGCCGCAAGATCAACTTCATCAGCTATGACGACGCCTATTCGCCGCCGAAGGCGATCGAACAGGCGCGCAAGCTGGTGGAGAGCGACGAGGTGCTGCTGATCTTCCAGCCGCTCGGTACGCCCTCGAATTCCGCGATCATGAAGTACATGAACGCCAAGAAGGTGCCGCAGCTGTTCGTCGCCTCCGGCGGTACCAAGTTCGGCGACCCCAAGAACTTCCCGTGGACCATGGGCTTCCAGCCCAACTACCAGAGCGAGGGACGGATCTACGCCAAGTACATCCGCGATCATTTCCCGAGCAGCAAGATCGCCGTCTTCTGGCAGAACGACGACGCCGGCAAGGACCAGTTCAAGGGTTTGAAGGACGGGCTCGGCGACAAAGCCAATATGATCATCGCCGACAAGTCCTACGAGGTCAGCGATCCCTCGATCGACTCGCAGATCGTCGCCCTGCACGACTCTGGTGCGGACATCTTCTTCTCATGGGCCGCCCCGAAGGGCTCGGCGCAAGCGATCCGGAAGGTCGGCGAGCTCGGCTGGAAACCGAAATTCTTCCTCGCCAACACCGCGACTTCGGTCGCCTCGGTGCTCAAGCCTGCCGGGCTCGACTATTCCAAGGACATCATCTCGACGGTCTATCTGAAGGACCCGACCGATCCGACCTGGGACAAGGATCCGGCCGTGGTAAAATGGCGCGAATTCATGGACAGATACTATCCCGACGGCGACAAGGCCAATTCCAACAACATCTACGGTTATGTCCAGGCCGAGGCGATGGCGCAGGTGCTGAAGCAGTGCGGCGATAATCTCACCCGTGAGAACGTCATGAAGCAGGCCGCGAACCTGAAGGATTTCCACACCGACCTGATGCTGCCCGGCATCATGGTCAACACCTCACCGGACGATTATTTCCCGATTGAGCAGATGCAGCTGATGCGCTTCAACGGGCAAGCCTGGGAGCTGTTCGGCGACGTCATCACCGGCGAGGTTGGCCACGAGCGCAGCCAGTGATCATGCACAGGCGCCTTTGGTCACGGGCTTAGCCCGCGCTGAGACGCACGCCAGCGCGCAGGAACTTCTGCGGATCGACCGCTTCGCCCTCGATGCGGGTCTCGTAGTGCAGATGCGGACCGGTGGATCGACCGGTCGACCCGACCAGACCGACGACCTGGCCGATCTTCACGGTCTCGCCGACCCTGACGTTGATCTCGGAGAGATGGCCGTAGCGGGTCGAAAGCCCGTTACCGTGGTCGACCTCGACCATGCGGCCGTAACCGCCGGACCAGCCGGCGGACACCACCTTGCCGTTGGCGGTGACGCGAACCGGATCGCCGGTGGCGGCGCGGAAATCGAGCCCGGTATGCATCGCGGGCCGGCCGAGGAAGGGATCGCTGCGGACGCCGAAGCCGGAGGTGAATTCGACCTCGCCGATGACGGGCTTGCGATACGGCACCAGCGCCAGCGTGCGGTTGAGACGATCCATCTCGGCGCGCGTGGTGTTGATGCGAGAGAGCTGCTTCTCGAACGGTCCGGCATTGGCCGTCAGTTTGACCGGTACGAACGGCCCGCCCATCGCGCTGCGCGGCACGGCGGATTCGAGATTGGCGAGATTCAGGCCGAGATCACTGACCACGCCGCGCATCCGGCGCATGCGTGAATCCATGCCTTCCTCGACGGCGCTGAGCGCCGCCATCTGGCGCCGTTCAACCTGGTCGAGCGAGGTCGTGAGCCGAACCAGGACGTTGTCGAAACCCTGATTCTTGGCGAATTGGCTGGTCGGGGGAGCAGCCACGGTCGGCGCGCGCGATTCCAGCCGCGCCTCACGGTCCGGCGGTGCCACGAAAATCACGGTGTCGCTGATCGGCGAGGGTTTTGGCGTGCTCTGGCTCGCCTCGCCGCGCTGCGGGGCCGCGCGGGGGATCGAACCGGTCACGTCAGGCATGGCCCCGAGCGCCGTCGCCCGGGACTCCAGCGCCGTCTGGCGCTTCATGATCTGGTCGAGTTTCTGGTCGAACTGTTCCTGGTCGAGCAACTGGCGGCTGGTGGTGCGGTCGACCTTGGCGCGCAGCTCGGCGATGCGGTCCTCATAGGCGTATTGCATCTCGGCCTGGCGGGCGATCAGCCGGGTCAGGACGTCGTCACGGAAGGCGAAATAGGTGGCGGTCGCCGCCGACCAGAGACCGAGCAGCACCACCGTGCCGACCACGATCCAGAACACCACGGGCCCGAAGCGAACCTGCTTGCCGGCATGGACGATGGTGTAGGCGTCGTCGGTCGCGGGAAGGGGAATCGCTGCGGCTGCCGCGAGGGCAGGACGGCGTTGGAAGGCCCGTCCGTGGTCGTGAGGATGATGTTGGGCGTACTGCGAGTATTGGGCAGAACTTTTCGACATCGGCACTCCCGCGCCGGTCGGATGAGTCCGTACGGCCTAATTGCCGCAGCAATCTGGGCCGGTCATGGTTAATTTTCCGGAAATGGGAACGCGCGAATTTAAAGGACTGGTTAAAGACTTCTTGCCGCTTCCAGCACCTCGTCGGCATGGCCGTCGACCCGGACGTTGCGCCAGATCCTGGCCAGTTTGCCATCCGCCCCGACCAGTATCGTGGTGCGAAGAATCCCAAGGAAGCTCTTGCCATACATGGACTTTTCGCCCCACGCGCCATAGGCTTCCAGCATCTGGTGCGTCTCATCCGAGATCAGGGGGATACCGAGCTTGTGCTTGTCGCGGAACTTCTCCTGAGCCTTTAACGGATCGGCGGAGACGCCGAGCACGGCGGTATCGGCGGCCGCGAAGGCACCGGCGAGGCGAGTGAAGTCGATCGCCTCCCGGGTGCAGCCCGGGGTGTCGGCGCGGGGGTAGAAGAACAGGACGAGCTTTCTGCCGGCATAGTCCGCCAATGTGACCACCTCGCCGCCGTCGCGGGGCAGGCGGAAGGCGGGGGCCTTCTGGCCCTCGGCCAGGCCCGACTTCGCCTTGGCGGGCGGAGCCACTGATTTGGAGGATTTTAACTGTTTCGATGCGGCCTTATGTGATCCTGCCTTTGCTAAGGTCCCGGTTGATTTGGTCGCCGGTGTCCGCTGTGTTTTCGCGGACTTTGTCGGAGTAGAGGCCCGCGGTTTCAGGGCCTTCTTTTTAGCCGTCGGACTGCCGGAGGGCGTTTTGGACGATTTCGCTCGGGATTTCTTGGACATACGCCTTCCTTTCGACGCTTTCGGCGGGTCAACCGAAACGGTATTGCAGCTCTCGTCCGGTGTGCCGGAATCGCGCCCTCGGCTGGGCAAGTCTGGCGGCGCCGGAGTATGGTTACAAGGAATTCCACGCACCACCCCACTGCTCGTTGAACGCGCTCCCGGGGCGAAATGACGAACAGCAGGAATATTCGAGGTATGGCGGCAATGCCGGCGCAGGGAGCTTCGCTTCCCGTGGACGGCTGCGGTCCCGGCGGCGCTCAATCCTCTGACGGGCGCCTGTATCGAGAGGCAATGGCAAGGAATAAGTCGCCCCAGGATTTCAATCGGGACTTCGATCGGCGCGGCGTTCAGCAACAGCCGCAGGAATGGGACGACGCCGATTGGGATCCGGATCAGGAGGCGGCCGCGGGCCATCGCGCGCGCCGGCTGTTGTCGCGTTCCAATTCGGGCTTTCATCGCTTCGGTGACGGTTTTGGCGCGTTGCGGCGCTGGCTGGCGGCCGATCGCTGGCTAAAGCGCGTCGTCCTTGTCGTCGGGACTCTCGCCGTCATCTTCATCGGCTGCTTCGGCGCGCTGTGGTGGCGGCTCGGTGCCGGCCCCATCAATCTCGACATTGCAACGCCGTGGCTGGCGGCCGCGATCGAGGACAATATCGGTCACGGCAACACGGTTGAGATCGGAGGCACCCAGATCGAGCGCGCCGGCCGGGTCCGCATCGCCGTCCGCATCCGGGACATCATCGTCCGCGATCGCGATCACGCCGTCGTTGCCAGCGCGCCGAAGGCTGAAGTGAAGCTATCGGGTGCGGGCCTCTTGATGGGGCATCTGCGCGCCGAGAGTCTCAATCTGGTCGATGCCGAACTCGCGATCCGCATCGCGCCCGACGGTACCGTCACCGTGTCCGCCGGCGATACCGCAAAGCCGCTGGCAACCGGCGTCGCCTCGAAGAAGGACGCGGGTCTGCCGCCGACGTTCCCGCGCAATGGCGTCCCGCCGCCGCCATTCGCCACGGGGCCCGCGAGCCAGGATCCATCACAAGCAGCCTCTCAAGGCCCGCCTCAGGTGACGGCGCAGAGCGGCATCCTTCAGGGCCTCGACTGGCTCGACAGTCTGAGCATGACCGGCCTCGACGGCCAGAACCTCAACGAGATCGGTCTGAAGAACGGCAACCTGATCGTCGACGATCAGCAGCGCGGCAGCAAATGGTCGTTTGAGAACATCACGCTCAGCCTGCGCCGGCCGAGCCGCGGGGGCGTCACGCTCAGCCTGGGCGAAGAGGGCGCGCGCCCATGGATGCTGCGCGCCACGATCGGGCCGGCCGAGAACGGCGTGCGCTCGGTCGACATCAAGGCCGACAAGGTCTCGACCTCCAACATCCTGTTGGCGTTGCGGGTCAAGGATCTTACCTACACGGCCGACCTGCCGCTGACGGGCGAGCTCAAGGGCGAGCTCGGCCGCGATGGCGTGCCGACCTTCTTCCGCGGCAAGCTCGCGGTCGGCGCCGGCAATATCATCGACACCGACACGCCAGACTATCCGATGGCGATCGACCAGGCCGAGATCAACGTCGAGTGGGACGCCAATCGGCGGGTGCTGGTGGCACCGTTCAAGATCCTGTCGGGCGCGAACCGCCTGACGCTTCTGGCCCATCTCGAGCCGCCCAACGGCACCATCAACGACTGGCAGCTCGGCTTCAGCGGCGGTTCGATCCTGCTCGGCGGCATCGACAACGAGCCGCCGCTCGTCTTCAACCGCATCGCGATCGGCTTCCGCTTCGACACCGACCACAAGCGCCTCTTGCTGACGCAGGCCGACATCAGCAATGGCGAGATCGGCGTCGCCGGCACGGGTGCGATCGACTATTCCGGCGAGCCGCGGCTGACGCTGGGCTTTGCGGGAACGCCGATGTCGGCCTCCGCGCTCAAGCGGATGTGGCCGACGCTGGTCGTTCCCGAGTTGCGCGAATGGGTGATCGAGCGGATCGAGCGCGGAACGCTCCAGCGCATCGAGATCGGCGTCAATTCGCCCACGAAAAACCTTCCGCGCAAGGGGCCGCCCATTCCTGACGACGGCCTCTCGGTCAACATCGTGGCGAGCGGCGTCGCGGTCCGTCCCGTGGACGGCATGCCTGTTGTGCACGATGCCGATTTGAAGGCGCGCGTGACCGGCCGCACCGCGACCGTGACCATCGGGCAGGGCATTGCCGATACGCCAGCCGGCCGCAAGGTCACGATTTCCGATTTCGTCTTCGAGGTGCCTGATATGGCGCCCAAGCCGTCGCCGTCGCGGACCAGGTTCCGCGTCGAGGGGCCTGTGCCGGCGGCCGCCGAGATGCTCTCGAATGATCGCCTGAGCGATCTGTCGTCGACAGTCGTCGATCCCAACACCAGCAAGGGGACGTTCACGGCGAATATCCAGCTCGGCCTCCCGGTCAAGGGCGAGCTGACCAAGGCGGACACGACCTACGCCGTCACCGCCGACCTCAACGGTTTTGCCGCCGACAAGCTGGTGATGAACCAGAAGCTGGAGGCCAACACTCTCAAGATCGTCGCGAGCAACACGGGCTATCAGGTCAAGGGCGACGTCAAGATCAACGGGCAGGCGGCCTCGCTCGACTATCGCAAGCCGGCCGAGGGCGACGCGGATGTCAGGTTGCAGGCAACGCTGGACGATGCGAGCCGGGCGCGCCTGGGATTCGATCTCAGCCCCGCCGTCAGTGGATCGTTGCCGATCAAGCTGTCGGGCAAGATCGCCGGCGGCCCCGACCAGACGACGAAGCTCGGCGTCGAGGCCGACCTGACCTCGGTGAAGCTCGACAACATCCTGCCCGGCTGGGTCAAGCTGCCGGGCAAGTCGGGCAAGGCCAGCTTCAAGGTCGTGCCGACCGCGCAATCGACGCGTCTGGAAGACATCGTCATCGAAGGTGGTGGCGCCTCGATCAAGGGCTCGCTCGAGGTCGACGCGAACGGCGATCTCATGAGCGCGAACTTCCCGACCTATTCGCCGTCCGATGGCGACAAGGCGTCGCTGAAGGTGGAGCGCAGCCAGGATGGCGTCATCAAGGGCACCATGCGCGGCGACGTGTTCGACGGCCGTGGCTTCCTGAAGTCGGCGATCTCCGGCAATTCCAAGGACGACAAGAACAAGATGAAGAACGTCGATTTCGACATCGACGTGAAGCTCGGCGCCGTCGCGGGTTTCAACGGCGAGGCCATGCGCAGCGTCGATGCCAAGATGTCGAAACGCAATGGTGCCATCAAGGCCTTCACATTGAGCGGCAAGGTCGGCAAAGACACGCCGGTGGCGGCTGATCTGCGCGGCGGGCGTGCACAGGGCAACCGCGAGGTGATCTACCTCCAGACCAACGATGCCGGCGCGCTGCTGCGCTTCACCGACACCTATACTAAGGCGGTCGGCGGCCAGATGGTGGTGGCGATGGAGCCGCCGACATCCGAGCCGAACACCTCGCGCGAAGGCCTCATCAACGTCCGCGACTTCACGGTGAAGGGCGAGGCGCAGCTCGAGCGCGTTGCCGCCGGCGCGCCCAACGGCACCGGCAACGGTGTCTCGTTCAGCGCGCTCCGCGCCGAGTTCACCCGGCAGAACGGCGCGCTCACGGTCCGTGACGGCGTGGTCAAGGGTCCCATGATCGGCGCCACCATCGAGGGCTCGATCGACTATCCCGGCAACCAGGTCTGCATGAGCGGCACCTTCGTGCCGATGTATGGCGTCAACAACATCTTCGGCCAGATCCCGTTGTTCGGCATCTTCCTCGGCGGCGGCAACAATGAAGGGTTGATCGGCGTGACTTATGAGGTCGTCGGCACGCCGGCTGCGCCCGTGATGCGCGTCAATCCGATCTCGGCGATGGCCCCGGGCCTGTTCCGCAAGATATTCGAGTTCAACACCGGCAAGCAGAACTCGCCGTTCGAAGAATTCCCCTCGCAGTCAAACGACGGTTCGACCGGCTCGACGCGCCAGCTCTCGAGTGGATGTAGCCTGACGCGGCGGCAGTAGGGGCGGCTGTCTCCGGCGTCATGGCCGGGCTTTCCCGGCCATCCACGCCCCACACACGGCACCAGGAACGTGGATGCCCGGGCCTTCGCCTCGCCGAAGCGGCTTCGGCCGCGCAGGCGGGACAAGCCCGGGCATGACGGAGATCGCTTGGAGTGTTGTCGGCCGCCTAAGCCGCGCGCACGCCTGCGAGGAATGTCCCGACTTCGCCGGAGAGCTGCTCGGCCTGCTTGGAGAGGTTCGAGGCGGCGGCGAGCACCATGCCGGCGGCATTGCCGGTCTCGTTCGCGGCGGTAGAGACGCCGCCGATATTGGTGGTGACTTCCTTGGTGGCTTCCGCGGTCTGCGAGACGCTGCGGGCGATCTCGGCGGTGGCGGCGCCTTGCTCCTCGATGGCGGCGCCGATCGAGGTGGCGATGCGGCTGACCTCCTCGATGGTGGCGGTGATGCCGCCGATGGCGTCCACGGCCTCCTTGGTCGCGCCCTGGATCTGCGCGATCTTGTCGCCGATCTCGCGGGTGGCTTCGGCAGTCTGGCTCGCCAGCGACTTCACCTCGGAGGCGACCACGGCAAAGCCGCGGCCGGCTTCACCGGCGCGCGCGGCCTCGATGGTGGCGTTGAGAGCGAGCAAGTTGGTCTGCGCCGCGATGCTGGAGATCAACTCGGCGACATGCTCGATCTGCTGGGCACCGTCCGAGAGCGCGCGCACGATGGTGTCGGTGCGGCGGGCGCTGTCCACGGCGCGACCCGTGACTTCGGCGGACTGGGCGACCTGGCGGCTGATCTCGGTGATGGAGGAGGAGAGCTCTTCGGCGGCGGCCGCGACGGTCTGGACGCGCTGGCTGGCCTCGGTGGCGGCCGTGCCGACCACGGCGGCGCGGCGGTTGGTGCCCTCAGCCGTGGATGACATCGATTTCGCGGTGGTCTCGAGCTCGCCGGAGCCGGAGGCCATCAGGCCGACGAGCTGACCGACGGAGGCATCGAAGCGATCGGCGAGGGCGATCAGGGCGTCGCGCTTCTCCTGCTCGCTGCGGGTCTTGGCGGCGACCTGCTCGGCTTCCAGGTTCCGCGCCGTCAGCGCGGTCTGCCTGAGCACTTCGAGTGTCTCGGCCATGCGGCCGATCTCGTCGCCGCGGTCGGTCTCCTCGACCGGGTTATCGATGGCGCCTTCCGAAATCTCCTGCATGCGGTTCTTCTGGCGGTCGAGCGCGCCGAGCACGTCGCGAGCGATCAGCCAGGACAGCGTCGCCATCAGCAGCATCAGGCCGACGCCGATCGCGCCGAGCTCCAGCGTCAGGGCGCGCACGTCGGCGTCGATGTCGTCGACATAGAGGCCGTAGCTGATGGTCGCGTTCCAGGGCGCGAATTTGCGCGCGAAGACGGTCTTGCGCACGGGCTCGGTCTGGCCGGGGCGGGGGTAGAGATAGGAGGTCACTCCGCCCTGCGCGGTCTCGCCGCCAGCCTTGATGATGGCGTCGGCGATCAGGACGCCGTTGGAGTCTTTGGCTCCGGTGATCTTGCCTTCCAGCTGCTGATTGGCGCCGTTCACCAGGATGGAGGTGTCGGGGTTGTAGACGACGGGGTAGCCCTGGTTGCCGTTGAAGTTCATGCGGCGGCCACGCTGGTGGAACTGGGCTTTGGCGTCGGCCGACGTCAGCTTGCCGGCGGTAACCTCTTCCTGAAGAGATTGCGCGTAGTTGTAGAGCAGCTCTACCGCAGTCCGCATCTGCTGGACGCGGTCCTCCATCATGCGGCTCTTGCTGAGGACGGACGATACGCCGATGATGGCTGTGACTGTGAGAGCTGAAAGACAGACCATGCTGGCGAGCTTGGTCCGGATCTTGAGATGACTCATCAGCTTCATCGCAGCCTCGAAAAAAATGGTTGTTATTGCTCGCGTCGGTAGCATGAAGTTCTTACCAATCATGAATGGACGCGTGCGACGTGCTGCCGCGCGCGCAGCGTCCGCAGCCGGATGCGCACGCATGCAGGCGGAAACGCGCTTCGCCAGTGCGTGGCGCGTCAGGTCGCCGAGACAGATGATGTCGGAATGTGGTGGTGACCGAGCCCGGCCGGAGCGGCAATGAACCGATTCGTTCACCGCATCGTCATGGCCGTGCTGCTCGTGGCCGCCCTCGTCCTGATCTGGAACGTGCTGGGCGCGCGCTGAGTCGGCACCGGCAGATCCGCCGGTGCCGACTTGCGTTCAGGTTAATTTGCGAGCGCCTCAGCGCCGTGCGTAGGCATCGCCCGCCGCGTCACTCTCCTTGCCCATCAGCGCATCTACGCTGACCGAACCGCCGCCGGCGGCCGCGAGGTAGAGGCAGGCGAAGCAGAACAGGATTGCTGCGGTGCCGCCATTGAGCAGCGGCAAGAGCACCGGCGTTTCGCCTTTGAGCATGTGGCCCATGAAGTAAGCGAAGGCCATTTCGCCCGAGAGAATGAAAGCGGTGAGGCGGGTGAACAGGCCGAGCATCAGAAGCGCGCCGAGCACGAGTTCGAGCGCACCTGCCGTCCAGATCAGCGGCGGGATGTTGGCGAAGTAGGGGAGCACCGGAAACTTGAAGATCTTTGCGATGCCGTACTGGAACAGCAGCAATCCGGTGACGAAGCGAAACAGGCTCAAGAGAACCGGTTGAAAGCGAGTGAGATACGGAAAGTTCATTGGTTTGTGCCCTCCATCCAATGCTGCGACTTGGACCGCATTCGGTTTCGCCCTGCAAGCCGTGCGCACTCGATTCGTCCTGACATTTTCGTCATGTCGGACAAAACACCGCAGGCCAGGATTTCAGCCGCGTACGACCGCAGCTTTCGCGCGTATTCCGCGTCGCGCCCATCCGTAATTTCCCGGTGACGCGGATGCGCGCAAGTTACCTCCAGGACACCTACCGCCGCAAGGCGGGCACGATCAGGAACGGGATCATCCCGAGCACCACGCTCGCAAGTGCGAACGCAAGCAGCGCGTTGTACCCGTGGGTCGCGTCATGGATCAGGCCGCCGCTCCAGGAGCCGAACGCCGAGCCGAGGCCACTGCCGATCGAGATGGTGCCGTAGATGGTGCCGACCCGCTTGCCCTGGAAAATCCTCATCGCCGTGGCGCTGATCAGCGGGCCGCGCGAGCCCATCATGCTGCCGAAGCAGACGACGAAACCGGTGAGCAGCAGGATGTTCGGAGAATACTGCAACAGCCAGAGCAGGACGATGCCGAGGATCGAGATCGCGTAGCTCAGCAGCACCGACGGCCGGCGCCCGATCAGGCCGTCGAGCGCGGAGACGCCGAGCATGCCGAACACAAGCACGACGCCGGAGAAACCCCAGGCGGTCGCAGCCTGCAGCGGCGGAAAGCCGGCGTCGATCAGATAGGCCACGATCTGTGCGGCGATTGAGTACATGCCGACGGCAGTGAAGAAAAAGGTCCAGAACAGCGCCCAGAAGGCGTGATGGCGCATGGCACGGAGCAGGGTCCAGCCATTGTCGACGAAATCAGGGTCGGTCCTCTTCACGACATGCGGCGAGCCCGCGGCGAACAGCCGCCACGGCAGCAGCATCAGCGGGAGCAACAGGCCCAGTGCCGTAAAACCGAATAGCTGGTAGGTGTCGCGCCAGCCGATGTGATCGATCAGGAGCTGCGAAGCCGGCAACAGCGCCAGCACGCCGCCGCCCATCGCTGAATACACCACCGACATTGCCGTCGGCAGACGAGGGCCGAACCAGCGGCCGAGCAGGATCGAGTTCGGCACGATGCCGATGAAGGCAACGCCGATGCCGACGCAGAGGCCGATCGAGAGTTGGAATTGCCAGAGATGTTGCGCGTGGGCTGCGACCAGGAACGCCGCGCCCAGCAGCAACAGCCCGAGCGCATAGACGATGCGTGGTCCGGAATGGTCGAACAGGCGTCCGACGAAGGGCGCGGTGAGACCGCTCGCGAGCCAGGTCAGTGAATAGACCGAGACGATCTGCGCGCGGTCCCAGCCAAAACTTTCCGAAATCGGTTTCAGGAACACCGTAAAGCTGTCGCCGAGCCCGCGGCCGAGCACGGCCAGCGTGAAGCACAGAGCGAGCACGACGAGCGCGGTGCGAACAGCGTCCCGCTGATCGCTCGCGACGTTCTCCCTGGGCGTGTTCTGATCCATTGCCCGTCAGGGAGCGCGCATCCGTGCGCCCTGACAAGCAGCGAAAAGCTCATACGCCTATGCAGGCTTAAGGAGGACGTGCTTCTTCTTGCCGAAGGACAGCTTGATCACGCCCTCGGGCGTCAGATTGTTTGCCGACAGTGCCATCTTTTCGTCAGTGACCGGCTCGTCGTTGACGCGAAGGCCGCCGCCCTTGATCTGGCGCCGGGCTTCGCCGTTGGATGCAACGAGGCCCGCCTTGACGAAGGCGTTGAGCACGCCGAGGCCGGCGTCGATCTCACCCTGCGGAATTTGCACCGTCGGCAGGGTTTCGGCCAGCGCGCCTTCCTCGAAGGTGCGGCGCGCGGTCTCCGCCGCCTCGTTCGCGGCCTCGCGGCCGTGCAGCAGCGCGGTCGCTTCAGTGGCGAGCACCTTCTTGGCCTCGTTGATCTCCGAGCCGCCGAGCGCCTCGAGCTTCCTGATCTCAGCCATCGGCAGCGTCGTGAACAGCTTCAGGAATTTGCCGACGTCGGCATCTTCCGTGTTGCGCCAGTACTGCCAGAAATCATAGGGCGAGAACGCGTCGGCGTTGAGCCAGACCGCGCCTTGCGCCGTCTTGCCCATCTTGGCGCCGGACGCCGTCGTCAACAGCGGTGTCGTCAGTGCGAACAGCTGATGGGTGCCCATGCGGCGGCCGAGATCGACGCCCATGATGATGTTGCCCCACTGGTCCGAGCCGCCCATCTGCAATTTGCAGCCGGTGCGCTTGGCGAGCTCGACGAAGTCGTAAGCCTGGCAGACCATGTAGTTGAACTCGATGAAGCTCATCTCCTGCTCGCGCTCGAGGCGCAGCCGCACGGAGTCCATGGTCAGCATGCGGTTGACCGAGAAGTGCCGCCCGACGTCGCGCAGCATCTCGATCCAGTTCAGCTTGGTCAGCCACTCCGCATTGTCGAGCATGATGGCGTCGCTCGCGCCGCTGCCGTAGCGCAGCACTTTCGCGAACACGCCGCGGATCGATTCCTTGTTGGCCTCGATCTCGGCGACGGTGCGCATCGCGCGCGTCTCGTCCTTGCCGGAGGGATCGCCCACCATGGTGGTGCCGCCGCCCATCAGCGTGATCGGCTTGTTGCCGGACTGCTGCAGCCAGTGCAGCATCATCATGGTGAGGTAATTGCCGATATGCAGCGAGCGGGCGGTGCAATCGTAGCCGACATAGGCGGTCGCCTCGCCCTTGGCGGCGAGCGCGTCCAGCCCCTCGAAATCGGAGCACTGGTGAATGAATCCACGTTCCTGCAGGGTGTTGAGGAAATCCGATTTAAATGCAGTCATCTGTCGGCGTGCCTGACAATTCTTGGTTTACTGTTTTGGGCGCAATTTAAGGGTCTTCCGTGGGAACTCGATTGCTGCCCGCCACTTTGGCCTGTGGCATTATAAGATGTGTCCCTCTGGCACAAGATCGGCATGCCGGAGGGGGTCTCTTGAGGACGCTGATCCATGATGTTGACGGCACTCGGTTTGATGAGCGGCACCTCGCTGGACGGGGTGGATGTCGCGCTGATCGAAACCGATGGAAAACAGGTGAAGGCATTCGGGCCGTCCGGCTACCGGGCCTATAGCCCTGCGGAGCGCAATCTGCTGCGCCAGGCGCTCTCCGAGGCTGTGCACCTGCTGCAACGTGACGCCCGGCCAGGCATCCTGGCCGAGGCCGAGCGCGCGGTGACACGGGCCCATGCCGAGGCGGTTGCCGCCTTCTTTGCCCAGAACCGCATGAAGCCCGAGGACATCGACATCGTCGGCTTCCACGGCCAGACCGTGCTGCACCGCCCCGAGAGACGGCTGACGGTGCAGATCGGCGACGCGCCGGCGCTGGCGAGAGCGATCCATATCCCCGTGATGCATGATTTCCGCGCCGCCGACGTCGAGGCCGGCGGGCAGGGGGCGCCCTTCGTACCCGTCTACCACCGCGCGCTCGCCAACTCGCTGGATCGCGAGGGGCCGATCGTCGTGGTCAATATCGGCGGCGTCTCCAACATCACCTATATCGACGGCAACGACACGCTGATCGCCTGCGACACCGGCCCCGGCAACGCGCTGCTGGACGATTTCATGTACCGCACCATGAACCAGGCGTTCGATGCGGAAGGAAAGTTCGCAGCGCTCGGGAAGGTCGATGAGGCCTGGATCGCGCGTGCGCTCGAGCTGCCGTTTTTTGCGTTGCCTCCGCCGAAATCGCTCGACCGCAACGATTTCGCCGCGCTCAAGCTCGGCGATGTCGCCCCGGCCGATGGCGCGGCGACGCTGACCGCCTTCACCGCGGCGGCGATCGCCCGCATCATCCCGTTGCTGCCGCGTCGGCCGCGGAGCTGGATCGTCTGCGGCGGCGGCGCCCGCAATCTCACCATGCTGCGGATGCTGCGGGAGCGGGTGGGATCGGCGACCGTCGAGGCCGCCGAGACGCTCGGCTGGGCCTCCGACGCCATCGAAGCCCAGGCCTTCGGCTTCCTCGCCGCGCGTGGGCTGAAGGGCCTGCCGCTGTCCTATCCGGCCACCACGGGCGTGCCGATGCCGATGACGGGCGGGGTGATCGCGCGGCCCTGAGGGCGGCTTCCCGAATTGGGGCACTGCCTCGCCCTTCCAATCGGCTTTCAAGATTGCAGACACGCCTTCGTACTCTCGCGGCAGGTTTCGCCCGAGCCTTGCTGTCGTTCGCGCTCCTTGAAGACCAAAGGGCGCAGGGAAGGCCGGGCGCCGGCGGCACCCGCAGGTCCGTGGGCGATTAGAACGCACACGGGGTGGACCACAGGTGTGCCGGTCGCCCGGCCTTCCCTGCGCGGATGGTTTTAACGGTGTCCTTCGTGCTCTCCTCGGGGAGCGTTGCACTATTGCCCCCGTCGCCTTGCGGATGGCTGATGCACGTGCCCGGTCGGGCCGCCGCATCACCGCAAGCCTTGACGCCAGAACCCCGGGCGTCGGGACCACACGACTTCTCCGTCCGCGGACGGCTTGGTCTCAACATCCGGGGCTTGCGTGTGCCCGCCCCAGAGCATCGACCAAACCGCTGTGACCGCGCCGTGTCGTATGCGCGTTGTGCCGGGACTCACGGTCGCCCGCCCTGTCCTCACGCACATCGCGCCGGCGCTACCGCGTCCACCGCACCCCGGCCCGCATCTCGTGACGATCGCGAAGCGCCCCTCTGGCAGGGCCGGGATGGCGTGTGTATGCCATAAATCCGAAATTCGGGAAAGTGGAATATTTTTGCGGACGGGGATTGACGGGTTTTGGGTGTTTTGCCCGACGCGTGCCGATGCCGATAACGGCAGGGTGATCGGCCGGCGCCAAATTAATGCAATTGCATTGATCTTGACAGTTGCATGCAAGTGCATCTATATGGGTGCAGCTGCATTGAAACGCCGGGATCTTGGCCATGACCGCTTCGCTCAAACTGATCAGCCACAAGCTTTGCCCCTACGTGCAGCGCGCCGTGATCGCGCTGACGGAAAAGGGCGTGCCGTTCGAGCGGATCGACATCGATCTCGCCAACAAGCCCGACTGGTTTCTAAAGCTCTCGCCGCTCGGCAAGGTGCCGGTGCTGGTGGTGACGACCGATAGCGGCGAAGTCGCGCTGTTCGAGAGCAACGTGATCTGTGAATACATCGAGGAGACGCAAGCGGGCCTCAAGCTGCATCCGGCGGATGCGCTGAAGCGTGCCGAGCATCGCGCCTGGATGGAGTTCGGCTCGGCGATCCTCGGCGATCTCTGGGGACTGGAGACGACGACGGATCCGGCGACCTTCGAAACCAAGCGCCAGGCGCTCGCCGCGAAATTCGCGCGTGTCGAAGGGGCGCTCGGCGCGGGACCTTATTTCGCTGGCGATGCGTTCAGCCTGGTCGATGCGGTGTTCGCGCCGATCTTCCGCTATTTCGATCTGTTCGACGAACTGACCGAGCACGGCATCTTCACCGATCTTCCGAAGGTGCGGGCGTGGCGCGCGCAGCTTGCGAAGCGTCCGAGCGTACGAACCGCGGTTGGCGCGGACTATCCTCAATTGCTGCGCGCCTTCCTGGTGCGGCACGACGCGCATCTGCTCAAGCTCGCCGCCTGAGACGATGCCGATGTCGCAATCCCTGGCCTGGCTGATGCTGGTGATCGCCGGCGCGCTCGACGTCGGCTGGGCGATCTCGATGAAATATGCGGAGGGCTACACGCGCTTAGGCTGGAGCGTCGTTTCGGTGGTGCTGCTCGCGGCCTTCGTTGTCCTGCTCGGGCGGGCCTTGAAGGTGCTCGAGGTCGGCGTCGCCTATTCGGTGTGGACCGGCATTGGGGCTGCCGGCACTTTCGTGATGGGCGTCGTGTTGTTCGGCGAGACCTTGAGCGCGATGAAGCTTGCGGGCATCGCGCTCGTCTTGATGGGGATCGCCGCGCTAAAGCTCGCTTAGCGCACGTTGGCCAGACGCATGTCGAGATAGGCCGTGATGGTCTCCATCAGCGGCTCGAGCTTGGCGTCGAAGAAATGGTTGGCGCCGGGGATGACCTGCTGGTCGATCACGATGCCCTTCTGCGTCTTCAGCTTCTCGACCAGGGTGTTGACGTCCTTCGGCGGCACCACCGCGTCCTTCTCGCCATGCACGATCAGGCCCGACGACGGGCAGGGCGCAAGGAACGAGAAGTCGTAGAGATTGGCCGGCGGCGCGATCGAGATGAAGCCCTCGACCTCGGGGCGGCGCATCAGGAGCTGCATGCCGATCCAGGCGCCGAAGGAGAAGCCGGCGACCCAGCAGGCGCGCGCTTCGGGATTGATGGTCTGCGCCCAGTCGAGGGCTGCGGCGGCATCCGACAATTCGCCGGTACCATGGTCGAATGAGCCCTGGCTGCGGCCGACGCCGCGGAAATTGAAGCGCAGCACCGAGAAGCCGCGATGCGCGAACGCATAGTAGCACTGGTACACGATCTGATGATTCATCGTGCCGTGAAACTGCGGATGCGGATGCAGGATCATCGCGATCGGCGCGTTCTTCTGCTTGGCCGGGTGATAGCGGCCTTCGAGACGGCCGGCAGGGCCAGTGAAAATAACTTCAGGCATCGATGATCTCTTGATTGATGTGCTGGAGAGACGATCCTCGGCAATCAACCGATTGTGGCCTCATCGGCAGGTACCGACGGAAGCGCGAATGAAGGGTGAGAAGGCGCGCCTTGCGGTGATGCGCTGAAGGCGTGCGGTGACTTGACGGTGCGGGTTCTAACATAGGCTGAGGGTCAAAAAGCAAGCATCTTGAACATCACTCAATGGGCTCAAGATGTTAGCGTGTCATGGTCGCGTCATCAGCTGCCGCGGGTATGGAATCGCCCGTTGCCAAGCGCGTGTCGGGGCGCCATGTCGGGCTGGATGGGCCCAACGGGTCAAGTTTGCCAGGCAAGGTAAGATAATACTACATGCGGAACCGCGTTTATCTCGACTGGAATGCGACCACGCCGCTGCGTGCGGAAGCGCGACGCGCAATGCTCGCCGCCTGGGATCTGGTCGGCAACCCGTCATCGGTCCATGCCGAGGGGCGGGAGGCGCGACGGCTGATCGAGGAGGCCCGCGCCACGCTGGCGGTGGCGGTAGGGGTGCTGCCGCGGAACGTCGTCTTCACCTCCGCTGGCACGGAAGCCAACGCGCTGGCGCTGTCGCCTGGCCTGCGGCGGTCATCCGGCGGCCCGGTCGAGCGGCTGCTGCTCTCGGCCGTGGAGCACGCTTCGGTGCTGGCCGGTGGCCGGTTCGCGGCGGACAAGATCGGCCTGATCCCGGTGATGCGTTCCGGTGTGGTTGACCTCGACCATCTCAGGAGCCTGCTCCGCGACGGCGCTCCGGCACTGGTTTCCGTCATGGCGGCGAACAACGAAACCGGCGCGCTCCAGCCGGTCGCGGAGGTCGCCCGGATCGTCCATGAGGCCGGCGGCCTCCTGCACGTCGATGCAATCCAGGCGCTTGGCAAAATCCCATTCGAGATCAACGCTATGGGCGCAGATCTTGCGACTTTTTCTGCACATAAGGTCGGCGGCCCCAAGGGTGTCGGCGCCCTGGTCGTGGCGGAGGGACTGACGGGATTGGAGCCGCTGCTGCGGGGAGGCGGCCAGGAGCTGAACCGGCGCGCCGGAACCGAGAATATTGCGGGAATCGCGGGCTTTGGCGCAGCGGTGAAGGTCGCGCTTCAGACTCTTTCGGAAGATGCGGAGCAGATGGCAACCCTCAGAAATCGCTTGGAAAATGGCATCCGGGGAATCGCCGGCGCAACGATCCTCTCGGATGAGGTGAAGAGGTTGCCTAATACCGTCCTTTTCACCGCGCCCGGCCTCAAGGCTGTGACCGCCGTGATCGGCTTTGACCTCGAAGGCATCGCAGTCTCCTCGGGTTCGGCCTGTTCCTCGGGCAAGGTCCAACCCTCTCACGTGCTGTCGGCCATGGGGTACGATGCCGCCGTGGCCCAGGGAGCGGTGCGTCTCAGTCTGGGCTGGTCCACGGAACCGGATGACATCAACAGGGCGTTAGAGGCTTGGCGAAAGCTCGGTAATACCCTACTTAAGAGCTAAGCGATGAAACACGGCTTGAACGGTTCTAAGCGCGTGCTTTCCGCCAAAAAACATCGTAATAGACACCGTAATAATCGTTCGAGTTTGATCCACCGCGGTCCTTGAAACCGCGAGCGGAGGATGGAATGCCAGCCGTACAAGAGACGGTCGAGCGCGTGAAGCGTATCGACGTCGACCAATACCGCTATGGGTTTGAGACCCTGATCGACACCGAGAAGGCCCCCAAGGGGCTGTCGGAAGAGATCGTAAAGTTCATCTCGCAGAAGAAGAACGAACCCGCCTGGATGCTCCAGTGGCGGCTTGAGGCCTATCGGCGCTGGCTGACCATGACCGAGCCGACCTGGGCGCGCGTCGATTATCCCAAGATCGATTTCCAGGATCTCTACTACTACGCGGCACCGAAGCCGAAGAAGACGGTCACCTCGCTGGACGAGATCGATCCGGAGATCCTGAAGACCTACGAGAAGCTCGGCATTCCCTTGCGGGAAGTCGCCATGCTCGAGGGCGTGGAACCCAAGCCCGGCGAGGAAGATCCGGCGCGCCGCAAGATCGCGGTCGATGCTGTCTTCGATTCGGTCTCGGTTGCGACCACGTTCAAGGCGGAGCTGAAGAAGGCCGGCGTGATCTTCATGCCGATCTCGGAGGCGATCCGCGAGCATCCCGAGCTGGTGCAGAAATATCTGGGCTCGGTGGTTCCGACCTCGGACAATTTCTACGCGACGCTGAACTCGGCGGTGTTCTCCGACGGCTCGTTCGTCTACGTGCCGCCGGGTGTGCGTTGCCCGATGGAGCTGTCGACCTATTTCCGCATCAACGAGCGCAACACCGGCCAGTTCGAGCGCACGCTGATCATCGCCGACAAGGGCTCCTACGTCTCCTATCTCGAAGGCTGCACCGCGCCGCAGCGCGACGAGAATCAGCTGCACGCCGCCGTGGTCGAGCTCGTCGCGCATGACGACGCCGAGATCAAATATTCGACGGTGCAGAACTGGTACCCCGGCAATTCGGAAGGCAAGGGCGGCATCTACAATTTCGTCACCAAGCGTGGCGACTGCCGCGGCGACCGTTCGAAGATCTCCTGGACCCAGGTCGAAACGGGTTCGGCGATCACCTGGAAGTATCCGAGCTGCATTCTCCGCGGTGACAATTCGAGCGGCGAGTTCTACTCGATCGCGATCTCGAACGGCTTCCAGCAGGTCGATTCGGGCACCAAGATGATCCATCTCGGCAAGAACACGTCGAGCCGCATCATCTCCAAGGGCATCGCCGCCGGAAAGTCGCAGAACACCTATCGCGGCCTCGTCACCGCGCACCGGAAAGCGACCGGCGCGCGCAACTTCACCGCCTGTGACTCCTTGTTGATCGGCGATAAATGCGGCGCGCACACCGTGCCGTACATCGAGGCCAAGAACTCCTCGGCGACGTTCGAGCACGAAGCGACGACCTCGAAAATCTCCGAGGACGTGCTGTTCTACTGCATCCAGCGCGGCCTTTCGCAGGAGGAGGCGGTCGGCCTCGTCGTCAACGGCTTCGTCAAGGACGTGCTGCAGCAGCTGCCGATGGAATTCGCGGTGGAAGCGCAGAAGCTGATCTCGATCTCGCTTGAAGGGTCGGTCGGTTAATACCGACCCTCGCGGTGCGCTTAAGCGCTCCATGCATCATTTGAATAGACTGGACACCAAAATGGCTTTGCTTGAAGTGAAAGACCTCAAGGTTCGTGTCGAGGAGCGTGAGATCCTCCACGGGCTGACGCTGACCGTGAACGAGGGCGAGGTGCACGCGATCATGGGGCCGAACGGTTCCGGCAAATCGACGCTCTCCCACGTGATCGCCGGCAAGCCCGGTTACGAGGTCACCGACGGCCAGATCCTGTTCAGGGGCGAGGATCTCCTGGAGATGTCGCCTGACGAGCGCGCCGCCAAGGGCGTGTTCCTGGCGTTCCAGTATCCGGTCGAGATCCCCGGCGTCGCCACCATGAACTTCCTGCGCACCGCGCTGAACGCCCAGCGCAAGGCACGCGGCGAGAGCGAATATTCGACGCCGGACTTCCTGAAGAAGGTTCGTGAGGTCTCGAAGTCGCTGAACATCCCGCAGGACATGCTCAAGCGCGGCGTCAATGTCGGCTTCTCCGGCGGCGAGAAGAAGCGCAACGAGGTGCTGCAGATGGCGCTGTTCGAGCCGAGCCTGTGCATCCTCGACGAGATGGATTCCGGCCTCGACATCGACGCGCTGCGCATTGCTGCCGACGGCGTCAACGCGCTGCGTTCGCCGGGGCGCGCGATGGTCGTCATCACCCATTATCAGCGGCTGCTGAACTACATCGTGCCCGACGTCGTGCACGTGATGTCGAAGGGCCGTGTCGTGAAGAGCGGCGGCAAGGAATTGGCGCTGGAGCTGGAAGCCTCCGGATATGCCCAGTTCGAGGACGCCGCGTAAGGAATTTTGCGATGAACGTTGCTGTGGCAAAGACCGGAAAGGGCCGCGCGGTGAGCGATCTCTTCACCAGCGCCGAGGGCCGGCTGCCGGGTTCGACCGCGGTCACCGCCGTGCGACGCGAGGCGTTCGAGACCTATGAGCGTCTCGGCCTTCCGCACCGCCGGATCGAGGAATGGAAATACACCGACCTGCGCGCGCTGGTCGGCGAGGTGCTGCCGCTTGCGGCCGCGCCCGACGCGGCCGCGCTGAAGCGCGCCGCGGACGCTGTGAAGGTGCATGCGATCGCGGGCGCCCGCAAGCTGGTGCTGGTCGACGGCGTGTTCGCGGCCGATCTCTCCGACGTGAAGGCGCTGGCAGCCGAGGCGGGCTTCAGCACGTTGCGGGAAACGCTGGAGAAGGATGCCGGTCTGCTGAAGACCGCGTCCACCGATGCCGTGATCGCGCTGAACGCGGCGATGGCGACCGATGGCGTGGTGCTGTCGATTGCCGACGGCGCGCAGCTGTCCGCGCCGGTCCAGATCATCCACATTGCGACGGCCGCGTCGGCGTCGGCCTTCACCCGTTCGCAGGTCGCGGTCGGGAAGGGCGTGCGCGCCACCATCATCGAGAGTTTTGTCGCGGCTGGCGCCAAGACTTACCAGGTCCATGACGCTGTGTTGGTGACGGTCGGCGACGATTCCGACGTGGCCCATATCCGCCTGATGGATGATGCGCCTGACGCGCTGAATGTCTCGTCGCACTTCGTCACCGTCGGCGCCAACGTGAAGCTCAACTTCTTCAACATGACGACCGGCGCCGCGGTCAGCCGCCTCCAGGGCTTCATCACGCTGGCGGGCGAGGGCAGCGAGCTCTCGGCCAACGGCGTCAACCTGTTGCAGAAGACCGAGCACGGCGACACCACGCTGGTGGTCGACCACGCCGTGCCGAACTGCGTCAGCCGCGAAGTTTTCCGCGCCGTGATCGACGATCGCGCCCATTCGGTGTTCCAGGGCCGCATCATCGTCCGTCCCGATGCGCAGAAGACCGACGGCAAGATGATGACGCGCGCGCTGCTGCTCTCGGATGAGGCCGAGGCCGACAACAAGCCCGAGCTCGAGATTTTTGCCGACGACGTCTCCTGCGGCCACGGCGCCACCGCCGGCGCGCTCGACGACAGCCTGTTGTTCTATCTGAAGGCCCGCGGCCTGCCGGAGAAGCAGGCCCAGGCGCTGCTGATCCAGGCTTTCGTGGGCGAGGCGATCGAGCAGATCGCCGATGACGGTTTGCGCGAGCACGTGATCGGCATCGCCGAGCGCTGGCTGGAGCGGCGGTCATGAGCACGCATCCCGCAGTCAGGAACGGTGCCTATGACGTCGCGCGCGTGCGCCAGGATTTTCCGGCGCTCGCCATGCAGGTCTACGGCAAGAAGCTGGTCTATCTGGACAACGCCGCCTCTGCGCAGAAGCCGAGCGCCGTGCTCGATCGCATGACGCAGGCCTACACTAGCGAATACGCCAACGTGCATCGCGGCCTGCATTACCTCGCCAATGCCGCGACCGAAGCCTATGAGGGCGGTCGCACCAAGGTGGCGCAGTTCATTAACGCGCCCCGTACGGAAGAAGTGATCTTCACCCGCAACGCGACCGAAGCGATCAATCTGGTTGCCTCGTCCTGGGGCGGGCCGAACATCGGGGAAGGCGACGAGATCGTCATCTCGATCATGGAGCACCACTCCAACATCGTGCCGTGGCACTTCCTGAGGGAGCGCCAGGGTGCCGTGATCAAATGGGCGCCCGTGGACGACGAGGGCAATTTCCTCATCGACGAGTTCGAGAAGCTGCTGACGGCCAAGACCAAGCTGGTCGCGATCACGCAGATGTCGAACGCGCTCGGCACCATCGTGCCGGTCAAGGAGGTCGTCAGAATCGCCCACGCGCGCGGCATTCCCGTGCTGGTCGATGGCAGCCAGGGCGCGGTGCATCTGCCCGTCGACGTCCAGGACATCGGCTGCGATTTCTACGTCTTCACCGGCCACAAGGTTTACGGGCCGACCGGCATCGGTATCCTCTGGGCCAAGTACGACCACCTCGTCGCGATGCGCCCCTTCAACGGCGGCGGCGAGATGATCCGCGAGGTCTCGCGCGATGTCGTGACCTATGGCGACCCCCCGCACAAATTCGAGGCGGGCACGCCCGCGATCGTCGAGGCCGTCGGCCTTGGCGCTGCCATCGACTACGTCAATTCGATCGGCAAGGAGCGCATCGCCGCGCACGAGCACGATCTCACCACCTATGCCCAGGATCGGCTCCGCGAGATCAATTCGCTGCGGCTGATCGGCACGGCACGGGGCAAGGGCCCGGTGATCTCCTTCGAGCTGAAGGGCGCGCATGCCCACGATGTCGCCACCGTGATCGACCGCCAGGGCATCGCGGTGCGCGCCGGCACCCATTGCGTGATGCCGCTTTTAGAGCGGTTCAACGTAACAGCCACCTGCCGAGCCTCGTTCGGCATGTATAATACGCGGGAAGAAGTCGATCATCTGGCACAGGCGCTTTTGAAGGCGCGGGATTTGTTCGCATGAGTGACACGGCCGAAATCAAAGCTAGTCCGATGGAGACCCATTCGGCGCTGCCGCCGGAGGAGACCGAGCGGCTGACCACGGAGATCATCGCCGGGCTGAAGACCGTGTTCGACCCGGAAATCCCGGCCGACATCTACGAGCTCGGCCTGATCTACAAGGTCGAAATCAAGGACGATCGCTCCGTCGACGTCCAGATGACGCTGACGACGCCGAACTGCCCGGCCGCCGGCGAGCTGCCGACCATGGTCGAGAACGCGGTTGCCAGCGTCCCCGGCGTCGGCGTGGTCGACGTCAAGGTCGTTTGGGAGCCGCCGTGGTCGCCCGAGCGCATGAGCGACGAGGCGCGCCTCGTGCTCAACATGTGGTGACGCTTAATCTCAGCATTGAATTTGCTCCGCAACGGACCAGATAGATAAGATGACCCAGGCGACACCAGCATCCACTCCGAAGCCGCGGCGGCCGCGCCCGCAGGTGATGCGGCTGACGGACGCTGCTGCCCAGCGCATCACCGAGCTGACCCAGCGCGCCGATTCGGAGATCGTCGGCCTGCGCGTCGGCGTGAAGAACGGCGGCTGCGCCGGCCAGTCCTACACGGTCGAATACGCCCACGACGTCCGCCCGACCGACGAGGTCGTCGAGGACAAGGGCGTCAAGATCCTGGTCGATCCCAAGGCCGTGCTGTTCCTGCTCGGCACCGAGATGGACTACAAGGCCGACAAGATGCAGGCCCAGTTCGTCTTCAACAATCCGAACCAGATTTCCGCCTGCGGCTGCGGCGAGTCGGTTGAGTTGCGGCCGGCCAAGATCGACGGATAACGCCTTCCCAAGACTCTCGTGTCCCGGACGTGCCGCAGCGCTCCTCGCGCTGCTGCGCAGAGCCGGGACCCACGCTATAGTCACCAGCGCAAAAGACTGGGCCCCGGCTCAGCAGCGCATCGTTACACGCTGCGCTGCGTCCGGGGCACGAGGGGGCCCATGGACCGCGAATTCCTGACCGACCTGTTTGCCGATTTCGGGCCCGTCACCATCCGGAAAATGTTCTCCGGCTACGGCATCTCCGCCGACGGCATCAACTTCGCGCTGTCACTGCGTGCCGGCCTGTTCTTGCGCGCCGACGAGGTGACGATCCCGGACTTTGAAGCCGAAGGCTCAAAGCCGTTTCAGTACTCGACCCGCGCCAGGACCGTGGTGGTCAACTCCTATTGGGAGCTGCCGGCGCGCCTGTTCGACGATTCCGCCGAGCTCGCCCAATGGGCGAGGGCGGCACTCGCCGCCGCCCAGCGCGCCAAGGTGAAGACGCGGCCGAAGAAAAAGGCGGCGGCAAAAAAAGCCGCGCCGAAGAAGCGGTTGGCCAAGAAGGCAGCCAAAAGGAAGGTGCGGTAGGGTGGGCAAAGCGGAGCATGCCCACGATCAGGATGTCATCGCGAGAGATCGTGGGCACGGCGCTACGCGCCTTTGCCCACCCTATGGGATCTCAGTCTGTAGCCTTAGTCAGACCAACTCGCATATCCTTCGCCACAAAGATCGATATGCCATCTGCCAGCACGCGGCCATCGGCAATTCCGAGCACCAGCTTGCCGCGGCGGACCATCCGCATGGCGACTTCGTAGCGCACGCGTCGCGTCTCCGGCGTGATGGTGCCCGTGCACTCGACTTCGCCGACGCCGATGGCGCGGCCCTTGCCCGGTGACCCCGACCAGCCGAGCCAGTAGCCGACCATCTGCCACATCGCATCCAGGCCCAGGCTCCCCGGCATCATCGCATCACCTCGATAGTGACAATCGAAGAACCAGTGGTCCGACACGATATCGAGCTCGCCGACGATATGGCCCTTGCCGAATTCGCCGCCGTCCAGGCTGATTTCCGTGATGCGGTCCATCATCAGCATCGGCGGGGCCGGCAGTTGCGCATTGCCCGGCCCGAAATAGCCGCCGTCGCTCGATTTCAGCAGTTCGTCCCTGGTGTAGGACGGTTGCGGCGTGTGAAAATCATGGGGATTAGGCACGACGACAAGTCCTCAACGCTCGCGGTCTGGCGGCGCAGAAGATGGCGGTCGTCAGGTTGGAATGTCAAGCACAGCCGTTCGACATGCCGCGATCGCGTCACGCCACCCGGCTGTGGGTCTCGACCGCGTATTCCGGATCGGCTTCGCAGATCACGCGGTTGCGGCCGTTACGCTTGGCGGCATAGAGGCAGGCATCCGCACGCTCGATCAGCGCGTCGGTGTCGTCGCCCTGCTTGAGCATGGAGACTCCGACGGAGATGGTGACGCGGCCGAGGATCTCGCCGGTGGACTTCTTCTTCAATTCCTTCGCCATCACTGCGCGGCGGATGTGGTCGGCCACCGTGAGGGCCTGACGCAGTGCGGTGTTGGGGAGCACGACCGCGAATTCCTCGCCGCCATAACGCGCGGTGATGTCCTGGCCCTTGATGGTCTGCTTCAGCGACAGGCCGACGAGCCGCAGCACCTGATCGCCGGTGAGATGGCCGTAGGAATCGTTGAACGACTTGAAATGATCGATGTCGAACAGCAGCAGCGACAGCGGCTCGCCCGAGGCGAGGGCGCTCTGCACCGCCATGTCGATCATGCGGTCGAAATATTTGCGGTTGCCAAGGCCCGTGAGCGGATCGGTCAGGCTCTCGGCGCGGATCGCCTCCAGGCTCTGCTGGAGATTGCTGATCTCGTTCTTCGACAGCGTCAGCCGGTCTTCCAGCGTCTTGTTGGTTTCGCGCATCTCGCTGGTCGAACGGAGCAGCGTCTCGACGATCGCCTTGATCTGCTCACGGTTCTTGGCCGACGCCAGTTTCTCTGTGGCCCCCGACAGGCTGGCATCGTAGGAGCCGGTCATGCCGAGTGCATCGCTCAAGACCTTCATCACGTCGTCGATCTCGCCGATGACGCGCGCGCCGACCTTGTCGATGCGGTCGGTGGTCTTGATGTGGGAGAGATAGGTCTCGTAGATCTGCTCGAGATCGGCTTCAGTCAGCTTGCCGCTGCGCGCCAGCGTCTCATTGACGATCTTGTTGAGCGGCGCGTTGTAGCCGGTGGCGTAGACGTACCAAATCTCATAGTTGCGGGGAATTGCCGTCTGCCGCAGCGATCGGATCTGCCCGAGCGCTACCTCGGCGAACGCCATCGTGCGTTCGTGTTCGTCGAGAACCTTGACCACGGAACATACCCCACAGCGGTCGGTGCGCCGTCGACCGCAGCAATGCTTAAATTATGTTCGTAGGCTAACGGACGATCGTGAACACCCCGTAAATATACGTTCACGAATGCATCTAAAAAATTGTGCGGCGGCTTTGCTCAACCGAAACCTGGTGCGCCTCGCGCCTCAGGCTCCGGCGGGGGAGCGGACCGGCCGCAGCAGAAACGCCGGCAGATGCGAGTGATCGCCCGGCTCACTGTCGGCTTCGCGCTGGCGGCGAGGCTCGGGACGGCCGATCGACGGCACGTGCGAATTATTGGCCTGCTGGCGCGCGTCGTGACGCGGCTCCGCCCTGCGCTTGTCGTCGGAACGATGCCTTGCTTCGGCGGGCTGTCTTGCCTCCGAAGAACTCTTTGCTTCAGAAGAATGTTTGGCCTCGGAAGCATGTCTTGCCTCGCCACGGGGCTCGCGCGGCTCGTGGCTGCGCTCACGGTCGCGGCCGCGCTGCGGCTTGCCGCGTCCGCCGCGTGAACGTTCGCGGCCACGCGACTCGCGCGGACGCTCGGTCCCATCGGAGGCTTCGGCGTGGATTTCAAAGTCGCCTTCGGCGCGCGGAATGCTCTGGCCGATCAGCTTCTCGATTGCCACCATCGACTTCTGGTCGAGCGGCGTCACGATCGAGATCGCGGTGCCGGTGCGACCGGCGCGGCCGGTGCGGCCGACGCGGTGGACGTAGTCATCGGGATGGTGGGGAACGTCGAAATTGAAGACGTGGCTGACCTCGGGAATGTCGAGGCCGCGGGCGGCGACATCCGAGGCGACGAGGAGCGGTAGCTCTCCCTTGCGGAACTGTTCGAGCGCCGCCATGCGGGCCGGCTGGTCCATGTCGCCGTGCAGTGCGCCGACGCTGAAACCATGCTTCTGGAGCGATTTGTGAACGATGGCGACTTCGCGCTTGCGATTGCAGAAGATGATCGCGTTCTTGAGATCCTTGGCTTCGCGCAGCAGGCGGCGAAGCAGCTCGCGCTTCTCGTGCGCCTCGCGCCCGGCTGGCACCTGGGATTGCGTGACGGTCACGGCAGTGGTGGCAGGCTTGGACACTTCGACCTTCTGCGGATTGTGCAGGAAGGCTTCGGTGATGCGCCGGATTTCCGGCGGCATGGTCGCGGTAAAGAACAGGGTCTGTCGCGTGAACGGGACGAGCTTGCAGACGCGTTCGATGTCGGGGATGAAGCCCATGTCCAGCATGCGATCGGCCTCGTCGATGACGAGCAGCTCGACCCCCGTGAGGAGCAGACCGCCGCGCTCGGTGTGGTCGAGCAGACGGCCGGGGGTGGCGATCAGCACGTCGACGCCGCGCGTCAGCTTGGCATCCTGGTCGCCGAAGGAAACGCCGCCGATCAGAAGCGCGACGTTGAGTTTCTGGCCGGCGCCGTAGCGGTCGAAGTTTTCCTTGACCTGGGCCGCGAGCTCGCGGGTCGGCTCGAGGATCAGCGTGCGCGGCATGCGCGCCCGGGCCCGGCCCTTCTCGAGGATGGTGAGCATCGGCAGCACGAAGGCCGCGGTCTTGCCGGTGCCGGTCTGGGCGATGCCGAGCACGTCCTTGCGTGCGAGGACGTGGGGGATCGCCTGTTCCTGAATGGGGGTGGGGGTGGTGTAACCGGTGGCCGCCACTGCGGCGAGGACTTTTTCGGACAGTCCGAGATCTGAAAAGGACATTGAGCCTCTGGTCGAAACCGCCGTTCGGAATCGAGGGTAATAAGGCTGTCGCGTTCCACCCCGAAACGGCGCGCTCTCAAAGAAGCTGGGGGTGCTGACTCACGCGAACAAAGCGCCAGGCTCAGGAATCGGTCTTCGATCTGAGCCGCGTCGCCCCGGAACATAGGCGGGAATCGGCCAAAGTCAATGGAGCGGGCGCGGGAAGGTCCTAAAAAACCTGAGGTTTTTACCAAATAGCGGGTGCGACTGGGGTTTTTCCGCCCAACCCCGCGCTCCGGCCTGAGCCGCCAAAACGGCGGCTAACGCCTATCCGAGCCCTGCGCCCGGAAGTCACCCGGGGCCATGCCATAAGCGGCATTGAAGACCCGGTAGTAGGTTGCCAGGCTCTCGAAGCCGCAGGAGGTCGCGATGTCGGCGATCAGCCGCTCGGGTGCCTCACGCATCAGGCGGCGGCTCTGTTTCAGGCGTTCGTCCGTCACGGTCTGTGAGAAGCTCTTCGCCGCGGTCTCGAACAGCATGTGCAGGTGGCGCACGGACACGCCGAGCTCGTCGGCCACCATCGTCGGTGCCAGATCCGGGTTTTGCAGGTGGCCCGCGATCAGGCGCCGGGCCCGCGAGAGGCGGGCGGTCCGCAGCGCGGCCTGTCCGCGCCGGCTGCCGGGCCTGACGATGCCGCGCTCGATCATCGCCAGATGGGCCAAAGCCTGGACGAGAGAGGTCGCATCGCTGTCGCCCTGATCCGTTGAGGCTTCGCCGAGCTCGGCAAAGCAGGCCCCGAGCAGGGGCGCCAGGGTGGGGTCGCCGAACGTCCGGGGCGCAAGCTCGCGCATGCGCTTGTCCTGCGCCGGGATGGTGCTGACCGGAATCTTCAGGATCCGCAGGTGAAAGCCCCCGGCGCCGAGCGGCGCCGTGCGGTAGGGCAGGTCGGTATGGCTGGTGGCGAAACTGCCGGGGGCGATCGCGAAGTCGTTGCCGCGCATGCCGCCGAACCAGCCGCCGCTCCCGAGCTGCTGGTAGACGCAGATGCTGTCGCCGGGTGCGTAGGCGATGTCGGAGGTGCTGCGCTCGACCGCATATTGCGAGGCCTTCAGCTCGACGAGGCCGGCGCCGCCAAGCTGGCGCAGCGAGAACTCGCCGAAGAAGTCCGCGCGCCGTTCGCGCGCGAGTTCGGCAGTGACACCGAACAATCCCTTGGAGCGCACCTCGCGCCAATAGTCGAAGCGATCGTGCGGCTCGACCTCGTCGGTACACCAGCGATACACGGCAGCCCTCGCTTGCAGCGCAATTGCCCTAGAAAGAGCAGATTCCACGGGAATCTGCCATAGCCAGATCATGGAACCGCGGCCCAGGTTCCTTGAACCACGGTAACGTCTGGGCCGACTATCACACAGCGGCAGGGGGTCCAATGAACTGCTGTTCGAGGGAAGCGGCTTGGCGCCGTTCTACAACGGGAATCTTGCGATGACGCGTCGGCTTTTCAGAATTCTGGCGGCCCTTGGCCTGGCGGCGGGCCTGAGCGGCTTCGCAGCTCCCGCCCATGCCGAGAAGCGTGTCGCGCTCGTCGTCGGCAACAACGACTACAGGAACGTCCCGAAGCTGCTCAAGGCGGTCAACGACGCCCGCACCATGGGCGACACGCTGAAGCAGCTCGGCTTCTCGGTGATGATCGCCGAGAACCAGAGCCGGCAGCAATTCTCCGAGACCCTGCTCGCCTTCGACAAGGCGATCGAGCCAGGTGACACGGCGTTCTTCTTCTACGCCGGCCACGGCTTCGAGATCGCAGGCCAGAACTACTTGCTGCCGACGGACGTGCCGGCGGCGACCGAAGGGCAGGAAGAGCTGGTGCGTGACGCCTCGATCCTGGCCGACCGCATCGTCGAGCGCCTCCAGAACAAGAAGGCGCGGACCTCGATCCTGGTGTTCGACGCTTGCCGCAACAACCCGTTCGAGCGCAAGGGTACCCGCGCGGTGGCCGGTGGCGGCGGGCTTGCTCCGATGGTGCAGCTGCCCGAAGGTGTGTTCTCGGTGTTTTCGGCTGGTCCCCGCCAGACCGCGCTCGATCGCCTCTCCAACGACGACGCCAATCCCAATTCGGTGTTCACGCGCACTTTCGCCAAGGAGCTGCTTCAGCCCGGCGAGAACCTCGTGCAGGTGGCGCAGCGCACCCGCCGTGCCGTCAGCGAGATGGCCGATACCGTCAAGCACAGGCAGGTGCCGGTCTATTTCGACCAGATGGTCGACGACGTCTTCCTCAGCGGCATGGCGAAGGATGCCGTCGCGCGGCCGGCTGATCCGCCACCGCAGAAGCTCGCGGCGCTACCGCCGGTGTCGGTGCCGCAACTGCCGAAGGAGGAGACCCTCAACGCGCCGATCGCGAGCTTCTCGCGGCACAATGGCGGCTGGAGCGTGGTGTTCTCGTTCGCCGACCCGACGCTCGGCATTTCCTGGCGCATGGCCGGCAAGGGCGATTTCCGCGAGACCGGATTCATCGACACGCTCGATCCGCGCACGCGCAAGCGGATGCCGAACCCGTCGATCGAATTGCCGCCGGATGCTGCGGCCGGCACCATCGAGGTCCGCTATGTCGATCAGTCCGGCGACATGCAGGGGCCGTTCCCGATCCGGTTCGATCCCGAGGCCGCGCTGATCCGCGACCAGCGCAAGATCCTCGACATGACATCGACGAGCTGGCTGTCGTTCCGCGAGTTCAACGGGCTGCTGGTCTACTACACGCACCTCGTGTCCTATCGCTGCGCCATCCGCGAGGTGCGCATCGGCATCGACACTGCCGTGCCCAACCAGGTGCTGAAGATGCCTGCTTGCGACATGCGCGACCCCAGTGCGATCACTGCGGGCATGCCGCTCTACATGAAGCTCGCACCGAGCACACAGTCCGTCTCCGTAGAGCTGACCTATCGCGACGGCAGCGTCTCGGAGATCAAGAGTTTCCGCAGCGCGAACCGCAGCAATAATTGAGGGCGTGTCGATCGGGCGGGCGTGGCGGGATGGACGAACTTAAATCGGACAAGTCAACGGTGGAAATGTTAGAGCCGGGGATGACAAAATTCATCCTCGTCGCGCTCCTCACGACGCTTCCGGTTCTGGCGCAAACTACTCCCATCCCCACGCCGCCACTGACCGACCGGGAACGCGTCCAAGCGGACCGTGCGAAGGCCGCCGAGGATGAAAAGGGAGCTCCGATGACGCGTCCCTGGGACCGCGACGCCGACGGCAAGCGCCCATGGGAACGGAAGTCGAAGCCTTGAGGTAGCGGGCGCCTGTTCGCCGCAGGCGAAGGAACAACTCCTTGGTCACCTGGATTGTCCACCAAACCAGGGAGACGATCCATGATCCGCAAGTCCATCCTCGTAGCTTTCGCATGCGCTGCACTTTCGACGTCCGCTTTTGCCCAGGGAGGCGGGGGAGGCGGCGGTGGTGCGGGCAGCGGTGGTGCGGGCGGCGCCAGCGCGGGTGCCGCTGCCGGTACGGGGACCGGCGGCGCCGGTGCGGGATCCGCGGCCAGCTCGGGTGCTGGAGTAGGCACGTCATCCAGCAGTGCCAATTCAGGGCCGTCGGCTCCTTCAGGAATGGGGACGCATAGCACCACCACCGGGGCCAACGTCAACACCAACAGAGGTCAGAACAATCCGAACGTTCAGTCGCCGACTGCGAACGGCACGTCGCCGACAGCGGCGCAAGCCGAGCGGAACGCTGGTGTTGGTCACGCGCCGAACGGATTGCCGATCGGCACTCCGGGCTCCGGGACCAGCAATGAAGATCAGAAATAGTCTGGCTCTGCTGCATGAAAGGCCCGCGCAGCGCGGGCCTTTCTCGTTGCCTCGCAAGTGGCGACCGGCTGCTCTGACGAGAAAGGCTGAGCCGGGCGCGGCCGTCGCCGCAGGCAAAGCTAGACCTTCGGCTCGCTCTCTTCCGCATTGCCGCTTCGCCGCGTGCGCAGATAGACGAGCGCGATGTTGATGGCCAGCCAGGCTGCCACGCCTGCAAGCAACCATGCCACGTTGAACGTTCCCGCTGATGCCGTTTGGGTCGTATTCCCCATAACAACGGGGCCCGCGGTTTATTCCGGGGCCGCGAGGGCCGGCGTGATCCGAAGCTGCCAGCCGTCCTTGCCGAGACCCGTCCAGATTGAGGCTGCGATCGACCTGAACCGGCGTTACAATCGTCCGGCATATCTTGATCGATACTCGCATCGCGGATAGCGGCTGCAATGACCTCCGACCAACAACCGAACCGGACGAAAAGAGTCCGTTGCTGCATCGTCGGCGGCGGGCCGGCCGGCATGATGCTCGGCTATCTTCTGGGGCGGGCCGGCATCGAGGTCGTGGTGCTGGAGAAGCATGCGGATTTCTTCCGCGATTTCCGCGGCGACACCGTACATCCCTCGACGCTCGAGGTCATGGACGAACTCGGCCTGATCGACGGCTTCCTGAAGCTGCCGCATCAACGCCTGCAGAAGATGGACGGCCTGTTCGGCGGTACGCCGGTGCGCATCGCCGATCTCCGCCGGCTCCACACCAAATACCCCTTCATCGCCTTCATGCCGCAATGGGATTTTTTGAATTTCCTGCGCGAGGCCGGCCAGCGCTTTGCCTCACTCGAGGTGATGATGAGCACGGAGGCGGTCGATCTGATCCGCCGCGGCGAGAAGATCGCGGGGGTGCGGGCGAAAACGCCTGACGGCGTCGTCGACATCGAAGCCGATCTCACCATCGCCTGCGACGGCCGGCATTCGACGGTGCGCGAGCGCGCCGGCCTTGGTGTCGAGGAGATCGGCGCGCCGATGGACGTGCTGTGGTTCCGCGCCGGCCGCAAGGCCGACGAGACGGAAAGCGTGTTCGCGCGCGTCGAGCCCGGCAGGATGATGATCACGTTCGATCGCGGCGACTATTGGCAGTGCGCCTATGTCATCGCCAAGGGACAGCACGAAGCGGTGAAGGCGAGGGGACTGCAGGCACTGCTCGACGACGTCGTGCGCATGGCCCCGATCCTCAGGTCGGGCATCGCCGACGTGAAGAGCTTTGACGACGTCAAGCTGCTGACCGTCGCGATCAACCGCCTGACGCGCTGGACGCGGCCGGGTCTGCTTTGCATCGGCGATGCCGCGCATGCGATGTCTCCGGTCGGCGGCGTCGGCGTCAATCTCGCCGTGCAGGACGCAGTCGCGACCGCCAATCTGCTGGCGGACAAGATGCAGCACGGCTGCCCGTCCGACAACGATCTCGATGCCGTGCGCCGTCGCCGCGAATTCCCGGTGAAGATGACCCAGCGGATGCAGGTGATCGTGCAGAACAAGATCATCAGCGGTGCCTTGCAGGAGCGCGATCGGCCGCTCAAAGTGCCGCTGATCGTGCGCCTCATCACCGCGCTGCCATGGCTGCAGGGCATTCCGGCGCGCCTGCTTGCGCTCGGCGTGCGGCCCGAGCACGTGCATTCGAAAGCGGCATCGTAGCGCAGGAATTCGGTAGGGATAATGTCGCGTTAAGTCGCGCGTGCGGCGTTGCCGGCGAGCAACAGCGCCGACGGATCTGCGGACCAGCGCGTGCCCATGGCCGCGTTAACTCTGTTGATTCGAATTTTAGTAACACCCGTCTGTGACCGTGCGTCCATCAAAGGACACGGGGTTGTACCATGCGTAACAAATTGATTGCCGCCTTCGCCTGCACGACCGCTCTGGTTTCGGCGGGCGCGGCCTCCGCCGCCGATCTCGGTGCGCGCTACACCAAGGCGCCCGCCTATGCGGAGCCGCTGTTCAACTGGACCGGCTTCTATGTCGGCGGTCACATCGGCGGTGCATGGACCAACCAGCAGTTCATCAACAACGGGACCGGTGCGCCGTTCGGCGATCTCGTCCCGGGCGAGGGCTATCGTCAGCGCAGCGCAGGCATCATGGGCGGCGCCCAGATCGGCTACAACTGGCAAGCCAACAACTACGTGTTCGGCATGGAAGGCACGATCTCCGGCCTCGACAACAAGGGCTCGTTCACGAACACCGCGTTCGGTGCGGGCGACGACGTGTTCTCCTGGCGCACCAACGTGCTCGCGACCGTGGTCGGCCGCGCCGGCTTCGCCGTGCAGAACAACCTCTTCTACGTCAAGGGCGGCTATGCCGGCGCGAACAACCGTCTGTCGGTCAGCGACACCGTCGGTGTGTCGGGCTCGGGCGGCCAGACCCACTGGGCCAACGGCTGGACCGTCGGCGCCGGCTGGGAATATGGCGTCACCCGCAACTGGATCGTCGGCCTCGAATACAATTACGCTGCCTTCGGCAGCCAGACCTATCAGCTCGGCGGCACGTCGGGGAATTACACCTTCGATGCCAAGCCGCGCGACATCCAGTGGGCCGTCGTGCGCGCGAGCTACAGGTTCGACGCACCTGTCATTGCCCGTTACTGAGCACGTCGACGACGCAACGCGACCAACGATCAAAAAAGGCACTGCCTAAATTCAAAAGCCCCGGATTTGTCCGGGGCTTCTTTTTTGCGTTGTTGAATGGCCGACAGGCCCGGCCTCAGGCCATCACCGAGAAACCGCCATCGACGGGGATCGCGGTGCCCGTGACGAAGTTCGACGCGGACGATGCCAGGAACACGGCGATGCCGGCGAAATCGTCGATGTCGCCCCAGCGCCCCGCAGGCGTGCGCGCCAGCACCCGCTCGTGCAATCCTGACACCTGCTGCCGCGCGCCGCGGGTGAGGTCGGTGTCGATCCAGCCCGGCAGGATCGCATTGACCTGGATGTTGTCGGGCGCCCAGGCATTGGCGCAGGCACGCGTGTACTGCACGATGCCGCCTTTGCTCGCCGCGTAGGCGGTGGCGAAGCTCGCACCGAAGATCGACATCATCGAGCCGATGTTGATCACCTTGCCGTTGCCTGACGCCTTCAAGGCCGGATAAGCAAGCTTCGAGCACAGGAAGGCGCTGGTGAGGTTGGTGTCGATCACCTTGTTCCACTCGTCGAGCTCGAGCTCGTGCGGCGGCTTGCGGATGCTCATTCCGGCATTGTTGACGAGGATGTCGATGCGGCCGAGATCCTTCACCACGCGCGCGATCATGGCTTCGATGGCGGCCCTATCGGTGACATCGGTCGCAATCGCGATCGCCTTGACGCCGCGCTGGCTGAGATCTTCGACTGCTGCTTTGGACTTGGCCTCGTTGCGTCCGACCACGGCGATGTCGGCGCCGGCATCGGCAAGGCCGCGCGCCATGCCGAGCCCGATGCCGCCATTGCCTCCTGTTACGACCGCGACCTTGCCGCGGAGCTCGAACCGGCTGGATGTCATGCTTGTATTCCCTGGTTTCTTTTATTGGTTGCTTTGCCAGATCAGCACCAGCCCGAAGCCGGCCATGGCGGCGCCATAGCCGGCCCAATGCAGCTGGTTGACCATGAAGCTCGATCGCGGCCAGGGCACCGTACCCGTGCCCTGTCCGATCCAGAGCAGCCCGACGGCGAGGGCAAACAGGCCTGCTACAAGCAGAAATCTGCGCATGCATTCCTCCCCGTCGGTCCGCTTCCGTCGCGACCCGCGGCATCAATCGCCACGGTCAGGAGAGCTTGGGCCCACAGTAGCCGTAGCTTTGGTCCGGATACAATGGCGCCGCCGGCAGAAGCCAACGCGGCGAAGCCCAGCGCATGTCGCGATGCGGGGGGGCAGGCGGTCACCAACGTCATGTGAGTGATCGAAGCTCAGCTCGCCGCTGCGTACGACGCTGAAGTCGAGCTTTGGTCGCCGACAAGACCATAACGAAAAAGCCCCGGCGATGCCGGGGCTTTGACGTCTGAACTTGCGTTCGGATCAGTACTTGGTCGGATCAGTACTTCGCGACGACCGGACCGGTCCAGTTGAAGCGGTAGACCAGCGAGGTCGAGATCGTCTGGTTCCAGCTGTTGGCGCGGATGTCGCGGCCGACCAGCGCGTTGGTACCGTCGAAGAGCTCGTTCGAGGTCTTGGCGTTGTAGAAGGCCGAACGATACTCGGTCTTCATGAACCAGCCGGGCGAAGAGACGCCGAAGATGTTCAGGCTGTTCTCGACACCGCCGCCAACGAACCAGCCGTTGCGGTTGTAGCTGTTGAGGTGGATGCCGGCGGGAGTGCCGCCCAGCGTCGTGAAGTTGGTCTGGCCGAAGTGGGCGCCCGAGTAACCACCGTTGACGTAGGAGAGAACGTTCGGGGCGACCAGCCAGCCGAGGCGCACGCCCGCGGCCCAGGAGGTTTCCAGCTTCTGGTTGCCGGTGATGCCGACGATCGGATCCTGGATGGTGGCGCGGATGCTGCCGAACTGGCCGTCAGCGAACACACCGGCGACCCAGGTGCCGCTGAACTGCCAGTCGTAACCGGCGCCGACGGTGCCGAACCAACCGGAGCCGCCCTGACGCTGGTCGATCGTCAGCGGAACCGCACCAACGGTGGTCTGGACGTGCTGGTCGGCATTGGAGAGGCCGCCGCCGCCGCCGCCGAACACGTAGAAGCCGGTCCAGTTGGCGACGGGCGCCGGCATCGGGGCCTTCACGTAGGGACGGGCACCGAGATCGGCCGCTGAGGCCGAACCGGTCATCGCGGCAACCGCGGTCAGAGCGAGCAAAACCTTCTTCATGTTAAAATCCCCAACCTTGGTCTGTGTAGCAGCGCGAGCGCACTGAAGTTCGTGTCATCTGATGCTCGGACTATAGACGTTTCCTGCCGGAATGCTGTTGCCGGGCAGGCACAGTTGCCGGAAAACGCCGATACGCGGGTATTTCCGCCGCGGCTGTCAAGATCTGTAATAGTTACATAAATTCAAAGCCTTACCGAGATTTTTGGAATTCAACCTTGGGTAAGGTTTCGTTAGCAAACCGGCCTTGTCCGAAATGGAGGCAGTCGTGCCTCCGCCTGAGCGCCGTGAGTCGTTGGCCGAGTCGCAACGACGATTCCGGGAATCGCTCAAGGCCATACGGACCGCAGCGACGTCATCGCCCCCGCAAAGCAAAAGAGCCCCGGCTTTTCGCCGGGGCTCTTGACGGAGCGCTACAGGGCCGAGGGCTCAAACGTCCAGCAGCTCCTCGCTGGCGAACTCGGCCTTGTCCGAGATGAAGGCGAAGCGCGCCTCGGCCTTGGTGCCCATCAGCCGTTCCACCGAATCCGCCGTGGTGTCGCGATCGTCGGCGAGCAGCACCACCTTGAGCAGCGTGCGCTTCCTCGGATCCATGGTGGTCTCCTTGAGCTGCGCCGGCATCATCTCGCCGAGGCCTTTGAAGCGGTTCACCTCGACCTTGGCGTTGGCGTTGAACGCGCTTTTGATCAACTCTTCCTTGTGCTTGTCGTCGCGCGCGTAAACCGACTTGGTGCCGTGCGTGAGCTTGTAGAGCGGCGGCACGGCCAGGAAGAGGTGACCCTCGTCGATCAGCCGCGGCATCTGCCGGTAGAAGAATGTGATCAGCAGCGAAGCGATGTGCGCGCCGTCGACGTCGGCGTCGGTCATGATGATGATGCGCTGATAGCGCAGATCCTCTTCTCGGTATTGCAGGAGCTGGCCGCAGCCGATCGCCTGCACGAGGTCGGAGAGCTGGGCATTGGCCGTCAGCTTGTCCTTGCCGGCGGAGGCGACGTTGAGGATCTTGCCGCGCAGCGGCAGCACGGCCTGAGTCTTGCGGTCACGCGCCTGCTTGGCGCTGCCGCCGGCCGAGTCGCCTTCGACGATGAAGAGCTCGGAGCCTTCGGTGCCGGCATCGGTGCAGTCGGCGAGCTTGCCGGGCAGCCGCAGCTTCTTGCCGGCGGTCTTGCGCGCCGTCTCCTTTTCCTGGCGGCGGCGCAGCCGCTCCTCGGCGCGGTCGATCACGAAATCGAGCAGCCTGTTGGCCATGTTCGGATTGCCCGACAGCCAGTGATCGAACGGATCCTTCATCGCCTGTTCGACGATGCGCTGCGCTTCCGCGGTGGCGAGACGATCCTTGGTCTGGCCCTGGAATTCGGGCTCGCGCACGAACACGGAAAGCATGACGGCGGCACCGACCATCACGTCTTCCGACGTAATGGACGAGGCGCGCTTGCCCTGACCGACGCGCTCGGCGTGATCCTTCAGGCCGCGCAGCAGCGCGCTGCGCAGGCCGGATTCGTGCGTGCCGCCATCGGGTGTCGGGACGGTGTTGGTGTAGGAAGAGAGGAAGCCGTCGGCATCCGCGGTCCAGGCCACCGCCCATTCGCAGGCGCCATGCGCGCCGTTGCGGCCCGACTTGCCGGAGAAGATATCCGGGTGGACCTGCGTGTCGGCGTGAATTGCTGCCGCCAGATAATCCTTGAGGCCGCCGGGGAAGTGGAATGTCGCTTCGGCCGGTACGTCCTCGACGCCTTTGAGCAGTTCGGGCGCGCAATTCCAGCGGATCTCGACGCCGCCGAACAGATACGCCTTCGAGCGCGTCATCTTGAACAGGCGCTGCGGCTTGAACGCAGCCTTGGCGCCGAAGATGTCGGTATCGGGCTTGAAGCGGACGCGCGTGCCGCGGCGGTTGTTGATCTTGCCCAGATCCTCGAGCTTGCCCTTGGGGTGTCCGCGCTCGAAGGTCATGCGGTAGAGCTTCTGGCTGCGCGCGACCTCGACCTCGAGCAGCGAGGAGAGGGCGTTCACCACGGAGATGCCGACGCCGTGCAAGCCGCCGGAGGTCTCGTAGACCTTGCTGTCGAACTTGCCGCCCGAATGCAGCGTGCACATGATGACTTCGAGCGCCGATTTCTTCGGAAATTTTGGATGCGGGTCGATCGGGATGCCGCGGCCGTTGTCGGTGACGGTCAGGAAGCCGTCCGCGGAGAGTTCGACGCCGATGAAGGTCGCATGTCCCGCCAGCGCCTCGTCCATCGAGTTGTCGATGACCTCGGCGAACAGATGATGCAGCGCCTTCTCATCGGTGCCGCCGATATACATGCCGGGTCGGCGCCGCACCGGTTCCAGGCCTTCGAGCACCTCGATGTCGGCTGCCGTGTAGTCGGCTTCGCCGCCGGTTCCGCGCGAAGCCGCCTTGGCAGGCGTGCGAGGCTTTGGCTCATCGCCGCCGAAAAAATCGTCTTTTGCTTTGGGTTTCAACTGTTTGGACATATATCTTGATACGCTTTGAGGGCCGCATAAGCGGCGAATCGGTTAGGCCGACTATGCCACTTCTGACTTGGAAAGGTTACCGCGGGCGGCCGGGGCGGTTTGGTTGGGAGTCAATCCCGGCGATTTTACGCCGCAGGCCCTGCAATTCCCGGCAATTTGACCGGACCGTCGGCGCCGAGCGAGTTTTGTGACTTGATGTCACACAAGCCCTTGGCTTACCAGTCTTTTTCATCGAGCAGCACCTTGAGACGGGGCGGGAAGGCTTTTTTTTAGATGGAGCAATTTGCGCACGCCCTGGCCGATTTCGTGCGCGTTCACCAGGCCTGGGCGGCTCCGATCGTGTTCCTGCTCGCCTTCGGGGAATCGCTCGCCTTCATCTCGCTGCTGGTCCCGGCCTGGGGCGCGCTGGTCGCGATCGGTGCGCTGATCGGGGCGAGCGGCATCAGCTTCTACCCGGTCTGGATCGCCGGCGGCCTCGGCGCGGCGCTCGGCGACTGGGTCTCGTACTGGTTCGGCTACCGCTACAAGGAGAAGGTCGCCCAGATGTGGCCGCTCTCGCGCTATCCGGAGCTCCTGCCCAGGGGCGAGGCTTTCGTGCGCAGCTGGGGCATCCCCAGCATCTTCATCGGCCGCTTCTTCGGGCCCTTGCGCGCCTCGGTGCCGCTTGCGGCCGGCATCTTCGAGATGCCTTATTGGAGCTTCCAGGCCGCCAATTTCGTCTCGGCCCTGATCTGGTCCGCCGTGCTCCTGATGTTCGGCGACGTGCTCGCGAAGATCATGGAATGGATCTGGCGGGTGATCTGACGCCGAAACCTTGACGGAAACCCGATCTGGCCTTATAGCCGCGCGCCATGATCAACGCCGCGACCATCCTGTTCGCTCGTCGCCGCCGCCGCTCTTTAGCGGTTTGGGCGGTCGATCGCGTTTGAGATCATCGTCTTTGCCGCTGGATCCGATCCGCGGCATTCTCTCTCCTGTCAGCGCGATCTGATCCGGCGGCCCCCCAAGGAGGCCCAGCAGGAGACCACGATGTACACGCCACCCTTTTTCAAGCAGGACCGCGCCGCAAGCCTGAAGTTCGCCGAAGAGCGCGGCTTCGGCACCATGTGCGCCTTTGACGGTCACAAGCCGGTCGCTTCCCCGCTGCCGTTCTATCTGACCTATGCGGCCGATGGCACGCCGCAGGCGGCCTTTCATGTCGCCCGTCACAATCCGCTGCTAAAGCTTGCGGATGGCGCAGCGTCCTGGCTGCTCGCGATCAATGGCCCCGATGCCTATGTATCGCCGGATTGGTACGTCTCGCCGGACCAGGTGCCGACCTGGCTCTACCAGTCGGTGCATCTGAGCGGGCCGGTGCGGATGTTGTCTGACGACGAGTTGGCGGTGCAGATCGACACGCTCAGCGACAAGTTCGAGAACTGGCTGCGGCCGAAGAAGCCGTGGACATCGGACAAGATGACGGCCGGACGGCTCGAGGCGATGAAGAAGGCGATTGTGGGTCTGGTGATGACGGTTGAGGAGGTCGAAGGCAGCTTCAAGCTCAACCAGCACAAGTCCGACGCCGACTACACGGCGATCGCCAATGCGCTCGGCGCCGGCGATGCCGACGCCAAGCAGATCTCACTTTTGATGCGGCAGGCCAGGCCGCAGGTTTTTGCAGACGACACGAACATGCTCGAAGGGAGCGCACCATGAGCCTCGCTGACATCAAACAGGCCCCGAAGGGCGCTGCCACCAAACCCGCGACCGTCTTCGTCGACGGCGGCTCCGGCACCACCGGGCTCGGCATCAACGAGCGGCTGAAACTCCAGAACGACGTCGTCGTGAGGACGATCGCCGACGACAAGCGCAAGGACCCCGCGGCCAAGAAGGCGCTGATGGAGGAGGTGGATCTCGTCATCCTCTGCCTGCCCGACGATGCCGCCAAGGAAACGGTTGCGCTGGTCGACAGCATGGGCGCTTCGGGCCCGAAGGTGCTGGACGCCTCGACCGCCTACCGGGTCGCGCCCGATTGGGCCTACGGCTTTCCGGAGCTGACGGCTGACCAGGCCGGCAAGATCAAGGCGGCGAAGAAGGTCTCCAATCCCGGTTGCTATCCGACCGGCGCGATTGCGCTGCTGCGGCCGATCGTCGATGCCGGTCTGTTGCCGCCCGATTATCCCGTCACCGTCAACGCGGTGAGCGGCTATTCCGGCGGCGGCAAGTCGATGATCGCGAGCTTCGAGGACGGCAGCGCGCCGTCCTTTGAACTCTACGGCCTCGGCTTCGAGCACAAGCATCTGCCGGAAATGCAGCTCTATTCGAACCTGACGCGGCGGCCGATCTTCATTCCGTCGGTGGGCAACTATCGGCAGGGCATGCTGGTCTCGGTGCCTCTGCAGCTCGACACGCTGCCCGGCAAGCCCGGCGGTACCGATCTGCAGGCTGCGCTCGCCAAGCGCTACGTCGGCTCGAAATACGTCAAGGTGATGCCGCTCCAGAACGAGGCGGCCAAAGGCGGCCGGATCGAGCCGGAGGCGCTCAACGAGACCAACATGCTCGAGCTCTACGTCTTCGCCAGCGACAAATATCACCAGGCGGTGCTGGTCGCCCGGCTCGACAATCTCGGCAAGGGCGCCTCGGGCGCCGCCGTACAGAACATGCGGCTGATGCTGGGATTGCCGGAGGAGTAGGGCAGTCTCGCGCCCCGGACGCAGCGCAGCGCTCCTTCAGCGGTGCGCTGCAGAGCCGGGGCCCACTCTTCCCTGTTGGTAGCGGCCTTCTGGGTCCCGGCTCGCGCTTCGCGCGTCCGGGACACGAAATCAAACCACCTTGAAGATCGCCAGCGCCAGCACGGCCTGGGCGAGGAAGCCGACGGTGAAGGCCAGGGTGCGGAACACCGGGATGCCGATCGCGTAGACGATGAGATGTGCGACGCGCGACCAGAAATAGACGGCGCAGGCGAGCACGGTCCATTTTGTGGAATAGTCGATCGCGTTGAGGATCAGTACCAGCGGCGCAAAGAGCACGAGGTTCTCAACCGCGTTGTCATGCGCGAACATCAGGCGGTTCGCCCATTCCGCCTGCGGCTTGTCGCCGCGCGAGGGGTTGGCCATGGCGCCGCTGAGGCCGCGGACCTGGCAGCGGTTGATGGTGTAGGGGATCCAGAGGATCCCGGTCAGGATCACCGTCAGTGTCAGCCAGAACAGTTCGCGCGTCATGGTCGGGTCCCCTCTGTCGTCGCTGCGTTGAGCGCGAGTCTATACAAAAGCGCGGAAGATTCCGCTATGCGCGAACCCTGACATAGCTGCCGGGCGCGTCCTCGATCGCCGGCAGGGCGTCGCTGCCGACGCTGCGCGCCGGGACTTGCTCCGGATCGAGCTCGCCCAGCCATTGACGCCAATCCGGCCACCACGAGCCCTTGTGCTCGACCGCGTCCTTCATCCATTGGGCGACGTTGACGTCCTTGATGTTGTCGTTGGTCCAGTACTGGTACTTGTTCGAGGCGGGCGGATTGACGACGCCGGCGATGTGGCCCGAGCCGGACAGCACGTATTTCACCGGACCGCCGAAGAACTGCGAGCCGTACAGCACCGATTCAGCGGGCGCGATGTGGTCCTCGCGGGTGGCGAGGTTGTAGACGGGCACCTTGACCTTGGAGAGATCGAGCAGCGTGTTGTCGAGTACCATCGTGCCGGTGGAGAGCCGGTTCTCCAGATAGCAATTGCGCAAATAATAGGAATGGTTCGACGCGGTCATGCGCGTCGCGTCCGAATTCCAGTGCAAGAGGTCGAACGCGCTCGGCTGCTGCCCCTTCAGGTAGTTGCTGACGACGTAGGACCAGATCAGATCGTTGGAGCGCAGCATGTTGAAGGCCATCGCCATCTTCGAGCCTTCGAGCACGCCGGCCGCCTTCATGTCCTGCTCGAGCGCCGCGATCTGCTCCTCGTCGACGAACACCAGGAGGTCACCCGCATGGGTGAAGTCGACCTGTGCGGCGAAGAACGTCGCCGACGACACGCGTTGGCGGCGCTTCTCGGCGAGCCAGGCCAGCGTGGTCGCGAGCATGGTGCCGCCGACGCAATAGCCGGCGGTGTGCACCTTCATCTCGCCGGTGACCCTCTCGATCACGTCCATCGCCGTGAGCGGGCCTTCCTTCATGTAGTCTTCCCAGCTCTTGTTGCCGAGCCGCTTGTCGGGATTGACCCATGAGATCACGAACACGGTGATGCCCTGGTCGACGCACCACTTGATGTAGGATTTCTCCGGCTTGAGATCGAGGATGTAGAACTTGTTGATCCAGGGCGGCACGATCAGGAGCGGAGTGCGCAGCACCGTCTCCGTGGACGGCGAATACTGGATCAGCTGCATCATCTCGTTCTGGTAAATCACCTTGCCCGGCGTCGTCGCCATGTTGACGCCGACGACGAGGTTGTCCGGGTTGGACTGGCGGATCTTCAGCATGCCCTTTCCGGCTGCGATATCCTCGGCCAGCATCTTCAGGCCGCGGGCGAGGTTCTCGCCGCTGCTGGCCACCGTTTCGCGCAGCACCTCCGGATTGGTCAGCACGAAGTTGGACGGCGAGATCGCGTTGATGACCTGCTGGACGTAGAACTCCGCCTTGCGGCGGGTCTGCGGATCGAGCCCTTCGGCGTCGCGCACCAGCTCCTGCGCCCATCTGGTCGTGAGCAGATAGAGCTGCATGACGAAATCGAAGAACTGGTTCGACTTCCATTCCGGGTCGGCAAAGCGCTTGTCGCGCGGCGAGGGCGCGATCGCGGGCGCTGCGTCCTGGCCGGCCATGCGGCGCACCGCCGAGCCCCAGAGGTCGAGATAGTCCTTGGCGAGCTTGGTCTGCAGATCGGAGGAGCGGGACGTATCCGACAGCCAGTATTCGGCGACCGAGGTGAAGGTCTTGACGACCTCGGCGAGCTCGGCCGGCGGGCGATCCTGCACCTCGCCGCTCTCGCGCGGCTTGAGGTAGGCGGCCAGCGCCTTGCCGCCGCTCTCCATCGCCCGCGCGACATTCATCGCGAAGGCTTCCGCATCGAACTTCGTCTCGGGTTTGGGCGTATCGGTCGTGGCCATGCTCATGAGCAGAACAGTAACGGTTCATTCCGTATTCGTCACCGCGAAGCTCGCATGTTTGACGTTAAACACTCTCGAAGATGTGTTGCACTGCGACAAATCTTCTTGGTTCCGTCACATTCGGGCCGCACCGCTCGGCTTGGTGGGCAATGGCTGTTTTCTCGCTCGCACCATTTGGGCAGCAATGGTTTGAGCTTGGGCGCGGTCTTGGGTAAGGTTGCCCGGGGCCGTGCTTTGGGACGAGTAGGGGATTTCCCAAGTGTTGGCGTTGTGGGACCTGCAAAAGACGCTGCCGATCCGCGGCGCGCTGCTGATCGCGGCGCTCGCCGTTGGCGGCTGCTCGAGCCAGCTCGCGGATATGACCCCCGCGGACGCGCAGGCGCATCCCAGGGAGCCCGGCACCTACCTGCCGGTGCACGACCTGCCGCCGGATCGTGATCAAGCGGTCATCCCGCCGGAGCAGCGCGCCAAGATCGAGGCTGAGCTCGCCGCAGCGCGCGATCGCCAGGCCGTCGCCGGCAAGGATGCGAAATGAGCCGCTCCAAGGTAATCGCTGGCGCCCCCGCCTTGCCGTGCTAAAAGACCACGTTCAGCCGAGAGTCAGGGCGAACGACTTCAGTCTTCGTCGTCGATGATTGCTCTAAGCATTTGATTTTGAGTAATTTTCACGGCGAAAATGGACGCCTTTCCGAAGCGCCGTCCTGGCCTGTCGATTCTGTCCTGACCGGTTGCCCCGGAGCCCAGAGAGCCATGGAAGAATTTTACCGCATCCGCCGCCTTCCGCCTTACGTGTTCGAGCAGGTCAATCGGGCCAAGGCGGCCGCGCGGAATGCCGGCGCCGATATCATCGACCTCGGCATGGGCAACCCGGATCTGCCGGCCCCGGCGCATGTGCTTGAGAAGCTGAAGGAGACGCTGGGCAAGCCGCGCACCGATCGCTACTCGGCGTCCCGCGGCATCCCCGGACTGCGCCGGGCCCAGGCCGGCTACTACGCCCGCCGCTTCGGCGTGAAGCTCAACCCCGACACCCAGATCGTCGCGACGCTGGGCTCGAAGGAAGGCTTTGCCAACGTGGCGCAGGCGATCACCGCGCCCGGCGACGTCATCCTCTGTCCGAACCCGAGCTACCCGATTCACGCCTTCGGCTTTTTGATGGCGGGCGGCGTGATCCGCTCGGTGCCGTCGGAGCCGACGCCGCAGTTCTTCGAGGCGGTGGAGCGGGCGATCGTGCATTCGATCCCCAAGCCGCTGGCGCTCGTCGTCTGCTATCCCTCGAACCCGACCGCCTATGTCGCGAGCCTGGATTTCTACAAGGACCTCGTCGCGTTCGCGAAGAAGCACGAGATCCTGATCCTGTCCGATCTCGCTTATGCCGAGGTCTATTTCGACGAGAACAATCCGCCGCCCTCGGTGCTCCAGGTGCCCGGCGCGATGGACGTCTCCGTCGAGTTCACCTCGATGTCGAAGACCTATTCGATGGCCGGCTGGCGCATGGGCTTTGCGGTCGGCAACGAGCGCGTGATCGCAGCGCTCGCCCGCGTCAAATCCTATCTCGATTACGGCGCCTTCACGCCGGTGCAGGTCGCGGCGACCGCCGCACTGAACGGTCCCGACGATTGCATCAAGGAGATGCGCGACACCTACCGCAAGCGCCGCGATGCGCTGGTGGAATCGTTCGGCCGCGCCGGCTGGGAGATCCCGCCGCCGGAGGCCTCGATGTTCGCCTGGGTGCCGCTGCCCGAAGCCTTCCGCAGCGTCGGCAGCATGCAATTCGCGACCCTGATGGTGGAGAAATCCGGCGTTGCGGTCTCGCCCGGCGTCGGCTTCGGCGAGCATGGTGAAGGATATGTCCGCATCGCCATGGTGGAAAACGAGCAACGGATCAGGCAGGCCGCGCGCGGCGTGCGACGCTTCCTTGAAAGCGGCATCGAAACGTTGCACAACGTCGTTCCGCTCGCCAATCGGCGTTAAGTTCTCTTCGGCAGGTTTTCTAAGTCATCATGGTTGCACCCCTGAAAGTGGGCATAGCGGGGCTCGGCACCGTGGGCGCCGAAGTTGTCCGTTTGATTGAAACGCAGGCCCGCGTGCTCGCAGGCCGCAGCGGCCGCGGTATCCGCGTCGTCGCCGTCACCGCGCGCTCGAAGGCGAAGAAGCGCGGCATCGACCTGCGCGGCGTCGAATGGGTCAAGGATCCGTTGGCGCTGGCCACGCATCCCGGCATCGATTGCTTCGTCGAGCTGATGGGCGGCGCCGGCGATCCCGCGCTGTCGGCGGTCGAGGCCGCGCTCAGCGCCGGCAAGTCAGTGGTCACGGCAAACAAGGCGCTGCTCGCGAAGCACGGTTTGAAACTGGCAAAGGCCGCTGAAAAGCACAGCGGTGCGCTGAATTACGAGGCAGCCGTCGGCGCCGCGATCCCCGTCATCAAGACGTTGCGCGAGGGTCTTGCCGGAACCGGCATCAACCGCGTCTATGGCATCCTCAACGGCACCTGCAATTACATCCTGACCCGGATGGAGCAGGAAGGCCTGTCCTTCGCCGAATGCCTCGCGGATGCGCAGCGGCTCGGTTATGCCGAGGCCAACCCGTCCTTCGACGTCGACGGCCATGACACCGCGCAAAAACTCGCCATTCTCGCCAGCCTCGCTTTCGGCACGAAAGTTGCTCAAAGCGCGGTGTATGTCGAAGGCATCTCCTCCATCGCGCCGGAAGATCTGCGCGCGGCGGCCGATCTCGGCTACCGCGTCAAGCTGCTCGGCGTTGCGGTGCGCACCGCCAAGGGCATCGAGCAGCGCGTGCATCCGACCATGGTTCCGAAATCCTCCTCGATCGCGCAGGTGATGGGCGTCACCAATGCGGTCACAATCGACGGCGAGGGCATTCCGCCGATCACGCTGGTCGGCCCCGGCGCCGGCGGTGCCGCGACGGCATCCGCCGTCGTCGCCGATATCGCCGATGTCGCGCGCGGAATCCGCGCCAATCCGTTCGGCCGGCCCATTTCTCATTTGCGCGACACCAAGAAGGCGCCGATGGAGCGGCACGAGGGCGGCTATTACATCCGCCTTCTGGCGCGCGATTTCCCCGGCACCGCGGCTGCGATCGCGACGCGGCTGGCAGAGCAGAAGATTTCGATCGAGTCGATCGTGCAGCGTCATCCCAATGGCGGCGCTGCGCCAGCCGACGGCAAGGCGGTTCCTGTGCCCGTCATCCTGATCACCTACGCGACGCATGAGGACGCGGTGCGCCGCGCGCTCGCCGCCGTGCAGAAGGACAAGGTGATCAGCGGACGGCCGCAGGTGATCCGGATCGAGAAGAACTGAGCATGTCCCGGATCCGAAGGACCGCGCCAGCACATAGTGCGAAGCGGTTTTCCGGAAAGGTCATGCTGAAACAATGAGGCGGTTTGAACGAACGAACCGTGGGCGTTGAGAGTTGATGCGGGCAGAGACTTCTGTCCAAAACCGTTTCGAAGGAGTGAGCCGATGTCGACCCATATTTCAGTCCCCCCGCACGCGTTGCTCGAGCGCATCCTCACGCTGGAGATCGTGCGGGTGACGGAGCGGGCGGCGGTGTCGTCGGCGCGGCTGCGCGGGCACGGCAACGAGAAAGCGGCCGACCAGGCTGCGGTGGATGCGATGCGCCGCGAGCTCAACAAGCTCCCGATCGAGGGCACCATCGTGATCGGCGAGGGCGAGCGCGACGAGGCGCCGATGCTCTTCATCGGCGAGAAGGTCGGCCTGAACGCCGGCCCGCAGGTCGACATCGCGGTCGATCCGCTCGAAGGCACCACGCTGTGCGCCAAGAACATGCCGGGCTCGATTGCCACCATGGCGATGGCCGACGGCGGTACGCTGCTGCACGCCCCCGACGTCTACATGCAGAAGCTCGCGATCGGGCCGGGCTACAACAAGGGCGTCGTCGATCTCGATGCAACGCCGGCCGACAACGTCCGCCGTCTCGCCAAGGCCAAGGGTGTCCAGCCCGACGGCATCACGGTTCTGGTGCTCGATCGTCCGCGCCATGCCAGCATCATCGAGAGCGTGCGCTCGACCGGCGCCGCCGTGCGCCTGATCACCGACGGCGACGTGGCCGGCGTGATCCATTGCGCCGACCCCGATAACACCGGCGTCGACATGTATCTCGGCACCGGCGGCGCGCCGGAAGGCGTGCTCGCGGCCGTGGCGCTGCGCTGCATCGGCGGCCAGATGCAGTGCCGTCTCATCCTCGATTCCGACGAGAAGCGTGAACGCGCCGCCAAGATGGGCGTCAACGATCCCAAGATGATCTACGGCATCGAGGACATGGCGCGCGGCGACTGCCTGTTCGCCGCCACCGGCGTCACCACGGGCTCGCTGCTCTCGGGCGTCAAATTTCGCAAGGACGGCGTGATCGAGACCGAGACGGTGGTGATGCGTTCGGTCACCGGCACCGTGCGCTACATCAAGGCCGAGCATCGCGAGCTTGCGAAGTTCCATCTGGACTAAGTAGGGCATAACAACTGCCCGTCATTCCGGGGCGACGCAAAGCGTCGAGCCCGGAATCCATAACCACGATCGGGAGTATGGATTCCGGGCCTGCGCCTAACGGCGCATCCCGGAATGACAACAAGAACAATCACGGGAAGCGCCATGTCCGAACTCTCCGCCGTCAAAGCCCTTGTCTTCGACGTCTTCGGCACGGTTGTGGACTGGCGCACCAGCCTCATCACCGACTTCATGTGGTGGAGCAGGCAGCGCGGCATCAGTGCCGACTGGGCGGCGCTCGTCGACGGCTGGCGCGGCATGTACATGGCCTCGATGGACGATGTGCGCAAACATCCCGAGCGCGGCTATGTCATGCTGGATGATCTGCACCGCCGCTCGCTAGAGAAGCTGGTCGCGCAGTTCGCGATCAAGGGCCTCACTGACGCCGATCTCGATTATCTCACCAAGGGCTGGCATCGCCTCAATCCCTGGCCAGACAGCGTCGCGGGCCTCACCCGGCTGAAGTCGAAATTCGTGATCTCGCCGCTATCGAACGGCAATGTCGCGCTGCTCACCAACATGGCGAAGTTTGCCGGCCTGCCGTGGGATCTCGTCATGTCGGCCGAGCTGTTCGAGCACTACAAGCCCGATCCGGAAACCTATCTGGGCGCAGCAAGGCTGCTCTGCCTCAAGCCGGAGGAGGTGATGATGGTCGCCGCCCACAACGGCGATCTCGCGGCGGCGCAGAAGAACGGCCTGAAGACCGCGTTCGTCGCACGGCCGACGGAGTACGGTCCGCTCCAGAAGGTCGATTTCGAAGCCACCGGCAAGTGGGACATCGTCGCCAAGGACTTTGGCGGGATCGCCGATAGGCTCGGCTGCTGACCTTCTTCCAAGCCGAGCGAGGCGGCTCACGCTTATTCGTCGGCCGCACAGAAGGTTGCAATGGCAAGATCGATCCGCCGGTCCAGGGCGCGGCGATTGAACTTGAATGCGGTGTCTGTCAGCAGCCTGAAATGATCGTGGCTGAACACCATGCCGAACAGCATTTCGGCAATGAGGCGGAGCGGCACGCCCTCAAAACGGGGCTCCAGGCGAACTGCCTTCAGTAGCTCGACGATATGCTCCGTGCCGCTTTCCATGATGACCTCGGCGAACATACGCCCCAGCTCCGGGGACGCCTGACGTTCACCGATGATCAAACGCTGCAGGGCGATCTCGCCAGGCGACAGCGCGACGTTGGCCGCCTCGCGCAGCATGTTTCGAAGCCGGATCACTGGTGATCCTTCCGAAGGGGTGTCTGCGTAATCGGCTTCCGGCAAGCTGCGCAGCAGCATGGCGCGGAACAGCTCGGTCTTGCTCTCGAACAATTTGTAGAGCGTCTTCTTCGACATCCCGGCGGCACCGGCGATGTCGTCCATCGTCGTCGCGGCAAACCCTTTGCTGGTGAAGGTGTCCTTCGCCGCCGCCAGCAATTGCCTCATGCGAGCGTCGGGGGCGGGGCCCACGGTCGGCTTGGTCCGCTCCGACGGCGGAGCAATGCGCCTCTGACTGCTGGCTTCTTTCGCCATGGACGTACCCGCTTGAATTTGAGCTGCTTCACGACTGCTTGAACGCCGTTGTGCAGGCAGCCTAGCACTTGACTTCAGGGAAGGAAACTACCAAGTTTCCCAATGGAAACTGAATAGTTTCCAAATGTTTCCGCGCGATGCCCTTCAGGGGCCGCAACTTACCCATGGATCGTCTCATGCGTTCCCCGATCGTCCGCGCTGTTCCCTTGATTGCCCTGCTGCTTGCCGCTTGCGGGGAGCAGAACCCGCAAGCGGCATTGCAGCAGATGGTGCCAGAGGTCGGCATCATGACCCTGAAACCGCAGGAAGCGAAGATCTCGACGGTGCTGCCGGGCCGCGTCGTCGCCTACCAGGTTTCCGAGGTCCGGCCGCAGGTCACGGGCATTCTGCTCAAGCGCGACTTCGTGGAAGGCGCCGAGGTCAGGGAAGGCGACCTGCTCTATGAGATCGATCCGGTGCAGTACAAGGCGGGCTTGGCCAGCGCCGAGGCCGCGGTGCAGAGGTCGGAGGCAACGCTCGTCAGCGTCAAGCTCAAGGCCGCGCGCAAGACCCAGCTTCTGCAAACCAATGCGGCGAGCCAGCAGGATGTCGACGATGCGGTCGCCGCCTACAAGCAGGGCGAGGCCGACGTGAAGGCGGCGGAGGCCAACCGCGACACGGCTGCGATCTCGCTGGATCGCACCAAGGTCACGGCCTCGATCTCGGGCCGGATCGGCAAGTCGAGCATCACGCCCGGTGCGCTGGTCACCGCCAGCCAGGCGACCGCGATGACGACGATCCAGCAGCTCGACCCTGTCTATGTCGACCTCGATCAGTCGACCTCCGAGATGGAACGCCTGCGCAACCAGATCGCCAGTGGCCGGCTTAAGCGTCCTGCCGAAGGCGTGCAGGTCGAGCTCTTGATGGAGAGCGGCAGGGCTTACGGCCACAAGGGCAAGTACGGCTTCACCGATGCCAGTGTCAACGAGAGCACCGGCTCGGTCTCGTCGCGCGCGGTCTTCGCCAATCCCGAGCGGGCGCTGCTGCCGGGCATGTATGTGCGCGCCCGCGTCGTCGCCGGCGTGGACACGGCCGCGATCCTGGTGCCGCAGCGGGCGGTCTCGCGTAATCCGCTGGGGCAGGCGGTGGCGATGTTCGTCGACAAGGACGGCAAGGTCGAGCAGCGGACGCTGGAACTCGGAGAGGACGTCGGCAGCAACTGGCTGGTGCGCTCCGGCGCCAAGGCGGGCGACCGCCTGGTCGTCGAGGGAACGCAGAAGGCTCGCCCCGGCGCGCCGGTCAAGACCGTCGAGGTCGCGGTCGATCCCGCAACCGGTCTTGCCGTGAATCCGACGCGGCAGGCCGACGCGCGGCCTGCAGCCGCCACAGCCGAGCAGTAACCGTCATGTCCCATTTCTTCATCAAGCGGCCGATCTTCGCCTGGGTCATCGCCATCCTGATCATGCTGGGCGGCGTGCTCGCGATCATGCGGCTGCCGATCGCGCAATATCCGCAGATCGCGCCGACCGTCGTCACGATCACGGCGACCTATCCCGGCGCCAATGCCGAGACCGCGGAGAACTCGGTGACCAAGGTCATCGAGCAGAACATGACCGGTCTCGACTATCTGCAATACATGTCGTCGTCGAGCACCTCGACGGGCCAAGTGCAGATCTCGCTGACCTTCACCAACGGGGCCGATGCCGACATCGCCCAGGTGCAGGTGCAGAACAAGCTGCAGCTTGCAACTCCGCTGCTGCCGCAGGTCGTGCAGCAGCAGGGCATCAAGGTCGTGAAGTCCTCGGCGAGCTTCTTGATGGTGCTGGGTTTCGTCTCCGAGGACGGTCGGCTTGCCGCCAGCGACATCGCCGACTACGTGGCCTCCTCGGTCAACGATCCGATCAGTCGCGTTGCCGGCGTCGGGCAGGTGACGTTGTTCGGCGCCGAATACGCCATGCGCATCTGGCTCGATCCCGACAAGCTGGCCAAATACAATCTGATGCCCAGCGACGTGACCGCGGCGATCCAGACCCAGAACACGCAGGTGACCGCCGGCCAGCTCGGCGGCCTGCCGTCTGTCGGCGGCCAGCAGCTCAATGCCACCATCACCTCGCAGAGCCGCCTGCAGACGGTCGAGCAATTCAAGGACATCATCCTGCGCACGGCCACGACCGGTCAGACGGTCCGTATCGGCGACGTCGCGCGGGTCGAGCTCGGTTCGAAGTCCTATGATTCCGCCGCGCGCTACAACGGCAAGCCGGCCGCGGGCATGGGCATCAGCCTTGCGACCGGCGCCAATGCGGTCGCGACCTCGGAAGCGGTGAAGGCGCGCGTTGCCCAGCTCAGCGCCACCATGCCGGAGGGGCTCCGCGTCGTCTACCCCTACGACACCACGCCCTTCGTCAAGCTGTCGATCGAGAAGGTGATCCACACGCTGTTCGAGGCGATCGCGCTGGTTTTCGTCGTGATGTTCGTGTTCCTGCAGAGCTGGCGCGCCACCATCATTCCGACCATTGCCGTGCCGGTGGTGCTGCTCGGGACCTTCGGCGTGCTCTCGCTCGCCGGCTATTCCATCAATACGCTGACGATGTTCGCGATGGTGCTGGCGATCGGCCTCCTGGTCGACGATGCCATCGTCGTGGTCGAAAACGTCGAGCGCGTGATGGCCGAGGAGCAGCTTAGCCCGCGCGAGGCGACCGAGAAATCCATGCGCGAGATCACCGGGGCCCTGGTCGGGATCGGCGTCGTGCTCTCGGCCGTCTTCATCCCGATGGCGTTCTTCAACGGCTCGGTCGGCATCATCTACCGGCAGTTCGCGCTCACCATCGTCACGGCGATGCTGCTGTCGGTGCTGGTCGCGCTGATCCTGACGCCGGCTTTGTGCGTCACGATCCTGAAGCCGCCGCAACACCATGGCGCGCAGCGCGGCTTCTTCGGCCTGTTCAACCGCGGCTTCGACCGCATGGCCGACGGTTATCAGCGCACCACGGGCGCCGCGATCAGGCGCATCGCCGGGGTGATGATCGCCTTCGCGGCGATCGTCGCCGGCATGGTCTTGCTGTTCCAGCGGCTGCCGAGCTCGTTCCTGCCCGACGAGGACCAGGGCACGATCATGACCCTGATCCAGCTCCCGGTCGGCGCGACGTCGACGCGCACGCTCGACGTGATCAAGCAGGTCGAGCATCAATATCTCGACAACGAGAAGGATGCCGTCGACGGCGTGTTCGCGGTCAGCGGCTTCAGCTTCGCGGGGCAGGGGCAGAATGTCGGCCTCGCCTTCGTCAGCCTGAAGCCGTTCGACGAGCGCAAGAGTCCTGCGGCCTCGGCGCAGGCCGTGGCCGGCCGTGCCATGGGGGCGTTCATGAAAATCCGCGACGCCATGGTGTTCGCGGTGCTGCCGCCGTCGATCCCCGGCTTCGGCAATGCCGGCGGATTCGACGTCTATCTCCAGGACACCGGCGGCAACGGTCACGAGGCGCTGATCCAGGCGCGCAACCAGCTGCTCGGGCAGCTCGCGGCGGACAAGCGCGTGGCGCAGGCCCGGCCGAACGGTCAGGACGATACGCCGCAATTCAACCTCGACGTCGACCAGGCCAAGGCCACCGCGCTCGGCGTCAACCTCAGCGATCTCAACACCACATTGTCGGCGGCCTGGGGCGGGGCCTATGTCAACGACTTCATCGACCGCGGCCGCGTCAAGCAGGTCTATGTGCAGAGCGATGCGCCGTTCCGCATGGATACCAGCGACATCGGCCGCTGGTATGTGCGCAACGCCTCGGGCTCGATGGTGCCGTTCTCGGCGGTCGCTACCGATCGCTGGAGCTTTGGCTCGCCGCGCCTCGAGCGCTACAACGGCGTTGCCGCCGTCGAGTTGCAGGGGCAGGCGGGGCCGGGCATCAGCTCGGGCGTTGCCATGCAGGCGGTGGAGGAGCAGATGGCCAGGCTGCCCAAGGGCTATGGCCACGAATGGACCGGATTGTCGTTCCAGGAACGGCTCACCGGCAGCCAGACGCTGTATCTCTATTCGATCTCGCTGCTGATCGTCTTCCTGAGCCTTGCGGCACTCTACGAGAGCTGGTCCGTCCCATTCGCGGTGATGCTGACGGTGCCGATCGGCGTGCTCGGCGCGCTGCTCGCGGCGACGCTGTTCAGCCAGGCCAACGACGTCTATTTCCAGGTCGGTCTGCTCACGACGATCGGTCTTGCCTCGAAGAACGCGATCCTGATCGTCGAATTCGCGCTGGAGCAGATCGCGGCCGGCCGGAGCCTCGTCGATGCCACCCTGCACGCGTCACGTCAGCGCCTGCGCCCGATCCTGATGACCTCGCTCGCCTTCATCCTCGGCGTGTTGCCGCTGGCGGTGGCGACCGGCGCCGGCTCGGCCAGCCAGAATGCGGTCGGCATCGGCGTCGCCGGCGGCATGATCGCGGCGACCGTGCTCGGCATCTTCTTCGTGCCAGCCCTGTTCGTGCTGGTGAAGCGGATATTCCCCGGTGCCCGGGCGGACGTCGCCACCTCGAATCTTCCTGGGGTCGCGGAGCCCGCGGAATAGGAGCAGTCATGGTCCGGGCGGCGCACGCGCCGCCCGGACCTGACGAGCTACAAGGTCATCTGCATCGGTTCGGGATAATAGTGGAAGCCTTCACCGGCCTTGGCGACATGGCCGTAGCCCGGCCAGGCGAAGTGATAGGACATCACCGGGGTCTTGTTGGCCGCAAGCATCGTCAGCAGTTTGACGCGCGATTCCGCGGCCTGCTTCGGATCGGTGTCGTAGGAGAATTCCATGCGCGGCCGCTCGAGCAGCAGCACGGAATGGTGCGAGAGGTCGCCGAGGAAGGCGAAGGACTTGCCGGCCGACGACACCAAGAAGATGGTGTGGCCGACGGTGTGACCGGGCGCGGAGATCGCCTGCACGCCCGGCAGGAATTCCTGGCCGTCCTTGAAGAACACGATCCGGTCACGGACCGGCAGCAGGTTCTTGCGGGCGTGAACGACGAAGTCCTTGGCCGGACTGCCGAGCTTGCCTTCGTCGGTCCAGAAGTCGAAATCGGTCTGCGAGATGTAGATCTGCGCGTTCGGAAACAGCGGCTTGCCGCCTTCGTCGACGATGCCTCCGATATGGTCGATATGGGCATGCGAGCACACGACGGCATCGATGTCCCCCGGCTTGATGCCGGCCTCGGTCATGCTCTTCTGTTGCCGGCCGGTGCTGGCGCCGAACATCTTCGATGAGCCCATGCCGGTATCGAACAGGATGAGCTTGTCGCCGGTGTTCACGATCGGCGAGTTCTGTTCGAGCACGACGTTGTCCGGCGACAGGAAATTGTCCGCCAGCATCTTCTTCACCTCTTCCTTGGGAACGCCGGTGAAGGTTCCGGAGGGATCGCCGAGCGGCAGCGGCCCGTCGGACACGACGGTGACCTCGGCATCGCCGAGAACGAAGCGATGCCAGTAGGGCGTCTGAGTGCCGAGCTTGGGTGCCCGCGCCATCGCACTGGTGCCGAGCATGGCGCTGGCACCAAGGCCCGCTCCGAGCGTGAGAAGAGACCGACGGGAGACATCGATTGTCATGCGTTTCCTCCGCTTTTGTCTTTTGTTTTGCGCGATTGTTCGCGCGTTGGGACCGGCCTGATCGGGCCACGCGGCCGCAGGTCGGCAGAGAAGTATGCTGCTCCGGCCGCGACAAGCTAGCAAGTGGAATTAGTGCGCAGATTCACGCGGAGCGAGAACGAGCTGCCGGGCGGGAAGGCCACGTGTGACGCACTCACTGGCCAGGACAACGCGAATTGCGCCTTACGCAATTTTCAGCGTGAGATCGTTCCCCTCCGTCTCGGCAAAACCCGCCTGCAAGACCTCTTCGCGCTTGTGGCGGAGATGCGCGCGCAAAATGTGGGAGAGGCCGAGGCCGTCGCGGCGCTGGAGCGCGTTCAGGATGGCGTCATGCTCCTTCACGGCGAGCGCCCAGCGCTGCGGCGTCATCGGCGTGACGTAGCGCGCGCGCCGGATGCGCGCTGTCACTGATGTGTAGAGCCCCGCGAGCACGGGATTTCCGGCTGCGGTGACGATGGCCTCGTGGATGGCGCGATTGCCGCGGTAGTACTGGATCAGATCGCCGTCGCGATAATGCAGCACCATGGCCGCATGCGCGGCGGCGATCTCGTCGATCTCGGCGTCCGTGATGCGTTCGCAGGCGAGCTCGCCGGCGAGGGCCTCCAGGCCCTGGCAGACCTCGAACAGGTCGCGCATGTCCTTGTCGGTCAGCTTTGCCGCGCGCGAGCCGCGATGCGGCAGCAACTGCACGAGGCCTTCGGCGGCCAGCACCTTGAGTGCCTCGCGCAGCGGCGTGCGCGAGATCTCGAGCCGTTCACATAGCTCGCGCTCGGGAATCCGCGCGCCAGGCGGAATTTCGCCATCGAGCAGGATGGCCCGGATACGGCCGACGACGTCCTCGTGAAGCATGGGGGACTAGCACTCCAATTTGAATGCAAAACTGGGGTATTCGATCGATATTTCGAAGTTCCAGCTTGCTAATCGCAGATTTTGCATTCAAAAATGTAAAAAACAAGAGGATATGAGGAAATGGACCGGGCGGTAGGGGCAGACGACCTCGTTTTTGAATGCAACGACGGCATCGGGCGGATCACCTTCAACCGCCCCCAGGCCCGCAACGCCTTCACTTTCGCCATGTACGAGCGGCTCGCCGCGATCTGCGAAGAGGCCAACAGCGATCATGCGATCAAGGTGCTGGTGCTGCGCGGGGCCGGCGACAAGGCGTTCGCCGCGGGCACCGACATCAACCAGTTCCGCGAGTTCAAGTCGCCGCAGGATGCGATCGACTACGAGAACCGTATCGATCGCGTCCTGACCACGCTCGAACAGTGCCGGGTGCCGACCATCGCGGCGATCAACGGGTTCTGCACCGGCGGGGGCGCCGGCATCGCCGCGGCCTGCGACCTGCGCATCGGCACACGCAGTGCCCAGATTGGATTCCCCATCGCCCGGACGCTCGGCAATTGCCTGTCGATGTCCAATGTCGGCCGTCTCACCGCACTCATCGGTGCCGCGCGCGTCAAGGACCTGATCTTCACCGCACGTCTTGTCGATGCCACGGAGGCGGCGAGCGTCGGACTGCTCGGCGAGATCGTCGAGGATCTGGCTGCGCTGGACCGGCGCGCCGACGAAGTGGCCCGGCTCGTCGCCAGTCATGCGCCGCTGACGCTGAATGCGACCAAGCAGGCGGTCGGCCGGCTGCAACAGCGGCTGACGGGAGACGAAGGCGAGGATCTCATCCTGATGTGCTACACGAGCCAGGATTTTCGCGAAGGGCTCGATGCTTTCCTCAACAAGCGCGCGCCGCAATGGCGCGGCCAATAGGACGCCCCGATGCAAAGCGATCGATCGCAATCCAACTCTCGCCGTTCGGGACCGCTGGCCGGCCTCAGGGTCGTCGACCTCACCCATGTCATGGCCGGGCCGACCTGCACCCTGATGCTCGCCGACATGGGCGCCGACGTCATCAAGATCGAGAAATCGCCGAACGGCGACGACACCCGCCATTCGGTACCGCCGAAGATCGGCGAGGAGGCGGCCTCCTTCCTGATGATGAACCGCAACAAGCGCGGCATCGTGCTGGATCTGAAGACCGAAGGCGGCAAGCAGGTGCTGCGGCGGCTGATCGCTGATGCCGACGTGCTGGTCGAGAACTTTGCGCCGGGCGCGATGGAGCGCCTCGGCTTCGGCTACGAGGCGATGCACGAGCAATTCCCGGCGCTGATCTACTGCTCGCTGTCGGGCTTCGGCCGCACCGGTCCCTATAAGCATCGCCGCGGTTTCGATCTCGTCGCGCAGGCCATGAGCGGCATCATGAGCTTCACCGGCGAACGGCCGGATGGTCCGCCCGTCAAATGCGGCCCGCCGCTGTCCGACATCACCGCCGGCCTGCTCGCAAGCATGGGCATTTTGGCTGCCTATACCCATCGCCTGAAGACGGGCGAGGGGCAGTGGGTCGAGACCTCGCTCTATGAGGCCGCACTGGTGCAGACCTATTGGCAGTCGACAATTGCGCTCGCCGCGGGCACCGCGCCGCGCGCGATGGGCTCGGCGCATCCGCTCAACGCGCCGTATCAGGCTTTTGAGGCCTCGGACGGCTGGCTCGTGGTCGGCGGCGCCAACAAGAAACATTGGCTCCTGATGCTGGAAGCGCTCGGCGCGAGCGAGCTCGCCGCCGATCCGCGCTTCGTCAACGGTTCCGATCGCATGGCGAACCTGAAGGAGCTCGAAGCCGTCCTGAGCGAGCGCTTCCGCACGAAGTCGCGGGCGCATTGGCTCGCGGCGCTGGACGAGAAGGGCGTGCCGTGCGGCCCAGTTCACGACATGCTGGAAGCGCTCAGCGATCCCCAGACGCTGGCGCGCGAGATGGTCGTCGAGGTCGAGCATTCCACGCTCGGCCCGGTGAAGACGATCGGTCTGCCCGTCAAGTTTTCGGAGACCCCAGGCAAAGTCCTCTCGGGCGCGCCGGTCTATGGTGAGCATACGAGCGAGGTGCTGGCCGAGTACGGGTTCGACCAGAAGCAAATCGAAGCGCTCGAAAAAGAAGGCGCAATCGTCTTAGGCGCAGGAAGACGCGAGGAACGCGTCGCCTGACCGGGCGTCGATACGACAACGATAAAAGGTAAAATCCGCTGGAGGAAATCATGGGTCGGACGTCGATATTCTTGCTCTCCGCAGCCGCGACGATGCTCGCCGGCACGATGCCGGCGCTCAGCGCCTGGCAACCGCAAAAGCCGATCGAGTTCGTGGCCACCGCCGGACCGGGCGGCGGGACCGACAATCTCGCCCGCGCGGTGCAGAACATCATCACCAAGCACAAGCTGACGGAGCAGCCGATCGTCGTCGTCAACAAGGGCGGCGGCAGCGGCGCGGAAGGCTATGTCTATGGCAAGGCCTCCGCCGGCGATCCCTACAAGGTGATTTTCGGCACCTCGAACGCCTGGCAGCAGCCGCTCGTCTCCAAGGTCGCCTTCAACTACACCGATCTCACGCCCGTAGCGGCGATGGCGCAGGACGAGTTTTTGCTCTGGGTCAAGCAGGACGCGCCTTACAAGACCGCGGGTGACTATCTGAAGGCGGCCGGATCGGGCGAGTTCAAGATGGGGGGCGCCCAGTCAAAGGACACCGACGAGGTGCTGACGCGCATGATCGAGAAGGCCGGCAAGGTCAAGCTGACCTATATCCCCTTCAAGAGCGGCGCCGAGACCGCCGTGCAGCTCGCCGGCGGACATCTCGATTCCCACGTCAACAATCCCAGCGAAAGCCTCGGGCAATGGCGCGGCGGCACGCAGCGGCCGCTCTGCGTTTTCAGCCCGAAGCGGCTGCCGCAGGGGGCCAAGGTCACCGCGACCGAAGGCTGGGGCGATGTTCCGACCTGCGTCGAGCAAGGGCTCGACATCAAGCAATATGAGCAGCCGCGCACCGTGTGGCTGCCCGGCAAGGTCACGCCGGACCAGGCCGCGTTCTATGTCGACCTCATGAAGAAGGTGCAGGCGACGCCGGAGTGGAAGGACTACATCGAGAAGACGTCCCAGGTCGACACCTTCCTGACGGGTGCCGAGTTCGACAAGTTCATCAAGGAGGATCTCGAGCACGTCAAGCAGGTGGCGGGCGAGCAGGGCTGGCTCGTCAAGTGAGGCGGGGCGCATGCAGCGGGGGTGACGATGTGGGCAGGGCTTCCCGCAGCATGTCGACCATCATGCCAAATCCGCCGCTGTCGTCCCTGCCTAGCGCGCAATTGCGCGCGGAGGCGCAGGGACACATACCGCGTGATCTGTCGAGAAGTGTCGGTCGCTGTACCGACGTGACCTTGAGTCTTCGTCAAATTCCTCCCTGGGGTTATGGGTCCCTGCGTTCGCAGGGACGACACCGAGCGCCGGGGAAGGATGCGTGGCTACAGCGGGCAATTGCCCGACCTCTGAGCGGAGCCCCCCATGATCTCGCGCCGCGCGCTTGAACTTGCGACCGCCGTCCTCACCGGCGGCTTCGGTGTCGCCGTCGTCGTCTCCAGCTTCGACAACGGCATCGGCTGGTCGAGCGCGGGCGTCGATGCCGGCACGTTTCCGTTCCTGACCGGCATCGTCATCGTGCTCGGCAGCCTCTACAACCTGGTGCGGGGCGTGTTGCCGGTTGCGTCCCTGGCAAACGTTCCCATCGCGATCACGTCGATCGAGCTGCGCCGGCTTGCCGGCCTGTTCGTGCCGGCCGCGATCTTCGTGGCCGCGATCCCGCTCGCCGGGATGTACGTCGCCTCGGCGCTCTATGTCTTCGCGGTGCTGGCGATCCCCAGACATCAATCGGTGCCGCGCGCGCTGGGGATGGCGGCGGCGACGGCGCTCGCGCTCTACGTCGTGTTCGAGCGCATGTTCCAGGTGAGCTTGCCGCACGGCGCGCTCGCAGCCGCCTTCGGGTTCTGACGGAGGGCCGATGGACAATCTCGGGGAACTCCTCCATGGCTTCAGCATCGCGGTCACCGTGCCGCATCTGGTGCTGATGGTCGTCGGCGTGCTGCTCGGCATTCTCGTCGGCGTGCTGCCGGGGCTGGGTGCGCCGAACGGGGTGTCGCTGCTCCTGCCGCTGACCTTCGGCATGCAGCCGGTGTCGGCGATCATTTTGCTCTCCAGCATGTATTGGGGGGCGCTATTCGGCGGCTCGGTCACCTCGATCCTGTTCAACATTCCCGGCGAGCCGTCGTCGGTTGCGACCACCTTCGACGGCTATCCGATGGCGCGTGACGGAAGGCCGACCACGGCGCTCGCCACCGCCTTCGGCTCGGCCGCGTTCGGCGCGCTGATCGGCGTCATCCTGATCACCTTCCTCGCGTCCTGGGTGGCGCAGGTCGCGCTCGCCTTCGGGCCGGCGGAATACTTTGCCGTCTATTTCCTGGCCTTTGCCAGCTTCGTCGGCATGGGCGGCGCCGCGCCGATCAAGACCCTCGTGGCGCTGGCGATCGGCTTTGCGATCGCCGCGATCGGCATCGACACCGTCTCCGGCAGCGTCCGCCTCACCATGGGCGTCGACGAGCTCGTCAAGGGCGTGAGCTTCGTCGTCGCGGTGATGGGCCTGTTCGGCATCGGCGAACTGCTGGTTGCGGTCGAAGAGGAATTCCACGCCCGCGCGGTGTCCTCGAAGATCGACTGGCGCGAGGTGCTCCGCGCGGTCGGCCGCCTGCCGCGGCATGGCGTTGCCTTGCTGCGCAGCGCCGCAATCGGCTGCTGGATGGGGATCACCCCGGGCGGGCCGACCGCGGCGTCCTTCATGAGCTATGGCATCGCCCGCCGCTTCTCGCGCCGGGGCCGCTATTTCGGCACCGGAGAGGTCGAAGGCATCATCTCGCCGGAGACGGCTGACCATGCCGCCGGCACCAGCGCGCTGCTGCCGATGCTTTCGCTCGGCATTCCCGGCTCGGCGACCGCGGCCGTCATGATGGGCGGGCTGATGATCTGGGGCCTCAATCCCGGGCCGATGCTGTTCGTCGACCAGAAGGACTTCGTCTGGGGCCTGATCGCCTCGATGTATGTCGGCAACATCGTCGCCGTCGCCTTGGTGCTGCTGACCGTACCGGTGTTTGCCGCCTTGATGCGGATTCCCTTCGTCGTCATCGCGCCGCTGATCGTCATCATCTGCGTCGTCGGCGCCTATTCGGTGTCGAACTCCTATCTCGATGTCGTCATGATGCTGGGCTTCGGAATCGTCGGCTATCTCTTCAAGAAGCTGTTCTATCCCTTGGCCCCGCTGGTGCTCGCGATCGTCATCGGCGACAAGGCCGAGGATGCGTTCCGGCAGTCGATGCTGATGTCGAAGGGATCGCTCGGGATCTTCGTTGCGAACAAGCTGGTGACATGCCTGATCATGGCCGGCATCGCGCTGCTGCTGCTTCCGCTCGCGTTGCAGCTCGCGCGTCTCTGGCGCAAGCCCGCCCCCGTGACCGAAACGACCGCCCAGGAGAAGGTGATCATATGACCGCAAAGCCGCTGATTGCGTTGGCAATGGGAGATCCCGCCGGCATCAGCCCGGAGCTGACGGCCAAGCTGGTGGCGCAGGACGACATCCGCGCGGGCTGCCGGCTCGTCGTGATCGGTGACCGCCGCATCTTCGAGGAGGGCGCGCGCATTGCCGGCGTCAGGCCGGCGCTGAAGATGGTGGAGCAAGGGGCCGATCTTCGCGCGGCGGGGGGCGAGGCGCTGTTCGTCGATCTCGGCCATCTCGATCCCAAGGAGGTCGAGCCGAAGACCGCGACCCTTGCCGGCGGAAAATTTGCGCTGGCGAACTACAAGCACGCGCTCGAGCTCGGCCGCGACGGCCGCGTCGAGGCGGTCTGCTTCACCCCCTTCAACAAGCAGGCGATGCGGCTTGCCCGCGCCGAGTACGACGACGAGATCGCGTTTTCGGCCGAAGTGGTCGGCCTCAAGACCGCGGCGAGCGAGTTCAACGTGCTGGACCGGCTGTGGAACGCGCGAGTCACCTCCCATATTCCGCTGAGGGACGTTGCTGCAAAGTTGTCCAGCGAACGCATCCATCGTGCGCTCCAGCTGACCGATGCCTGCATGCGCAACGCCGGCTTCGCGCGGCCGCGCATCGCCGTCGCCGGTCTCAATCCGCACGCGGGCGATGGCGGAAATTTCGGCCGCGAGGAGATCGATATCATTGCGCCCGTGGTCGCGGCCGGCCAGCGCGAGGGCATCGCCGCGGAGGGGCCGTTCCCGGCCGACACCGTCTTCCTGCGCGCCAAGGCCGGCGCTTTCGATGCCGTGCTGACGATGTATCACGACCAGGGCCAGATCGCGATGAAGCTGATGGGCTTCGACCGCGGCGTGACCTTGCTCGGCGGCTTTCCATTCCCGATCTGCACGCCAGCGCACGGCACGGCTTACGACATCGCCGGGCAAGGCGTCGCGTCGATCGGAGCCAGCCGGGCCGCGTTGCTGCTCGCCGCGGGGATGGCCGCGCGGCGCGCCGCCTGATTGCACGCACCAGGGAGCAAGCGCTTGCTGCACTCGCCTTGCGGGCAGTATTAGACTTTCGGGAAAAACTGGAAACTTCCGCCGTCGCGACGAGTTGGCGTCCCATGAACATCTTCACGTCGGAGCTGGGAACATGGTCGACGACGGCCCGCTACGAACAGCGGTCGATACCGCATGGTGCGTGTACCGCGCGCGGCATCGCGATGTCGATGCTGCCGACGGCCGTCGCTGCCTGCTCGAGCGCCATCTGCGAGGGAGACGGGAAGCGCGAGAGAGCGACGGCGACGCCCAGGAACTCACGGGTTTCGGGCTTGCCTATCTCGAGCGGCTTTCCGATGACTCATGTTGATGTCGCTTGAGAGACTCCTGTGCCGCCTGGCGCGCGCAAGCGCCAGACCGGCTTGGACGTTGCTCGCGATTTCGAACCTCCTGTCCGCAGCCATCGTGCTGATCGTCCGATCAGCGATATAGCGGCCGGCTATCATGCGCATCGCTCAGCTTGCTCCCCTGGCCGAAAGCGTCCCTCCAAAGCTCTACGGCGGCACCGAGCGGGTAGTCGCCTGGCTGGTCGACGACCTCGTCAAGCTTGGACACCACGTCACGCTATTTGCCAGTGGCGACTCCCGAACGACCGGCAAGCTTCACCCGGTATGGCCACGCGCGCTGCGACTCGGCCGAAAGGGCGCGGATCCCGGGGCGGCCAGCGCGATGCTGCTGGAAGCGATCGCGAAGCGGGCGAGGGAATTCGACGTGATCCACGCGCATGTCGACTGGCTGCCACTGCCGCTGCTCACTCGCCTTGGCGTGCCGTTCCTCACGACCACGCACGGCCGCCTCGACCTGCCGGGGTTACCGGACGTGATCCGGCAATTCCCCGAGGCAAGCTTCGTGTCGATTTCCGATCACCAGCGCTTGCCGCTTCCCGATGCGAAATGGATCGGAACGATTCAGCACGGATTGCCGTCGGAGCTGTTGCGCCCCTCATATGAGGACGGATCCTATCTGGCATTTCTTGGTCGTCTGACCGCCGAGAAGGGGCCGGAGGACGCTATCCGGATCGCGCACGCGGCCCGGATGCCTCTCCGCATCGCCGCAAAGATCCCACGCGCCGAGACCGCCTACTTCAGGAAGCACCTCGAGCCCCGGATCGACGGCGAGAAGATCCAGCTCATCGGTGAAGTCGATGACGTCAAAAAGCAGGCCTTCCTCAGCCAGGCGGCCGCGCTTTTGTTTCCGATCGACTGGCCGGAACCTTTCGGGCTGGTCATGATCGAGGCGATGGCTTGCGGCACGCCCGTGATCGCCTACCGTTCCGGCTCCGTCCCTGAGGTGATCGAACACGGTGTGACCGGCTTCATCGTCGAGAACGAGGAGCAGGCGGTCAAGGCCGTCGACGAACTGGGCAAGCTGGATCGAAGGAAGGTGCGTGCCCGCTTCGAGGAACGCTTCACCGCACGCCGAATGGCGCGGCAGTATGAACAACGGTATCGCGAGCTGGTTGCCGCTGCAGCCCCAGGGTTCAACATGCAACCGCAGGAAACCTGAAAGGAGGCGGCGATGTCCCTGACGAAAACGGGGCAGATTTGCATCTTACTTGTCTTTGCCCTGGCGGCCCCGCCAGCGTTTGCTGCCGAGATGTCGGCGGATGCCGTCAATTCTGCCCAGCCAACGAAGAAGAGCCTTTCGAATGAGAAGCCGACCCCGGCGGGCGTGCGCTTGCAGGTTCTCCTGGATCGGGCGCACTTCTCGCTAGGCGAGATCGACGGCAAGTTCGGAGAGAATGCCAGGAAAGCGCTGCGGGCCTATGCGGAAGCGCGGCAATTGCCGAGTTCCGATACCCTATCGGACGATGTTTGGAAGGCGCTGCAAGCGGATGACCGGCCGGCGACCGCGACCTACACCATCGCCCAGCAGGACGTGGCGGGTCCTTTCCTGACCAGGCTCCCGTCGAAGATGGAAGACATGAAGGACATCCCGAAGCTCGGCTACACCAGCCCGCGCGAAGCGCTGGCCGAGAAATTCCACATGAGTGAGCAACTCCTGGAGATGCTCAACCCCGGGCGCCATTTCGACCGGGCGGGCGAGATTATCGTCGTGGTCAACATTGGCAACGAGGGCAATGGTGCACCTGCCAAGGCCGACAGGGTCGAGGTCGACAAGGTCAGGCAGACGGTAAAGCTGTTCGATAAATCAAATGTCATGATTGGATTCTATCCCGCGACGGTCGGAAGCGAAGACAAGCCTTCGCCTTCGGGCACGCTCAAAGTCACGGAAATCAGCCGCAATCCGTACTATCGCTATAATCCCGACTATCACTTCAAGGGCGTCCGTTCCCGCACGCCCTTCAAGATCAGGCCTGGTCCGAACAATCCGGTCGGCACTGTCTGGATCAACCTGTCGGCTGAAGGCTACGGCATTCACGGCACGCCTTCGCCGGGCAAGATCTCCAAGGCGGAATCTCACGGCTGCGTACGTCTCACCAATTGGGACGCCGAACGCGTCGCGGCGAGCCTGTCGAAAGGCACGCCAGTCGTTTTCGTCGAGAGTCCCAATTGACGCTGGTGGCAATCGCCAGCCGCCTGCCGGTCTGGCGCTACTTCGCGAGAGGCGTCGTCAGCTGCTTGTCGGCCGTATCCACCACGAACACGGCCAGCAGCTTGGCAGGCTCGGTATCGCTGGCGTTCGCGCTGATGCCGTGGCGGTCGCCGGGGCTTTCGGAAAAATTCTCCCCCTTTTGAAAGACCTTGGCCGGGCCGTCATTGACCTGACTGCGGATCGCGCCTTCCAGGACGGTGGCGTAGATGAAGGCGGAGGGCGCGTGGATGTGGGCCGGCGACGAGCCCCCGGGACCATATTCGACCAGCACGCCCTTCATGCTCTTGCCGGGGACATTTGGCAGCGCCTGGTCAAATACGACGGTGACCTTGGCCGATGGTGCTGCCGTCTCGGCCGCATGGACCGTCAGGACAGACGCGGCGTAAACCGCCGTTGCGATCAGCAATCTGCGCATGGGATTTCCTTCATTGCCGTTTCTGTATTGATTGCGGCACTGGCGGCCCCTCAGAGGCGCGCGAGCCATGTTGCGAGCGGCGTCTTCCCGAGCCGAGCCTCGCCGAGCGGGTTCAGCGATGTGTCCTGAATGGAAGCGCCGTAATATTGCGCTTTTGGGTCGCCGACCACCGTACGGCTGTCGCCGGAGGCTTTCTGGCGGCGCGCGACGAACTCATTGAAGGGAGCCTTCTCGGGGCCTGCGATGTCGATGGTGCCATTCAGCGGCCGCCCCGTTGCGATCTCTGCGAGGCAATCGACCACGTCGTCGGCGGCGATCGGTTGAAACAGTGCCGATGGAACGACGATCTTGTCTCCGGCCGCTCCCGCCTCGCCGATGGCGCCGAGGAATTCGAAGAACTGCGTGGCGCGGACGATAGAGTAGGGGACCGCGGAGGCCTTGACGATGGTCTCCTGGGCGAGCTTGGCACGGAAATACGCGATGTCGGGCGAGCGGTCGGTCCCCACGATCGAGAGCGCGACGTGATGCTTGACGGCTGCGGCGGCCTCGGTCGCGGCGAGATTTCGGCTCGAGCGCTCGAAGAACTCGAGCACGGCGGCGGGCTCCCAAGACGGCGCATTGGCCACGTCGACCACGACATCCGCGCCGGCCAGCGCCGCCGCGAGGCCTTCCCCGGTCACGGCGTTCACACCTGATTTCGGCGAGGCCGCTACCGCGTCATGGCCCCGCTGCTTGAGCTTCGCCACGAGCTTGGATCCGATCAATCCGGTTCCGCCGATCACGACGATCTTCATGGCATGTCTCCTTGGCATGTGACGAGCGCGAGATGGTTAGCCAGGGCGGACTCGCTCACGTCGATTAACGTGATGCGAGGCGACTCTGTTCGATCACGGACGCGGGCCTCTTGCCTGTAACGGGCGCGGCTTGCCGGAAACTGCTTCAGAAGCCGGGGGGCGATGTCACAAAACCGCGAAGGGTCGTTCCCTCATGCCGCAAACACAATCTGCGATGCTCGCAGATTGCCCCTGTTTTGCCCGACGTGTCAAAATGTTTGAGAGAACGAGGAAGCAAGCCCAGCTGAAAACACCAATGAAAGCAGCCCTTTGGCTACTGTGCATGGGGTTGTTTTCGGGTTTTTGAATCGGCCGGCTGTCTCACGTCCCGCAGACGATCACGCCGTACCAGCCGAGCCCGCGATAGGTCTCATAGCCCGGGGTCGCATGGAACGCGACCAGGGCACCCGAGCGGTCATGGTAGAAGCCGGAGCGCTGGCCGTTCAGCGAGATCGAGATGCGCTCGCTGAGGATGCCCTGGCCGTCGGACGCCGCGATGATGCGGAAATTCGAATCGACCAGCAGGACGCGGGCCTTGTCGCTGTCGCCGACGCGCACGCCCTGCACGATGGCGCGAGCATGCGCCTCCCAGTCGAAGTGGATGGCGAGCACGCCAATCGGGGCGCCGTGGGCCTGACCGCCGGCTCGGACGCTGGCGCAATAGGTCGCCACCTGCGCATTGCCCAGCAGCGGCTGGTTCTCGACGTCGCCGGCGACGTAGTCGTCACCGGAGCGCAAGGTTCGCGCCTCGCGAAACCATTTGGTGTGGGCGACGTTCTGGCCGACCACGCGAAAGCGGTCAGCGCGGCCATTGGCGATGACGTTGCCGTCGAGGTCGCAGAGCCAGAGATCGAGATAGACGGTGTAGGCGCCGAGGATCACGCCCAGGCGCTGCGAGGCGTGGGAAATCGCTGCGGCGGTCGGCGAGGCCGCGCAATCGACCACGGCGGAATCGGTCGCCCACCAGCGCACATCGCAGGTGCGCTCATAGAGGTTGCGGTCGATCAGCTCGATGGCGTTGAGCGACAGGTCGACCATCCGCTCGCCGCGCGAGCGCTGGCTCATGCGGTCGATCGAGGCGACGAGATCGCCGGTGCGTTTGGTCAATTGGCTTTCGAGCTCGCGCGCGATGGTCTCGACCTGCTGGCCGACGCCGCGCACCTCCTGCGCCACCACCGCAAAACCCGCGCCCTGCGCGCCGGCGCGCGAGCTCTCGATTAGCGCGTTCAGCGCCAGCATCTTCATCTGGTTGGTGATCTGCTGGATCGACTTGGTCTTGTCGACCGCGATCTGGTTGACCTCCGCGGTGAGGCGGTTGATCAGCGCGGAGATGTCGGAATCATCGTCAGCGGGTTCGGTGGCGATCGGCTTGGCTTTCAGACCCAGCGCAGCAGACATCGGGGATTTCCCTTGGCAATGAGGTCTGATCTGCAATGAACCCGGAACAATCGCTTACAGATCGAATACGATTCTTTTTCGAGGATTCCGCCTAACGCCTGCTTAATTTGCTGTTCCGCCGAATGCCCAAATGATAGTCAGTCGGCGCAGCAAATCGGCAATCCACCGCTTTGTGCGGCGCGGAGATTGCAAATCCCTGAGGATTCCGGGTCAATCGTCCTGCAAGCCGGACCGATACCGTCGGCTCCGGGTTCCTCAAACCAATTGCGACCCATGACGCCGCCTGCAACCGCCTTGCCCGTCGAAGCGCCCCAGGCGTTTCTCGGCGTTGCGCGCTCGCTGACCGACAAGCTCTGGCGCGACCGGCTGGATCCCCGCGGAGCGGCCCAGGCGCTCGCCATGGTGCAGCGGCACCAGCTTCCCGAACTGCTGGCCCGGGTATTGGCCGGCCGCGGCGTCGACATCGACGCAGTCGCCGACTTCCTCGATCCGACCATCCGCAAGCTCCTGCCGGACCCCTTTACCGTGACGGAGATGGAGGCCGCGGCGAAGCGGATCGCGGATGGCGCGGCGAAGGGCGAGAAGGTCGCGATTTTCGGCGATTACGACGTCGACGGCGCGACCTCGGCAGCGCTGCTCGCCTGGCACCTGCGCCATTGCGGACTCGATCCGCTGATCCACATTCCCGACCGCATTTTCGAAGGCTACGGGCCCAATGTCGAAGCGGTTCGTGGCCTGGCGGCAAAGGGCGCCACGCTGCTCGTCACCGTCGATTGCGGCACCACCAGTATCGAGCCGCTCGCGGAAGCAAAACGGCTCGGCATGTCCGTGGTCGTGATCGACCATCACCAGGCCGGCACCGAGCTGCCGGAGGTTGACGCGCTGGTCAATCCGAACCGGCTCGATGATCTCTCCGGCCTCGGCCATCTCGCCGCTGTAGGTCTCGTGCTGGTGACGCTGGTTGCGGTCAACCGCGAGCTGCGTCAGCGCGGCTTCTGGAGCACGGAGATGCCCGAGCCCGATCTGCTCGGCATGCTGCATCACGTCGCGCTCGGGACGGTTGCCGACGTCGCGCCCCTGATCGGCCTCAACCGCGCTTTCGTCGCCAAGGGGCTGATCGCGATGCGGCGCCGCGACCATGTCGGCCATACCGCGCTGATGGATGTGGCGCGGCTCAACGGGCCGCCGGAGGCCTGGCATCTCGGCTTCATGCTGGGGCCTCGCATCAATGCCGGCGGCCGCATCGGCCGCGCCGATCTCGGCGTGCGGCTCTTGCTGGAAGGCGACAGCGTCGAGGCCGCGCGGATCGCCGCCGAGCTCGACCGCCTCAACAGCGAGCGCCGCGTCATCGAGCAGGCGGCCGAAGCGCAAGCCGAAGCCGAGGCGCTGGCCTCGATCGGGCTCGAGGACAAGCTCAGCGTCATCGTCACGGCGTCCGAAGGCTGGCACCCCGGCGTCGTCGGCCTCGTGGCCTCCCGGCTGAAGGAAAAGTTCTCGCGGCCCGCTTTCGCCATTGCTCTGGAGCCAGGCGGCATCGGCACCGGCTCGGGCCGCTCGATCGCGGGCGTCGATATCGGCAAGGCGGTGCGGCAGGCGGTCACTGACGGAATTCTGCTCAAGGGCGGCGGCCACGCGATGGCTGCGGGCGTGACGCTCCGCAAAGAGAAGCTCGCCGAATTTCGCGCCTATCTCGAGAACGCGCTGGCGCAGGACGTCGCGGAGGCGCGCCACGTCAACGAGCTCTATATCGACGGCGCGGTCTCCGCGCGCGCGGTGACGACTGAGCTTGCGGCGACGCTGAACCGTGCCGGTCCGTTCGGCAGCGGCAATCCGGAAGCTGTGCTGGCGCTGCCGGCACACCAGCTCGTTTTTGCCGACGAGGTCGGGCAGGCGCATCTGCGTCTGCGCTTCAAGTCGGGCGATGGCGCCATCGTCAACGGCATCGCGTTCCGCTCGATCGGCCAGAAGCTCGGCAACGCGCTGCTCGCCAACCGCGGCCAGCAACTGCATGTCGCCGGTTCGCTTTCGGTCGACCGCTACCAGGGCGTGGAGCGGGTGCAGTTCCGCGTCATCGACGTCGCGCTACCGGACCAGGGGCCATCCGTGATTAGATGACGCAAGATCTGATGCGACAAACGCGGAACGCGTTTGCGCAGAGATCATGCGTAAAAGATAACGACCTCAAACAACAAAAAAGGGAGTGAACATGGCAGGGCAGGTTGAGGGCAAGGTCGCGCTGGTGACCGGCGGCGCCTCGGGTATCGGCGAGGCCATCGTCGAGCTGTTCGCGCGCGAGGGCGCGACCGTTGTCATCACCGACATCGATGAGCTGCGCGGGCCCGAGCTCGCCAAGCGCGTGACGAAAGCCGGCGGCAAGGCGATATTCCTGGAGCAGGACGTCACCAGCGAGGAGCGCTGGATCGATATCGTCGCCGAAATCGCCAAGCTCTACGGCAGGCTCGATATTCTCGTCTCCAATGCCGGCATCGGCATCGCCGTGCCATCGATCGTCGACATGACGCTCGCCGACTGGCGCAAGCAGAACGCGATCAATCTCGACGGCGTGTTTCTCTCGGTCAAGCATTGCCTGCCGCTGATGCGCAAGCATGGCGGCGGCTCGATCGTCATGATGTCCTCGCTCGCGGGCCTGCGAGGTTCGCCGGGTCTGTCCGCCTATTCGGCGACCAAGGGCGGCGTGCGGCTGTTCGCCAAGTCGATCGCGATGGAATGCGCGGCGGCCGGCGACGGCATCCGAGTCAATTCCGTGCATCCCGGCATCATCGATACCCCGATCTGGGGCAAGATCCCGACCGGTGCGACCGGCGCCGGCCAGAACGCGCCGATCGATCCCGAGGAGCGTGCCAAGGTCGTCACGCCGCTCGCCCGCGCGGGGGAGGCGGTGGAGATCGCCTCAGGCGTGCTGTATCTGGCCTCCGATGCCTCGCGCTACGTCACCGGCAGCGAGCTCGTCATCGACGGCGGCATGAATGCCGGCGGCGTGCCGCGGCGGGCCTGAGCCGCGCAGGGCAGGGTGGCGGTCGCAGGGGCTGACGCGCAGGCGCAGCCCCTGTACAAGACGGCAGCTTTCGACCGACAGAGGTGTCCTTCGCCATGGCGCACAGCCTCCACGCTTCCTCACCCGCGTCAGCACCATTCCGCTCGAACCGGCCGGACCTCGCCACCGATGCAATTCGCACCGCACGCGAGGATCTCGCCGCCTGCTTCCGCATGGCCGCGCGCAACGGTTTTGAGGAAGGCATCTGCAACCATTTCTCGGCCGTCGTGCCTGGTCATGACGATCTGTTCCTCGTTAATCCCTACGGCTACGCCTTCCGCGAGCTGTCCGCGTCCAAGCTGCTGATCTGCGATTTCCACGGCAACGTGCTCGACGGCGAGGGCGTGCCCGAGGCGACCGCGTTCTACATCCATGCCGAGATGCACAAGCGCCTGCCGCGCGCCAAGGTCGCGTTCCATACCCACATGCCCTATGCGACGGCGCTGTCGATGACCGAAGGCGATCCCTTGATCTGGGCCGGCCAGACCGCGCTGAAATTCTACGGCCGCACCGCGGTCGACCGCGACTACAACGGCCTTGCGCTCGACAATCGGGAGGGTGCGCGCATCGCCTCCGCCGTCGGCGATGCCGACATCGTCTTCATGAAGCATCACGGCGTGATGGTGCTGGCGCCCACCATCGCGGAAGCCTGGGACGATCTCTATTACCTCGAACGCGCCGCCGAGGTACAGGTGCTGGCGATGTCGACGGGGCGGAAAGTGCTGCCGGTCGATCCCGCGATCGCGGCCGAGACCTACAGGCAGATGCGCGAGGGCGATTCCGAATCCGCGCGGCTGCATCTCGCCGCGATCCGCAGGCAGCTGGATGCCGAGGAGCCGCAGTACCGGCATTGAGGCAGGCTGTCATTCCGGGGCGCGCCACTCGGCGCGAGCCCGGAATCTATTGTGCAGCAAGCAATGTGGAGGAATGGATTCCGGGTTCTCGCTACGCGAGCCCCGGAATGACGGCGTACCTACGACCCCTGCCGCAGCTTGGCCAGCACCTTCAGCCCGCCATAGCCGTCCGCCGGCGCAATCCCTGCGCGCTGCTGGAAATCCTTGATCGCCTTCATGGTGTCGTTGCCGACCCGGCCGTCGGTGCCGCCGGTGTCGAAACCGGCTTTCGTCAAGCGCGTCTGCATCTCCTGCACCTCGGCGAGCGTCAGCGCGCGCTCGGAGCCGGGGAAGGGCTGGATGAAGGGCGGCGCCCCCAGGCAGCGGTCGCCGAGATGGCAGATCGCGAGCGCATAGTTCATGGAAGGGTTGTAGCTCTTCACGGAATAGAAATTCGGTCCGAGCAGGAAGGTCGGTCCGCCCGCAACCGGCGTCCACATTTGCGCGGATGCGTTTGGCTGCGGGAACGGCTGGCCGTCGGCGCGGGTGACGCCGGCTGACGCCCAGGCCGCATAGGTGCGGCTGCCGCTCATATTGCCGGCGGCGCGCACCTCATAGCCCCAATGCTCGCCGCGATGCCATTTGCCGCGGTTGACGAGATATTTTGCGGTCGAACCCAGCGCGTCGTCGGGCTTGCCGAAGGGCGAGACCTTGCCGTCGCCGTCATAGTCGATGCCGACATTGAGCCAGACTTCCGGCATCCATTGCGAATGGCCCATCGCGCCGGCCCAGGAGCCCTGCATCTGCTCGGGTGTGCTCCAGCCCTTGTCGACGATGCGTAGCGCGTTGATCAGCTCGGTCTCCCAATAGGCCTTCCGGCGCGGCTCGTTCCAGGCGAGTGCGGCGAGCGAGGGAAATACCGGCGTCATGTGGTTCTGCTGCACCAGGGGATCGCCATAAGCGGACTCGACGCCCCACAGCGCCAGCAGCGTGCCGCGCTCGACACCGAAATCCCGCTCGATGCGCGCCAGCAGCGCCTCGTTGTTCTTCAGCGCAATCTTGCCGTTGATGACGCGCCAGTCGGAGACGCGGCGATTGATGTATTGCCAGACCTGCTCGTGGAATTCGGGCTGGCTGCGCATCTGCTTGAACACGCTCATGTCGGGCTCGACCCGTCCCATCGCGCGTTGCCAGGTCGCGGCCGAAATGCCCTTGGCCATCGCACGTGCGCGGAAGCTCTCGCGCCATTCGTCGAAGCCTGGAGGCGCGGCGAGGACGCGTGTCTGGAATGCGAGCAGAGCGGCTGCACCGAACGTCGATTGCAGCAGGCTGCGGCGAGTCGGATGGAGGGAGGAATCAGCGTGCGTCATGGGCACATTGTAGCCCGAAACATGGCCTGTGTGGGTCGGTTCCTGGGACAGCCGCACAGCTGATTCTGCGCGGCCCAGGATCAGGCTTTCTGTCGGAACAAACTGTCGCAGTCCCGCATTCCCTTCGTATCCGGAAGGAGGAAGAGATGATGAGGACATATCTGTTTGCCGCCGCCATGATCACCGCCGTTGCGACGCCTGCGCTCGCGGATGAAGTCGGCGTTCACGTCGGCCCGGTCGGCGCCGGCGTGACGGTCGGTCAGTCCCACGAGTACCGCGAGCGGGACCGCGATCGCGACCGCACCACTGTCATCAGGGAGCGCGAGCCCTCTGATCGCAGCACGGTGATCAAGAAGCAGGACGAATTCGGCAATCGCGAAAAGACCGTGATTCATCACGACAACGACTAACGGAGCAGGCCCCGGCTGATCGCCGGGGCCTTTTCCGCGCACGCAGCCTGTCATCGAGAATTCGAGGTGGAATGAAGATACAAGCGCATGCGGAAAGCCATGTCGTCGAGCTCGACGACGGATCGCGCTGGCAGATTTTTCCGGGCGATCTGGCGATCACGCTGAGCTGGAAGCCCGAAACCACTCTGCACCTGGAGCCGAGCCGCGACCGGGTGACTTCGCACGTGCTGGTCAATGCCACGGATCGATCCCGCGTGCGGGTGATCGCCGCGACCGAGACTTGGCCCGCCGGCGACGTCAAGGACGCGTTGAAGGACGGGTAGGGCTTCGCCAGAGACGAACGTCAATCCACCTGGTCCTGCTGTAAATCAGTCGCAATTCCGGCGAGCCAGCGCCGGATTGTCGTTTCCGCTTTGCTATCCAAACCCCGAGTAAGTCGCTTCTCGAGCGCGATCACACGCTCGCGGCAGTCCTTCAGCAGCGTCGCGCCGCGCGGCGTCAGCGTCCATTGCTGAATGCGGCCGTGGACTGGATGGGGCGTCATCAGAATCGCGCCGTCGCGTTCGAGGTTGCGGATGATGACGCCGACAGTCTGGGGCGTCAGGAAGGTGAGGCGGGCGACGTCGGCGCCTGATAGTCCCGGATACGCGTTGAGCATGGTCAACACCGCGAATTGTGGCGATGTCACGCCGAGATCGGCCAGCGCCCGTTCCATCGTCAGGCGGACCGCGGCATGGGCCTGGCGCAGGAGATAGCCGAGATAACCTTGCTCGCCACGCTTGCCTTCTCCGGGCGCGGGTACACGCACGTCGCCGCTAGGTGCGGTCGCCTTGTACGCGGTTTTGGGTCTTGCGGCGGCTGCGGACTTGCGTGACATATAAGAGCTCTTATAAGATGTAAGCCTTCATACAATAAGACGAGGTGAACGGCAATGTCACATGCCCGTAGCGAATACGAGGATTTCAAGAAGATCGCGCCTGACGTCTATGATCTGGTGCTGGCGCTGGGTCAGCTTGCGGCCAAAGCCGGCCTGGACAAGCAGCTCATCGAGCTCGTCAAGCTGCGCGCCTCGCAGATCAATGGCTGCGCCTTCTGCGTGCAGCATCATGTCCTGCTGTCGGAACGGATCGGCGTTCCCGTCGACAAGCTCCATTTGGTCGCAGTCTGGCGCGAGGCGCCGATCTTTTCGCCGCGTGAGCGCGCCGCGCTGGCCTGGGCCGAGGCGCTGACTGTCCTGCCCGACGGCGTCAGCGAGGACGTCTATGCCGAAGCTGCCCGGGAGTTCTCCGAGACCGAGCTGATGTACCTGACCTCGGCGGTCGCCTCGATCAATGTCTGGAATCGCTTTGGGGCTGCGTTTCGCTGGACGCCGGCGCCGCGGCCGGTGGCCGCGAATGCTGCGGCATCCTGATCGGCACGAAGGGAGGTTATGATGACAGCAATGAGTTTATCTGCCGTACAGCGTCCGGCGCCGTCGCGTTCGACGGCGCTCGCCGTCGTTGCAGGGCTGGCCTGTGCGCTGGCGATCGGCAAAGCGCTGCCGGTGACGATGGATGCCGTCTCCGGCGCGCTGGCGCCGCTCTGCGCCACGGCGGCGGAGAGCTCGCCGCTCGACAAGGTCGAACCGATCGGCTCCTACGCATTGCCGAACGTGCCGGGCAAGCGCGTCACCATCGTGCGGGTGACCTATGGTCCGGGCGGGTTTTCACGGCCGCATCGTCACGCTGGATCCGTGACGGCCTACATCACCAAGGGCGAGATCCGCTCCCAGCTCGGCGGCGGTCCTGTCGCGACGTTTGGCGTCGGCCAGTCCTTCTTCGAACCGCCGGGCTCGACGCACCTGGTCTCGGCCAACGCCAGCGCGACGGAGCCCGCGGAATTGATCGCGGTGTTCGTTGCGGACGAGGGCGCGCAGCTCACGACGTTCTTGGAGTAGCCCGCACCCGTCGCCCGGATGGCGGCTAGGAGGCGCGGTCCTGCGATCGCCTCAGCCGTTTCCATGCCGGCGAGAGACCGTATTGGACTGCCGGAATCGCAACGGCGCCGACAAGTAGTCCAAGCACGCCTGAGATGGCTGCCTCGACCGACCATTCGATGATGCCGGCAACGGATGGAAGGGCGTGCGCGGCCGCCTCGGTTGCGGCATGGACCGTGCGGCCGACCACCGGCGGGCCGTATTTTTCGATGCCGTGCAGGATGATGCCGCCGCCAACCCAGATCATGGCGGCAGTGCCGATGGTGCTCAGCACCGCCAGGAAGGTGGGCATACGGCGGACCAGCGCGCGTCCAAGCGAGCGGATCGCGGCGCCAATGACTGAGGCGCCGTCATAGCGCGCAAGGGCCAACCCGGCATCGTCCGCCTTCACGATCAGGGCCACCACGCCGTAGACCCCGACCGTGATACCGAAGCCGACCAGCGCCAGCACCAGCGCCTGCATCCAGATGCTGCCCGCCGGAAGGGCCGCCAGCGTGATCGCCATGATTTCCGCGGACAGGATGAAATCCGTCTTGATGGCGCTCGCGACCTTCTCGTCCTCGACCGACCGGGCATTCAGCGCGATCGGCTCGAGCTGGGCTTCGTGGTGGTGCGCATGATGCGGCATCACGGCTTCGAGCACCTTCTCGGTACCCTCGTAGCAGAGAAAGGCTCCGCCCAGCATGAGCAGCGGCGTCACCGCGGTGGGAAGGAAATAACCAAGCAGCAGGGCAGCGGGAAGCAGAATCAGCAATTTGTTGCGCAGCGATCCGACCGCAATCTTGCCGACGATCGGCAGTTCGCGCTTCGAGGCAAAACCGATGACGTAGTTCGGCGTGACGGCAGCGTCGTCGATGACCACGCCAGCCGCCTTTGCGCCCGCTTTGGCAGCCTGGCTCGCTACATCGTCGAGCGAGGCCGCTGCCACCTTTGCAATCGCCGCGATATCGTCGAGAAGACCGATCAGTCCGACACTCATCACCCCGATCCCTGTTTTTGTTTGAGCCGGCGGTGCGCGCGACAACAAGCTCTTGCACCGCCCTTCATTGGAGCGAGCAAGCCCTCAATTCTCCTCGCCGCTCGATCCCTCGCGCAGATCCGGCTTGATCACGTCGTCCGGCAGCGCATGGGCGACCGGCTGCGACGTGACCGCGATCTCCGGGCCGACCTCCCGGCCGCGGGCGCGGATCAGTCGTTCGTAGGCGGAGACCAGGGTGACGTAGGGGCTGACCCAGATCCAGCCGTCGCGTGTGAACACCTGCACGTCGAAATGCAGATGCATCGAGGTGCCGGCGGGATGATCGAGATAATTCGAGATCACACCGATCTTCTCGCCTTCGGTGACGATGCGGCCATTGAGCACGCCATCGGCGTTCATTGCGTGCGGATTCATGTGCATGTAGCGGAAACGGATGTGCTCGGTGCGGCTGTTGACTTGAATCGTCGCGGCCTGGTCCTTGGACGCGCGGATCACGATGGCGTCGCGCACGGCGACGACACCGCGCTGCTTGGGATCGCAGGGCTCGCGGCCTTCGCCGTGCGGCGGGCAGTCGGCGGCGCGGATGTCCTCGCCCTGATGGCCGTAACCGCCCGCGCATTGCCAGACCTCGAAACTGCGGGACTCGCAGAAATTGTCGCGCCAGGGATAGACGGTCGCGCTCTCCGTCTTGTCCCGCTTGGCATAGGATTGCGAGCGGACGAAGGCGGGCGCCTTTTCGAGCGGAAAGCGGATTTGTGCATAGGCCATTGCGTCGGGATGGCCGCCCTGCTTGCGGTAGCCGGTGTTCGGGATGATATCGCCGCTCGGCCGGTAGCTGAAATCCGCCGAACGGCCCGTCGGGCGATCGAGGATGTTGGAGGCAATGTCCGTCAATGGCCGCATGCGCTGGCCGCCCGCGACGCGCAGGGCCCTCAGGAAGCGCTCGGCGACCGGATAGGCTTCCTTGCAGGCCAGCCGCCGCGGCTTGGCGACGCTGTCGAGGCACTGGATCGACACCACATAGGCGACGCCGAAACGGGTGAAAGCGTAGCGTACATAGCCTTCCCGGATGAACCTGCGCAGGTCCGGGTAGAGTGCTGCGAGCGGTTTGATCTGCTCGCCCTTGCCGCCGGCGGGATCGGCGATGTCGTAGACGAGCGCCGAGCCCGTGATCTGCACTTCGACCGGCCTTGTGAACACCCGGCCCGGCATGCCGTCGCCGGCGCCGGGCTCGAGCGAGAAAGTCGCGCTGTAGCCGGCGGGGCCGGCATCGAACATGTCGACGGGATTGAAGTCCGCCTGATAGCGCGACAGCGCGAGCGTCGCCGTCGCGCCGCTGCGTTGCGCCTCGAGGTAAGCGGCGGCGTCGAACGGCAGCAGCACCGGCACGGGACTGCGGGTGATGCCGGTGAAGAATCGCGAGGAAACCGCGTTGAGCTGCACCAGGGCGGGCATCGCGCGCGGATCGTAGCGCGGCACCGAACGGCGAGGTGCGAAGATGAAATCGTCCGCGACGCGGGGGCGGCTGTTGATCTCGGTGCGGAGTTGGTCGAGCGCTGCGCGCCAGTCGACGCGCAGGGCCGTGAGCGAGGGGCTGCGGAATTCATCCGCAGCGAGCGGAGCGGCAATGAGGAGCGAAAGCGACGCCAAAAGAAGCGAGACGAAGCGGAAACCCTTCCCAACCACTGTCTCGCCCCCCGGCGGCACCTGCGATCGCTCTGTTCCCCGTCAGTCCTTGGCGCGTTCGGAGTAGGAGCCGTCCTCGGTCATGACCACGATGCGGGTGCCGACCGCGATGTGCGGCGGCACGGTGGTGCGCACGCCGTTGGAAAGCACCGCCGGCTTGTAGGAAGACGAGGCGGTCTGGCCCTTGGTCACTGGCTCGGTTTCGACCACCTCCAGCGTCACGCGCTGCGGCAGCGCGAGCGAGACCACGTTGACATCGTGGGTCGACAGCTTGACGGTCATGTCCGGCTGAAGATAGGAGGCCGCGTCGCCGACGACGTCCTTGGAGACCTGGACCTGGTCGTAGGTCTCGGGGTTCATGAAGTGGAAGCCGTCGCCATCTTCATACAGGAACGTGTAGTTGCGCTCTTCAATGGTGGCCTTTTCGACCTGGTCGGTGGTCTTGTAGCGCTCGGAGATCTTTACCCCGTCCGAGATTCGGCGCATTTCGATCTGGCTGACCGGGGTACCCTTGCCGGGGTGGATGTTTTCGGCGCTGACGACGACATAGAGCTTGCCGTCTTGCTCGATCACGTTGCCTTTGCGAATAGAACTGGCGATGACTCTCAAAGCTATATTTCCTGCTTGCTTGGCCCGGCACCGGCCAGGACGTGGTCAAATCGATGGGGGACTTGGGGCCTCAAATCGGACCTCGGCGCCCGTTTCGGGCCGCAACATACTGATTTTGCCATTAGATGCCAGCGTTTTGCTCGGGTCTGGGGCGGTTGGGTAATGGCTGGGGACAAGCCCATCTCACCGTTCTGGTCGCCCGGGCGGCACCTCGACCGTCGGCCGTTCCTCCAGGCCAGGGGGGCCATTACCGGGTCCCTACGGGGCTTTTTCGCCGAGCAGGGGTTCGTGGAGGTCGAAACCTCCGTTCTTCAGGTCTCCCCGGGCAATGAGACCCATCTGCACGCCCCCCGGACCGAGATCATGCGGCCGGACGGCAGCCGAGCCCTCCGGTATCTGCGCACTTCGCCCGAATTCGCCTGCAAGAAGCTGCTGGCGGCGGGCGAGACGCGGATTTTCGAGCTCGCCCGGGTGTTCCGGGACCGCGAGCGCGGCGACCTTCATCTGCCCGAATTCACCATGCTGGAATGGTATCGGGCAGGCGCCTCCTATGACGCCATCATGGCCGATTGCGTCGTCGTCATCGCCCGTGCGGCGCAGGCGACCGGCATCGGCACCTTCTCGTTCCGGGGGCGGACCGCCGATCCCTTCGCCGAGCCGGAACTCCTGACGGTGGCGGGCGCCTTCGAACGCTTCGCGGGCATCGACCTGCTGTCGACAATCAGGGACGGCGAGGGTAACCGTGCCGCGCTCGCCGAGGCGGCCGGTGGCAAGGTCCGTGTGGCCGAGGACGACACCTGGTCCGACATCTTCAGCAAGGTGCTGGTCGAGCACGTCGAGCCGCGTCTGGGGCAGGGGCGTTTGACCATTTTGTTCGAATACCCATCTCCAGAGGCGGCGCTGGCACGAGTGAAGACTGACGATCCCAGGGTTGCCGAGCGCTTCGAGGTCTACGCCTGCGGCGTCGAGCTCGCCAACGGCTTTGGGGAACTGACCGATGCCTGGGAGCAGCGAAAGCGCTTCACGGAATCGATGACGGAAAAGCAGCGCCGCTACGGCGAAGCCTATCCGCTCGACGAGGACTTTTTGGCTGCGGTCGCCGCAATGCCGGAGGCGAGCGGCGTCGCCCTCGGCCTCGACCGGCTGGTGATGCTGGCAAGCGGTGCATCGCGGATCGATCAGGTGGTTTGGACGCCACCTGCAAATGAAGCGTCTAGTGAGACATGACGAAAACGACCCTTGCACGCACCCTGCGCGATCCGGCTGAGCTCGTCGCCGAAGGTCTGGCGCCCGCAGCAGCGCTGCCGGCGCTCGAACGCGTTGCCGCGCGCTATGCGGTGGCGATCACGCCAGCGCTGGTCGAACTGATCGACACGTCCGCCCCCGACGATCCCATCGCACGGCAATTCGTTCCGAGCGCCGCGGAGCTGGAGATGCAGCCGGGCGAGGACGCCGATCCGATCGGCGATCATCCGCACTCGCCGGTATCAGGGATCGTGCATCGCTATCCCGATCGCGTCCTGTTCAAGCTCGTTCACGTCTGCGCAGTCTATTGCCGCTTCTGCTTCCGCCGCGAGATGGTGGGCCCCGGCAAGGAGAGCGCGCTGTCGGACACTGCCTATCGCGCGGCGATCGATTACATCCGTTCGCATCACGAGATCTGGGAAGTGATCCTGACCGGCGGCGATCCCCTGATGCTGTCGCCGCGCCGGATGGGCGAGATCATGGCCGAACTCGCGGCAATCGATCACGTCAAGATCATCCGCCTTCACACCCGCGTGCCCGTGGCCGATCCCGCGCGCATCAGCGACGAGTTGGTTGCGGCGCTCAAGGTCGAGGGCGCGACCACCTGGGTGGCGCTGCATGCCAACCACGCGCGCGAACTGACGGGACCGGTGCGCGCCGCCTGCGCGCGGCTCGTCGATTCCGGAATTCCCCTGGTGAGCCAGTCGGTGCTGTTGCGCGGGGTCAATGACAACATCGCCGCTCTGTCGGATTTGATGCGAGCTTTCGTCGAATGCCGGATCAAGCCCTACTATCTGCATCACGGCGACCTCGCGCCGGGCACCGCGCATCTTCGCACGACCCTTGCCGAAGGACAGGATTTGATGCGGCAGTTGCGCGGGCGGGTGTCAGGGCTTTGTCAGCCGGACTATGTCATCGACATTCCCGGCGGCGCCGGCAAATCCCCGGTGGGGCCGAGCTACGTCTTGGCGCCGCAAAATACCGCACCCCATGCGGGTGATGCGGGAGCCGAAACGCGCTATCGTATCGTGGACTATTGCGGCGACGTTCATCTCTATCCGCCCGAGACCTGAGCGGTGATGGAGAGCGCGCCGGTTCGAGAATGGAGAAGCAAGAATGAAGAAGATCATGGTGGCAGCATCGCTCGTGGTCTTGCTCGGCGGCGCGGCGGCAGCACAGACCGGCGGTTCCAAGGGGTCGACGTCCGGCGGTAGCGGCGGAGCCTCTGGATCGGTGTTGCCGGCACCGGTCGGTCACCGCCAGCCGCGCGCGGCTGACGTGCCGAGCGAGAAGAATTTGAGCAATCCGAACACCCCCGCGAACAAGGAAGACGCGGAGCTCGATCGGAAGATCAAGAGCATCTGCCGCGGCTGCTGATCCTTTCACCTCTCCCGTTGGGGAGAGGTGAGGAGAGCGAACGCGCGTTCGCCATGAGCTAGGCCGAGCGCTCCTGCAGTCCGGCGCGCCGGGCGTTGCGGCGGATTTCCACCGCGTCGGCGAGCTGCTCGAGCGCGGTCGCCGTAGTCGGCCAATCGATGCAGCCGTCGGTGATGCTCTGGCCGTAGGTGAGCGGCTTGCCCGGCACGACGTCCTGGCGGCCGGCAACGAGATTGCTCTCGATCATCACGCCCATGATGCGGCCTTCGCCGCCTGAGATCTGGCCGGCGATGTCGGCCGCCACCTGCGGCTGGTTCTCGGGCTTCTTGCTCGAATTGGCGTGGCTGGCATCGATCATCACCAGCGGCGCGACACCGGATTTGGTCAGCTCGTTGCAGGCGGCCGCGACGCTTGCCGCATCATAGTTCGGCTTGCTGCCGCCACGCAGGATGATGTGGCAGTCCTCGTTGCCCGCGGTCGAGGCGATCGCCGAGCGGCCGAGCTTCGTCACCGCCATGAAGTGATGCGGATGCGAGGCCGACTTCACGGCGTCCGCTGCGATCCGCACATTGCCATCGGTGCCGTTCTTGAAGCCGACCGGGCAGGACAGGCCCGAGGCCAGCTCGCGATGGATCTGGCTCTCGGTCGTGCGTGCGCCGATCGCGGCCCAGGACACGAGGTCGGCGATGTATTGCGGCGTCGTCATGTCGAGGAATTCCGTGCCGGCGGGCAGGCCGAGATTGTTCACGGCCGACAGCACGTTGCGCGCCAACCGCAGGCCCTTGTTGATGTCGAAGCTGCCGTCCAGATCGGGATCGTTGATCAGGCCCTTCCAACCGACGGTGGTGCGCGGCTTCTCGAAATAGACCCGCATTACGATTTCGAGCTGGTCGGCGAGTTCCTCGCGCAAGCTCGCGAGCCGCTCGGCATATTCGAGCGCGGCCTTGGGGTCATGCACCGAGCAGGGGCCGACCACGACCAGCAGGCGGTCGTCCTGGCCATTGAGGATTGCGTGGATGGCGTTACGCGCAGCCATCACCACGCGCGTCGCGGTGAGCGTCCGCGGGACTTCGCGCATCACCTCATCCGGCGTGCTCAGCTCTTTCAATTCGCGGATACGAAGATCGTCGGTCGTGCTCAGCACGGCGGGCTCCTGTTTGTTTCGAACCTGCCGGCCAATAAAAAAGCCGCCAGGTCTGGCGGCTTGTTCGGACGTTTGCTGCAATTTTCAGATTGAGCGCGATCCTCCTGCCGCCAGCGAGCTGTCGTAGCTAAAGTACCAAAAATAGCTGGTGGCGACGGTGATCATGGAGGGCATATAGCGCGCCATCGGCGGATTGTCACCCCCCAATCGGCGCGGCAGGTGACGAGGCGGGTCAGGTGTTGCTGTTGCGCGCCGCCAGCGCCAGGCCGATCAGGCTGGCGCCGCCGAACAGGAGGTTGATACCGACGAGGACGCCGATGGCCCATTCCGCCGAGCTCGGCAGTCCCGTGATCACCATGAAGGAGATCGCAATGTCGACGAGGCCCGAGACCAGCAGCCATGACCAGCGGCCGCTGAGTTCGCGGCGGTGCTCCAGTGCGTACATGATGGTGGCGACGCCCTCGGCCAGGAAGTAGGCGCCGACCACGATGGTCAGCGTCAGCACGGCCTGCATCGGGCGGGCCAGCAGCAGCATGCCGGCAAGCACGGCGAGCGCAGCCGAGATCAGCGACCACCAGAAGCCCGGCGTGCTGCGCGCCCAATAGGTCACGATCAGCCCGCCGATACCGCTGATCAGGAACATCCAGCCGAGGAAGATCGCGATTGCAAGGCTTGCGAGCGGCGGCAGGATCAGCGCCGCGACGCCGAGAATTGCGAGCAGGATGCCCTCGAACAGAAAGGCCTTCCAGTGTGCCTTGACCGTCTGGCTCATCATGGATTGCAGCCGCGAAAAATCCTCAGGTGACGTCATCGGCAGGCTCCAGATCGTTCTAGTATGCGCGCAGCGCGCTCGCCATCCCGCGGCTCACCCGCCGCCGGGCGCCGAGGAAAAACCCTCCGCGCTGGTGCGGATGCGGTTGCGGCCGAGAACATAGATCGCCGTTGTGACAATCAGAAGCGCCAGGCCGAGCAGGATCGAGACGAAACCGATCGGGATCAGGGCCAGCGTCAGATTGCGCTCGGGGTTGATAAGCCAGTGATGGATCGAGGTCAGCACGAAGGCGAGCCCGAGAAAGCCGACGCCGCCGCCGGCGAGCAGCAGCGCCCACATCCGCCGGAGCTGGCTGAGCCGCTCCCGCGCGACATCGGTCCGGGGAGCGTGGTGGCGGGCGACGCGCCGGACCAGACGGATGGCGAAGGCGATCGAGCTGAAGCCGATCAAGAGGCTGGAGGCGCCCAGCCACATCCGCAGCGTCGGATCGAGGTCGGGCATTCTTTGCAGGGTCAGCAGTGGAAAGTCGAAGGCCGAATGCAGCGCAAGCGGGCCGGCCAGCATCAGGAGGCGGCTGGAGAGGCGGGCCCAGTCGCGATGGTGCCGGTTCGCGCCCAGCGCCGTGCCGGCGCGCGCGATCGTCAGGTAGGCGCCCGCGATGATGCCGAGCGCGCCGTGGAATGGCACGGTCAGCACGCTGCGCAAGGCGGCCAGCGAGCGCCACATCTCGGCGTGCTGGACCAGATAGGCGAGGTTCTCGTAAGCGGCGAAGCCGAGGCCGACCGCGGCGCCATAGACCACGGTGTCCATCGGATTGGCAAAGGTCCGCCGCTTGGTCGAGGAAATTACCACGATGGCGATCACCTTGACGGCTTCCTCAGGCAGCGCGACGCCGAAGATCGAATGCATGGCCAGCGCCGCCCAGGGGTCGTCGGGCGCCGCGACCATCTTGGCGAAGGGGGCGCGGGCGAGGCCCAGCAGCGAGATGCTGGCCGCCCCCAACAGGAACGCAGTCCAGACCTGGGCCGGCGGGCCAGGGCGCTCTTCGGCGGCGATGACAAGCCACAGCATCAGCAGCGCCGGGGCGATGGCGGCCGTTCCGATGACGGTGGGCAATGCTTCAATCAGGTACATCGGCGCCGAAAATAGGTTCCCTTGATCCGCTTATCTACATTCACCGATGCGACCATGTGTCATGCGCTTGCTGTCGGCTCGCTTAATGAGTGCGATGGCTTCCGTTCATCCGCCACGGCTCGTGGCGGTGTAAAATACAGGCGTAATCAATTGCATGACAGCACCTGTTCGTCATCCACAGTAATGACGGCCCGGCCGCGGTTGGAACGCGATTGGCAAGCCAGATCAAGGAAGTGCGCAGGTTTCTTCGATTCATGACGCAGGCGTGCGCGGGGTAGGCCAGCTAGCCGCGCTTCGCCGGGCCCTTGCGGGGCGGCGAGGCGAGCCGGCGCGTCCGCGCCTGCTCCAGCTCCCAGAAGGCGCGGACGAGGCAGGTGCCGAGGCAGAAGACGACGAGCACCAGCAGGAAGGCCTGGTCGACAGCGGGGATGTGTCTCATGGCGATGATAAAGCAACGCCCATGCCATGCGTTCCCGCAACGGCCGGCGCTTTCCGCTTTCAGTGTGTGGTGAGCGGCGGCGCCCCGGGAGCAACGTCGAAGGCGCCGAGATGGAATTCCTCGCCGAGGGATGTGTCGGCTTCGCCCGGTTGCGCCAGCAGCGTGAACGCGGCCTGCGGGTAGAGCTTCCAGATCTCCAGATCGCCGGCGGTGATGGTGAGCCAGCCGAAAGTGTACATGTAGCGTCCGGGCTCAGTGACCCGGCCGACCCTGTCCCAGGTGATCTTGTCCACTGTAACTTTGTCGACTGCCATTCGGTCCCCCGATCGCAAGTCTGCAAATGACGTCCGGCCTGGAGGCACGGACGATCAAAAGCTGATCCCGCAATGGGGCCGCGATAGGGCGGCGATGCGGGGGCAAGACGGCCCAGCGGTGGCCGCTGCCCGCCGATTCAGCGCGCCGTCGAGGCCGCCTCTGCTTCGGCCGCCCGCTCCAGCTGACGGTGCGAGGCGTGGAAGACGTCGTGGACGAGACCGATCTTTTCCAGGCCCAGGATGATCAGGCCGTTGAGATCGATCTCCCACCAGGCGTGCGAGATGTAGGCGTCCCGCGGGAAGCGGTGATGGTTGTTGTGCAGACCCTCGCCGAAGGTGAGGATCGTGGTCACGAACTCGTTGGTCGAGGCGTCGTCGACCTCGAAGCGGCGATAGCCATAGGCGTGGCAGACCGAGCCGGTGAGCTGGCTGGTGAGGATCAGCAGATAGGCGCGAAGCAGGCCGGAGAACAGCACGCAGCCGATCATGGCGTGCACGCCGCCGAACGTGTAGCCGATCACGCCGGGGATGAAGACGGCCGACATCCCGTACCAGACCCAGCGCGTGCGCACGAAGAACATCGCGATCGGATCGGCGAGGATATCCTTGGCATAGTACTCGTTGTCGGTGGTGGCCTGGTCGAATACCCAGCTGCCCTGGGCGTGCAGGAAGCCCTTGAACGCGCTGACATAGCGATTGCCGAAGCCGTCGAATTGCGGGCTGTGGGGATCGCCGACGTCATCGGCGTAGAGATGGTGGCGGCGGTGGTTGGCGACCCATTTGGCGATCGAGCCCTGCACAGCCATCTGGGCGATGGCGCAGAAGAAGACACGCATGATTGGGCCGGTACGGAAGCTGCGATGCACGAACAGGCGATGCATGCCGGCACCGATGCCGAACGTCGTCAGCGCGAACATCCAGGCGAACGTGAACAGCTCGACCTTGCCGACGCCCTGCGTCACGGCCCAGATGATGCCGGCAACCGCACCCACATAGAGGATGCCGAGCAGGAGATAGCTCTCGCGCAACTTGGCCTGGACCAGCGGCCCTTCGGTGACCACGCCGGGTGGAAGCTGCGGCTTCGGTGCGACGGGCGCGTTCGGCGCGATCTCTGCCGGGGCGAACTCGGCGTCGGCGATGGACATTCCGGGGCTTCCAATACTCGAGGCCCGCAGTGATTGCGGACGCACCGGGCCACACCCTACCGCGCAGGGGTCGCCATCTCCAGTATTTACTTAAGAAAGAGTTAAGATTGATCGGGCCGGCTTCAGGCCGACTGCAGCAAGGGCGTGCGGACGATCAGACGGACGAGGTCATCCCGTGACTGCTTTTCGGCGAATTTGACCGCAAACCCGTGCTCGAACTTGCGGATCACGCGCCCGACGCAAGCACCGACCGCAAGCGGGGTTCCGAGCGGCGGATCGTATTCGCAGGAGATTGCGACGCCAGCCGTGGAGACGTCGATGATGAAGCACGGATGGCTGCTGCCGTTGGCGAGCGTCAGGAAGGTGTGCGAGACCTGAGGTACGAAACGCGCGTCGTTCCGCAGCTCCTGGACGCTGGCGTCCTTCTGCTTCTTCTCGAGCCAGGTCAGCTTTTCCGACATCCAGGCGCGCCGCGCCCGCGTCATGTCGAGCTCCATCAGGAAACCCGACTTCAGCGTCGCGCTGATCGTGCACTGGAATTCGCCGAAATCCTGGAAGTAGGAGGTGAGGCGCTCGCCGACCTTGCCGACGACGGGCACGTCCACGATCATGCGGAAGGGTGAGACGCGCTTGGTGCGGCAGGCGAAGCTGCGCAGCTTGCCCTCGCAATCATACCAGCGGGGCAGCGAGTAGCTGCCGCTGACCGTGACGTCCACTGCACGCTGCCTGAGGAACTCTGCGACGGACATGAGGTGCCAATGATGTTCGGGATTGCTTCCGTAATTCCACGGTAGCTGTCAAATTCTAAGCAAATGATACCAGCGCACAGGAGCAGGGGTAAATTTCCGGTAAACGCGCGCTTCGCACGCCCGGCGGAAAGCGCGGCATAAGGACCCGTTATGCTGCAGGCCAGCTCACAACATCGTCATTGATGGCGCAGTAAGCAACGACGCGCCGCGGCGCCTAGAGAGCTCCGAACAGCACCAGCAAAGCCAACGCGCTGACGGCCATTGCGAACTGGATCGTCGTCCATGTCAGGCCGTTCGAGCTGATCTGCAATCCCAGCGGCGGCAACGCGCGCCGCATCGCCAGCGCCGTGAAGGCTTCGACGATGGCGAGCAGGAGGGCGATGCCGGCGATGAAAGACCACGACTCGGCTGGAGGCATCCATGGCGCGAGCCAGGCCGGGACGGAGCCTTTCAAAGTGGCGAGCAACGCGAACCAGCCGAACCAGAATGCCGAGCGCTTGACGATGTCGGGGCCGAACGTTTCGGGCTCGAGGCGGATACCGATCGTTGCCAGCGCGCTTTCGATGCGCTCGCCGTCGGTCAGGACGACGAACGCGCCGAGATAGAGCGGAATGCGCGACTGGAAGAGCAGGGCGAGGATACCGAACAGGATAACGTGGCCAATGAGGTCGCCGACCACGTTCTTGGCGCTCTCGCCTGACGGCACGAGCGCGGCCGGCGCAGAATCTGGCTGCGGCTGCGCAAGCGACCTGGCGCGCGCCATGTGCTGCAGCATTTTGGCGCGCCGGTCCGATGGATGCTGGTGGGGTTGGCTCAGCCATGGCGGAAGGCGCGGCGTCATTGCGGACGTGTCGGACGAACCTTCAATCTCGGGAATACGCTGTGCCATGGGACCGGTTCCAACTGACATTGGTCGGTGGCGAGCAGCGGGAAGGTTCATGCGGGAGCGGCGGAAATTGCAGCCGGGCGGTCGTGGCGGCTCAGTGCGGCGCCATCGCGTGCACTGGCGCTCCCTAGCGAAGGGATGATTTTAAGCATTTCAAAGCACTTAGGCCAGAGTTTGGGCCAAGCCCGCTTCATTGAAACTCAACGTGTTTCAATTGCGGTCCCCAAACGCCTTGCCGTGGAGGAGACCACCGGTTGTCGTCGAAATAAACACGAGTTCGGCGTAGCCATTCCTGAACCGGACCCGCCGGACAAAAGAAAGCGCCCCCCGAGGGCAAATCGGGAGGCGCCGACTTTCTTTGGTACTTGGGCAGCTGCTGATTCTGCATACCCGAACGAGGAGCTTCGTTCAAGCGTCGCCATCATGTGGAGGCGCTCATGAGCGATGATTTTGATTGGGATACCGACGATACTATCGTCCCGGCTCAGGGAGCGATCGCCGTCTATGAAAACCCTCGCGGCAACATTGTTGTGCGGGAGCAGGTCCCATATCCGGAGGAAGATAAGTGGATTGTCTTCCTTCCCCAATATGCGGAAGTGATCGTCCGTCGGATCATCGAAATCGCCGACTTGCCGTTTACGCTGGTCCCGAACGGGACTCAAGCTATCGGAAACTCGGGCAGGGCTAAGGACGGCACTGCCGCGGAACGCCAGCGTCGTCGACGTAACAAGCTGCGTAACGACCGTGACTCTGACCGTGACCGTACTGAGACCGTTACGGGTGTCACGGCCACGCAACTGCCGGTCTCCTCTGACCGCGCTCAACTCGTCTTGGTGCGCTGTCCTGACGAAGGCGAGGCGAAGGCTCAAGAAACGGCGCTCACGCGCTGACGAACCGCCGCGTTCGGTCAGCCGTGGGCTCTGCGATTGCGGGCCTGTTCGGAGGTTCCCGCCGCAATCGAGGTACTTCGGCCGACCGTCGCGAGAATAGCGACGAGTCGAGATCGGCCATGATCTCGTCGCCGGGGAGGGAAGAGAGTAGCTCTTTCCCCCGCCGATGGATGACCGCCAGGTGCCGCGCCTCAAAGCGGCAAGCTCCCGCCGGAGCGCTTACGATCGACGATCGGTCCGGAATAAAAACACGCGGGTTCAGGTGTCCCCATTCCTTCCCGCGGCCTTCAGGTGCCCGGCAACCCCGGGAGCGGTTGAAGGCAAGTCGCAACCGTCAGCGGGATGACAACCCGAACCGGTCGACTTGCGGGATGAGCCGAAAAAATCATCCCGACCGTGACGCCCCTCCACAAGGCGTGACGGCGGACGCGGCGGGGCCAACGCCGCGCGAATCCCACGAGGGTTCGGAGGGCAACCGAGTACGCGAGGCCGAGTGGGCTTTCTCCCTCGTCAGGAGCTTCAGAATGGGACTTTTCCCAGACTGAAGGCGGAAAGGGGCGAAGCTGTGCCCGCTTAGGCAATTTAGGGGCTTTGTCGGGGAACGCGGGACAAAGATCCGTTCGCCGGCAGGGCCGGCAAGGCGAGTCACCCTCCGAGAGGCTGAGACTGCTGGTGAGACACCTCAAGAATTAGCAGGGTGTCTCAGTGCTGCCTGCTGCGGCTCGCATCGAGGTGCCCACCAACGATGCGGTAATGGACTGAGTCGCGTACTACGAGGGTGATTTGCATGGAATTCGGCTTGCGAGACACCGCGAGTCACCGCGCACGTCAGATGAGACAGGGTGTCTCAGACGTCAGCGAGTGGAAATTCAACGTACGGCAAGGACTTAGGCTGAGACACCCTCGCCGGCAGGCCGGTGAGACACCGGAATGTGAATCTGCGCCTATTTGCGTGCTTCCCGACCGGCTTTGCTCGCCGGCAACCTGAGGAGCTCGGCAGGTTCGACCCGGAGTACCGCAGCCAGCTTGCCCACGATCTTCAAGCTCGCATAGAACGCGCCTTTTTCTAGCTGACTCAAATAGCTTCGGCTCATTCCAGCTTCGTACGCGAGATCGTCCTGCGAAAGCCCTTGTGCATTTCGCAGTCGGCGAAGGTTTGTTGCAAACACCTCTCGCAAATCCATGCGAGAAGCGAATGCATCTGTTCAAAATATGCACCTCGATATATAGAACAAAGCGCTAGCATAGATTGAAAATCACGAAATTGGTTTCGCCGACCGGGGGAGTCGAGATGAAAGTGTCAGTGATCCTAGCGGGATTTATAGTTGGAGCACTTATTCCCGGAATCGTTTTCGTGTTCGTGGGCGCACTGGTGTTCGGAGATGGTCCGCATACCGTCCCCGAAGGGTTCGTTTATGCGGCTGCGGTTACAGCCCTCGGTGCAGGTTGGGGGACAGCGGAGTGGGCACAGAGGCGCTTCATCACTTCGAACCCGTCGCACAGGAAAGCCATTTCGAGCATCGTCGGCCTGGTCGTCGTAGTGTGCTGCGCGATGCCTGCCGGCAAACTTGTTGGCAAGTGGGCGGCGGAGTTCGATGTAAAGCCTGGAGGTATTTCCAAGGCGGATCGATACGACATCATCAATCTTGTTAAGCAGCAATGCGAGATTGAGGCACCTCAAAAAACTGTTTTCCAAGGATCCCGTGCCTCTCGTGTTGGTGTGTTTTGCCGATGCTATGGGGACGCTGTTGGCGCCATACTCACCCGCGCAGATGCGGACTTCATGGTCGAGAACACCTCGATGCCCAATGCCCTGAACAAGCGCGTCCAGGATCTCGGCTTCGAGTGCCTCAGAAAGTCCGGCGTCCTCTAGTTTTTATCCTCAACCGGCGCATGACACGACGTACGGGCACAGTTCGCCAGATTCAAAGCTAGAAAAATCGATATGCGGTTCAAATCTGAACAACACTTTAGAATGGCGGACCGGTTGAGTTGCCAATCAATCAATGAGCTAAATCCCAAAAAAAGAGAGAGGCTGGAGGCAATGGCGCGGGTCTTCCGAAGGCTCGCCGTGAACGCTTACATGGCAACTGATGCCGACATGAAGCGGCGAGAATGGAGCAAGTTCAATGTGGACACTACCTTAATTGGCCTCATCGATCCGCCTTCGCCATGGGACTCATTAGAGGAGTGGCAGGCGTATGCAGCGGAGCTCGACGAAATGCCTCCGTCGAAGCTAGTGAGGCCGCTTTTGGAGCGGGCGGAAGAGACCATAGTGAGAAAGAAGCTGGGGCTGCTTTGATTGAGGCGCCGGGGTCGCCTCCCATCGATGTCTGCTAGCTGCGGCAGAGCGGACCGGATTTGCTCATTCTGAGTTCTTCCGTGCTTGACCCAGAGCGGACATACTACCGCCCCATAGGCGCTATCCCAGCGGCAGTGCGACGATGTACAGCCCCGGCGATTGACAATCGTCAATGACACCTGAGCCCAGAACACGCACGTTGAGAATCTTGGTGGTTTCCTGCCTGATCCCCGGTGCACTGGGAGTACCGAGGCCACTGGGGCTCCGGCGCTTCGGCGTCGGAGTTCCCCTAGTCCCATGTCAAACTTAGTTTTTGGGTAGTGGTCGAATTGTCCCGACGAACTCGCCCTCGGCATCGTGAACGGTTACGACCCGGCCTGTTTGCTGCGTGATGAGCCGAGCCAGCGCCAGCGCTTCGGCCTCGTCAGCGAGATCGACCGCGAACATAGAGACGGCCGCGCCTGACCCGACGATGATGACCTTTGGGCGGTTCATTTGGGCTGCTGCAAGCCGGGAGAGCGCAACCAGTCGTTCATGCGCGAGGCAGTTTCGGCTTGCCTCGCTCGCCGCAAGAGCAGATCGCGAGCCAAGCTGCCTGGTGGCTCCCTTTCAGCGGCTTCCTTGAAACGCCTCGCTTCCTCCGAAAGTCGTTCTTCAAACGTCAGTGTGTGTTTTACGCGACGCCTTTTTGCGGTCATGGGAACCCCGCTGTCGATGTATCGGACTGCCCGAGAAGATTAGAAACGGGGCGAAATCCGTCTGTATTGTGCCCGACATAGCGCCGAAATTGCCGGGAGGGGCCGAACCGCCCCGCGCTCGCACAATTGGAACAATGTCCGTCCTGACGGATTGGTTCCCATCACTGACAGACGGCCCCAAGCCGCAGGCGTCAGTGGCTGAGAGACCGTAGCGCTCCCGCCTGTAAGCAGGGAGTGCGGTCCATGGCGGAACTGTCCAATCGTATATTGGAGGCGTTGTCGACGTCTGACGCCGCAACGCTTCGGCCCCACTTGAGGAGCTTGCAGCTTCCACAGAAGAAGATTCTCTATGAAACGGGCGAGCCTATTGCCCTCGTCTATTTCCCGACAGGCGCCGTAATCTCTTTAGTGATCAATCTGAGTTCCGGCATCTCTGTGGAAGCAGCCATGGTCGGCCGAGACGGTGTCCTGGGCGCATCCGCAGCATTGGCCGGCAAGAAGTCCCTAAACCGGGCGATCGTGCAACTGGCGGGCAGCTGCTTAGTCTGCGACATCGGTAACGTTGCGTCGACGGCGCTGCAAAGTGCGAATATGATCTCGACGCTGATCCGTCATGAGCAAGCGATGTTTACGCAGGCCCAGCAGTCAGCCGCCTGCATGTCGTCCCACACGGTCGAGGCGAGGCTCTGCCGCTGGCTACTAAGAGCAAGGGACTTATCGGGAAGCGATATGCTGGACTTCACCAAGAGTTCTTGGCCGAAATGCTCGGCGCGCAGCGGACGACCGTGACGCTTGCTGCGCAAACTTTGCAAGAAGCTGGTTTGATCGAATATAGGCGAGGAAAGATCCGGATCATCGACCATGATCGCATGAAAGAAGCAGTCTGCGAGTGCTATCAGGCGGTAAAGGACGTCTATGCAGAAATACAGCCGCGCGACCCATGACCGTTCCCTCGGTAGCGGCTGGTGTTGGCCCGTCTGCGAAGTTAGGCCGCACCTGACATAGGCGCGCTCATTAAGTTAGAGCGAACCAAGTATACTCAACCTGAGCGGACCTTTGATCGTTCTTTTAGTATTGGGGATGGAACTGACAAGAGGTCGGGAAAGACATCGGTTAGGAATAATGCCCGGGACGTGCTAGGCGGGTAGCATCACCGCCCGGTAAGCGGCCTCTATCGGTGACTGAGAGACACCTGTGCTCCCGCCCTTAGCGGAGCGCACTATGTGCATCAGGTGTGACGAAGTCGATCTCAGGATAGCTCAGTACGAAAGGTTGCGCTCGGCCGCAACTGATCCCTTGGCTATCGAGCTGCTCAAAATAGTCATTAATGATTTTCTAAACGAAAAGACGGCGCTTCATCGGGACGGCAAGCCCACGACGCTGCTTGGTGAGTTAGACTAAGTGGTCAATTCTTGTCGCCTTCTGGCCCAGGGCTGACTTCTGGTCAGCACGCGACAAGGTCGGCTTCTGGGAGACTAACCGACCTACGCTGATGTGGCCCACAGGGGCGGCTTGTGACCCTTCGCTGTTATGCGGCGTGAGCGTACATCGCCTATGGGTGGAGGCCGCCTAGCTAGAGACCATGGAAGCAATCGAGGATGCTGAAAATCTCGCTCCGCGTTCGTTGGTGAAGCCCATTCTGGCGAGTTCATCGGCGACCTCACGCAATGAGCGCTGGTGGCCCTTCGGCGACCGCCGCCGTAGACGCTTTGCTGTGGCAACCAGTTCTGGACTGAGCTCGGCCCAGCTCTTCCGGCCCTCGACCTTTCCGACCGCCTCACGCTTGCGCTGGCGCGCGGCGCGAAGCTTCGCCACCGTGGTTGCCTTCTCGAACTGCGCTATGGCACCCAGAACTTGGCGCACTAACACCGCCGTTGGTGTGTCCTCGATGAAGAAGTCTGGCGAGCTCGCGGGAATCAGCGTGATACCGAGGCTGCGGAGATGATCATGACCGGCGAGTTGGACTGCCAAGTCTCGCGCAAAGCGATCCGGGCTTTCGACCAGGATGGTCCTGACACCGTTGCCGGCGATGCGGTCGAGCATCGCCGCAAAACCGGGCCGCTCTGCAATCGGGTCTGCACCGCTGACCGCCGCATCGTAGAACTCGCCGACGAGCTCGTACCCGTTCGAATCGGCGAAGCTTCCTATTGCAGCGCGTTGTCGGCGATCACTGTCCTTGTCAGTACCAACGTTCGCGGCTGACGAAGTGCGTAGATATGCAACTGCTTCCACCCTTTTTACATTGCGTCTCATCTAGTTAGATCTCACTTCTGTACAGATTTCTTGAGAATACTGGACAGAAGTGCTGCCTGTCAAGAAGTTACCTAAACCCCTTGTTTATTTTTTGAGGTAAGTTATGTTACCTTCAAATATAAACTAAGGAGAATTCAAATGAACAAAAAAGAAATGCTGCCCCGGGTCCATAACATCTTGGGGCGTCGCTATGGGGCGTTGAAATCCCTCTCTGGGCAAGGAGTGCTGGCAGGGGAGCGACTGGAGCTCACGGTCGATCGAAAGTCGGTCCGATGCGTCATCAAGGCGAGTACGGGAGGCCGCATCTCATTTGGCAAGCGGGACGACGGAACATGGAGCGGCTTGGACGATAGCGATTTCGTCGTGGTCGTGGGTCCGATGTCCTCAGGCGACGACACAATGATCGTCAGCATGTTCGATCAGGCCACCATGAAGGCGGCGTTCGACGCCAACCAGGCCGCTCACGAAGAGGCGGGTATCGGCCATTTGCCGAACTGGATCGCGCTGTACCATGAAGAGGGGCGCGGTCCCCGAGGTGTCGGAGATGGTTTCGGGGCGCAGGCGCTCTGGAGTGAACCGCTCGATCCTGGGGCCTCTCCGCCGGCGCCCTCGACGAAATCGATCCGGGCACTTACCATCATGGAGGCGAAGGCAGGACTGGCAAAAACTTTTGGCGTCCCGCCGGAGGCGGTCGAAATCACTATCCGTGGCTAATCCTGCTCAGCGCCCCGGCCTCGGTGACGATCGCTCTTTCTCTAGAAATGCGGCGTTGGTGCGTGACACCGTCCGACGGTGTCGTGCAGGTCGAAACGACCTTGACGATGCGGTTCATCAATCTCCTGCGCCTGCGCAAGTAACCTCATGCGCCGCATCGCTCAACATCCTCGCCTGACTCTTGAGCTTGCGCGGCCAAGAGGCAAGCATGAAGTGCACGCGATCGACCGTCGCCAGAGCCGAGCACAACCCAATGACCGGTCTAAGTTGGGCGAATTTGCTTGCGCCGATAGATGTCCTGTTGACGCCACTTGGGAACGTTCGCGGTCATTAGAGCCTTGAATAATCTTCCGTGATTAGGAACCTTCAGATGCAGTAGTTCATGCACCACGACGAAATCTTGAAAATCTGCGCTCTCGCCATCGAGGTCAATTGCTAGCGTGATCGTACCCGTGGAGGAGCACGATCCCCATTTGTGGGTCATACGCTGCACGCGCACGGTCTTGGGCATTACCCGCAGCTTGACCGCCCACACATCCACTCGTCGCTTCAGCCTCGCGGACGATGTGAGCGACCCGTTCGTCGGCCACTTCATCGCGTTACGATCTCGACGATCAAATCGACAATCTTGGAGCGAGCCTCGCGTTCGACTCCGAGTAACGGCCGGTAGAGGGCTGCCCGGAACTGCCTCTGCTCGTCCGCATTGACTTGGGCATTCGGGAAACGAGTCATCAGCTTCTCGGCCTCCTTGCCAAGGTCCAAGGGTGCAACGCCGCCTTTCTTGAGCGCGTCATCGTCCTTGAGCGCCCAGTATATGCCGAAGGCTTTCGCCGAAAGTCCGGTCTCCTTGGCAGCCCTTGCCGCGGCATCCTTCTCGGCAGCAAGTGCCGCCAGCAAGTCCATTGCCGCGAGGCCGGTCGTCTTTCGGCTTTCCATGTCTTTCAGGATGCGCTCGGCACGATCCTTAAGCGGTTGCAGAACGGGCGCGGCATTCGAGTCGTCGTCGATCTCTTTTTGCAGCCCGCGCACTAGGTTGAAGACCTTGCCCTCATCCAGTCCCTTTTCCCCACGCATGGCTTCCAGCGTCTTCAGGTCGAAGGTCACGCTCTTAGTCAGGTTGCCGAGCCCGCTCTGCGTGGCGCTTTCCTCGACGAGGCGCTTGGTCTTATAGGCGAGGTCGGCGACGAAGCCGATCTTCTCGGCATAGGCGTTGCGCACGGCGGCATAGAGCTGCGCCAGGTGTTTGAACGTCACGATGTGATCTCGGAGCTCTGGCGACGGGGACAAGATTTCCCAAAGGGCCTCGATCTCCTTGTAAGCTTCGAAGAATGCCTTGCGCGTCTCCGGTTCGAGGAAGCGCCCATAGACGATGCGCTCCAGTTTTTCATCGGCGTCGCCGCCTTCATCGACGTCAAGATAGTCCTTTTCGGCCCTGGCGATTTTGTCCAGGAAATCCTTGAGAAGAAGATCGAGGTCCTCGATCACGCCGCTCACATCGGACGAATCGAACTTCAGCGCTTTCTTGAGTTCGCGCAGCACACCGACGAAGTCCACCACGAGACCAACGCGCTTCTGGATGCCTTGAGGATCGACATAGGGACGGTTCACGCGCGCCACGGCTTGCAAAAGCACATGGTCACGCATTGGCTTGTCGAGGTAGAGACAATAAAGCAGCGGCGCGTCGTAACCAGTGAGCAGCTTGTCCGTGACGATCAGTATTTTCGGATCCTGACCTGACTTTTTGAACAAAAGGCGCACATCGGCTTCGCGCTCGTCGCTCACCTGGAGTTCATGGACCAGCGGTCGATCGACAATATCCGACGCGTTCTCGGTGTAGATCGGCACGCTCCATTCGGCAGGCAACAGCTTGTCCAGCGCCTTCTTGTATTTGGCGCATGCCTCGCGGTTCACACCGACCAGAAATGCCTTGTAACCGAGCGGCAGGACGTTCTCTTTGAAATGCTCGGCGACGTAGGCGGCCACCTTCTCGATGCGGTCGTCAGCCGTGAGGAAGGTGCGAAGGCCGACGGCGCGGTCCAGCGCCTTGTTGAGCTCGTCGATGTCGGTCACGCCTTCGGCTTCGGCCAGCTCGAAAAACTCCTTGTCGAGCCGTTCGGCCGGCACGGTCATCTCACTCGGCGCCATGACGTGCTTGATCGGAAGGGTTGTTTCGTCTTCGATGGACTCGGCGATCGAATACTTGTCGAGGTAGCCGCGCTCGTCGTCTTTTCCAAAGATCTTGAATGTGCCTTCGCCCTGTTCGGTCTTGGCGATCGGCGTGCCGGTGAAGCCGATGATCGTGGCGTTTGGCACCGAAGCCATGAGGTAGGTGCCGAGGTCCTTGGCGACCGAGCGATGGGCCTCGTCGATGAAAACGTAGATGTTGTCGCGGGTGTTACTGTCCCTATCGACGCCTTCGAACTTGTGGATCATCGACAGGATCAAGCCCCGCTTGTCGCTCTTAAGCAAGTCCTGCAATGCGGCCTTGGTGTTGGCCCGCCAGGTCGCGATGTCCTGTTTCTGCATCTCGCCGAGCAGTCTCTCGACCCAACCTTTCATCTGACCTTCAAGCTCGGTGCGATCGACCACCAGGATCACCGTCGCGTTCTTGAAGCGCTCCTTTTGCTCCAAAATCAGGCGGGCAGCCGTGAGCAGGGTGAAGGTCTTGCCCGAGCCTTGGGTATGCCAGACAAGACCGCGATCCTTGGTGTGATCGGCGCAACGTTCGATCACTGTGTCGATGGCACGGCGCTGATGCTGGCGCAGCACAGATTTTTTTGTCTCGCTGTCCTCGATGTAGAACAGAATCCAGTGCTGGAGCGTTCGCAGAAAGTCGGTGCGCTCGAAAAAGGCTTGCACAGCGAAGCGATAGGCTTCATCGGGCGCCTGCTTCCAGCGGGCGAGGAACCGGCGATTGGCATTCCAGGTGACACCGTACCAGTAATCGAGCAGATGTGTGACGTTGAAAAGCTGCGGGGAGCCGATCAGTTCCGGCGTCTCCATCTCGTAGCGCCGCAACTGCTTGATGGCGCGCTCGATGGCGTCGCCGTCTTTGGGATTCTTATGCTCGACAATGCAGACCGGCACGCCATTGACGAGAAACATCACGTCGGCGCGGTTGCCCTTGCGGGCCGGCGGCTTGAGAGCCCACTCCCATGAGACGTGAAAGGCGTTGGCGTCGGGGTGCTCAAAATCGATCAGCGTCACCCGGCGATGGCGTTTTTCGTCCTCGTCGTACCATTGCCGCTCGCCACGTAGCCACGACAGCATCTCGCGGTTGCCCTCGATCGTTGGCGGAATGGCGTCGAGCGTTTCGATGACCGAACGGATGGCATCCTTGGTCATCCACGGGTTGAACTCGGCGAGCTTCGCCTCCAGTTCGTCGCGCAGCAGCATTCCGGCCTCGCCGCCGCGCTTCTGCTTGGCGACTTCGGGGGTGATAGACGTCCAGCCGATCTCGACAGCGTGCTTCACCATCGGGAATTGAACGGTGCCGGCTTCGCTGATCTTGAGAGGCTTTTTCATGCCGCGACCTCCTTGATCGAAGCGGCGTCGTTACCGAAGTGGCCATCGCGCCGATGCGGCTCACTGTGCCGAATGGCGTCGCAATAAAGCTTCGCCAATTGTATACCGATCCGGCGCAAATCGGCTTCGAGAAGGGTGATGCTTCCGTCCCATGCAATCTTTCGGTTTTTGAATTCCGCGCACGAGAAAGTGAAGCCAACCAGCAGACTGCCGTTATTGAACGGCTCGACGTTGCGCGCATCGCCGTGAGCGGTGGCGTCACGCAGATTGATAAGAAAGCGCGCTGCTGTGTGGGCCTCAAACCCCCGTGGCATGGGGACTGGAACGCCCAACGCTCCTACGCGCTCGATCCGCCCGGTCGGGGCGACATGAAGGCGCCAGGGATCGGCACTGATCGAATCACCTTCCAGCCTCTTGAACAGACTAGATGCCTCCTTGTCGTCCTTGCTGACGACTTCATGCGACTTGATGCGCACTCGCTGCATCACCCAGCAAAGGACCGACGTGAAGAGCGCATAGGTCTGCGTTACGTTGAAGGTCTGATGCGGCGGCTCCTCAAGCATCAGCCGCAAGCGGCCGACCATCGCCCATTCAACGTGATCCTTGGTGATCTCGGTCATGCGGCAACCTCCGCGACCTTGGACAAATCGAGCGCGGACAGATCGAGGTCGCCGACCTGGATTTCGCCGGTCACCAGCTTGTGCAGGAGCGATTTGAAAAGCTCGTCGAGCACGGCGCGCTTGCGCCTGTGCAGTCCAATCTTACGGTCGATGGCGTCGATAGCGCCGACAATTTCTTGCTGTTCTGCTACATCGATCGGGTAGGCAATCTGAAAGGCACGAACAATATCGAGATTCAGGTTCTGCTGCTGCCCCCCATGCGCAAGCTGGCGCAAATCCTCATAGCGGCTCGTAAGAAAATGATACAGATACTTAGTGAGAATAGCGTCGTCGCGAGGATTCATCGCCGCACAAGCTTGATTGCAAGCGGCATCGATTCCAAGGATCGCAACCTTTCCCCGCGTGACGCCCTGTCCGTACATCGCGAGCAATAGCGTTCCCGCAGGCAAGAGCTTCGCAGCGGAGTTATTCAAACCCTCATCCGTAATGTGCTCCTCGGTAAACTCGATAACGCAATAGTTGACCTCAGTGGTCTTCACCCATGGGATCACGCCACCCGTCCAATAGGAAGGGTTGCCGCGCGATGGTGTCCCGCCCGAGACCGCAGAAAAGTGTGTGTCGAGCGGTTCAATCTTCCAGCTCTCCGGTACCAGGCCGATTTCAGTTTCCTTCTCCGGCTCGCCGCGAAGCCCCCGCGTGAACAGCGTCCGCATCGCCGCGCGTTTGCACCGATCCCATGCCGCCAGTTCTTCATCTTGAAGGTTTAGCGTGCCTTCGACCGCCTTCAACACGCGCCCGATATCGTTCTGCTCGGGCCTCGACGGCACCGAGATTTCTTTTTCTTTCAGGGCTTTGAAATGACGATTGTACCCGCGGGTAGGAAGATCGAGAGCCCGGAGCGCATAGTAGAAAAAGAGCGGATCAATGTCCGGCTTTGGCTTGAGCACCTGAGTCCCATCCGCTCCTCGAACGAACGGAAAATCCACAAACTTGAAGGCCCGTGTGTGGTCGCCAAAAACAACGACCGGCAAATTCTGGGCTATTAGCCCGCTCTCGTCATCCGTCCAGCCAGCAATGAGGGATTGTCCCTGATCGATGATCGGGTGACGCCCAGACGGGTGATAGTCTCGCGTTTGGAGCTTTGGAATAGCCGCGAGAGGGAGTCGAACAAGGCAGTCTTCGACAGTCTCAGTCCTCCACTTAGCCATTCGTCGCCTCCTTGGCGAGCGGCCCCAGAGCTTTAAGGACATCGCCAGTCAGCGATGCGTCCAGCTGGTGGAGGCGCTCAAGTTCCTGCAGAAGCACAGGGATTGAGCCGTGCTCGACATCTCCATTCTGCTGAATCCACCGGCTGGGGCTGAGGTTGTAGTCGGCTTCCTCAGCCTGCTCGCGCGTAATGATCGCAACCTCGCCTTCTACCGGCTCGCCTTTAAGGAACGCCGCGGCTAATGGCCGAATATCATCCTCTGGAACATAATTCTTCGGCTTGCCCTTCTTCACTCGCCGGCTGGCGTTGAGAAGAACGATCTTGTCCCTGCGCGGGGCCGGTTTGCGCTTGCTGAGCAGCACGATCACGCCAGCGGCGCTGGTGTTATAGAAAAGGTTGTCGGGCAAGAGGATCACGCCGTCGATCAGGTCGCGATCAACGAACCATTTGCGAATATTGCGCTCCTTGTCCTCGTTCTTTGAACCCGAGCCGCGCGTCACCGCGCCGGTGTCGAGCACCACGGCGGCGCGACCGTGCTCGTTGAGGCAGGCAAGCGTGTGCTGGAGCCACGCCCAATCGCCCTTGCCGGTGGTGATGCCGCCCGCCGTGCGGAAGCGGTCGAATGGATCATTAGCGAACACGTCCGGATTGAAAGGCTGATTCCACATCGGATTGGCGACGACGATGTCGTGGGTTTTCACCCTGCCGTCGGCCGTGCGGAATTTCGGGTTGATCATCGTGTCGCCGCGGGCGATCTCGATCTCCATGTCATGGATAATGCCGTTCATCTGCGCGACGGCGTAGCTTTCGGCCTGAAGTTCTTGGCCGGTGAGTCTGAGCGGCACCTTGCTGGTCGGATCGAGCTCGCGGGCTACCAATTGCAGCTTCACCAGGAGGCCAGCGGAGCCGCAGGCATAGTCGTGGCAATCCTCGCCCGGGCGCGGTCGCATCATGTGGGCCATCAGGAAACCGACCTCGGTCGGCGTGAAGAACTCGCCCGCGCTCTGCCCCGAACCTTCCGCGAATTTCCGCAGCAAGTATTCATAGGCGCGGCCGAGGAAATCCGGTTGAACGTCGGAAAGGCCCAGGCGGTAGCGGGCGTCCGAAAACGTCTCGATAACGGCGCGCAATTTGGCCGGGTTGACGTCGCGCTCGCCGTTGCGCTCGGCGGCGAAATCGACCACGTCGATGACGCCCGACAGCGAAGGGTTCTGTTTCACGACGGCGCGCACCGCCTTGGTCAGGTGCTCGCCAATGTCCTTGGGTTTCGTGCTCTCGCCTTTGTCGTCGAGAGACCAATCGTAGCTCTTGCGACCGCTGATGACTCCCCATCTGGCTTCGGGCGGCAGATAGAAGCGGAGCAAGGAATGATCGCTTTCGGCGATCTCAAGCGCGGTTTCCTCGTCGCCATATTCCTCAGCGAGTCGCGTGATCTCGTCGTCGAATACGTCCGACAGGCGCTTCAGGAACAGGAGCGGCAGTAAATAGTCTTTGAACTTGGCGGCGTCCTTCTCGCCCCGAATGGAGCAGGCTGCATCCCAGAGCATCTGCTCCATGGGTTTAGTGGAAGGTGCGGCTCCGGCAACGCCGCTTCCGCGGCGACGACGAGTTACCGCCGCGGCTCCCTCAACAGCGGTGGCTGGCTCGGTCTCGGAAAGAATGTCGGCCTCGCGTGCAAGGGCGGCAATGACCTCGCGGGCGGCCTTTTGCGGCTCATTTGAGCCGCCCTCCCATCGGTTCACCGTTGCGAATGAAACGCCTAAACGCTCAGCGAGCTGTTCCTGAGTAAGATCGAGCTTGGCGCGAATTGCACGAAGCATCGAAGGAATCGTTTGCCTGTTTGTCATGTTTGCTATATTTGCCATAAAGCAAACTAGCGTCAAGGCGGTTATGTCTTAGGAGCGACAGTGACCTATCGGAACCCCACGCTCATCTTTCACATGACGGCTATACCCAACCTGGCAGCTATTGCCGGGGCCGGGCACCTGCTATCGAAAACACTTGTTTCGCAGGCAGGGTGCCAAGCCGCTAATATTGCTTATCAAAACATCCAAGGTCGGCGGGCCGGCCGCCAGGTTACCTTAGCCCCGAACGGAATCCTGCACGACTACGTTCCATTCTACTTCGCACCGCGGTCGCCGATGCTCTTGACCATCAACAGCGGCAACGTTCCAAACTGTCCTTTTCGCCAAGACGATATCGTTTACCTTGTTTCTGATGCGCAACGGGTAGCCCAGCTTGGCCTACCCTACGTATTCACCGACCTTCACGCTGCCCTCCATTACGCCCGGTTTTTCGGATCGCTGGCGGATCTCAAGGAAATCGCGTGGGACCTCTTCTATGAAGATCCTCAGCTAGAGGGTTATTGCCAATTTTGGAACAGCCGCCATTCGCCGACGAAGTACGCTCAGCGTAAGGAGATCCGGCAGGCGGAATTCCTTGTCCATGAACGCTTCCCGCTTGCCGCCATCACCCAAATCGGGGTACGGAATGCGAACATGGAGGTGCGGGTTCGTACCGCACTGGGGGGAACTACCTGGCAGCCTCAAGTCGTTGTGCATCCAGGTTGGTACTATTGATAGGCAGCAAATGACCGTAAAGATCGCTGAGGGCGACCTGCTCGAACAGCGCGTCGACGCGATCGTGAACACCGTCAACACGGTCGGTGTTATGGGAAAAGGCATTGCCCTCCAGTTTCGACGCAAGTGGCCTGCAAATTTCAAGGCGTACGAAGCAGCTTGCAAACGGAAGGAAGTAGTCCCTTGCAAGATGTTCGTGTTCGACAATGGCCGCCTTGTTGAGCCCAAATACATCATCAATTTTCCAACAAAACGCCACTGGCGTCAGCTGTCGCGCATGTCCGACATTGAGTGCGGTTTGGTTGATTTGATCGCGCAAGTGAAGGCCCTCAACATCAAGTCGATCGCGATTCCGCCGCTGGGTTGCGGGAATGGCGGCCTTGAGTGGTCAGACGTTAGGCCCTTGATTGAATCAGCGTTTGAAGGGCTCCCGGAGGTCGAGGTCAAGTTGTTTGCACCGACAGCTCGCGAAGGAGTCCGAGAGCTCGTCCCTGAGGCCAATACGCCTAAAATGACTCCGGGCCGAGCGGCGATCGTCAAGCTCCTATCGATTTATCGGGAAATGATGTACCCGCTGACTCAGATCGAGGTACAGAAACTAGCCTATTTTCTGCAAACGGCCGGACAGAACCTGGGAACGCTGAGATTCGAAAAGAACAAGTTCGGTCCCTACGCGCCAGCTCTTCGTCATGTGCTCACGAAAATGGACGGAGCTTTCTTGACGGGGGTTGGTGATGGAACGAAGCCATCCGAGATAATGGTTTTAGCACCGGCGCTCGACGAAGCTGAGAAGCTGCTTGTTGAGAACGCTGACGATCAGACTGGCGCGCGAGTAGAGCGCATCAGCCGACTGATCGATGGGTTCGAAACACCCTACGGAATGGAGCTATTAGCAACTGTTCATTGGACCGCCAGCGAAAAGTCCGACGCCAGCTTTGATGAGATTGTGAAAGCTGTCCAAGGGTGGAACGAGCGAAAGCGTCAGATCATGCCGCCAGCCCATATCAGAGCGGCTTACGATCGCTTGATTGTCGAAAAGTGGCTCTAATCGCCGGGTGCGCAGCGATCAAGGCGCCGGCGCGCGGGTTGTCCTGGATCTCTTTCGGCTATTGAAAAGGATGCGGTGCTCAGGTGAGCAATATTCGGAATGGGCGCGCCGCCCTGAGCCAGGGCCAACCTCGAACAACGAGCCGCACCACGCGCAGGTCCTGAAGTGTTTGCCCCCCGATACCGCCAAGGCGAGCTGCCAAAGCATTCCGTTCAGAAGCGTATCGGGCCTGAAAACTGGCCGGAGCGATCCTCCCGCGGGGCCTAATGCTGATGACCCGAGGTCCAGATAGACTCTTCCCAGCCCCTCAGGCTCCAATAATCGTTCTATCCAGGCCATCGCCTCTTTGGAGGGTCGCTTTCTCCGATTTGTGTTCCATTGGAGGACCTCTCGAAAGCGCAGCGCTTGCTCAAGCAGGTCTTTGACTCTTTCCCCATCGGCTTGCTCCGGCAACAATTCGAAGGGTGGGTCCGCTTTTCTTCTGACAGGCTTGGGGGTTCTTTTGTGCTCCAACAATCCGTGGAGCTCTACGAACCGCAACAGCCTCTCCTCCGAATCTACTTGGGCGAAAGCAAGATAGGTTTGGCCGCCGGCCAAAGGATTTAACGGTACCGTCTTTTCGCTTCGCCCCAGGATATAGGCGCCTAATCGTCCAAACCTTTTTATCTCGTACCCCAGCACGTCCCGGCTCCACGTCAACTCACTTTCCAATGGCTCGGGAGGGATAGGGGGGAGGGCTGTCATGTGATGCTTTTGTAACGGTTTTGAGGATCTCACCAGGCGCACCGGCACGGCTTGAGTTATTCGGGCACGAGATAACACAGGTCGGCCCATGGCAAGCGAAGCACAAAATCGGACCTACTCAGTCATTCAGGCTGGAGCAATGGCTGGGCTGGGTCGTAATGCGAGCTACCGCGCCGCTAGTACGGGGCAGATGCCGACCATCAAGCTCGGCCGCAAACTGCGCGTGCCCGCCTTGCTTTGGCAAAGCATTCTGGATGGCCAGGTTGCGGCGGACACGAAACAATCCGCTCCTGCAAATCCGCTCATCCTCCAGGAACGGACGAACATCGAACCTGCGGGCTAGGCTGATGGGTCGTCAAGCCGCCCTTCCGCCTTCACTCCCGCCACGCCTGATCGGGCGCGACGCGGCCGCCGCGTACATCAGCGTTTCCCCGAATACCTTCGACAAGATGGTCGAAGAGGGGCGAATGCCTCGCCCGAGAGTTCTGGTGCAGAGGCGCCTTGCCTGGGATGTTCGGGAACTCGACGCCGCGGTAGACTCTCTACCTCATCGTGGCGAGGAAGAAACGATCGCCGCAGACCAGGGATGGGGCTGAGACATGCCGCGCAAGCTGCCACCGAACGTCGACCGAAATCACGTTAAGGGGAAAACCTATCTTTCGTTCAGGATCGGGAAGGGGGCCCGGATCCGGTTGCCCGATGATCCAACCACCCAGGAATTTCGCGATGCCTATGCCGCCGCCATGGCCGGTGAAACATCGAAGCCAACCATCAAGAAGGATGCTCCCGGCACGATCGGCGCTTTAATCGCGTCATATAGGGCGAGCGGCCAGTACACGGCACTGAGCGAGACGAGCAAGGACGGCTATACATCGCGGCTCGAACAAATCCGGGTCGACCATGGTCACCGTGCGGTGGCCGGTCTAACTCAAGACCGCATCCAAACCTTCATTCTCGATCCGTTGGCCGATCGTCCAGGCGCCGCCCTCGACACCCTTAAGAAGGTCCGGATACTGATCAAGCACGCGATCGGAAAGGGCTGGCTGAAACATGATCCGTCGCTCGGCATCAAGAGGCCGAAGGGGAAAGAGATCAGAGCGTGGACCGATGCTGAGCTCGCCGCCTATGAACGCCGCTGGGCGATCGGCACAAAGCAACGCACCGCCTACGCACTGATGCTGAATATGGGCACCGCCCGCATCGACACTCATCTTCTCACGTGGCACCAGGTTGACGACGGCGCCTGTTATCGCCGCCACAAGACCGGCGTGGCGGTCGACATGGCGATCAGCGAGGATCTGGAGAAAGCGCTCGCGGCAACACCGCGGAAGCACGTCTGCGTCCTCGTCACTGAATGGCGAAAGCCATTCACTGTCGACGGTTTCTCCGGGTTCATGCGCGATGCCATCCAGGCCGCCGGCATTACCGATCTAACCTGCCGGCCCCATGGTCTCCGCAAGACGCTCGGCCGTCTGCTTGCTGATGCTGGTTGCTCGGCCCACGACATCATGGCCGCGCTCGGCCACAAGACGCTCGCCGAGGCCGAGCGCTACACCCGCGAAGCCGACCGCAAGCGCGGTGGCAAGCGCGCCGTGGTGAAGCTGAACGAACATCGGGCGAACAAGTTTCCCCAAACCGCTTCCACGAGTTTGGGGAAAATCACGAAAAGTGAAAGGAAAACAACGCCGTGACGACACAGGTGGCGCTCCCTAGCGGAATCGAACCGCTCTCTCCACCGTGAAAGGGTGGCGTCCTAACCGATAGACGAAGGGAGCAAACGCAGGGCCCTGCCGTTATCCCCGGCACAGCCGCTGGCCGGCCGAGTCGAACCCGGCGGCTTGCAGCGGGCGAACGTATAGTGGCCTTTCTGGCTCCGGGCAAGCCGTCCGGGACCGGTCTTTTGTCCCCGGTGGACAGCGCCGGCCCCGGGGTGATCCGGAGGCGATTTCAACGGTTTCTTAGGGTTCCCTGAGTAGCGCTGGAGGGGGAGATCTTTGCCAATGCCACCGCCGAAAAAGCGCCCAGCCCGCAAGCTGCTGTCGCAGCATGCCTGGATCACCCTCGACGGTGGCTTCGCCGCGCGCCATTGTCTGGTCCAGGACATCTCGGATTCCGGCGCCAAGATCACGCTGGACGAGGACGCGAGCCAGCTCCCGGGCGTGATCCGGCTCGCCTTCGCGCGCGATGCACGCACCGGGCGGAGCTGCCAGGTGGTCTGGCGCCGCGGCAAATCAGCCGGCATCAAGTTCATCTGATCGCGGCCGCGGCCGCCCCGATGGCGCGCGGCGCCCGTCCGGGCTAGAAGGCCGCCATGCGCGTGTCGCTCCTCATCCTGATCCCGTTCTTCGCCACGTCCGCCGCCGCGGCGGAAGCCCTGCGTCTGCCGACTGCCGAGCAGCCGAAGGCAGGCTCGGCCGTGCCGCTGAAGGGTGCGGGCGGGAAGACACGAGCGGGCTCCTGCGCCACTTACGGCCCGCGCTTCGTCATGGTGGAGAGCACCGGGACCTGCGTGAAGATCGGCGGCTCGATCAGCATCGACACCACCGTGAGGCGCTAGAGGCCCATGCCAGTGGATCTGCTGCGCCTCGACCTCATCGTTCCCGTGCTGATGTATTGCGCGCTGCTGTGGTGGGTCGGCCGCGGCCTGAGCTGGACGGCGCGGCTGGCGACCGCGGTGGTGACCTTGGTGCTGATCGTCTGCGTGCTGCTGGTCGAGCGCGGCTGGCGCTGAGCCAAAACAAAAACGCGAAAACAACCCCATGCACAGTAGCGTCAAGTGCTGAGTTGGCGCCGGAGGATTGCGCCGAAGCGCGGATTCATCGCGCTCTCACCGCGGCTTATGCAGCCCTGCCGGCTCACGACATCGGCGGTGCGACATGCTGTGCAAATCCGGCCCGTTTGCCGAGCTCGGCGAGCCAGCGCGTCAGGTGCGGCTGTGCCGGCCGGGTGATGCCCTCGACGCCGAGCCATCGGCGGGCATAGGAGCCGAGCGCGATGTCCGCGAGCGTGAACGCATCGCCCTCGATGAAGCGGCGCGAGGAGAGCAGGCGGTCGGCGATCGCCCAGACCTCGGCGGCGGCATCGGCATCGCGCTGCACCTGGATCATGTCGCGCTCGGCGGGCGCCGTGCGCACGATGCCCCAGAACACCGGGCGGTCGACCGGCTGCACCGTCGACAGCGTCCAGTCGAGCCAGCGGTCGACCGATGCGCGGCTCTTCGGCGCCTCCGGGTAGATCGGCGTGCCGCTTCCATGCGCGAGGCAGAGATAGCGCATGATCGAGTTGGACTCCCACAGCACGAAGTCGCCCTCGGCCAGCGTCGGGATCCGCGCATTGGGGTTCATCGCGAGATAGTCGGCCTCGCGGGTCCGGCCGTAACTCATGCCGGCGTCGATACGCTCATAGGGCAAAGCGAGCTCAGTGAGGCACCACAGCACCTTCTGCACGTTGACCGAATTGGCGCGGCCCCAGATCGTCAGCTTGGTGTCAGGCATGGAGCGTCTCCCGCGGCGTTGTCGCTTGCCGCGGGTGATAGCGGAATTCGCCGTTCGGAGCGATGCGCGATTGCGGCGCGCCTCTCATGCAAAAAGCTCCGCCCGAGGCGGAGCTTTCGTTGCGAAACAAACCGGCAAGTTGAACCCGTCGCTCAGCGGCCGAAGAACAGCCACAACAGAATGATCACCGGGATCGGCACGCCAAGCATCCACAATAGAATTCCGCGTCCCATGATTTTCTCCTCCAATCGCATTGTCGGAGAGTGAACGCAGGCGGCGAGGGCTTGTTCCAGCGTCTCGAACCTACCAGTGGCCGGTGTTGGGCATCGACGCCCAGGGCTCCTGCGGCGGCTTCGGCTCGCCCTTCTGCAGCAGCTCGATCGAATGCAGGTCCGGCGAACGGACGAAGGCCATGTTGCCGTCGCGCGGCGGACGGTTGATGGTGACGCCGGCCTTCATCAGCTGTGCGCAGGTGGCGTAGATGTCGTCGACCTCATAGGCGAGATGGCCGAAGAAGCGATCCTCGCCATACTTCTCCTCGTCCCAATTCCAGGTGAGCTCGACCAGCGGCGCGCCGCGCGACTGCGGCTGCTTCTTCAGCGCCTCGAGATCGTCCGCCGAGCACAAGAACACCAGCGTGAACCGCCCCTTGTCGTTCTCGATCCGCCGCACCTCCTTCAACCCGAAAGCATCAACATAGAATTTCAGCGCGACATCGAGATTGCGCACGCGCAGCATGGTGTGGAGGTATCGCATGGTTGTTGCTCCCTGGAACGGGTGGGGTTTTGCTTTGGGCCGGGACGGCGGGGACAGGAGATAGCAGGAAACGGGCAGGAGGGGCAGGGGGCGGGCGCGCCAGGGGAAGCGGCTGGTGGAAACAGACCAGCCAAGCGTGGACCGAATCCGCAGAGCCTGCGGGTGAGCAGGCCAGCACTGTCACCATAATCTTGCTCATGCTGAGGGGCGACGGCTGATGAATTTGATACACCGTCACCGAACCCCAACGCCGGCGGCGCGACCAATTGCTATGCTTCATGCCCTGCTTAGCGCGATCGTGGATATTCTCCTGTCTGCCGCATGGAGCGCGGTCGTCAGGTTCTTCGGCCTGGAAAACGCCGTCGAGATCGCGACGGCCGTCTTCGGTCTTGTCTGCATCGCGATCGGCTCTGTGGTCTTGTTGTTTGGGCACTAACGGGGGAGCGTCGTGAAGACGATCACACTGCTTGCGGTGGCGGCCGTGGTGCTGCTGGAGGTCTTCGGCCCGACGTCGAGCGTCGGCGGCTCGATGAGCTTCATGCTGGTGCTTGCCCTCGTCGTGCTGGCTGTCGCGATTTACGAGGCCTGGTCGAACGGACGCGGCGCAATCGGCTGGGTCGTCAACATCGTCGCCGCCGCCTTTGGCGGCCTGCTTGGGGTTGCGCTCATCGGAATGGGCATGGACGCGATGCTGCCGTACCTTCAGCTCGAAGGTTCGCTCGCGTCCTCGCAAAATCCGGTGAAGTATGTCGTGGTCACACTCGTTGCGATCGTCATCGTGCTGGGATCATGGATCCCGCTCCAGATCGTCAACCGGCTTCGCGACTAGCCGAAGCATGGGGGCTGTCAGTTGCGGGGCGAGGCGGCCGAACTGCTCGGCCCGCAGGGTTCGCCCGGCGATGCAGAGCATCGCCCGGCAATGGCCGCTGGAGCCGCCGCCTTCGATCAGGCCGCAATGCGTTGTTCGACCGGGGCCGTCAGCAGCTTGAGCGCCTGGGCGTGTTGCAGGTCGGGGACCGCGATCGCCGTGTGGCTGTAGATCGCATGGCTGCGTGATGTTGCAATCCTGTCCAGGATCTCTTTGCCCTTGATGACGTGAAGGCCCATGCCCTCGTCAGTGGGGAAGATTGCCAGCACCACGTCATAGGCCGCGATGACGGCCCTGAGTGCTTCGGCCTTGTCCTCGGCGACGTCGACGAAAACACGAACATCAGCCGCGAGTTCACGCAGCTCGTCAAAATCCAGCACTGTGGGGTTACTCCAACGCAACGAGACTGAATGGAGCTTGGCGGCGTTGGGTTACTGAAGTGTCAACAAGGCGTGCCGAGCCACAAGTTTCACGACGAGGTGACTTCACGCTCTAGCGCTTTGCTTCGTCCTTGCGAAGCCGGGCCTCCGCGGCCTCGTCCACGAGGTTCAAGGCGAGGCCGTCATAACTCAGCTTGAGCCCGCGGCCGACGATCCATGTCCATCCCTCCCGGTCCTTGATGGCCTGCGCGTTGAACTGGTCGGAGATCGATTTGACGGCGGCGTCCTGTGCCCCCGGATTGTTCAACTCCGCCTTGACGCACCAGATCGGGTGCCTGGCGTCGGCCTCCTCGCTGTCGACCGTGACCTTGGCGCCGTTGATGTCGCATTCGAAGGTGTAGGAGTCGCGGCTCCGGCGGCAGAGATAGCGGCGTTGACTGACGAGCTTGCTGGTCTCGTCGAATGTCATCCCGGGCGAGAAGCCGAAGATGTCAGACTTCTTCACGAGGGCGAGGGACGCAGGCTTCAGGAAGCTCGGCTGGATCGCGACGAGGGCTGCGACGGCCACAACGATCAAACCTGCGATGACGATAGCGACCTTCATGAGCACCCCACGAGAAACCTTCAGACCATTATAGGCAGCCGGGCCGTTCTACCATGCCCCCAAAAGCGAAAACCCCGCCTGGGGGAAGCGGGGCTTTCTGGTGGGGTGAAGCTTGGGGATTTCTTTGGGGACTTCAATGATATGACGCGCCAGCCGCAAAATGGTTCAAGCGAAAAACGGAAGGTCCTGCGGCATCTTCACAGGAAGTAGGGAACCCCGCAGAACCCCTGCTTGCGTTTTCGGCCTCGATGGGTTCTAAGCCCCGTCACTTCATGACCACTGGCATGAAATCAGCGCGCCCCCGCGCTTCAGGCCGCGTCCCCAGCAGAGTTGCTCGCGCGCACAAAAGGAATTCAGACATGGCGAAGATGACGAAGACTCAATTGATTGATGCAATTGCCGAGGGCACGCAGCTTTCGAAGAACGACGTGAAGTCGGTGATCGAGTACATGGCGACGGTTGGTTACAAGGAGCTCAACGAGTCCGGCGAGTTCGTCATTCCCGGTTTCGTGAAGATGTCGGTCGTGAACAAGCCGGCGACCGAAGCCCGCATGGGCGTCAATCCCTTCACCAAGGAGCCGATGCAGTTCGCGGCCAAGCCGGCGAGCAAGTCGGTCAAGGCCTCGCCGCTGAAGGTGGCCAAGGACTCCGTCTAAGGCGCTGGCGATGTCGTTGCGGCGGGCGATGCCGCAACGATCAATGGCTGAAGACAAGGTGATGCTCGGCGACGGCGGTGCCGAACGTCACCACGACGATCAGGACGAACCACAGAGCGCGCCGGTCGGTTCGTCCCGGCGCGCTCTGCGGTTTCCCGCAAGCCGGACAGACCGAAAGGCCGATCGGGATCTCGGTCTCACAGAACTCGCAGATCATGGGCGCCTCGATCGTGAAGGGCGCGGGGCATCGGCTCTGGGGCCGGACGCGGAAACGCGGGATGCCGCCTCATTCGGCGGGTCAATGCGAATGTTGGAAGATTCGTTCCCGTTACGACCCGCTGTACCTTGGCAGGCAGCTGTTGCCCTCAAAGAAAAACCCCGCGCTTTCGCACGGGGCTCTTCTTGGCTGACGGCATTGGGATTTCAGCGCCTGGCCGCCAGCCGTGCTTCTAACTTAAAGTTGAAAACCCAAAAAGCAACAGCGCCGCGATGACGGAATATGTTCGTTCACCGCAGCGCTGCCATATGACTGGGCGCTGAAATCCCCAGCTTCCATGGGTCCACGCGGCGTTGAAAAGGTTCAACGCGACATGCCGGAAATCGCGCGCGAGGGACTGGACTTTTTGTTCTCATTTTGTTCTAGTGAGCCGCCTTAAGGACCGCTTGGGAGGTGGACTCATGACCGTCGAAAAACAGCGCGAAGTGATCAGGCTCTGGAACGAGCTCAGGAAGCTCGAGGGCCCGGCTGCGGAAGAGCTCCGCATCCAGATCCTGGAATGCTTCTCGGAAAAGGAGAAAGTGAAGCGGGCGGCTTGATCTGTTCTGGCGGACGCCGACGACACCAGGGGACCCGGCAAGCGCCGTCTGGTCTGACGGCTCGCGCTTGATCGGCGGCTTTCGCAGGGGCGACGAGGCGATCAACTTGAAGTTCGTCTCAGCGGGTGTGGTTGCCGGCGCGAGCATTCGCCGCTGATGCTTCAGGAAACGAATATGTGCCGTCAGCGTTAGGCTGCATGACATGCCCGCGATGCGCCAAGCCGATGATGGCAACGTCCGCCAACAGCTTTCGATGCGAACCTTGCCGCGAGATCGTCATCGTGTTTGCGGTCGTCTCGAAATTCCTGCCGCCGAAGATTGTGCCGACGGCGAGTCACGCCGCTGAAGAGGTTGCGTCGCGCGCTTTCATCGATCGTTAGGAATCGCTTCGCACTGATTTTTCCGACTCCGATTCGTTCCTTGAGAACGAAATGGAGTCGGATGCAGAACATGTTGCGCCTGCCGCGCGCGATGCGGCCACACACATCAAGACGAGACAACGTGATGCTTCGCACAGTCCCGCCCGCGCCTCCTCCGTAAGGAGTGAGGCGAGGGAGAGCGACATGAATGCGTGCTGGTTTCTCGCCGAGATCGCGAAAGTGTTCTGGTACGATCGACACCCACGCTTGCGCAACGGCAAGCCGTCGGTGCCGCAAGTGCCGCCGCCGGGATCGAAATCTCCCGAGGCCTCGTCTCCCGATGCGACGTGAGCCGATCGTCGTGCCTGCGCGCACGTTTTGTTAAGAGTTGCTCCGCGCCGATTTCTTCAATTCCGATTCGTTCTTCGAGAACGAAATGGTGTCGAAGCTGGAACAAAGCCGGTCGCCAGGCTGCGGTCGCTTCGGCTTCCTGCGATATGGCAAGCGGCTCGCTGGAAATCGCAGGCGCTCCGCAAACTCCTAACGATCATTTGCGCGGAAGCCGATAACCCTATTCGGTTAGGTTAAAAGCCCAATCGCGTTGCGCTTGTCGCTCGTTGCGGTAGGTGTCTGGCAAGGACAAGCAAGAAACGACCTTTGCCAAGAAGCATTTTATCATGACACCTTTTTCAGAGCCGTCCTTTTACCAAGGCGACCGACAGACCTACCGGCGCGTCGCCATCGTCGGCGCGCTGTTCTGTCTCGCTTTCCTGGTGATCAGCTTCTCGCTGCGGCCGCAGCTCGAGGACACGCGCGTCGCGGTCAAGGCCGACCGGCTGGTGCGCACGGCGGGCCAGGCGGCGCACGCCAATTAAAGCGGCGCTAGCGATCGTCGCTGTACATGCGATCGTCTGCCGGCAACTGCGGGCTCGCGGTGCCGCGCGAGGCGAGCGCCACGAAACCGGCATAGCCGGACAAATTGAGCAAAACTTCGAGCCACGCGGGCATGTCGGGCCTCTTCCGCTCTCTGCGTGAAGGGGGATTCAACGTCCGCGCGCATTTCTGGTTCCGTGCTCTTGCCAAGAAATGCGGAAGAAATTCGAAGGAAACTCAAAGCGGAGAAGAGGGGTCGAGCCGGCGGCCGAGGGTCGCGACGGATTCGCTCGACGGCTGCTCTTTCAGGAACTCGGCGATCGCCCGCGCCAGCTCGCCGTCGCTCATCGGCGTCGGCGGGGGGTGCAGCGTCCCGACACCGAAGCTGCGAACGATCTCATCGTAGTGCTGATCGTCGGATCTGGGAACCAGCCTGCGGATTCGGGCCAGCAAAGCGGATAACGGCAAACTCTCCTCCTCGGTCGTTCGCCCCGCTGGCAGCAATAGTGGTCTGCTGCCATCTGCTCCCGTGAAACTGAAAACCCCGCCAGCATCGCGGAGATGCTGACGGGGCTTCGTGCTGTCGCCTCGACCCGGATGGCGGAGGCTCCCGCACTTGAGGAGGCAATCCCCGGCCGGCGATTTCGTTCCGGCTGGATCGACCTTTTTTGCTGTGGCCGGTTCCGCGCCCTGCGCGCAACCATCGCAGGCGCTCGTCGTTATCTCCGCGAGACGCGAAGGAGGAGAGCATGAAAAAAACACTGGCAGTTCTGGCCACCGTCGCAGCCGTTGGCGTGACCGCGGTTGCGGCCCCTGCGCCTGCCGAGGCGCGCGGGCGCGGCATTGGCCCGGGCCTCGCATTCGGCCTCGCCGCCGGCGCGATCACCGCGGGTGCGGTCGCAGCGTCCCATCCGTACGGCTATTACGGCCCGCGCTACGGCTATTACGACGGCCCCGACTATTATTACGGGCCGGGCTCCTACGGCTATTACGGCGGCGGACCGTACTACCGGCACCATCACCACTGGCGCCACTGGTAGTCTCTTTCAAGCGAAAAGCCCGGAGCGATGCTCCGGGCTTTTTTCACGTGCATTGATCGGGACGTGAATTACGGCCAGAGCGAGGGCCGTTCGACCTTGCGGGCGTTCTCCAGGGTCGACACGAAATACTCTTCGCGCTCGCGCTTGAATTTTTCCTGCGTGGCACGGAAGGCGGCGACACGGGCGGCGATTTCATCGCGCTCACGAGCTTTGCGTTCTTCGTCTTCGGTCATGACCATCCCCTCGGGTTTACTTAACTCAACTCAAGCACTGCCGCCGCATCATCTTGAGTCGCATTGACCCATCCATTGGGGCTCCTGAATGGGGCGTCAATGGGGAGGAGGCATTGCAGGATTGTGATATGCGAAGGTCGGAAAAAATTGCCGAGCGTCTCGCGTTAGCGCTTGATAAGAGCGTCAACAATCTTGCCGCTTGTGCATGATGCTGGCAGGCGAAACGAATCGGAGGCCCGCGATTGATTGCATCGGATCTTCAGAGCGGCGTTGAACGGCTCGGCGACATGATCGCCGAGGCAAGGGTCATCGTGCCGTTCACCGGCGCCGGCATCTCGACCGAATGCGGCATTCCCGACTTCCGCTCGCCGGGCGGAATTTGGACGCGCAACCGTCCGATCCCGTTCGACGAATTCGTCGCGAGCCAGTCAGCGCGGGACGAGTCCTGGCGCCGCCGTTTTGCGATGGAGGAGGTCTTCGCGGCGGCAAAACCCGGCCGCGGCCATCGGGCGCTGGCCTCGCTCTACCGCGCCGGCAAGGTTCCCGCCATCATCACCCAGAACATCGACAATCTGCACCAGGCCTCCGGCTTCGCCGGCGAGCACGTGATTGAACTTCACGGCAATACCACTTATGCGCGTTGTATCGGATGCGGGCAGGCCTATCCGCTCGACTGGGTGAAGCGTCGCTTCGACGGCGACGGCCTCGCGCCAAACTGCACCGCGTGCGGTGAGCCGGTGAAAACCGCCACGATCTCCTTCGGCCAGATGATGCCCGATGATGAAATGCAGCGCGCGACCGCATTGTCGCAGGCCTGCGACCTCTTCATCGCGATCGGTTCCTCGCTCGTGGTGTGGCCCGCGGCGGGCTTTCCGATGATGGCGAAGAACGCCGGTGCACGTCTGGTGATCATCAACCGCGAGCCGACCGAGCAGGACGACATTGCCGATCTCGTCATCCACCACGACATCGGCGAAGCACTCGGGCCCTTTGTCGGCAATTGAGGCATCAATTTGATTCGCGGCTGTGCAAGCTGTTCATAGGTTCCGGCGAATCTCTTTTTTATCTATGCCTCGCAACCGGGAGTGTTATCTTTTGAGTCGAAAGATTCGCGTCGCGTCCAGTTGAGAAGGTTCTCGAAAGACGCGTGATTCGATACCGCTGCTGAGGCGGGTCGCATGACAGTGTGGGGTCCGGGGTTATGGGGTCGTCGGACGGATTTGAGTCCAAGAAGCTCGGGGTTCCCGGGCAGGGGGCATCGCCCGGGCGGATCACGCCGGGCGAGCACGGCAGTGCCGGTCGCGAGAGCGGGCTCAGTCCGTTCAGCGGGCTCGGCGAGACCAGCGCCAATCTCGTTGAAGTCCACGGCGTCATCAAATGGTTCGACGCCTCCAAGGGCTATGGCTTCATCGTTCCCGACAATGGTTGGCCGGACGTGCTCCTACACGTTACCGTGCTTAGGCGCGACGGCTTCCAGACCGCCTATGAAGGCGCCCGCATCGTCGTCGAGTGCATCCAGCGCGCCAAGGGTTACCAGGCGTTCCGCGTGGTTTCGATGGACGAGTCGACCGCGATCCATCCGGCGCAGATGCTGCCGCCGCGCACCCATGTCACGGTCACCGCGACCAGCGGGCTGGAACGGGCCCAGGTCAAATGGTTCAACCGGCTGCGCGGCTTCGGCTTCCTGACCTGCGGCGAGGGCACGCCCGACATCTTCGTGCACATGGAGACGCTGCGCCGCTTCGGCATGACCGAGCTCAGGCCCGGCCAGTATGTCCTGGTCCGCTTCGGGCCCGGCTCCAAGGGCATGATGGCGGCCGAGATCCATCCCGAGACCGGATCGCCGGGATTGCAGTCGCACTAAGCGCGAGGAGACTCGCGCTCTGGCGTCCAAGTCCCTGCAAGCTTTCAAATCCCCCAAGCTTCATTTCCCGCAATCGTGAGCAGGGCCGCGTCGGCAGACCGGTGCGCCTCTGGCTTTTCCGGCGACCGCCGCGTAAGGACTGGTCCAGTCCCACGCCTCGAGTGCCCCCATGAATCCTGATCGAAAGGCTGTCTGGTCCGCCCTGAAGGGCTGGCTTGCCGCCATCCTCGTCATCGCCGGCTGTGCTGTTGCCGGCGCGCCCGCCGGCGCCGCCAGCTTCCAGCCGCTCGAGATCGTCACCAAGAACGGCGTGCAGGTGTTCTCGGTGGAAGTGGCGACGACCGAGGAGGAGAAGCAGACCGGCCTGATGTACCGCAAGGAGCTGGCGGACGGCAAAGGCATGCTGTTCGACTTCAACCCCGAGCAGGAGGTGTCGATGTGGATGAAGAACACCTATGTCTCGCTCGACATGATCTTCATCCGCGCCGACGGCCGCATCCTGCGCATCGCCGAGAATACCGAACCGATGTCGACCAAGATCATCTCGTCCCGGGGGCCCGCCCGGGCCGTGCTGGAGGTGGTGGCGGGAACGGCGCAGAAATACGGCATCCGCCCCGGCGACCGCGTCGGCCATCCGCTGTTCGGCAGCAAATAGGCGGGCGGGCGAGCGCCTGCCGGACCCTGGAAGCTTGCCGGCGCTTTGGAAGCCTTGCTGGCGCCTTGGAAGCCTTGCTGGCGCCTTGGGAAGCGTGTATCGACGGGGCTCGCCGGACATTCGGGGTATAGCGCAGCCTGGTAGCGCGGCAGTTTTGGGTACTGCAGGTCGTTGGTTCGAATCCAGCTGCCCCGACCAGTCCCGAGGGTGAATCTCCTGGACCTTTTCCCTCCGACCTCCGACGCGATCTGACAGGCGGCGTTTCCGCGACTTCTGCGCGATGTTTCAAGCGGTTGCGGCGCGCTGACCGGGACAGAATTCCCGATGCCGCATCGAACCTTTGGCTGTCGCCACAGACATATGTGTGTTGGGGATTTCAGCGCCCAATGTCTAAACGGACGCCGCCAAGCGATGATATTCCGCTTGCGCGGCGTTGCGCTTTTCGGCTGCCGCCTTTTCGGATCCGGCCAATCAGCTCGAGGCGTACCAGCCGAGCGGAAACGGCAGCAGCGGCCATATCCCGTGGTTGTCGTTGGCGGCTTTCGTCAGTTCTTGCGCCGGCGTCCTTGCGATTGGCACAGGAGGTGTCGATCGCAGCGCCAGGCGCAGACGTTCACACTGCAAATTCATTGTGGTCGCCCTGACGAGATTCTCGAAATTTCAATTCACAAAATTGGACGTCAGCTCAATCAAATCGCCACGCGCCCAAGATGGCGCGGTCATTCTCAAATCGTGCGCGTATTGTAGATAAGTCGGCGCCGGCTTTCAACCGATCTCGGCCCCAGGCCGGGAGAAGTAAGGTTGACCGGTTAGGTTAAGGATGAGCGGTTGTTGCGGCCGCTTCGGCGATCGTTATCAGATCGATTCCGGCTCGCGATGGGCTGCCTGCAATTCGTGCTCACACAAGGTCACGGTTCGTCGCAGCGCGCGTATCCTGTGAGTTCTGCGTCATGTCTTTCGATCGCAACTTCAAAACCGTCGGTCCGCAATCGAGCTGGAGCGAGATCTGGCACCTCTGGACCGTGATCGTGCCCCGCCGCTCGATCAACGGGCAGCTCGTGGTCGGCAAGGTCTGGCGCCGCCATGACGGCCGCGACTGGATCTACAAGAAATTCACCGAGTTCGACGGCGAAGAAGCCGCCTGAAGCGCGCCGAACCATCGTCGCGCCTTGGGCCATTGCTGAGCCATCGATCTTGGCCCATGGCGGTGGAAGGCCGCGCTTCAACCGCCAGGCGTTGCCGGATCAGGCCGCCTTCGCCGCGGCTGCCGCCGGCTTGGGTGGCGGTGGCTTCAGCGGCTTGTCCTGCTTCTTCGACCACGAGATGTAATAGGCCACCGTCGTCATGATCGCGATGCCGGCGACGCTGACGAAGATCTGTGCGAGCAGCGAGCCCGAGCTCATCGACAGCTCGAAATGGCCGACGAACGACAGGAACACGCCGACACAGAACACGGCGAGCGACTGCTGGCCGCAGACGATCAGGGGATCGAACACTTTCCATTCCAGCCCCGGCCATTCCTTCGGCACGAAGCGGATCACCAGGATCACGATCACGACGAAGTGGAGGAAGCGGTAGGGCGCAAGGTTGGTCTTGTCGTTCGGGTTGAAGGCCGAGAACAGCCACTCCGGGAACATGCCGCCGAACGTGGGGAAGCGGCCGGCCATGGTCATGACCAGCGCGAACAGGAGATAGCCGAGACAGAGATAGAGCGTGATCGGCGCGTTGATCAGCGTCATCGAGCGCCGCGCGCCGCCCATCGCGCACCAGGCGCCGAACACGAACAGCACCTGCCAGCAATACGGGTTGAAGTACCACTGGCCGGCCGGATAGGCATTCAGATTCCAGCCGAAGTGACGCGCCGCCAGCCACAGCACGATCGCCAGCACCATCGTCAAATCGGGCTTGCGCAGCATGAACCACAGCACCGGCGGGAACAGGCCCATCAGCACGATGTAGAGCGGCAGCACGTCGAGATTGAGCGGCTTGAAGCGCAGGAACAGGCCCTGGCGTAGCGTCTCGGTGGCGTTGTCGACGAGGCCGGCGACGTTGAACTCGTTGATCATCTCGCTATCGCCGAAGCGCAGCGCCAGATAGCTGATCGAGGCGATATAGATCACGAACAGGATGATGTGGGCGACGTAGAGCTGCCAGACCCGCTTGGTCAGCCGGGTGGCGCCGACCAGGAAACCGCGCTCCAGCATCATCCGCGCATAGACGAACGAGGCGGTATAACCGGAGATGAACACGAACAGGTCGGCGGCGTCGGAAAAGCCGTAATTGCGGGTCGTGACCCAGTTCACGACGTTGTCGGGGATGTGGTCGAGGAAGATCGCCCAGTTCGCGACCCCGCGAAACAGGTCGAGCCTGAGGTCACGGCCTTTTTCAGGGAGCGTGGCGTTGATGTTCAGGAAGGCCATGCGACGGAAGCTCTCGGAGGGGCGGTTACGCTGATGTCGGCGAAGCAGTGCCGCCGGGCGGGACCCCAGCGCGAACGGCGGGTACGCAATTGTCACGGTGCAGCATAATGACTATACCGTCGGAGAAGGTTGCCCGGGGCCGGAATCACCGATCAGTTCCCAATCGGTGTCTGTATACTATCCCTGAGGTTTCCACCAACTGCTACCGTGACGCATCGAAATCGAGCGAAAAGACGAAGAGGCCGGACCGCCAATGACCGCACGCATTTTCAAGCCCGCCAAGAACGCGATGCAATCCGGCCGGTCCAAGACGAAGGAATGGCAGCTCGACTACGAGCCGGAGCAGCCCCGCTCGGTCGAGCCGCTGATGGGCTGGACCTCGTCGGGCGACATGAAGCAGCAGATCACGCTGCGCTTCCACAGCAAGGAAGAGGCGATCGCCTATTGTGAGCGCAAGGGCATCGCGTACCAGGTGATCGAGCCGCAGGATTCGATCCGCCGCCCGGCCGCCTATGCCGATAATTTCTCCTTCCGCCGCGGCGAGCCTTGGACGCATTGAGGGGCGGCTGCTGCGACGTTAATCGACGTGATGTACTCGTCATGCCGGGCCCGTCCCGCCTGCGCGGCCGAAGCCGCTTCGGCGAGGCGAAGGCCCGGGCATCGACGTTTTGGGCGCGTGAACGAACATGCGTGGCCGGGACAGGCCGCCATGACGGTGGGGGAGGCATTCCTCCCGAACGCGATGGCGTCGCGCCCCGGGTTCGGACCCTTGGCACCAATTCCGCCGCGTGCTTCGCTGCCCCGCATGACACGACCATGACGAGGGTACGGCTATGGCCGGGCGTGACCAGCTCGACGGCGTCGATCTAAAAATACTGTCCGAGCTGCAGCAGGACGGGCGTATCCGCAACAACGAGCTGGCGCTGCGCGTCGGCGTATCCGCGCCGAACTGCCTGCGGCGGCTAAAATCGCTGTTCAGCCGTGGCGTGATCCGGGCGGTGCGCGCGGTCATCGACGAGCGGCGGCTCGGCTATGAGGTGGTCTCGTTCGTCTCGATCCAGCTCGGCAGCCAGGCCCAGCCGGTGCTGGAGGCGTTCGAGAGCTCGATCGCCGCGATCCCGCGCATCCAGCAGTGCTGGCGGATCTCGGGCGACACCGACTATCTCCTGAGATGCGTGGCGCCGAGCGTCGAGAGCATGCGCCAGCAGCTGCTGCATTTCGCGGCGATGCCTGACGTGAAGAACGTTCGGAGCTTCCCCGTGCTGGGTGTCGCGAAGGATGTGCCACTGCCGTTGCAGAACGTCGCGGCGGCATCTGCGGGCTAGCGGCAGGCCACGCCCGAGGGCAGCCTGCACTGCACTTGCATCAATTGCGAAAGAGTTGGAGGCGATCGCCCTGGTGGCACTATAATGCTTATCAACTCACCTAATTGAGAAATGTGATTATCACATCCCAGCAATGCGCTGAGCCGTGATTGATGGTTCCCGTGGTTGGCCTACATGCGAGGTGTGAGCCTCAGCGCGCGTTGCGAGTCGAGGGCTCGCATGTGGGACTTCTTAAGCAGGAAAAGACATCATGACCTCGGTTTCGAAGACGTTCGCAGTTTCCGCCGCGACGCTGTTTGCGTCCGCGTTTCTGGTGCTGACGGCACCGACTGCGAAAGCGGAAGATTATTGCATCACGAACGGTGCCCAGGCCGCTCACGGCTGCGGCTATCCGACGATGGAAGCCTGCCGCGCCGCTGCCGGCGGTATCGGCGGAACGTGCGCGCAGAGCGGCGGGAAGAGCGCGACCGACTCTCTCGCCTATCAGCCGAAGCATTCGCAGTCGCGCAGCAAGCTTCGGAGCGGCGCGCAGACCAACTCGAATTGATCAGAGGTAGGACTGGTGGTTTCGACCTTTACGGCCTTCGGGAGTGATCCCGGGGGCCGCAAACGTCTGAGGAGTACGGCGCCTCAGGGTGCTCGCCCTCTCGGCACGCACGGAAGACCGCGACGTGCTTTCCGGATGATGTCTTAGCGATACCGCCCGCGAAACTCGCGGGGACTGGCGCCGCTCCAGTTGCGGAAGGCGCGCGAAAAACTCTTCTCGTTGCGGAAGCCGGCGATCTCCGCGATGCGTTTGATCGGCGTGCGGCCTCGCATCAGCTCCTGTTTTGCCAGTTCGAATTTTGCCTCTTCCTTGAGGTCGCGCAACGAGGTGGCCTCCTCGCGCAGGCGCCGATGCATGGTGCGAGTGGAGAGCGCAAGCTCGCTTGCGACATCCTCGGCACCGAGACTGCGTCCGCGCGCATTGCGGAGCACGCGGCGGACACGCTCGACCAGCAGCCGGTCGCGCCGATAGGGCAGCACGGTCAACCGCAGCGCGCCCTTGAGCATGTTGTCGAGATCGGCCGGACTGCGCGTCAGCGGCAGCGATAGATAATGCTTGTCGAAGACGATCCGAGCGCAGTCCGCGTCGAAGCGGACGCTTTTGCAGAAGATGGTCGGGTAGACCGAAACGTGTCCCGGCTCAGGATAAGGGAATTCCGCCGCGCGTAGCGCAATCGCGGAATCGACCGCCCAGCAGGAGAAGCCGAGGGCGTAGCGGAGCAGAGTGACGAGGCAGAATTCGCGCAAGGGCCCGAGGTCGCGCAGTTCCCGGATCGAGACGACCGCGGTCTCCTCACTGAGCTCGAGATCGAGCAGCACGTCCTCGGTGAGCAGACGATGATGCCGGCACCAGCGCTTGAGCGCGACCTCCAGCGTCGGCGCCGTGATCGAGGCGCGGCACAGCATGCCGTAGGTACCGAAGGGCAGGCGGCGCGAGAACCAGCCGAGCGCCTCGTCGTCGAGCTCCCGCATGGCATGGCCCGCCAACGCCTCGAACTGGGCGGCGGTGATCCGCCCACCCGGAGAATTGACAAGGTCTGGCGCTACCTGTCCCCGCTGCAGCGCTTCGGCCGGATCCCGTCCGTATCGCGCATAGGCGGCAACCACGCCCCGCACGAAGGCGGTGGGGGTCACGGCGCGGCGCGAGGTCGCGGTGGCGGCTTGAAAAGGCATTGCGGAACCTTTGGGAATTCCTCTCGAAAATCCTCGCCAAGTTTGGCGGAAAATGCAACCTTTTCGACCGCAAGAGGGCTTCGATCCGGCTAGGTTCGAAGGTCAAATACGGAGGAATCGCCTTGAACATCCCGAGCATCGACTTCGAACTGGGCGAAGACGTCGGCATGCTGCGCGACACGCTTCGCGCCTTCGTGGAGGCGGAGATCACCCCGCGCGCGGCCGACATCGAGAAGGCCAATCTATTCCCCGCAGACCTCTGGAAGCGCTTCGGCGACCTTGGCCTGCTCGGCATGACCGCGCCGGAGCAATATGGCGGCTCGAACATGGGCTATCTCGCCCACATCGTCGCCATGGAGGAGATTTCGCGCGGCTCCGCTGCCGTGGGGCTGTCCTACGGCGCCCATTCCAACCTCTGCGTCAACCAGATCCGGCGCAACGGCAATGACGCGCAGCGCCAGCGCTATTTGCCGAAGCTGATCTCCGGCGACTATGTCGGCGCGCTCGCCATGTCCGAGCCGGGCGCCGGCTCCGACGTCGTCTCGATGAAGTTGCGCGCCGACAAGCGCGGCGACCGCTACGTCCTCAACGGCTCGAAGATGTGGATCACCAATGGCGGCGACGCTGACGTGCTCGTCGTCTACGCCAAGACCGATCCGGCGGCCGGCCCGCGTGGCATGACCGCTTTCCTGATCGAGAAGGGCTTCAAGGGTTTTACCCACGGCCAGCATCTCGACAAGCTCGGCATGCGCGGCTCCAACACCTATCCCTTATTCTTCGACGAGTGCGAGGTGCCGGAGGAGAACGTGCTCGGCAAGGTGGGCGAGGGCGTCAAGGTGCTGATGTCCGGCCTCGACTATGAGCGCACGGTGCTGTCGGGCGGTCCGCTCGGGATCATGGCGGCCTGCATGGACGCGGTCGTGCCCTACATGCACGAGCGCAAGCAGTTCGGCCAGCCGATCGGCGATTTCCAGCTGATGCAGGGCAAGCTCGCCGACATGTATGCGACGTGGCAGGCCACTCGCGCCTATGTCTATGCGGTGGGACGCGCTTGCGACCGCGCCGACCACGCCCGCAGCTTGCGCAAGGATGCGGCGGCGGCGATCCTCTATTCCGCGGAGAAGGCAACGTGGATGGCCGGCGAGGCGATCCAGGCGCTTGGCGGCGTCGGCTACACCAGCGAATTCCCCGTGGGGCGTCTCTGGCGCGACGCCAAGCTCTACGAGATCGGCGCGGGGACGTCCGAAGTTCGCCGCATGCTGATCGGCCGCGAACTGATGTCCGAGACGGCTTAAAACCTTCACCTCATTGGAATCAACATGCCGCTCCATTCCAGCATCGATCCATCTTCATCAGACTTTTCGCGCAATGCAGAAGCCATGCGCACGCTTGTCGCCGACTTGCGCGAAAAGCTCGCCCAAGTCGCTGGCGGTGGCGGCGAGGCCTCGCGCAACCGCCACACCTCGCGCGGCAAGATGCTGGCACGCGAGCGCGTCGACCTGCTGGTCGATCCCGGCACCTCGTTTCTGGAGCTGTCGCCGCTCGCGGCCTATGGCCTCTATGGCGGCGACGTGCATTCGGCGAGCGTCGTGACGGGGGTGGGTCGTATTTCGGGGCGCGAATGCATGATCGTCGCCAACGACGCCACCATCAAGGGCGGCACTTACTACCCCATGACGGTGAAGAAGCATCTGCGCGCGCAGGACGTGGCGCGGCAGAACAATCTGCCCTGCGTCTACATGGTCGATTCCGGCGGCGCCTTCCTGCCGCTGCAGGACGAGATCTTCCCGGACGAGCGGCATTTCGGCCGCATCTTCTATAACCAGGCGCAGATGTCGTCCCAGGGCATTCCGCAGATCGCCATCGTGATGGGCTCCTGCACCGCCGGCGGTGCCTATGTCCCCGCGATGTCGGACGAGAGCATCATCGTGCGCAATCAAGGCACCATCTTTCTCGGCGGCCCGCCGCTGGTGAAGGCCGCGACCGGCGAGGTCGTCAGCGCCGAGGAGCTCGGCGGCGCCGACGTGCATTCGCGCCAGTCGGGCGTCACGGACCACTATGCCCAGAACGATGCCCATGCGATCGGCATCGCGCGGCGCATCGTCGGCACGCTGAAGCCGTCGGTGCGGCCGAACCTCAACATGCACAAGCCGCGCGATCCGCTGTTCGCGGCCGAGGAGATCTACGGCGTGGTGCCGGTCGACGGCAGAAGGCCGTTCGACGTGCGCGACATCATCGCCCGCGTCGTGGATGGCTCCGAGTTCGACGAGTTCAAGAAGCTCTACGGCACGACGCTGGTCTGCGGCTTCGCCCATATCTGGGGCTATCCGGTCGGCATCATCGCCAACAACGGCATTCTCTTCAGTGAGAGTTCACTGAAGGGCGCCCATTTCATCGAGCTGTGCTGCCAGCGCGGCATTCCCCTGGTGTTCCTGCAGAACATCACCGGCTTCATGGTCGGCAAGAAATACGAGGCCGGCGGCATCGCGCGCGACGGCGCCAAGCTCGTGACCGCGGTTGCGACTGCCTCGGTGCCAAAGTTCACCGTCGTGATCGGCGGCTCCTATGGCGCCGGCAATTACGGCATGTGCGGCCGCGCCTACTCGCCGCGCTTCCTCTGGATGTGGCCGAACGCGCGCATCTCGGTGATGGGCGGCGAGCAGGCCTCGATGGTGCTGAGCCAGGTCCGGCGCGACAATATCGAGGCCAAGGGCGATAGCTGGTCGAAGGAAGAGGAAGACAAATTCCGCGAGCCCATCCGCGCACAATACGAGAGCCAGGGACACCCGTACTACGCGACCGCGCGGCTGTGGGACGACGGCGTGATCGACCCCGCTGACACGCGCCTCGTGCTCGGCCTTGGCCTCTCGGCGGCGTCGAATGCGCCGATCGAGCCGACGAAATTCGGCCTGTTCAGGATGTGATGCGATGGACCACTCAAAGCTCTACCGTCGTTTTCGCACGCTCCTGATCGCCAACCGCGGCGAGATCGCCTGCCGCGTCATCCGCACCGCGCGTGCCATGGGGCTGCGCACGGTCGCGGTCTATTCCGAGGCCGACCGCGACGCGATGCATGTCGCGCTCGCCGACGAGGCCGTGCTGCTCGGGCCGGCGCGGGCCCGCGACAGCTATCTCAATGTCGAGCGGCTGATCGAGGCCGCGCGCAAGACCGGCGCCGAGGCCGTGCATCCCGGCTACGGCTTCCTGTCGGAGAATGCCGAATTCGCACGGGCCTGCTTCGATGCAGGGCTGGTGTTCGTCGGTCCGACCGCCGGGATGATGACGGCGATGGGCTCGAAGTCCGGCTCGAAAGAGCTGATGGAGAAGGCCGGCGTGCCGCTGGTGCCCGGCTATCACGGCGAAGCCCAGGACGAGGCGACGCTTTCGAAGGCGGCCGACAAGATCGGCTTTCCCATCCTGGTGAAGGCGTCCGCCGGCGGCGGCGGCCGCGGCATGCGCATCGTGCGCTCGGCCGACGAGCTTGCGCCTGCGATCGTCAGCGCCAAGCGCGAGGCCAAGGCCGCGTTCGGCGACGATCGCATGCTGATCGAAAAGTATGTCGATAATCCCCGGCATATCGAAGTGCAGATCATCGGCGACAGCCATGGCAATCTGCTGTCGCTGTTCGAGCGCGAATGCACGCTGCAGCGCCGCCACCAGAAGGTGATCGAGGAGGCGCCGTCGCCGACGCTCAATCCCGCCCAGCGCGAGGCAGTCTGTGCCGCCGCGCGAAAGGCGGCCGGAGCGGTGAACTATGTCGGTGCCGGCACCATCGAGTTCGTCTCCGACGGCAAGGACGTGTTCTTCATCGAGATGAACACGCGCCTGCAGGTCGAGCATCCCGTGACCGAGCTGATCACCGGGATCGACCTCGTCGAATGGCAGTTGCGCGTTGCCTTCGGCGAGGCGCTGCCGCTGAAGCAGGACGAGATCAAGCTCAACGGCCACGCCGTCGAGGCGCGCGTCTACGCGGAGAATCCGACCAAGAACTTCATGCCGTCGGTCGGGCGGATCTCGACCTGGCGGCTGCCCGCCGAGACCGGTGGCCTACGCATCGACGCCGGCTACCGCGAGGGCGATAGCGTCTCGCCTTACTATGACGCCATGCTCGCAAAAATGATCGCATGGGCGCCGACGCGGGATGTCGCGATCGAACGGCTGAACCGCGGGTTGGAAGAGTCCGATGTCCGCGGCATCGTCAGCAACATCCCGTTCCTGTCGGCGCTGATGACGCATCCGAAGGTGCGGACGAATGCGATCGATACCGGCTTCATCGAGCGTGAGCTGGCGGTGCTGACACAGGCCGCGCCGGCGCCGGGTGAGCTCGAACTGTGCGCCGCAGTGGCCGCTATCATCAGCGACGAGCAGCGGGCCGCCCAAGCGGAGGCGAATTCGCCCTGGCAAACCTTTGGCTGGCAGCCGGTCGGCCGCCGGCAGCGCAGCTTTGCCTTTCGCGTCGGTCACGGCCCCGAGCAGAAGATCGTGCTGAACTACGGCAGCGGCCCGTCCACGCTTGTCATCGGCGAACGCGAATTGGCGTTCGCGATCACGCCACGCGACGGCGGCTTCGACCTGACGCTTGACGGCGTCAAATCCTCGGTCGCCGCAGTCATCGCCGGCCATGAGCTTTACTTGCGCACGCGCAACGGCCGCTTCGACCTGCATTGGGTCGATCCGTTCGGCGGTGAGACCGAAGAGCAGACCGGCGAGGACAAGATCGCAGCGCCGCTGCCGGGCACCGTCGTCGCCGTGCTGGCCGAGGAGGGGGCCAAGCTCGAGAAGGGGGCGCCGATCCTGACGCTGGAAGTGATGAAGATGGAGCAGACGCTGCGCGCGCCCTATGCCGGCGTCTTGAAGTCCATCAAGTGCAAGGTCGGCGACATCGTGCAGGAGGGCGTCGAACTCGCGGTGGTCGATCCTGCGGGAGAGTGACATGAGCGACCCCGTCCGCATCATCGAAATGGGGCCGCGCGACGGCCTCCAGAACGAGAAGACGCCCGTCAGCGTCGAAGCCCGTATCGCCTTCGTCGAGGCGCTGGTCGCGGCCGGCCTCGATACGGTCGAGGTCGGGGCGTTCGTCTCACCCAAGGCGATCCCGCAAATGGCAAGCTCGGATGCCGTGCTGCGCGGCGTGAGCGGCATCAAGGGCGCCGAATTCCACGTGCTGGTGCCCAACGAGAAGGGCTATGACGCCGCGCGCGCCGCGGGCGCGAAAGTGGTCTCGGTGTTCGCGGCGGCGTCCGAGGGCTTTTCGCGCGCCAACATCAATTGCACCGTTGCGGAGTCCATTGAGCGGTTCAGGCCGGTGCTGGCTCGTGCCAAGGCTGACGGCGTCAGGGTGCGCGGCTATATCTCCTGCGTGCTGGGCTGTCCGTTCGACGGTGAGATCAAGCCGAAGGCCGTCGCCGATCTTGCGAGCACGTTGTCGGAGCTCGGCTGCTACGAGATCTCGCTCGGCGACACCATCGGCGTCGGCACGCCTGATAAGGCCAAGGAGATGCTGCGCGCGGTTGCCGCCAACATTCCCGCCGCCAAGCTTGCAATGCATTTCCACGACACCTACGGCCAGGCGCTCGCCAATCTCTATGCCGGCCTGGAGGAGGGCGTCCGCGTCATCGACGCCGCGGCCGGCGGCCTCGGCGGCTGCCCCTACGCGCCGGGCGCCACCGGCAACGTCGCGACCGAGGACGTCGTCTACATGCTCGAGGGCATGGGTGTCAGGACCGGCGTCGACATGGAGAAGCTGCTGGCAGCGACCAACGAGATGAGCGGCGTGCTGGGCAAGCCGCCGGTGAGCCGGGTCGCGTCCGCACTGAATGCGAAGAAGAAGCGGGCGGCTTCCTAATGTTCCGTCATTGTGAGCGCAGCGAAGCAATCCAGGCTGTCCCCGCGGAGGGACTCTGGATTGCTTCGCTGCACTCGCAATGACGGCGGAGCAAAGGCGCGTAGCGCTGTGCCCACCATCTCTCCGCGATCACTGGCCTCGAACGGTGGGCACGCTGCGCTTTGCCCACCCTACGAGATTTGCGCTCAGGCGGCCTTCAGGCCGACATCCGGCAAACGCGGCCGGCTCTTCAGCGCCTTGGCCATCATCGCCTCGACCTCGGCCTTCTCCTGCGGCAGCAGCGCGAGGCGCGGCGGGCGGGTCAGCGCGGTACCACGGCCCATGATGTGCTCGCACAGCTTGATGCACTGGACGAGATCGGGGCGCGCATCGAGGTGCAAGAGCGGCATGAACCATTCGTAGAGCGGCATCGCCTCGGCGAAGCGCCCCGCCTTGGCCAGACGGAACAGCGTCTCGCCCTCGCGCGGGAAGGCGTTCGACATGCCGGAGACCCAGCCCACGGCGCCCATGGCGATGCTCTCGACGATGACGTCGTCGAGGCCTGCGAACAGCACGAAGCGGTCGCCGACCATGTTGCGGGTATCGATGAAGCGCCGCGTGTCTCCGGACGAATCCTTGAAGCAGACGACGGTCTCGACGTCGGCGAGCGTGGCGAGAATGTCCGGGGTGACGTCGTTCTTGTAGATCGGCGGATTGTTGTAGAGCATCACGGGCAGGTCGGTCGCGGAGGCAACGGCGCGGAAATGCGCGGCAGTCTCGTGCGGCTTGGACGAATAGACCAGCGCCGGCATCACCATCACCCCGTCGATGCCGACGCGCGCGGCTTCCTTCGCCGTCTCGACCGCAAATGCCGTGGTGAATTCGGCGATGCCGCACAATACGGGCACGCGGCCGGCGGCGACCGACTTGGCCGTCTCCATGATCGCGACCTTCTCCTTGCGCTCCAGCGAGGTGTTCTCGCCGACCGAGCCGCAGACGATCAGTCCGGAGACGCCGTCGCGGATCAGACCGTCCATCACCTTCGCGGTTGCATCGATGTCGAGCGAGAGATCGTCGTGGAATTGCGTGGTGACGGCCGGGAAGACGCCTTCCCAGGAAACGCGGCGGCTCATTGATTTGACTCCAAGTAAGATTGACGGCGGGGGGCTGGATCCGCCGGGCGTGGTGAAGAGGCTGACGGGTGGGATCAGAGCGTCGCGCCGACCTTGCGCAGCTCGGCGAGAACCGGTGCCTTGGGCAGCCAGATCTTGTCGAACTCGGCAATGACGGCTTCGGTGTCGCCGGCGGGGACCTGGCGGATCGGGATCGGCGCGTTCTTGAAATTCTCGATCAGCGCGGGCTCGTTGCCGGCGAGTTCGTCGATCTGCGCATCCAGCGTCGCCTTGACCGTCTTGGCGATCAGCTCGCGGTCGGCAGCGGGGAGCGACTGCCAGACCCGTCCGGAGACGACGGCCGCCATCGGCATGAAGACGGCATTCATCTGCAGGATCACCTTGGAGACCTTGTCGAAACGCTGGTTCCAGGAGAATTCGAGATCGGCCTCGAGGCCGTCGACCTGACCGTTGGCCATGGCGTCGAACACCTGTGGCGTGGGGATCGGCGTCGGCGCAGCGCCGAGGGACGAGTAGAAGTCGCGATAGACCGGCGTCGGGTTGATGCGCAGCTTCATGCCCTTGATGTCGGCGAGCGTCGTCAAATCCTTCGACGAGAACACCGCGCGCATGCCGGTGATGCCCCAGCCAAGCCCGATCGTTCCGGTTTCCTGCGGCAGCACGTCGAACAGTTTGACGGCCGCCGGATGCCGCACGAATTTCGCCACCGCCGGCGTCGAGCGCACGATGTAGGGCGCGTTGATCGCGGCGATGTGCGGCACGCGCGAGCCGAGCTCGGCGGCCTGGATGAAGCCCATGTCGAGCGCTCCGGACTGCAATTGCTGCATCATCGCGGGCTCGTTGCCGAGCTGGCCGGAATGGAACACGGTCAAGGTCAGGCGGCCGTTGGTTGCGGCCTTGAGATCGTCGCCGAATTTGAGCGCGGCCTTATTCCAGGAATGGCCGTTCGGCGTGATCAGGCCGAGGCGGAATTCCTTGGTCTGGGCGAGCGCCAACGACGGTGCGAACACCGATGTGGCGGCACTGGCGGCGAGAAAGCGGCGGCGTGTAAGCGGCATGGTCGGGCTTCCTTTTGGACGGGCCTATTTGATGAGGATCAGCGAGAGCGACGGATAGAGCGAGAGCAGCACGAGGAGGACGCAGGAGATGACGAAGAAGGGCAGCGTCACCATGAACATCTTGCCGGGCTTGGCGCCGGTGACGGCGGCCGCGACGAAGAAGCAGAGCCCGACCGGCGGCGACAGCAGGCCGAGCACGAGATTGATGACCACCACGACGCCGAAATGCCGGGGATCGATGTGATAGACCTCGGTTGCAACAGGCAGCAGGATCGGCACCGTCATGATCAGGCCGGGAATGCCGTCGATGACCGTGCCGATCACCAACAAGATGACGTTGCAGATCAGCATGAAGCTGACCGGGTCTTTGGCAGCCGTCTGGATCCAGGCAGCCGTCTCCTGCGGCACCTTGCCGAAGATCAGGACCCAGGAGAACACGGCGGCGGCCGCAACCAGGAACAGCACGATCGCCGAATAGATCGCGCTGCGCAGCATCATCTGCGGCAGCTGCGAGAACTCGAACTCCCTGGTCCAGTATTTTCCGACGAGTGCGGCAGCCACCGCGCCGACGGCGGCGGATTCCGTCGCATTGGCAAGGCCGCTCAAAATCGTGCCGACGATGACGACCGGGATCAGCAGCGTCGGCGACGTCCGCAGGATCGTCATGACGCGCTGGCGCGGTGTCTGATAGTCCGCACGCGGATAGTTGTAGACATAGCCCATCAGCGCGATGACGAGGCAGAACATCACGGTGAGGATGACGCCCGGCACGATGCCGGCGATCAGCATGTCGCTGACCGAGACCTGTGCGAGCACGCTGTAGACCACGAACATCACCGAGGGCGGTATGATCGGTCCGAGCATGCCGCCATAGGCGGTCAGTCCCGCCGCAAACGTCTTGTCGTAACCCTTCTTCTCCATCTCCGGCACCATGATCTGGGCCATGATCGCGACCTGTGCGGTCGCCGATCCCAGGATCGAGGAGATGAACATGTTGGCGAGGATGTTGACGTAGGCGAGCCCGCCTTTGAGCGAGCCGACGAAGGCCATCGCCATGTCGACGATGCGCCGTGTGATGCCGCCGCCGTTCATGATCTCGCCGATCAGGATGAAGAGCGGGATGGCGATCAGGCCGTAGCTGTCGACGCCGCCGAACAGCTGCAGCGGATAGGACTGGAACAGCACGGGATTGCCGGATGCCGCGATGTAGACGAGCCCGGCGAGGCACAGGCAGAGGCCGATCGGCACGCCGACCAGCATGAAAACCATAAAGGCCGCTGACGTGATCATCAGTTGACCCCGTCGAGCTCGGAGAGCTGGAAGCCCTTTGGCGGCACGCGCGGCACCAGCCCGAGATCTTCCAGCAAATTGGCGAGGCCGTGAACGGTCATCGACACCGCGAAGATCGGCAGCGTCAGGTAGAGCACCCAGGTCGGCCAGTTCAGCGTCTGCGTGTGCTCGGTGTAGAGGAAGTTGAAGGTTTCGGCCGCGAGCTTGCGCCCGTCGAAGCCGGCGCGGGCGAGGCCAACCGGATCCATCCAGAGCATGCAGGTGACGATCAGGGCGGCACCGAACACGACGACGAGGCCGGTCGAGATCACCTTCGCGATCTTCTGGTGCTGCGGCGAAAGACGTTCCGTCAGCATGGTCACCGCGAAGTCGAGCCGCAGGCGCGTCATCGCGGAGGCGCCGATGAAGGTCAGCCAGACCACGCAATAAACAGCGGATTCGTCGATCCAGTAGATCGGAAAGCGCGCGTAGCGGGTGACGACGTTCACCAGGATCAGGCCGGTCAGCACGTACATCAGGCCCATCAGCGCAAGGCGCTCCACGGCGAGCAGGGCGCTGGAGGCGCGAATGACCATCCGTCGAACGCTGAACGCGCGGTTGGCCGGGATCGTCTGCTCGATCATGAAAGAGGCCCCACACCCCGAAAATTGTCGTGCTATCGACAAATGTATAATTTATACAATTTGGGTGTCAAACGGAGATTGGGGTCATTTCGGCGGCAGGCCGCGCTTTTGCTGGGCACGCCGCTTTGCGGGGCACCCGGCTTTTGCTGGAGCGCCCGACATGCAAGAGAGAGACCGCTTCGGCCGGACGAGTCGGGAAGGACAACAGAAGGTCAGATGAAACAGCCTCTGAAGCATCGCACCCTGTCGGCCGCGATCGTCGACCAGCTCAGGCAGGCGATCCTCGACGGTACCTATCCGGCCGGATCGCAGTTGCGGCAGGATGCCCTTGGCGAGGCCTATGGCGTCAGCCGCATCCCGGTGCGCGAGGCGCTGTTTCAGCTCGAGGCCGAAGGCCTGGTGCGGATTGTTCCGCAGAAAGGCGCCATCGTCTCCGAGCTGTCACTGGACGAGATCAACGACGTCTTCGATCTGCGGCGCATTCTGGAGCCGCGCCTCCTGGCGCAGTCGGCGCCGCATTTCACTGCTGACGATTTCGACGGGCTCGACGACATCCACAAGAGTTTCGAGAAGGCGATCAAGGCGCGCAATGTCAGCGAATGGGGCCAGCTCAACGCCGACTTCCACCTGGCGCTCTATGTTCACGCCCCGCAGCCGCGCACGCGCGCGATCGTGCTGTCGCTGCTCCAGACCAGCGACCGCTACACGCGGCTGCAGCTCTCCAACACCAAAGCGATGGGGACGGCCGAAAAGGAGCACGCCCATATGATCGCGCTCTGCCGCGCGCAGAAGGTCGAGGAGGCCTGCCGCTTCCTGGAGCGGCACATCGAAGCCGTGCGCAAAGATCTGTTGCAGGTGGTGGCCGGTAGCGTGGTCGCGCCGAAGGTGCGGCGCAAAGAGAAGTCGTAGGGTGGGTTAGCCTTGCGCCTGCGCAAAGCGCAGTCGGAAGGCGTAACCCACCGCTGCTCGTCTCCGGAAAAACAGAAGAGGTGGGTTACGCCCTGCGGACCGCGCCTTGCGCGACCTCAGGTCTGACCCAGTCTACGGCAGTCGTGATTGCCGTTACCTGCTCCCGTCCGGCCCCATCACCAGATCCGGCAGCCCGGTCGAAATCGCCGGGAAGAAGCACAGCAGCAGCACTGCCAGCATCATCAGCAGCACGAAGGGTAGCGTGCCCCAGATCACCTCGCGCAAGGGGATGTCCGGCGCGACGTTGCGGATGACGAAGATGTTGAGGCCGACGGGCGGATGGATCAGCCCCATCTCCATCACGATGGTCATGACCACGCCGAACCAGATGATGTCGAAGTTTGCGGCACGGAGCGGCGGCAGGATGATCGGTGCCGTCATCAGGATGATCGAGACCGGCGGCAGGAAGAAGCCGAGCACGACGACCATGACGAGGATCGCGAACAGCAGCTCCCAGCGCGGCAGGTGCATCGCGACGATGGATTCGGCGACCGATTGCGAGATGTGCAGATAGCTCATCACGTAGGAATAGAGCAGCGACATGCCGATGATCATCATCAGCATGGTCGATTCCCGGATCGTCGACTTCATGATGGGCGCAAGGTCGCTCGGCCGCCACACGCTGTAGATCGCCGCGATCAGCGCCAGTGCCAGCAGGCCACCGAGGCCGGCGGTCTCTGACGGCGTGGCGTAGCCGCCATAGAGCGCGATCATCACGCCGGTGAGCAGCAGCACGAACGGGATCACGCGCGGCAGCACGCTGAAGCGTTCGGCGAGCGTGTATTCGTCGCGGGCGAGGATCGCTGCTTCCGGGCCGCCGTTCTTGTAGATCGCTTCTGCGGCGGCATATTCCTGGCGGAAGCGGATCACGGCGTAGGCGCCGAACAGCGAGACCAGCAGCAGGCCGGGGCCGATGCCGGCGAGGAAGAGCCGTCCGAGCGATTTTTCGGCTGCGACCGCGAACAGGATCATGGTGATCGAGGGCGGCAGCAGGATGCCGAGCGTGCCGCCGGCAGCGATGATCCCTGCGGCAAAGCCGCCGGAATAGCCGCGCTTGCGCATCTCGGGAATGCCGGCCGAGCCGATCGCCGAGCAGGTCGCAGGCGAGGAGCCCGCCATCGCCGCGAACAGCGCGCATGCGAACACGTTGGCAACGCCGAGCCCGCCGGGAACGCGATGCAGCCAGGCATGCAGGGCCGAATAGAGATCCTGGCCGGCGCGCGACTTGCCGATCGCGGCGCCCTTCAGGATGAAGAGCGGGATCGACAACAGCGTGATCGAGGCCATTTCCTCGTAGACGTTTTGCGTCACCGTATCGAGGGACGCCGCCGGCATGTAGATGCCCATGAACACGACCGCGACCGCGCCGAGCGCGAACGCAATGGGCATGCCCGAGAACATCACGAGCAGCGTCGCAACACCGTAGGCAACGCCGATACCGAACACGCTCATGGACGCTTGGCTCCGGTAAACGGCAGCGCAAGCTGCACGAGGATCTGGATGCAGAGCAGGCTCATGCCGAACGCCATCAGCGAATAGGGAATGGCGAGCGGCGGCGACCACATCGAGTTCGAGACCTGGCCGTCGACATAGGCCTCGTGGGCCAGTGTCCAGGACTTCCAGGTGAAGAAGGCGCAGAACAGAAACGTGGCGGCATCGACCAGCCAGAGCCTGATCCGGTTCGCGAGCGGCGAGAGCAGGCCGACAAAGGCCTCGATGCCGATATGGCCGCGGTTCTGCTGCACGTAGGCGGCCGTCATGAAGGTCGCGCCGACCAGCAGGAACACGGCGGCCTCGTCCTGCCAGTAATTGGCGGCCTTGAACAAGGCGCGGCTGAGCACGCTGTAGCTCAGGATGGCGCAGGCCGCGACCAGCGCGATCGCGGCGAACACCACGATGATGCTGTTGAGGATGGCGAGACCACGATCGACCGCTGCCGCAAGGCCTGTCCTTGCGGCCGCGCTGGTTTGATCGTCACGATCCGGAAGCGGACCGTGGCTCATGCGGCGACGTCGGTGGCGAGCTTGAGCAGGTTCGCCGAGGTCGCGGTCTTGGCGCTGTAGTCCTTCCAGGCGGTGTCGCGGGCGATGTCACGCCACTTGCCGACGGTCGCGGCGTCGAGCACCGAGACCTTGGCGCCGGCCTTCTCGTAGACCTTGGCGACCTCGACGTCGTCGTCCTGCGCGCCCTTGCGGCCGAAGGCCTCGAGCTCGGTGCCGACCGCGAGCAGGATGTCCTGCTGGTTGTTCGGCAGCTTGTCGAAGATCGCCTTCGACATCATCAGCGGCTCGAGCATGAACCAGTAGGAGGCGCCTGCGCCCGAGGTCAGGGACTTGGCGACCTCTTCCAGACGGAACGAGATCAGGCTGGTCGAGGAGGTGATGCCGGCATCGCAGGCGCCGGTCTGCATCGCCGCGTAGATTTCGTTCGAGGGCACGGACAGCACCGAGGCGCCGGCGGTCTGGAGCACCATGTCCATCTCGCGCGAGCCGCCGCGCACCTTCAGGCCCTTGGCGTCTTCCGGCGCGACGATCGGCTTGGAGCGGCTGGCGACTCCGCCGGCCTGCCAGACCCAGGAGAGCAGGATGATGCCCTTGTCGGCGAGGAAGTCGGTCAGCGCCTTGCCGACCGGCTCCTTCTTCCAGCGCAGGCCCTGGTCGTAGGTGGTCACGAGGCCGGGCATCAGGCCGATATTGGTCTCCGGCAGCTCACCGCCAGCGTACGGCATCGGGTAGAGGCTGATGTCGAGCGCGCCCTTGCGCATCGCGGAGAACTGCGCGTTGGTCTTGATCAGCGAAGAGTTCGGATAGATCTCGGCGGCGATGTCGCCGTTGCTGCGCTTGCTGACTTCGGCAGCGAACATGCGGCAGAGCCGGTCCCGGAAATCACCTTTGTCGATGGTGCCGCCCGGGAACTGGTGCGAGATTTTCAGCGTGGTCGCGGCCTGCGCGGTGCCGGTGCCGAAGCGGAGAATGGCGGGTGCGGCGACCGCGGTCGCGAGCAGATGGCGGCGCGTGAGCATGGTGTGATCCCTCTGAACGTTTCTTCGAACGGTTCTTGTTGGCGTGATTTGGGCGGGTCATGTGACCGGCACGTAGGCCCATCCTAGCCGGTCTTTCACCCGATATTCTCTCATCTGATAGTTCGAGACCGAATGCCACGGCAAGGGGGTGGCCGTGCTGCGCTGCACACATCCTCTTCCCGCCGCAGGCTCTGGACTCCCCCGAACGTCGGATCGCAGCGGGCTCGTCAAAAATTTATCGGCGGCGGGGTAACAACGCGGGACTCGCATCCGTCGAGATTGAATAGCGGCGTCCGTCGCTGACAAACACCATCTTGAAGGGAAGATGATCCATGACCATTCGCACCCGTATCGTGCTCGGCGTCTCCGCTGCCGCTCTCTCGCTCGGCCTCGCGCTCGCGCCGGCCGCCTTTGCTCAGGACAAGATGGGCAAGGATGACGGCATGATGAAAAAGGACACGATGTCCAAGGACGGCATGATGAAGAAGGACACCATGTCCAAGGACGACGGCATGAAGAAGGATCACATGTCGAAGGACGGGATGAAGAAGGACGACGGGATGATGAAGAAGAACTGATCTTCGACTGTGGTCCGCAGCAGACGGACGTGCGTCGAAAATCCAGGGGCGGTCACGTGGACCGCCCCGGATAGTCAGTTCAAATTCAGTTGAACGCGACCGTGAATGCTACTTGCGCTTGGCCTTGCGGGCGGCGTAGCGGGCGTCGCGCTTGGCCTTCTGCTCGGCCTCGACTTCAGCCTGCTTGGCGACCGCCTCCTCCGCCTCGCGGGCGATCCGGGCTGCCTCCGCGGCTGCGGCTTCTTCGGCGATACGCTTCTGCTCGGCCTTTTCGGCCTCGCGCGCTGCCTTTGTCTCGGCGCGCTTGGCCGCGAGGGCCTCGCGCTCGGCGCGTCGTGCCGCGACCGCCGGATCGTCATGACCCGGTTGCGACTTGAATTTGTTCAAAAGATTTTTGCGTGCTTCCTGCGCCGCCTTTTGTCGGTCGGAGAAGCCTGGTTCCCTGAATCCACTCATCGAACGAACCTTGTCTTCCTCACTTTCAGCCCTACATCACTGCGTGTTGGTACGTCGGCTGGGCATAGCGGGCGCCACGCGACGCAGAAGCGTGTACATCGGCGCGCGTCGCGAAGCCACCCATAATCGCAGCCGATCAGGTAGACGAAAAATCGTCGCCCCGACGATCTCGTAGCCCGGAAAAACTGCCGAATTGTGATGTCCCTCATAAGGGAGCACGAGGGGCGACGCCTAGCGTCCGCCCCGATACGAGACGGAGCACGGGCATGACGATCTTCCGCTTCCGCCAGAAGGCGCTGGCAATCGCCTTGGCTCTGATAGCCGTGGCCGGCGCCGCGCTGCTGCTCGCTCGTCCCCAGCCCATCGAGAGCGCCGTCCTGGGGGCCGACTGGGAATGCACGCAGACCGCGTTCGTGCTCACGACCTGTGCACCGCGGCTCCAGCAGGCGATCCCGGCGGTCGAAACCTCGCGCAAGGATGCGATCCGGGCGACCCGAGGCTGAACCTGACGAACTGGACCGATCGGGATGTGACGGGACGTCGCAGAGGTGGTAAGCCGGCGCCCGCACGGTAGGTAGCCATGTCCACGTCCAAACTCGAGTCCAAGCCCGAACCGGGCGAGAAGCCGAAATCCCGGCCGAAGCCTCAATCCGGCGATAACCGCCGCGGCGCGATCGCCGGCTTGATCATCGCGATCCTGATCCTCGGTGTCGGCTGGTGGCTCGCGCGGGACCTTACCGCGGCCAGCAAGATGCAAGACTGCCTGATGTCCGGGCGGAGCAATTGCAACGTGATCGAGCCGGCCCGCTAGAAGCGCTCCAGCGCGGCCCGTCGAGCCGAAAAATTGCCGTGATCTTAATCATTTGTAACGCGACTTAGCCGAACAAAGCAGGTCAGCTATGTCAGCCGGCATCAAGCCGAGCGCGATCCGAATCGTCTATCGCGCCAGGCACCACGGCAATTGCGAGAGCAATCGAAAGAGTAGGGGTTAAGCACGCATGAGTGCGTCCAGCCGCATGAAGATCATCATTTCCTTGGTTTCGGCCATGTCGTTGCTCGCGCTTTCGGCACAGGCCCAGGACGCCAGGCCGTCCAGGGACGCGGGGCCGTCGAGGGACGCCGGCCAGCCTCCGGCCCGCCCGGGCGCTGGAGCACCGGCTCCGGACAGTCAGAACATGCGCAGGGGCCCGCCCCCGCAGCAGGCGGCCCGACCCGCGCCGCAGCCCGGTGGCCAGCCCCATGCTGGTCCCGGCCAGCACAGCGCCGGCGGCCCGCCGCCGGGACGCTATGTCGCCCGTGGTCCCGCTCCGACGCGCGACTGGGGCGGACATGCCTATCGTGGCAATCGCTCCTGGGATGGCGGGCGCTGGCGCCACGAAGTCCACAACGGCCGCTCCGGCTGGTGGTGGGACGTTGGCGGCGTCTGGTATTATTATCCGCAGCGGATGGCCGGCCCGCCGGCCTACATCTCCGAGGAATATTACGACGACGTGCCGGTGGCCTATGCCCCGCCGCCGCCTCCGGTCGCCTATGCACCGCCACCTCCGCCGCCGCCGGCTGATCCCGGCGCGAGCGCACTTGGCGGCGCCATCGTCGGCGGCGTGCTGGGCGGACTGATCTCGGGCAACGCAACAGGGGCTGCCGCGGGCGCGGTCCTCGGCGGCGCGACCGGAGCCATCGCCGGTGCCACCGCCGCATCCCAGCCGGGCTACTACTGGGCGCAGGGCAATTGCTACTACCGCTATCCGGACGGGCAGTACGTGGCGACCGATCCGCGAGCGTGCCGCTAAGGCACTGGTCGCATCCTGACCTGAAAGAGGCGGGCGAACGCCCACCTCTTTTTGTTCTGGTGCCGTCAACCGATTGTCTCGATGCGTATGTCGGCGCGACGTTCGGCGGCGCACAACAACTGCCTCAAAATAGCACTGGCTCCCGGTGCCGCTTCACGCGATTCTCAAAAGAAAAAACGTTGGGAAAACGATTCGCGGGGACGTGGGACATGCTGGATGCAATCCAGATCAGCTTGGCGCTTTGGGCCATGATCGTTTGCGGCGGGATCAAGCTGGGGCAGATGCTGCACTGCCTGGTTTAGCGAACGAAGCCGGCCGCGAGCCTTACTCGCCAACGCGACGGATCGTTCTGCGTCACACGAGCCAGTTGAAGAACGCAATTGCGCCCCAGACCAGGCCGGCGATCCAGGTCAGCATCACGATGCCGATGGTCCCGAGATAGGCGATGCCGAGCAGGTCGGTCCTCTGTCGTCGCGTCGGGACGTTGGCCGGAGCTGCTGCTTCTTGTTTCATGACGGGAAATACCATCGATGCCTCCGCGTGCTGCTGGAGCGTCGAAACATGGTTTAACCGAGATGCAGGTCGCGGACTGTGACACAATTCACAGATCGCCTGGATGAAGCCCAGCCAAATAGCTTCGCAATCAGCGCATGCGTGCAGTGAGGCAATCGTGCCGGAGCGTTTGCCTCGGTCCGGGAGACGCGGACGTTACCCCGCAATCATACGGACGAAATTGCCATGGGCTTGTCCAGATGGCCGGCTAGAGTCGGTCGCATGTATACCAAGTACGATCCACAGCACGAAGCGGAGGCCGCGATGAAGCGGGCCGCGGCATCGGAAGGTGCCGACCGGCAAAGGCTGATCCAATTGGCTCTGGCCTGGCACGAGCTGGCCCGCGACCGGCGCGATGAGCGGGCGGACTGCGGGCATTCTTAGGGGAATTTCGCGTCAGACGATGACGGGCCGAACTCGGCCGGCCGGCTGATCTGCATGAGAAAGCCCCGTGCTCGGGGGACAAGCACGGGGCCCTTCAAAGCCGACCGGGGCTGGCAGGTCGGCACCACTTGATTTCAAGCCATTCAACGTGCCGGTCGTGATCTCGTTCCATGCCGCTGCTCATTTTGTTGTGCCGTGTTCGATACGCCTGGCGTTGCGCAAGGCGACCCGCCTCGCTCGCGCTCGAACAGGAACCTCCATTCCCCGCGGACGTTGGCCGTCCATGACCGACCCCGAGTTACGCGCACAGTCCTTCGACATTGCCTGGAAATATCTCGACCGATCCGGCTTGCTCACAGGCGAGCACGAGGACTCCGCTCGCTTCATCCTGAACAGGATCGATCGGTTGATGCTGCGAGGAGAGCGCCGCAGGCTGTTGTTGTCGAACGCTGCGATCGACGCCTACCTGCTGCGGCCGACGCTCGTGCCCATGGATACGTGAATGGCGACGTGATCGATCCGACGAAACGCGACGTTAAGAAATGCGCGGCGCCGACATTACGATTACGATTCGTGCTTTTGGAACGAAGCGGAGTCGGATCGTGAACAAACAAAAAGCCCCCGAAGGGGCTCAATGTTCAGGCGGCTCAATGTTCAGGCGGCTTCCGTCTTCGGTACGGCGTCGGCATTCATTGAAAGCTTGACGACATCGCCTTCGACGGCACCGACATATTTCATGTCGATGTAGTGATGATGGTCCTTGTGACCTTCCGGGCTGTCCTTGCGCGTCAGCTTGATGCGGTTGCCCTCGACGCGGTCGACGGTGCCGACATGTGCGCCGTCCTTGCCGATGATTTTCATGTGCTCTCTGATCTCAGACATGTTGTCCTCCTTGCACCGTCTCAACGGCCAGGATCGTTGTTCGTTGCAGCAGGCGTGCGTTGGACCCAAGGCGATTTCCGCACGTTGACGTCCGATCGGATCTGCCCAAGACGCGCATGGAGACTATTCAGGCCTATCTGGAACGGAAGCACAGGGAACTCGGGCTGTTGAATGACTGCCTGAGCCATCGGCTCGATCTGACGCGTCCGCGATCGGTCGACGAGGTCGTCAGGTCCAAATTCCAGATCACTGCGGCGCTCAGGGCAGAGCACGAGCTGCACGAGTGGAAGGCAACGGAAACAGCCTGGTCGCACAGCGCCGATCCCGTCAGCGGGCCGTTCAAGTTCAGTTACGATTACCAGCGGGCCGATCTTACGGTGCGCGGTCCTTCCTTCTATGAGTTCGAATGCGGCTGCATGAGCGCGGCGATCTATACTGCCTCGGGCATGGCTGCGATCTCCGCCGTCCTGCTGGCCTCCGCGCAAATCGTCGAGAGGGCTGATTTGCTGGTGCTTCCCGGCTCCTATGGCGAGACGCTGGAGCTGATCCGGGGCCTTGTTCCTCATTTGCGGCTCGTGGCTTTGAGGCCGCCGTTGGGTGATGCGTTTGCTTCGGCGAATTCGCCGAAAATTCTGCTTTTGGATTCCTGCTCCCGCGCCGGCGCTTTTGAGGCGGCGATCCGAAGCGACGGCTCGAGTCTCGATCTCGTGATTTTCGATACGACATGCTTCGCGGGCAGCTCGGGCCGGATCCGGCGCGTCCTGAGTTGGGCCCGGCGATACGGAATTCCACTGGTGCTGGTGCGAAGCCACAACAAGCTCGATTCGCTCGGGGCGGAATATGGCCGCCTGGGCTCGGCGGTTTTCGTGCAGGGGAATGATGACCTGCAGCGGGCAGGGCGGCCTGAATGGACACGTCTCGCGGCCGAAACCCGCAACGCGGTGCGATTGCTCGGCGGCGCGGCGTTGCCGGCGCACTTCCCGCCCTTTGTCGGCAGCGCGGTCTACTGGGCCCTCACAAAGAGGCGCGTTGCGGCGATCCTGCGCAACGGCCGCAGCATGGCCCGCCATTTTGCTGCAACACTCCCGGCGCTCTCTGCCGAACTCCATTTCGCCCACGGTCTCTATGTCACCTTGCGGGGCAGGAGCCCTCTCGACGAGGCGAGCGCGCGGCAGGCCGCCGAGGACATGAGCAACGAACTGCGCGCCGAGGGCCTCCCGATTCGCCATGCCGGCAGCTTCGGTTTCGACTTCGCCGCGACCGAGTGGTTTCACGACGCGACCACGGACCAATACAGCGTGCGGGTGGCGGTCTCGGACTTGCCGACGGAGGTCTGGGATGATCTCACCGCGGCGATTGCGCGATGGTGGCACGTTCGTCAGTCGACAGGTGGCCGAGGATGAATGTCGTCGCTTGCGCGGAAGAGGGCGCCTCGATCAGTCGATCGCCAGGCAGTGCTCCAAGGCCGGCTTTTCGCTGTTGTCGCGGCTGGGACGCGCCCACTCCTGAACGGCGAAGGAAAGGTGATGCTGGCCCATGGCGGCGCCAATGATCGATGCTTGAGCCACCTTGATGGGCCTGGTGACCACACTGGTGTTCACGACGCCTGCGTCGATTGCCAAAAACGACATCGCGACGATCGCCACCGCAGATGCGATGGCCATTCTCGTCCATTCGGCAGGAAGCATCGGAGTCCTTAACGCGGGCGCAATTCGCCCGCCGCTTACATAGGGCTGATCGGCACGGTTCAAAGGCCCGCGTATGGTTACCCACGCGTTCGTGAAGGGCGGTGGATTTAGAAATGAGACTGGCGATCCCAGCAGGACTCGAACCTGCAACCCGCGGAGTAGAAATCCGCTACTCTATCCAGTTGAGCTATGGGACCGTCGCTGCGCCAGCCTCCGTTTGGAGGCCGGCTGGTTCATCTACCATGCCAAATATGAAAAATATCGTCTTTCGCCAAGTCTGAACCGAACCGTTTTCCTCAGAGCCGCGACAAAGCGAGACGGTGGCATGTCAGGGTGCCGGGTTGAGCGGCAGCGGACTGGACGATGGATCACATCGCCGGGAACGCTGGCCAGCTTCCGGGATGTGGCCGCCGGTCGACGGGTCGGGTATCGCTGCGCCATCAGGACGGTGTGAGCGGCGGTATCTTGATCGGTCTCCTCTGGGCTTGCCTTTCCATGGCGAATGCGACGAATTGCACCTTTGGTTCCATCGCCTTGAGTCCGTCACCTTTCCGCGCATTTCATGCTGCCCGCGGGCGGCTGTCCGCGATTTCCGGGAGTCCATCATGATCGGTCTTGTTCGCGCCGTCACACTCTGCGCCACGCTGGCGCTCGGCCTCGCCGCCGCGCATGCCGCGGACAAGGCGTTCAAGCGCGACGACCTCGCCGATTCCGCGATCAAGCTGGAGGCCCAGATCAAGAGCGAGGCCGGGCCGGTCGCCAAGTCCAACGCGACGCTGCGCACCGACGCGGACGCCGCCTTCCGGCGCAATGATTATCGCACCGGCCTGTCGGTGCTCGGCCAGATCGCCGCGACCACGCCGGAGGACGCCGCCAACTGGCTACGGCTCGCCAAGGTCATCTTCCAGATATCGCCGAAGAGCTCGAGCGAGCAGACCTTCCTGCTGGAACGCGCCTCGACCGCGGCCTACATCGCCTACCAGCGCGCCGGCAATCCCGGCGAGGAGGCCGACGCCCTCGCCGTGCTCGGCAAGTCGCTGTCGGAACGCAAGCTGTGGCGGCCGGCGCTGGATTCGCTGCGGCTGTCGCTCGACATGCGCGAGGTCGCCGACGTCCGCGGCCAATATGAGAAGATGCGCGACGAGCACGGCTTCCGGCTGCTCGACTATACCGTGGACTCGGATTCGGCGAGCCCGCGCGCCTGCTTCCAGTTCTCCGAGGAATTGGCAAAACGCACCGACTTTGCGCCGTTCCTGGCGTTGGCGGGCCAGGACAAGCCGGCGCTGTCGGCCGAAGGCAAGCAGCTCTGCGTCGACGGGCTGAAGCACGGCGAGCGCTACAACATCAGTCTGCGCGCCGGCCTGCCGTCCACCGTGAAGGAGGGGCTGCCGAAATCGGCCGAGTTCAACGTCTATGTGCGCGACCGCAAGCCGTTCGTGCGCTTCACCAGCCGGGCCTATGTGCTGCCGCGGACCGGCCAGCGCGGCATTCCCGTGGTCAGCGTCAACACGCCCGCGGTCAACATCAACGTGTTCCGGATCGGCGACCGCAATCTGATCAACACTGTGGTCGACAGCGATTTCCAGAAGACGCTGTCGAAATACCAGCTCTCCGATCTCGGCGGCGAGCGCGGCGTGAAGGTCTGGACCGGCGAGCTCGCAACCGCGATGACGCTGAACCAGGACGTCACCACGGCCTTTCCGGTTGACCAGGCGCTCGGCGAGCTTCAGCCGGGCGTCTACGTGATGACGGCCGCCGCCAAGGGTCCGGGCTCGGACGACGATTACCAGCTCGCCACCCAATGGTTCATCGTCTCCGATCTCGGGGTGTCAGCCTATTCCGGCAATGACGGTATCCACGTGTTCGTGAACTCGCTGGCCTCGACCGATCCGGTCGGCAAGGCCGAGGTGCGGCTCGTTGCCCGCAACAACGAGATCCTGGCGACGCGCAAGACCGACGACAGCGGCCATGTGCTGTTCGAGGCGGGCCTTGCGCGCGGCGAGGGCGGCCTGTCGCCGGCGATGCTGACGGTCACGGGCGAGAAGGCCGATTATGCCTTCCTCAGCCTGAAGTCCTCCGCCTTCGATTTGTCCGATCGCGGCGTCTCAGGCCGCGTGGTGCCTGCAGGCGCCGACGCCTTCGTCTATGCCGAGCGTGGTGTGTACCGCTCCAGCGAGACCGTCTATCTCACCGCGCTGTTGCGCGACGGGCAGGGCAATGCCGTCAGCGGCGGGCCGCTGACGCTGGTGATCGAGCGCCCTGATGGCGTCGAATACCGACGTGCCGTGCTCGCCGACCAGGGCGCCGGCGGCCGTACGCTGTCCGTGCCGCTCAACTCGGCCGTTCCGACCGGGACGTGGCGGGTGCGCGCCTTCACCGACCCGAAAGGCTCCTCGGTCGGTGAGACCACTTTCATGGTCGAGGACTACGTTCCTGATCGGATCGAATTCGACTTGTCCGCCAAGGACAAGCTGATCAAAGCTAACGCTCCAGTGGAGCTTAAGGCGGACGGCCATTTCCTCTATGGCGCGCCCGCGTCCGGCCTGCAGCTTGAAGGCGACATGCTGGTCGCGACCGCGAGCGAACGTCCGGGCTTTGCCGGCTACCAGTTCGGCGTCGCCGACGAGGAGACCACCTCCAACGAGCGCACGCCGCTCGAGAATCTGCCCGAGGCCGACGCCAATGGCGTTGCGACCTTCCCGGTGACGCTGGACAAGCAGCCGGCTTCGACCCGTCCGCAGGAAGCCCAGATCTTCGTCCGCATGGTGGAGACCGGCGGCCGCGCCGTCGAGCGCAAGATCGTGCTGCCGGTGGCGCCCGCGACCGCCCTGATCGGCGTCAAGCCGCTATTCGGTGACAAGAACGTCGCCGAGGGCGACAAGGCCGAGTTCGATGTCCTGTTCGTCTCGCCCGAGGGCGAGAGGTTGCGCCGCGACGGCCTGCGCTACGAGCTCCTGAAGATGGAGTCGCGCTACCAGTGGTATCGCCAGAACAATTACTGGGAGTACGAGCCGGTCAAGTCGACCTCGCGCGTTGCCGACGGTGATGTGACCGTTACGGCCGACAAGCCGGCGCGGATTTCGCTCACTCCCCAGCCCGGCCGCTACCGTCTCGATGTGAAGTCGAACGACGCCGATGGCCCGGTGACCTCGGTGCAGTTCGACGTCGGCTGGTATTCCGACGGCAGCGCCGACACGCCGGACCTCCTGGAGACCTCGATCGACAAGCCGCAATATTCCTCCGGCGACACCATGACGGTGTCGGTCAACGTCCGCAGCGCCGGCAAGCTGACCGTCAACGTGCTCGGCGACCGCCTGCTGACGACGCAGACGATCGACGTCAAGGAAGGCACTGCCCAGGTGAAGCTCCCGGTTGGTAAGGACTGGGGCACAGGTGCTTACGTGGTGGCGACGCTGCGCCGCCCGCTCGATGCCGCTGCCCAGCGCATGCCGGGCCGGGCGATCGGGCTGAAATGGTTCGGCATCGACAAGCAGGCCCGCACCTTGCAGGTCAAGCTGTCGCCGCCGGCGCTGATCCGGCCCAACGCAACGTTGAAGATCCCGGTCAAGCTCGACGGGCTCAATCCGGGCGAGGACGCCAAGATCGTCATCGCCGCGGTCGATGTCGGCATCCTCAACCTCACCAATTACAAGCCGCCGGCGCCGGACGATTACTATCTCGGCCAGCGCCGCCTGAGCGCCGAGATCCGCGACCTCTATGGGCAGCTCATCGACGGCATGTCCGGCACGCGAGGCCAGATCAAGTCCGGTGGTGACGCTGGGGCTGCCGAGCTGCAGGGTTCGCCGCCCGCGCAGAAGCCGCTGGCGCTCTATTCCGGCATCGTCACGGTTGGCTCCGATGGCAGCGCGGAAGTCGGCTTCGACATCCCGGAGTTCGCCGGCACCGCGCGCGTGATGGCGGTGGCGTGGACCGCGACCAAGCTTGGCCGCGCCAACACCGACGTCGTGATCCGCGATCCTGTCGTGCTCACCACGACCCTGCCGCGCTTCCTGCTCAATGGCGACCACGGCACGGTCAACCTCGAGATCGACAATGTCGAGGGACAGGCCGGCGACTACGTCATCAACGTGAAGACCGGCGGCCCCGTGAAGATGACGGGCAATCCCGCCACCACGGTCAAGCTCGCCGCCAAGCAGCGCAACTCGTTTGCGCTGGCGATCGACGCGACCGCGGCCGGGCAGGCGACGCTGGACGTCGACATCAGGGGGCCGAACGGGCTGACGCTGGCGCGCCATTACGCGTTCGACGTCAAGGCGGCGACGCAGGTCCTGGCACGCCGTTCGATCCGGACGCTGGCGAAAGGCGAGAGCCTGACGCTGACCTCGGACATGTTCTCCGACCTCGTGCCGGGCACCGGCAGCGTCTCCGTTTCGGCCAGCCTGTCGACCGCGCTCGATGCGGCGACGATCCTGAAAGCGCTCGACCGTTATCCGTATGGCTGCTCGGAGCAGATCACGAGCCGCGCGATGCCGTTGCTCTATGTCAACGACCTTGCTGCCGGTGCGCATCTGGCCATGGACACCGAGGTCGATCAGCGCATCCGCGATGCGATTGAGCGGCTCTTGGCCCGTCAGGGTTCGAACGGCTCGTTCGGCCTGTGGTCGGCCGGCGGCGACGACGCCTGGCTCGACGCCTACGTGACGGACTTCCTGACCCGCGCCCGCGAAAAGGGTTTTGCGGTGCCGGACGTCCTGTTCAAGAACGCGCTCGACCGTGTCAGAAACTCCGTCGTCAACGGCAACGAGCCGGAGAAGGACGGCGGGCGCGATCTCGCTTACGGCCTCTATGTGCTCGCACGTAACGGTGCGGCGCCGATCGGCGATCTCCGCTATCTCGCCGACACCAAGCTCAGCAACCTCGCAACCCCGATCGCGAAGTCGCAGCTCGCGGCGGCGCTCGCTCTGGTCGGCGATCGCAACCGCGCCGAACGCGTGTACGGCGCCGCGCTCGACAGCCTCGCGCCGAAGCCCGTGCTGGAGTTCGGCCGCACCGACTACGGCTCGCAGCTTCGCGATGCCGCAGCTCTGGTGTCGCTCGCGAGCGAAGGCAACGCGCCGAAGGCGACGCTGACCCAGGCGGTGTCGCGGGTCGAGACCGCGCGCGGGCTCACGCCCTACACCTCCACGCAGGAGAATGCTTGGCTGGTGCTGGCGGCGCGGGCGCTGGCCAAGGAGAACCTGTCCATGGAAGTGGACGGTCAGCCGGTCAAGACCGCGCTGTACCGCAGCTATAAGGCCGCGACGCTGGAGGGCAAGCCGCTGAAGATCACCAATACCGGCGATGCGCCCGTGCAGGCGGTGGTCTCGGTGTCGGGCTCGCCGGTGACGCCGGAGCCGGCTGCGTCCAACGGCTTCAAGATCGAGCGCAACTACTTCACGCTCGACGGCAAGCCGGCCGACATCAGCAAGGTCAAGCAGAACCAGCGCTTCGCGGTGGTACTGAAGATCACCGAGGCCAAGCCTGAGTACGGCCACATCATGGTGTCCGACTATCTGCCGGCGGGCCTTGAGATCGACAACCCGAAGCTGGTGTCGTCGGGCGACAGCGGCACGCTGGACTGGATCGAGGACGGCGAGGAGCCTGAAGATACCGAGTTCCGCGACGACCGCTTCACTGCGGCGGTCGATCGCGCCTCGGATTCGAAGTCGGTCTTCACCGTCGCCTATATCGTGCGCGTGGTCTCGCCCGGCAAATACGTGCTGCCGCAAGCCTATGTCGAGGACATGTACAATCCCTCGCGCTATGGGCGGACGGGCACGGGAACGGTCGAGGTGCGGCCGGCGAAGTGAGTGCTGATGGGATGAGCGCAGCGGAGCCACATACTCAGTCGTCATGCCCGGGCTTGTCCCGCCTGCGCGGCCGAAGCCGCTTCGGCGCGGCGAAGGCCCGGGCATCCACGAACTGCGGCGCGGCCGGCAAGAGCGTGGATGGCCGGGACAAGCCCGGCCATGACGGAGTCCGGGGCAGGGGCCTTCGTATCCTCTCCGGCGCTGCTCTCACCCTCATCCTCGCCATCGTCGGCTTCGTGACCTGGGTCTATTCGCTCGGACCTCTCCCGCTCGACGAGGCCCGGCACGTGTCCACTACCATCGTCGACCGCAACGGCAAGCTGCTGCGGGCCTACGCCATGGCCGACGGCCGCTGGCGGTTGCCGGTCGATGCCAAATCCAGCGTCGACCCGACCTATCTGAAGCTGCTGTTCGCCTATGAGGACCAGCGCTTCTACGCCCACAACGGGCTCGACCCGCTCGCACTCGGGCGCGCCGCCTTGCAGCTGGCAACGCGCGGCCACATCGTCTCAGGCGGCTCGACCATCAGTATGCAGCTGGCGCGGCTGATGGAGCCGCGGCGGCAGCGCTCGCTCTACGCCAAGCTGCGGCAGATGGTGCGCGCGATCGAGATCGAGCGCAGCATGAGCAAGGAGCAGATCCTCGACCTCTATCTCGCGCTGGCGCCTTATGGCGGCAATCTCGAGGGCATCCGCGCCGCCTCGATCGGCTATCTCGGCAAGGAGCCGAAGCGCCTGTCGCTGGCCGAAGCCGCGCTGCTGGTCGCGCTGCCGCAATCGCCGGAGACGCGCCGCCTCGATCGCCATCCGGAGGCCGCGCGCAAGGCGCGCGATCGCGTGCTCGACCGCATGGTCGAGGAGCATGTGGTCAGCGCCGACGACGCAAGGCAGGCCAAGGCCGTGCCCGTGCCAAGACTGCGAAGGCCGATGCCGATCCTGGCGCCGCATGCGTCCGACACTGCGCTGTCGACGGTCAAGGATACGCCGGTCATCAAGCTGACGCTGGATGCGAATTTGCAGAAGGTGCTGGAGCCATTGGCGCGCGACCGCGCCATTGCGCTCGGGCCGAACATCTCCGTCGGCATCATCGTGGTCGACAACGAGAGCGGCGACGTGCTCGCACGCGTAGGGTCGGCCGATTACTTCGACGAGAGCCGGGCAGGGCAGGTCGACATGACCCGCGCGATCCGCTCGCCGGGCTCGACGCTAAAACCCTTCATCTACGGGCTCGCCTTCGAGGACGGTTTCGTCCATCCGGAGAGCCTGATCGACGACCGGCCGGTCCGCTTCGGCTCCTACGCGCCGGAAAATTTCGACATGACCTTCCAGGGCACGGTGCCCGTGAGGAAGGCGCTGCAACTCTCGCTGAACGTGCCCGCGATCGTGCTGCTCGACCGCGTCGGCTCCAGCCGACTGGCCTCGCGGCTCCGGCAGGCCGGCGGGAATCTGGTTCTGCCTAAGGACGAAGCGCCGGGGCTCGCCATGGGGCTCGGCGGCGTCGGCGTGACGCTGCAGGATCTCGCCCAGCTCTATACGGGCTTTGCCCGCCTCGGCACCACCAAGCCGCTGCGCGAGGTGATGGCTGACAAGGACGACCGCGAGCCGCTCCGGCTGCTGGACCAGGTCGCGGCCTGGCAGGTCGGCAACGTGCTGCTGGGCACGCCGCCGCCGGAGAACGCCGCTCACAACCGTATCGCCTTCAAGACCGGCACCTCCTATGGCTATCGCGACGCTTGGTCGGTCGGGTTCGACGGCCGGATGACCGTCGGCGTCTGGGTCGGCCGGCCCGATGGTGCGCCGGTTCCGGGCCTGATCGGGCGCGTCGCCGCCGCTCCGATCCTGTTCGATGCCTTCGCCCGCACCGGCAAGACGCTGGCCGCCTTGCCGAAGCCGCCAAGGGGAACCCTGGTTGCCAGCAACGCCAAGCTGCCGCTGCCGCTGAAGCGGTTCCGCCCGGTGGGGGAACTGGTGCGGACCGGCCGTGAGCAGGCGCTGCATATCCAGTTTCCGCTGAACGGCTCGCGGATCGACGTCGATCGGTCCGGGGGCCAGGAGAGCGCCGCGATGCCGGTCAAGGTCGCTGGCGGCGTGCTGCCCATGACCGTCATGGTTAACGGCACGGCGCTCGGCGAGATCGATGGCCGCCGCCAGCGCCTGATCGATCCGCCCGGTCCGGGCTTTGCGCGGCTCACCGTGATCGACGCCACGGGCGCCGCGGACACAGTCGTCATTCGAATTCAATGACCCTGCCTCAAGCGGTTGTGGCGATGGCGGTTTCAGCGTAAGCGGAACCAATGGCCGAGACCTATCCTACTCCCCGTTTTGGAGCGCCCCGCGAGCCGAAATCGCCCGCAAATCCGGGCAGCCGGCTCGTGAGCATGCTCGATGTCGCCACGGCCAGCCATGCCCGCGCCGTCGCCTTCCTGGTGCTGTGCGCGCTGCTGTTGTTCCTGCCGGGCTTCTTCACGATCCCGCCGATCGATCGCGACGAGGCGCGGTTCGCCCAGGCCACCAAGCAGATGGTCGAGAGCGGCGACTATGTCGATATCCGCTTCCAGGAGGACGTCCGCTATAAGAAGCCGGTCGGCATCTACTGGTTGCAATCGGCGACGGTCGAAGCCGCCTCGATGCTCAAGCTGCCGAAGGCCGAATTGCGGATCTGGGTCTACCGGCTGCCGTCGCTGTTCGGAGCGATCGGCGCCGTGCTCATGACCTATTGGGCGGCGCTCGGATTCGTCACGCGGCGCGCCGCGGTGCTGGCGGCGTTGATGATGTGCGCTTCGGTGCTGCTCGGCGTCGAGGCGCGGCTGGCCAAGACCGACGCGATGCTGCTGTTTTGCGTGACCGCCGCGATGGGTGCGATGGCGCGCGCCTATCTGTCCTGGCAGCGCGCCGAGGACGAGACGCATCCGCCGTGGAGCTGGCCTGCGATCTTCTGGACCGCGCTTGCGGTGGGCATCCTGATCAAGGGTCCGCTGATCCTGATGTTCGCGGGGTTGACCATCGTCGCCCTCGCGATCCAGGACCGCGATGCCTCCTGGCTGTGGAAGCTGCGCCCGGTCTGGGGCCTGATGTGGATGCTGGTGCTGGTGCTGCCCTGGTTCGTCGCGATCTTCTGGCGCGCGGGCGATGCCTTCTTCGCCGATTCCGTCGGCGGCGACATGCTGAGCAAGATCGGCGCCCAGGAATCCCACGGCGCGCCGCCCGGTATGTATCTGGCGCTGTTCTGGATCACGTTCTGGCCGGGCGCGCCGCTCGCGGCGATGGCGGCACCCGCGGTGTGGCGGGCGCGGCGTGAGCCCGGCGCGCAGTTTCTGCTGGCCTGGCTGATCCCGTCCTGGATCGTGTTCGAGGCGGTGCTGACCAAGCTGCCGCATTACGTATTGCCGCTGTATCCGGCGATCGCCATTCTCACCGCCGGTGCGGTGGAGCGGCGCGTGCTGTCGCGCTCCTGGCTGATGCGCGGTTCGGCCTGGTGGTTCGCGATCCCCGCGGCCGCCTCAATCATCGCGGTGGTCGGTGCGGTGATGCTGACGCGGCAGCCGGCTTTTGTGGCCTGGCCGTTCATCGCGGCATCGCTGATCTTCGGCCTGTTCGCCTGGTGGCTCTACGACAACAACCGCGCCGAGCGCTCGCTGCTCAACGCGCTGGTCGCGGCCCTGATGCTGGCGGTGGTGGTGTATGGCATCGTGCTGCCGTCCTTGACGCCCCTGTTTCCGAGCATCGAGATCGCGCGCGCGCTGCGCAACGTCACCTGCGTCGGGCCGAAGGCGGCTGCTGCCGGCTATCACGAGCCGAGCCTCGTCTTCCTGACGGGCACCCAGACCCTGCTCACGGACGGGTCGGGCGCGGCCGACTTCCTGAGGCAGGGGAGCTGCCGCTTTGCGCTGATCGAGCAGCGTTCGGAGCGGAGCTTCGTGCAGCGCGCCGAGGCGATCGGGCTGCGCTACAAGGTCGGCACCCGCATCGACGGCTACAATTTCTCGCAAGGGCGCGCGATCTCGATCTCGATCTTCCGCTCGGAAGGCACCGAATAGGATGCCTGTTACGACCAGCCCCGCGCCCCGTCCGGGCTATCCCGCGCAATTGCTCGCCGTGTCCCGGAGCGCGCTGGCGCAGCTCGTCCGCACGCCCTCGCATTCACGCCGCGCAGAGGCCGCGCGAAAACTGGCGCGGCATTCGCTGTGGCTTAGTGCGGCGGGCGCGGCTCTCGTCATCGCGCTGATGCTCGCGTTCGACCAGACCGAGATCCAGCTGATGCCGGCTCGCGGCACGCCAAGCCTGTGGCCGATCCGCATCCTCACCGATTTCGGCAAGGACGAGTATCTGCTCTCGGTCCTCGGGGGCTTGCTGGTGGTGTTGGCGTTCGTTGCGGCCGGGCTTCACGGCACAAGCCGCGCGCTGCTCCTCGGTCTCGGCACACGGCTGCAGTTTGTATTTCTGTCGATTGCCGTGTCGGCATTCGTTGCCGAGGTCCTGAAATATATCATCGGCCGCGGACGTCCGTTTGTCGGCGGCAAGGCCAATCCGTTCAACTTCGTGCCGTTCGAGGGGACGGGGGCTTATGCCAGCCTGCCGTCGGGCCATACCGTGGCGGCGTTCGCTCTGGCATTTGCAGTATCGGCATTGTGGCCGCGCTTGCGCGTGTTCATGTTCACTTACGCAATCGTGATCCTGTTGACGCGTCTGGTGCTGGTCGCGCATCACCCGAGCGACGTCGTGGCCGGCGCCCTGGTCGGCACGGTCGGCGCCATGGCGGTCCGCTATTGGTTCGCGGCCAGGCGGCTGGGCTTTGCCATCTGCGCCGATGGCACCATTGTGCCCCTTGCCGGGGCGGTTTCGGGCCATCTCAAAAGGGTTGCCCGCGGGGCATCCGCCCCATAAAAGCGGCTGCCTGTCGGGGCCGCCGGTTCCCCGGGAAGGCCCATTCCAACCACGAGCCTCGATTTGTCGTCGTCCCAGCCTTCGGTTTCCCAGCCCTCGGTTTCCATCGTCGTTCCCGTGCGTAACGAAGCCGACAACATCGCGCCGCTGATCGCGGAGATCGGCGCGGCGCTCGATGGCCGCTGGGCCTATGAGATCATCTACGTCAACGACGGCTCGACCGATGCGACCGGCGAGCGGCTCGCGGCGATCATGGCGCAGCGGAGCAATCTGCGCCAGCTTCGCCATGCCAGATCAGGTGGCCAATCCGCGGCCGTGCGCAGCGGCGTGCGCGCGGCGCGCGGGGCGATCGTGGCGACCCTCGATGGCGACGGCCAGAACAATCCGGCCTTTCTGCCCGACCTGATCGCGGCGGTCGAGAAGGGAGCAGGGCGCGTCGGCCTCGCCGCGGGGCAGCGTGTCGGGCGCAAGGATACCGGTTTCAAGAAATTCCAGTCGCGCGTGGCCAACGGCGTCCGCAACTCCATCCTGAAGGACGGCACGCGGGATACCGGCTGCGGGCTGAAGGCATTCCGGCGCGAGGTCTTCCTGATGATGCCCTATTTCGACGGGCTGCATCGCTTCCTGCCGGCGCTGGTCCGGCGTGAAGGCTACGACATCGCCTATGTCGACGTGATCGACCGGCCGCGCCATTCCGGCGTGTCCAACTACGGCTTCTTCGACCGGCTCTGGATCGGCATCATGGATCTCGCCGGCGTATGGTGGCTGATCCGCCGCAAGAAGCCGACACCAGATGTGACTGAGGTGAACGCATGATCATTCAATACGGTCAGGCGCTGAGCAACTATCTCTACGACGTCTTCGTCGCCAAGTTCGATTTCTGGCTGGCGTTCGGCCTTGTCGCGCAGCTGTTCTTCACCGCGCGCTTCCTGGTGCAGTGGATCGCGAGCGAGCGCGCCGGCAACAGCGTGGTGCCGATGGCGTTCTGGTTCTGCTCGATGGGCGGCGGACTGATGACGCTGGTCTACGGCGTCGTGAAGCGCGAGCCGGTCATCATCCTGGGACAATCGCTCGCGACCATCATCTATATCCGCAACATCATGCTGATCATCAAGAACCGCGGCAAGGCGTCGAAGACGCTGGAGCGCTGAGCAGGGCTCCCCGCGGCTGCGCCGCTGGAACTGATCCGAATTCGGTTGCCATTTTAAGACCGATTGGTTCATATATGGCGATGAGCCCTCGATCCCGCATGCAATTGCCCCGTGGGCGGCCCCGAAGTTTCGACGTGGACGCCGCGGTCGAAAGCGCGATGGGTGTGTTCTGGTCCCGTGGCTACCACGCCACGGCGCTGCCGGACCTTCTTCGCGCGACGAAACTGTCGCGGGGCAGCCTCTACGCCGCTTTCGGCGACAAGCACTCGCTCTTCCTGCGCGCGCTTGACCGCTACATCGCCGATGCCCTGGCGCGGATGGATATCGAATTCGACTCCCGCAAGGATCCGGTCGAGGGCTTGCGGACCTACCTTGCCGGCTACGTTGAGCGCACCAGCGGGATGAATGGTCGGCGCGGGTGCCTGCTGGTGGCTACAGCCATGGAGCTGGCTGGCCAGGACGCCGAGGTCGCTCGGCGCGTTGCGAGCTTTTTCAAGGCGATGGAGGCCAGGGTGGCGGATGCACTTTCCCGCGCGCAGGCTGCGGGCAAGTTAGGCGACAGGGTCGAGCCTGCGAGTGCCGCCCGGATCCTCGTCTGTTTCGTCGAGGGGCTGCGAGTGGTCGGCAAGACGGCACCGGCGCGGACGACATCAGAAGCCACCGTCGTCGCTCTTCTCGATCGTTTCGTCAGGTAGGTATCCCATGGACGTCTCCGCCCATCGACGTGACGATATTTGGACCGTTTGGTCGTGAAAGGACATGCCATGTCTGCCATCCAGATCGTCTGCGCGGTGGCGGTTCCCTTGCTCTGGGGGTATCAATTCGTGGTCATCAAGGTGGGCGTTGCGGAGTTTCCGCCGCTTTTCTTCCTCGCGCTGCGCTTCCTGGCGATCGCGCTGCTGCTCGTTCCGTTCGTCGAAAGGCCCACGCGTCAGCAGCTCGGACCTGTTGCAGCCATTTCGCTTTTCCTTGGCGGATTGAACTTCGGGCTCTTCTACGTTGGTCTCGGGCTCGGCTCGGGAAGCATGTCGGCCGTCGCATATCAACTCGCCGCGCCCTTCACCGTCCTGCTCGCCTGGCCACTGCTCGCGGAGAGGCCGTCTCTCGCCACGTCGGCCGGCGTGGTGCTGGCATTCGTCGGGGTGGTTGTGTTGGCAGCGGGGCCAGGCCTGACGGCAAATGCGCTTCCCTTGCTGCTCGTGGTCGGGGCAGCCTTCGCATTTGCGGTGTCCAACGTCTTGACGAAGCGCTACGGCCCCTTCGATCCCTTGATGTTGATCGGCTGGTCGTCCCTGCTCACGGTCCCGCAGGTCGTGTTGATGTCGTTGCTGCTGGAATCCGGACAAATGGCAAGCCTTGTCACGGCGGACGAACGGGGCTGGCTGGCGCTCGCCTATACGATCTTCATCGGAGGAATTGTTGGGTTTAGCCTTTGGTTCTGGCTGATCGCCCGTTGCTCGATGGTGCGGGTCGCGCCCTTCGGTCTGTTGCTTCCGGTGTTCGCATTGATTTCAAGCATTCTGTTCCTCGACGAACGCTTGAGCCCAAAGCTGATCGTTGGCGGGATACTCGCGATCTCAGGCGTCGCCCTGACACAGGTGCCTGCGCGCTCGACAGGTTTGACCGCTCGACCTCGTGTCGTGTCGACTTCCCGGATTGGTCCGTCGTGACATTCCCACCCGGCCTTCTAACGCGGTAGCACCGAGGCCGCGCCTGAGGCTGGCAGGGCCGCTGTCTCCGCCTCGGTCCTGCGATAAGGCACGCCGGCCGCGTCGAGCACGGGATAGGCGACCGAGCAGATGTGCGAGTGGATACGCCTGAGGTCGCGCAGCACGTCCAGATGCAGCGAGGTCGTCTCGATGGTCTCGGGGCGGCCCTCGCGCAGGCGGTCGAGGTGGCGCTCGACTGCGGCAAGCTCGGTGTTGCGCAGTGCAGTTTTCTCCACCAGCAGCTTGCGCGCCTCGTTGGCGTCGCCGGACATGAAGACGCCGAAGGCGATCCGCAGCGAGTCCATGGTGCGCTTGTGGAAGGCGGCGAGCTCGTCGGCCCCTTCCGCCGAGAACTGGAAGCGCCGCTTGATCTTCTTGGTGGCGAGCTCGCTCAGGCTCTTGTCGATGATGTCGCCGATATGTTCGAGGTTGATGGCGAAGGAGATGATCTCCATCGCGCGCCGCCCTTCGCTCTCGTCGAGGCTGCCCCGCATCAGCTTGGTCACGTAGAGCTTGATGGCCTCGTCGAGACCGTCGACGAAATTGTCCATCTTGGAGACCTGGTCGACCAGCGCACGGTCGCCGGTCATCATCGCCGCCATCACCTTCCGCAGCATGACCTCGACGAGATCTCCCATCCGCAACGTCTCGCGAGCGGCGTCGGCGAGCGCCAGTGATGGCGTCTCCAGCGCAGTCTCGTCGAGATAGCGCGGGCGGGCCGGATCGGCCTCCTGCACGCGATCCGGCAGAAGGCGTGTCAACAGGCGCGACATGGTGTCGAGCAGGCCGATGAAGACGACGGCCGTGCCGACATTGAAGGTGATGTGGAAAGCCGCCGTCATCTTGGCCAGATCAGGCTGCCAGGCGTGCATGTGCTCGGCGATCGTGCCGAGGAAGGGCAGGACGAGCGCAATCCCGATCACGCGGTTGACGAGATTGCCGACCGGCAGGCGGTAGCTCGCGGGATCGTCACGCCTGGCGCCCTCGAACACGGGATTGATGGCACTGCCGAGATTGGCCCCGAGCACCAGCGCCAGCGCCGCGTAGGGCGTGATGAACTGCGAATAGGCCAGCGACATGATCAGCAGCACGCTGGCGACGCTTGAATGCACGGCCCAGGTGACAAGGGCGGCGATGATGATGCACAATATGGGATCGCCCGTGATGGCCGACATCACGATGCGGACGCCCGGTGCGTTCTCCGCCGGCGCCAGCGTGTCGAGCAGGATATGCAGCGAGAGCAGCATCAGGCCAAGGCCGATGCAGACGCGGCCGATGTCCTTGATCCGCGATCGCGGGCCGGAGCGGAAGGCGACGAGGCCAAGCACGAACAGGACCGGCGCGACGGCTGCGATGTTGAACGACAGCACCTGCACGATCAGCGTCGTGCCGACATTGGCCCCGAGCATGATGGCAAGCGCCGCGGCAAGGCTGACGAGCCCCTCGGCTGCGAACGAGCTCGTGATCAGGGCGGTCGCGGTGCTGCTCTGGAGCAGCGCGGTGAGGCCGAGGCCGGCGGCGAAAGCGCTGCCGCGGTTGCTCAGCGCCTTGCCGAGCAGCCGCCTGAGGTCAGGACCGAAGGCGCGCAAGATCCCGCTGTGGACCATGTGCAGGCCCCACAGCAACAGCGCAACGCCGCCCATCAGATCGAGCAGAACCAACGTTCCCATGCTCCGTGTCCGGATTGGAGTCGATTTGTGAGGCTAGCGCCAAATGCTTGAGGTTCAAACCTTTTGTTGGCGCGTCGGCGTTAACGTTTACGCCAGCTGCACGTTCCCACGGCGCGCATTGCGCGTCCGTCGCGGCGCGCGTTGGCGCGTCCGCGGTCGAGATGCCTTGTGAGCAGGCTCACATTGCCGCTTTGAGGGCAGCGAAGCCGCGGTCGAGATCGGCCTTGAGGTCGTCGACGCTCTCGAGGCCAATGTGGAGACGCAGCGTCGGGCCGCCCGGCGACCACTTGGTCGCGGTGCGATAGGCGTCGCAGTCGAAGGGAATTGCAAGGCTCTCGAAGCCGCCCCAGGAGAAGCCCATGCCGAACAGTTTGAGCGTGTTGAGCATGGTGTCGACGGCCTTCTGCGGGGCCGGCTTCAGCACGATGCTGAACAGGCCGGAGGCGCCGGTGAAGTCCCGCTTCCAGATCGCGTGACCGGGATCGGTCTCCAAGCCGGGATGCAGCACGCGCGCGACCTCGGGTCTAGCAGCGAGCCAACGCGCCATGTCGAGCCCGGAGCGGTGATGCTGTGCCAGCCGCACCGACAGCGTGCGCAGGCCGCGCAGCGCCAGGAAGACGTCGTCGGGTCCGGCGCAGACGCCGAGCAGGCGGATGCCTTCAGTGACCATCGGCCACGCCTTGGCGTTGGCCGAGATCGTGCCGAACATGATGTCGGAATGGCCGCCGATATATTTGGTGGCGGCCTGCATGCTGATGTCGACGCCCTGTTCGAGCGAGCGGTGATAGAGCGGCGTCGCCCAGGTATTGTCGTCGATGACGAGCGCGCCGTGCCCATGCGTGACCTCGGCGATGGCGCGAATGTCCGGCATCTCGAACGATTGCGAGCCCGGGGCCTCCACCAGAACGGCCCGGGTGTTGGGCTTGAACAGCTTGTCGATGCCGGCGCCGATCATCGGATCGAAATAGGTGGTCTCGACGCCAAGGCGGGTGAGCATGCCGTTGCAGAAATTGCGCGAGGGCCGATAGACGTTGTCGCAGACCAGGAGATGGTCTCCGGCCTTGAGCACCGAGAGCAGGGTGGTCGAGATCGCCGACAGCCCGGACGGGACGATGCCGACGCCGGCGCATTGTGGTCCCTCCAGCGCCATCAGCGTCTCCTGGAACGCCTTGGTGGTAGGGGAACCGTGGCGGCCATACGTGAACTCGCCGCGATGGGCGTGCAGGTCCTCCGCAGTCGGGTAGAGCACGGTCGAGCCGTGAAAGACCGGCGGATTGACGAACCCCTTCTGCGCCTTGGTGTCGCGGCCGGAGGTGACCAGCCGGGTCTCGGCCTGCTGCTCTTGGGGGTGCGAGGAATCCATGCGTCTGCTTTCAAAACCGCGTTTCCGCTCGGGCTTGGCGCCTGACGGGCTGGCCGAAAGGCCGCTGTCGTTAATAACAGAACACAGAAGAGTCCCGTCAACCCCTTGACCCGGCACGCCAGTCGTTCTGTGATGCGCAGGTGCTATTCAGTCGCCGCATGTTGAGGGGCCTGCCGCGACCTTCGATCCATCGTCTGACCGGACCTTGTGTCACAGCCATATCGGCCGGCGCTGCGGCGGGGATTAAGGTATGGCCTTTCGGGATCGGCGGGTGTTCGGCAAGGTTTTCCAGCATGACTCTTGCAGGGCTGGCCTTGATACGCCTGGCCCTGGCAGGGATGATCCTGAGACAACGTTCCTTGATACGACTTTGAAAGGCCCAAAGCCCATGAAACGCGTAACCCTGGCTCTCACCCTTGCTCTCGCCGCCGGCCTCTCCGCCCAGGCCGCCGATGCGCAAACGCTCAAGACGGTCAAGGACCGGGGCATGCTGTCCTGCGGCGTCAGCCAGGGCCTGCCGGGATTCTCCTCGCCCGACGACAAGGGCAATTGGACCGGCCTCGACGTCGACGTCTGCAAGGCGATCGCCGGGGCGATCTTCAACGATGCGACCAAGGTCAAATACGTGCCGCTGTCCGCCAAGGACCGCTTCACCGCGCTGCAATCCGGCGAAATCGACGTGCTCTCGCGCAACACCACCTGGACCATCTCGCGTGATACCTCGCTCGGCGCCAATTTTACCGGCGTGACCTATTATGACGGGCAGGGCTTCATGGTGAAGAAGTCGCTCAAGGTGAATTCGGCGCTCGAGCTCAACAGCGCCTCGGTCTGCGTGCAGACCGGCACTACCACCGAGCAGAATCTGGCCGACTACTTCAAGGCCAATAACATGAAGTACGAGGTGATCGCGTTCGGCACCAACGACGAAACGGTCAAGGCCTATGAGGCCGGACGCTGCGACGTCTTCACCACCGATCAGTCGGGCCTGTACGCCAATCGCCTGAAGCTTGCCAATCCCAACGACCACATGGTGCTTCCCGAAATCATCTCGAAGGAGCCGCTCGGCCCCATGGTGCGCCACGGCGACGATCAGTGGTTCGACATCGTGAAGTGGACGCTGTTCGCGATGGTCACCGCCGAAGAGCTTGGCGTGAGCTCGAAGAACGTAGACGAGAAAGCAAAGCTGGAAAATCCCGAGTTGAAGCGCGTCCTCGGCACCGACGGCAATTTCGGCGAACAGCTCGGCCTGACCAAGGACTGGGTGGTGCGGATCGTGAAGGCGGTCGGCAATTACGGCGAGGTGTTCGATCGCAATGTCGGCGCGGGCTCGCCGCTCGCCATCAATCGCGGTCTCAACAATCTCTGGAACAAGGGCGGTCTTCAGTACGCGCCGCCGATCCGCTGATCATCCTGATCCGCTGGCTGCGGCATGAGCACCGAGGCCCGAAAACCGCCACCCCAGATCGCGCTGAAGATCAGGCGCGTTCTGGGTGGCAAGGCAGGCTGGAACGGCGTTGCCGTCCAGTTTGCCTTCGCGGCGATCCTGGGCTGGATCGGCTATGAGATCGTCTCCAATGCCCGCGCCAACCTCGAAAACCAGCACATTGCCGCCGGCTTCGGCTTCCTCAGGAATAATGCCGGCTTCGACGTCAACCAGACCCTGATCTCCTATACCGGCTCGGACACGTTCCTGCGCGTGTTCGTGGTCGGGCTCCTGAACACGCTCGTGGTCTCGGTGGTGGGCATCGTCTTCGCCACCTTGATCGGCTTCATCGTCGCGCTGTGCCGGCTGTCACCCAATTGGCTGTTGTCCCGCGTCGGCGAGATCTATGTCGAGCTCATCCGCAACCTGCCGCTGCTGTTCCAGATCCTGTTCTGGTACCTCGCGGTGCTGGCGGCCTTGCCCAATCCGCGGCAGAGCATCTCGCTGCTCGGCGTTGCCTTCATCAGCAATCGGGGCCTCGTCATTCCAAGCCCGGTCGGCGGAAGCGGCCTGGAGCCATTTCTGGCGATGCTGGCGCTCGGTATCGTCGCGTCCCTGGCCTTGCGCTTCTATGCGCGGCGCGCGCTGTTTCAGGAAGGGCGGATGATCCGGATCTGGCCCACTGTGCTTGGCCTGCTGTTCGGCCTGCCGCTCGCCACGATATTGGTGTTCGGTCTGCCCTTTACCTTCGAGCTGCCGCAGCTGAAGGGCTTCAATTTCGCCGGCGGATCGCGGATCATTCCGGAGTTCGTGGCGCTGACGCTGGCGCTGTCGACCTATACCGCCGCCTTCATCGCCGAGATCGTGCGCGCCGGAATCCTGTCGGTCCACAAGGGGCAGATGGAGGCGGGGGCCTCGCTCGGCCTCAGCCGCGGCACCACGCTCCGGCTGGTCGTCGTGCCTCAGGCCATGCGCGTCATCGTGCCGCCGCTGACCAACCAGTACCTCAATCTCACCAAGAACTCGTCGCTGGCGGTCGCGATCGGCTATCCTGACCTCGTCTCGGTGTTCGCCGGCACGTCGCTGAGCCAGACCGGGCAGGCGATCGAGATCATCGCGATGACCATGGGCATCTATCTCCTGATCTCGCTGCTCACCAGCGCGATCATGAGCGTCTACGGGTGGCGCGTCAGCCGGAGTCTGGGCGCATGAGCGATATCGCCTCGAGCAGCTTCGTCCGCCGGGACCTGCTCACCGAACGTCCCGCGCCTGTGAAGACCACGGGCTTTGTCGGGCTGATGCGCACGCGCCTGTTCAACTCGCCGACCAACATCCTGCTCACGATCGTTGGCGCCTTGCTGTTGTGGTTCACCATCGTTCCCTCGGTCAGGTTCCTGATGGTCGATGCGGTCTGGAGCGGCAAGGACCGCACGGCATGCCTCGCGGAGAACGCCGGCTTTGCGGTCGGCGCCTGCTGGCCCTACATCCAGGCCAAGCTGCCGCAATTGATCTACGGTTTTTATCCCGAGGCCGAGCGCTGGCGGGTCAACCTCACCTTCATTCTTGCGGTGGCCCTGCTGGTGCCGCTGCTCGTGCCCCGTCTGCCGGCGAAGGGGCTCAACGCCAGTCTGTTCTTCTTCGCATTTCCTGTGGTCGCGTTCTTTCTGCTGCACGGTGGCGGCATCAAGGGCTTTGGTCTCAGCTGGACCGCCGGCCTGCTGGAATTGTTCGGCGACAGCATCATCGGCGCCGGGCAGGCCGTGCTCGGTCTCAGCAAGACATCCGCCGCCGCGCCGTTGTTGTGGTTGGTCGGGAATTTTATCGTGCTGGTCGGCACGGCGATCTCCTGGCTGATCCTTCCGCTGACCTGGCTGCGCGATCAGATCCAGGGCGCGGGTCAGTCGATCTGGGCCGATTTCGCCGTCACCACCGCGGTCGTGTCGTTGATCGCCTTCGGTCTCGGCGGCGGCTTGCGCACCGGCTGGCGCGCTCTGGCCTCGAGCATCGTTGCCTTCGGTGCCATCGCTATCGTGATCAAGCTGATGGGGCTCGATCGCGGTGGACTGCCGGTCGTGACGACGAATTTGTGGGGCGGCCTTCTGGTGACGCTGGTGGTCTCCGTCACCGGCATCGTCACCTCGCTGCCGATCGGCATCGCGCTGGCGCTCGGCCGCCGCTCCACCATTCCCTTGATCCGGATCTTCTCGATCGCCTTCATCGAGTTCTGGCGCGGCGTGCCGCTGATCACCGTGCTGTTCTTCGCCACCTACATGCTGCCGCTGTTCCTGCCCGGCAATTTCACCGTCGACGGCCTCGTCCGCGCGCTGATCGGCATCGCGCTGTTCACGGGCGCCTATCAGGCCGAGAACGTCCGCGGCGGGCTCGCCGCGATCCCGCGCGGGCAGGGCGAGGCCGCCGCGGCCCTCGGCCTGTCCTGGTGGAAGACGACCTCGCTGATCGTGCTGCCGCAGGCGCTGCGTCACGTCATTCCGAACCTCGTCAACAGCTTCATCTCGCTGTTCAAGGACACCTCGCTGGTCTCGATCGTGGCGCTGTTCGATCTGCTCGGCTCGCTCAGGGCCTCGTTCTCGGACCCGAAATGGTCAACGCCTTCGACCGCGTTCACCGGCTTCGCCTTCGCCGGGATCATCTACTTCATCTTCTGCTTTGGAATGTCGCGCTACTCGCTGTTCGTCGAGCACCGCCTCAACGCCCACCGTCGCAACTGATCGAGGTCACCATGTCCGACCCCATCGTCAAGATTTCCGGCCTCAACAAATGGTACGGCGACTTCCACGTGCTGCGCGACATCGACCTCGCGGTCGAGAAGGGAGAGCGCATCGTGATCTGCGGACCCTCGGGCTCCGGCAAGTCGACCCTGATCCGCTGCATCAACGCGCTGGAGGAATTCCAGGAGGGCGAGATCGTCGTCGACGGCATCGCGCTCGGCCCCAACCTCAAGCACGTCGACGCGGTGCGCCGGGAAGTCGGCATGGTGTTCCAGAGCTTCAACCTGTTCCCGCATCTGACCGTGCTGGAGAACTGCACGCTGGCGCCGATCTGGGTGCGCAACATCCCGAAGAAGGACGCCGAGATCAACGCGATGAAGTTCCTGGAGCGGGTCAAGATCCCGCATCAGGCCAACAAGTTTCCGGGTCAGATGTCCGGCGGCCAGCAGCAGCGCGTCGCGATCGCGCGGGCCCTGACCATGAACCCGAAGGTCATGCTGTTCGACGAGCCGACCTCGGCGCTCGATCCGGAGATGGTCAAGGAGGTGCTGGACACCATGGTGGACCTCGCCGAGGAAGGCATGACCATGCTGGTCGTCACCCACGAAATGGGCTTTGCCCGCGAGGTCGCCAACCGCGTGGTCTTCATGGACGCCGGCCAGATCATCGAGGCCAACACGCCGAACGAGTTCTTTGCGGCGCCCCAGCACGCCCGCACGAAGCTGTTCCTGAGCCAGATCCTGCGCTGAGCACTCGCCATCCGGAGCCCGCGCCGGCCTGACTGACCCGCCAGCCTGGCACCATCCGAATCAGCTGTGCCTCTTTCCGGGCCATCTTCCGGAGAGAGACCTTGCAGAGCAGTGTCGGCGCGCGCGCATTCCAGAATGCGCGATTGCAAAAGAAGTTGAGGAAGCAGGCGGACGCCGTCATGTCGCTCGCGGTCGAGGCGCTGCGGCAGGGCCGATTTGCCGAGGCCGAGACGCTCTGCCGCGGCATTGTGGAGGAGGTTCCGGATCATTTCCACGCCACGCACCTGCTCGGCCTGCGCGCGTATGAGGGCGGGCGGCTGGAGGAGGCGCAACGACTGTTCGAACGCGCGGTTGCGCTCGATCCGCGCTCGCCCGATGCCCATGGCAATCTCGGCGCCGTGTATTTCGATCTCCAGAAATTTCAGGACGCCCGCGCATGCCAGGAGAAGGCCATTGCGCTGAAGCCGAATTGTCCGATCACCCTGACCAATCTCGGCAATACGCTCCTGAATGTCGGCCTCGGCGAACAGGCGATCGGGCTGCACGAACGCGCGATCGGGCTGCGGCCCGACTATGCCGATGCATTTTGCAACCGCGGCATGGCAGAGCTGTTGATCGGCCGGTCCGAGCGCGCCAAGGAGAGTTTCGATCGCGCCCTGTCGTTTCAGCCGCGTCATGCGGAAGCGATCGCGGGCAAGGGCATGGTGTGCATCGAGCTCCGGCATTATGAGGAGGCGGAAGCCGCCCTCGCGGCAGGGCTCGCGATCAAGCCGGGTTCACCGCGGATTCTGGCCCAGCGCGGGCGGCTCAATTTCGATCTGCACCGCCTGGAGCAGGCGGCGGCGGACTTCGATGCGGCACTGGCGCAATCGCCGCGGCTCGAGCTCGCGCTGCGTGGCAAGGCGCAAGTCAACCTTCTCTTGGGGAACACGACGCAGGCGATCGCGGCCGTGAAGATCCTGCTCGAGGACAATCCGCGGTCCGATTACGCAATCGTGCTTCTCGGCGCCTGCTATGCGAACCAGGGAGACGTCGCGGCGGCACTCGAGCATCTCGACGCGGCGCTCGAGATCTCACCGGACTATGCGGATGCGATCGCACGCAAGATATTCATCCTGGATTATCTGCCGGAGGCCGATTTCGCGGTCCAGCAGGCGGCGCGAAAATCCTGGTGGGATGCAATCGGCGCCCGACTGCCGCAACGGGCACTGCCGCCCCGGGAACTCGATCCGGACAGGCGGATCGTCGTCGGCTATGTCGCGTCGGAATTCAGGAACCACTCGGCAGCGTTCGCGCTGTTGCCGGTGCTGCGCCATCATGATCACGCCAGGTTCGAGATCGTCTGCTATTCCTGCTGGCCGCTGCAGGATGAGATCACCGAGAGGTTCAAGCCCCTCGCGGACGTCTGGGTCGACGCCGCGCAGCTTTCGGACGACGAGCTCCTCGATCGCATCCAGGCGGACAAGATCGATATCCTGATCGACGTGTCCGGGCATACGGCTGGCAACAGGCTCCCCGTATTTGCCCGCAAGCCGGCCCCGATACAGGTCACGGGTTTCGGACACGCCACGGGCACGGGCCTTCAGACCATGGATTACGTGCTCGCTGATCCAATCTTCATTCCGCACTCGGCGCGCCATTTGCTGGTCGAGAAGGTCCATGATCTGCCCTGCCTGATCACGATCGATCCCATCCTGGACGTGCCGCCCTCGGAGCTTCCCATGCTCCGGAACGGCCATGTGACCTTCGGTGTGTTCAACCGCATCTACAAGATCTCGGATGAGGCGATCCGGGTGTGGTCGAAAGTGATGCGCGAGGCGGCGGGTTCGAAGATCATCATCAAGCACGGGCTGCTCGACGATCCCTTGCTGCGCGACGGCCTGATCGCACGGTTCGCAGCCCAGGGCATTGCCGAAGACAATATCACCTGCCTGGGCTCGACCACGCGCCACGAGCATCTGCTGGCCTTTGCGCAAGTCGACATCTCCCTCGACACCTTCCCGCAAAATGGCGGCATCAGCACCTGGGAATCCCTCTATGCGGGCGTTCCGGTCGTCGCCAAGCTCGGCAACGGCTCTTCGTCGCGCGCCGGCGGCTCGATCGTGGCGGCCGTCGGCCTCGACGACTGGGTCGCCGAGGATGACGACGGCTACGCCGCGATCGCGCGCAAATATGCGGCGCAGCCCGCTCATCTGGCGACGTTGCGGGCGGAACTGCCGGCTCGGATCGCAGCCTCGCCTGCCGGCAACGTCGAACTCTATACGCGTGAGGTCGAGGCGGCCTATCGCCGGTTCTGGCAGGATCATTGTGCCGGCGCCTCGGAACGCGGCGAGGTGGCGTAGTCCGACCTTGCGCCGCCCCCGGGAAATCCCGGAGGCGCTGCTGGTCGGGTGACCGGCCGGCCGGGCCTGCGAATCAGTTAGACTCCTCTGAGGGCATCCTCCGGAGAGACACCTTGCAGAACAGCGGCGGCGGCGCGCGCGCATTCCAGAATGCGCGATTGCAGAAGAAGTTGATGAAGCAGGCCGACGCCGTCATCGCCGCTGCGGCGAACGCCTATGGCCAGGGCCGCTATGCCGAGACCGAGGCGCTGTGCCGCGAAATCCTGAAAGCCCTTCCGGATCACGTCGACGCTGTGCATCTGCTCGGCATGTGCGCCCATGACGGCCGGCGCCTCGAGGAGGCGAAAGAGCTGCTGGAGCGCGTGATTGCGCTCGATCCGCGCCTGCACGATGCCCATAACAACCTCGCAACCGTGCATTTCGACCTCGGCAATTACGAGGAGGCGCGGCGATGCCAGGAGAGGGCGATCGCGCTGAAGCCCAATTTCGCGGTTGCGCTGACCAATCTTGGCAACACGCTGATGCATCTCGGGCTATACGAACAGGCGCTCGAGCTGCACGAGCGCGCCATCAAGATCAAACCGGATTATGCCGACGCACTCTGCAATCGCGGCATGGTCGAGCTCGTGCTTGGGCAGATCATGCGCGCCAAGGAGAGTTTCGATCGGGCCCTGCTGTTTCAGCCGCGTCACGCGGAGGCCATCGTCGGCAGCGGCATGGTCAGCATGGAACTGCGGCATCACGAGGAGGCGGCAGCCAAGCTCGCCATGGCGCTCGCGATCAAGCCCGGCGCGCCGAGGATCCTGGCCCAGCGCGGGCGGCTCAGTTACGAGCTGCAGCGCCTGGAGCCCGCGCTTGCGGACTTCGATGCGGCGCTTGCGATTTCGCCCAAGCTCGAGCTGGCCCTTCGGGGCAAGGCGCAGGTCTGCCTCGTCATGGGACGGACCGCGCAGGCGATGGCGGCGGCGACGACCTTGATCGAGCGAAATCCGCGCTCCGAGATGGGGTTGGCGCTGCTGGGCTTCGCCTATTCCAACCAGGGAGACATGGACTCCGCGATCCAATATCTCGATCGCGCGCTTGCGCTCCGACCGGATTATGGAGACGCGATCAGGGGCAAGATCTTCTTGCTGGACTACCTCGCGGACGCCGATTTCGCGGTCCAGCAGGCGGTGCGCAAGTCCTGGTGGGATGCGATCGGCTCGAAGATACCGCAAAGGACGCTGCCGAAGCGGCCGCTCGATCCGGACAAGCGGATCGTGGTCGGCTACGTCGCCGCCGAATTCCGGCAGCATTCGGCGGGACTTACCCTGCTGCCCGTGCTGCGCAACCACGATCACGCCAAGTTTGAGATCATCTGCTATTATTCCTGGCCGGGAGCGGACGAGTACACCGCCAAGTTCAAGTCAATGGCGGACGTCTGGGTCGACGCCTGGCAGATGTCGGACGACGAGCTCGCCGATCGTATTCAGGCCGACAACGTCGACATTCTGATCGACGTTTCCGGCCACACGACCGGCAACAGGCTGCAGGCCTTCGCGCGGAAGCCGGCTCCGATCCAGGCCACGGGATTCGGACACGCGACGGGCACGGGCATGCCGACCATGGACTATGTGCTCGCGGATCCCATCTTCATTCCGCCATCGGCTCGGCATTTGTTTCCGGAAAAGATCTACGATCTGCCGTGCCTGATCACGATGGAGCCAGTCACTAATCTGCAGCCCTCCGAGCTGCCGATGCTCCGCAACGGCTACGTCACCTTCGGCGTGTTCAACCGCATCTACAAGATTTCGGATGATGCGATTCGTGTGTGGTCGCGCATCATGCGGGAGTTGCCGGGATCGAAGATCATCCTCAAGCATGGTTTGCTCGATGATGCCCTGCTGCGCGATAGCCTGATCGCACGCTTCATCGCGCAGGGCATTGCGGAGGAGGACATCACCTGCCTCGGCACCACCTCGCGCGACGACCACCTGATGGCCTTCGACAAGATCGATATTTCGCTCGACACGTTCCCGCAGAATGGCGGCATCAGCACCTGGGAATCCCTCTACAAGGGCGTTCCCGTCGTCGCCAAGCTCGGCATTGGAGCCTCTTCGCGTGCCGGCGCCTCCATCGTGGCCGCCGTCGGTCTCGGCGACTGGGTCGCCGAGGATGACGACGGCTATGTCGAGATCGCCCGCAGATTTGCGTCGCAGCCCGAGCATCTGGCGAAGTTGCGCGCGGGATTGCCGGCTCGGATCGCAGCCTCGCCCGCCGGTAATGTCGAGATCTACACGCGCGAGCTCGAAGCGGGTTATCGTCAGTTCTGGCGCGACTATTGTACCGCCGCCGCGGAGAGCGACGAGGCTGCGGCAAGCGGGGCAGACGCACCTGGCGGTTCCTGAGCCGGATCCTGCAGCGAGCCCCGGAATAGCCCGGAAGGATTTCCAGTCCCGCCGACCGGCCGGCCCGGAACGCGAATCAGTTAGACTCGCCGCGGGCCATCTTCCGGAGAGACATCTTGCAGAGCAGCGCCGGCGCGCGCGCATTCCAGAATGCGCGGTTGCAGAAGAAATTGAAGAAGCAGGCCGACGCCATCATCCCTGCCGCGGCGAATGCCTATGGCCAGATATGCGGAGAACGAGGCACTCTGCCGTCAGATCCTGCAGGCCGTTCCGGATCATTTCGACGCTGCGCATCTGCTCGGCCTGAGCGCGCAACACGGCGGGCGCCTGGAGGAGGCGCAACAGCTGCTCGAGCGCGCGATCGCGATCGATCCGCGTTCGCACGAGGCCCATAACAATCTCGCGGCTGTGCACTTGGCCCTTCAAAAATTTGAGGCCGCCCGTGCGTCCCAGGAGAAGGCGATCGCGCTGAAGCCGAATTTTCTGCCGGCCCTGGTGGGCCTCGGCAATACCTTGCTCCAGATGAACCTGCCCGAACAGGCGATCGAAATGTACGATCGCGCCATCAAGCTGAAGCCCGATTATACCGATGCGCTCTGCAATCGTGGTCTGGCCGAGCTGGCGCTGGGCCAGTTTGAGCGCGCCAGGCAAAGCTTCGAGCGTGCTTTGTTGTTTCAACCGCGTCACGCCGAGGCGCTCGTCGGCAAAGGCGTGGTCGGCCTCGAGCTCAAGCATTACGATGACGCGGAAGCTGCTCTCGCAGCGGCGCTCGCAATCAGGCCCGGTTCGGCGAAGATACTGGCGCAACGCGGGCGGCTGAATTACGAGCTGCAGCGCCTGGAGCCGGCGGTTGCCGATTTCGAGGCGGCGCTTGCGATTTCGCCCAAGCTCGAACTGGCTCTCCGGGGCAAGGCACAGGCTTGCCTCGTGATGGGAAAGACAGCGCAGGCGATGGCGGCCGCAGCCGCCCTGATCGAACGAAATCCGCGCTCGGAGACGGGGCTGGCGCTGATGGGCTTTGCTCATTCGAACCAGGGAGAAATGGACGCCGCCATCGAATATCTTGATCGCGCGCTGGCGATCCGGCCGGATTATGAAGATGCGATCCGGGGAAAGATCTTCTTGCAGGACTTCCGCGCCGAGGCCGATTTCGCGGTCCAGCAGGAGGTACGAAGATCCTGGTGGGATCGGATCGGCTCCAGGCTGCCGCAAAGGACGCTGCCGAAGCGGTCGCTCGATCCGGAAAGGCAGATTGTGGTCGGCTATGTCGCTAACGAATTCCGACAACACTCGGCGGGACTCACCTTGCTGCCGGTGCTGCTCATCACGATCACGTCAACTTCAAGATCATCTGCTATTCGTGCTCGCCGTCACGAGACGAGATGACCGCCAAATTCAACTCATTGGCGGACGTCTGGGTCGATGCATGGCAGCTTTCGGATGACGAGCTCGCCGATCGCATCCAGGCCGACAAGGTCGACATCCTGATCGACGTTTCGGGCCACACGACCGGCAACAGGCTGCAGGTCTTCGCGCGGAAGCCGGCCCCGATCCAGGCCACCGGATTCGGACACGCGACGGGCACGGGCATGCAGACCATGGACTATGTGCTCGCGGACCCCGTCTTCATCCCGCAATCGGCACGGCATCTGCTCGCCGAAAAGGTCTTTGACCTGCCGTGTCTCAACACCATCGATCCGATCCTGGACGTGCCGCCTTCGGAGCTTCCCATGCTCCGCAACGGCCATGTCACTTTCGGCGTGTTCAACCGTGTCAACAAGATCTCGGACGAGGCGATCCGCGTTTGGTCGAAAGTGATGCGCGAGGTGGTCGGATCGAAGATCATCATCAAACATACGCTGCTTGACGATCCCATGGTGCGCGATGGCCTTCTTGCGCGACTCGTGAACCAGGGCATCCCAGAAGAGAACATCACCTGCCTGGGCTCGTCAGCGCGCGCGGAACATCTTCAGGCCTTCGCGAGAGTCGATATTTCGCTCGATCCCTTTCCGCAGAATGGCGGCGTCAGCACCTGGGAATCCCTCTATGCGGGGGTTCCTGTCGTGGCCAAGCTCGGTCATGGCGCCTCGTCGCGCGCCGGCGGCGCCATCGTGGCGGCGGTCGGGCTTGACGACTGGGTCGCCGAGGATGACGACGGCTATGTCGAGATCGCCCGCAAATATGCCTCGCAGCCCGAGCATCTCGCGAAGTTGCGCGCGGGCCTGCCGGCTCGGATCGCAGCCTCGGCGGCCGGCAATGTCGATATCTACACGCACAGGGTCGAGGAGGGCTACCGCCAGTTCTGGCGCGACTATTGTGCCGCGGCTGCAGAGTGCGGCGACGCTGTAGCAGGCGAGGCAGACCCACCCAGCGGTTCCTGAGCAGGCAAGTCCTGGGCGAGCCCGGGATATCCCGGAGGGATTTCAGGTTCGGCTGGCCTGCCGCGCGAATCAGCTAGACTCGCCAATGGGCCATCTCCCGGAGAGACACTTTGCAGAGCAGCGCCGGCGCGCGCGCATTCCAGAATGCGCGATTGCAGAAGAAATTGAAGAAGCAGGCGGACGCCATCATCTCCGCCGCGGCGAGCGCTTATGGCCAGGGCAGATATGCGGAGAGCGAAGCGCTCTGCCGCCAGATCGTGCAAGCCGTTCCGGATCATTTTGACGCCACGCATTTGCTCGGCCTCAGCGTGCAACAGGGCGGGCGCCTGGAGGAGGCGCAACAACTGATTGAGCGCGCGATCGCAATCGATCCACGTTCGCACGAGGCGCATCACAATCTCGCCGCTGTCCACCTGTCCCTTCAGAAATTTGAGGCCGCCCGCGCGTGTCAGGAAAGAGCGATCGCGCTGAAGCCGAATTTTCCGCCGGCCCTGGCCGGCCTCGGCAACGCCTTGCTCCAGATGAACCTGCCGGAACAAGCCATCGAACTGTATGACCGCGCCATCGCCTTGAAGCCCGACTACCCCGATGCGCTCTGCAATCGGGGTCTGGCCGAGCTGGCGCTGGGCCGATTTGACCGCGCCAGACAGAGTTTCGAGCGCGCGCTGTTGTTTCAGCCGCGTCACGCCGAAGCCCTCATCGGCAAGGGCGTGGTCGGGATCGAGCTCAAGCATTACGACGAGGCGGAAGCCGCGCTCGCAGCGGCGCTCGCGATCAGGCCAGGTTCGGCAAAGCTCCTCGCGCACCGCGGACGGCTCAGTTTCGCGCTGTCGCGGCCCGAACAGGCAGCTGCGGATTTTGACGCGGCACTGGCGCTTTCACCGAAACTCGAAGTGGCCTTGCGGGGGAAGGCAGAAGTCGCGCTGAGCATGGGAAATACGGCGCAGGCGATTCTGGCCTGCACGGCGTTGCTCGAGGAAAATCCGCGCTCGGCGATCGCCCTGGCGCTGCTGAGCTCCTGCTTTGCCAACCAGGGAGAGATCGCAGCCGCCATCGAACATCTCGACGCCGGTCTGGCAATTGCGCCGGACCAGCCGGACTTGATCGCGCGGAAGATCTACTTTCTCGACTTTCTCTCCGAGGCCGATTTCGCGGTCCAGCAGGCCGCGCGCAAATCCTGGTGGGATGCGATCGGCGCCAGATTGCCACAGAGGAAGCTCGCACCCCGGCAGCTCGATCCCGGCAGGCGGATCGTGGTCGGGTATGTCGCGGCCGAGTTCTGGTACCACTCGGCGGCGTTTGGCCTCTTACCGGTGCTGCGCCACCATGATCACGCCAAGTTCGAGATCGTCTGCTATTCGTGCTCGCCGGTACGAGATGAGATGACAGCCAAGTTCAAGTCGTTGGCGGACGTCTGGGTCGACGCCGCGCAGCTTTCGGACGATGAGCTGGCCGATCGTATCGAGGCCGACAAGGTCGATATCCTGATCGACGTGTCCGGGCATACGACCGGCAACAGGCTTCCGGTCTTCGCCCGCAAGCCGGCCCCGATTCAGGCCACCGGATTCGGACACGCCACAGGCACGGGCCTTCAGACCATGGACTACGTGCTCGCCGATCCGATCTTCATTCCGGAATCGGCCCGTCATCTGCTGGCCGAAAAGGTCTACGATCTGCCGTGCCTGATCACGATCGATCCGATCCTGGATGTGCCCGCTTCGGAGCTTCCCATGCTCCGCAACGGCCATGTGACTTTCGGCGTGTTCAACCGCGTCAACAAGATCTCGGACGAGGCGATCCGCGTTTGGTCGAAAGTGATGCGCGAGGTGGTCGGATCGAAGATCATCATCAAACATACGCTGCTTGACGATTCTCTGGTACGCGATGGCCTTCTTGCGCGACTCGTGAACCAGGGCATCCCAGAAGAGAACATCACCTGCCTGGGCTCGTCAGCGCGCGCGGAACATCTTCAGGCCTTCGCGAGAGTCGATATTTCGCTCGATCCATTTCCGCAGAATGGCGGCGTCAGCACCTGGGAATCCCTTTATGCGGGCGTTCCAGTCGTGGCCAAGCTCGGCCACGGCGCCTCCTCGCGCGCCGGCGGTGCCATCGTGGCGGCGGTCGGGCTTGACGACTGGGTCGCCGAGGATGACGACGGCTATGTCGAGATCGCCCGCAAATTTGCCTCGCAGCCCGAGTATCTCGCGAAATTGCGCGCGGGCCTGCCGGCTCAGATCGCAGCCTCGGCGGCCGGCAATGTCGCGATCTACACGCGCAGGGTCGAGGAGGGCTACCGCCAGTTCTGGCGCGACTATTGTGCCGCGGCCTCGGAACGCGGCGAGGTCGCGTAAACCGGCCGAACGGCGCTGACGTTGTGGACCCGCGTCCCCGACCCGAGGGGGCGCGTGACGGTCACACGAAGGGTGGCTTGATGTTGCTGCGCTTCTCCAACCATTCCGGCACCGGCAGGTTCTTGGCGCGCATGAAGTCGGCGTTGAACAGCTTCGACTGATAACGGCTGCCGGAATCGCACAGCACGGTGACGATGGTCTTGCCGGGCCCGAGCTGCTTGGCGAGGCGTATGGCGCCCACGATGTTGACACCGGTCGAGCCGCCGAGGCACAGGCCCTCGTGCTGCAGCAGCTCGTAGATCACGCCGACGGCTTCGGCATCGGGAATGAGATAGGCATCATCGACCTTCGCGGTCTCGACGATGGCGGTTGCGCGGTTGAGGCCGATGCCTTCGGTGATCGAGCCACCTGGCGTCGCCTTGGGATCGCCGGTCCTGAAGTATTCATACATGCCGGCGCCGTGCGGATCGGCGCATGCGATCCGCACGTTCTTGTTCTTCTCTTTCAAGTAACGGCTGACACCAGCCAGCGTGCCCCCGCTGCCGACCGAGCAGACGAAGCCGTCGACCTTACCGCCGGTCTGCTCCCAGATTTCGGGGCCCGTGGACTCGTAATGCGCCTTGGCATTGTCGAGGTTGTTCCACTGATCGGCGAACAGCACGCCGTTCGGCTCGGTCTTGCGCAGCTCGTCAGCAAGACGGCGACCGACATGCTGGTAGTTGTTGGGATTGGCGTAGGGCAGGGCCGGCACCTCGATCAGCTCGGCACCGCACAGCTTCAGGAAGTCTTTCTTCTCCTGGCTCTGCGTTTCCGGGATCACGATCAGCGTGCGGTAGCCGCGGGCGCTCGCGACGACCGCAAGGCCAATGCCGGTATTGCCGGCGGTCGCTTCCACCACCAGACCACCGGGCTTGAGCTCGCCGCGCTTCTCGGCCTCCAGGATCATCCATTTGCCGGCGCGATCCTTGACCGACTGGCCGGGATTCATGAACTCGGCCTTGCCGAGAATGGTGCAGCCGGTCAGTTCCGAGGCGCGCTTCAGCTTGATCAGCGGGGTGTTGCCGATGGCTTCGACAACGTCATTTCGAATGGTCATGTCGGGGAAATCGCTACCAAGGGGTTGATCTGGTCGGCCAGAACCTAGTGCTTGGGAGGCCAAAGGGGAAGGCTTTTGCGCTGCGGCGAAACCAGCTGAAACGCCTGTCCAAATAGCGATATTATCGAGAGGCGAGGCCGGCGATGATGCGTTCAGCCACGCGGCGAGATATCGATAGGAGGAAATGGCTGAACTCCGCCAGAGCACGGAGGATGACGGTCGCCACCAGCCGCTTCACGACCGCTTTTTTCCAAGGGTGCGATGAGCCGAAACCCGAGGGACGTGGATGGTCTGGATGGCCGAAATCATATCTGCACGAGGGATGGCTCCCTTTCGGGAATTGAAGGCCAGGCGAGATGGAGCGGCCGGAGCGCACGACTGAACCGACGCCGCGGGGGCTGGTGCGGTCGGATGGAAAGGCTCAGATGCCACTGTGGCAGCAATAACACATGAAATCTTGGTAAGCTTGATCGCGTATCCCAATGTTTCAGAATGAGAGAAATCCCTGCGAGACAGTCACTTTTCGAATTCATATCGGCTCGATCGCACCTGATTGGCGTGGCCATCTCGCAACTGCGGGACTGTCCCGCTGGTCAGCGCACGGCTAGTATGATTTTCGAGGTTCCGCAGAAAGCACCGCCCGCTGTGAACGAGTTGTCCAAAGCCCCCCGACTGCCCCGCCGCGAATCGGCTAATCCGGCTGCGCGGCGGTTCGATCTGCCCGGCGGGGGATGGATGTGACAGAGGATGTTCCTGCGATCGCCATGCGGCGGTCTGAAGGTTCTGCATCCCGGACGCTGCGCGCGGCGCGCTGGATTGCGGTGTTGTGCCTTGCCGCCGGTTCGGGTGCTTGCGTGCTGACCCAGGACCTTCCCGATCCCGCCCTCGACGTTCCCACGCAGTACAAATATGCGGGCAAGGGTGATGCGCCGCCGTCACTGGATTGGTGGCGCGGGTTCCGCTCCGCGGAGCTGACGCAGCTGATGGAGGAGGCGCAGACCGTGAACCTCGACATCGCCGCCGCCGTTGCGCGCATCGTCCAGGCCGACGCCCAGGCGCGGCAGGCGGGTGCGGCGCTGCTGCCGAGCGTGTCGACAGGCGGATCGGAAACCTATTCGCGCACTTCGGGCTCCAGCGCGTCCGGCCTCTCCATCGGCGGGCGCGAGGTCGTCAATTACTCGGCATCGCTGAGCGCGAGCTACCAGCTCGACTTCTGGGGCCAGAATCGCGACGCGCTGCAGACAGCGGAGGAGACCGCGAACGCCAACCGCTTCGATCGCGACACGGTCGCGCTAACGACGCTGGCGGCCGTCGCCAATGCCTATTTCCAGGTGCTGGCCTCGCAGGATCGCATCAGGACCTCACAGCGCAACATTGCGAGCGCGCAGCGCATCCTCGATGCGGTCAGGGAGCGGCGCAAGGCCGGCACCGGCACCGATCTCGACGTCGCCCAGCAGGAAAGCGTGCTTGCCAACCAGAAGGCCCTGGTGCCGCCGCTGCGCCAGACGCTGGATCAGAACGTCAACGCGCTCGCCGTGCTGGTCTCGCGCCCGCCGGAAAGCGTGCGCGTGCTCGGCGGCTCCCTGGACCGGATCGCAATCCCGCGCGTGACGCCCGGCCTGCCGTCGGAGCTGCTGACGCAGCGGCCCGACATCCGCCGGCAGGAGGCGCAGCTCGCCTCGGCGACGGCGAATATCGGCAATGCCCGTGCTCAGTTCTTTCCGACCATCCAGCTCACCGGCAACGGCGGCTATCAGAGTTCGGCCTTGGTCTCGCTGTTCCAGCCCCATGCGGCCTTCTTCCAGCTCGTCGGCAGCGCCACGCAGCCGATCTTCGACGGCGGCAAGATCCTCGGCAATTTCGAGTTCGCCAAGGCGCGGCAGGACGAATTGCTCCAGACCTACCGCAAGACCATCATCCAGTCGTTTGCCGACGTCGACAATGCGCTGTTCTCGATCAAGCAAACCACGATCAAGCTGCAATTGCAGCGCGACGTCGTCGTCGCCTCGCGCCGCGCCTTCGATCTCTCCGAGCAGCAATTGCGCGCCGGCACCGCCGACATCGTGACCGTGCTCAACACTCAATTGACCCTGTTCCAGGCGGAAGACGCGCTGTCACAGGCGCAACTGGCCCGCTTGCTCGCCATCGTCAGCCTGTATCAGGCGCTCGGCGGCGGCTGGGAGCCGCGAATGGAGAAACCGGTCAATGCTCTTTAAGCCGGATACGAAGCAGGACGCGAAGGAGGGGACGGCGAAGAAGTCGCGCGGCCGCGGCTTCATCATGACCCTGATCACGCTCGCGATCCTCGGCGGCCTGTTCTATCTCGGCTGGACTGCGACGCATCAGCAGCAGGCCAACAACCGCAACAACCAGAGGCTCGATCTGCCGGTGCCCGTGCTCGCGGCCACGCCCCGCGTTCAGGACGTTCCGGTCTATCTCGACGGCGTCGGCGCGATCCGCGCGCTCAACACCGTGACCGTGCGCTCGCAGGTCGACGGCAAGCTGATCGCCGTGAACTTCACCGAGGGCCAGGACGTCAAGAAGGGCGACGTGCTCGGCGAAATCGATCCTGCGCTCTATCAGGCCACCTACGACCAGGCGGTCGCCAAGAAGGCGCAGGATCAGGCCCAGCTCGCCAACCAGCGCATCGACCTGACGCGGTACGAGCAGCTCGCTGCCTCCAACGCCGGCTCCAAGCAGCAGGCCGACACCCAGCGCGCGCTGGTCGCGCAGACCGAGGCGCTGGTCAAGGCCGACCAGGCCGCGATCGACAACGCGGCGGCGACGCTGAGCTACACCAAGATCGTGGCGCCGCTCTCGGGGCGAGCCGGCCTGCGCCAGGTCGATCAGGGCAACATCATCCACGCCTCCGACACCACGGGCCTCGTGGTCATCACGCAATTGCAGCCGATCGCGGTGTGGTTCAGCCTGCCGCAGCAACAGATCATGCGCGTCAACGCCGCGGCCGCCAAGGGCACGCTCGCGGTCGACGTGTTCGGCAATGACGGCATCACCGTGATCGATACCGGCAAGCTCACTGGCATCGACAACCAGGTCGACCAGACCACCGGCACGCTCAAGCTCAAGGCGGAATTTCCCAACGCCAACTACCAGCTCTGGCCGGGCCAGTTCGTCAATGTCCGTCTCAAGGTCGAGACGTTGATGCAGGCGCTGGTGGTGCCGACATCAGCCGTGCAGCGCGGCCCGATCGGAACGTTCAGCTATGTCATCGGCGAGGACAATATCGTCTCGGCCAAGCCCGTGACGGTGACCCAGCAGAACGAGCATGATGCCGTGATCGCCAGCGGCCTGTCGGCGACCGAGAGGGTCGTCACCACGGGCTTTGCCAATCTGTCCGACGGCTCCAGGGTGACCGTCGGCCGCGACGACCAGACCCCGTCGGCTGATCTTGCCCCGCGCAAACGCTCGCGCGGGCCCGACGCCCAGAAGAAGGATGGCGCCAAGGACGGTGCCAAGGAGGGCCAAAAGGAAGGCCAGAAGGACGGACAGGGCAAGGGCGGCGAGTTCCGCGCCAAGCGGAGTAGCAGCGAGGGCGACCAGAAGGGGCAGACCGGGCCGGCGCCAGGGCCTGCGCCAGGACCTGCGCCAGGTCCGGGGGCATCGGGAAGTGGAGCCAAGCAGCCATGATCCCGACAACAGCCGCTTGAAGCGGCAGGCAGATCCCATGGGTGTCTCCGAACCCTTCATCCGCCGTCCGATCGCGACCTCGCTGCTCGGCATCGCGCTGCTGATCGGCGGGCTGCTGGGCTATTTCGCGCTGCCGGTCTCGGCGCTGCCGCAGGTCGATTTCCCGACCGTGCAGGTGACGACGCAGCTTCCGGGCGCGAGCCCCGACGTAATCGCCTCGCTGATCACGGCGCCTTTGGAGCGGCAGCTCGGGCAGATCCCGTCGCTGTCGGCGATGAACTCGACCAGCTCGTTCGGCGTCAGCCAGATCTCGCTGCAGTTCGATCTCAACCGCGACATCGACGGTGCGACCCAGGACGTGCAGGCCGCGATCAACGCCGCGGCGGGCGTGCTGCCCAAGACGCTGCCGTATCCGCCGACCTACGCCAAGGTGAACCCCGCGGACGCGCCTGTCATGACGCTGGCGCTGCGCTCCGACACCATCTCGCTGCGGGCGATGAGCGACATCGCCGACACGCTTCTGGCGCAACGGCTGAGCCAGATCTCCGGCGTCGGACGGGTCTCGGTGCTCGGCGGGCTGAAACCGGCCGTGCGCATCCAGGCCGATCTGGCGCGGCTTGCCGCCTACGGCATCGCCATGGAAGATCTGCGCACCGCAATCGCCAATGCCAACGTCTCCGGGCCGAAAGGCTCGCTCGACGGCGCGCAGCAATCCTACATCATCGCGGCCAACGACCAGATCGCCGCCGCCGACGCCTACAAGCCCGTCATCATCGCCTACCGCAACGGCTCGCCGGTCACCATCGCCGACGTCGCGCAGATCGTCGATGGCCTCGAGAACGATCGCACCGGCGGCTGGTACCAGGGCACGCCCGCCGTCATCATCGACATCCAGCGCCAGCCCGGTGCCAACGTGATCGACGTCGTCAGCCAGATCCGCGCCGAAATCCCCAAAGTGCAGCGCGCGATCCCGGCCGGTGTGAACCTCACCATCGTGTCCGATCGCACCGTGACCATCCGCGCCTCGGTCCACGACGTGCAGTTCACGCTGGTCCTCAGTGTCGTGCTGGTGACGCTGGTGGTGCTGCTGTTCCTGCGCTCGCTGCGGGCGACCCTGATCGCCGGCGTGGCGCTGCCGCTGTCGCTGATCACCAGCTTCGGCATCATGTATTTCGCCGGCTTCAGCCTCGACAATTTGTCGCTGATGGCGCTCACGATCGGCACCGGCTTCGTGGTCGACGACGCCATCGTCATGATCGAGAATATCGTCCGCCACATGGAGAATGGCGACGGGCCGATGGAGGCCTCGCTGAAGGGCGCCAGCGAGATCGGCTTCACCGTGATCTCGCTGACGGTGTCGCTGATCGCGGTGTTCATCCCGCTGCTGTTCATGTCCGGCCTCGTCGGGCGCATGTTCCGCGAATTCGCGCTGACCTTGACGATCGCGGTTGTGACCTCGGCCGTGGTCTCGCTGACGCTCACGCCGATGATGTGCTCGCGCCTGCTCAAGCATGCTCATGAGGAGCTGGCGGTGCCGGGCCTCGCCGCCATCAGCCGCTTCATCGACCGCACCGTCGAGGCCTATCACCGGACGCTGCTGGTGGTTTTGCAGCACCAGCGGACTACGCTGGTCGTGACCTTCGCCACGCTGATTGCGACCCTCGTCCTCTACGTCGTTGCCCCAAAAGGCTTCCTGCCGCTGCAGGACACCGCCTCGATCACGGCGGTGACGGAGGCCGGGCCGGACGTGTCGTTTGCCGAGATGCAGAAGCGGCAGGGCGAGGTCGCCGACACCATCAAGGCGGACCCTGACGTGGTCGGCGTGGTCTCGGTGATCGGCGCTGGCTCGGTCAATCCGACCACCAATGTCGGCCGTCTCGTCATGACCTTGAAGCCGCGCGGCGAGCGGCGGGACGATGTCAGCGTGGTCGTGAGCCGGTTGAAGCAGCGGGTGGCGGGCATTCCCGGCATGACCGTCTATTTCCAGCCGGTGCAGGACGTGCAGATCTCGACCCAGTCGAGCCGCTCGCAATACCAGTACACGCTGACCGGCACCGATGCGGCGCTGGTGTCGGAATGGGCGCGCAAGCTGGTTACGGAGATGCGGCGCGATCCCCTGTTCCGCGACGTCTCCTCGGAGGCGCAGGAAGGCGGCCTGCGGGCGCAACTCGACGTCGATCGCACCCGCGCGGGCCAGCTCGGCGTCAGCCTGCAAGGCATCACCGATACGCTCAACGACGCCTTCGCGCAGCGCCAGATCTCGACCATCTACGGCCAGGCCAACCAGTACCGCGTGGTGCTGGAGGCGCTGCCGATGTACCAGCGCGATCCCTCGATCCTTTCAAAACTCTATCTGCCGGGCGCCGCGAGCGCGACCGCCGGCGCGCCCAACGCGCAGGTGCCGCTGTCGGCCGTGGCGACGCTGAAGCGCACCACCGCGCCGCTCGCGATCTCGCACCAGGCGCAATTCCCGTCCGTGTCGCTCAGCTTCAACCTCGCGCCGGGCGCCGCGCTCGGCGATGCCGTCGACGCCGTCAAAGCGATCGAGACCCGGATCGAAATGCCCAACAGCATCGTCGGCGTCTATGCCGGCGATGCCGCCGAGTTCGCCAAGGCGCTGGCGGGACAACCCTGGCTGCTGCTCGCGGCCGTGATCACGATCTACATCGTGCTCGGCGTGCTCTATGAGAGCTACATCCACCCGATCACGATCCTGTCGACGCTGCCCTCGGCCGGCGTCGGGGCGATCCTGGCGCTGGTGCTGTGCGGGCAGGACCTCTCGGTGATCGGCCTGATCGGCATCATCCTGCTGATGGGCATCGTCAAGAAGAACGCGATCATGATGATCGACTTCGCGCTCGAGGCCGAACGCGGGCAGGGCATGTCGCCCAACGAGGCGATCGTGCAGGCCTGCCTGTTGCGCTTCCGTCCGATCATGATGACGACGCTGGCGGCGCTGTTCGGCGCCTTGCCGCTGGCGATCGAGAGCGGCACCGGCGCCGAGCTGCGCTTTCCGCTCGGCATCTCCATCATCGGCGGCCTGCTGCTCAGCCAATTGCTGACGCTCTACACCACGCCCGTGATCTACCTCGCGCTCGACCGCATCAACCGCCGCCTCGAGCAGGCGCTGCCGCCGGCCGAATCCGGCGGACCACCGGTCGCGGGCGCGACCGAGGGGATGCAGTGATGGCATCGATCTCGGAGCCCTTCATCCGCCGCCCGGTTGCCACCACGCTGCTGTCGATCGGGTTGTTCCTGCTGGGTGTGGTCGCCTACGATTTCCTTCCCGTCGCCTCGGTCCCGAACGTCGACTTTCCCGCCATCTTCGTCTCGGCCAGCCGGCCCGGCGCCGACCCGTCGGTGATGGCGGCCACGGTGGCTTCACCCCTGGAGCGGCGGCTCGGCGAGATCTCGGGCATCAACCAGATCACCTCGACCTCGACGCTCGGCAATACCAGCATCCAGCTCCAGTTCGACATCGGCCGCAACATCGACAAGGCCGCGCGCGACGTGCAGGCAGCGATCAACGCCGCGATGGTCGACTTGCCGAGCGACCTGCCGACGCTGCCGCGCTTCCGCAAGGCCAACACCGCCGGCGCGCCCGTCTTCGTGCTGGCGCTGACCTCCAAGACGCTATCCGCCAGCGCGATTTACGACGTCGCCGACACGGTGCTGGCGCAGCGCATCTCGCAGGTGCCTGGAGTCGGCGACGTCACGGTATCAGGCGCCGACCAGCCGGCCGTGCGGGTCCAGCTCAACCCCGTCGCGCTGTCGAACGCCGGCATCGCCACCGACGACGTCAGGACCGCGATCGTCAACGCCAACCCGCTCGGCCCCGTCGGCATCTTCAACGGCGAGCGCCAGAGCGAGACGCTGGCCCTCAACAAGCAGATGCGCACGGCGAAAGAGTTCCGCGACATCGTCATCAAGAGCGCCAACGGCAATTTCGTGCGGCTGTCCGACGTCGCCGACATCGAGGATTCCGTCCGAAACGCGCGCTCGATCGCCTGGTTCAACAAGCAGCCGGCGGTGCTGATCCAGATCACCAAGCAGGGCGATGCCAACGTCATCGATACCGTCGACAGGGTAAAGGCGCTGGTCCCCCAGCTGAAGCAGTGGATTCCGGCCGGCGTCGAGATCTCCACCCTGGTCGACCGCACCGGGACGATCCGCGCCAGCGTGCTCGACATGCAATGGACATTGCTGGCGACCGCGGTCCTGGTGATGGTCGTGGTGTTCGTGTTCCTGCGCAGGCTGACGCCGACGATCGCGGCCGGCATCTCGGTGCCGCTGGCGCTGGCCGGAACCTGCGCCGGCATGTGGGTCGCGGGCTTCTCGATCGACAATCTGTCGCTGATGGCGCTCGCGATCTCGGTCGGTTTCGTGGTCGACGACGCCATCGTCATGATCGAGAACATGTATCGCAATCTCGAGCACGGCATGCGGCCGCTTCGGGCGGCGCTGGAGGGCGCGAGGCAGATCGGCTTCACGGTGGTCTCGATCAGCCTGTCGCTGATCGCGGCGTTCACGCCGCTGATCTTCATGGACGGCATCGTCGGTCGCCTCTTGCGCGAATTCTCGCTGACGCTGACCTTCGCCATCCTGGTCTCGACGCTGGTGTCGCTCACGGTCACGCCGATGATCTGCGCCCATTACATCCGGCAGGCCACGTCCGGCACGGCGACGCTGTTCGATCGCATCATCGAGGGCTCGCTGACGCGCATCGTCGCCTTTTACGCCCGAACCTTGCGCACCGTGCTGGACTACCCGCTGGCGACGCTGCTGGTGTTCTTCGCCACCATCGGTCTCACCGTGACGCTCTACATCAAGGTCCCCAAGGGCTATTTCCCGACCGACGATTCCGGCTTCGTGATCGGAGCGACGCGCGCCTCGGCCGACATCTCGTTCCAGTCGATGCTCGGCCTGCAGCAGCGGCTCGCCGACATCGTGATGCAGGACCCGGCCGTGGCCGGCATCGGCTCGACCGTCGGCGCCGGAGGCGGGCCGGGGGGAGCGACCTCGAACCGCGGCGTCATGTATATCAGCCTGAAGCCGCCGGAGGAGCGCGACCACGTCTCGACGCAGGTCGTGATCGACCGTCTGAGGCGCGCGCTGTATCCCGTGCCCGGCATCCGCCTCTTCATGTTCGCCGCCCAGGACGTCCGCGCCGGCGGGCGGCAGAGCGATTCCGACTACCAGTACACGCTGACCAGCACCGACCTCGGCCTGCTGCAGAAATGGGCGCCGATCGTGGCCAAGCGCATGGAGAGCGTCGAGGGCATCACCGACATCTCCAGCGACCGCGATCCCGGCGGGCTTCAGCTCACGCTCGCGATCGACCGCCAGAAGGCCTCGGCGCTCGGCGTCAGGGTCCAGGATATCGATAATGCGCTGAACAACGCGTTCTCGCAGCGGCAGATCTCGATCATCTACACCCAGCGCAACCAATACATGACCGTGCTGGAGATCGATCCGAAGTTCCAGGTCGATCCCTCCAATCTCGACCGCATCTACGTCGCCGGTGCGGGCGACGCGCAGGTGCCGCTGTCGGCCGTGGTGCACGCGACGCGTGGGTTGGCCGCGCTCGCGGTCTATCACTCGCAGTCGTTTCCCTCGACGACGGTGTCGTTCAACCTGCTGCCGGACGTGCAGCTTCAGGCAGCGACCCAGAACATCCAGCGGGCGGTGGAGGAACTGCACATGCCCGAAGGCATCCGCGGCAGCTTCGACGGCAATGCCGGCGACTTCGCCAAGACCAGCGGCCGGCAGCCGCTGCTGATCCTCGGCGCGCTGGTGGCGATGTATATCGTGCTCGGGGTGCTCTATGAGAGCCTCGCCCATCCGCTCACGATCATCTCGACGCTGCCCTCGGCCGGGCTCGGTGCGCTGCTCGCCCTGCAGCTCACCAACACGCCGCTGACGGTGATCGCCTTCGTCGGCATCATCCTGTTGATCGGCATCGTCAAGAAGAACGGCATCATGATGGTGGATTTCGCGCTCGACGCCGAGCGCCAGCGCGGCCTGTCCTCGGCGGAGGCGATCTTCGAGGCCTGCCAGGCGCGCTTCCGCCCGATCCTGATGACGACCATGGCGGCGCTGTTCGCCGGCATTCCGCTCGTGGTCGCGACCGGCCCCGGCACCGAGCTGCGCCGTCCGCTCGGCATCACCATCATCGGCGGCCTGTTCGTCTCGCAGATCCTGACGCTCTACACCACGCCCGTGATCTACCTCTTGATCGACCGCCTGCGGCGGCGGTCGGAGCCGCGTCCGGTGCCTGCGCCGGCGGAATAGGTTGTTGAAGCGCCGCATCAAGCGTATAGCGGCGCCCATGTCGAACCCGCCAGATATTGCCGCCGCCGATCCGATCCCCGAGTGCCCGCATTGCCAGAAGCCGATGCCGCTGTGCATCTGCGACAGCGTCACGCCGATTGAAAAGAGCCGCCTCGGGCTCCTGATCCTGCAGCATCCGCAGGAGCAGGACAGGGCGCTCGGCACCGCGCGGCTGCTGGCCCGGCATTTTGCCGATGCCACAGTGCGGGTCGGCCTGTCCTGGCCGAGCCTGTCCAAGGCGCTGGGACGGCCGGTCGAGAACGCCTCGCATTGGGCCGTGCTCTATCTCGGCTCGTCCCGCGCCGCCGATCTCGAAGCGGAAGGCGAGATCGTCGCGCTCAACCGCAAGGGCGAGGTCGCGGAGAACCAGCGCGGAATCCTCGGCAAGCTCGAAGGAATCGTGCTGCTCGACGGCACCTGGAGCCAGGCCAAGGCGCTGTGGTGGCGCAATCCCTGGATGCTCAAATGCCAGCGCGTGATCCTCAACCCGGCGCATCCCTCGCGCTATGGGCGTCTGCGCAAGGAGCCGCGCAAGGACGGGCTCTCCACGATCGAGGCTGCGGCGACGATTCTCGCCGGGCTCGAGCGGCGTCCTGACATCGCCGAGACGCTGAATGCGAGCTTTGAACGCCTGTTAACGCGCTACCGCGAGGTCCAGGCCGAGATGCCGGAATTGGCGCCCAAGCCTGCCCCGAAGGGCCGGCGCGACTTCCGGCGGCGCAAACGAGCCTGACTTCGGCCTAGTTCATCTGTACGGTCGATTGCACCGCGAGGGCCGGGCGTCTAGAGACGATCGGCCGACACCGGTTGCGATCTGCTCTCCTGTTGCGGCATCGGAGAGCGAGAACCTGAGGGGCAGTCGTATTCAGCTCGCAGCAAAGGAAATTCTGGCACAGGCGGCGCGGCCCGATCGTTGGGGCACGCTCGCGCTGATGGACATTTCGCTGCGCTACCGCAGGACCGTGATCGGCCCGCTCTGGATCACGCTGACGCTGGCCGCGACGATCGCAAGTGTCGGCACCGTCTATGCGGCGCTGTTCAGGCAGGACATCGCCACCTTCCTGCCGTCCTTCGCGGTCGGCCTGATCGTATGGACCCTGATCGCCACGACGCTCCAGGAGGGCTCCAACATCTTCGTGGCGTCCGGCCATCTCATCAAGGCGGTGCCGGCGCCGCTGATCGTTCATATCCTCCAGATGATCGCGCGCAACGTCCTCATCTTCGCGCATCATTTGGTGATCGTCGTGCTGCTCTATGTCGTGATGCCCTGGCCGCTGCACTGGAGCATGCTGCTCGCGCTACCCGGGTTTGCGATCCTGTTCCTCGCGCTGCTCGGCGGCTCGGTCGCACTCGGCATGCTCTGCGCGCGTTTTCGCGACATTGGTTCGGCGATCGTCAGCGGCCTGCAATTCGTCTTCTTTCTCACGCCGATCATCTGGACCGAGGACAGCGCGCGCGGCACCGCGTTTCACTGGCTGACGCGGGTCAATCCGTTCGCGACGCTGCTCGATCTGGTGCGGCGGCCTCTGTTGTCGCAGCCGACCGATGCGGAGCAATGGCTGTTAGGGGCCCTCTATGCGATCGTCGTGGCCGTCATCGGCCTCGGCTGCTACGCAAAATACCGCCATCGCGTGGCGTATTGGCTGTGATGCGCATGACCCCCACGGCCCACATCGTGCTACGCGACGTCTCGGTCACGTTTCCGGTGCTGTCGTTTCGCGACCGCTCGCTGCGCAGCCGGTTCGTCGGCGCCGTGACGCTGCGCCGGAAGGCGGCGGTCTCGCACCTCGTCAAGGCATTGAACGAGGTCAGCCTCGATATCCGCGCCGGCGACCGCCTCGCCATCATCGGCGCCAATGGTGCCGGCAAGACCACGCTGCTGCGGGTTCTCGCCGGCATCTATCATCCGACGGCGGGCAGCATCGACGTGCGCGGCCGCTGCCTGTCGCTGTTCGATTTGCAGGCCGGCTTCGACGAGGAAGCGACCGGTTACGAGAACATCATGCGGCGCGGGCTCGTGATCGGCGCGCGCCGCGCCGAGATCGACGCGCGGCGGGCGGAGATTGCCGAGTTCACCGAGCTCGGCGACCGGCTCGACCTGCCGCTGCGCACCTATTCCAGCGGCATGATGCTGCGCCTGATCTTCGCGGTCGCAACCGCGGTCGAGGGCGAGATCGTGCTGCTCGACGAATGGATCGGCGTCGGCGACCAGCAATTCCGCAAGAAGGCGCGGCAGCGATTGGATGAGATCGTCGCCCGCGCCGGCATCCTGGTGCTCGCCTCGCATGACATCGAGCTGATCCAGAGCACCTGCAACCGGGCGATCCTGCTGGAGCAGGGGAAGATCATCGCGGCCGGCGCAACCGATACGATTCTCGCGCAATATCTGGCGGGGTCCGGCGGGAAGAAGGCGTAGCGGTTCGAAGGTCCCCCTGACGGGGCGGCCTCCAGCCAAAATCGGACGAAGGCGGTTGCCTAAACCCTTCATCCCCTATATTGCTCCGGCCTTACGGGGCCACGTGGCGGAGTGGTTACGCAACGGTCTGCAAAACCGTGTACACCAGTTCAATTCTGGTCGTGGCCTCCATCATATCCCTCTGATCTCCCACCATAATTCGATTTCGCCGCCGGCGCCGCTGATGCTGCGCGCAACGTTCTGCCGACGTGAGAGGCGGATCGATCACCGGGTTTGTCCGGAGCTCGCTGGAACCCCCGATTCACGCCCGTTGGCATAGACTTCGCATCTGCGAAGTGATGCGACCGACATCAACGAGCGCTGGAGCACCCGTGGGCGACATCGTCCGATTTGTCCCGAAATCCGAGCTGGAGCGGGCCCGCCTCATCCGCGAGGCCCGTGCGATCTATGACAGCATCTTTCCATCGGCCGCACCCGACCGGGCGCCGCAGGATGGCGAGGAACGCGTCAAGACCTGATCGTCGCGCCGCCCGATTTCCGGCGACGGCAAAACGCCCGCGAAGCGGGCGCTACGGCTCACCGTGAAAGCAGCCCTCAGCAGGCTGCGTACCATCCGTCGGGGAACGGCAGGAGGGGCCAGGCGCCCTCGTTGTCATTGGCGGCTTTGGGCGTCGCGTCAAAACTCCACGAGCGGGGCACGAACTCCTCCTCCGGCGCGCGAGCAAAGTCTTCAATGACCATGGCGTCCCGGACGGCATCCAGCAACAAGTTGAATTCGGCTTCGCTTCTCATCGCACCCTCGCAGAACGCGGACGGCGCAATGTCGCAAAGCCGGTTTGTTACCCGGTTGAGCGGATCGTTCGCATTTTAACGATCCGGCGATCGGGTCCCGATTGGTTAGCGGTTTGTAAAAAATCCCCTGGGAAACTCTAGGTTCCTCCGCCGCGCCGGCAATGTGAAAGAGATCACATCCTCGGCGGTTTATTTCTCCTACCCCTTCGCATACCGGCTCAATGCAGGCTGGAGCGGGCACGGCGGAACGGGAGACTGGTCATGAAGGCGAGGTTCTTGCGGTTTGCGGGTGTGAAGAGCCGGGCGCGCCGCGCCTCCACGGTCGGGCTGTTCCTGACGCTGTTTGCGTCCGCCGCCCACGCGCAGGGGACGGCCGAACAGCGCCGGGCCTGCACGCCCGACGTCTACCGGCTCTGCGCCGGCGAAATCCCCAACGTCCGCGCCATCACGGCGTGCCTGCGGCGCAACCGCTCGAGCCTGAGCGAAGCCTGCCGCAGCGTGTTCGATCAGGCCGGCGGCTGAGGACCTGTGGATGTGTGCGCAGCAAGTGGCTCGCGCCGGCTGACGAATTCGCGATGGCGGTCCTGTGGATATGCTGCGGACAGCCTGTGGATCAACGGGGGCCGCAGCTCCCGTCGCCCGGATGGGATCGCAGGCGCAATCCGGCTCCTAGCCTACAAGCGGTTGCGCTGCCCGACGGGCAAAACACGCTAGCCGTGGGGCAAGACGCGCATGCGAAAATATTCGCCTTTACAGAATTTCGGCTTTGTCGCATTGTCCGGCCACCTCACCCCGGTCAGAGGGGCGTATCGCGATCGTCACGAAACGTGGGGTGAGCTGCGGTGGACGTGGGTTACATCGGCGCGAAGGGTTTTGCAGGGCGGAGCGCCGTGAGCAAAGACCTCGCGCACACGACCGGTGTGATCGGCGTACGGCAAAATCGTGTCGTCCTGGCGCCCGGGGTCTGTGCGCCAAGTCTTGCGGTGATGTGTATTGCTCAACCGGGCAAGCGCATCAGCCATCCGCAAGGCGACGGGGGCAATAGTGCAACGCTCCCCGGGGAGAGCACGACATAAGCCGTCAAACCACTGCGCAGGGAAGGCCGGGTTGTCCTGGCTACACCTGTATGCCGCTGTGCAGCTTCTTGTCACGCAGGTTTCGCACAGTGGACCGCGGGTGCCAGCCGGCACCCGGTCTTCCCTGCGCCCTCTGACAAAGAGGGCGATGAGATGAGCAAAGCTCGGGCAGAGTGAGCCGCGAGGATGCGGATCTGTGTCTGCGTTACACATTGCAAATTGGTGGAGCGAGGCGTTGCGCGGGGGAGCGCTTAGTCTCGCGTGCCCCGGACGCTGCGCAGCGTCTCCCCGGCGATGCGAAGCATTGTCCGGTTCGACGGTGCGCTGCAGAGCCGGGGCCCATGCATCAGCAAGGTGCGCGGCTTCCCGGGGCCCGGCTCTGCGCCGCAACGCTGACGGCTGCAGCTTGTCCGGGACACGAAGGCTGCGCGAGCCGCAACCGGCTTGCCGAACCCTCCCTGCATTTCGTTTCAAATTGCAACCCGCGCGTGCAAGAAGTCTTGATCGGGTGTGATCTAGGGGTGAACGCCCGGCTTGAACGTGGGTCCCTGGCACAACGACTAATAAGTAGCGTGCATGAGGGTCAGGGAAACGTGATTGCGCCTCCTCTTTCTAAAGCACCAAAATGGTGCTTTAGTGCTTTCCATGAGCCAGTCGCCCCGAAACGCGCCGTCCGCGCTGCGTTACAGGCTTGCCCCTGATTCGGCCGCCAAGGCCGCGCTGGAGGCGACGTTCAGGGCTTATGACCGCATGATGGAGATCCTCGATGAGGTCGCGCGGAGCCACAATGTCGGCTCCAATGTCGTCCTGCTGCATGCCCACGCCTATGACCCGATCCGCAAACAGACCGCGCTGCCTTCGCGCCTGGTGACGCTGGGCCTGCGTGACCGCGCCGAGTATCGCGCGGCACAGGGCCGCCGTCTGCCGCTCGACGACAAGCTCGCCAAGATCAAGGGGCCGGCCACCATCTCGATTGCGACCGTCGAGGGACGCTTCAGCGTGCCCTTCGACTATGCCGGCTATGCCGAGGGCTGGGGGCAAAGCGTGCCCGCGCGCCTCATCCGCACCGACGACGGCTTTGAAGTTCACTACGGCGTCACGCCGAACAATCTGCCAGAGGAGGAGAACGCCATGGATACCATCGCTGCCGCTCCCGAAAACTTCCTGTCCCGGGTCGGGCGCCTGATCGCCGGGATCGCCTATGACGCGATCGAGCAGGCGGAAGGCAAGAACAAGCTGAAAGTGGTCGGGCAGGCCATCCGCGAGATCGAGCGGGCCGAGAGCGAAGCGCGCGACGGGCTGGCCGCTGCGCGTGCCGAGGAGTATCGCCTCAACGCGCGCCGTACCGAGATCGAACGTGAGATGGCCGATCTCGCCCCCAAGATCGAGGGCGCGATCGCTGACAGCCGCGACGATCTCGCCCGCGCCGGCATCGCGCGGCAGATGGATCTGGAGGCGCAGTTCGATGTGCTCTCCCGGGCCATCGACGAGAACAACGAGAAGATCGAGCAATGCATCACCTCGCTGCGCGCGGTGCTGTCTGCGCTCCAGGACGCCGAGCAGCGCCGTGCCGATCTCGAAAAGAGCGAGGCGGCGGCAAACCATCAGGCCTCGACGTCATCCCGAAAACAGGGCGGCGGCTCTGCGGCAGCGAAGGCGTTGCGGGCGGGCAGGGCGGTGGCACGCGCCACCGGCGTGCCGCCGGGTATTCCCTATTCGAGCGACATCGACGAGCTCAGCACGCTGCATCGCGACAAGGAAATTGCGGCGAGGCTCGCGCGATTGAAGTCGCGCTCCTGAGTACCGTGTCATGAGCGCTCTGCTCGAACACGTCATGTCGCCGGAGGTCAGGCCGTTCGCGATCGCGGCGGCCATGATCCTCATCGTCGGCTCGATCGAAGTGGTCTCGATGCTGGTCGGGGCTTCCCTGAGCGAAATGCTCGGCACCAACATCGATTTCGCTCACCCCAGCGACAATGGCGTGATCAACGCCATTTCCTGGATCAATGTCGGCGGCGTGCCGCTTCTGATCTTCCTGCTGCTGCTGCTCGGCGCCTTCTCCATCACCGGCTTCCTGATCCAGGACATCGCGCGAATGGTTGCGGGGCCCTTGCCGGCAACGCTCGCCTCGGTCGGGGCCGTCGCGGTCTCGGTTCCGCTGGTCCGCGCTGCCAGCAGGGCGATCGCGCGGGCCATTCCCAGGGATGAAAGCTATGCCGTTGGCCTCGGGGATCTCGTCGGCCGCATCGGTGAGGTCGTCATCGGCCCGCTCGACCAGGGGCCGCCCGGCCGAGTCAGCGTCGCCGACGTCCACGGCAACCGCCATTTCGTCTGGGCGGTTGCGGCGCCGGCGTCATCGCCCCTGCCACAGGGAACCATGGTCCTGCTGGTCGACCGCGACGGCACCCGCTTCGTGGCGGTCAAGGCCGACGATGAACTCAAACCTTCCAAGCCCACTCTAAACAGCTAGCAAGTCATCATCGGAGAACATCATGTTCGACATCGCAGTCCCGGCCATGATCGGCGTCGCGCTGATCGTCGTCCTGGGGATCGTCTTCACCATCCTCTACAAGCGCGCCACCCGCGACGAGGCTTTCGTGCGCACCGGCCTCGGCGGCAAGAAGGTGGTGCTCGACGGCGGCGCCATGATCCTGCCGATCTTCCACTCCTATGCCAGCGTCAATCTGAAGACGCTGCGGCTCACCGTGGAACGCAAGGAGCGGGAATCCCTCATCACCAAGGACCGGCTGCGCGTCGACATCGTCGCCGAATTCTACGTGCGCGTCCGCCCCGACGATGAGAGTATCGCGCTTGCGAGCCAGACGCTGGGCGCACTGACCAATGACGCCGAAGCCCTGCGCAACCAGGTCGAGGCCAAATTCGTCGACGGCCTGCGCTCGGTGGCGGCGACCATGTCCATTTTGGAGCTGCAGGAAAAGCGCAGCGATTTCGTCAAGCACGTGCAGGCCACGGTCGAGTCCGACGTCAAGTCGAACGGCCTCGAGCTCGAATCCGTGTCGCTCACAAAACTCGACCAGACCGACGTCAAGTTCTTCAACCCGGAGAACTTCTTCGACGCCGAAGGTCTCACCCAGCTCAAGACCGTCACCGAGACGCGCCGGCGCGACCGCAACGCCATCGTGCGCGACAACGAGGTGGCGATCGCCCAGAAGGACCTCGAGGCGCGGCAGCAGACCCTCGGCATCGAGCGCACCAAGAAGGAAGCCGAGCTGTCGCAGGAGCGCGACATCGCCAACAAGACCGCGAGCACCCGCGCCGAGGTCGCAACCGCGACGCAGACCGCGCGCCTCACCGAGGAGAATGCCCGCATCGATACCGACCGTGCCGTTGCCGAGAAGGAAGCCGGCGCCAAGCAGGTCAAGGAAACCGCGGTGATCGAATCGGATCTGGCGATCAACAAGCGCAAGACCGACGCCCAGCGCGAGATCCAGATCGCGACGCAGGAGAACGAGATCCAGATCGCCTCCAAGAGCAAGCAGACCTCTGAAGCCGTCGCCGAGGCCAAGACCGCCGAAGCGATCGCGGTCTCCGCGGAGGAAAAAGTCGTGACCGCACGCGCGGTCGAGGTCGCCGATCGCGCCCGTCTCACCCAGGTGCTGGCCGCGCGGACCGAGGCCGAGCGCAAATCGACGGAGCTGATCGTCGCGGCCGAAGCCGAGAAGAAGGCCTCGCTCGATCGCGCCGAGGCCGTGAAGACGCTGGCCACGGCCGAAGCCGAGTCCAACAAGATCAAGGCCGTCGGCGTGCGCAACATCGGTGAGGCGGAAGCTGCCGTCATCACCATGAAGAACGAGGCGCAGAACAAGCTCGGCAGCAACGTCATCGACTTCGAGATCGCCAAGAAGCGGATCGAGACGATGCCGTCGGCGCTGGCCGAGATGGTCAAGCCGATCGCCAACCTCAAGGACGTCCGTATCCTGCACACCGGCGGCGCCTTCGGCGGCAACGGCGCCGGTGGAGGCAATGTCGGCTTCGGCGAGGGACTCGCCGGCGAACTCCTCAAGGTGCATGCGCTGCGTCCGATGATCGACGAGATCCTGCGCCAGAGCGGCTTTGCGCCCGACGACGATCCCGTGAAGGCGCTGGTCGGCGCCGTGACGGGGAAGAGCAACGGCGCCGCCGTGCCGGCTCCGGCACCGGAGAAGACGAACACCGCCGATCTATGAATGCCCGTTCATTGCTGCGGAGAATTCGAATCGATAAACAGGCTGAGCGCGTCTCGCGTCGCGCAACGTGCCGGAGTGACGATCGATCGTCTTGAACCTTTCGATCGCACTCCGGACGAACCTTCCAAGGCAACGACATTGGTTGCCGCGGCGCCTGCGCCGATCGACGCCAGGCGCTGAAGCCTGTTTCGATCGGGGAATTTCATATGAAATATTTTCTGTCTGGACTGATCGCGATCGGCCTTTCGATCGCCGCCATGCCCTCGTTCGCGGCCGATGCCCGCAACGTCACCGTCGTCAACGAGACCGGCTATGCCATCAAATTCCTGGGCTTCAACGCGCCGGACGATGGCCTGGACGAATGGGACAATGAACTCGAGAAGGTTTTGCAGAACCAGGCCAGCACCTATGTCGAGTTCGACGAGGACGACGAGGGCTGCGTCTGGAACATCCGCGTCGACTGGCAGAACTACGACGAAGCCGTGCTCTGGAAAAACGTCAACCTCTGCAAGATGACCGCGCTTCGGCTGCGCTACGATCCCGGCACCAAGACCACCTCGTTCCTCGCCGAGTAGCGTTTGGCCGACACGGCCCGGAGGAGGGGGCGTCCCAGCCTTCCTCCGGCGCATTGCGGATGATGACGAATTCGTCCTTTGCAAGCGCAAGCGGCTTTGTTATACGCAGCCGCGCGCGAACGACTGGTTCGCCTTTTCCTCGGTAGCTCAGCGGTAGAGCATCCGACTGTTAATCGGATGGTCGCTGGTTCGAATCCAGCCCGGGGAGCCAAATTCTGCCGCAGATTCAATGATTTATGGCCGCGCCCTCATGTAGCGCGCGACGTCGTTGTCTTGCTCTCTGAGCCGCACATCCATAGATTCTTGCCCGGAATCATCCTCAAGCAGATGTGTGCACGGGCGCCGTCACGCCATGCGGGTGGCGCCAAATCGACTCAATTGAAATCGAGCCTCGGGTTTGCCGGATCTCAACGGAGCTGATTCCCATGCCAGACATCCAGGTCGACCATATGGCCCCCTCGATTCTGCCGGCCGACATTCCCGAGCTCAGCGACGACGAATGCCTCGCCTGTCTGGCGCGTGCGGTCGAGACGCCCGATTCGGCGCGGCTGGACGAAGTCGCCGCTCTCATCGGCCGCCTCGCGGTGGCCATCGAATAATCCGTCCCGACCCTGATGCGGTAACATGCGGATGCCCTAGCTGCGCAGGCTAACGGCCGTGTTGCGTTTTGGCCGTGCATGCTCCAAAGATGCCGCGAATTTCGTCCGCGGCATCGTCCGCCTTGCAGGGTCCGCAAATGTCCGGTTTCTCGACCGCGCGCCTCAAAATGGTCGATGGCCAGGTGCGCACCAATGACGTCACCGATCGTCGTGTTCTCGATGCCATGCTCACGGTTCCACGCGAGGCCTTCGTGCCGGCCGACCGGCAGGCGCTGGCCTATCTCGATCTCGATCTCGACGTGAGCGAAGGCGCTGCCAAGCGGTTCCTGATCAAGCCGCAGCTGACCGGCAAGCTGCTCCAGGCCGCCGAGATCGGCGAGGGCGACAACGTGCTGGTGGTCGGTTGCGCCACGGGTTACCTCGCCGCGCTGACCGCCAAGCTGGCCGGCCAGGTCACCGCCACCGAATGCGATTCGGCTTTGGCCGCGAAAGCCAAGGCCGCCCTGAACCTTGCCAACGTCACCTGCAAGGCTGCGGCCTGCGCCGACGGCGATCCGTGCGCCGCTCCCTATGACGTGATCATCCTCAATGGCGCGACTGAGGTGACCCCGGAAGCGCTGCTCGGGCAGCTGAAGGAGGGCGGGCGTCTGGTGGGGGTGTCGGCCGAATCCAGGCCGCCGCGCGCCATAATCGTGACCCATACCCATGGTGAATTCGGCCATCGGGCCCTGTTCGACGCTGCCGCTCCGGTCCTTCCCGGGCTGGAGCGGGCGGCCGCCTTCGTCTTCTGACGCCCAAAACGCGATAAAATCCCGTTCTGAATCAGAAGTGTGGCCGGGATGCTGCACGTGAAGAGTTTCCACCGAGAACTACCCTCAGGTAGTTCCGTCGCGCTTGACCGCGTCTTATGTTGCGGCGGGGCAACGACTCCACTCGTAGACGGTAACCCAGCTCGCGGGCACGAGCCGGGCGTTAGAATGAACGGAATTTTTGGGATGCATGGGGTGAAGCTCTTCACCGGAGCTGCGGTTTCGGTCCTGCTGCTCGCGCTTGCCGGGCCGACGCCTGCCTTGGCGGACACGATCGAGTCCGCGCTGGTGCGCGCCTATCAGAACAATCCGCAGCTCAACGCACAGCGCGCCCAGGTGCGCTCGACCGATGAAAACGTGCCGCAGGCGCTGTCGGGATATCGCCCGAAGGTCTCGCTGACGGCGAGCGGGGGCATTCAGTACTCGGACTTCAAAAGTGCCACCAACAGCGATCCGATTAACGGTAAGGGCTATCCCCGAAGCGTGGGACTGACTGCCACCCAGACGCTCTACAACGGCAACCAGACCGCCAACAGAACGCGCGCCGCGGAGAGTCAGGTTTCCGGCTCCCGCGAAGCGTTGCGCAGCCTCGATCAAACCGTGCTGCTCCAGGCCGCCACGACCTACATGGACTATCTGCGCGACGCGGCGACGCTCGAAGTCCAGCGCAGCAACGTGCGCGTGCTCGAGCAGACGCTCAAGCAGACCCGTGATCGCTTCAATGTCGGCGAGGTGACGCGCACCGACGTTGCGCAATCGGAAGCACAGCTGGCGGCTGGCAGGACGCAGGCCCTGACCGCGGAAGCAAATCTCACCACGACGCGCGCGAACTTCCGTCGCATCATCGGCAACGAGCCGACGAATCTGGCACCCGGCTCGCCGGTGGATCGCTTCCTGCCTGCGACGCTCGCTGCCGCGGTCGAGCTCGGCCTCGTCGAGCATCCGAACGTCACGGCCGCGATGTTCGGCATTGACGTCAATTTCTTGCAGGTCAAGGTTGCCGAGGGCGCTCTGCTGCCCACGGTCACCCTGCAGGCGGGCGTGACCCAGGCCTACGAACAATCTTTGATTCAGTACCGCTCGCTCAGCGCTTCCGCGCTCGCGCAGATCTCGGTGCCGATCTATCAGGGTGGTTCCGAATATTCGCTGATCCGCCAGTCCAAGGAAAACCTGGCGCAGCAACGTCTCAACCTCGAAAACACGCGGGATCAGACCCGCGCGACCGTCGTGCAGTGGTGGGGTTCGCTGCAGGCCGGCAAGGCGCAGGTGCAATCGGCGCAAGCGCAGGTGACGGCGTCCGAGATCGCGCTGAACGGCGTGCGTGAAGAGGCAAAGGCCGGTCAGCGCACCACGCTCGACGTGCTCAACGCGCAGCAAGCGCTGGTCAATGCGCGCGTCGCGCTCGTGACCGCGCAGCACGACCGTGTCGTCGCATCGTACAACGTCCTCGCCGCCGTCGGCCGTCTGGCGCCGCAGGTCCTCGGCCTTGGGACGACGGTTTATGATCCCAGCGTTCACTACCATCAGGTCCGCGATAGCTGGGCCGGCGTGCGTACGCCTGACGGGCGCTGATTCCCGTACTCGTCCGGTCGGCTTCGTGAATTGCCGAGGCCGACCGGCGCTTTGCTTGCAATCACCAAAATCCCTGACATAGCCTTTCCAAGACGATGCGGGTCGATTCGCCTCGCAGTGATGCCGTATGCGTAAAGCTTGAGTGCCGGGGGCAGGGGCGCACCGCTGCACGTTGAGCCGTGATCTGGGGACAAGTCGGGCTGCCGCGACGAAAATGTCGGGCCACCCATCCGGAACCGGCCAATCCTGTCGTGCTTGGTGTAAAACAACGCATGCGAGGGCGTTGATGATGTGGAGTCGGAGATGACGCAGCCTGCAAAGGTCACAGAACCCTCGATGGAGGAGATTCTGGCCTCGATCCGGCGCATCATTGCCGACGATGAGGCCAAGCCGCCGCCGGCTGAGGCTGCAAAGCCGGCGCCAGCTCCTGCTGCGCCCGCACCCAAGCCGCAGGCGATGAACGACATTCCGCCCTCCAAGGTTGCCCCTGCCAAGCCTGCCGCTGAAAAACCCGCGCCACCCCCTGCCGCAAAGCCAGCACCGGCCCCACCGCCTGCACCTGCGGCGGATGCATCCAATAACCAGGACGATATCGACGCGCTGCTGGCGGGGCTCGATGCGGCAACACCTGCGCCGGAGGTCCGCGAGCCTGAGCCGGAGCCCGAGCCTGAGCCCGACGTGCTCGAATTGACCGACGAGATGGCGATGGACCCGACGCCGCCTCCGCCGCCGCCGAGCTTCCGCAAGGTCGAGCCGCGCGACGACCTCGAATTCGCCGAATCGCCGCCGCCGCGTCCGACCCCGCCGCCGTCCTACGCGCCGGTGGACTTCGATGCCCCGCCGCTGCCGCCGCAGCAGCCCATGCTCGCGCAGTCGACGGTCTCGGCGGTCGAATCCGCCTTCAACTCCCTGGCCCATACGGTGCTCAGCAGCAATGCACGGACGCTGGAGGATCTGGTCAAGGAGATGCTGCGTCCGATGCTGAAATCCTGGCTCGACGACAATTTGCCGGGGCTCGTTGAACGCATCGTGAAGGCCGAAATCGAGCGGGTCTCGCGCGGTGGCCGCTGAGACGGTCGTGCGGCCCCGATAAAGCCCTGCTCCTGTGGCATATTCGGTCTGCGGACCGGGCTGGAAAGCCTTTGCCGCTGAGCTTCCCGTTGACTTGACCCGCACACGCGGCTTTCTAACAGCCCCATGATCGAGAAAAATTACCAGCCCGCCGATATCGAAGCCCGCATGTCCGTGGTGTGGGAGGACAGCCTTGCCTTCAAGGCCGGCCGCCCCGACCGCCGCGACGCCGTGCCCTTTACCATCGTGATCCCGCCGCCGAACGTGACGGGCTCGCTGCACATGGGCCACGCCCTCAACAACACGCTGCAGGACATCCTGTGCCGGTTCGAGCGCATGCGCGGCCGCGACGTGCTGTGGCAGCCCGGCACGGACCATGCCGGCATCGCCACCCAGATGGTGGTCGAGCGGCAGCTGATGGAGCGCCAGCAGCCCGGCCGCCGCGAGATGGGCCGCGAGAAGTTTCTCGAGCGCGTCTGGCAGTGGAAGGCCGAGAGCGGCGACACCATCATCAACCAGCTCAAGCGGCTCGGCGCCTCCTGCGACTGGTCGCGCGAACGCTTCACCATGGACGAGGGCCTGTCGAAGGCCGTCGTCAAGGTGTTCGTCGAGCTGCACCGCGACGGCCTGATCTACAAGGACAAGCGGCTGGTGAACTGGGACACCAAGCTGCTGACCGCGATCTCCGATCTCGAAGTGCAGCAGACCGAGGTGAAGGGCCATCTCTGGTATCTGCGCTATCCGATCGAGGGCAAGACATTCAGCCCTGAGGATCCCTCGAGCTTCATCGTCGTCGCCACCACGCGCCCCGAGACCATGCTCGGCGATACCGGCGTTGCCGTGCATCCCGAGGATGAGCGCTACCTGAAGCTGGTCGGCAAGAACGTGATCCTGCCGCTGGTGGGCCGCAAGATCCAGATCGTCGCCGACGATTATTCCGATCCCGAGAAGGGCTCGGGTGCGGTCAAGGTGACGCCGGCGCACGACTTCAACGACTTCGAGGTCGGCAATCGCCACGGCCTGCGCCGGATCAGCGTGATCGACAGGGAAGGCTGTCTCGATCTCGTCGACAACGAGGACTATCTGCGCGACCTGCCGGAAGGCGCCGGACAGTTCGCCGAGGAATTCCACAAGGTCGACCGCTTCGCCGCGCGCAAGCGCATCGTCGAGCGGCTGGAATCGTTCGGCTTCGTCGAGCGGATCGAGCCGCACACCCACATGGTCCCGCACGGCGATCGCTCCAACAGCGTGATCGAGCCGTATTTGACTGACCAGTGGTACGTCGACGCCAAGACGCTGGCAAAGCCCGCGATCGCGGCGGTGCGTTCGGGCGAGACGTCGTTCGTGCCGAAAAACTGGGAAAAGACCTATTTCGAGTGGATGGAGAACATCCAGCCCTGGTGCATCTCGCGCCAGCTCTGGTGGGGTCACCAGATCCCGGCCTGGTACGGACCTGACGGCAAGGTGTTCGTCGCCGAGACCGAGGAGGAGGCCGTCAGCCACGCGCTCGGCTACTACGTCGAGCAGGAAGTCATCACGGCCGAGCAGGGCCGCGAGATGGCGCTCGACCGCAACAAGCGCGAGGGCTTCATCACGCGCGACGAGGACGTGCTCGACACCTGGTTCTCCTCGGCGCTGTGGCCGTTCTCGACGCTCGGCTGGCCCGAGGATGCGCCCGAGGTGCAGCGCTATTACCCGACCAATGCGCTGGTGACCGGCTTCGACATCATCTTCTTCTGGGTCGCCCGCATGATGATGATGGGCCTGCACTTCATGAAGGAGGTGCCGTTCTCGACCATCTACATCCACGCCCTCGTCCGCGACGAGAAGGGCGCCAAGATGTCGAAGTCGAAGGGCAACGTCATCGATCCGCTCAACCTGATCGACGAATACGGCGCCGACGCGCTGCGTTTCACGCTGGCCGCGATGGCGGCGCAGGGCCGCGACATCAAGCTCGCCACCAGCCGCGTCGAAGGCTACCGCAATTTCGCGACCAAGCTCTGGAATGCGTCCCGCTTCGCCGAGATGAACCATTGCGCCGTGCCCGAGGGTTTCGAGCCGGCGAAGGCCAAGGAGACGCTGAACCGCTGGATCGCGCATGAGAGCGCGCACACCACGCGTGAGGTGACCGAGGCGATCGAGGCCTATCGCTTCAACGATGCCGCCGGCGCGATCTATCGCTTCGTCTGGAACGTCTATTGCGACTGGTATGTCGAGCTCGCCAAGCCCGTGCTGCTGGGCCCCGACAGCCCCGCCAAGGACGAGACCCGCGCCATGGTCGCCTGGGCGCGCGACGAGATCCTGAAGCTGCTGCACCCCTTCATGCCTTTCATCACAGAAGAGCTGTGGGAGGTGACGGCCAAGCGCGACGGTCTGCTCGCATTGGCGCAATGGCCGCTGAAGCCGGCCGAGCCGACCCCGGAGCAGCTCGCAATCCTCGCCGCAGCGGCCGGACCGACCGAACCGCTGATGTCGCCGATGCTGGTCATGCCGATCTTCGACCACGCGGACTTCACCGATCCCAAGGCGGAAGCCGAGATCGGCTGGGTGATCGACCTGATCACGCAGATCCGTTCGGTGCGTGCCGAGATGAACATTCCGCCGGCGACGCTGACGGCGCTGGTGCTCGTCGGCGCTTCCGCCGAAACCAGGGAGCGCGCGCCGCGCTGGACCGACGTCATCAAGCGCATGGCGCGGCTGTCGGACATCTCCTTCGCCGATCGCGCGCCCGACGGAGCGGTTCAGCTGCTCGTCCGCGGCGAGGTGGCCGCGCTGCCGCTCAAGGGCGTGATCGACGTCGCCGCCGAGCGCACGCGTCTCGACAAGGAGATCGGCAAGGCCGACGCCGACATCAAGCGCGCCGAGTCCAAGCTCGCGAACGAAAAATTCGTCGCCAACGCGGCCGAGGAGGTCGTCGAGGAGGAGCGCGAAAAGCGCGAGACCGCGCTGGCGCGCAAGGCCAAGCTGCTCGAGGCGCTGGAGCGGCTGAAGCAGGCGTCCTGAGAACGCTATTTCGGGAACGGCTTGCTCAAAAACTTCGAGCCCCTGACGCCATAGCGCCAGGGCAGCTCGACGGCCTTGGTGATGCCGATCCGGATGCCGGCAACCACCTCCAACTCCTCGGTCCTCGCATGCAGCGCGATCGGAGACCGGTCCAGCGGCAGCGTGTTGTGCGCGATGGTGATGCCGAGCGCCTCGGTCAGCTTGCCCGGACCCGAGCACAGCGCGTGCGCATCCTGGAGGTGACGCCGGCGGCGCATGACGGCGATCCCGTGCGTCGGCTCCAGCGCGCGGATCAGCACGGCGCTGGCCGAGCCTTCCTCCTCGCAGACGAAGTTCACGCACCAGTGGATGCCGTAGGAGCGATAGACATAGGCATAGCCGGGCGGGCCGAACATCACCTGGTTCCGCGGCGTCGGCCCGTTGTAGGAGTGCGCCGCCGGCTCGGTATGATGATAGGCCTCGACCTCGACAATGAGGCCGCCGACGCCGTCGACCAGCATGGTGGCACCGATCAGGTCCCGGGCGACCTCGCGGACGTCGCGGTTGAAAAAGGCCCGCTTCAGAACCTTGCCGAGCCGCGGTGTGGAAGTCTTCGATACTGGAGCCATTCGAGGTGAGAATCGCCTGAGAACAGAGCAAGATATTGCCCATATCTGCCATGTTCCCTGAAGCGGCGCGAGCCGGGTTGCGATGCGTGGCGAGACCGACTAGGTAGGACCTGAACAGACCGGACACCCCATGGTCGTTATTGTCGATACCATCACGAACCCGCTGCGCCCGCGCCACCCCGAAAAGGTGAATCGCCCTGACTCCGCTTCGCCGCCGAAGCCGGACTGGATCCGCGTGCGCGCGCCCAATACCCGCGGCTACGGCGAGACCCGCAACATCGTGCGCGCCAACGGCCTGCACACGGTGTGCGAGGAAGCGGGCTGCCCGAACATCGGCGAGTGCTGGGACAAAAAGCACGCCACCTTCATGATCATGGGTGACACCTGCACCCGCGCCTGCGCCTTCTGCAACGTCAAGACCGGCCTGCCCAATGCGCTGGATGCAGCCGAGCCTGAGAACGTCGCCGAGGCGACCGCCAAGCTCGGCCTTGCCCATGTCGTCATCACCTCCGTGGACCGCGACGATCTCGCTGACGGCGGCGCCGAGCATTTTGCCCAGACCATCCGCGCGATCCGGGCGGCGTGCCCCTCGACCACGATCGAGATCCTGACGCCGGACTTCCTGCGCAAGGAGGGGGCGCTCGAGGTGGTCGTTGCCGCCAAGCCCGACGTCTTCAACCACAATCTCGAGACCGTGCCGTCGCGCTATCTCACGGTGCGGCCGGGCGCGCGCTATTTCCATTCGATCCGGCTGTTGCAGCGGGTCAAGGAGCTCGATCCCACCATCTTCACCAAGTCCGGCATCATGGTCGGCCTCGGCGAGGAGCGCCACGAGGTGCAGCAGGTGATGGACGATCTGCGCTCCGCCGAGGTCGATTTCCTGACCATCGGCCAGTACCTGCAGCCGACCCGCAAGCACCACGCCGTGATGCGCTACGTGCCGCCGGACGAGTTCGCCTCTTACGAGAAGGTCGCCTACACCAAGGGCTTCCTGATGGTGTCGGCGAGCCCGCTCACCCGCTCGTCGCATCATGCCGGCGAGGATTTTGCGAGACTGAGGGCCGCGCGGGCCGCAACCGCCCGCTGAACCGCCATGCCCAAATTTTCGAGCAAGCGCCGTGTCAATCACAGCGCCTCCGAGATGTTCGATCTGGTCGCCGACGTCGAGCGCTACCCGGAATTCGTGCCGCTCTGCAGCGCGCTGAAGGTGCGCCAGCGCATGGCCAAGCCTGATGGCACCGAGGTGCTGGTCGCCGACATGACGGTCTCGTTCAAGCTGGTCAAGGAATCCTTCACCAGCCGCGTGAGCCTCGACCGCGCCAATCAGAAGATCCTGGTCGAATATCTCCAAGGTCCTTTCAGCAACCTGGAAAACCGCTGGACGTTCGAGCCCAAAGGTGAGGGCGTTTGCGACGTCGGTTTCTTCCTGTCTTACGAATTCAAGAGCCGCATGCTGGCGCTGCTGATGGGCTCGATGTTCGACGCCGCCTTCGCGCGGTTTTCGAGCGCGTTCGAAAAGCGCGCGGATGCGATCTACGGCCGGCCGAAGCTGGCGTCGTCGTAGGTAACTCTCGTGTCCCGGACGCGCTGCAACGCCCTCGGCGTTGCTGCGCAGAGCCCGGGACCCACGCCGCCCGAACGCCTCGGAGAGATGGGCCCCGGCTCTGCAGCGCACCGCTGAAGCTGCGCTGCGTCCGGGGCACGAGAGCCATCCTCAATCCACCGCCTTCACCACATCAGGCGGCTGCGAGGCGTAGTACGCCGCGGCCTGCTCGATCTCCTGCGGCGTCATTCCGCGGGCGATGTTGCGCATCTGCTGGCTGATGTCGTTGCGCCGTTCACCGGAGGCGAAGGCGTGAAGCTGCGCCTTCATGTAGGCTTCGGACTGTCCCTCTAGCCACGGGCTGCCGGTCTTGTTGTCGAGGCTGCCATGGCAGGAGCCGCAGGGCGCGATCCCGCGCATCGGCGCGCCGTAGATGACGATGTTGGGTTTCGGCAGTTGCGGCGTCGGATGATAGGCTGGAAGCCGCGGCAGATAGGCGTAATAGTTGGAGAGATCGGCGATCTCCTGGTCGGTCAGGTTGATCGCGAACGGCGACATCACGGCATTGGCGCGCGCACCGGAGCGGAAATCGTGCAGCTCCTTGTAGATCACGGCCGCATACTGGCCGGCGAGATTGGGCGAGTCCGCGCGGCTGACGCCGGTGGGGCCATGACAGATCGCGCAGCGCTGCGCCAGCGTCGCGCCGCGCCCGATCGCCTCCTGGCTCGGACGTGACAACGTGTTCGAGGTCAGCACGACCTCGGACAGGCGTTTTGCCTGCTCGGGCGCCGTGACGCTGGCCGCACGCTGCGGTACGCCGGCGGCGCTGCAGATCGCATCCCAGACGCCGGCGAACTGAACCCAGGGCTGTGCGAAAGGCAGCACAATGAAGCCGGCAATCGCGGTGACGACGAGGATCGCGGCGGTGATGCCGACGCCAGTCCTGAAATGGCTGTTGCGGAGAGTAAAGAGGTCGCGCGTGCTCATCACTGCGCTCCCACATAGACGGCCGGCACCGAGGTGCCCGAACTCAGCGCCAGATTCAGGATCGGATAGCCGTAATTGGTGAGGGTGAGGCCGATCATCAGTGCCACCCATAGCGCGTGGGTGTTGAGTGCGACCGGCACCGTCTTTGGTTCATGCACGGCGAGCGCGAAGCGATAGGGCCCGGCGTCGATTTGAGGCGCGCGCATGCCACGCGCCAGGATGACGATGAACATGATGCCCGAGGCCAGCAGGATGAAGCCGCCGATCGCCGACAGGGTGACGGAGAATGCCTGCGGTGCGATCGCGGGATCGCCGAAGTCGAAATAGGCCATGCGGCGCGGCATCCCCAGAATGCCGACCCAGTGCCACGGGAACGTCGTCACGATCATGCCGATGAACCACAGCCAGAGCTGGGTGCGGATCAGGCGGATATCGATCAACTCCCGGCCCGTCAGATGCGGCCAGAGATCATAGGCGATCGCGAAGTACATGATGACGATGGCGCCGCCGAAGATCAGGTGGAAATGCCCGGTGATCCACTGCGTGTTGTGGATCGAGGCATCGAGCTGATAGCTCATGTTGATGAGGCCGCCGGCGCCGCCGAAGCCGAGCATGATGAAGGAGAACGCCAGCGCCAGCATCATCGGATTGTCCCAAGGCAGGGCCCCGATCCAGCCGAACATGCCGCGGCCGCCGCGCAGCCGCGCCGCGATCTCGACCGAGGCGCAGATCGTGAATACGGTCAGCAGCGTCGGCAGCGCGACCAGCGCCGTGAAGGCGGAATGGATGAACTTGAAGCCGGCGCCTACTTGCGGATCGGCAAAGGTGTGGTGCATGCCGATCGGCATCGCCACCACCAGGAACAGGATGAAGGAGATCCGCGCCATCGAGTCGGAATAGACGCGACCGCCGATCGCGCGCGGCACGATGGTGTAATAGGCGATGTAGGTCGGCATCAGCCAGAAATAGACGATGGCGTGCAGCGTCCATGAGAAGAAGATGCGCGCCAGGCCGGCATCGATGGTGGCCTTGAGGCCCGCCGCAACCGGAATGATCTGGAGCAGCAGCTCGAGCGCGGCGCCGACCGCGGTCCAAGCCCACAAATACGAGCCCGCGACGTTGGCGAACATGGCGAGCGGCACTGGCGCGCCGGGATTGGCCTTGCGCCAGACGCGCAAGTTAATCGACATCAGCGCGACCCAGATCCACGAGCCGACCACCACCAGGACGACGCCGAGATAGTAGAAGACGTTGCCGATCAGCGGCGGATAGAAGGTGTAGAGCACCGAGGCACGCCCCATTGCGATCGGAATCACCGCCATGATGCTGCCGGCGACGATCAACCAGAATCCTGCCCAGGCCCAGCGCACGCCGACCAGGCGCTGCTGCAGCGCGGACTCGCTGATGGCGTAGCCGAATGCCATCGCCACCAGGGTCGGGAAGACGTAGCCCATCACCGTGCCGTGGGCGGTCAGCGAGCGGTAATAGAGCTCGGGGTTGGAGAGCCAGGTGCCGATCGGGCTGCGGATGAACATCTGCCAGGCGCCGAGCGTGAGCGCGATGCCGAATACGGCGAAGGCCAGCCAGAAATGGGCGAGGATGAGCTTCCTATTGACCAACACAGCTCAGCCTCCCGCCACCCTTCGCGCGATCGGCGAAATCGGTCTTGTCGATCACCTTGACCTTGCCCCACATGCCCTCGTGGCCAAAGCTGCAAAACTCCTGGCAGGGCATCAGATAGTCGCCGGTTTTCGCGAAGCGCATCAGCTGCTCCGAGATGTAGCCCGGCACCAGCATGGTGTTGACGTTGGTGCCCTGAATGAGGATGCCGTGGACGACGTCGGCGCTGGTGGCCCGCAGCGTGATCGGCGTATCCGCGGGCACCACGATGCAGGCAGGCGTGAAGGAATATTGCTGGCCGATTGCACGCACCGTGACGTTGCCGTTGGCCTCCAGCACGCTGCCGAGATTGCTCTCGACGAATTCGCCGGACAGATGCAGGCGCGAGGGATCGGTGATCTCGACGCGCGGCTGCGGCATGGTCGCGCGATGGATGCCGGCGAAAGCCGCCAGCAGCGCCATCATCACGATGATGATCACGGCGATGGTCGCCCAGCGCCGCTCGACGCGGGCCGCGACCTCGGCGCTGTCGTGATGAGTTTCCTCTGCGCTCATTGCAGCGATCCGCGGGGCAGGAAGACGAACAGATAGAAGGCGAGCCACATCGCGACCACGCAGGCGGTGGCGATGCCGGCGAGCACGATCGCGCCGGACGGGCCTTGCGCGACGACCTCCTCGACGGCCTGGTCGGCGCTAGCAGGGCTGGTCGGCGGATCGGAGTTGATCATGTGATTCTCAATTCAGCGGTGCGGAGCGCAGCTCGTTGGCCTCGCGCGCCGAGACCGGCGTGCCGCGATTGCCCCAGGCGGTGCGGATGTAGGAGACGACGGCGGCGATCTCGTTGTCGGACAGGAGGCCAGCGAAAGGCGGCATGCCGTAGGGCATCGGGTTGCCCCTGGTGCCCGGTGGATAGCCGCCATTGAGCACCATGCGGATCGGATTGACCGCCGACTGCATCTCGATCGACTGGTTGTTGGCGAGCGGCGGCCAGTGCGGCGGCTTGCCTTCGCCCTGCGTGCCATGACAGCTCGCGCACTGCTTGTCGTAGACGGTCTTGCCGAGGCTGATCAGCAGGCTGCTCTCGGTGGTCGGCAGCGTCGAGCTTGCCGGCGGCGGAGGCGAGGGCTCCGCGATGCCCTTGAGGTACACCGCCATCGCCTTAGTGTCCTCGTCGTTGAGATATTGCAGGCTGTTGTGCACGACCTCGGCCATCGGACCGTAGACCACGCCGCGCATGGAGACGCCGGTCTGCAGCAGGTCGGTGATGTCCTTGATGCTCCAGTCGCCGAGGCCGGCCTCGCGGTTTGAGGTGAGCGAGGGCGCGTACCAGTTCTGCATCGGGATCAGGCCGCCCTTGAAGGCATCCGATTGCGAGGTGCCGCCGAGCGCGTTGATCGGCGAATGGCACATGCCGCAATGGCCGAGGCCTTCGACCAGATAGGCGCCGCGATTCCATTCCGCTGATTTCTTCGGATCGGGCTTGAACTCGCCTTCGCTGAAGAACAGCGTGCGCCAGCCGAGGATGAGCTGGCGGTTGTCGTAGGGAAAGCGCAGCTCATGCGGCTTGTTCTTCTGATTCACCGGCGCGATCGAGCGCAAATACGCGAAGATCGCATCGCTGTCGGCGCGCGTGACCTTGGTGTAGGACGCGAACGGCATGGCCGGATAGATCAACCCGCCGTCCGGGAAACGGCCGCTGTGCATGGTCTTGTAGAAGTCGTCGGCGCTCCACTTGCCGATCCCGGTATCCGGGTCCGGCGTGATGTTGGAGGTGTAGAGTGTACCGAACGGCGTCGGCATGGCGCGGCCGCCGGCGAACAGGCGGCCCTCCGGCGCGGTATGACAGGCCGTGCAATCGCCGGCACGGGCGAGATATTCGCCGCGGGCGATGATGTCGCTGCTCTTGTCTTGAGCCTTGTCTTGCGCCTGCGCGGCCGTGGTGAGCGCGGCGAGGGCCAGGAGCTTGATCGATATGAGTGCGGTCGACAGTTTCGAGCCCATCATCCGCCTCGTCAGTTGGGCTGGCTGCCGCAGCCGAAAGGCAGCGCGTAGCTGCCTTTCGGCACGGGAGCCGGGTTCGTGGGCGCCGGTCGTGTCGCGAGCCAGGCCGCGACCGCGGTGACGTCGGCCTCGGTCAGATGGCCTGCGACTTGCTGCATGCAGTCTGGCGATTTCGCCGTGCGAGTGCCATAGCGCCAGGCGCCGAGCTGGGCGCTGATGTAATTGGCGCGCAGGCCGAGCAGGCCGGGGATGCCGGGTTGCATGCCTGCGAGTCCCGGGCCATGGCAGCTTACGCAGGCCGGAATATTGCGGCTGGCATCGCCGCTGGTGGCGAGCAGTTCGCCCTGTGCCAGCACGTCCTTGCTGACCTCGCTCGGCGCCGGCTGCGGCAGCGGCGGATGTTCGCCGGCAAAATATTCCGCCATCGCCTCCAGATACGGATCAGGCAGAAACTCCAGCAGATAGTTCATGGGCGGATATTTGCGGCGGCCGCTGCGGAAGGCGAGCAGTTGATTATAGAGATAGCCGGCGGGCTTGCCGGCAAGCCGCGGGAAATAGACGTCGCTGGTGCCTTCGCCCTTGTTGCCGTGACAGGGCGTGCAGGCCTCGACCCGCGCCGCCATCGTATCCGGCGGCTGGTTGGCCGTTTGTGCGGCCGCACCGTCAATGGTGGCCAAGGTGATGGTCACGGCGACCGAGGCCGCGGCGCGAGCGAACAATTTCGTCGCCCTCCAAAATGCTGGTCCGGTTGATTCCGGATCACAACGTAGAGCGGCATTATTGCGCCAATATTTTCTCGCGCAAGATCGGAGACGCGTGATGACGTTTGGTCGCGCCGTCTGCATTCGCGATTCCGATCGAATTGGACGAACTTGCGTGCTTTTTTTTGAAAACTGAGCATAACGCTGCGGTCTCGCGACAGTTCCTGCCCGAGTCCTGCATTGGTCATGTCGCCCTCAGATGTCAGAGGGCGCAGGGAAGGCCGGGTGCCGGCTGGCACCCGCGGTCCACTGTGCGAATCCTGCGTGACAAGAAGCTGCACAGCGGCATACAGGTGTAGCCAGGACAACCTGGCCTTCCCTGCGCAGTGGTTTGACGGCTTATGCCGAGCTCTCCCCGGGGAGCGATGCACTATTGCCCCCGTCGCCTCACGAATAGCTGACGCGCGCACCCGGTCGGGCAAGACGCATCACCGCAAGACTTGACGCACAGACCCCGGGCGTCAGGACGACACGGTTTTGCCGTACGCATGTCACACCGGTCGTGTGCGCAACAGGCCTGTCGCTCACGGTTGCCCGCCCTGCAATGCCTCTCGCGCCGATGTGACTAGCGTCCACCGCAGCTCACCCCACGTTTCGTGACGATCGCGATACGCCCCTCTGACCGGGGTGAGGTGGCGGGACAATGCGACAAAGCCGAAATTCTGTAAAGGCGAATATTTTCGCCTGCGCGCCTTGCCCTCCGCTAGCGTGTTTTGCCCGTCGGGCAACGCAACCGCTTGTAGGTGCGCGGGGTGGGTTGGGAGAAGGCGTAATCCACCATGTCTGCCGAGCAGGCATGAGAAGAGGTGGATGACGCTTCGCTAATTCCCCTACGACGTGTTTCGTGCCGTGTTCCCCTTCGATCCGCACCGCGATCATGTCGCGGCATCGCGAGTTCTCAACGTGCTGTTCGTGCCGAAGCTGGAACGAAACTAATTCCAAGCAGCGCGCTGTTTGTCCCAGCGCAACCAGATTCCCGGTGCGCGCGGCGAGCTTCGCGCGAGATCGCGACGGCGTTCAGCGTCGCCCGCGGGAAAAAGTGGGGGCTGGAGTGGGAAGTAGGATCATGAGTCCGTCGTTGGGGCGAGGGCGTTCGTGGCGCGCAGGCAGAACGCAAGGCACGGTGCTGCTGTCCTGGACGGCGTCTGCCTTGCTGCTGCCGGCCCTTGCCGGAGAGGCTTGCCTGGCGCAATCGGCGGCGCCGGGCGCGGCGGTCCAGCTCGATCCTGTCGTGGTGGAGGCACCGAAGAGCGCGGCGAAGCCCGCGGCGGCATCTCGCGAGAGGGTCGCGGCGCGGCGCGGCGCCGCCAAGCCGCAACCTCGCAGAGGTGACAATCCCGGCGACGAGGTTGCAGGGCATGCTGCCCCGCCCGCATCGGTGCAGGAGCGCTTCGAGGCGCTCGCGGGCGGCGTCGCGCTGGCCCGGCGCGAGGATCTCTCGCCCACGGGAAATCCAACCGTGTCGCGTGCCCTCAGCGGCGTTCCCGGTGTCGTGGTGCAGAACTTCTTCGGCGGCAACGACCAGCCGCGTATCCAGATCCGTGGCTCCGGTCTGCAGCAGAATCCGGTCGAGCGCGGGCTGCTGGTGCTTCAGAACGGCCTGCCCATCAACCGGGCGGACGGCTCCTACATCGTCGGCTTCGCCAACCCGCAACAGGCGGAGGCCATCGAGGTCTATCGCGGCTACATCGCCAACCGCCTCGGCGCCACCGTGCTCGGCGGTGCGCTGAATTTCGTATCGCCGACGGGATCGTCCTCGCTGGGCACGCAGGCCGCCATCAGCGGCGGCAGCTTCGGCCAGATCAATGCCAGCGCGCAGACCGGCGGCAGGAAAGACAATGTGGACGCGCTGGTGCAGGCCGATTTCAGCCGTCGCGACGGCTTTCGCGACTACAACAGCTCCGAGCGCAGCAGTTTCAATGCCAATGTCGGCGCCGTGCTGTCCGAGAACGTCAGCACGCGCTTCTTCATCGGCTACACCGATCTCGGCTTCGATGTGGCGGGACCGCTGACCAAGAGCGCAATGCAGGCCAATCCGCGGCAGGTGTTTGCCGGGCCGACCTTCATCCCGCCGTCGACCTCGATCAATCCGGGGCCGAACGTCGTGCGTGACCGGCCGCGCCGCGAGGCCGAGCAGTTCGTGGCGGGCTCGCGGACCACCGCGACGTTCGACGCGCATCTGTTCGACGTCGCGCTCGGCTATACCCACACCGACGACATGTTCCGCTTTCCGATCTCCTCAGGCGTTCGCGCCACGCGGGGTGACGATGCGACCGGCGTCTTCCGCTACGCCTACAAGCCCGACAGCGCGGCGGCGTTACCGCTGCTCGAAACGACCGCGCAATATTCGGTGGGATCGGCGGATCGGGAGAATTTCATCAACCAGGCCGGGCAGACCGGCGCCAAGTTCGGCGAGAGCCGGCTCGATGCCACCACGCTGGCGCTGCATACCGGCCTCAATCTGCCGGTCTGGGACCGGATCACCGTCTCGCCGGCGATCGCCTATGGCTACGCCACGCGCGACAATGACGACGTCTACCGGAGTGCGACGCGGCCGACGATTGCCTACAATCCGGCAAATCCGACGATGCTGCTGCCGAACGGCGCGGTGCCGACGCAGAGCTCGAGCTATGCACGCAGCTATTCGGCGTGGAGCCCCAGCCTCGGCGTGACCTTCCGCCCCGTGGCCGGCCAAACCATCTTTGCCGCGGTCAGCCGCAGCTTCGAGCCGCCCTCGCATGACGATCTGCTCGCGACGGTCAACGGGACGCCGAACAGCAGTGCCGGGCGGCCGACGCCGGGCAATCCGGGCCTCGTCGCAGCGGCATTCGCGACGCCCGATCTGAAGGCCCAGACCGCCACCACCGTTGAGGGCGGCTGGCGCGGCCGCGCGGGCATCCTGTCGTGGGACGCGGTCAGCTACTATTCCTGGGTCGACAACGAGCTCTTGAGCCTGCGCGACTCCACCGGCGCGCTGATGGCGGCGTTCAATGCCGACCGCACCACGCATCTCGGCGTCGAGCTCGGCCTCGGCGTCAGGATCACGCCGCGGCTGACCGGCCGCGTCGCCTACACCTACCAGGACTTCCGCTTCGACAACGATCCGCTGCGCGGCAACAACCGTCTGGCCGGCGCGCCGCCGCATCTCGTCAACGCGGTCCTGCAATATCAGGCGACCGACGCCTGGAAGCTGGAAGGCGCGGTGCGCTGGAGCCCCGGCCACATGCCGGTCGACAACATGAACACGCTGTTTGCCGATCCGTTCGTGGTCGCCGATGTGCGCACCGAGTACCGGATCAGCGAGCGCTTCGCGGTGTTCGGCGAGATCACCAATCTGTTCAACGCGACCTATGCCGCGTCGACCCTGATCGTCGATCAGGCGCGGCCGGACCAGGCCGCGTTCATGCCCGGCGACGGACGCGGCTATTACGGCGGCATCCGGGCGCGGTTCTAACTTGCAAAGGAGACACCCATGATTGCAGACCACACGATGCCATCGGTCGAACTGCCGGGCGCTGATCTCGACGTGGCGAAGATGCCGGGCCATTGGCTGCTGGCCCGGCTAGGCAAGCGCGTGCTGCGTCCCGGCGGGCTTGGCCTGACGCGCGCGCTGCTGCACGGGCTGGTGATCGGCGCCGAAGATGATGTCGTCGAGTTTGCGCCGGGGCTCGGCGTCACCGCACGCCTGATCCTGGAGCGAGGCCCGCGGCGCTATGTCGGCGTCGAGCGCGATGCGCAGGCTGCCGCGTGGACGAGCCGGCAGCTTCCGGCGAAGGGAAACGTCTCGGTCGTCGTCGGGACCGCCGATCAGACGACCCTGCCGGCCGGCTCTGCGTCGATCGTGATCGGCGAGGCGATGTTGAGCATGCAGACCCAGGAGCAGAAGCGCCGCATCGCGGCGGAGGCATTCCGGCTGCTTCGCCCCGGCGGGCGTTACGGCATCCACGAGCTCGCCGTGACGCCGGACGACATGCCGTTCGGCCAAAGGCAGGCGATCGATCGCGCGCTCTCCGGCGCCATCCATGTCGGGGCACGTCCGTTGTCCGGCGAAGGATGGAGAGGGCTGCTGGAGAGCGTCGGCTTTCAGATCGAGGCGGTCGAGTTCGCGCCGATGCATCTGCTCCGACCCCGGCGCCTGGTGCAGGACGAGGGCCTGGTGGGCGCGTTGCGGCTCGCCAGGAACCTGCTGCTGGATCGGGCGGCGCGGCGCCGGGTGCTGGCAATGCGGCGGGTGTTCGAGCAGCATCGCGCCAATCTGGCTGCGATCCGTGTGATTGCGCGCAAGGTGTAAGCGGGGGTGCTCAGCCCCGCGGCGACCGTGGCGTCCGGCGTTTGGCCACATGTCGGCGCGGCGAGCGTGTCACGCGCGGGCGCAAGCGGGTGACTGCGGCGGCGCGTTTCGGCTTGGCGGCAACTTGCGGGCCGCGGGCCAGATCCATCAGCATGCGCAACGCCTCGACCACCGAACGGGCGCGGACCGCGCTGCGGCCGATCGCGCCGAAGCGATGCTCGCGGTGGATGATGCGGCCGTCGCGCGCGGCGACGGCGAAATGCACGAGACCGACCGGCTTGCCGGGCGTCGCGCCGCCGGGACCGGCAATGCCGGTGATGGCGACGGCGAGATCGACGCCGGCACGCTCCAGCGCGCCGACCGCCATCGCGGTCGCGGTCTCCTTGCTGACGGCGCCGAAGTTCGTGAGCGTGCCGGCTTCGACGCCGAGCATCGCGCGCTTGGCGTCGTTGGAATAGGTGACGAAGCCGCGGTCGATCACATCGGAGGAGCCGGGGATATCGGTCAGCGCGCCGGCGACGAGGCCGCCGGTGCAGGATTCAGCCGTCGCGATCGTCAGCTTGCGCATCCGGCACAGGTCGAGCAGCGAGCGGGAGAGGGCGCGTGCGTCGCTGCCGCCCATGGCCTAGACGCTCCAGGGAAGACGGATGGTGGCGCTCGCGGTGGCCGCGATGCCTTCCTCACGGCCGGTGAAGCCGAGCCGCTCGCTGGTGGTCGCCTTCACCGCGACGCGCGAGATGTCGACGCCGGAAATCTCGGCGATGCGCGCGCGCATGGTGTCGCGCAGCGGGCCGATCTTCGGCCGCTCGCAAATCATGGTCACCTCGAGATTGGCAACGCGGCCACCGCGCTGGGTGACGCGTTCGATGGCGTATTTCAGGAACTGGTCGGAAGAGGCGCCCTTCCACTTCGCATCGCTCGGCGGAAAGTGCGAGCCGATGTCGCCGTCGGCGAGCGCGCCGAGGATGGCATCGACCAGCGCATGCAGGCCGACGTCGCCGTCGGAATGGGCGAGAAAACCCTTGGTGTGCGGCACGCGCACGCCGCAGAGCATGAGATGGTCGCCTTCGCCGAAGGCGTGCACGTCATAGCCGGTGCCGGTCCTGATATCGCCGAGCTGGGCAGCCAGGCGCGCTTCCTCGCGCACGAAATCCTCGGGAGTGGTGAGCTTCATGTTGGCAACATCGCCTTCAAAGGTTGCAACCGTCAATCCCGCCCATTCGGCAATCGCGGCATCGTCGGTGAAATCGCTGCGGCCGTCCTTCGCCGCGCGACGATGCGCTTCGAGGATGACGTCGAAACGAAAGGATTGCGGCGTCTGCGCGATTCGCAGGCGCGCGCGGTCCGGCGTGCCCTCGACATTGCCGCCATCGCCGGTGAGCTTGATGGTGTCGGTGACGGGAACGGCGGGGATCGCAGCGCCAGTGCGGCTCGCCGCCTCGATCGCACGCGAGATCAATCCTTCCGAGACGAAGGGGCGCGCGGCGTCGTGGATCAGCACGATGTCGGGCTCGTACTTGACCAGCGCCTCGAGGCCGGCAAGCACCGAGGCCTGCCGGGTCGCACCGCCATTGGTCGGCGGCTCATGCTTGAGCCCCGCGACCGCGGCCGTGAACATGGCGCTGTCATCGGGGTTCACCACCGGCTGCACCACAAACACGTCGGCGTGGCGGCTGAAGGTTTCCATGGCGCGATAGATCACGGGCACGCCGCCGATCTCGCGATATTGCTTCGGCCCGCCGGCGCCTGCACGCAGTCCACGCCCGGCTGCCACGAGGACGACTGCGGTGCGTTGTGATTTCGCCATAGGACTCGAATACTCGGTTGGTGATGAAGAGTCGGGGAGTGGGGTGATTGCCGCATGCCTCTAGCACGGCAGGCCCGCAAAAAAAGGGGGTTTCCCCGGATTGTTGGAAACAGCATTTTGCTGCACTGCACTTGAAAGATTTGCAGAATTGTCTAAACTGTAGGCATGACGCTTGACTGCACAAGAATTGTGCGCAAGATAGGTCATGGCAGGCGCGATGAGGCCCTGCCCAGTCAACGAGACCCCTGTGACCGGTTCGGCAGCATCCGGCTCTAAGCCGTTGAAAATAGGCGATATTGATGTCGCCACCCCGGTCTTCCTGGCACCGATGTCGGGGGTGACGGACTCGCCCGTCCGCCGGTTGGCTGCCGAGCTTGGCGCGGGTCTCGTCGTGTCCGAAATGACGGCCAGCGATGAGCTCGCGAGCGGCCACCGGATGTCCCGGTTGCGCTGCGAAGCCACCGGGATCGGCCCGCACGTGGTCCAGCTCGCCGGGTGCGAGACGCACTGGATGGCGGAGGGTGCCCGGATCGCCGAAGCCGAGGGCGCCGACATCATCGACATCAACATGGGCTGTCCGGCCCGCCACGTCACCGGCGGCCAGTCCGGTTCGGCCTTGATGCGCGACCTCGACCATGCCGTCAGCCTGATCGATGCGACTATCGCGGCGGTGAAGGTGCCGGTGACGCTGAAGATGCGGCTCGGCTGGGACGACCGCAGCCGCAACGCGCCGGAACTGGCGCGGCGCGCGGAAGCCGCCGGCGTCAAGCTCGTCACGGTGCATGGCCGCACCCGCAGCCAGTTCTACAAGGGTGAGGCCGATTGGGATGCGATCCGCGCCGTGCGCGAGGCCACCTGCCTTCCACTCGTCGTCAATGGCGACATCACTTCCTACGAGAAAGCGCTTGCGGCGCTCGAGGCCTCCGGCGCCGATGCCGTGATGATCGGCCGCGGCGCACAGGGCCAACCCTGGCTGCCCGGCCAGATCGGGCGCCGCCTGAACGGCGGGGTGGCTGAGGCCATGCCGACGCTTGCCACCCAGCTGCATTACGTCCGCACGCTTTATGAAGGCGTCTGCGCGCTTTACGGCCTGCGCGTAGGCCTCAAGCACGCCCGAAAACATCTCGGCTGGGCGCTCGACGTCGCCGCGGCTGCGAGCGGCGCTCCGGTCGAGAAGCTGAAATCCTGGCGCCAGAAGATCCTGACCTCGGAAGATCCGCGCCTCGTCCACCAGTCGCTGCAGGATGCCTTCGACGATTTCGGATGGAGCGCTGCTGCATGAGCTCCGCCGCTGACCATCGCCGGCCCGCCGACAGCGACGCGATCATGGATGCGTTGCCCAATCCCGTGCTCATGATCGGGCCGGACGGCAAGATCGTCGCCGCCAATATCGCGACCGAAGCCTTCTTCGACATCTCGACGCAGTTCCTGAAGCGGCAGTCGCTGAAAGAGCTGGTGCCGTTCGGCAGCCCCTTGCTGGCGCTGATCGAGCAGGTGCGTTCGTCGAATTCGCCGGTCAACGAATACAAGGTCGATCTCGGCACGCCGCGCATGGGCGGCGACCGCCAGGTCGATCTGCATGTCGCGCCGCTGACCGAGCGGCCCGGCCATATCGTGGTGATGCTGCAGGAGCGCTCCATCGCCGACAAGATGGACCGCCAGCTCACCCATCGCAGCGCGGCGCGCTCGGTCATCGCACTGGCCGCGATGCTGGCGCACGAGATCAAGAATCCGCTCTCCGGCATCCGCGGCGCGGCGCAGCTTCTCGAGCAGCAGGCCTCGTCCGAGGACCGCATGCTGACGCGCCTGATCTGCGACGAGGCCGACCGCATCGTGACGCTGGTCGACCGCATGGAGGTGTTCGGCGACGAGCGTCCCGTGTTGCGCGGCCCCGTCAACATCCATTCGGTGCTCGACCACGTCAAGCGGCTGGCGCAGTCCGGCTTTGCCCGCAACATCCGCTTCATCGAGGACTACGATCCCTCGCTGCCGCCGGTGCTGGCGAACCAGGACCAGTTGATCCAGGTGTTCCTCAATCTCGTGAAGAACGCCGCAGAAGCCCTGATCGACGTCCCCGACGCCGAGATCCAGCTCACCACCGCGTTCCGCCCCGGCGTGCGCCTGTCAGTCCCCGGTCAAAAATCCCGGGTATCCTTGCCGCTCGAATTCTGCGTGAAGGACAACGGACCAGGCGTGCCCGACGATCTTCTGCCCAACCTGTTCGATCCCTTCGTGACCACCAAGCAGACCGGCTCGGGGCTCGGCCTGGCGCTGGTCGCCAAGATCGTCGGCGATCACGGGGGCATCATCGAATGCGAATCTCAGCCGCGCAAGACCACCTTCCGCGTGCTGATGCCGATGTATTCCACATCGGTGAAACATGCCGATCAAAGCAGTCGCGCCGACTCTGCCGGGAAGCCGTCGCCTGCGTCACAGGGGGCGAAATGAGGATTAACGATGCCCGCAGGTAGCATTCTCGTGGCCGATGACGATACCGCCATCCGCACCGTTCTCAATCAGGCACTGTCCCGCGCCGGCTATGAAGTGCGGCTGACCGGCAATGCCGCAACGCTGTGGCGCTGGGTCAGCCAGGGGGAGGGCGATCTCGTCATCACCGACGTGGTGATGCCGGACGAAAACGCCTTCGACCTCTTGCCGCGGATCAAGAAGATGCGGCCGAATCTGCCGGTCATCGTCATGAGCGCGCAGAACACCTTCATGACGGCGATCCGCGCCTCCGAGCGCGGGGCCTACGAATATCTGCCGAAGCCGTTCGACCTCAAGGAGCTGATTGCCATCGTCGGCCGCGCGCTGGCCGAGCCGAAGGAGCGGGTCTCGACGCCGGACGAGGACGCCGAGATGGAGGCGATCCCGCTGGTCGGCCGCTCGCCCGCGATGCAGGAAATCTACCGCGTGCTCGCGCGCTTGATGCAGACCGATCTCACGGTAATGATCACGGGCGAGTCCGGCACCGGCAAGGAGCTGGTGGCCCGCGCGCTGCACGATTACGGCAAGCGCCGCAACGGCCCGTTCGTCGCGGTCAACATGGCGGCGATCCCGCGCGACCTCATCGAATCCGAACTGTTCGGCCATGAGCGCGGCGCCTTCACCGGCGCCAACACCCGCGCCTCAGGCCGGTTCGAGCAGGCCGAGGGCGGCACGCTGTTCCTCGACGAAATCGGCGACATGCCGATGGAGGCACAGACCCGTCTGCTGCGCGTGCTGCAGCAGGGCGAATACACCACCGTCGGCGGCCGCACCCCGATCAAGACCGACGTGCGCATCGTCGCGGCCTCCAACAAGGATCTGCGCGTCCTGATCCAGCAGGGCCTGTTCCGGGAAGATCTGTTCTTCCGCCTCAACGTCGTTCCGCTGCGGCTGCCGCCGCTCCGCGAGCGCATCGAGGATTTGCCCGATCTCATCCGTCACTTCTTCGCGCTGGCCGAGAAGGACGGCCTGCCGCCCAAGAAGCTCGACGTGCTGGCGCTGGAGCGGCTGAAGCAACACCGCTGGCCCGGCAACGTGCGCGAGCTGGAAAACCTCGCCCGGCGCCTCGCCGCGCTCTATCCGCAGGACGTGATCACGGCTTCCGTCATCGATGGCGAGCTCGCGCCGCCCTCGGTCAGCCCGGGTGCCGCGGTCCAGCAGGGCGTCGACAATCTCGGCGGCGCCGTGGAGGCCTATCTGTTCTCGCACTTCCAGGGCTTTCCCAACGGCGTGCCGCCGCCCGGCCTCTATCACCGCATCCTCAAGGAGATCGAGGTGCCGTTGCTCACGGCCGCGCTCGCCGCCACCCGCGGCAACCAGATCCGCGCCGCCGACCTGCTCGGCCTCAACCGCAACACGCTGCGCAAGAAGATCCGGGATCTCGATATCCAGGTCTATCGCAGCGGCGGCTAGTTCCCTCGCGACAAACGCCAAACGCGATTACGCGGACGGTGGCTCAGCTCCCCCTACCAAAGCGGAGCTGAGCCTGTCCGGATCGCGCTGGCCGTTTTGGCTGACGCGGTGAGCTGAAGTCGGAAGGGGGCCGAAATGTTCCGCGGTCACACATGTTCCGCGGTCACACAAGGGTGAGGCATTCAGCCGCCCGCGACGGGAATCCATCACCTGAACAGTCGTTCGGTCGACGGCACCAGGCGCGCGACGTCTGTCGTCGGCTCCTGCAGACCAGGACCGTTGACCAGCAGATCGGACGCCACGATCAGCAGCAGAACGGCAGAAACCATTATCGCGAGGAAGAACCTATCCATGCCGGGTCAAGCCGGAAGGGCCGGAAACAGTTCCCCGTCTGACATTATCGATCTACCTCTAGAAGGTTCTAAGGTTCTGGCGTCCGCTATGCCCGGAACCGCCGACCGTTGACCTATGTCAACGTCGCCGGTGACATCTCTCCTTGACTGGCCTCGCACGACAACGAGGTCAGATTGCGATGGAAAATCTGAAGCTGCCTGCCGGTCCCATGTCGGGGTTGGTCACCTCCGCCGTGGAGTATCTGGTCGATGCCGGACAGCGGAGCGTGTTGTTTCTGGATATCATGCGACAGCGCGGCGACCAATATCGCGAGCACGTCGCGCAGACCGCACCGCATGTGCTGCAATATGCCGCCGAGTTGATTACGGACGGCCGCAAACTCGACGAGCCTGTCAACTACGCGCTCGTGCGCATCATCCCGCCCAAGAATGTCGCGATCGACATGAGGCGGCGGCCGTTCGTCGTCGTCGATCCGCGCGCCGGCCATGGTCCCGGCATCGGCGGCTTCAAGGCGGACAGCGAAATCGGTGTCGCGATGAAGGCGGGACATCCCTGCTACTTCATCGGGTTTCTGCCCGAACCCATGCCCGGCCAGACGATCGAGCGCATTGCGCGAGCCGAAGCGAAGTTTCTTGAAACTGTCATCAGCCGTCACCCCGACGCCGACGGCAAGCCTTGCGTCATCGGCAATTGTCAGGCCGGCTGGGCGATCATGATCCTGGCGTCGCTAAGGCCGGAGCTGTTCGGACCGCTGATCATCGCCGGCGCGCCGCTCGCTTATTGGGCGGGCGTCCATGGCAAATATCCGATGCGCTATTCCGGCGGCCTCTTGGGCGGAAGCTGGCTGACGGCGCTGACGAGCGATCTCGGTGCCGGCAAGTTCGACGGCGCCTGGCTGGTGCAGAATTTCGAGAACCAGAACCCCTCGAACACGCTCTGGACCAAGCAATACAACGTCTATTCCAAAGTCGACACCGAGGCCGACCGTTATCTGGACTTCGAGCGATGGTGGGGCGGTCACGTCAACCTCAATGCCGAAGAGATCCAGTTCATCGTCGACGAACTGTTCATCGGCAACAACCTCGCCGCTGGCCGGATCGAAATGTCGGACGGGGAGAAGGTCGACCTGCGCAATATCCGCTCGCCGATCGTGGTGTTCTGCTCCAAGGGCGACAACGTCACCCCGCCGCAGCAGGCGCTGGACTGGATTCTCGACTGCTACGCCGACGTCGATGAGATCAGGGCATATGGCCAGACCATCGTTTACACCATTCACGAAAGCATCGGTCATCTCGGGATCTTCGTGTCCGGCGGCGTCGCCAACAAGGAGCATGCCGAATTCTCCAGCAACATCGACCTGATCGACGTGCTCCCGCCCGGGCTCTACGAGGCGACGTTCGAGGCGAGGGGCAGCGAGACGCTCAACGCCGACCTTGCAACGGGACAATGGGTAATGCGTTGCGAGGCCCGTACGCTCGGCGACATCCGGGCCATGGGCGGCAATTCCCCCGAGGACGAGCGGCGGTTCGCCACCGCCAAGCGCATCTCGGAGCTCAATCTTGCAGCCTATCAGAAATTCGTGCAGCCCTGGATCAAGAAGATGGTGACGCCAGAGGCGGCCAACTGGGCGCGCGGCATGCATCCGCTGCGAATGCAATATGAGGCTTTCAGCAGTCAGAATCCATGGATGTCCATGGTGAAGGCGGCGGCCGATCGCGCCGAAGAGAAGCGCAGGCCGGTATCGCAGGACAATCCGTTCCTGGCCTTCCAGGAGCAGGTGTCGAAGCAGATTGTGCATGCGCTCGATAGCTGGCGCGATGCCCAGGAGGCGCTGAGCGAGACCCTCTTCCTCAACGTCTATGGCTCACCTGCGCTCCAGGCCGCGGTCGGCATCGACCCCAACGCCGTGCCGACACGGCGCCGCGAGATGTCGGACGAGCATCGCGCCATGCTCGAAAGCAGGATTGCGGAGTTGAGGGCGAAGATTGGTGACGGCGGCCTGCGAGAGGCTGCTATCCGCGCGCTGCTCTATGTCGGCTCCGCGCGCGGCATGTTGGACGAGCGCAGCATCGAGGCGCTGCGCCAGGTCAGGCGCGACCATGCCGGCTCCCGGATGACCCTGTCCGAATTCAAGATGCTGGTACGCGAGCAGTTCTTCATGCTGCTGCTCGACCGCGAGGGCGCCGTGGCGGCCATTCCAAGGTTGTTGCCCGAGGACATGAACCGGCGGCGCGCGGCCTTCGCGGCGATGCGCGAGGTGCTCTCGGCAAGCGCGGACATCACCGGCGAGCGCGCCAATCGCCTGAGGCGAGTCGCCGAGTTGTTTGGCCTGGACGGAGAGGGCGAGATGACGTCGAACGTCGCGCCATTCGATCCTCAGGCAAGAGCGTCGTAGCGCAGTTTGGCGAAAGCGGGAGTGACCTCATGTCGGCCGATATGACGCACGAAACCGGCGGCAAGTACGACCGGCTGATCGCGGCGGCGAGGGCTGCGCCTCCGACACCGACCGTGGTCGTGCACCCCTGCGACGAGACTTCGCTACGCGGGACGATCGACAGCGCCAGCGCGGGGATCATCCGGCCGATCCTGGTCGGGCCGGAAGGGAAGATCAGGGACACCGCCGCGAGGTTCGATCTGGACATATCAAGCTTCGAGATCGTGCATGCCGCCCATAGTGACGACGCCGCGGCCAAGGGCGTCGAGCTCATCCAGGCCGCCAGAGGCGAGCTGTTGATGAAGGGCAGCCTTCACACCGACGAGTTGATGCGCGCGGTCACGGCAAAGACCGGCGGCCTGCGCACGGATCGGCGCATCAGCCATGTCTTTGTCATGGATGTGCCGACTTATGCCGAGACGATTTTCGTCACCGACGCCGCGATCAATATCTTTCCCGATCTCGATGCCAAGCGCGACATCATCCAGAACGCGATCGACCTCTACAATCAGGCCGGCTTTGGCCGAACGCCGCGCGTGGCGATCCTGTCGGCGGTCGAGACCGTGACGTCCAAAATTCCGTCGACCATCGAAGCCGCCGCCCTCTGCAAGATGGCCGATCGCGGCCAGATCACCGGTGGCGTGCTCGACGGTCCCCTGGCGTTCGACAACGCCATCGACCCGGAAGCGGCACGCATCAAGGGCATCGAGTCCGAGGTCGCCGGTCGTGCACAGATCCTGGTCGTTCCAGATCTGGAGTCCGGCAACATGCTGGCCAAGAATCTCGCCTATTTCGCCAAGGCGGATGGTGCCGGCATTGTCCTTGGCGCGCGGGTACCCGTCGTCCTGACGTCGCGCGCCGATACGCCGCGTGCGCGCATGGCCTCCTGTGCTGTGGCGGCGCTCTACGCGCACGCCCGGCGCCAGAAGGCGCCGTCAGTGGCCGCGTGATCGCCATGGACAAGATCCTGGTCGTCAATGCCGGTTCTTCGAGCGTCAAGTTTCAGGTCTATTCGGCATTGGGCGACGGTGCGCTCCGGCGTCAGATCAAGGGACAAATGGACGGCATCGGCAGCCGCCCGCGCCTGCGCGCCAGCGGTGCGAGCGGCGATGCGCTGGCCGATCGCGCCTATTCGGTTGAAGTTGTGCCCGATGTGCCCGCCGCCATGTCGGTTGCCGGCAACTGGCTGCGCGACGAGCTCCGGATTACGCCGATCGCGGTCGGTCATCGCGTCGTTCATGGCGGGCCGGACCATGTCCGCCCGGTCCTGATCGACCACGGCGTCGTCTCCCGCCTCGAACGCCTTGTCGACTTGGCGCCGCTGCATCAAGCCGCACAATCTCGCGCCGATCCGCTCGCTGCTCGCGAATTTCCCTGGGCTGCCGCAGGTGGCGTGCTTCGACACGGCATTTCACCGCACGCATGATCTCGTCGCCGATCACTACGCGATTCCGCAGCAGCTCTATGCCGAGGGTGTGCGGCGCTACGGCTTTCACGGGCTCTCCTACGAATACATCGCCCGCGCGCTGCCCGGCGTGGCGCCCAAGATCGCCAAGGGGCGGGTCATCGTTGCCCATCTCGGCAGCGGCGCCTCGATGTGCGCGATCAAGGAGGGGCGCAGCGTCGAGAGCACCATGGGCTTCACGGCGCTCGACGGGCTGCCGATGGGAACGCGTCCAGGGCAGATCGATCCCGGGGTCATCCTCTATCTCATCGCCGAGAAGGGCATGCCGGCCGCGAAGGTGCAGGACTTCCTCTATCGGGACTGCGGTCTGAAGGGGCTTTCCGGCGTCAGCAACGACATGCGCGAGCTGGAAGCTAGCACGGACCCGCGTGCGCGGCTCGCAATCGAGCATTTCGTCTACCGGATCGGCCTCAACGCGGGCATGCTGGCTGCCGCCTTGCAGGGCCTGGATGCCTTCGTCTTCACTGCCGGCATCGGGGAGAACTCGGCATCGATCCGCGCACGTATCGCCGAGCAGCTCGGTTGGCTCGGCGTCCGCCTCGATGCCGGTGAGAACGCCCACCATGCGCCCCTGATCTCGGCAGCCGACAGCCGCGTCCCCGTCTACGTCATTCCGACCGACGAGGAGCTGATGATCGCACAGCACACGCTATCGCTATTGATGGACGGTCAGTTGATCAACACGAGACCTAAGAGGGTGTCATGATCCCAGTATTTCCGGACAGCAAGGTCGCCCTGAAGGGAAAGAAGGGACTGATCGTCGGCATCGCCAACGACCAGTCGATCGCCTGGGGATGCGCGCGCGCGTTTCGTGCGCTCGGTGCTGATCTCGCGGTGACCTATCTGAACGACCGCGCCAAGAAGCATGTCCAGCCGCTGGCGCAGGCGGTGGAAGCGCCGATCTTCATGCCGCTGGACGTGATGGCCGAAGGGCAGACCGAGGCGGTGTTCGAGCGCATCGCGTCGGAATGGGGGCAGCTCGATTTCATGCTTCATTCCATAGCCTTCTCGCCGAAGGAAGCGCTGCACGGCCGTGTCGTCGACGTCGGCCGTGACGGCTTCCTCAAGACCATGGACGTCTCGTGCTGGTCGTTCTTGCGGATGGCTCATCTCGCCGAGCCGCTGATGAAGAACGGCGGCACGCTTTTCACCATGACCTATTACGGCAGCCAGATGGTGGTGGAGAATTACAACGTGATGGGTGTCGCGAAAGCCGCGCTGGAAGCCTCGGTCCGCTATATCGCCGCGGAGCTCGGCCCGAAGGGCATCCGCGTGCACGCGATCTCGCCGGGTCCGCTAGCCACCCGCGCGGCTTCGGGGATTCCCGAGTTCGATGAGCTCATGGACAAGGCGCAGTCGAAGGCGCCGGCGCGCAGTCTCGTCAGCATCGACGATGTCGGGAATGCCACCGCGTTCCTCGCGCTCGACGGCGCCAAGCTGATCACGGGCGGCGTGCTCTACATCGACGGCGGCTATCACATCATCGATTGAGGCCGCCGACGGATCAGACGTTCATTTCCGGGACGTTGTCGGGAACAGCCAGCTCGGCTTCCGTGAGCGCCATGACGTCGCCGACACTGACCCCGGGCGCGGTCTCCAGCAGCGTCGCCTTGCCGCCGGAGAAGCCGATCACGGCCAAGTCCGTGACGACGAGATCGACCGACCGCGCCGAGGTCAGGGGCAGGGTGCATTTGGCGACGATCTTCGACTTGCCCTTGGCCGCGTGCTGCATGGCGACGATCACCCGCCTGGCACCGCTGACGAGGTCCATCGCCCCACCCATGCCGGGCACCATCTTGCCGGGGATCATCCAGTTGGCGAGGCGGCCCTGCGCGTCGACTTGGAGGCCGCCGAGCACGGTGACGTCGACATGGCCGCCGCGGATCAACCCGAACGACATCGCGCTGTCGAATGTGCTGGCTCCCGGCAGCGCGCTGATCGGGCGTCCGCCGGCGTCCGTCAGGAGCGGATGCGCCATTCCCGGCTCGGGAATGGGCCCGGTGCCGATCAGGCCGTTCTCCGATTGAAAGAAAACCTTGAGATCGGAGGGCACGTAGTTCGCAACCAGCGTCGGGATGCCGATGCCGAGGTTGACGAGGTTGCCCTCGCGGAGCTCCCTGGCGACGCGGCGGGCGATAATGATCTGCGGGTCCATGGGTCACCCGTTCATAACGAGGTAATCGACGAGCGGCGCCGGCGTCATGACATGGTCGGGCGCGATCACGCCGACTGGTACGATGTGCTCGGCTGTCACGATCACCGTATCGGCCGCCATCGCCATGATCGGGTTGAAATTGCGTGCGGTCAGCGCATAAGCGAGATTGCCGAGATGGTCGGCGAGAAACGCGTGGAGCAGCGCGTATTGCGCCGTCAACGCCGTCTCCAGCAGGAACGGCTTGCCCTCGATCTCGATCTCTCGCTTGCCTTCGGCGACAACGGTACCGACGCCGGTCGGCGTCAGGACGCCGCCCAGGCCGCAACCACCGGCCCGGATGCGCTCGACGAGGGTGCCTTGCGGCACGAGATCGACCTCGATCTGGTTCGCCAGCATCTGCTGCTGGGCCTTGGGATTGAGCCCGATATGCGTCGCGGTCAGACGCGACACGAGCGATGCGTCAAACAACTTGCCGACGCCTTTACCCGGTAGTGCGGCATCGTTGCAGATCACCGACAATCCGGTCTTCTGCTGCCGGACCAGTTCATCGAGCAAGCGCTCCGGTGTTCCAATGCCCATGAAGCCGCCGACCATCACGCTGGCGCCAGCGGGAATCATCGCAACGGCTTCTTCAACGGCCACAGCCTTCATGGGCGGAACTCCGGTCGGGCAATGAGCCACATTGGCGCGAGCGGCCACCGCGCACCCTTGATCTGCGTCAAGGCTCACCCTCGTTCGCGAATGACGATGCCGGTGCCTTTGTCCAATTCCGTCCAGAGACGGTACGATTGCTGACCGATCAGATCACGACACGCACCGCCAGAGCTGTGGATGCGCCGCTCCGCCGCGGCGGCGGCGCCGCGGAATTGTCGCAATTCGGCAACAATGTGGTACGAATACATCAGTATCCGCCCATCGCGGACCCGTTTTCAGCACCACCATTGCCGGAATGACCAGCGCAGACACCTCGGCCGCACACTTTGACACGGCCCCAGCGGAAGAGCCCCGGCGTTGGTCGGCGCGGCGCTGGCTGGCGCCCTTTGCCGTGGCGCTGGCGCTGCTCTCGGCCTTCCTGACCTTCCTGGTTCTGACCGGCCTGACCACGATCGAGCCGACGCCGGCGGTGGTCCGCTCGATCTACCTGATCAACGCGGCCACGATCCTGCTGCTGGTCGGAATCATCGTCCGAGAGCTCTGGCAGCTGATCCTGGCGCGGCGGCGGGGCAGGGCGGCGGCGCGGCTCCATGTCCAGATCGTCAGCCTGTTCTCGATCGTGGCGGTGCTGCCGGCGGTGCTGGTCGCCGTCGTCGCCAACGTCACCATCGAACGCGGCCTCGACCGGCTGTTCTCCGGCCCGACCAAGGAGGTGATCCAGAATTCGCTGACGATCGCGCGGGCCTATATGCAGGACCATGCGCAGCTGATCCGCGGCGACATTCTCGGCATGGCCAACGACATCGCGCATGCCCGGCCGCTCTATGACCAGGATCGCCGCTCGTTCCGGGAGATGCTGAGCGCCAGCGCCAGTTCCCGCAACCTGCCGGGCGCGATGATCATCGACAAGAACACCAACATCCTGGAATCCGCCGACACCGGCATGCGGCTCGCCTATTCACCGCCCGCGTCCGACTTCCTCAGCAACGTCAACGAGTCCGAGCCCGAGATCGCGGTCCTTCCCGATGCGAGCTTCGTGGCCGCCGTGATCCGGCTGCGCGCCTTCAGCGACACCTTCCTCTATGTCGCCCGTCCGCTTGATCCCAATGTCGTCAATCAGCTCAAGCAGACCGAGGTCAGCGTCGCCGAATACGCCCAGATCGAGTCGCGCAGGCTCGGAATCCAGGTTGCCTTCGCGCTGATGTTCGCCGTGATCGCGCTGACCATCCTGATGGCCTCGGTGCTGATCGGCCTGAACTTCGCCAATTCACTGGTCTCGCCGATCCGGCGGCTGATGAACGCGGCCCACACGGTCTCGACCGGCGACCTCCATGTCCAGGTGCCGGTGCACCAGTCGGAAGGCGATCTCGCCCAGCTAGGCGAGACCTTCAACAAGATGACGCAGGAATTGCGCAGCCAGCGCGACGAGCTCGTCAACGCCAGCGACCTGATCGACAGCCGCCGCCGCTTCATCGAAGCGGTGCTGTCCTCCGCAAGCGCCGGCATCATCGGCGTCGACACCTCCGGCAGCGTCGGCATTTTGAACCGCTCGGCCGAGAAGCTGATCGGGCACGCCGAATCGGAGACGCTTGGTCATCCGCTCTCCGACGTGCTGCCCGAGCTGGACGAGATGATGAAGGCGGCGCGGGAAGGGAGCCAGCGTCTGGTGCAGGGCCAGATCACGATCACCCGCGACGGCACCGAGCGCAATCTCTCGGTCCGCGTCAGCGCCGAGAAGAACCAGCCGCATGACAGCTACATCATCACGCTCGACGACATCACCGAGCTGGTCTCGGCGCAGCGCACCTCGGCCTGGGGCGACGTGGCGCGGCGCATCGCGCATGAGATCAAGAACCCGCTGACGCCGATCCAGCTTTCGGCCGAGCGCATTCGCCGCAAGTTCGGCAAGGGCATCACAGAGGCCAAGGACAAGCAGATCTTCGAGCAGTGCACCGACACCATCGTGCGCCAGGTCGACGATATCCGCCGCATGGTCGACGAGTTCTCGCGCTTTGCACGGATGCCGAAACCGGTGATGGAGGGCGAGGACGTCGCCGACGCCGTGCGGCAGGCCGTGTTCCTGATGAAGGTCGCCCATCCCGAGATCGATATCGAGGCCGAATTCAAAGAGGATCCGCTCCGCGCCCAGTTCGACCGGCGGCTGATCTCGCAGGCGGTCACCAACATCGTCAAGAACGCCACCGAAGCGATCGAGCAGGTGCCGCCGGAGGAGCTCGGCAAAGGTCATATCGACGTCGTGGTGTCGCGTCAGGGCGAGGACGTGCTGATCGACGTCATCGACAACGGTATCGGCCTGCCCAAGGTCGCGCGCTCGCGGCTGCTCGAGCCCTATGTCACGACGCGCGCCAAGGGCACCGGCCTTGGCCTTGCGATCGTCGGCCGCGTGCTGGAAGACCATGGCGGACGCATCGAGCTGAAAGATGCTTCCGACTTCCGCGAGGGCCAGCGCGGTGCCTGGATGCGGATGCGCTTTGCGATCTCCGGGCAACCCGCGAAGTCCGAGGGAGCCGAGCAGGCCCCGGCGGCCGCGGTCAAGGAAGCAACCGGCGAGCAGGCCGGCGCTCCTGTCAAGGACCCGGCGCAGGAAACAAAAGAGCTGGCGGCCGAAACCAAAGAGGCCGCTGAAAAGACCAATGATTCAACGAAAATCGAAGCCTCGACAGGCATCTGACAAGACAGGCGCGACCCATGGCAAGTGAAATTCTGATTGTCGATGATGAGGCCGATATTCGAGATCTCGTCGCAGGCATTCTCGAGGACGAGGGTTTTGTCACGCGGACTGCGCGCGACAGCGACTCTGCACTGGCTGAAATCGCCAACCGGCGGCCGCATCTGGTGTTCCTCGACATCTGGCTGCAGGGCTCCAAGCTCGACGGCTTGCAGCTGCTGGAGCAGGTCAAGAAGGACAATGCCGACCTGCCGGTCGTGATGATCTCCGGCCACGGTAACATCGAGACCGCGGTGGCCGCGATCAAGCGCGGCGCCTACGACTTCATCGAGAAGCCGTTCAAGGCCGACCGGCTGATCCTGGTCGCGACCAGGGCGCTGGAGAACTCGCGGCTCAAGCGCGAGGTCAAGGAGCTGAAGCAGCTGGCGCCGAGCGCAAGCCAGCTCGTCGGCCGCTCGCCGAGCATGAACCAGTTGCGCCAGACCATCGAGCGCGCGGCCAAGGCCAACAGCCGCATCCTGATCGTCGGTCCCGCCGGCGCCGGCAAGGAATTGACGGCACGCACGCTGCATACGGCCTCGGGCCGCGCCGACGGTCCCTTCGTCGTCATCAACGCCGCCGCGATCACGCCCGAGCGCATGGAGCACGAGCTGTTCGGCGTCGAGCAGTCCAACGGCGAACAGGCGCGCAAGCCCGGCGCGCTCGAGGAAGCCCATGGCGGCACGCTGTTCATCGACGAGATCGCGGACATGCCGCGCGAGACCCAGAACAAGATCCTGCGGGTGCTGGTGGAGCAATCGTTCCAGCGCGTCGGCGGCACCGCCAAGGTGCAGGTCGATGTGCGCATCATCTCCTCGACCGCGCGCAATCTCGAAGAGGAGATCGCGGCCGGCCACTTCCGCGAGGACCTCTATCATCGGCTCTCGGTGGTGCCGATCCGCGTGCCTGCGCTCTCCGAGCGGCGCGAGGACATCCCGGAATTGATCGACTATTTCATGGAGCAGATCTCGGCCGGTAGCGGCCTGCCCAAGCGGCAGATCGGGCAGGACGCGATGGCGGTGCTGCAATCGCATGTCTGGCCGGGCAATGTGCGCCAGCTCCGCAACAACGTTGAAAGAGTCATGATTCTGGCCGCCGGTGGACCGGAGGTCATCATCACGGCCGACATGTTGCCGCAGGACGTCGGCTCCATGGTGCCGGCGATGCCGACCAGCAACAATGGCGAGCACATCATGGGCCTGCCGCTGCGCGAGGCGCGCGAAGTGTTCGAGCGCGACTATTTGATTGCACAGATCAGCCGTTTTTCAGGAAATATTTCTCGCACAGCCGAGTTCGTTGGCATGGAACGGTCGGCGCTGCATCGAAAGTTGAAAGCGCTCGGTGTCGGCTAGCGCGTTTTTGTGCAAGGAAAACGCCGTCGAAACAAGATTCTAACGCCGCGACGTTGCGGCGACACCTTTGACGAAAACGAGGAAATTCATCGATTTCCGTAGTTTTTCGGGGCAATACCGCGCCAGCTGCCGCGTGAAGCGGCTTGCCTAATAGGTCCACCTGTCCTCTAATTGCACAGCTGTTCCTTCCGAGGGGGATCTCATGAGGAACGGCAACCGGGAGAGGCTCCGACCTTCACAAAGAGGGCCGCAACCGGCGCAATAAAAAGAAACTCAAAGCGAGAAAAAAACAATGGCGGCAGACCGCGCACAAAACCTACAGGACACCTTCCTTAATCACGTTCGCAAAACCAAGACGCCACTGACGATCTTTCTGGTCAACGGAGTGAAGCTCCAGGGCATCGTGACCTGGTTCGACAATTTCTGTTTACTGCTTCGGCGCGACGGTCATTCGCAGCTCGTTTACAAGCATGCGATCTCGACCATCATGCCGGGTGCGCCGATCCAGTTGTTCGAAGGCGGCGAGGATCAGCCGGCTTGAGAGTGATCTGATTGGAACCCCGGAATTTCGACGGGGATGCCGACCGTCCACGGTCGGCAGGGGCTAAGCAGACGGGGCGGGTGCTTGTCATCGGCCCCTATTTGCGGGTGCGCGCAGGCGGTGCCGACGCGCAATCGGAGACTCATATCCAGCGCAACGCCGAGGCCCGGCTCGATGAAGCCGCCGGCCTCGCGCGTGCGATCGATCTCGTCATAGCCGACGCCATCATCGCGCCGATCAGCCAGATCCGTCCCGCGACCTATATCGGCAAGGGCAAGGTCGAGGAGATCGCCGCACTCGCCAAGAGCCTCGATGTCGAGCTCGTGGTGATGGATTGCGCGCTGGCGCCGATCCAGCAGCGCAATCTTGAGAAGGAATTGCACGCCAAGGTGCTCGACCGCACCGGGCTGATCCTGGAAATCTTCGGCCGCCGCGCCAAGACCAAGGAAGGCTCGCTCCAGGTCGAGCTCGCGCATCTCAACTACCAGCGCTCGCGCCTGGTGCGATCATGGACCCATCTGGAGCGCCAGCGCGGCGGCTTCGGCTTCATGGGCGGTCCCGGCGAGACGCAGATCGAAGCGGACCGACGCCTGATCCAGGAGCGCATCTCCAAGCTCGAAGGCGAGCTGAAGAAGGTGCAGGCGACGCGGCGGCTGCATCGTGCCGGCCGCCAGCGCGTGCCGTATCGTGTCGTGGCGCTGGTCGGCTACACCAATGCCGGCAAGTCGACGCTGTTCAACCGCCTGACGCGTGCCGACGTGCAGGCTGCCGACATGCTGTTCGCCACGCTCGACCCGACGCTGCGCGCCCTCAACCTGCCACATGGCGGCAAGGCGATGCTGTCGGACACCGTCGGCTTCATCTCCAACCTTCCGACGCAGCTCGTCGCCGCCTTCCGCGCCACGCTGGAAGAGGTGCTCGAAGCCGACGTCATCCTGCATGTGCGCGACATATCCCATGAAGATGCCGAGGCCCAGCAGAGCGACGTCGACGCCGTGCTGCGCCAGCTCGGCATCAACCCCGATGATTCCGGCCGCATCATCGAAGTCTGGAACAAGATCGACCGCTACGATTCCGAGCAGCGCGAAGAGCTGTTGAACATCGCCGCGCGCAGGCCGGAGGACCATCCCGCGATGCTGGTCTCGGCCGTGTCAGGCGAGGGGGTCGACGCCCTGCTTGCCGCGATCGAGGAGCGGTTAGCGGCCAAGCGCACCACGCTCGACCTCTCCATCGACGCCGCCGACGGCGCCGGCATCAGCTGGCTGCACCGCAATGCCGAGGTGCTGGCCAAGGAGCTGCACGACGGCCGCTTCGACATGACCGTACGGGTCGACGAGACCAAGCGGGATATCGTGGTGAACAGGTTCGACGCAGTGCCACGCCTCTCGGCCTAGGCGCTGCTGCCTGAGAAGATCACCTCGACAGATCGAGGCTCATGAACTGGTTGTGCAGGCTCGCCTGATAGTCGGCGAACGGCGCGCAGGGCACGAAGCCGACACTGCGGTAGAGCGAGATCGCGGGGCCGTGCAGCGGCGCAGTGCCGGTCTCCAGGCTGAGACGCGCATAACCGCGCTTGCGGGCTTCGGCAACGATGTGGTCCAGAATAGCTCGCCCGACCCCGGTTCGCCGCGCAGTGGGCGCGGCCCGCATCGACTTCACTTCGCCATGCGTCTCATCCAGCTGCTTCAGGGCACCGAAGCCAGCTAGCACTCCGTCTTGCCAAGCAGTCCAGAACGTCACCGACGAGGCCGACAGGCCGCTCGCGTCGAGCGCCTGCGCGTGCTCGCCCATGACGCTGCGGAGTTCTTCGAGGTGATGTGCCAACAAGTCGGCGACATGCGGTGCCTTCGGATCGTCCTGCCTGATGTCCACTGCGTGCCCCGTATCAAGTGGCGGTCTTCGCCGCATTCCACAGCGCGTCCATCTCCGCCAGCGAGGCCTGCTCCAGCGTGCGGCCCTGCGCCTCCAGCGACCGTTCGATGTAGGCAAAGCGCCGCTCGAATTTCGCGTTGGTCGCACGCAGCGCGGCTTCCGGATCGGCATCGACGTGGCGGGCGAGGTTGACGAGGGCGAACATCAGGTCACCGGTCTCTTCCGCAATCTCCTGCTTGTCGTTGCGGTCGAGCGCGGCCTCGATCTCGTCGGCTTCCTCGCGGATCTTTTGCAGCACCGCGCGCGGGTCGTTCCAGTCGAAGCCGACGGTGGAGGCCTTGCGTTGCAGCTCCATGGCGCGGGTCAGTGCGGGCTGGCCGGCCTTGACGCCTGACAGCAGCGATTTGTGCGCAGGCATGTCCTCCGGCGCCCGGCGTGCGGCGCGTTCGGCTTTCTCCTCGGCCTTGATGCGGTCCCAGACTTCCTTGACGTGGGAGGAGGCGAGATTGCCGTCCTTGTCGGCGAAGACGTGGGGATGGCGCCGGATCATTTTTCGCGTGATCGCCTCGACGACATCTCCGAAAGCAAAGGCGCTCTGCTCCGAAGCCATCTGGGCGTGGAAGACCACCTGGAGCAGGAGGTCGCCGAGCTCCTCGCGGAGATCGTCGAGATCGCCGCGGCTGATGGCCTCGACCACCTCATAGGCCTCCTCGATCGTGTAGGGCGCGATCGTCGCAAAATCCTGCTCGAGGTCCCAGGGGCAGCCGGTCACCGGCGTGCGCAGCGCCGCCATGATCTCGATCAGGCGGGAAATGTCGCGGGAAGGGGTCATTGCGGGGCGCTCTCCTGGCTCCAAAACCTTATGCCAAAAGCGGCCCGCCGTTCCCAGCGCGGCGGGGCGGAACAGGCCGATTTCCACCGATTGGCGGGCCGCGTCCGCAGTGCTAAAGCGCGGACCATGAGCGACGCAATTTCATCACAAACCGCGCTGGTCCTGTTTTCCGGCGGCCAGGACTCCACCACCTGCCTCGCCTGGGCGCTGAGCCGCTTTTCGCGCGTGGAGACGCTGGGATTCGACTACGGCCAGCGCCACGCCATCGAACTCGATTGCCGCGACCGGCTGTTCGACGGCATCAAGGACCTGCGCGCCGATTGGGCCGCAAAACTCGGCGAGAGCCATACGCTGTCGATCCCGACGCTGGCGGCAGTGTCCGAGACGGCGCTGACGCGCGATGTCGCGATCGCGATGGGCGCCGACGGCCTTCCGAATACGTTCGTGCCCGGCCGCAACCTGGTGTTTTTGACCTTTGCCGCGGCGCTGGCCTATCGGCGCGGCATCACGCACATCGTCGGCGGCATGTGCGAGACCGACTATTCCGGCTATCCCGATTGCCGCGACGACACCATCCGCGCCATGCAGGCCGCGCTCTCGCTCGGCATGGCCAGACCATTCGAGCTGCACACGCCCTTGATGTGGATCGACAAGGCCGCGACGTGGCAGCTGGCGCAGGATCTCGGCGGCGAGGGGCTGGTCGATCTCATCCGCGAGCATTCCCATACCTGCTATCTCGGGGAACGCGGCGCGCAGCACGAGTGGGGCTATGGCTGCGGCGAGTGCCCGGCGTGCAGCCTGCGGGCGAAGGGGTGGCGGGAGTTTGTGGCGGGGAGGTAGATTCGTTGCACTGCTCTCGTGCCCCGGACGCAGCGCAGCGCTCCCGCGGCGATGCGAAGCATCGTCCGGCAGCGGTGCGCTGCAGAGCCGGGGCCCATGCTTCCGCAAGGTATCGTGTCGCCGTCTGGGTCCCGGCTCTGCGCCGCAACGCTTGCGCGTTGCAGCTTGTCCGGGACACGAGCGTCGCAACGCCGAACTTCGCGCCAGCTAACCAAAATCCTCCGGCCTGAGCTCGATCGGCTTGCCGTGCGGGGTGCGATCTGCCGCGTGGTCCCAGGCGTCGCGGTAGCGGTGCAGGGTTTCCATCGACGCAACACCCTTGCGGGCAACCAGGCCCTCCAGCGTGGCGAGCCAGTGCAGATAATAGGTCTCGCCCGTATCGGGATCGCCGGCCGCCTGCGCGCGCTTGATCTCGGAGGCGAGGCTTGCTGCCCATTCCGGCCAGGTGAAGACGCCGCGCTCGTGCAGCGTCAACGCCATCGCGAACGCGTGCGCCTCCCACGGCGCGCGGAACACCGGGCCGTCGTCATCGCGGGGAATGCTGGGTATGGCCGCGGTGGCTGCGGCAGCAGCGGTACCACTCATTGCGCCGGGTCCAGATACGGCTCGAACGCGTCGATCGAGACCTTCAGGGTGGGATCACCATCCTCGCCCCAGAGATCACGGCCTTCGAACACCACCGTGTAAAGCCACTGCGGGTTCTCGCCGAGCTCCATCGCCGCTGAATCCGGAAACACGTGGCAGCCGTGGTTCAATTCGACCACGCCGACATGGCCGCGCACATAGCGCGGCAGCCGCGTATGCGTGGCCGGATGGATGTTCCTGGCGCGCACGCGATCGCCAATGTTGAACTTGGCGGGCGCGGGGGCAGGGCGGGCGAACTTGCCGCGCACCATGGTGCGCTCGACGCCTTCGACCTTCAGCTTGCCGTGCTTGAGGGCCTTGGCAGGCTGCATCGCGTGGCCGGCGGCGACTTCCTCGCGGGTGAGGTAGCCCTTCTCGATCAGCATCTCCTCGAGCCCGAGAAACCATTTCTTGTAATAGGAGCTCGACAGATACACGTGCGGCGGGATCATCTCGCGATAGAAGCGCGAGGTGTCGATGTTGAAGGCGCCGGCCGCGCCCATTGCACGCACCATCGCCAGCACGCGGGATTCCCATTCCGCATGGAACACCGGCTCGTTGGGCTCGGGTTCGACCTTGCCGAACCCGTCCATGCCGCCCATGTCGTGCACGCCGTTCATGACGGCGCTCCGGGCTGTCGCGGGAAGCCGGTGCCGATCATGGAATCGCGCGTGACGAGCTCGGCGAGCTGTTCCTCGCTCCAGCCCTCGGTACCTTCGGGGCGCATCGGCAGCACCAGAAAGCGCGTCTCGGCGGTGGAATCCCACACCCGGATCTCGATCTCCTTCGGCAGGGTGACGTCGAAGTCGGCGAGCACGCCGCGCGGATCCTTCACGGCGCGGGAGCGATAGGGCGCCGCCTTGTACCAGACCGGCGGCAGCCCCAGCATTTCCCAGGGGTAGCAGGAGCACAGCGTGCACACGACCATGTTGTGGCGCGCAGGCGTGTTCTCGACCACGACGAGATGGTCGCCGACGCGGCTGACATGGCCGAGCGTGCCGATCGCCTTGGAGCCATCCTCGAGCAGCGCCTTTTTGAACGCCGGATCGGTCCAGGCCTTGGCGACGACGCGTGCGCCGTTGTGCGGGCCGATCTTGGTCTCATAGGCCTGGATGATGGCGTCGAGCGCGGCGGGCTCGACATAGCCTTTTTCGGTCAGGATCGTCTCGAGCGCGCGCACGCGCAGCTCGGTCTCCGACAGCTCGGAATGGTCGTGATCGTGGTGGTGGTGATGGTCGTGATCATGGCTCATGGCGGCGAAGATTAAGCGCAATGGCCCAGGCCTGTCGAGTATGCGCTGCGGCGCAACCGGGTCCCATATTCGTGAGGCCGGATGTAGGCTAGCATCGCCGCCAAGCAGATGGGGAGACGTTGGTGACGGACTACGTGAAGATCGAAAAGGGCCTCGGACCCGAGGGACGGATTGCGGTGGTGCGTTTCGATCGGGGCGACGGCATCAACGCCCTGTCACCCGAGGCAATGCGGCAGCTGACCGCCGCGGCGCGCAGCTTCGAGGACGATGCCGCGACGTCGGTCGTCGTATTGACCGGCAGCTCGGGCGCGTTCAGCGCCGGCTTCGACCTCAAGGACGCCGAAGGGCGCTCGCGCAAGGAGATGGACCTCGGCACGCTGCGGCGGCACCTCAAGCTCGGACCGCGCCTAACGCACGCCTGGCAAGAGATGGAGCAGATCACGATCGCGGCGATCGAGGGTTTTTGTGTCGGCGGCGGCGTGGCCCTCGCCGTGGCGCTCGACTTCCGCATCATGGGCCGCGATGCACATCTGCGCGTGCCCGAAATCGGCCTCGGCATGAACATGAGCTGGCAGAGCATCCCGCGCATGCTGCACCTGATGGGGCCGGCCCGTACCAAGCAGGCGGTGATCCTGGCTGATGAGCGCATCTCAGCGGATGAGGCCCATGAATGGCGCCTGGTGGAGCAGGTGGTCGATCCCGGCCATGCCTTCGATGCCGCCATGGATCTTGCGCGCAAGGTCGCCGCGCAGCCACCGCTCTCGGTCGCGATGACCAAGCTGACCGTCAACCGGCTCGCGCATGCGCTGGACGATCTCGCCAGCCACATGGACGTCGACCAGTTCGCGCTCGCCAGCCTCAGCGAGGATCACAAGGAGGGCGTCGAGGCGTTCCTGGGCCGCCGCAAGCCACGCTTCAAGGGGCGATAGATTGATGCCAGGCCATTGATCGCACAACCGGCAGTTCGTATACGCGGCGCAGGGACAAGAGCAGGCTCGCCCACGGGCCGCACAGGCGACGACGATCGAGGGGGAGGGCCCATGACTGCTAGCTCGCAGGCGCCAGAGGCGAAAGGGTTTCGCTGGAAACTGGTCGCGCCGCTCGTGGTGTGGCTGGTGATCTATCTGTGGCCGGTGCCTGCAGGGCTCAACGTCAATCAGTGGCACTATTTCGCCGTGTTCGCGGCCGTCATCACTGGGCTCATCCTGGAATCGATGCCGGTCGGCGCGGTCGGCTTCATCGGCCTCACGGTCGCGGGCGTTGCCGGCTATATCGATCCCGATCCCGGCAAGTCGCTGCGCTGGATGCTGGCGGGCTTTGCCGAGAGCACGGTCTGGCTCATCGTCGGCGCCTTCGTGTTCTCGATCGGCTATCGCAAGAGCCAGCTCGGCCGGCGCATTGCATTGGTGCTGGTGCAGCGCCTTGGCCGCAACACGCTCGGCCTTGGCTATGCCGTGGCGATGTCCGACTTCCTGCTCGCGCCGGCGACGCCGTCGAACACCGCGCGCAGCGGCGGCATCGTCTATCCCATCATCAGCAACATCCCGCGCATCTATGGCTCCGAGCCGGGGCCGACCGCCGGCAGGATCGGCACCTATGTGATGTGGACGGCCTTTGCCGCGACCGCCGTCACCAGCTCGCTGTTCTTCACCGCGCTTGCGCCCAACGCGGCGGCACTGGCGATCGCCAAGAAGACCGCCGGGGTCGAGGTCAGCTGGGGCCAGTGGTTTCTCGGCTTCGCGCCGCTCGGCATCCTGCTGATGGTCCTCGTGCCGCTGCTCAGCTATTTGGTCTGCCGTCCCGAGGTGAAGCGCAGCCCGGAAATCACCGAATGGGCGGCGAAGGAACTCGCCGGGATGGGCCCGATGTCGCGCAACGAGTGGATCATGCTCGGCCTGATCGTGCTCGCGATGTTCCTGTGGATCGCGGGCTCCAGCCCGGACATCCACGTGCCCGTGCTCGGCTCGAACTTCGTCAATGCCACCACCGTCGTGTTCATCGTGATCTCCCTGATGCTGGTGACCGGTGTGATCGAGTTTGCCGACATCGTCAGCGAGAAGAGTGCCTGGGAGGTGTTCTTCTATTTCACCTCGCTGCTGACGCTGGCCTCCGGCCTCAACGAGATCGGCTTCATCAAATGGTTCGCGACCGAATACGCAAAGCCGCTCGCCGGGCTATCGCCGTCGACCGCGATGCTGCTGCTGGTCGCGCTGTTCTTCTGGATCCACTATTTCTTCTCGAGCATCACCTCGCATGCCGCCGCCGTGCTGCCCGTCGTGCTCGCGGTCGGATCGGGCATTCCCGGTCTGCCGGTCACGACCCTCGCCATGCTCTGCATGTACTCGCTCGGCCTGATGGGCGTGATCTCGCCTTACGCGACGGGGCCGGCGCCGATGTATTTCGGCAGCGGCTATATCGGAAAGGGCCAGTTCTGGGGTTTTGGCCTGCTCTTCGGGCTGCTCTATTTCGCAGGTCTTCTGCTGATCGTGCTGCCCTGGTTGCAGATGGGATGAGCCCGGGCGGGAGACTGATACCCTCTGCGAAGGAATATTCTTCTCCGGAGAGGGATTGGGGAATCTTCGTCCATCTCCTCGCAAATATCTGAAATTGCAAGAAAGACTGGAAAAGGCGATGGTGCTTGCTGCGGTGCAGCGCGTTGCCCCCAGAGGCGTTTGCTGCTGTTCCATCTCCAGTCGCTGATGCGACCCGGCTTTCGTTCGCCTTTTCGGGTGGGCGAGAGAACTATTGTGCATGAAGGCCGTCTCCATGAACGCTCACCAATCGCTCGCCGTCGGACAGCCGATTGCGCCGCCTGAAGCGATTTCACCTGCCACAGCCGAGCCGGACGCGATGGTTCGCTTCGCCGGCATCTCGAAAACCTATCCGGCCTATCGCGGCAAGCCCGGCGTCAACGCGCTGCAAGATATCGATTTCGCAATCCCGCGCGGTTCCATCACCGGCGTGATCGGCCGCTCCGGCGCCGGCAAGTCGAGCCTGGTGCGGCTCATCAACGGGCTGGAGAAGCCGACCACGGGACGCGTCGTCGTCGACGGCCGCGACATCTCGGCGCTGGCGGGCCGCGAGCTGCGGCTGGCGCAGCGCTCGATCGGCATGATCTTCCAGCACTTCAACCTGCTGTCGTCGCGCACCGCCGCCGACAACATCGCGCTGCCGCTCGAGATCGCCGGCTGGTCCAAGGCCGACATCAAGGCCCGCGTCACCGAACTGCTCGCGCTCGTCGGCATCGCCGACAAGCACGACCGTTATCCCTCGGAGCTCTCCGGCGGCCAGAAGCAGCGCGTCGGCATTGCCCGCGCGCTGGCGACGCGGCCGAGCGTGCTCTTGTCGGACGAGGCGACGTCCGCGCTCGATCCGCAGACGACACGCGCGATCCTCGATCTGCTCGCCAACATCAACCGCGAGCTGGGCGTGACCATCGTGCTGATCACCCACGAAATGTCCGTGGTACGCCAGCTCGCCAAGGAAGTGGTCGTGCTCGACGCTGGCCACGTGGTCGAGAGCGGCCATGTCGCCGACATCTTCACCCATCCAAAACATCCGATCACGCAGTCCTTCCTCGCGGAGGTCATCGGCGACAGCCTGCCGGTCTCGCTGGCGAGCCGGATCGTGGCGGAGCCGCCTGTTGGCGGGCAGGCCGTGATCCGCGTCCAGGTCCGCGGGGCAGGGGCCGGCGACACCGTGGTGGCGCGGCTCGCCCGCGAGCTCGGCCTCGACGTCGCGCTGCTGTCGGCGCGCATCGACGAGATAGGCGGCCAGCATGTCGGCTCGCTCGTTCTCGGCATTCCCGGCCGCGAGGACGCGCAGGCGCGGGTCCTTGCCTGGTTGTCTCAATATCAATTCCCGGCGGAGCATCTCGGCTATGTCGCCTGAACTCATCAATTTGATCATCCAGGCTACCTTCGAGAGCCTGTACATGGTCGGCATCGCGGCGCTGCTCGGCACCGTCTTCGGCCTGCCGCTCGGCGTCTTCCTCGCGACCAGCCGGAAAGGCGAGCTGTTCGCGGCCCCACTCGTCAACCGCGTGCTCGGCATCGTCGTCAATGCGACGCGTTCGACGCCGTTCATCATCCTGGTCGTGGCCATCATCCCGTTCACCCGGCTTGTCGCGGGCACCTCGATCGGTTCGACCGCCGCAATCGTGCCGCTGACGATCGCGTCGGCGCCGTTCATCGCGCGTCTGGTCGAAGCTGCGATTCGCGAGGTCGATGGCGGCCTGATCGAGACGGCGTCCTCGTTCGGCGCCTCGCCGCTTCAGATCGTGTTCAAGGTGCTGATCCCCGAGGCGCTGCCGGGCCTGTTGCTGGCGCTGACGCTCGCAGTGGTCAGCCTGCTCGGCTACTCCGCGATGGTCGGTGCGGTCGGCGGCGGCGGCCTCGGTGATCTCGGCATCCGCTACGGCTATCAGCGCTTCATGCCGGAGATGATGCTGGCCGTCGTCGTCGTGCTGATCGCGCTGGTGCAGCTCGTCCAGAGCGCCGGCGATTATCTGGCACGTCGGGTCAACCGCCGGCTGCGGCATCACTGATAGCACCATCCTGAAACTGGAGACTTCAATGCGCTTTCTCGCAACCCTTGCGGCTGCAGCCTTGCTTGCGACCACGGTCCATGCCGAAACCATCCGCGTCGGCGTCACCGCCGGTCCCCATGCCGAGATCATCGACGTCGTGAAGAAGGTCGGCGCCGAGCGCGGCCTCGACATCAAGGTGGTCGAGTTCACGGACTATGTGATCCCGAACCAGGCGCTGGCCCTGAAGGATCTCGAGGCCAATTCGTTCCAGCACGAGCCGTATCTGAAGAACCAGATCTCCAAGACCGGCTGGAAGATCGTCAAGGTCGCCAACACGATCGGCTCGCCGCAGGGCGTCTATTCGCAGAAATACAAGACGCTCGCCGACCTGCCGGAAGGTGCCCGTGTCGCGATCGCCAACGATCCCTCCAACGGCGCGCGCGGCCTGATGATCTTGGCGCTGCACGGCGTGATCAAGCTGAAGGACCCGAACAACGTCGCCTCGACCATCGCTGATATCACCGACAACCCGAAGAAGCTGCGCTTCGTCGAGCTCGATGCCGCCCAGCTGCCGCGCGCGCTGCAGGACGTCGACGTCGTCTCCATCAACAACAATTACGCGGTGCAGGCCGGCCTCAATCCGGCGACCGACGCGATCGCCCGCGAGAATCCCGACGGCCCCTGGGTCAACATCCTCGCCGTTCGCGAAGAGGACAAGGACAAGCCCTGGGTGAAGCCGCTGATCGAGGCCTATCACTCCGCGCCGGTGAAGGAGTTTTTGGAGAAGCGCTTCAAGGGCACCTATCTGCCGACCTGGTAAGCCGAGCGGGCGCGTCAGGCCGCCAACCTGGCGCGTCGCAGCGTCTCCGAGGGCTTTTCGGAGAAGTGGCGCTTGTAGTCGAGCGAGAACTGGCTGAAGTGCCAGAAGCCGTGCTGCACGGCGACGTCGTAGACCGAGGCATCGGTTCCGCCGGCGCGTTTCAGATCGCGCCGCACGCGGTTCAGCCGCATTGCTCGCCAGTAGTGCATCGGGCTCGTTCCCAAAACCTCCTGGAAGCAATAGCCGAGCTTGCGCGGGCTGGCGCCGACCGCCTTGCAGACCTGCAGCAGCGAGAGCGAGCGATCGCCGCTGCCATGCATCAGCGCCCGCGCACGATCGACGGTGCGCTTGCGCGCCGCGGCGCTGCGGCCGGGATCGCTGGGGCGTGCGGTCGGCAGCATGTCCATGATCTCGACGAGAAGGCCGTCTTCCAGCGCCTGCCCGACGGCCGGATCGTCGAACCGCTCGGGGGCAGTCGAGATGGTCTCGTGGATCGCGGCAAGGTGAGCGCGCAATCGCGCGACCGGTGCCTGCGCCATCTCGATCACCCGCAACTGGTGCCAGACTGCGCGCGGCAGCTCGATATCGAGCCGGGCCGCAAGCTCCTCGATCAGCGCCGCGCTGGCGACAACACCGCGCAGCTCGAATGATTTCGGCGTGCACATATCGACCTCGGCGTCGATGCAGGCGATGACCTGGGCACCTGCAACGCTGGCGCCGTTGCAATTGACCTCGCCGTCACTGTGCCAGGGCAGACCGATGCCGAAGCTGTCGGCCCCCAGCTGGCCGTATTGGCGGACCTGCTGGCTGGTGATCTCGCGGAAGACGTCGAGCTGGGGCAGGGAGAGTTGGGTGAAGCTGCCCCTGAAGGCTCCGGCGCTGATCTGGTCGTAGCTGAGCCGCCAGCGACCAAGCGAAGCGCAATGCTCGTCGACATCGGTGCTGCTGGCCTGAAACAGGCCGGCAGCCGAGTCCAGAGTCGGAAGAGTTGCGCCTAAGGGCATGACGACACGTCGAAATTCACCACCCAAGAGCCAGCAAGAACCACGCCAGACTGGCACGGCCATAGGCGCTGTCCAGCAAAATATTGCCGGATCTCGATAACGCCCGATGGCGCCGCGGTGCAGGCTTCGGTCCTGCCGTTCCGACATCGCAGCCGGGACGGCGCTTTGCGGAGGGATCGAGATGCGACCGACCGAGATCATGCGCGGCAGCCCGCCCGCGCCCGAGGCGCAGGTGACGCGCGCCAATTGGCGCAGCTTTCCCGCGATCCGCTGGGGCTTTACCCACACCCGCGAAGTGCTGCCGACCGCAGAAATCCGCCGCTCGGCCCAGCCGACGCTGATGCGAAGCGCGCCGCGCGAACTGGCAAAACTCGGCCTCACCGCGCCTGATGGCCAAGCGACCACGATCGAAGCCACGCTCCGCGAGACCTTTGCCGATACGCTCCTCGTCATGCACCGGGGCACGCTGATCCACGAATGGTACGGCGATGGCATGGGCGTGACCACACCGCATCTGATCTGCTCGATCAGCAAGGCGATCGCCGGCACGCTCGGCGGCGTGCTCGCCGCGCGCGGGCTGCTCGATCCCGAGGCGAGGGTGGTGCGCTACGTGCCGGAGCTGGAGACGTCGGTCTACGCCGGCTGCACTGTCCGCAACCTGCTCGATATGGCCGTCGCCATCAAGTTCGAGGAGGATTACGAGGACCCCGCCGGCGACGTTGCGCGCTATCGGTTCTCCTCGGGCTGGGACGTGCCGCCGCCGGGCGCCGAGGCAGGCCACCAGCGCGCCTATCTCACGACCTTGCGCGGCACCGGCAAGCCGCACGGCAAGGTGTTCCACTACGTCTCGCCCAATACCGAGGTGCTCGGCTGGGTCTATGAGCGTGCCTGCGGCATGCCCTATCATCGCATCCTCTCCGAATATCTCTGGCAGCCCCTGGGCGCGGAGGAGGACGGCTCGCTCACGCTCGACAGCCACGGCATGGGCCGCATCGCCGGCGGCATCTCCGTCACCGCGCGTGACCTCATCCGTTTCGGCGAGATGATCCGCTGCCGCGGCGTGGTCGAGGGGCGGCAGGTGGTGCCGGGCTGGTGGATCGACGACATCCGCGAGAACGGCGATCCCAAGGCCTGGGCCGACGGCGACCTCGCCGAGTTCTTCCCGGGCGCGCGCTACCGCAGCAAATGGTTCACGATCGATCCGTCGCGCAACGCGCTGACCGCGATCGGCATTCATGGCCAGCACCTCTATGTCGACCTCGACTCGGACACCGTCATCGTCAAGCTCGCGACACAGCCCAAGGCGATGGACGTGCCGATCGACCAGCGCTGGTTTGCCGCCTTCAGCGCCATCACCGCGCATCTCGCCTGATTTCTGGACATCCCCATGCTCGATACCGTCAAGGCCAAATCGCAACCAGAGACCGCGACGCCGCATCCGCTTGATCCGCTGACGGCCGAGGAGATCACCGCCGCCTGCACGCTGGTGCGCGCCGACGTGACCTCACCCGAGAACTGCCGCTTCCCGACGGTCCGGTTGGAGGAGCCGACCAAGCATGAGCTGGCTGCAGGCGGCGTAGGGCGCCGCGCCTTCGCGTTGACGCTCGACGTCACCACGGGCGAGGCCATCGAGCATATCGTCGATCTCGGACGTGGCGAGATCGTCGGCCGCAAGGTCGTCCCGAACCGCGAGGCGCCCTACGGGCAGCCGCCGGTGATGCTGGAAGAGTTCTTCAAGTGCGAGGCCGTGGTGAAGGCCGATCCCGGATGGCGCGCGGCGATGGCGCGGCGCGGGCTCTCGGACAAGGACATCGAGCTGATCCAGGTCGATCCGTTCTCGTCGGGTTTCTTCGACAAGGAGTTCGAGCGCGGCGCCCGTATCGTGCGTGCCGTCAGCTATTTTCGCGAGCACCTCCAGGATAACGGCTATGCGCACCCGATCGAAGGCGTGGTCGCTGTCGTCGACCTGATCGGCGGCAAGGTCATCGACCTCACGGATGAGGATCCGATCGTGCCGATTCCGCGCAAGAAGCGGAACTACGGCGCGCATGAGATGACCAATCTGCGCACCGACATCAGGCCGCTGCACATCGAGCAACCCGAGGGCGCGAGCTTTCGCGTCGATGGCTGGAAGGTCGACTGGCAGAAATGGAGCTTTCGCATCGGCTTCACGCCGCGCGAGGGCCTCGTGCTGCATCAGCTCGCCTACCAGGACGGCGCGCGCAAGCGCTCCCTGATCCATCGCGCCAGCGTCACCGAGATGGTGGTGCCTTACGCCGATCCGACCGCTAACCATTTCTGGAAGTCGGCGTTCGATGCCGGCGAATACGGCCTCGGCATGCTTGCGAACGCGCTCGAGCTGGGCTGCGACTGTCTCGGCAACATCCGCTATTTCGACGTACCGGCGGCGGACAGCAAGGGCGAGCCCTTCGTCATGCAGAACGCCATCTGCATGCACGAGGAAGACTATGGGATCGCCTGGAAACACTATGAGTTCCGCAACGGCCTGTTCGAGGTCCGCCGCTCGCGGCGGCTCGTGATCTCGTTCTTCGCCACCGTCGGCAATTACGATTACGGCTTCTACTGGTATCTCTACCAGGACGGCACGATCCAGCTGGAGACCAAGCTCACCGGCATCATCCAGACCGCCGCGGTGCCATCAGGCGAGACGTACAAATGGGGCGGCATGGTTGACGACAATCTGGGCGGACCGACGCACCAGCACTTCTTCAACGTCCGCCTGCACATGGATCTCGACGGCGGCGGCAACACCGTCACCGAGCACGATTTCGTGCCGCGGCCCTGGGGTGACGACAATCCGCACGGCAATGTCTTCGACACCACGACGCGGGTGCTGTCGCGCGAGCATGACGCGGCGGGCATCGCCAATGGCCAAACCGGCCGGTTCTGGAAGATCAGCAATCCCAACGAGACCAACTCGGTCGGCAATGCTCCGGCCTACAAGCTCGTCGTCAATCCGAGCCCGCTGATGCTGGCGCAGGAGGGCAGTTACGTGCGCAAGCGCGGCGGCTTCGCCACCAAGCATGTCTGGGTGACTGCATTCGATCCGGCCGAGAAATACGCAAGCGGCGATTATCCCAACGTCCATGCCGGCGGCGATGGCCTGCCGCGTTATGCCGCGAAGGACCGCAACATCGAGAATGCCGATATCGTGGTGTGGCACTCTTTCGGCCACACCCATGTCTGCAAGCCCGAGGACTTTCCGATCATGCCGGTGGAATATGCCGGCTTCCTGCTGAAGCCGACCGGCTTTTTCGCCGCCAATGCGGCCGGCGACATCCCGCCGGACCGCAACAGCCGCAGCGTGCTCGCAACCGCGAGCAACACTGCCGACGAATCCTGTTGCCGCGCCGGCAAGTCATAGAGTTCGATCGGGCTCGATCGGATTCTTCGGTAGCGCCGACCGGCGTGGTCATTGGCGATTCTCGCGCGGTAGCAAGCTGATCGTTTCCGACCATCGCCGAATGGTGAGGGAATGTTTCTGTCTAGAAGCATTCCAAACGTGTGGAGCACGACGGCTGCGTGGACCGTACGCGGCATCGGCATGAGCGCATTCGTCGCACGCGCCGCGCACGCCTCTGGAGAGATTCTAACTTCGTTCCTATCGCACTCCCAAACCGCCTGAGTTAGGGCGGGACACCAAAAACGATACCGGCAAAGCCGGCAGTGCGTGGGGCCTCGAAAGACGTGACCGACTACCAACTTTCTTCGCGTGAATGCGCGCGTCGTGGACAGATTCGGGTGCTGCTCCTCGGGGCGGTCAGTACATTCTCGCTCGTGGTTCCCTTTGGTTCCGTGGAGGCGCAGACACAGATTCCCGCTGTCACCGTCGATGCGCCGGTTGAGCGCGCCCGTCCTGCCGCGGTTGCTTCGTCGCGAAGAGCGGCAACACGCACCTCTCGCGCCAATCGTCGCTCATCTGCGCAACCAGCCGCGCCAACCCAGTCGGCCTCGTCGAACGGCGCGACGGGCGAACGTGCCAATGGCCCGGTGCGCGGTTTCGTCGCCACGCGAAGCGGCACGGCCACCAAGACCGATACACCGTTGATCGAAACCCCGCAGTCGGTCTCAGTCGTCACCACCGACCAGGTCAGGAACCAGGGCGCGGTCTCGATCGGCGAGGCGCTGCGCTACACCGCCGGTGTCAGCGGCGACGTCAATGGCGGCTCGGACACCCGCTTCGGCGCTCTCCAGATCCGCGGCTTCGACACGACCATGTCGGGTCTCTATGTCGACGGCCTGCGAATTCCCTCGAGCAACTACGTCCACTTCAACGGCCTCGATCCCTACGGGGCCGAGCGCCTGGAGGTGCTCAAAGGACCGTCCTCGGCGATGTATGGCGGCAGCGGCACCGGCGGCATCCTCAACTACGTGACCAAGCTGCCGACGGCGCAGCAGTTCGGCGAGGTCTCGATCTCCGGCGGCAGCTTCAACCGCTATCAGGGCCAGTTCGACATGGGCGGCGCCGCCAACAAGGAAGGCACGGTGCTGTGGCGCCTCACCGGCGTCGTCCGCGAGGGCCAGACCCAGGTCGACTTCACCAAGGACAACCGCGTCTTCATCGCCCCCGCCGTCACGTTCAAGCCGAACGAAGACACCACCATTACCTTGCTCGCCAACTATCAGAGGGACAGGGCAGGGTGGGGCCTTCAGTTCCTGCCGGCCTCGGGCACGGTGTGGCCGAACAACGGCCGCACCATTCCGGTCTCGTTCTTCGCGGGCGTGCCGAGCTTCAACGCGTTCAACACCGAGATCGCGACCGCCGGCTACCAGCTGTCGCACAATTTCACCGACAACATCACCTTCCGGCAGAACCTGCGTTACGCCTATCAGCACAACGAGGAAAAGACCTTCTACGGCACCGGATACACCGACGAGGCGGCGGGGCAGCTGGGGCGTTTCGGCAGCTACAGCAACTCCTACATCAACTCCTTCGCGGTGGATAACCAACTCCAGGGCAAGTTCAATACCGGCATCCTCAGCCACACCACCCTGGTCGGGCTCGACTATCGCAACACCACGTTTCGCGATACGGCCTTCGCCGTCACGACCTCGGCGCCGGAGATCAACGTCTTCAACCCGGTCTACAGCTACGACTGGGCCCTCGGCGGCATGTACGACAACAAGGGCATCAAGCAGTCGCAGGTCGGCCTCTATGCGCAGGACCAGATCAAGCTCGGCCGGCTCTCGTTCCAGCTCGGCGGCCGCCAGGACTTCGTGACGACGCAGCTCGATACCAATCTGCCCCCGACCGATACTTCAACCTCGAAGGACGCCTCGGCCTTCACCGGCCGCGCTGCCGTCATGTACAATTTCGACAACGGCATCGCGCCCTATTTCAGCTATTCCGAGTCGTTTCTGCCGCAGCTCGCGACCAGTCCGTCCGGACAGATGCTCGATCCCGAGACCGGCGTGCAGTACGAGGTGGGCGTCAAGTATCAACCGCTCGGCTGGAATGCGCTGTTCACCTTCGCCGCCTTCGACCTGACGCGTGACAACGTCGCTGTGTACGTGCCTGCAACCACCTTTTACGAGCAGATCGGGCAGGTGAAGTCGCGCGGTATCGAGCTCGAAGGCTCGATGTCGCTCGCCGACGGCTGGAACCTGCGGGCGGCCTACGCCTATATCGATGCCATGGTCACGCAGGATCCGGTCAATGTCGGCAAGGCGCCGGTCACCGTGCCGCTCAACCGCGCTTCGCTGTGGAGCGACTACACGCTCCAGAACGGCATGCTGGCGGGCTTGCAGTTCGGCGGCGGCGTTCGCTATGTCGGCGCGACCTGGGGCGATGATGCCAACACGTTCAAGGTGGGATCGGCGACCGTGCTGGATGCGCTTCTTGCCTATACCCGTGACAATTGGCGGCTGTCGCTGAACGTCACCAACCTTGCGGACACGCGCTATGTCGCGGCCTGCTACGGCCTTTCGGGCTGCATGTATGCCGAGGGACGGAAAGCCATCGGCAAGCTGACTTATCGCTGGTGAAATCGAAGACGGTCCGGCGATGGCGAGCCGGACCTGCTGGATGAGAGTGCAAGACGATGAGAGCGACATTCGGCAAGCTGCATCGCTGGGCGGGACTGCTCACGGCCGGATTCCTGTTCTTTTCCGGCATCACCGGCGCGATCATCTCCTGGGATCACGAGATCGACGACGTTCTGAACAGCCATCTGTTCGACGTCAGCAGCAAAGGCCCGGCGATCCCCTCGATCGAGCTCGCCAAGACGATCGAGCAGCGCGATCCCCGCGCGCGCGTCGTCTACCTCTTCATGACGCCGGAGCAGGGCCATTCGCTGTGGTTCTTCGTCATGCCGCGGATCGATCCGGCGACCGGCAAGCGCTACGCCCTCGACTACAATCAGGTCTTCCTCGATCCCAACACCGGCGCGGAGCTGGGCCGGCGCTATTGGGGCGCGGTCTGGCCCGTCACGCGGGAGAACTTCGTCTCGTTTCTCTACAAGCTGCACTACACGATGCACATCCCGGAGTTCTGGGGCAGCGACCGCTGGGGCATGCGCGTGCTCGGCGTGATCGCCATCATCTGGACCATCGATTGCTTCGTCGGCTTCTATCTGACGCTGCCCTCGCGCCGGCGCGCCAAGGCGGCGCGGGCGCCTGCCGTCACGCGCCAGCTCGACCGCGGCTTCTGGGCGCGCTGGGCGCCGGCCTGGACCATCAAGACCTCCGGCAGCGCCTACCGGATCAATTTCGACATCCACCGCGCCTTCAGTCTCTGGACCTGGGGCGTGCTGTTCGTCATCGCCTTCACGGCGTTCTCGCTGAACCTCTATTTCGAGGTGTTCTCGCCGCTGATGAAGATGGTCTCGAACTACACGCCGACACCCTATGAGCAGCGGCCTTATCGCGATCTCGACGATCCCATCGAGCCCAAGGTCACCTTCGCGGACATCGCCGCACGCGCCGCCGCCGACGGCAAGGCGCGGGGCTGGACGATCCCGGTGGGCTCGGTCAATTACGGCCCGGCCCATGGCGTCTATGCCGCCGCCTTCTTCCACCCCGGCGACGATCACGGCGCCGGCGGCGTCGGCCCGGCCCAGCTCTATTACGACAGCGAGGACGGCCGCCCGATCGGCGAGCGGCTGCCCTGGGTCGGTACTGCCGCCGACATCTTCGTCCAGGCGCAATTTCCGCTGCATTCGGGTCGCATCGTCGGACTGTTCGGCCGCATCCTGATCTCGATCATGGGGCTGGTGGTCGCCGCACTCTCGGTGACCGGCGTCGTGATCTGGTGGCGCAAGCGCCGCGCCCGCATCCGCGTCCGCGAGACCGCGGCGGTGCGTCTGACCCGGCAGCTGACGCCGGCGGAGTAGGGCGCCCGCAAGGTCGTTGCGGATGAACCTTCCCGCCTGCAGCGGGCACAAAGACTGGAGATCGCTCCCAGTCCGCGGACATCGAATGAAATCGCTTGCCTTGCTCTGCCTGCTTGTCCTGGCGACGCCCGTCCATGCGGCCACGCCCGAGCAGCACTATCTCGACCTGCGCGACCGCTACATCGCAAAATTCTCGAGTGCCAAGGAAAGCGATGAGATCTACAAGCAGCATGATGCGGCGCTCAAGGAGCTGGCGGGCGTGCTGCGCGGCCTGGTGGGACCGGTCACGATCAAGGGGCTCCCCGCAGACGGCAAGTCGAACGTCGACACGCTATTCAAGAGTGATATCGGGTTCGGCCATCTCGACGGGCTCGGCTTCGCTTCCGAAGGCGACAAGATGCAGGCCGTGGTGACCACCACGGGGTTGCTCACGCACTGGCTGCGCGAGCATCGCGAGGACGGCATGCCGCAGGACAGCGGCGCCGCGTTCAAGTCCGACCGCTTCTATTATCAGGCGATCCAGGACGCCGCCTTCGCCAAATATGCCGAGCTGCCGATCACAAAGCCCGCATCCGCGAGCGCTGCAGTCGCCGTGCTCGGCCTGCGCGGCAATGGCGGGCTCAAGGGAGCGCCGGATGAAATCGACGTCGTCGCGATCAAGGGCGATAAGGTCTACTTCCTCGCCACATCGGACGCGGTAAAGACCGCTGAAATTCCGGCCTGCGAGCGCGTGTGGAAACAGATGATGGCCAAACCCGTCAACAAGAAGGATCCGCGCGGCGACATGGCCCGCGAGGATCAGGCCATGGCCGCCTACACGACATGCTTCGCCAAGGAAGCGCCGAGCCAGAGCTGGTACGCAGCGGCCGTGAAGAAGGCGCAGAGCCAGTTGGAGCTGCTGCCGCTGCGGTAGCGCGCAGGTTAGGCCGACAATTCGACCGATCGGCCGGCCCCATCGATCAGATGCACGCGGTCGATGTCGACATGCGGCAAGAGCGATCGAATCTCATCTTCCGGCATCAGGCTGAACGCCGTCGACAATGCGTCCGCGGCGGTGGCGCTGCGGGACACAGTCGTCACGCTGCGGTAGCGGTGGGCGCAGCCGCCTGATCGGGGATCGAACAAATGGTTGAAGCGCGCCCTGGAATCGAACTGGCAGCCGTAGCCGCCCGAGGTGGACACGGCGCGGTCGACGATCGGCAGCACCGTCTTCGTGCGGCCCACGATGTCGGGATCGGCGATGCCGATCTCCCAGGGCAGTCCGTCCGGACGCGCGCCGATCGCGCGGGGTTCGCCCATGTCGACCAGGCTGCGCGAGATGCCGTGCGCCCGCAGCAGGTCGACCACCTTGTCCGAGACGTAGCCCTGCGCGATCCCGTTCAGGGTGACGGTCATGCCCTTGGGCATCACGATCCGGTCGCGGCTGATCGACAGCCGGCTGCTGCCGATGCGCGCGAGCGCGGTCTGGATCTCGGCTGCCGCAGGACCGGCCGGATCCGCGTCATCTCGCGCGAAATGGCTGGCGTAGAGATCCCACAGCGGCTGCACCGTGACATCGAACAGACCGCCCGTCAGCGTGGAATAGTGCTGCGAGGTCGCCAGCAGATCGACCATTTCGGCGGCGGGATCGATCAGGACACCGGTCCGGTTCAGCGCGACCAGGGTCGAATCGTTCAGGTAAAGGCTGAACAGCCGCTCGAGCCGCCGCGCCTCGGCACAGGCCAGCGAGATCAGCCGTTCCGCCCGGCTGCGGTCTTCGTCATGGATCTCCATCGTGGCAACCGCGCCCAGCATCGTGCCACGCCACGTCACCGGCGCGACCTCCGCACGAGCAGGATGTCCCGTGGACAGCGCGCCGAGGCCCGCTGCCGCCGCGCTGATCCGGATGAAGCGTCGGCGCGTCAGTGCTCGCGTCATGGCGTCCTCCTCGATCGTTCGGCCGGCGGGGCTTCGGCCGCTTCGCCGGCCGCAGCGGCGCCGGTGACATTCACCGACGTCAAGACATAGTCCCGGGGCACGTCGTCGAAGCCGACAATCCTGCCGCCGTTCTCTCCGATGAACTTCTCCGCCGCCGCGCGGTCCGAGAACGGAACGGCCTCGTCTCCGCCCATGCCACTTTTGACCCGGCTCTCGATCACGTACAGCGCCTTGCGCGCCTCAATCCAGTTGTCGGCGCCGGGCTTGTCCCAGTCCGGCGCCTTGCCCATGTCGGACACGTAGATCGCCTGAATGTCCTTGGGCTCGTCCGGCAGCATGGTGAAGGCGATTGTGTCCCGCACCGACGAGAACCACACGGGCTCCATCAGGCTCGCGGCGAAGATATGGCCCTTCGGTCCCGGGTGCTCGAGCACGTTCATGCCGCAGTAATGGCCGATGTCTTCCGCGGTCATCCGATGCGGCGGCGGAATCTTCGCGGCCTGCTTCTCGTTGCAGCCCGCGAGTGCGAGCGGCACGAGCAAGGCGAAGAGGATCGTTCGGCGCCTCATAGCTCCCTCCGCGAGAAAGCGAGCGCGGCCAGCCCCAGCGGCAGCAGCGTCCAGCAGAGCAGGGCGGTCAGAAGAACCGGTATCGTCAGGGACGTGGTTTGGGCAAGGCCAGCCATGCCGGCGAAGGTGCTGACATTGGCGAATCCGGTCAGGTTGATGAGCCGGTAGGCGTCGGTCGGATTCGACAGCAGCAGGGCGTTGAGCACACTCGCCGAGATGCTGCGTCCCTGATCGAGCGCAAGCACGCCCAGCAGCGCCATGTCGTAGATCAGCACCAGCAGCAGCCACAATCCGATGCAGATGCCGGCCGCCGTTCCACGGTCGCGCACGAGCGCGCTGACCAGATATCCGATGGCGACGAAAGCGGCGCCAAGCAGCACCGAGGAGCCCACCATCGCCGCGAACGCGAGAAAGCTATCGCTATCGATCTGGCTGCCCGTCGCCGCCAGCGCTCCGACCGCCGCGCCGTAGCCGAGGCAGGTCGCAAACGCGAGAACGGCGAGGTGGCCCAAGAACTTGCCGAGCAGCACCTGCCATCGTGCGACCGGATAGCTCAGCAGCAACAGCATCGTCCCCCGTTCCATCTCGCCGACGATGGCGTCATGGGAGATCAGAAGCGCGATGAGCGGAACGAGAAAGATCGTCAGGCTCGACAGGCTGACGACGACCACGTCCAGGGTGCGAACGCCGACGTTCCCGGTCGGTGCGCTACCGAGAAAGGTCAGTGACAGCGCAAGCCCGGCGAGCAGGAGCGTTGCGGCAAGCACCCAGCGATTGCGGATGGCCTGGTGGACTTCCTTGGCGGCGATGATCAGGACATTCATGGCGCCTGCTCCGATTGCCGGAGGAAATGAGCATAGAGCTCGTCGAGGGTGGGCGGGACCACGTCGACGTCCTCGACGGAATTGCCGGCGGCCGTCGCACGATGCAGAAGCTCGATCTTCCGCTCCGGCGCAGCGTCGATCTCGACGATGTGGCCGTTCAAACGACGGCAGGCCACGTCCTTGGGCGCCCAGGGCGGCATCTCGCTCGGGGCAAGGCCGGCCACCTTGAGGCGGATCCTGGTGGGCAGGCGGGCGAGGCGACGCAGCTCGTCGATCGATCCGTCCGCGACCTTGATGCCGCGGTTCATGATGATGACCCGGCCGGCGCGCTCCTCGAGCTCGGTCAGCGCATGCGACGACAGCAGCACGGTCGCGCCCGCAGCGGAGAGCCGGGCGATGATGTCGTAGAAGGTCTGGCGCAGCTCCGGATCGAGACCGGTGGTCGGCTCGTCCAGCAGCAGCACGCGCGGCTCGCCAAGCAGCGCCTGCGCGAGCCCCAGCCGCTGTCGCATGCCCTTGGAGTAGGTGCCGACCCGGCGGCGGCTGGCGGCTCCGAGACCCACGGCGTCGAGCAGCTCCAGCGACTTTGCGACCGGCTCTCGTTTCAGCCTGGCATAGAAGGCCTGCGTCTCGCGGCCGGTGAGGGCGGGGTCGAAGGAGACGTTTTCCGGCAGGTAGCCGAGCTGTCGTCGGCCGGCGAATTCGCCTGCGGCGGGATTGTCTCCGAGAACCTCAATGGCGCCGCTGGTCGGCCGGATCAACCCGAGCATGAGCTTCATGAGCGTGGTCTTGCCGGCGCCGTTGTGCCCGATCAAGGCGACCAGCTCGCCCTGGCCAAGCGTGAACGACGCACCGCGCACGGCCTCGACCCGGCCATACGCCTTGGTGACATCGCTGACGCGTACCGTGCTGGTCATCGTGTTTCCTTCGCCGAGGTCCGCGGCGGCGACACCAGCGGATGGCTGTCGACCACGCCGCCCGGCAGCAGCGCTGGAAACTGTGCCTGCGCCCAGCGGATCACCTGGACGGCAGGGCTGTTGATCAGAACCTTCGCAGCCGGCGCCGTCCACAGCACGCGATCGATGAGGTCGTTCGGCCGGTACGCCGTGTCGGCGATACCGTCGCCGTTGAGGTCGAATGCCGGATTATCGCTCCAGTAATTGCCGCGCCCCCCGGTCGACCAGTCGAGGTGCCGGGTGCCGACATATTTCACCTGGTTGGCGTTGCCGACGAAGGCGTTGCCCGTGATTTCGTTGCCTTCGGAGCCGGCCGTGAAGTGCACGCCGATGGCACAGCGTTCGAACCAGTTGTTGCGGAATTTGTTGTGATTGGTGTTGTAGATGAACACGCATTTCTCCGGGCCGCTCTTGAGAGTGGTCTCCCGTGCCTGCTGCGGAAGCATGCCTCTCTCGTCGGCGGGACCTTCCTCCGCACTCTGTGTCATCGAGCCGAGCGGGCCGCCCGTGACCCGGTTGTCCTCGATCTGGGCATAGTTCGCGTAGTTGAAGAGCATCCCATGGTCGCGGTCGTGATCGGAGGAGTTGCCGCGGATCACCAGACGGTTCGAATACATGATGGCGTAGCCGACGTGGTTGCCGATCGAGACGTTGCCGCTGACTTCGCTGTCGTTGGTGTACATGTAATGGACGGCGAAGCGGACCTGCTCGAAGCGGTTGTCGATGAAGCGGTCCTTTCGGCTCGAAATCGTGAAGATGCCGTCGCGGCCGTAGCGGAACGTGTTGCCGGCGATGGTGACGTCGGGCGCATTCCACAGCGAGACACCGTTGCCAGCCTCGCTGAGACGCCCGCCACGCAGTCCCTCGATCTCGTTGCGGACGACGCGCGAACCCTGGGCGCCATGCACATAGACACCGAACAGGTTTCCCACCAGCCGGTTGTCCTCGATCTTGGCGCGCTCTGCCGTCTTCTGCAGGAATATCCCGGAATTCATCTCCTGCAGGTCGCGGCCGGATGCCCGGATGGTCACACCGCGGATCGTGACGTCGGGAGCGGTGACGGTGATGACGTTGCCGGAGCCGTCGCCGTCGAGCACCGCGCCACGGCTCCCAACCAGCTCCAGGGGACGGTCGATCCGGATCGAACCGTGATATTCCCCGGGGGAAAGTTCGACGACGTCGCCGGCGCGCGCGCCATCCAGCAGCGCCTGAAGCGGCTGCCCCGGCGCAGCCGTCAACGTCTCCGCATCGGCGAAGCCGGACAATCCGGCGGCGACCAGCGCCGCCGGAAACATGCGTAAGAGAAGACCCACGAGGTCGCTCCAATCAGACCGACGTCAAACCGACTTGGGTTCGACGAACATCCGGCCCTTCATCTCCATATGCATGGCGTGGCAGAACCAGGAGCAGTAGTACCAGTAGACTCCCGGCTTGTCGGCCGTGAAAGTCACCGACGAGGTGGCCATCGGGCCGATCTCCATGTTGATGCCGTAGTTGACGATGCAGAAGCCGTGCGTCAGGTCCTCGACCGCGTCGATATTGGTGATGAAGACGGTGACCTCATCGCCTTGCTTGACCTGGAACTGATCGAGGCCATAGGCGGGCGCGGTGGACGTCATGTAGACGCGCACCTTGTTGCCGTCGCGAATGATCTTCGAATCCGCCTCCAGATTGATGCCGTCCGCCTTGGCCTGCTTGACCGCATCGGCGAACATCGGATCCGCGCGATCGTAGATCGAGATCGGGTTGATCTTCGAGCGGTGGACGATGGTCGCGTCATGCGGCTCGGCGAAGCTCGGGCCGTCGTGCACCAGCTTCATCTGATCGCCCGAAATGTCGATCAGCTGATCATTCTCGGGCTTGAGCGGTCCGACGTTCAGGAAGCGATCCTTCGAGAACTTGTTCAGCGAGATCAGCCACTTTCCATCGGCCTCCTTGGTCTGGCCCATCGAGGAATGGTTGTGACCCGGCTGGTAGTGCACGTCGAGCTTCTGGATGATGGGATTGACCTTCTCACCCTTGAAAGCCCGCTTGGCGAGGTCGATGCTCCACTTGCAGACCTGGCTGTCGAGGAACAGCGTCGTGTAGGCGTTACCCTTGCCGTCATAGGCAGTATGCAACGGTCCGAGTCCCAGCTCGGGCTCCGCGACGACGACGTCGCGCGGCTTGATCTTGTCGTCGAACAGATCGTCGAATTTGCGCACGTCCATCACGGTCACGGTCGGCGAGAGCTTTCCGGCCGCCACGATGTGGATTCCGTCGGGCGCCGTGTTCATGCCGTGCGGATTATTCGAGACCGGAATGTAGCGGGTGTAAGCCGAGCCCTTGCGGCCGTCGATGACGGGCACGCCGTTCATTTCCTTGAAGTCGCCCTTCTTTACGGCCTCTTCGATCCGCTTGATGTTGAAGATGACGACCCAGTCCTGCTCGCTGGCGGTCATTTCGGCGAGCGTGACGCCTTCCTCGCCGTTGTAACAGGTCGCGAAGCAGTACTTGCCCTGGTAGTCGGCGTCGACATTGTCGAGATTTCCGCTGACGATCACCTGCCAGGCCACCTTCATCGTTTCGCCGTCGATCGCGCTGAAGATGGAGTGATACTGCTTGGGATCGTCGAGGACCTTGCCGTCATTGGGCAACGGCACGCCATCCTCGCCGTTGGCGAACACATAGCCCGTGCGCGGATATTTCTGCAGACGCAGACCGTGGACCGTGTGCTGGTTCGGCAGTTCGACGATCTTGTCGCATTTCATGATGTCGAGCCGCACCCGCGCGACGCGGCTGTTGGCCTTGTCGTTCATGTAGGCATAGCGACCGTCATAGGTGCCGTCCGTGAACGAAATATGGGGGTGGTGGAGATCGCCGTTCATGAACGTGCCGCCGCGGTTCTTGAGGAATTCGCGGGTGGCGGGCTGCATGCCTTCGGTCAGAACCTTGAGGCTTTCATTGGTCTGGCCCCAGCCGGTCGCACTGCAGCGGTTGAACACCGGAACACGCATCAATTCGCGCATCGAAGGAAGGCCGATGATGCGCATCTCGCCGGACTGGCCGCTCGAGAAGAACACGTAGTATTCGTCGAGCTCTCCCGGCGCGACCTCGGTCTTCTGCACCGCCGGCCTTGCCGCCGGCGCTTTCGGAGCTGCGTTCTTGGTCTGCGCGTCGGCAGACGAGACGAAGCCGCCGTCCTTCAGCGCCACTCCGCCCGCAAGGCCTACGCCCGCCGCAGCCGCCGTCGTTCCGAGCACTGCTCGCCGGCTAACGCCCTTTGCCTGTTCGTTCTCGCTCATGATTGCCTCCTCGGCTTTCGGTTCAGTTTGGTGGTGGAGTTGCGACGGGTGACGCCACGACAGGCTTGCCGCCGGCGGTGATGACGGTCGCGGGACCCTTGCCGCCTGAGCGCATCGCGGGCGAGGACATCGCCGCGAATTTCTCGCGCTTGAGCCGCACCTGGATCATGTGCGGGCAGCGGTGATCGTCGTAATAGAGTTCCTGGCAATGCATGCAGTAGATGCACTCATTGACGTTGATGTGACCCTCGGGATGGATCGACTGCACCGGGCATTCCTTGGCGCAGCGTTGGCAGGGTGACCCGCATTCTTCCCAGCGGCGGAGCCATTCGAAGGTTCGGATGCGGCCGGGGATCGCGAGCGCGGCGCCGAGCGGGCAGAGGTAGCGGCAGAAGAAGCGTTCGATGAAGAGTCCGATGACGAGCAGGGCGACTGCGTAGGCCACGAACGGCCAGCTTCGCGAAAACTTCAGGATGATCGCGGTCTTGAACGGTTCGACCTCGGCGAACCGCTCGGCCATGTCGACCGAATAGAGCGACAGGCCGAACAGACCGAGGAAGATGATGTACTTGATCGGCCATAGCCGTTCGTGCAGCCCCCACGGCACCGTTATCTGCGGCACCTTCAGCCATTTCGCGGCCGTGTTGGTGAGCTCCTGCAGTGCGCCGAAGGGACACAGCCAGCCGCAGAACGGGCCGCGCCCCCAGAACAGAAGCCCGCCGGCCGTTGCAGCCCACAGAATGAAGATCAGCGGCGCGGCGAGGAAGAACTCCCAGCGGAAGCCCGTCACCAGCGCATTGGTAAAGGTGACCACGTTGACGACGGAGAGCTGCGCGTTTGCGTACCAGCCGAGCCAGACCAGAACGAGGGCGAGATACCCCCGCCGCACCCAGGTGTAGAACACCGGGCGGCGCACGAGCAGATTCTGGAAGAAGAAGATACCGGTGAGGGTGGCCAGCATGAACGCGGTGATGCCGATCGAGACGGTGCTCGACCGCCAGATCCGCATCCACAACGGCTCGTCTGCATCCGGGGGCGGGGGGGCCGCAGCGGTGGCCTGCTGCGAGGCCGGAGGCGCCGCGCTCTCCGGTACCGTCACCGCACGCTGCTCGCGGCGTATATAACCGTCGGGCAGGGTGTAGCCGAGATCGAAAGTCAGGAACGCCTTGTCGCGGCCGCCGAGGCTGCGTTGTACCAGCAGTTGAAGCTGCCACGGCTGCGTCGGATCCAGGGTGAACTCAGGCGGGGTGACGAACAGGCCGATTTCCCTGAACTCGGGCGCGCCGACCGCGTCCAGTGCGCCAAGACGGGTGTGGTTGCGGTCGCGGAAGCGGGTGCTGTTGCCGTCCTGCAGGATTTCGATGCGGTCGAAGATGCCGCCGCGGACATAGGCCGACCCCTTGAAGGAGTAGGGGCCGTTGCCGGCGACGACGATGGCCTGCTGCCCCGGCTTCAGGCTGTCCTTCAGCCGCTGATAGCCGTCCTCGCCGAGCAGGCTGCGGCCGATCGTGGGCGCGGTCACGAGCGCCACGTAGAGCTCGATGAAGGTATCGCTCGCTTCACCCGGTTCGGGATACTGGCCCGCCGCGGCGCTGCCGGACTTCGCAAAGGCGTCGTTGATGTCGCCGATGCCGAGATGAAGCCGGCGTACCGAGCCATCGCCGACGAGGCTCTCCCAGTCGCGCACGTCACTGCGCGCGAGATCGAGCGTCTTGACGACGGGGGGAAGGGCTGCCGAAGCCGCCGCGCCGTCGCCGCCACCGACGCGACCGCTGCGAATGAGCTTGGATGCCGCACGGACGACACTGTCGCCCATTACCAGTACGGTAACGGTCGCGCCGCTCACGATGTCGACCTGCGGCGGCTTCTCGGCACCACTTGCGACCGGCTTCATGTCCTTGCCGATCAGGGCGTTCATGGCGGCGACGATGCGGGCCTCGGGAATGCCGACCAGCACGATCGGCTCCTTGTGATCGACGAGCTTGATTCCGGTGATGACGCCTTTCGGATCGATCCCGGCCAGCAAGTGAATCGGCTTGCCCGAGTACCCGACGGAGTTCGCGAAATCGGAGTTGAGGAAGATGAATCCCTGGAGCTGGTCGCCGCGGTACACTGGTACGATGGGCGGATCGCCTTGCGGCGGGCCGAAACGGTCCGCATTCGGGAAAAATTCCGCAGGCGTAATCTTCGGCAGGTATGTTGGTAAGTCACCGGCGGCGCACGCGGGCGAAATATAAGTCAGACACATCAGCAGCAAGCCTGCGAGCGCTAGCGCTGCACGCCTTGCGAAGGCGGTATCGTCATCCGGTCGCATCAACATATCGATACAAATGCGATTTGCGCGACGGACAGAGGCGCGCGTGCCTTGATATCTTCTTCGATGATTTGTCGCCGCTGACATGCAACACTCATCGCGCGCGACTGACTCTGTCAACCCCGCTCTTGAGATTTGTGCGTGCGCGGAACCGGTTCAGAAATCTGCATGTGGAGTCCTTGGTATGCCATTCCTACGCACATCATTGCTCAGTGCTGAGCCCGCAGGTGTATTGGAGTCTCTCGACGAGCTCTTTGCGCTAGCGCATGCAATGGAGCAGGAAGCCGCCAACAGGTACGAATCTCTCGCGCAAGACATGCGCGGGCAGGGCAAGGCTGATCTCGCCGAGGTATTCACTAAGCTCGCGGCCGCCGAGCGCGAGCACGTGGACAGCGTCACGCAGTGGTCGCAATCGCGCCGCGGCAAGAGCCCGGATCCCGCTTTGGTGCGTTGGGAAGCGCCGGAAGCGCTTGCCCCGGAAGCTGCCGCCGAAGTCAAGACATCGCGGCTGATGACACCGTACCGCGCGCTCGCCATGGCGGTCCGCAACGAAGAGCGAGCCTTCGCATTCTGGTCCTATCTCGCCGCCTATTCCAAGGACCCTGACATCAAGAGAGCATCCGAGGCGATGGCCAGGGAAGAGCTCGGCCATGTCGCGACGCTGCGGAAGGAGAGGCGCCGCGCCTATCATCTCGAACACGAACGGAGCAGCGCCGACGCATCGACACCTCGGCCGCCACAAATCGATGCGCGGCGGCTCGAGCTTCGCCTGATTGCTCAACTTGGCGATATCGAACGGCGCCTGAGCGGGCCGGCCGCGGTCCGGACACGGGACATGCGCCAACAGACGATCGCGATGGCCGACGCCGCCGCGGGCCTCGGCAGCTTTCCGGCCTCCATGGAACGAAAGGATCCACTGGAGATCGCCGAAGCCCTGGTCGACGGCTACCTCGACGGCGCCGAGCGGTCGAGCGACGCAGCCCACCTCGAAAGCCTGCAGCACCTGGCCGAGCGCGCGATCTTGAGACTGGCCTGGCTGCGATCGCTTGCGGCGGAGTGACGCGCTTACGGCAACAATCAGAGCTGCCGCACTTCAGAGCCGCATGGCCGCTCGGCCGGGGCAGTGGCCGCAGGTCCTTCGGCTGCGGAACAGACACCAAGTGTAGCGATAGGCGCTCAGCTCAGGCGAGATCTGACTGGCAGGCCGCGTACGGCCATAGCCCAATCCGTAATTCGCATAAGGTATATTATGGAATATTCTTATATGCAATTAGATCAATTATTTAGGCGGAATTCCTGTCATCGCACCTTCGCCCTCACGCGATTTTCGGTCCGGGCCTCGACGCTGCCCCGGTTCTCGACGGCTCCTGTGCATGGGGTCGTTTTTCAGATTTTGAATCCGGCCCATCTCTGCGAAAGCCGATATTGCCGGGACCTTGTCCGGCTGCAATAAGCGAGGCCTCGCGAGATCGCAGATGACCTTCAGGCCTTCCGTCCGTATAGGTTTGCGTCTCAGAACAACAACAAACTTCCGAGGAAGCAGACCCATGAGTTTTTCCCGACGCACGCTTCTCAAGGCCTCCGCCGCGACCGCGGTCCTGGGCGGCATCGGTGCGCCCCATGTGGCCCGCGCCCAGAGCGCCGAGTTCACCTACAAATACGCCAATAACCTGCCGGACACCCATCCGCTGAACGTACGCGCCAAGGAGATGGCGGCGGCGATCAAGACCGAGACCAACGGCAAGTTCGACCTCCAGATCTTCCCGAACAACCAGCTCGGGTCGGACACCGACATGCTGAGCCAGATCCGCTCCGGCGGCGTCGAGTTCTTCACGCTATCGGGCCTGATCCTGTCGACCCTGGTGCCGGCGGCCTCCATCAACGGCATCGGCTTCGCGTTCCCGGACTACGACACGGTCTGGAAGGCTATGGACGGCGACCTCGGCGCCCATGTCCGCGGCGAGATCAAGAAGGCCGGCCTCGAGGTCATGGACAAGATCTGGGACAACGGCTTCCGCCAGACCACCTCGTCGAGCAAGCCGATCACCGGCCCTGATGACCTCAAGAGCTTCAAGATCCGCGTGCCGGTGTCGCCGCTGTGGACCTCGATGTTCAAGGCGTTCGACGCGGCGCCCGCCTCGATCAATTTCAGTGAGGTCTATTCGGCGCTCCAGACCAAGATCGTCGAAGGCCAGGAGAACCCGCTGGCGATCATCTCGACTGCCAAGCTCTACGAGGTGCAGAAGTACTGCTCGCTGACCAACCACATGTGGGACGGCTTCTGGTTCCTGGCCAACCGCCGCGCCTGGGAGAAGCTGCCGCAGGACGTGCGCACCGTCGTCGCCAAGAACATCAACGCCGCTGCCGTCAAGGAGCGCGAGGACACCGCCAAGCTCAATGCCAATCTGCAGCAGGAGCTCGCGGCCAAGGGCCTGACCTTCAATCAGCCCACGGTGGCGCCGTTCCGCGACAAGCTGCGGACCGCCGGCTTCTATGCCGAGTGGAAGGGCAAGTATGGCGATCAGGCCTGGGACCTCCTGGAAAAGGCCGTCGGCAAGCTGTCGTAACGCGTTGGGGCCATCATGGCTCATGTCGAGGTCGAGGTGACCGCAGTGGTGGGCGAGGCGGCGTTTCAGTCCCCTCGCCGACCTTCCGTGCTGGCTTCGGTCGAGCGCATGCTCGGTCTCGTCGTCGAAATCCCGGCGGCGATCCTGGTCGTCGCCGAGATCGTGATCCTGTTTGCAGGCGTAGTCGCGCGCTACGGCCTGCACCGGCCGCTGATCTGGTCGGACGAGCTCGCCTCGATCCTGTTCCTGTGGCTCGCCATGCTGGGCGCAGCGGTGGCGTTCCGCCGCTCCGAGCACATGCGTATGACCGCGATCGTCGCCAGCGCCAAGCCTGCCATGCGGGCCTATCTGGATCTGGTCGCGACCTCGGCGGCGCTGGCGTTCCTGGTCTTGATCGTCTGGCCAGCCTGCGACTACGCCTACGAAGAGAGCTACATCACGACGCCGGCGCTGCAGATCTCCAATATGTGGCGCGCCGCCGCGCTGCCGGCCGGCATCGGGCTGATGGCGGCCTTTGCCTTGTTGCGACTGCTGCGCGCGGCCGATTACCGGATGGTCGCAGCTGCCGTCGTCAGCGTTGCCGTCATTACCGGCCTGTTCTGGCTGGCGGAGCCGTTGCTGCGGCCGCTCGGCAATCTCAACCTCATCATCTTCTTCGTCGGCGTCGCCGGCTTCTGCGTCTTTGCCGGCGTTCCCATTGCGTTCGGCTTCGGCCTTGCGATCTTCGGCTATCTCGCGCTGACCACGCGCACGCCAGTCATGGTGCTGGTCGGGCGGATGGACGAGGGCATGAGCCACCTCATCCTGCTCTCGGTGCCGCTATTCGTGTTCCTGGGGCTCCTGATCGAGATGACCGGCATGGCGCGGGCCATGGTGGCGTTCCTGGCGAGCCTGCTCGGCCATGTCCGCGGCGGCCTGCATTACGTGCTGGTCGGCGCCATGTACCTGGTCTCGGGCATATCAGGCGCCAAGGCCGCGGACATGGCGGCCGTTGCGCCCGTGCTGTTTCCGGAGATGAAACAACGCGGCGCCAAGCCCGGCGATCTCGTCGCGCTTCTGGCGGCGACCGGAGCGCAAACCGAAACCATTCCACCGAGCCTCGTGCTGATCACGATCGGCTCGGTGACGGGCGTCTCGATCGCCGCCCTGTTCACCGGCGGCCTGCTGCCCGGCGTCGTGCTCGCGATCACGCTCTGCATGCTGGTGTGGTGGCGCTACCGCCACGAGGACATGAGCCATGTCCGACGCGCCAGCGGTGGCGAGATCGGCAAGACGTTCTTCGTCGCCCTGCCCGCGCTGGCGCTGCCCTTCGTGATCCGCTACGCCGTGGTCGAGGGCATCGCGACCGCGACCGAAGTCTCCACCATCGGCATCGTCTATGGCGCCCTGGTCGGCCTCCTCGTCTACCGCCGGTTCGACTGGTCGCGGCTGTTTCCGATGCTGGTCGAGACTGCGGCGCTGTCGGGCGCCATCCTGCTGATCATCGGCACGGCGACAGGTATGGCCTGGGGCCTGACCCAATCAGGCTTCTCGCGCTCGCTGGCGGCGGCCATGACCGGATTGCCCGGGGGAGCGGCGACCTTCATCGCCGTGTCGATCCTGGCCTTCACCATCCTCGGCAGCGTGCTGGAGGGCATCCCGGCGATCGTGCTGTTCGGTCCGCTGCTGTTTCCGATCGCCCGGGCCGTCGGCGTGCACGAGGTGCACTACGCCATGGTGATCATTCTCGCCATGGGCATCGGACTATTCGCCCCGCCCTTCGGTGTCGGCTATTATGCCGCCTGCGCCATCGGACGCGTCGATCCGGCCGAAGGCATCCGCCCGATCTGGGGCTATCTGCTGGCGCTGCTGGTGGGATTGATCATCGTCGCGATCTTCCCGTGGATCTCGATCGGATTCCTTTGAGGCGTTTGACGGAGGGTGTCGATGAGTGAGCGGCAGAACCAATACAATATCGGGCTCGACAGGACACCCGCCAACTACGTGCCGCTGAGTCCGCTCAGCTTCCTCGCGCGCAGCGCCGCCGTCTATCCCGATCATGTCAGCACGGTCTATGAGGGCCGCAGCTTCACCTGGGCGCAGACCTATGAGCGCTGCAGGCGCTTCGCGTCCTGGCTCGCGCGCAAGGGCATCGGCGTCGGCGATACCGTGGCGGCGATGCTGCCGAACATCCCGGCGATGAACGAGGCGCATTTCGCCGTGCCCATGACCGGCGCCGTGCTCAACGCGCTCAACATCCGCCTCGATGCGCCTTCGATCGCATTCCAGCTCGACCATGGCGGCGCGAAGATCATCCTGGTCGATCCCGAGTTCTCGGGCGTCATAACTGACGCGCTCGCGCAGATGAGCGGGCCAAAGCCATTCGTCGTCGACGTCGACGACGCATCGTTCAAAGGCGGCAGTCGCATCGGCGAGATCGAATATGAGGCGGCAGTCGCGGAAGGTGATCCCGCGTTCACGGCGATTCCGCCAAAGGACGAGTGGGATGCGATCGCGCTGAGCTACACCTCTGGCACGACCGGAAATCCCAAGGGCGTCGTCACCCATCATCGCGGCGCCTATCTCAACGCCGTCAGCAACATCCTTGCCGGCAATCTCGGCCAGCATCCGGTCTATCTCTGGACGCTGCCGATGTTCCACTGCAACGGCTGGTGCTTCCCCTGGACTATCGCGGCGGCCGCCGGCATCAATGTCTGCCTGCGCAAGGTCGAGCCGACCAGGATCTTCGAGCTGATCAAGAGCCGCGGCGTCACCCACATGTGCGGCGCGCCGATCGTCTACAACACGCTGATCAACGCACCCGATGCGCCCAAGGGCGGTGCGGCCCGCCGCGTCGTCGGCCTGATCGCCGGCGCCGCGCCGCCGGTCGCGGTGCTCGAAGGTGCAGAGAGCATCGGCATCAAGCTGACCCATGTCTACGGCCTGACCGAGGTCTACGGCCCCGCCTCCGTCTGCGCCGAGCAGCCCGGCTGGGACGAGCTTCCGCCGGCCGAGCGCGCGCGCATGAAGCGCCGGCAGGGCGTGCCCTACCCGCTCGAGGAAGGCGTCACCGTCATCGATCCGCAGACGATGCAAGAGGTGCCGCGCGACGGCGAAACCATCGGCGAGGTCATGTTCCGCGGCAACATCGTGATGAAGGGCTATCTCAAGAACGAGAAGGCGACCAGGGAAGCCTTCGAGGGCGGCTGGTTTCACACCGGCGATCTCGGCGTGCTCGACGAGCACGGCTACGTCATCATCAAGGACCGCTCCAAGGACATCATCATCTCCGGCGGCGAGAACATTTCGTCCGTCGAGGTCGAGGACATCCTCTACAAGCATCCGGCCGTGCTGTTTGCCGCCGTGGTGGCAAAGCCCGATCCGAAATGGGGCGAAGTGCCCTGCGCCTTTGTCGAGTTGAAGGACGGCGCCAGCGCGAGCGAAGCCGACATCATCGCGTTCTGCCGCAGCCACACGTCGGGCTTCAAGACACCGAAGGCCGTCGTGTTCGGGCCGATCCCGAAAACGTCCACGGGCAAGATCCAGAAGTTCCTGCTGCGCAACGAAGTGGGATCGGTGAAGGCGATCTCGGCCTGAGCTGATTTCCCATTTCAAAATGCGGATCGAGGCCGGCGCCGCCGGGAAGTCTCGGCAGCGTTGAGGCTCCCGCTCCATTGCCGGCGAGGCCGTATCGCGCCAGGCCGGTGCGCTCAGCGCGTCTCGAGCCGCAGCCCGTCAAAAGCGGGCACGACGCCCGCGGGTAGCGATTGCCGGATCACTTCGTAATCGACGTCGGCCGTCATGTTGGTGATGACTGCGCGCTTCGGCTTGAACCGTTCGATCCAGGACAGCGCGTCGTTGATGCTGAAATGGCTGACATGGTTGGTGTAGCGCAGACCGTCGACGATCCAAAGGTCCAGATTCTCCAGCGCACCCCAGCTCTCGCGCGGGATGTCGTTGAGGTCGGGTGTGTAGGCCGCATCCCCGATGCGGTAGCCGAGCGCGGGAATGTTGCCGTGCTGCACCAGGAAGGCCGTCATCGTCACGGCGCCGCCCTTCCCCAGAACGGTCTGGCTTTCGCCAGCTTCGATCGAATGCCGCGTCAGGATCGGCGGATAGTCGCTGCCCTCCGGCGAGATGAAGCAATAGGAGAACCGCGACAGGATGTCCTTGGCCGTCGACTGGTTGAAATAGGTCGGGATACGACGGCGCATGTGCATCACGACCGAACGCAAATCGTCCATGCCGTGGGTCTGATCGGCGTGCTCATGCGTCAGGAACACCGCGTCGATGTGATCGACATTGGTCGAGAGCAATTGCTCGCGCAGATCCGGCGAGGTGTCGATCAGGATGCGCGTGGTGCCGTGCTCGGAGGTCCGTTCGACCAGCAGCGAGCAGCGGCGGCGGCGGTTCTTGGGATTGTTGGGATCGCAGGCACCCCAGCCGAGCGCCGGGCGCGGCACGCCGGCGGAGGAGCCGCAGCCCAGGATGGTCAGCGTCAGCGTCATGCGGCTCCCGGTTTCAAGCTTTCACCTTCGAGAACAGGCGGAAGAAGTTTTCGCTGGTCTGGCGCGAGATCTCGTCAAGCGACACGCCGCGCGTCGCGGCCAGCACTTTTGCGACCTCGACTACATGAGCGGGCTCGTTGCGTTTGCCCCGGAACTTGCCGGGCGCAAGATAGGGCGAGTCCGTTTCGACCAGAATGCGATCGGCCGGCAGTTCGGCCGCCAGCGCCCGCAAGGTCTCCGATTTCTTGAAGGTCAGGATGCCCGTGAAACCGATATAGAGCCCGAGTGACACCGCTTTCAGCGCCAGCTCGCGCCCGCCGGTGTAACAATGCAGCACGGCGCGAAACGCCCCCTTGGCCGCCTCCTCTTCCAGGATGCGCGCGCAGTCCGCGTCGGCCTCGCGGGTGTGGATCACCAGCGGCAGGCCGGTGGTGCGGGCGGCGGCGATGTGGGCGCGAAAGCCCCTCGCCTGCGCCTCTGGCGAGCCGTTGTCGTAGAAATAATCGAGCCCGGCCTCGCCGAGCGCGACGACTTTGGGATGCTCCGTCAACGCAACCAGCTCGTCCGGCGCGATACCGTCCTCCTCATCCGCGTTATGTGGATGAGTGCCGACCGAGCAGTAGACATCGTCATAGCGTTCAGTGATGGCCAGAAGCTGGTCGAGCTTCCGGACCCGGGTCGAGATCGTGACCATGCGGCCGATGCCGGCCGCGCGTGCCCGCGATACGATCCCGTCGAGATCTTCCGCAAAATCCGGAAAATCCAGATGGCAGTGGCTGTCGACCAGCATCGCGCAAACGTCCTAGGCTGCCGGCTCGATGTAGCGCGGGAACGCCGGCGTTGGCGCCGGCAGGGTCGAGCCGGGTGCGATGCGCTTGGAACCGCCGAGCATGACGAAGTTGCGCTCCCCGTCCGGGATGCCGAGGCTGTCGAGCAGCAATCCTGAAGCGGTCGGCATCGCTGGCTGCGCCAGGATCGCGATCTGGCGCACGACTTCGGCCGTGACGTAGAGCACCGTCTTCTGCCTGGCCGGGTCGGTCTTGGCGAGCGCCCACGGCGCCTCGCCCGCGAAATAGCGGTTGGCCTCCGCAACCACGGCCCAGACGGCGTTGAGCCAGTGATGGATCTGCTGCGTTGCCATGGCCTCGCGCGATGCGGCGACCATGCCGTCGGCCATCGCCAGGATTGCCTTGTCGTTGGCGCTGAATTCGCCGGGCTCGGGCAGCACGCCGCCGAGTTGCTTGGCGATCATCGACAGCGAACGCTGCGCGAGGTTGCCAAGATCGTTGGCGAGGTCGGCGTTGATGCGCGCCACGATGGCCTCGTGGTTGTAGTTGCCGTCCTGTCCGAACGGCACCTCGCGCAGGAAGAAATAGCGCACCTGGTCGACGCCGTACTGGTCGGCAAGATTGAAGGGATCGACGACGTTGCCGACCGACTTCGACATCTTCTCGCCCCTGCTGAACAGGAAGCCGTGGGCATAGACCCGCTTCGGCAGCGGGATGCCGGCCGAAAGCAGGAACGCCGGCCAATACACCGCGTGGAAACGGATGATGTCCTTGCCGATGATGTGCACATCGGCCGGCCAATAGCGCCAGTTTTTGTCGCTCTCATCGGGGAAGCCGACGCCGGTGATGTAGTTGGTCAGCGCGTCGACCCAGACATACATCACGTGCTCTTCGTCACCGGGCACCTTGACGCCCCAATCGAAGGTGGTGCGCGAGATCGAGAGATCACGCAGGCCGCCTTTGACGAAGCTCACCACCTCGTTCTTGCGGGAATCCGGCCCAACGAAGTCAGGCTGATCCGCGTAAAGCTTCAACAGCTTGTCCTGATAGGCCGACAGGCGGAAGAAATAGCTCTTCTCCTCGACCCATTCGACCGGCGTGCCCTGCGGGCCGAGCCGGACGCCGTCATCGGTCAGGCGCGTCTCATCCTCGGCGTAATACGCCTCGTCCCGCACGGAATACCAGCCTGCATAGATGTCGGCATAGATATCGCCGTTCGCTTCCATGCGCCGCCAGATCTCCTGGCTGGAGCGATGATGCTGCTCCTCGGTGGTGCGGATGAAGCGATCGAACGACACGTTCAGACGCTCGTCCATCTCCTTAAAGCGACCGGCATTGCGGGCAGCGAGCGCGGAGACGGCCATGTTCTCGCCGGCCGCCGTCTGCACCATCTTCTGGCCGTGCTCGTCGGTACCGGTCAGGAAGAACACGTCCTTGCCGTCGAGCCGCGCAAAACGCGCCAGCACGTCGGTCGCGATCGCCTCATAGGCGTGGCCAATATGCGGACTGCCGTTGGGATAGGCGATGGCGGTCGTGATGTAGAAGACGTTGTCGCGTGCGGGGGCGGCAACGGGCGCGGCAGCCTTTGGTGCGGCTGCGGGCGCTGCGGCTTGCGGAGCTGCAGCGGGCTTCGGCGCGCGCGGGGCCTTCGGCTTGGCAGCCTTCGGCGGCGTGGCGGCGGGGGCCGGCGCTGCGATCACAGGCGCGACCACCCTCGCCTTCTTGGCCACCGTCTTCGCAGGCGACTTGGCGGGGGTCTTGGCTGATTTGTTGGCTGGCTTCTTGGCGGCTTTCTTCACAGCCTTCTTGGCGACAGCCGGCTTCTTCGCAGCCTTCTTGACCGCCTTCTTTGCCGTCTTCACGGCGCTCTTCTTCGCGCCCTTCTTGGCCGTGGCCTTCTTGGTCTTCCTGACTTTCTTGGCCGCCTTGGCGTTGGCCTTGGACGCGCGCGCCTTCACGGCCTTCTTTGCGGCTTTCTTCGCAGCCTTGTTGCGGCCCTTGCCTTTAGCAGTTTTCTTAGCTCGCGTTGCCACGACGAATTCCTTTACCGGCTTCTCGAAATCTGGAGACGAACCTGGGTTCGATTATTGATTTGCGCATGATCTTTCGGAAAACCGCTGCGCACTGTTCCGGATCATGCTTTAGCGCGTTGCGTCCGCCAGCCAGCCGAACACCGAGAAAACCAAGGGCTTTCGTTCCAGATTGTAGGTTTCGGTGTCGCGCGCGGCGCGGACGATCTTTTCCCATACCTCGGCTAGGCGCGCAAGGCGCGGCAGGTTCTGGTTGGCATTGGCCTCGTCCGCATGCAGGCGTTCCGCGATCCAGCGATCGATGCCGTCGATGAAGGCCGCGAGCGCGACGCGGTCACTGGTGCCGAGCGAATCGCCGAGCGTGTGCAATTCGCGCGGATCGACCTGCGGCAGGCGCGCGAGCAGCGCCGCCGTGCGCTGCTGGAGCTTGAGCGCGTCGCCGCCGAGGAGAGTCAGAGCCCGTGCAACGCTGCCCTCTGAGGCCTCCGCCGCCTCGCGCAGCGCTGGATCGTTCGGATCGAGCTCGGCCGCCGACGCCGCCGCCCCGATCACATCATTCGTGGCGAGCGATCGCAGGCGAAGCTTGCGACAGCGCGACTGGATGGTGGCGAGCACGCGCGCGGGCGCGTGGCTCACCAAGAGGAACAGCGATTGCTGCGGCGGTTCCTCGAGGATTTTCAACAGCGCGTTGGCCGCGTTCGGATTGAGCTCGTCGACGGTATCGACGATGCAGACGCGCCAGCCTTCGGCCGCGGCAGTCGAGCCGAAGAAGCCGATCGTCTCGCGCGTCTCGTCCACGGTGATCACGGTGCGCATCACGCCGCGATCGTTGGCGGTACGCTCCAGCGTCAGCAGGCCGCCATGCGAGCCGGCCGCCACCTGCCGCGCCACGGCGTCATCGGGATCGATCGCGAGGTCTTCGGCGCGCTGCACGGAAGGCGCAAGCGGCTGGCCATGGGCTAGCACGAAGCGCGCCATGCGATAGGCCAGGGTCGCCTTGCCGATGCCCTGCGGCCCGCCGATCAGCCAGGCGTGAGGGATGCGGCCGCTGCGATAGGCCGTCAACAGCGCGGTCTCCGCCTCGCGATGACCGAACAGTTTCGATGTCTCGCGCGGATGCGGAATGCCGGTTTCGCGCTCGGTCTGACGCGGGCTCATACGGAAACCACCGAGGCTGGCGTGGGAAGAAGACGATCGCGCAGCGCCGTCCAGACACGGCCTGCAACCGTGTCAGGGTCGGAATTGGCGTCGATCAGCACGCAGCGTGCGGGATCGTCCTCGGCAATCTTGCGATAGGCCTCGCGCAGGCCCTGGTGGAAGCTCAGCTTCTCGCCCTCGAACCGGTCCGGCGTGCCACCGCCCCGGCGCGCGGCGGCGCGTTGCAGGCCGATCTCGACCGGCAGGTCGAGGATGATGGTGAGGTCCGGCTTGAGATCGCCGATCGTGACCCGCTGCATCGCGTTGATCAGGCCCTCAGGCACTTGGCCGAGGCTACCCTGATAGGCCCGCGTCGAGTCGGCGAAGCGGTCGCACAGCACCCAGGTCCCCTGGTTGAGCGCAGGCAGGATCACGGTGCGGACATGGTCATCGCGCGCGGCGGCAAACAGCAGCGTCTCCGCCTCGGGGCCGAGCAGCCTGCCCATGCCCGACAGCACCAGATGACGCATGATCTCGGCGCCCGGCGAGCCGCCCGGCTCCCGGGTGACGCGGATGCGGAGCTTTGCCGCCTTGAGACGGTCGGCGAGCTTCTTGATCTGGGTCGACTTGCCGGTGCCCTCGCCGCCTTCAAAGGTGATGAAGCGTCCGCGTCCGGACGGCCGCTGTGGCGCGCTCTCACTCATGATCAGAGCTTCTCGGCGCCTGCGCGGAACATGCCGATCACGAGCTCGCTGGCGCCGTCGATCGCGCGTCGCACGGTCGAGCCGGTGCCGATCGCTTCGGCCGCATAGACCGGCGTCTCCACCGCGATGTTGCCGCTACGCCAGACCTTGACCACGCCGACCCGTTGGCCGGCCTCGACCGGCGCCCGCACCGGACCGCTATAGACGACGCGCGCAATCAGCTTGTCGCTGCCGTTCTTGTGCACCATCACCTTCACCGGAGTCTTGGCGACGAGCTTGACCGAACGGCTCTCGCCGCCGAACACCTTGGCGTAGCCGACCGGCTGCTCGGCCGCGATCAGCGTGCGGGTCTCGAAATTGCGGAAACCCCACTCCAGCATTTTCTTGGCTTCCGTGGCGCGATCCTCGGGATCTTCCAATCCGTTGACGACGACGATCAGCCGCGTGCCGTTCTGCACGGCCGAGCCGACCATACCGTAGCCGCCCTCCTTCGTATAACCGGTCTTCAGGCCGTCGGCGCCTTCCATCGAGTTGAGCAGCGGATTGCGGTTGGGCTGGCGGATCTTGTTCCAGGTGTACTCCTTCTCGCCGAACAGTTTGTAGAATTCGGGGAAGTCCAGGATAATGTGCCGGGCGAGGATTCCGAGCTCGCGCACCGTCATCTTGTTGGCGGGGTCGGGCAAGCCGTTGGAGTTGCCGAAGGTCGACTTGGTCATGCCGAGCTCACGCGCGCGCTTGGTCATGAAGTCGGCCGCGAAGATCTTCTCGTTGCCGGCCATGGCCTCGGCAAGCGCGATGCAGGCATCGTTGCCGCTCTGGATGATCGCGCCGTGCAGGAGATCGTCGACCGAGACCTTGCTGTTGATGGCGGCAAACATGGTCGAGCCGCCCGAGGGCGCGCCGCCCCGGCGCCAGGCATTCTCGCTGATCCGGTACTCGTCGGTGAGCTTGATGTCGCCCTTCTTGATGGCATTGAAGACGACTTCCGCCGTCATCAGCTTCATCATGCTGGAGGGCGCGCGCAGCTCGTCGGCGTTCTTCTCGAACAGCACGCTGCCTGAGGAGGCCTCGATCAGGATCGCAGTCGGGGCATCGCCGTCGAAGCCGGCATCGTCCGGCTTCTTGGCCCCCTGGATGCTCTGGTTGGCGGCCAGAAGTGCCCCGCTCCAGCCGACGCCCACGACCACAGCCGTCGCGATCAGCCCGCGCACCAGCGCCCTCGCGGTGAAGCGGCTGCGACGAAGCGAAGAAGGACGAAATGCCATGGCCAAGCCCTGAGAGCGGCGTTCTAACAGCTGGAACCGGTGCGAACAACACGACGTTGGACGCCTGCCGCGAGATTGCACGATTCTCGCCGCGCCCCTATCGTGGCGCCTTATGTTTCTCGACCAAACCCCTGAAACAAGGCGGAAAAGCGATGTCTTCCACCCGCGTGATCAAGGCCAACGGCATCGATCTCTTCATCCGCGAAGCCGGCCAGGGTCCGCTGGTCGTTCTGTGCCATGGCTGGCCGGAGCTGTCCTATTCCTGGCGCCACCAGATCCCCGCGCTCGCCGCGGCCGGGTTTCACGTCGTCGCCCCCGACATGCGCGGCTACGGCCAAAGCGCCGCGCCGCCTGAGGTTGCCGCCTACTCGATCTTCGACACGGTCGGCGACGTGGTCGGCCTGGTGCAGGCGCTCGGCGAAACCAAGGCGATGGTGGTCGGCCACGATTGGGGCGCGCCGGTCGCCTGGCACGCGGCGCTGTTCCGGCCGGACATCTTCACGGCGGTCGCCGGCCTTAGCGTGCCGCCGCCGTTCCGCGGCCGCGGCAAGCCGCTCGACCTCTTGCGCCAGGGCGGCGTCACCAATTTCTACTGGCAGTACTTCCAGGCGCCCGGCGTCGCCGAGGCCGAGCTGGAACGCGACGTCGCCCGCACCATGCGCATCGTGCTCGGCGGACGCGGCCTTGCCGATCCCACCGCCGCCATGTTCGTGCAGGAGGGCAAGGGCTTTCTCAGCCACGCGACCGCCGAGGAGACGCTGCCCGCCTGGCTCGGCGAGGCAGATCTCGCCTATTTCACCGAGAGCTTCCGCAAGTCCGGCTTTCGCGGCGGGCTGAACTGGTACCGCAACATCGACCGCAATTGGGAGCTGACGGCACCCTGGCAGGACGCGCAGATCCATCAGCCCTCGTTGTTCATCGCCGGCTCCAGGGACGCCGTCATCACCGGCCTGATCGGCGCCAAGCGCGTCAACGAGCTCGAGCGCGTGCTGCCCAATCTGAAGCGAAAGCTGATCATCGAGGGCGCCGGCCATTGGGTGCAGCAGGAACGGCCCGACGAGGTGAACGCGGCGCTGGTGCAATTCCTGAACGAAAGCGCAGTCTAGTAGAGCCCGCGGCCGCTCAGGATGCTGCGGGCCTCGGCGGCCCCGTCGGCCGACGACGGCGCATTCTCGGCGGCGTAGCGGCCGTCCTCTTCATAGGACACGGCGCGGGCGTTGTGGACCGCCCGGCCCCGGCTGCGGCTCGAGGCCGACATTTCCGAGGTCGCGTTGAGCGAGGCCATGTCGGCGGAAGTGGTGCCGAGATTATAGGGCCGCCCCTCCGGCATCGGCACGTCGCCGCGAATGGCACCGCGGCTCGATCCCGGCAATTCCGGCACGAAGGGCTTGGCCGAGGCGACCCGGACCATCGAGGGCGACGGCGCCGGAACGCCGGTGCGCAGGGTCGCCAGAAGCTGGCGGTCGTCGGAGCCTTCGAGCGGCGCCCGGCCGACATATTCGACGCGGACCTTGGCGACGCCATTGCCTTTGAATTCAAGCAGTTCGGCCGCCTTGTTCGAGACGTCGATGAGGCGGTTGCCGTGATAGGGCCCGCGGTCATTGACGCGCACGATCAGCGACTTGCCGTTCGAGACATTGGTCACCCGCGCATAGGACGGCATCGGCAGGGTCGGATGCGCCGCGGTCAGCGAGGTCATGTCGAACACTTCGCCATTGGCGGTCAGGCGGCCGTGGAAGTCGTCGCCGTACCAGGACGCCATGCCCTCGGCGCGATAGTTGACGTCTTCCTCCGGCACGTAGGTCCGGCCCGCCACGACATAGGGCTTGCCGACGCGGTAGGTGCCGCCGCCCTTCGGGACCGGATCCCCCAACGCCACGACCCGGGGGCTCGAGGACACGCCGTATTTCGGATCGACGCGGCTGGCGAATTTGTTGGAGGAGGCGCAATTGGCAAGCGCAACGCAGGCCGCGACCGCCGCAGCACCACGCGCGGCCCGCAAAACCGAATCTGACCGACGGATCCCCATGCGCCCCAAATACCACTTTGCCGGAGGCGTACCCAACCCGCTTTGGCCACGGGGAGCGCTGTCCGGTCCTCTAATCCGAGGCGGCCCACCACCGCGTCGGAAGCGGTAACGATAACGCAACCCGAACACGGCGGAAATGGGGAGCCCACAGCGATCCCGCCGGGATGGTAAACGAGACGTTCGCATTTTTCCGTTGTTCTACGGAGCGATGGCACCGACTCTGTGCCACGGCTGGACATTCTGTTGCGCCAAATCCTCACTCCACCCCCATTGTCGCTGCCTTCACTGGAATTCTTTTGACTGTGCAAGGCCGCACGCGTTCTCTCGGATGCAAGGGCGGGATTTGGAATTTAACGATGATCGAGACGGTTTCGGCACTGATGGGTCTGGTAAGCGCGGGGATCTTCCTGGCCCATGCGTTTGAAGGTTACCGCACGAGGGCCTGAGGGCACTCGCGCGATCGGCAAGCATCACCTCTTTCAAGCGGCGCGTTCGGACAATTTTGATCGATCCGACCGAGCATCGAAAACGAGAGCGGCAGGTGTCACATGCGCAACCATGACCTGGTATCTGACGGCTTCCTGGCATTGACCGCCGGCGGCTTGGTCCTGCTCTGCTCGAGCCTCGTGGCACTGGCGTTCGCCTGAGCCCCGCTCCGCTTCGTTACCCTCCAGCACAGCTCCATCAGGCGCATCAGGCGCCGATGTCCCGCTCCCAATCCGTTGATTGAATTCCCGCGTTCGCTGCCTCGACTCATTTCCAGAGGCCATCACCAACGAGGGTGACGCGAATGCTTGCCGAGAAATTCTTCCTGGTCCTGGAATCCCTGATCCGCGGCGACCGCTCCTATCCCGACGGCAGCCCCCGGGTCATCAGCACCTCCCCGCACGTGCCGGTCAGGCTGCCGGCGCAGAAATAGCCGGCGTCAGGCGCCGCTCTCAGCGCAGGCCCAGCACGGAGCGACGATAGAAGCCGTCACGGGCCTCGTTCAGGCAGACGAAGCTGCCGTCGAACCCCTGGCCGTACCGCTTCTGACCCTTGCGGTAGTAGATGCCCTTCCTGAAGTCGAGCCAGACCACCTTGTCGTGCGGGCAATGACGCTGCGCCTGCGCCTCGTAGCGAAACGGCGTCAGCGGTGTCGCCGAGACCTCCGCGGTGCCCGCGCCGATCATGATCGCGCCGGCGAGCGCGATGCCGCCGGACCATCTGCGAAAGCCGCTCCTCGTCACTCCCCGCCTCCCGATCCACATCGTCGCGCGATGGCCGTTCGGCACGCTAGCACGAAATGGCCAGGTCCGCCGAAGGCGAGACACGCGGGGCGTCTTCCGCCGGCCATGTTGTCGGGCTAGATAAAAGCGATCGTTTCGATTGCGAGGATGCAGCCTGAATGTCGGTTGAGCCTTCACCCCAATCCGAACCTCGTGCCGAACCCTGTTCGCCCCCGCCGCGCCTGGGCCTGCTGCCGATGATCATCTTCGGCTCGCGCTGGCTGCAGCTGCCGCTCTATCTGGGACTGATCGTGGCGCAGTGCGTCTATATCGCGCTGTTCCTGAAAGAGCTCTGGCACCTCTCCTGGCACGCCCTCGATCTCACCGAGCAGCAGATCATGATGAGCGTGCTGGCGCTGATCGACGTCGTGATGATCTCCAATCTGCTGGTGATGGTGATCGTCGGCGGCTACGAGACGTTCGTCTCGCGGCTCGACCTGCAGGGCCATCCCGACGAGCCGGAATGGCTCGGCCACGTCAATGCGAGCGTCCTCAAGATCAAGCTCGCCATGGCCATCATCGGCATCTCCTCGATCGCGCTGCTGCGCACCTTCATCGAGGCCGGCAATCTCGGCTCGAACCGCGCCGGCTTCACCGAGACCGGCGTGATGTGGCAGGTGCTGATTCACCTCACCTTCGTCGTTTCGGCGATCGGCATTGCCTATGTCGACAAGCTCGGTGACTCCGGCACGCGCAAGCAGGCCCAGTGAGGTTACCAACGTCGGCCTTATTGCTTGTCCACTTCGAGCTGCGCCAGCGCCTGGTGCAGGCACTCCTGAAGCTTCAGCGCGACCTGCTCACGCGCGATGCCCTTGGCGGCGAGATCGCCTGACACCTTGTCCACGACATCGGCGATCGCCCGGCTCTCCAGATGGTCCGTCACCAGCGTGGTTGCGTAGCTTGCCGCGGCATCGCCGCTGAGCCCGAGCTGGCCTGCAGCCCAGAGCCCGAGCAGCTTGTTGGACCGGGCGGTGGCCTTGAACATGAACTCCTCGTCGTGGACGAATTTGGCCTCAAAGCCCTGCTCGCGCTTGTCGAACGTGGTCATGGTCAGCTCCATTTGCACTTGCGCTGATGGGTGTCGGACTGGCTGGGGGCGAACGTCTCCGTGCTTCACGTCAGTTCGGATCAGTTGAAGCTTCCGGCGGAAGCCAAACGCCGTCAAGCCTGCCGATGCGCCCCCGCGCCGGGCGCGTGCATGGCCCGCACAAGCCCGGCGCCAGCCGACTTGGCTAGGCAGAGACCGTTTACCGATCGTTAAGCAGACTCAGCGCCGCATGGCTTGGGGCATACCGAGAGCTGACGCATGAACAAAGAGCTGCGGGAGTTTCGACGGCTTGAACGGGTCTGCCTGGAGCAGGCCGCCCTCTCCACCATGGACCTCGCGCGAAGCGGGCTGCTCAAAGTCGCCGACGATTGCCGCATCGCAGCCGAAGCCATCGAAGCGCAATCGCCCCGTGGCGCGTTCACAGGTGCCGTCCAGGCGCTGAGGCTGGCCTGGAGCGCGACGAGGACGCCGAACCGGCACTAGCCGGCGGCATCGCACGGACAGATCGCGTCAGAATATTGCCGGAGGGACCCGCGCAGGATCAGGCCTTCGCCGCCGCCGCCTCGCGCGCCAGCCGTTCGGCCCTCAGCCGCTCCTTGTTGGCGTAAAACGCCTTCTGCGCCTCTTCATGGTCGCGCATGGCCTTTTCGGCCTCGATCCGGCGTGCCGCATCGCGCGCCTGGCGCTGCTCGGGGGTCAGGGGTTTGCGTCGGAAGGAAAGGTCTTCAGTCATGCGGAGACAACGCAGACGCGGCGAAAGGGTTCCATAAGGTGGACCCCGCGGACCCGCAAATTGGAACTCGAGCTGTTCGCCGTGCCCGAAGGCCGCTCCAGCAAATATCGAAAAACAACCCCATGCACAGTAGCTATGCTATTGGACAATAAAGATTTTCTTGGGTTCTCGAAGGCCCCTGGATCTCAACATCGGCAATGACGGGCAGATGGTCCGAGAAGGCTCTCGCCTCCACGTCGGTCCAGACCTTCTCGATCCGGCTATCAGACGTCGCATAAATCCGGTCAAGCCGCATAAGGGGTAGGCGCGATGGGAAGGTGCGCAGCCGCGTACGGTTGGGGCAGGCCTGCGCGAGCACCCGCCGCACCGACTTGACCCAAAACCAATCGTTGAAATCGCCGAGGACGACGGTCCTTCCGGGTTTCACCAGGCTCACCAGGGTTTGTGCCTGGGCATACCGCTCGTGGATGCTCAGGCCGAGATGCGTGGCAACCACGCGCACGTCACCGACCGGCGTCAGGAGGCCAGTGGCAATGGCCCTGCGCGGCTCGCGCTCCCGATACGACACGTCGACGATTTCGGGCACCCCGGAGAACGGAAAGCGGCTCAGCAGCATCTGACCGTAGTCGCCATCCGCAGTGACAATCGACTTGGCGTGAACGCGGTGATCGCCGACGACACTCGCCAGCTTCGCAAACGGATCGTCGGACCTCGATCGCGAATCCACCTCCTGAAGCGCGACGACATCAGGGGCCCATTTGCGAAGGATGGAGCAGACCCCCTCCAGATCGAACTTCGGATTGAGATTGAACGTGCCGTGCACATTCCACGTCATGAAACGCACCGGCGCCATCAGCGCCTCCCGGCGAGCCAGGTCGCGAGGAATTGCGCGCCCGCGCAGACGCCGAGCCAGCCCAGGAACGCCAGCACCAACAGCAACATGCTGCTCCAGGATGCGTTGCGGGCCAAATCCGCGATCTGAGCCCCCAGCACGGCCATGGCAAGAATACCAGGCGTCATGCCAAGCAGGGTTCCGAGCAGGAAGTCGCGTAAAGGCAGCGTGCTCGCGCCAGCCACGACATTCACGACCGAGAACGGTGCGATGGGAATCATCCGGATGACGACGACAGCCAGGACGCCCTTGCCGACAACGCGGTCCTGGATCCGCGCGGCACGTCGTCCGAGCAACTGCTGAAGCCGCTGCCGTCCGAGGGCGCGCCCGATCACGAAAAGGATGAAGGCGCTGAGCAAGACACCGGCGATCGCCGTGGCGAAACCCAGCCATGGCCCAAGCGCGGCAGCCGTTGCTGCAATGAGCACGAGCACCGGAAACACCACCAGCCCGCCGACGACAAAAACCGCGATTGCGAGTGGCGGCCCCCAGACGGACTGGGAATAGGTCGACAGCAAATTCGAGATGCGGCCCGTGTCGGCGAAATCGCCCAAGGAGGTGTACGACCAGGCTATTGCCAAGCCAAGAAGCGCCACGGCGATCGATAAGATCCCGATGACGGTCTTCGTGCTCCACATGCGCGATGCCGCCCGCTCGAGATGAAGGGGCCGCTCAGGGTCCGCCACCGGCTGAACCATCGTGGCAAGGGTGCTGGTCAGGACTGAGGCTTCCACTGCCCGCAGCGTCTTCGGGCCATCGGCTTTCGACACCTCGTCCATAAGAGCAAGAAGACGATCGTCGTTTTGCCTGACGCTCTGTTCGTCGAGGCCACAAAAATGGGCTATCAGGCGATGCCGAACTGAAGCGACGGACTCCCGATGTTCGTCGGATACGGCTTCAAAGATCAGATCACATTCGCTGTCGGCGCCCATCGACCGGTTGTTCAAATTGGCCGAGCCGATCCTCAAGATCCTGTCATCGACGATCATGAGCTTGCTGTGCACCATCACGGCCGCTTCCGTGTCTCCCTCTCGTGAGACCGGGTAGACGAAGCGGATACGATTTGCCACGCCGGCCTCGCTGAAGCAGTCGATGAACGCACCACGACCATTCTGCATGGCCTGGGATTCCAGCCACGAGGAATGCAGTTTTGGAGCGACGACCAGAACCCGGAGCGACGGCACGCGCTGCATCTGCTCCGCCAACTCACGCGCGATCTTGATGGCGCTGGTGAACTGGTTCTCGATGTAGATAAAGCTCGTCGCGGACCGGATCGCTGCAATCAAGGAGCGTTCGACCTCCCTGATGGTCGAACCTGCAGGACAGACCACCTCGGTCCGGGCGATCCCAACCGGCATGAGCTCAGCCTCGACCGGAACATCCGCCGGCCAGCGCATCCCCTTTTGCGCACGCCGATCCTGTATTTGTTGGCCTGCCGCACGCCAGCGCTCCTCGGCCAGCTCGAACAGCGAGGCGGCAGCATTCCCGTCTACCACGCATTGAACATCATGAAACGGCGGGTATGGCTTGCCCTGGGGGTCGCAGCGCAGTTCGTGATCGGCGCGATGGTCGCTCGTGTCCCAGCGCCTGATCGTCAGATCGAGCCCGCCGACGAACGCCAGTGAACCATCGATACAGACGATCTTCTGGTGCTGGGCCGAACCGAACGGAAGCGTGGAGTCCAGATGAAATCGGACTCGGCCGTCCGTGTCGGCGGTGAATTTGGCCGCGGAATTCCATTCCCGTTCGGAGGCGTAGAACGAGACGAAGTCCCAGACGAGAATGTTGATCCGCAGGTCCGGCCGGCGGTGCACGAGGGCACGCAGAAATGGGCCGAGCAGTTCCGGCAAGCCGTCGTCCGCCCGCCCCGACGCTCCGACCAGCCGGGTCTCGCTGTGGATGTCCCACCCGATGATGTAGACGATATCTTCCGCCGCGAGCAGCGCCTCGCGCAGGGCCGCGAAATAAGCGGCAGCATCGTTCAGAACCGCCACGTGCCGCGCCTTGCACCGCCGCCAGACGGTGTCGCCGGGGATCAGGGTGGATGAGCTCTGGAGCAGGTGGACCTCGCAATCGCATTCGCGTCTAAACGCGCTGAACGCTCAAGGGGTTCCACAAATCCAGGAGGTCGAGGTTGTCAGGCGCGCTGGGTCTGCGCTGTGCGAAGCCGCCGTCGTAATTTCGTGAGATCACGATCATTGAGACAGGTCAATACGAGCAAGCCGAAGCTCTGGGAACCTGCCGTCGGCAAGCAGATGGAGACGGCCATGTCACAGCAGAGCAGCATGCACTTCTACCTCAATTGGGCCAAGGAGCGGATCGACGAGATGGACGCCGCATTGGCCTCGTTCGAGGTCAAGGCCGGTCAGGCCAAGGCAGAGTCCAAGGTGAAGACGGATCAACTTCTGTCCGATCTGACGACGCGCCGTGACGCGTTTCAGGCGATGCTAAAGACCCAGGCGGAAGCAGGTGAAGCCGCCTGGACGGACGCCAAGGCTGACCTGGAGAAGCAGTGGGCTGGATTCGAGGCCCAGGTGAAAACTTACTTCGAAGGCGCCGGAAAACAGTTCGAGCAGCAGCAGGCCACCTTCAAGGACGTTGCAGCGGCCCAGGCAAAGGCGTGGCGCGAAGCGGCGGACAAATTCCGCGAAGCCGCGGCTAAAGTGGCTGCAGCCCGCACCGTCGATGTCGATGCCGCGCTCAAGCAGATGAAATCCGATGCGTCCGAAGCAGAAGCGCGTCTGCAGAAGCTGAAGCAGGCCGGCAGCGAATCTTGGTCGGTCCTGAGCGCCGCGCTCGCCGAATCCCGCAAGGCGTTCGACCAGGCGAACCAGGCCGCCTGGAACGCGCTGAAGGGCGGCGATCCGAAGAGCTGAGGCTTTCTCTCCAGTCGAGCTGCCCGTCAGAACAGACGGGGGGACTCAAGCGTGTGGGGCCACGGCTGCGCGAGGAAGGGTGCAGATCATCCGCCTTCCTCGTACGCTTTGGTCAATGCTCAGGTGTTCAAGAGTCGCACGTTCTAGGCATCACTGTTCATGTTGGCGGACAAGCTTCCAATCTTAATTAGCCGCCCGAGTTGTCAACGAGCGGCAGCGGTCTGCTGGCTTGCGGAGTTATCCGCGTTGAACTCGCTCCAAGCCTGTCGGAGTATCTGGATCGAGGAGGTCAGGAAGATGCCACCCATCACGGCAGCGACGAGGAGGTCGGGCCAAGCTGTGTCGGTCCCCCAAACGCCCAAGGCGGCGACCATCACGATCACGTTGCCTATTGCGTCGTTTCGCGAGCAGAGCCAAACAGACCGGACGTTCGCGTCCCCATCCTTGTACGGCCTGAGCATCAAGACCGAACCGAGATTGGCCGCAAGAGCAAGAAATCCAATCACTCCCATAACTTCTGCTTTTGGCGTACCGAGAATGAGCGTTTGGTAGACAGTCGACCCGACAACCCAGAGCGCCATCACGCTGAGAGAGAGACCCTTGAAAAGGGCGGCTGTAGCTCGGCGTCGCAGGCTCGCCCCGATCACGGCCAAGCTGAGCCCATACGTCACCGTGTCACCAAGAAAATCCAGAGCATCGGCTTTCAGCGCCTGTGAACCTGCCAGTTGCCCAGCAAGCATCTCGATCAAGAACATCGAGCCGTTGACAGCGATTACCGTCCAGAGGACCCGCTTGTACGTGGGGTCCATTCCGTCGAAGACCGGAACACCGCCGGAACAACAACACGCCGCCTCTGCGGACCCGCACGCTGTGCGCCGAACAGGTTCGAGGTTCAATGGTGGGGGGCTGCAGCAAGAGCCGCTCTGTTCGCAGCAGTCCGTCGCCATGATGTCGGTCCTCACTTCGTGCCGAACCTACCAGCTACTGACGCTTCGCGGTAGCTGCTGTTCCACTTCGAGTCCGGTGCCGGCTGCGCGACGAAGTCGCTACCGCCCCTCGTCGCTTCCGCTCTCACAGTCTCCGCCGAATTACGGTGACGCTGCATGTTATCAGCACGCCGGCAGCATAGACGACCGACATCGCCATGCTCTCGACTCCGGCCGAAGCCGCGCCCCTCAGCTTCCCTTGCGAGCGGTCTCTGACTGCGACTCGCCAAGGCCGGGATTGATGGCCAGCGACGCGCCGGCGGCGCCGCCGGCTTCATAGGCCGTCATCGACACCATCCGGCTGGTGCTGCGCGCGGTCCGGAGCTTGAGGTCGAGCTTGTCTAATTCTGCATCGACCACCGAGGTCTTGAGGACGACCAGCCCGCGACCGGTGCTTTCGTTGACCTGATCGCGACTGGCCTTCATCGCCACCAGCCTTTGCGCGATGGACGCCACCATTCCGAGCGCGAAGGAGGCATTGGCCAGATGCCGCTCCTGGTGCCGGAACCGGGCGTAGTCGACCGAGGTCTTGAAGCGGCCAAGTTCGGCGCGCACGGCGCCGTCGATCAATTCGGCCAGGTAATGCGCGACCTCGACATCGGCGCCGAGACCGAAGAACACATAGATGTTCTCGCCGGCCGGGTTCTTCTCGCGCCAGACCCGGCAATCGCAGAAATGAGCGATCGCGCCGATGCAGTCGTCGAGCGGAATTCGCTTCTTGCGATAGGTCTCATAGACCCTCCGTTCGCACGGCGAGGCGCGCAGCTCGACGTCGGAGAGTGACAAATCGTGGCGATCCAGCAGCTCGGCGACCTTGGCGGCGGCAGACAGCGCCTCGTCCTCGGTGCAGCCATTGGCGATGGTCTTGGCGCGCAACGCCTGAATGCGGAGCTTGAGCTTGCCGAGCCCGTCCGGATTTAACGCCTGGTCCACCGATCACCTGCTCGGGAAAGCCCGACCGAGAGACCCCGTTCGGATAGACTGGCGGAAGGGGTGGGATTCGAACCCACGGTACCCTTGCGGGCACGCCGGTTTTCAAGACCGGTGCCTTAAACCACTCGGCCACCCTTCCCTCGTAACAATGCCAGGGAGTTAGCTTAGCTTTGGACTGAGCGCAACGCGAACTTGGACCCAATTTGGACCGATCGGTACGATGCCGGCGGTCTCATGCCGATTGCCGGTTCGCATCCACAGATGCGGGCACCTGGGCTACACCGCGGCCTAGGGGCCTATTTCGGCAGGCATTCCACGTTGTACGCGATGATGATCTGAGCTGGATCCGCTTTACCCAGGCTCTTGAGATCCTCCAAGCCGATTCGGAGCTTGGCGCCCGCCCCGCTCAAGCTTCCTTCAAGCGTGGCTTTGGCCTTCCGGCACCGCTCTTCGTTGGAAAACTCCTGGAAGACGACAGTCGGAAGGAGTCGCCATTCCGCCTTGTCGTTCGTCGCGGCAGGACTGATCGAGTAGGAAAAGACATACATCAGCACCCACATCGCTTTACTCCAGCCTTGGCCGGCTCGATCCGTGCGCACTTAGATGGTCACGCCTGGACACAGCTACGCTTTACTTGGAGGGCGCGCGATCAAGCCGCGATCGCTGCGCCCTCATGCGCTTGATCTCTCGACGCAGGTCTTCACTCTTTTCGTCACGCTGCTCTCCGCTCGATTTGATCCGATCATCTTGGCGCAATTTTTCGAGAGCTTTCTCGACCGAGAGCTTGTTCGTTCCGGCCATAACCGACCTCACTTGCGCTTCTGCGTTCATCAATAGCGATAGTAGGAATTACCCTGCGGGCAGGTTCAGTTGCCAATAATCGCCGCGCTGGCGCTTGATGTCCAAAAAGAGGACGCTGCGTCGTCGTGCAAGGCATTCAAGAGGCGCCGCCATCGCTGAGGCGTTGATTTAAGTCAACGGTCAGCGACAAGCTGCGCAGGCCGCACGGCCCGGTCGATGCTGATCCAGGCCGCTGTGAGTTCCCAGGCGACCGAAAGAATGATCGGTCCGATGAACAGACCGATGATCCCATGCGCGAGCGTGCCACCGATCACTCCGATCAGGATGACGAGCGCCGGCGTGGAGAGGCCCCGTCCCATGACCAGCGGCTTCAGGATGTTGTCGAGAAGACCGACGATGACGAGAAACACAGTCAGGAGCAGCGCCGTGGTGACGTCCTTGTCCATCCAGATCCAGATGACGACCGGAATGAGGACGATCCCTGCACCGAGCTGCACGATCGACAGCAGCAGAACAATGACGGCGAGCAGCCCCGCGCTTGGGATGACCGCCAGCTTGAATCCGATGCCGGCGAGCAGCGCCTGGATAATGGCGACGCCGATGACGCCTTGCGACACCGCCCGGATGGTCCCAGCCGCCAGCTCGAGGAAATGTTCGCTCTGTTCCGGCACGATTCGGAACAGGAAACCGCGGATCGCGCTGACGAGCTGCGGACCATATGGAAAGAGAAATCCGGCGACCAGCACCGACATCAGGAACTGCAGGGTGCCAAGGCCGGCGCTGCCTGCGAATGACAGCATCATGCCGGCAATCGGCTTCAGATATGGCGCAACTTCGCGCACGGCCGCGCGGATGTTGGTGTAGGCCTGATTCCAGAGATCGTAGAGCTGCGGCCCGACCAGCGGCCAGTCCCTGATCCGCTCCGGCGCCGCCTGCAGCGCGAGATCGCCACTACCGAGTTGCCCTGCAAGCTCCCTGACCCCTTCAACCGCACTGAGGCCGAGCCAGGCCGCCGGACCGATGACGATGCCGAGCATGGTGAAGGTAAGGAGCACCGCCGCTGTCCGCGGGTGGCCGCCCAGACATTTCGCGAGCCAGCTGAAGACCGGATAGAATGCCACGGCAAGCACCGCGCTCCAGGTCAGGATCGGCACGAAGGGACGGATGATCAGGAGCGTCCACAGGATTAGCAGCGCAAGCAAGCCGAGCCGGATCACGAGCTGAACGACGTCGCTGGTGGAAAAAAGTTGGCGAAGTGTCTTCAAGGTCTGCGGCCTGCGCCCGGCTGATTGGCCATGCGGAAAGCCTAGCGGCCGGACCGGGACTGCAGGCTTGATCCAAATCAACCGGCAAAGGACTGAAAGCGGCCTGATCGGACGGGTGCCGTTGTCACGTAGCGGCTCAACAATTGCGACGCGAACGCATGTCGGATGCAGCAAATTACGCGCGAAACGAACAGCTCCGCGACGGTACGGCCGTGGAGATCCGTGCTCTCCGGCCAGATGACCAGGCCGCCATGCTGGCCGCGCTTGGCGAGGTGGGCACACAGTCCCTCCAGCGCCGCTTCTTCATGCTAAAGCGTCATTTCTCCGAGAAGGAACGCGCCTTTTTCGTCGAGGTCGATTTCAAGGACCATGTGGCGCTGGTCGCGTGCGTGGCGAATGCAGGTCGGAGCACCATCGTGGGCGGCGCGCGATATGTCGCAGCCGGGCCGGGCTGCGCCGAGACGGCCTTCATGGTGATCGACGCCTGGCAAGGACGCGGCATCGGCGGACTGCTGCTGCGTCACCTGATCAGCCTTGCCCGCGAAGCCAGGCTGAAGGAACTGACCGCGGAGGTGCTGCCGGACAACGCTGCGATGCTCAGTCTTCTTGGCAGATTTGGGTTCGAACGCGCAGAACGCCGCGAAGCTGATACGGTCCATATGGTACTGACGCTGACCTGATAGAAGCTCTCGGACGACGCCTCAAGCTCGCGCAAAACACTGCCGCCTTCTGATACATGTAGCTCGGCAACAAAGGCTTACCGGTTCAAAGATCCGCTCCCTTTACACCGCGCAAAAGAAAGCGGCGCCCCGTGAGGAGCGCCGCGCAAATGTTCTTCGTGACTGCCTCTAGCTCAGTACCCGCAGGACGCGCATCCCATCTGCACTGGGGCGTAATAGGAATAGCCCGGCGAGACCATCTGGACGCGCTGGCGCGTGGCGTATTGCGGGGGGATGCGCTCGTACTGGACGCTCGGCGGCGCGACCATCACGGTCTGAGGCACCATCACGGTGCGGTACTGCGCGGGCGAGCGGTGCGCGACGACGGAGCCCGGGGAGACCATCACGGTCTCGTCGACGGTGCGGTATTGCGGCTGCACGTATTGCTGCTGATAGCAGGTCTGGCACGGCGGCGGTGCGTAGCAATTGTAGCAGCCGGCGGAGGCTGCGCCCGTCATGGAAATCGCGGCGACGGCGGTCGAGAAAACAACAGCGAGAGTACGAGACATTGCGGTGGTGCCCCAGTTGCCCAAAAATGGATTTGCGAAGGTCGCAGGCAGTATACGCCGCAAAATCCAGGGCTGCCGAACTTCGTCGGGGCATCCTTAATGCGAAAGGCCAATCGCGGCCGACCGGTAAGAACTCATTGACCACGCGCATTAACGCGAAAGGCCCTCATCCGCCTCCGTCAAGCTCGCGCTTCAGCGCCTCGCCGCTCTTTCCAAAAACTCCAGCAGCGAGGGATCTGTCTCCTCGAATTCGACAAAGCGGCGGCGCAGCTCGTCCGCTATTTCTGCGGTGGCATCTCGTGACCATCCTTCCGCGGTATTGAAGGCCACGACACGTGCCGGATGGAGATATTGCCCCTCGACGAGATGTCTGAGCAGGGTCGCCCGATTGGCGTCCTCCTCGGCAGTTTCACACCAGGCGCGGCCGAGCCGCCGGCCGAAATCATCGAGCACGAGATAGACGTCCCGGTCTGTCGTCATGTGCGGCACGAGCGATGGAGATTGACTCATGGCTTACTCCGCTAATGGCATCCGGACTGTTGCGGAGGATACGGCGACCGCCTGGCCGGATTCGGAAAAATGGATTTCGGCTATTTTTCTTAGGATTGCACGATTAAATAAAAAAACAACGAAAATAAATAAAAATTAAATAGCAAAGCGGGCACAAATACACTAAATTCACAGGGCCTGGCGGGCGAGCCCGCACGTCGGGTGCCCACTTCGCAAAGCGGCTCTCGCCTCCACCCCCCAATAGCCCACACCCCAGGAGGCGGGGGCCGTTTCTTTACCACCCGTCCCGGCTTCATTTGTCTGTCCTGCAAAGCGCATCTGCGGGCTCGCGGGGGACCGCGAGCGCTTCGGAGAAATCGACTCCCGCCTGAGGCGTGTCGAGGCGCTATTTCGAACGCCGCTTGACCTCGCGCACGGCGCCGCGCGCGGCGCTGGTGGTGAGCGCAGCGTAGGCCTGCAGCGCGGTCGAGACGTTGCGCTTGCGCGCAGCCGGCTGCCAGGCGGCATCGCCCTTCGCCTCTTCCGCGGCGCGGCGCTTGGCGAGCTCCTCGTCGGAAACCTCTAAGCTGATGCTGCGGTTCGGGATGTCGATGGCGATGCGGTCGCCGGTGCGCACCAGGCCGATGTTGCCGCCTTCGGCGGCTTCCGGCGACAGATGGCCGATCGACAGGCCGGAGGAGCCGCCGGAGAAGCGGCCGTCGGTGACGAGCGCGCAGGCTTTGCCGAGGCCCATCGATTTCAGGTAGCTCGTGGGATAGAGCATCTCCTGCATGCCGGGGCCGCCGCGCGGACCTTCGTAGATGATGACCACGATCTCGCCGGCGACGACCTTGCCGCCCAGGATGCCTTCGACGGCCGCATCCTGGCTTTCGAACACGCGCGCGGGGCCCGAGAATTTCAGGATGGAAGCATCGACGCCGGCGGTCTTCACGATGCAGCCGTCCTGCGCGAGGTTGCCGTAGAGCACGGCGAGGCCCCCGTCCTTGCTGAAGGCGTGCTCGAGGTCGCGCACCACGCCCTTCTCGCGGTCGGCATCGAGCTCGTCGTAGCGGCGCTCCTGGCTGAAGGCGACCTGGGTCGGGATGCCACCGGGCGAAGCGCGGAAGAAGGTGCGGACCGCTTCGCTCTTGGAGCGCTTGATGTCCCAGCGTTCCAGAGCGTCGTTCATGGTCGGCGCGTGCACGGTCGAGACCGAGGTGTCGATCAGGCCGGCGCGGTCGAGCTCGCCCAGAATGCCCATGATGCCGCCGGCACGATGCACGTCCTCGACATGCACGTCGGCGACCGACGGCGCGACCTTGCACAGCACGGGCACGCGGCGGGAAAGCCGGTCGATGTCCTTCATGGTGAATTCCACCTGCCCTTCATGGGCGGCGGCGAGCAGATGCAGCACGGTGTTGGTCGAGCCGCCCATGGCGATGTCGAGCGTCATCGCGTTCTCGAACGCCTTGAAGTTTGCGACGTTGCGCGGCAGCACGGATGCGTCGTCCTGCTCGTAATAGCGGCGGACGAGATCGACGATGGTGTGGCCGGCCTCGACGAACAGGCGCTTGCGGTCGGCATGGGTTGCCACCACCGTGCCATTGCCGGGCAGTGCCAAGCCCAGTGCCTCGGTCAGGCAGTTCATGGAGTTGGCGGTGAACATGCCCGAGCAGGAGCCGCAGGTCGGGCACGCCGAGCGCTCGATCACCTTGACGTCGTCGTCGCTGACCTTGGAATCGGCTGCGGCGACCATGGCGTCGATGAGGTCGACGGCCTTGGTCTTGCCCTGCAGCTTGACCTTGCCGGCCTCCATCGGGCCGCCCGAGACGAACACGACGGGGATGTTGAGCCGCAGCGCGGCCATCAGCATGCCGGGGGTGATCTTGTCGCAATTGGAGATGCAGACGAGGCCGTCGGCGCAGTGCGCGTTGGCCATGTACTCGACGCTGTCGGCGATCAGCTCACGCGACGGCAGGCTGTAGAGCATGCCGTCATGGCCCATCGCGATGCCGTCGTCGACCGCGATGGTGTTGAATTCCTTGGCGACGCCACCGGCCTGCTCGATCTCGCGGGCGACCAGCTGGCCGAGGTCCTTGAGATGGACATGACCGGGCACGAACTGGGTGAAGGAATTGACGACCGCGATGATCGGCTTGCCGAAATCGGCGTCCTTCATGCCGGTCGCGCGCCAGAGGCCGCGGGCACCCGCCATGTTGCGGCCGTGGGTGGTGGTGCGGGAGCGATAGGCTGGCATGGCGGTTTCCGTCCTCGGTTTGACCGGCCGGGCGGGAAAATCTGGTGCCGCCTCAGGCCTTTGTGGCCGGATAGCGCACGCGGGGAACGCGCGCAACGGGAACTTGGGGCGGACAGGGCTCCCCTGCTCCCGGCGCGGGGTTTTCGGCGCCTAGCCTACCTCTCTCCGTCATTCCGGGGCGATGCGCAGCATCGAACCCGGAATCCATCGGGCGGCAGCACCCGCGGGACAATGGATTCCGGGCTCGCGCCTTCGCGCGCCCCGGAATGACGGCGGATGATCCCGAGGCGCATCCGTTACTGCAACGTCGGATCGAGCCGGTCGCGCAGCCAGTCGCCGATCACCGAAACTGCCAGCGTGGTCACGACGATGGTGGCGGCCGGCGCCAGCATGATCCAGGGGGCCCGGGTCAGGTATTCGCGGCCGTAGCCGACCATGTTGCCGAGGCTGGTCATCGGCGGCTGCACGCCGAGGCCGAGGAAGGACAGGCCTGACTCCATCAGGATCACCTCGGGGAAGACAAGCGTGGTCGAGACGATCAGGGTCGAGGCGATGTTGGGCAGGATGTGCCGGAGGTAAATCCGGGGCGGCGTCGCCCCCAACTGGCGGACCGCCGCGGCGTAGCCTTGCGCATTGGCGGAGATGGCAAGGCCGCGGGCGATGCGGGCGTAGCGCTCCCAGCCGAACATGCCCATCAGGCCAATCAGCAGCGGCAGCGAATTGCCGAAGAAGGCGAGCACCGCGAGCGCCATGATCAGGAACGGCATGCTGGCCTGGAAGTCGGTCAGCATCAGCACGAACTGCTCCACGGCGCCCCGAAAATGCGCGGCGAGGAAGCCGAGCGTGGTGCCGACGATCGCGGAGATGGCGGTCGCACCGAAGGCGATCAGCAGCGAGATGCGGATCGAGACCAGAAGGCGCGAGAGCACGTCGCGGCCGAGCTCGTCGGTGCCGAGCCAGTGCGCGACATTGCCGGGCGCGGCCAGCCGATTGCGCAGGTCGAGCTGGGTGAAGCTGTAGGGCGCGATCTTCTCCGCGAAAGCCGCAACCACCAGCATCGCGGCGATCCAGGCGGCCGCAAGCAGGACCGAGACCGGGATCGCCGGCAGGCTGATGCGGCGGCCGCTGGCCGTGTCCTTCAGCGTGGCGTCGGTCATGCGTGCGCTCCTTTGGCGCGCAACCGCGGATCGAGGAAGCCGTAGAGGAAGTCGACAACGAGGTTGGACGTGACCATGGTCATGGCGACCAGCAGCAAGATGCATTGCACGACGGCGAGGTCGCGGTTGGCGACCGCGACGACGAGAAGCCGCCCTACTCCCGGCCAGGCAAACACGCTCTCGACCACGACCGCGCCTGCGATCAGCGTGCCCACCATGAAGCCCAAAATGGTGACGGTCGGGATCGCCGCGTTCGGCAGCGCATGCGATGTCACCACCCTGCGCCACGGCACGCCCTTTGCGGATGCGGTGCGGATATAGGGCTGGCCCAGCACCTCCAGCATCGCACTGCGGGTGAAGCGCGCCAGCACAGCGGCACCGCCGAGGCTCAGCGTCGCAATGGGAAGGATCGCGTGGCGCCAGCTGTCCTGCCCTCCCGAGGGCAGCCAGCCGAGCTGCACGGCGAACACGAGCACCAGCAGCAGCGCGAGGACGAAGCTCGGCACGGTGAAGCCGGCCACCGCCGTCATCATCACGGCGCGGTCAATTGCGGAGCCCCGGTGCAGCGCGGCGTAGATGCCGGCGGGAACGCCGAGCGCGACCTTGAAGGCGAAGGCCGGCAAGGTCAGCGCCAGCGTCGCCGGAATCCGCTCCAGCACCAGCTCGATCGCGGGCCGTCCGTCGCGCATGGAGCGGCCGAGCTCGCCCTTGGCGATGGCGCCGAAATAATCGAGATACTGAAACCAGATGGGATCATCGAGGCCCCAGGCCTTGCGGAACGCCGCGAGCACCTCGGGCGGCGCCTCCGGTCCCAAAATCATCAGCGCAGGGTCGCCTGACAGCCGCAGCACGACGAAGGCGAAGGTGACGACGAGCACGATCGTGAGCGCCGCGCGTCCAATGCGAATGGCGAAGTAGCGTCCCATCACGCCGCGTCCCGTGTCTCGGCGCCCGTGACGAGATGGCAGGCGACCTGCCTGTTGCCACCGACAGCCGCGAGCGCCGGCACCTCGCGCGCACAGCGCGCGATCGCGCGCGGGCAGCGCGGATGGAAGGTGCAGCCTTGCGGTCGCGCGGCTGGGTTCGGCGGATCGCCCGCGAGCACGATGCGGCCTGCGCTGCGGCGGCCCGGTGCCGGCGAGGCGGACACCAGCGCCTGGGTGTAGGGATGCTCCGGTCGCGCGAACAGATCGTCGGCGCTGCCGACCTCGACGATGCGGCCGAGATACATCACGGCGACGACATTGCTGATCTGCCTGACGACGCGCAGATCGTGGCTGATGAACAGCAAGGTGAGCGAGAGTTGGGCCTGGAGATCGCAAAGCAGGTTCACCACCTGCGCCTGGATCGAGACGTCGAGGGCGCTGACCGGCTCGTCGCAGACCAGGAAATCGGGCTTTGTCGCCAGCGCCCGCGCCAGCACGATACGCTGACGCTGGCCGCCGGACAGTGCGCCCGGATAACGCGCGCCATGCGCAGGCGTCAGCTCGACGGCGCGCAGCAATTCGCGGACGCGCTCATCGCGCATCGTGGGTGAGCCGACGCCGTGAATGTCGAGGGGCTCACGGATTTGCGCCGCGACCGGCAAACGGCGGTCCAGCGCGCCGAGCGGGTCCTGGAAGATCATTTGCATGCGGGCGCGCTCTGCGCGCCAAGCCGGCGTGCCCGGCGCAGCCATCGGCTTGCCGTCGAACCTCACCTCGCCGCTATCGGGCGGCTCGAGGCCGAGCACGACGCGTCCGGTGGTCGACTGGCCCGAACCGGACTCGCCGACGAGGCCCAGCGTTTCGCCTTTGCGGATCGTCAGCGACACGCCATCGACCGCGTGCACGGCTGTGCTGCGGCCGAACATCCCGGAACGCTGGGAATAACTGCGAGCGATCGCGGACACCTCGACGAGCGGCGGGCTCATTCGGCCGCGATCCCGAGCAGCGCGCGGCGCGAGGCTTCGGCGCGGATGCAGGCGACAGCCCGATCATCGGCGATGGGCGCCAGACTCGGCGCGGAAACGCCGCACGCCTCGGCCGCCATCGCACAACGCGGCGCGAAGGCGCAGCCATCAGGCATCATCGCGGGATCGGGCACGGTGCCGGGAATGGCGGTGAGACGGCGGCGTGGTCCGTCGAGCGGCGGCAGCGCGCCGATCAGGCCCTGGGCATAGGGATGCACGGGATCGGCGAACAGCTGATTGGCGGGGGCCTGCTCGACGATGCGGCCGGCATACATCACCGCGACGCGGTCGCAATTCTCCGCGACGACGCCGAGATCATGGCTGATCAGCACCATCGCCATGCCGAGTTCGCGGCGGACCGTCGAGAGCAGCTCCAGGATCTGGGCCTGAATGGTGGCATCCAGCGCCGTGGTCGGCTCGTCCGCGATCAGGAGATCCGGATTTCCGGCAAGCGCCATCGCGATCATGATGCGCTGGACCTGGCCGCCGGAGAATTCGTGCGGATAGGCCTCCAGCCGCCGGCCCGCATCGGGAATGCCGACGAGATCGAGCAGCCGTCGCGCTTCTGCCTTCACGGCGTTGCCTTGGAGATCACGATGCAGCGCCAGCGCTTCACAGAGCTGCCTGCGGATGGTCAAGACCGGGTTGAGCGCGCTCGCCGGATCCTGGAAGATCATGGCGACGCGCCCGCCCCGCACCGTGTCGAGCTCGGCCGCCGGCGCGCCCAGGATCTCGCGTCCGTCGAGCCGCACCGAGCCCGAGACCTTGGCATGCCGTGGCAACAGCCCGAGCGCGGCAAGCCAGGTCACCGACTTGCCCGATCCGGACTCGCCGACGAGGCCGAGCGCCTCGCCCTTGCCAAGAGCGAGATCGACACCGCGCAGGACCGGCACGCCGCTGAAGGCGACGCTCAGGCCTGCAATGCTGACGAGTGGTGACACCTCAGGCCTCGAAATTGCCGGCGCGGAAATCCATCGCGAACGCCGGCGAGGCCTTCCACTTGATCGACTTCGGCTTGGCCGTGAAGGTCGCGTTCTGGTGCAGCACCGTGTAGGCGGGGTCTTCGCGCTCGGCGATCTCCAGCATGCGGCGGAACGCCTTCTTGCGGGCGGCACGGTCGGTCGAGGTCTCCAGGAATTCCGAGAGCTTGTTCAGCTCGACATTGGTCCATTCGCCGATCTGCTGCTGCTGGCCGTTCGGGCCGTGCTGGGCGACCAGCGAGGAGACCGGATCGTTGAAGGCGGCCGAGTTAGACCAATCGCGCACGGCGCGCGTGGGCGCGCGCTCCATGATCTGCGACCAGTTCTCCTTGGTCTCTATCTGGACGTTGAGGCCGACCGACTTCCACATCTCGACCAGCACCTGTGCGGTCGCGACCTGGCTGGTGTAGTAATTGTTGAGCAGGCGATAGGGAATCGGATCGCCCTTGTAATTGGCCTGCTTGAGCAGATCCTGCGCCAGCTTTGGATCATAGGCTGGCACGCTCCAGTCGGAGTTGAACATGTCGCCGTAGAACTCCCACTGCAGCCCCTTCGGCACGCGGGTGCGGCCGGCCCACAGGCTGTCGACGATGGCCTGGCGGTCGATCGCGTGGGTGAAGGCGCGCCGCACCAAGGGATTGGCGAGCTGGGCGTGGTTCTTGTCGAACACGGTCAGGCGGTGGTTGAGGATGGTGCCGCCCTGCACTTCGAACGCGGCGTTCTTCTCGATGCCGGCGATCTGGTCCGGCGGGATGTCGCAGGCGAACTGGTACTCGCCCGAGAGCAGCCCGTTGATGCGGCTGGCAACCTCCGGCACTTCCAGGAAGCGGATGCGCTTGAGCGGCGGACGGCCGCCCCAATATTCGTCGTGCGCTTCCAGCGTCAGCGACACGTCGGGCTTGAGCTCGACAACCCTGTAGGGGCCGGTCGTCACGGGCTTGCGCGCCCAATCGAGATAGCTCGCGGATTCGTCCCAGGCGCGGCGGTTCATGATGTCGGAGCCGTAGCGCGACAGCCGGCCCTCGATCGTGACGTCGGGCGTCGCATTGTAGAAGCGCACCGTGTATTTATCGACCGCATCGACCCGCACGAGGTCCGGCCAAATCCGGCGTGCGACCGCGGGGACGTCCGGCGGCAATTCCTTGCCCGGCCGCGGCGTCGGGATCTTCTCGAAGGCCTGGATGGTGGAGCGGCTCTTCGCCTCGGTCTCGCCGAACATGCGCTCGCGGCTGAAGGTGAAGACGACGTCCTCTGCGGTCAACTCGTCACCGTTGTGGAACTTGACGCCCTGGCGCAGCTTCACCTCGACGGTCTGGTCGTCGATGCGGCGCCATTCGGTGGCAAGGCCGGGCACGGCCTCGAGGCTGCCGCGCCAGTTCTTGGAGATCAGGCCTTCCCAGATCGAGGAGAAGAACACGCGCTCGCCGACATTGGACTGCTCGCGCAGCACGTCGAGCACGTTCGCATTCGTCACCTTCTGCACGGCGATCGTCACCGACGGACGGTTGTCGCCCTGCGCGATCGCAAAGCGCGGCAGCAGCAGCGTACCTGCGGCGGCGCCGCCGGTTTTCAGGATGGCGCGACGGGTGAATTTGCTCATGGCGGTAGCCCCAGATGATGCGGTTATTCGGCGAGACCGCGCGCGGCCAGATAGGCTGCGCCGGCGCGGACATCGTCGTGGTTGCGGAGTTCGAGGATCAGCCGCGGGTTGGAATTCAGCCGTCCAAGGGCACGGAACACGGCGACCCAGGGGATGTTGCCTTCGCCCGGCGCCCAGTGCCGGTCGGCAAAGCCGTCGGTGTCCTGCAGATGCACATGGGTCAGCATGTCGCCAGCGGTCTCGACATAATAGTCGACCGGCGGCGCGCCGGTGGAGATGTGGGCGTAGTTGGCGTGCCCGGTGTCGAGCGAGACGCGGACCTTGGCGCTTTCCAGCGCCCTGGCGAGGCGCACCCGGTCGCGCGGATCCTTGTCCTCGATGTTCTCGATGACGATCTCGCAGCCGATGGTCTCGGCGCGCGCGATCACCTCGGCGAGCGTCGCCTTGACACGTTCGACCAGATTGCCGCGATTGTCAGGATAGAGATCGAGATTGTTGTGGTCCCAGGTCGTGAACGGCGAATGGATCACCATCTGCGTCGCGCCGAGGAACTCGGCGGCGTCGAGGCCCTGAAGCAGGCGCTTGGTCACGGCCTGGCGGATCATGGGATCGTGGCTGTCGATCTTGAAGCCCCAGAACGGGCCGTGAATGCCGAGCCGGCCGGTATGGCCCGCCAGCATCTGCTTGATCTCGCCGGCCGTGCTCCGCCAGTCGCTGTCGAGAAGATCGGCGCGGAAGAAATCCTGGATTTCGAGATCGCGCTGCCGGTCGAGGAGCCAGTCGCGATGTGCAGGGATCGATTTGATGGACAATGCGGCGCCCAGCACCGGCTTCGACATGGCTTGCTCCTTCGCCGTCAGCGATGACGGGAGCAGCGCTAGACCAGTTCAATGACAGGCCCGTGAATTCGAGTTGCGCGGCGCCGAGGAGATGTGGACATCCTGCCGATCGCGTGCCGCGGACCAGGCAACAGCGATCAGACCACCGATGCAGAACGGGCACATGGCAAGCGGCGTCTATGTCCGTAGTGATCCGGAATGGAATCCTATCGCGATGTCACGTACATCGCGTGCATCGATCGGCGGCCACTTCCACGGGCATCACCCTCTGATCGCGCTACATGGGGTTGGGGGACCACATGGGGCGGGGGATTGAAGGCTGGGGCAAGGTGACGAGGTCCGGACTCCTAGGCACTCCGGACCTCGAAACTTTCAGATTGAACGCAGCAACGCGCCGTCCGGTTGGGGCATCCGGGCGGCGCGTTGTCGTTTCAGCGTCGTCTTTCGATCAGCGCGTTTGCGGCTCGATCGTCACCGAGCAGTCGCCCTGCCCTTGCGTCGCGACCACGATATTGCCGGCGGCCGCCCCAAGGGCGACCGGTGCGGACGAGCTGCCATCCGGCATCTGAACCGTCACGCTCAGCGAATCCGTGCGCGCGGTCGAGCCGACCGTTGACGGCTCTGCCTGGGCGACATTGCCCGACGCATCACGCCGCATGATCTGACAATTCACGCTATTGTTCGTCGCGCTGCCGGCGGCTGCCACGTTCGACGAGGCCGCGCCGCCCATCTGCGCGCGGGCTCGCGACGGATCGCGCGGCACCTGGCTGACGATGCGATGCGTCCGCGGCTCAACGATGACGACGTCATCGTCGGTCGCGAAATACTCGTAATCCCGATATTGGGGCTCGATCGTGACGATCTCCGGCGGCAGCCGGTAGAGACGCACGCGCGGTGGGATCGTCTCGCCGATCCGGATCGAGATGTTCAGGTTGCGCTCCGGCTGCGCCAATCGCGCGCGGCTCACCGTTTCAGACATCCGCACCTGCTTCTCGGTGGTCACGCTGGTCTGCTGACCAACCTGCGTGTTGGTCTGGGTGGTCTGATTGGCTTGATTGGTCTGCGTACCGGAAGGTGCGGTTTGCGCATTGTTGGTCGGAGCTGCGCGGTTCGTGTCCGTCGCGGTGGCCGGCCGGTTGTTCTGTTGCGCCGGCTGTTGCTCGGCGGCATTGCGCGGAGGCTGGTTCTGCTCTTTCTGGTTGGCCGCAGCTCCCGTGCGCTCGTTCTGCTGGCCAGCGGGGCCGGTCTTGGATTTCTCGGACTCGGCGGTTGATTTCTGCGGCGCAGACTTATCCTGCTTCGTCTCGGCGCTGCTCTTGCCGGTCTCGCGACCTTGTTTCGCCGTGTCGGCTTCTCGGTTGCGATCTCGCGATGGCTCGCGAGACTCCTGGGCCTGCTCTTTCGCATTGGGCTGGCCGCGTTCGGCGGCGGTGCCTTGTCGTCCCTTCTCTTCCTCCGCACGGCGGCCGCCGCCTTTCTCCTCGCGGCCGGCTCCCTGCACCTTCTCTTGTGCGCCCTGGGCGCGATCTTGGACGCGTTCTTGAGCTGCACCACCGCGGGGCGCGGCGCCTTTCGCCGGTTCCTCGGTCCGTTTTGGCTCGTCTCTGCGCTCACCGGGCGCCTGGGCGTAGGCGATGCCGGACGCGAGCATGAGCCCGACGGCCGCAGTCGATAACATCAAATGTTGACGCATGGTCCCTCTCCTCGACAATTCGCAACAACAGACGCGAACGCTCTGTAGGTGCGAAGGTTCCTGAGCAGGAACGAGGGCCGGTCACGCGGATTTACATCGCGTCCTTCAGCGTGAGGCGGGCGGTGAATGTCACGCTGGTCTTGCCGACCAGTGCCATGCCTTCGACCTCGGCACCGCCTGCGGAATAGTCGCCCGAGAAGCCGCAGGTGACCTCCCTGCCGCCGAACGCAAGCGTCCTGCCGACCGCTTCGGTATGCTGATTGACGATCATGTCGCCCCGCCACTTGCCGTTCCGGAAGGTGTAGGTGCCGGTGTAGTAGAAATAGCTGTCGCCGCCCATGATGCGTCCGTCGCACAGCACGACGACGCCTCTCGCCTGCCCGCGCTTGCCGTCGCGCATCTCGATGTCGAAGATGTAGAGGCCGTTGACGACCCTGGCCTCCTCCGCTTCCGCTCCATCCCCTGCCAACATCAGATCATCTCCCCAACGATCCGCCTCCCCGATCAGTTCGGCACGTTCCGCTCGAGATCCTCGAGCCATGCCGCCGCGCTCGAATCCGAGGGCGCACGCCAATCGCCGCGGGGCGACAGCGAGCCGCCCGCCGAGACCTTTGGGCCGTTCGGCATCGCCGAGCGCTTGAACTGGCTGAAGGCGAAGAAGCGGCGCAGGAACACCTCGAGCCAGCGGCGGATGTCCTTGAGATCATAGGCCTTGCGCCGGTCGCTCGGGAATGCCGGCGGCCATTCGCCATTGGCGACATCCTTCCACGCGTGCTGCGCCATGAAGGCGATCTTGGACGGACGCATGCCGAACCGCAGCGTGTAGAACAGGTTGAAATCCTGCAGCTCGTAAGGGCCGACGGATGCTTCGGTGCTCTGCGGCTTCTGGCCGGGCTCGACCGGCACCAGCTCAGGCGAGATCTCGGCGGCCAGGATCGAGCCAAGCGTCCGGTTGACGTCGTCGCTGAACTGCTTCGATGAGATCACCCAGCGGATCAGATGCTGGATCAGCGTCTTCGGCACGCCGGCATTGACGTTGTAATGTGCCATCTGGTCGCCGACGCCATAGGTACACCAGCCGAGCGCGAGCTCGGAGAGATCGCCGGTTCCGATGACGATGCCGCCGTGATGGTTGGCGAGCCGGAACAGGTAATCCGTACGCAGGCCGGCCTGCACGTTCTCGAAGGTGACATCGTAGACCTTCTGGCCATTGCCGAAGGGATGGCCGATATCCTTCAGCATCTGCGTCGCGGTGGTGCGGATATCGAGCTCCTGCCAGCTCGTCTGCAACGCCTGCATCAGCGCCAATGCATGGGTCTTGCTTTCACTGCCGGTGGCAAAGCCCGGCATGGTGTAGGCCAGGATGTTTTCGCGCGGCAGGCCGAGCAGGTCGACTGCCTTGGCGGCGACGATCAGTGCATGGGTGGAATCAAGCCCGCCCGACACGCCGATCACGACGCGCTTGGTGCCGGTCGCGCGCATGCGCTGCACGAGGCCGGCGACCTGGATGTTGTAGGCCTCGTAGCAATCCTGCTCGAGCAGGCTTTCGTCGCTCGGCACGAACGGAAAGCGCTCGACCTTGCGCAGGAAGCCGATGTCGGCGGCCGGCGGCTTCAGCGCGAATGTCACCTTGCGGAAAAACGCCTCGCGCTGCCGGCGGTTGTCATCGAACGTCCCCATCGAGGCACGCTCCTGCCTGAGCAGATCGAGATCGACGTCAGCCAGCGTGATCTGGCCGCCCTGGCGGAACCGCTCGCCCTCGGCCAGCAGCACGCCGTTCTCGTAGATCGAGGTCTGGCCGTCCCAGGAAAGATCCGTGGTCGATTCCCCGGCCCCAGCGGCCGAATAGACGTACGCCGCGAGGCAGCGCGCCGATGTCGATTGGCACAGCAGCGCGCGCGAGCGCGCCCGGCCGATCGTGATCGGGCTGCCCGAGAGATTGATCAGCACGCTCGCGCCCGCAAGCGCCAGCTCCGAGGCCGGCGTCACCGGAATCCACATGTCCTCGCAGATCTCGACGCCGATGGTGAGGCCCGGAACGTCCTCGGCCGCAAACAAGAGGTCAACGCCGAACGGCGCATGCAGCCCGCCGAACGCGATCGTCTCTCCGACCATGCCGGCGCCGGAGGCGAAATGCCGCCCTTCGTAGAATTCGCGGTAGGTCGGCAGGTACGTCTTCGGCACCACGCCGAGGATGTTGCCGCGGTGAATGACGACGGCACAATTGTAGATGCGATGACCAAAGCGCAGCGGCGCTCCGACGATCAGGACCGTCATCAGTCCCGCTGAGGCCTCAACGAGGCCTACGAGGCCGCGCTCGACCGCATCGAGCAGCGGATCCTGCTTGACCAGGTCTTCGATCGCATAGCCGGACAGGCACAGCTCGGGAAACACCGCGACCGCCACCGACTGCTCATGGCAGGCATCGGCCGCCGCCAGCACGGCCTTTGCGTTGGCCGAGGGATCTGCGACATGGGACGTGGTGACACAGGCCGCCACGCGCGCAAATCCGTGGGCGTAGATCGAGTGGAAAGTCATCGAGCGCAGTACCCTTAATCTCTTCGCTGCCGAAGCCGTCAGCTCCAGACCCTATGTAGCCCATCGACCCGGTCCCGTGCAGGCCATCCGCCGTCATGCATAACGGATTTGCGCCGCGGTCTGCCCAGCGCCATCTGCCCAGCGCCTTGGTCTGCCCGGTACCTTGGCGAGCTCAGGCGCTGCGGGCCAGCACGCCGGACAGATCGTCGCGCAGCCACGCGGCGATCCGCGGCCAGGCGTGCGCGTGGGTGCGCGCGCCCATGAACAGGCCGAGATGATTGCTCGGCTCGGAAGCCGCCGCAATGAAGGCCGGCGGCGTGCCGAGGAGACCGGCGGTGGCGAGCGCCTGCGCAGCCGGCACGACCTCGTCGTCGAGTCCGGCCAGCAGGAAGACCGGCGCCTTGACGTCCGTCGGATCGACCGTGCGACCAAGAGCGACGAAACTGCTGCTAGCGATCTGGTTCTCCCTGAAAATCCGGTTGACGATCTCCAGATAGTATTTGCCCGGCAGATCGAGCGTCTCGGCGTTCCAGCGGTCGAACCGCGCGAGCAGCGCCGCGCCCTCCTCGTCCGAGAGGTCTCTCTGCAACGCCGTTACGATGTCGTCGCGGTTCGGCGCCTTGGACCAGAAGCGCAGCATCTCCTCGCCGCGGACATTGCCGCCGCCGCGTGCGACGAGCTGGTCGTAGACCATCTCGGGCGCGTTGCGGGTAAGCCGGCACAACGAGGATTCAATCGACAGATCCACGGGAGCGCCGACCAGCACCAGCCGCCGCACCTTGGCCGGAAAGCGCGCCGCATAAAGCAGCGACAGCCAGCCGCCCTGGCACAAGCCGACCAGATCGACCGGCGCGCCGATCTCGTCGATGGCGACATTGAGATCGCCGAGATAGCTGTCGATCGAGAGATAGCGCATATCCGGCGTCGCCGACCGCCAGTCGGTGAGATAGACCCGGTCGATGCCGCCGGTCTGCAGCGACTGCACTACACTGTGGCCGGGGGCGAAATCGGCGATCAGGGCCCGATGCAGCGCATAGGGCGCGCAGACCAGCGCCGGCTGGCCGGACCGCGCCTGCGAGCAATCGCGCAGGCGCATGGTCGCGAGCTCCAGCGCCACGGTGCTCGGGGTCGTCCAGGACAAAGTGCTGTCGCCCTGCTCCGCCGGACCGCGCTCCAGCCACCAGAAGCAGCTGTCCATGGCGAGGCGCGCCGCTGCAAACGGCCACAGCAGCGGGTCGTCCGGGACGGGCCCCTGCGCGCCGCTCTGTTTGCCGGCCTGATTCACCATGGCTATCTCACCATCGTCACAGGAACGCCTCGAGGCTCACGATGGAGATGCCGAGGTCGCGAAAACTCCGATGGGCCGCGGCGACGGAGCCGTCGAGATCGATGCCGCGGCAGGCGTCCTCGATGACGGCGACCTCGAACCCTGCCTTGCGGGCATCCTCCGCCGAGAAGCGGACGCAGAAATCAAGCGCGAGGCCGGCGACGAACACGGTCTTCAGCTCGCGTTCGCGCAAATATCCAAGCAGTCCCGTCGGCGTCCGCTTGTCGTTCTCGAACAGCGCCGAATAGGAATCGATGTCACGGCGAAAGCCCTTGCGCACCACGAGGCTCGCCCCGACCACGTCGAGATCGCGATGGAACTCCGCACCCGAGGTACCCTGAACGCAGTGCGCCGGCCAGAGCACCTGGGTGCCGTAGTCGAGCTCGATGGTCTGGAACGGCTGCTTGCCCGCATGGTTCGGCGCGAACGAGGCGTGGTCGCGCGGATGCCAGTCCTGGGTCAGCACCACATTGGCGAATTTTTGGGCGATTCGGTTGATGGCAGGGACGACCTTCTCGCCGCCGGGAACGGCAAGCGCCCCGCCGGAGCAGAAATCGTTCTGCACGTCGATCACCAGCAACACGTCGCGGTCGGAAATCTTCATCGCCGGGCTCATTCGATGTGCCCGGCGCGCCGGCGCCGGACAAGTCCGCTGAGTGTCGGCCTTCCCGCGCCGCTTCGCAACCGCCCGCGCCGTGCGAAGCCCCGCGCGAATTGGTCATGGGGAAACCCCCATGATGCAACGGTTTGGCCTCGTCCGTGTTGACTAGGCGCACCCAAGGGCGGATTCTCGCACTGTCCGCGACTGCGCGGATCGGGTCGAAGGACTGGAGGACAGGGTTGTCGTGCCGCAAGGCGGCGGCAGCCACGGAGTCATGAATATCGGCAAGACAGGACAGATACTTCTCGCCGATATCGGCGGCACCAATGCGCGCTTCGCGCTGATCCGGAGCGAATTGGACCGCGGCGACCTCGGCAACGGCGACCAGACCGGACCGATCGACTATGTGAAGGTCGCCGACTTCCCGACCGTTCGGGAAGCCATCGCGGACGTGCTGGCGCGCCGGTCCGGCGGCGAGCAGCCGCAAAGAGCCGTGCTGGCCGTGGCGGGTCCCGTCACCAACAACCGCTGCGTCATGACCAACAGTCCCTGGGTCATCGACGGCAACGAGCTGCAGCCGGCTCTCGGCTTCGACAGCGTCCATGTGCTCAACGATTTCGAGGTGGTGGCCTGGTCCCTGCCCGCCTTGCGGCCTGCCGATCTGATCCCGCTCGGCGGACAGGATGGCCTGCCCGGCGAGCCGTTGCTGGTGGTCGGCCCCGGAACCGGCTTTGGCGTCTCGTGTCTGGTCGAACGCCATGGCGCGCGCCTCGCCGTCGTCACCGAGGCCGGACATGCGACCCTGCCGGCGGAGAACGAGCGCGAGGAACGTGTGATTGCGTGCTTGCGCCGACGCCTTGGCCACGTCTCCATCGAGCGTGGCGCGCTCTCGGGTTCCGGGCTGCAAAACCTCTACGAAGCCTTGGCTGAGGTTGACGGCGCCCAGGTGCCGCACCGCGACGCTGCCGCCATCACCAAGGCCGCGCTGGAAGGCACCTGTCCCGTCAGCCGCGCGACGCTGGAGATGTTTTGCGCCATCCTTGGGTCGGTCGCCGGCAATCTCGCGGTAACGTTCGGTGCCCGCGGCGGCGTCTATGTCGCCGGCGGAATCGTGCCGCGCTTCCCCGAGTTCCTTCTCGCCTCTGCGTTCCGGGCGCGCTTCGAAGCCAAGGGGCGCTTCCAGGACTATCTGCGCAACATCCCGACCAAGCTCGTGACCAAGCCAGACGCGAGCTTCGTCGGCCTGAAGATGTTCGCCGACTCCAATCCAAACTGAATTCGGTCGTCCTCCCTGCTCATGGTTCCATTAATACACAGCTGATTGCCGCGCACACGCGGTTCCACGCAGGAACGTGCTTGCCTGCGTGTTCCGGATGAGAAACAATTCTGCCGTGTGTTTGTGTGTGGCGTAGTTGCGGGGGGCGTGACATGCGTAAGCAGGATTTGGGTTTCGACTACCACCGCTATCATCGCCTGCTGAGCGAGGCGGATGACGAAGACAAGCGGCTGGCCTTGATCGACTTGCTGATCGAGGAAAAGGCGCGAGATCGGCTGGCCGCCCAGCGCGCTTCGGACCGCGCGGCCATGACGGCCCACACCATTGCCAGGGTGCTGAAGAACGGCCGCAACTGAGACTTGCAATCCGGCCCGCGACCCCGGAGAACGCGGGATCCAATTGGGATTCCGTTAAGGATGCCCCGCAATCTGACGTCAAACTTTTTGCTCTAGGCTTCCCTCACCTGATGCAATTCAGGGTCAAACAAGGGGGCAATGACATGAGCATGATTTCGATCGCCGCGATGCCGGCCGTCGTCGAAACGCGTTTCGCCGATTCGTCCTTCAAGACCATCTTGCTGTTCTGCTGCACGGGCCTGGTCGCCTCGTTCGGCCTGATGACGTACGGCATCGACCTCGGCGCCGGCCTGATGTGAGACCGCGACAAATTCCGTCGCCAGATGGCCGCCCCGACGGGCGGCCATTTTCGTTGGGCTATCTCAGTGCGGCGTCTTCGCCGTCACTCAGTGCGGCGTCTTCGCCGTCACTCAGTGCGGCGTCTTCGCCGTCACTCAGTGCGGCGTCTTCGCCGTCACCAGTGCGGCGCCTTGCCGTCACTCAGTGCGGCGCTTTGACCGGGCTCCCGGAAACATGGAATCGATCATCGCCTTGAGCTGATCCATTGCGATCGGCTTGCGCAGGATCGGCCTGCGCCGGAGCAAGGACGGCAGCAGTTCGGGACCGTATCCCGTGGCGAACATGAACGGCTTTCCGCGACGTTCGATCAGGTCGGCGACGGGATCGACGTAAACGCCCATCAGATTGATGTCGAGGATGGCCATATCGTATTGCGCGGTCATGGCGAACGCGCTTGCGTCCCGGACATTGTCCGCTTCCGCGACGACGTGGTGGCCGAGTTCCACCACCATGTCGGCGATCATCATCCGGATCAACGCCTCGTCTTCGACCAGGAAAACGGAGAGTCCGTCCGCCATATCAACCCCGCAGTCAGCTTGCCAAACTAATCATAACTCAATTGCGGAGAAGATTCACGAATTCGTGGCGGGCGCCGTTAATTCACACGCGCCCGATCCGATTCAACTTGATCAATCCAATCCTCGCTCGTGGCTCAGCCGCACCATCTCCTGAATGAAGACCTGCTTCTGCTTGTCATCGAGGCTCGAAAACAGCGGCTCGGCGGCGTCGGCGACATTGCGCTGGTCGGCGGCGCGGTCGATCAGGAACTGCGCCTCGTTGCGCATCTGCTCGATAATGTCGTCGGGCGGATCCCGCTTGGCGCGCGCAACCCGCAAGTTGAGCCGCTCTGCACCATTATGCCCAAGGTAGTGCATTGCGCTCGAGAAGCCGTACCAGTGCTTCTCCTGATCAGCCGTGAGGTTCAGCTGAGTCTTGATCCGCTCGATATAGGAATCGCTGTTGGCGACGATCTGCTCGGCGGTCTGCTGCGGCGCGCCGGTCTGAGTGAGGACGGTGACATCCTTATTGTCCTTGCCCTGCGGTGCGTTCTTGGCCTCCTTGCTCGCCTTGGCGCCCTTGCCTGCCTTGGCGCCCTTTGCATCCTTGTCCTTGGCCGCGCCCTGTTGCTTGGCGTCCTTGCCTGCATCCTTGGCGGCCGGGGCCTGATTGCCATTGTTGTTGCCGACGCCGAGCACGCCGGTGAAAACGCCGACCACACCGCCGATTGCACCGCCGAGCACGCCACCGACGGGACCTGCCGCCTTGTTTCCGGCCGCCGCGCCGTCCTGAACGCCTTTGACCAAGCCTTGAGCTTGGGCCATTGCGGCCGCACCGAGCAGCAGCGTAAGCACGGCCCCCAGCGCAAGCCATCGCCGCATGTGAAGCCGCGCAGACGGCGCCGGGTTGATCATTCTCGTCTCCATCGTCGATCTGACTGGCCTGTTGGGGCGGAGTCACCCGCCAGCTGCAACTCTATCGTTTCCGCCGCTTCGCGGTCCAGACGCAGCCGAATGCTGTCCACGTCCGAAAAGTCTTTCGCGCGAAGCGGTTATGCAGGCTTATTCGAAACTGCGGCGTAATTGCGCACGGATCGTTCGGGGCCGGTTCACGCGAAGTGTGCGTCGCAAAACAAGCGATCGCAGCTCACGACCGGCACAGCGATGCCGCGTTCGGGGACGCAACGTTAGTTCTAGGCGCGAGACGTTCGGCTTTCTCGACAGACGCGGTCAATCATGATCTGATCGCGCTACCAATTTGCTGCGGCCTGCGTGAATTGTTCACTCGGGCCGATGGCATCAATAAGAAAATCCAACAAGAGCTCGGAAAAGAAGTCTTAGAGGAAACTCCAACAACAAACACCCAGGCGAGGAAACGAGATGTCACGCAAGACACTGACGCGACGTCAATTTGTGGCTGCCACTGCAATGTCCTCCGCGGCGCTGATCACAGCGCCCTATGTCCGGGGCGCTTACGCCGCCGGCAAACTCTCGATCGGCTTCTGGGACCATTGGGTGCCGGGCGCCAACAAGGCCTCCACCGATCTCGTCAATGAATGGGCCGCGAAGGAGAAGGTCGAAGTCTCCATCGACTACATCACCAGCAACAACAAGAAGATCGAGCTGACCGCCGCGGCCGAAGCCCAGGCGAAGTCCGGTCACGACATCCTGCAGATGCCGAGCTGGTGGCCGCAGGCCTATTCGGAGAATCTCGAGCCGCTCAACGACGTCATGGAGCCGCTCCTCAAGCAGAACGGTGAGGTGAATGGCACCGTCAAATATCTCGGTCAGTCGGGCGGCAAATGGCTCGCAGTGCCCGCGACACCCGGCAGCCAGATCAAGGGTCCCTGCTCCCGCATCGACCTGATGAAGAAGCATGCCGGCATCGACGTGCAGGAGATGTACCCGGCCGGCGGCCCACCCAAGGTCGAGAACTGGACCATGGAGACCTTCCTGAAGGCAGCCGAGGCTTGCCACAAGGCCGGCGTTCCGTTCGGCATCGGTCTCGGCGAGACCACCGACAGCGTGGACACCGCCGGCGCGATCTTCCAGTCGTTCGGCGCCGAGCTCGTCAACGCCAAGGGCGATATCACGGTGAAGACCGATCAGGTTCGCCAGGCCATGGAGTTCTACAAGAAGCTGATCGCCTTCCTGCCACCGGATGCGCCGTCCTGGGACGACGCGTCGAACAACAAATGGCTGATCTCCGGCCGCGGCGCGATGATCCTCAATCCGCCGAGCGCCTGGGCCGTCGCCAAGCGCGATGCGCCGCAGGTCGCCGAGCAGTGCTGGACGCACGGCTTCCCGTCCGGTCCGAAGGGCCGGTTTGCGCCGTACCTGCCTTACTTCTGGGGCGTCTGGAGCTTCGGCAAGAACAAGGAAGCGGCCAAGAGCCTGCTCATTCACATGTCCTCGCCATCGTCGATCGAGAAGTTCGTCGCGGTGAGCGGCGGCTACGACCTGCCGGCCTACGCCAATATGACCAAGCTCAAGACCTGGGCCGAGGAAGGACCGCCGCAGGGAACGCTGTTTCACTATCCCGACCCCTACAAGCATCAGACGCTGTCGATCGCGGCGTCCCCGGCACCGCCCAAGATCGCGCAGCAGATCTATTTCCAGGCGACGCTGACCAAGATGGCGCTGCGTTTTGCACGCGGCGAGACCATGGATCAGGCCCTCGCCTGGGCCGAGGGCGAGTGCGAAGGCTTCATGCGGAGCTAGCCGGGGTGTGCGGGCGGTTCACGCCATCTGCGTGAGCCGCCTGCATCCCGTCATCGGATTCGCATGGCCGGGAAGCCGACCCCAATGGCCGGCTTCGAGGTGGACAAAGAAGTAGATAGAGCTGATTCAAGGAAGCTGAGATGGCCGATGTCGTCGTCGAGCAAGGTCGCGTCGCCCGTGCAAGGGGCGCGCGGAAGGGATCAAGCCTGCGCAACGCGCTCGGGCGAAAATCGACGGTGGCGTTCTTCCTGACGCTGCCGCTGATCCTTCTGATCGTCCTGCTCGTGCTCTATCCCGCCTTCTACTCGGTTTACCTCGCGACCCTGAACAAGGCGATGACGAAGTTCGTCGGCCTCAGCAACTTCACCTTCCTGTTCAAGCGCGAGACGTTCTGGATGGTGGTGCGGCAGTCCTGCATCTTCGCCATCACCGCGGTGGTCTTCAAGGCGCTGATCGGTTTCATCGTCGCGCATTTCGTCCACAACATTCCGGGCAAGAAGCAACGCAAATGGCGCGGCATGCTGCTGGTGCCCTGGGTGATTCCGCCGGCGATGAGCACGCTGGCCTGGCTGTGGCTGTTCGACCCCTCCTACAGCGCCTTCAACTACACGCTGTCCTTCTTCGGCGTCGGTCCGATCCCCTGGCTCGGCGACACTTTCTGGGCGCGCTTCTCCGTCATCCTCGTCAACGTTTGGTACGGTGCGCCGTTCTTCCTGATCATGTATCTGGCCGCGCTGAAATCCGTGCCCGACCAGCTGTACGAGGCCGCGGAGATCGACGGCGCCAATTGGTGGCAGAAGATCTGGCACATCACTTTGCCGATGATGCGCAACATCATCGCCATCACTACCTTGTTCTCGCTGATCGTCACCTTCGCCAATTTCGACATCGTGCGCATCCTGACGTCGGGCGGCCCGCTGGATACGACGCATCTGTTCGCCACCTGGGCGTTCCAGGTCGGCATCCAGAGCAGCGACATTCCGCTCGGCGCCTGCGTCTCCCTGTTCATGGTGCCGATCCTGGCGGTCGCTGCGATCTTCATCCTGCGCGATGTCAACAAACGCGGAAACGAAGCCTGATGAGCACGCTCGCAATCGATAAGGCCGGACCGTCCCGCAAGGTCAAATACGGCAGCATGAGCCGCGACCGCATCTGGGCGCTTCGCTGGTCCTATTTCTTCCTGGTGCTGTTCGCCATCTTCTTCCTGACGCCGCCGGTCTACATGCTGATCACCTCACTCAAGAGCAGCGCGGAGATCTCGGCGGCAACCAACCCCTGGTGGGTGTTTCATCCGACGCTATCGAACTATGTCGAGCTGTTGAGCTCGAACCAATTTCTGCGCTTCTTCTGGAATTCGTCGATCATTTCGATCATCGTGGTGATCGTGACCATGATGATCAGCATCCCCGCGGCCTTCGCGCTGGCCCGGATGAAGTTCTGGGGCTCGGCGACGCTGGCCACCGGCGTCTTCCTCACCTATTTGATTCCGGACAGCCTTCTGTTCATCCCCCTGTTCAAGGTGCTCGGGATGGTCCAGGACCTGACCGGCATCACGCTGCTTAACCGATGGTACGTGCTGGTGTTCATCTATCCGACGCTGACAGTGCCATTCTGCACCTGGATCATGATCGGCTATTTCGCCTCGATCCCGAAGGAGCTGGATGAGGCGGCCCTCATCGATGGCGCCTCCTGGCTCCAGACGCTGACGCGGATCTTCATTCCCGTCGCGCTGCCCGGCCTGATCGCCGCCACCATCTTCGCCTTCACGGTGTCCTGGGCGCAGTTCCTCTATCCCCTGGTGTTCACGACATCGGTGGATCAGTTGGTGCTGCCGGTCGGCATCACCACCACGCTGATCAAGGGCGACGTCTTCAACTGGGGACAGATCATGACCGGCGCGCTGCTCGGCGCTGCGCCGCCGCTGGTCATCTACGCCTTCCTGATGGACTACTACATTGCCGGCCTGACCGCCGGCGCGACAAAGGGTTGATGTCTGATGGCTGACGTTGCATTGCGGAAGGTAGTTAAGCGTTACGACGACGTCGAAGCCGTGCGCGGCATCGATCTCGATATCGCCGACCATGAGTTCATCGTCCTGGTCGGCCCCTCTGGCTGCGGCAAGTCGACGACGCTGCGCATGATCGCGGGGCTCGAGGACATCAGCGACGGCGACATCATGATCGACGGCGACGTCGTCAACGACGTGCCGCCGAAAGACCGCGACATCGCGATGGTGTTCCAGAACTACGCGCTCTATCCGCACATGACGGTCGCCGAGAACATGTCGTTCGGGCTGCGCCTGAAGCACTATCCCAAGGCCGAGATCAAGGCGCGAGTGACGGAAGCCGCCCGCCTGCTCGACATCACCGACCTGATCGACCGCAAGCCGAAGCAGCTCTCGGGCGGCCAGCGCCAGCGCGTCGCGATGGGCCGGGCCATCGTGCGCAACCCGAAGGTCTTCCTGTTCGACGAGCCGCTGTCCAATCTCGACGCCAAGCTGCGCGTGCAGATGCGGATCGAGATTAAGAAGGTGCACCAGAAGGTCCGCACCACGACTGTGTACGTCACCCACGACCAGGTCGAGGCGATGACCTTGGCCGACCGTGTGGTAGTGATGAACAAGGGCAAGATCGAGCAGATCGGCACCCCGAACGAGCTCTACCACAAGCCGGCCACGCGCTTCGTCGCCGGCTTCATCGGCTCGCCCGCCATGAACTTCATCCCGTGCCGGCTCGAGGACGCCGGCGGCACGCTCCAGATCCGGCTCACCGACCGCATCGCGTTCGCGCTGCCGCCGGCCCGCGCGGCGCGCTACAACGCGCTGCCGCGCACCGACAAGCTGCTGCTCGGCCTGCGGCCCGAGCATCTCACTGAGTCGCATGCGCATCTGGGGCCGGGCGTCGAGAGCTTCGACACCGTGCTCGACGTCACCGAGCCGATGGGAATGGAGACCCTGGTCTATTTCGGGCTCGATGGCACGCCGATCTGCGGCCGCGTCGATCCCAACGCCGGCGCCAAGGACGGGGCACCCATGCGTTTGGCGATGGACCTCAATAACATGCACCTGCTAAACGAGGCGACCGGCGTCGTGTTGTGACGCCGGTCCAAGAAACTCGCGCAGGCAGGGGACGATGGCGACCAACAAGAAGAAGATTTTCATTACACAAACTTTGTCGCAAGGGGCACGCGCCCTCCTCACCCAGCGGGACGATATCGAGCTCGTCGAGTTTGCGAACCTAATCTCGGCAAAGGACTTCGAGGCCTTGCTGAAGAGCCATGCGCCGGTCCATGGCGTGGCGCTCGGCGCCACCGCCTTCGGCGAGACCGAGCTCGAGGCGTCCAAGGACATGAAGGTCGTGACCCGCATCGGCGTCGGCTACGACGCCGTCGACGTGCCCGCCCTCTCCCGCCGCAAGGTGCCGCTGATGGTCGCGGGCAGCGCCAACTCGCCCTCGGTCGCCGAGCAGGCGCTGTTCATGATGCTGACGCTGGCCAAGCGCGCGAACGAGTTGCACGCCTGCGTCAAGGACGGCAAATGGGCCGACCGGCTCGGCATGCTGCCGTTCGATCTCTACGGCAAGACCGTGCTGATCATCGGCTTCGGCCGCATCGGCAGCCGTACCGCCAAGCGGTGCCTGGCGATGGAAATGACCGTGCAGGTCTACGATCCCTACAAGCCAGCCGCCGAGATCAAGGCCGCCGGCTGCGAGCCTGTCGCCGACCTCGACGCCGCGCTGCCTCACGCCGATTTCGTCACCATCCACTGCCCAAAGACGCCGGAAACGGTCGGCCTGTTCGATGCGGCGCGGATCCGCCGGATGAAGCCGAAATCCTATCTCATCAACACCGCGCGCGGCGGCATCGTAAAGGAAGCCGCGCTGTACGACGCCCTGGTCTCCGGCAAGCTCGCCGGCGCCGGCATCGACGTGTTCGAGGTGGAGCCGCCGCCGGTCAGCAACGCGCTGTTCGCGCTGCCCAACGTCATCATCGCCCCGCACGTCGCCGGCGTCACGGTGGAGGCGGTGAGCCGGATGAGCGAGCAGACCGCGCGCAATATCCTGAGCGTGCTGGACGGCGATCCCATCAGGCAGAACATCATCAATCAGGACGTGCTGGGCTGAACAAGCCGAAGGCGGGCGGATTAATCTACCCGCCTTCGGAAGGCCAGAATGCGTCCCATTTTGGTGCAGATCGAGCCCCAACTCAGCCTTAATCAAACGCGCCTAATGTTCCCGGCCGCGGCGGCAGTGGGACAGACTGGCCGGCCGCGTCGAGCTGGAGGATGGACCTTGTCAGAGATCGACCCGACCGACCACGCGCTGGCGACCATCGCCAGCATCCTGGAGCACCCCGAGCCCGTCCTCGTCGTCCGCCACACCGAGACCGAAATCGTGGTCGCCGGCGAGCGTGAGCATGTGGCTTCCGACGAGCAGGCAGTCATCGACGAACAGCCGGCTCTCGACGAGCATCCGGTCGTCGAGGAACAGCCGCTGGTGCCGGAGCACACCGATGCCGACGGCTACAGCAAGGTCGGGCCCGGGCCCATGGTGGCGATCCGCCTGAAATGGACGGTCCATCGCGGCGATGACGGCCAGTATTACGTCCACGAGACCATCGGCGAACAGTCCACGCCCGTGGTCAGCGGCCCCATGACCAGCGAGGCCGCGGTACATTTCGTCGACGTCCAGCAGGACGAGGCGAACAGGCGCTTCGAGCAGCTGCGCAGCGAGATCGCCGGCCGCAGCTCGCTCGCCGATTACGAGCGCAAGGGCGAAGCCTAGCGCTCCGGCCGGAGGTCTCGGTACACCTTTCCCGAAGGGAGAGGTGTACGCCGAGCCTCGGCAACTACTTCCTTCCCAGATAATCCTTCTTCACGAGCTCGACGCCTGCGTGCCGCAGCAGGTCGTAGGCCGTCGTGACGTGAAAGAAGAACTGCGGGACACTGAACGTCAGCAGCAGCGCGCGCCCGGTGAAGGGCAGCTCGGTCCCGTTCTTCAGCCTGAAGAAGACATTCCGTTCCGCCGCCGCGTCGATCTCCGCGCGCGGCAGGCTTTCGATGAACTCGATCGAGGTTGCGATCCGCGCCTGAAGCCCGGCCATGTCGTGCTCCAGCGCCGGCAGCGCCACCGGCTCGAACTCCGCCAGCAAGGCCGGGGCGACCACCGCATGCCGGCAGGCCTCGCCGACCTGCTGCGCCAGATCGTACATGTTCGGGGCCAGCCGCATACCGAGCAGAACGGCCGGATTGAACTTGCGGGTCTCCGCATACGCCACACCCTTGTCGAGCAGCCCCGACAGGTTGCGCAAATGCGGGACGAAGAGGCCGACAGAGGCCTCGTACATCGAGATCGTCACGTCCAGATTCCCTTCAATTCCATCTCGCCAGCGACCGGCATCTGGTCTAAATCCACCCCTCAAGGGCGGCACAATGACAGCTCGCGCAGGGGTGGAAAAGAGATGATCGTTCGGATGGCTGTTCGAATCGTGGTGGCTGCGGCCGTGGCGTTGCTGGCAAACCTTTCGGCTCACGCGCAGCAGGCGCCCTCGCGCCTCGACGAGATCGTCAAGCGCGGCACCTTGCGCGTCGGCATGACCGGCGACTACAAGCCTTTCACCTATCTCGACAAGGCGACGCAGCAGTTCAGCGGCTTCGATGTCGACATGGCGGAGTCACTGGGCAAGGCGCTCGGAGTCAAGGTCGAGTTCGTGCCGACGGCCTGGCCGAAGCTGATGAAGGATTTCGAGGCCGACCAGTTCGACGTCGCCATGGGCGGCGTCTCGGTCACGTTCGACCGTCAGAAAAAGGGATTCTTCTCGACGCCGATCATGCGCGAGGGCAAGACGCCGATCACGCGCTGCGCCGACGTCGGCAAGTACCAGACGCTTCCTGATATCGACAAGAAGGGCACCCGCGTGATCGTCAATCCCGGCGGCACCAACGAGCGCTTTGCGCGTGCCAACATCAAGGACGCCGAGATCAGCGTTTTCTCCGACAATACCGTGATCTTCGACGAGATCGCCAAGGGCAACGCCGATCTGATGATGACGGACGCCTCCGAGACGCGCTACCAGCAGAAGCAGCACGCCGGCGTGCTCTGCGCGGTGCATCCCGAAAAGCCGTTCGACTTCTCCGAGAAGGCCTATTGGCTCCAGCGCGACATGGCGTTGAAGGCCTTCGTCGACCAATGGCTGCACATTTCCATGGAAGACGGCAGCTACAGGAAAATCTACGCCGCCTGGTTCGATTAGAGCGTTTTCGGACGAAGTGGGTACCGGTTCGCGCAACGAGAGCCCCGTCCCGATTGCGTCGGAACTGAATGGGCTCCAGCCGCGTCCTCCTGTCGCCTGCCCCCGCCAAACTTTGGACCGGCTGTTGGCCTATTGAACCCGGAACCGCAGGACGACGACTCATACCGTGACAGTGATCTAGATCACTTTTTACGATCGAGCCGGCGCGTAAGCGTCGGTGCGGGGACCACCTTTTCAGGAGATGGAAATGAGGAAACTGTTGGCCACGGCCGCATTCCTTTTGGCGAGCACCGCTGCGCAGGCGCAGTACACCTTCGAATATGGCGGGCGCACCATCCGCATCGACCCGGACCGCGGCACCGTGCAGATTCCGGGCGTGTACGACAACACCGGCCAGGGCAAGGCGAAGAAGGCCAAGAAGAACGAGACCACCCCGGGCCAGCAGCCGCCGCAGCAAGCCACCGTCGAGCCGCAAACGCCGGCTGCGCCAGCTCCCGCTCCTGCGCCGGTCGCCCCGCCGCCAGCGGCTGCGCAGGCGCCTTCGCCTGCCCCCGCCGCCGTAGCACCCCCGCCGCCTGCTCTGCCTCCGGCCGCGACCGCCAGCAATGCGCCGGCCGAGACCGCCGTGTCGCCGCCGCCCGCGCCCTCTCCTCCGGCCCCTGCGCCGGTCGAGCAGCAGGCAGCGCCCGCCGCGCCGCCGCCGGCCCCGACCGTGGCTGCCGCACCTCCGGCTGCGGCCCCGCCTCCACCGCCCGCACCGGCCCCTGCCCCCGTTCAGGCCGCCGCCGTCGCTCCACCAGCTCCTGCGACCGCGCCCACGCGCGATCTCAATTCACCGCTCGGCGTTTGGCTCACCGAGGAGAAGGAAGGCAAGGTCCGCATCGAGCAATGCGGCACCAATCTGTGTGGCTATTCAGTCGACGGCAAATCGAACCAGAATGGCGAGCAGGTTCTGATCAACATGAAGCCCAGCAAGGACCAGAAATGGTCCGGCCGCATCCTCGATCCGAACTCCGGCTCGACCTACGATTCGACGATCGCGATGAAGGGCACCGACCGCCTGCGCGTGCAGGGCTGCGCCTTCGGCGGCATGTTCTGCGGCGGCCAGACCTGGACGCGCGTGAATTGAGCGGCTGATAGCACGTGAGCCAACATGGCGCAGCCAGGCTGACGCTTTTTCGCTCCACAACCTGCAATCGATGATCCGACTGCCGGGATAGTCGTCGCTATCCCCGCCGGAGCCTCGTGCGTACGACCGCTCGATTCAAATGCCCCCACTGTGAACCATTTCATACTCTGCCCGCCGTCGCTGCTTCTAGTCTGGATTGATAGCCAGACTATTTGCGACCTGATTATCGCGCAGTCGCCGCCGTTTCGCCGAGATTGAGTAGACCGAAAAGAACCATTTGCCGATCTTCTTTCGGCGCCGATAGTTGCGTAAGCGAGCGAGGTTGTTATGGAGGAACTCCGTGCGACGCCATCGCTAGTCTCAGGTGACTGGGGCCCCGGCTTGTTGATGTCGGAGGAAAGCATACGACGCCATGTGATCGGCGCGCTCCGTAGTCGGCAGACAAGCTTGACGACCGCGCTGCAGCCTCTGGTCGACGAGCAAATGCGGATGCTCGTTTCGGAGTTCGGTTTCGACGCTCAGACCGTGGGCAAGATCCTGCAATCGCAAAATGCCATGCTGAGCGTATTGTCGGATCGGTATGACGCGCTCGATGAAGCCGCACATTACAGCGAGCTTCCCTTCGTCGAACTGGCGAACGACGGCCGCATCGTCTATTCGAACGCTGCGTTCGACAAGCTCATTCCCGGCAGGCGCGGCGCTGCTTTCTCCGGGTTGTTCGGATCCCGTGCAGCCGATGTGTGCATGGCCCTCCGGGCAAATCACAACACGAGTTTGCGCGCAGACATCCAGACCGACGAAGCGGTTCGTCAGGTCAGAGTCGAGATCGGCCCGCTGCGCGACGAAGACGGAAAGCCGGGCAATTACGCACTCCTTCTCGACCAGAGCGCTGAACAAAGCCGCCTCGATGCCTTGCAGGATGGCGTGCTCCGCACCGACCTGACAGGCAAGATCCGGTTCGCAAACGAGCGCGCGGTGCAGGTTCTGGGCTTCTCGGAATCAGAGCTCAAGGAGATGTCGCTCTCCCTCGTATTCGGACCCGAGGACGAGGGAACGACGAATCCGTTCGCCGAATGGATCACCAAGGAGACGGGCTTCTCGAGTTTCGTCAGGCTCCGCCCAAAAGACGGTCGTTCTGTCCTGGCAAGGGTCAGCGGAACGCCCTACATGGAAGCACCGAACAGCTCGGCCGGGTTATTGGTGCTGTTCGCCCCTCTTGCCGAAGATCGCGCCCGTCGCGAGCTCAAGACGATTTTGGCCGAGCACGCTGATCCGCAGAAGATCATCGAGGCAACGCTTCAGGTCATCGGCAAAGTCATCCCATTCGAAATGAGCACGTTCGGGGTCTACAACGATCTCAGCGATTACTGGCGAGCGGTCACTGTCTTTCCAAGACCTGGCTGGGAGTGGAGCACGCGTTGGTTCAAGGTGCCGCCCGGCGTGATCGATTGGCTCGAGCAGGGCAAGACGTGGGACAACAATTTGGCCGCGTTCGTCGAGCGCCTCAATCCGGAGGAAATGGACAACCCGGTGAGCAAGGCCATCATCGCCGACGAATTCGAGTCGATGCTCGTATTGCCGATCCGCAAAGCCGGAGGCCGGTTTGGAAGCTCACTGGCTCTGCTGTCCCGCAAGCACAAATACTCCGCCTCGGATCTGCGCACGCTGCAAAATCTCGGCGTCGAGGAGATATTGCAGGCCGCAGACGCCGCCATGGAACATGCCCAGGCACGCGCCTTGCGCAAACTCAAGGACGATTTGAACAAGGCAGCGAGCGCACGCGCCATCGCTGAACTGCTGGCCACAGGCACCACGAAATGCCTGGGCTGGGAGTATGTCGGCGTATTCCGGGTCGATCGCCGCCGCAGCAAGTTCGTGCTGGTCGCCGAGCACGTCAAGAACGACCGGAATCTGCTCGTGAAAGCAGCTGACCGCAAGGCCGAATATACCCAGGAGCTGTCCAGCGGCATGCTCGGCAGCTGCCTGGCCGAGCGGAGCATTCTGGTTGTTCCTGACATCAGCGACACCGAGCGGAACTACGGCTTCATCAAAACCGCACCCGATCAGCGATCCGCCATGACAGTTCCCCTGTTCGTGAATGGCAAGATCGAACTGATTCTGGACATGGAGTCATCGGAGCTCAACGCGTTCCGTGGGCCTGATCAGGACGCGGCAAGTGGCCTCGCCGCTGACTGCGAACAGATCTTTGCGGCTCGCTGGCACGAAGCGATCGAGCACGCGCTCATGGATAGAATCGAGCAGGCGGCCGTCATCGTGGACGCCGTCGGCACGATCTGCCACATGAATGGTGCAGCGGAGAACATCTTCGGCCGGGCGCGTGACAAGAAGCTCTCGTCATTTGGCGCCCGGAACGAAGATTCCATGCAACTGTCGGAATGCGGGATCCAGCACCGCCTTCACATCCACCTGACGATCGGCGACGCACCGCGCACCGAGCTGACGACTCTCGCAAATCGCGAGCCGTTGAATGACGACTATGGTCATCAACTCTGGCTGTTCACCAGCCTTGCCGACCAAAGCCGGGAGAGCGACTGGGGTTATCTGGAAGAGACCGTCACCGCCGTCGCACGCGAGACCCGCGCCCCACTGTTGATGGCCGATGGCCTGCTGCGCGGCGCCGCATCGCTCCTGAGCAAACCAGAGCTCATGAGAAATTGCGCCGAGCTGCTCGAGCAGGCCGCCAACCACCTGCTGAGGGCCGACCTGACTTTCGAACGTCTGTCCGATCGTCTGACCGTTCAGCAGACGCCGCAGGAAGCCCCCGAGCAATTCGACGTATTGGAAGTGCTCTATCACGAGGTCGAAGGCCTTCCCGTCGAGGATCGTGACGCAATCCACGTCGTCGACGAGATTGCGATGCGTCGTCCGGTGCTTGTCAAGGGATGGACGAAGAGGTTGAGCTTTGCGTTTCGCTCTGCGCTCAGCTCCCTCCTGTTGTTGCGCATCACGCCGAACGACAGGTTGACCGTGACGATCGCGGAACGGCCGCCGCATCGTCTCTCGGTGTCCATGCGCTTACCCGCGACAATTGCCGACGCTCTGACACCGTCGGCGACGGACCCGATCGAGCAGAGCCAGCACCGGGCACGGCAGATGGCCAGCGTCGCGGTCGAGGCTATTCGCAAGGCTGCCGAGCAGCACGACGGCGATCTGATCGAGCTGGACGGCGCGGGATTCGAGTTCAACCTGCCATTGTGCGTGCAGGAGGCACCGGTATGACGGCGAAGATTGCCATAGCCACCGCCGAACCAAACATGTTCGAAACGCTACGGGGACATCTGCTCGCGGCAGGAGTGGCCCTGGAGGACTTGTACGACAAGCCTTTGATGACCCCGGACCAGACCAGCGAGTGGCTCATCGCGAATGAGACTGAATTGCTCGTGCTCGACGCCCGGTTGCCGACTGATCCCAGCGCCGTTTACGACACACGTACGACACTCGGCGCGAAGCACGTGCTCAACACCGTCGTCCTGGCCCAGGACCCCCACACCTCCGTGCTGGTCATCGCGCCTTCGTTCGGAACCTGCGCGGACCTGGAGGAAGAGTGCAGAGCAGCAGGCAACGCCCTAATCCTGCCGATGGACGCGCTGCAGCTGCACCGGCATCGGATCTTGCGCCCGTTCATTGCGATTCTCACCGGGCATCCCGACGAGACGAATGCGATTCCGGGCGCGTTCCGCGTGATCGAGATCGAAATCCATAGCGCCAAGGTGGAATGCCGGCTCGGAACGGGTGAAGACGGCTCTCCTATGCTTCGCTGGAACACCATCAGCGATCTCGATGACCTCAAATCTGCCGCTCAGACTTATGCGCGCGATGAGATGCCGCTGAACAACTGGCTCGGCCAAACGCGGGACATCGGAACACGCTTGTTCAAGAGCTTCGTTGTCAAAGCGATCGGCGAACATCTGTTCTCGCAGATCGAGAAGTCCGCGGGCGGATTGGTGGGACTGTCGTTCCGGTTCGTCATCAGCGACGCAGGCTTTTATCCGGTGCCCTTCGAGGCGAGTGTACGTTATCTCTCGGAGGAAAATGGGCCATTCGTACTTCTATACGCGCCGATTGTCCGGCGCATCCCGTCCTTTGTCCGCGGAAGGGCCAGCGAGCGAGCGCGGATCAAACAGGGCGCAAAACTGATGTTCGTTCGTTCTCAGATCGGTGAACATCCCGATCTGAAGCTCGACAGTGCGATCTGCGATGGCAAGAAATTCGACAAGCTTGGCAATATCGATACCGAACTGGAGCATGTGAAACAGCTGGGTGCCGCGGGCTGTTTCGATTTGAAGATCGTCAACTTGTCGGATGCCCCTCCGGGCGAGGCCGCCCCCTATCTGCTGAAGCAGCTCGACGCATTCCGGCCGACCATTCTCCACTATGCCGGTCACGCCTGGAGCGATGGCCAGCAGACCGCGACCCTCGTCCTTCCCGGACTGCAACCGCAGCAAGCGGTCGGCCTGAAGCTCGACAGGGTGGCGGCATCCGACGGGCTTTCAACGACGACTCTGGTCTACCTCTCGGCCTGCCGTGGCATCTCGAAGGGCTGCGTTCAGCAACTGGTGATGAACGGGATCCCCTACGCCTTGGGCTTCCGCTGGAATGTCGAGGACGAACGCGCGCCGCAGTTCGCAAGGGAGTTCTATGACGAGCTCTACAAGACGCGGTCCGTTTGCGTCGCGTTCCGCAAAGCCTGCCGCGCATCGTGGGAAAGCCTGAACTACGATGAAGAGAGCCCGATCTGGCTCTCGCCGATCTTGCTGGCGCAGTCGACCGATTGGGCAGCACGCTGCCAGTGAGCAACCACTGGGCAGCTTGGAGTGGAAGGATGTCATGACAGTCTGGGCCACACTCAAGAACGTCGTGGAGCACTGGGCGAGCCGCGAGTTGCGGCGCCCATACGTCGGTTACGTCGCATCGAGCGGTGGCAACGCGATGACAGCGGGACAGACCTTCCTGCCCGAAGCGAGCTATTTCGGCGTGCGCATGGTCGAAATGGGCTTGCGAGAGGGCGGCAAGTTTTTCAGCTCGTTCCTTCCGCTCGGCGTCGTGCTCACCGAGTTCAGCTTCGGCGACGGGCGTCAGCGCCGGCCCACGATCCTGAGCAACGACGAGATCGCCGCTCAGCTGAAGGCGGCCGGTGCCGCTCCAGGTTACGTCGACTTCAAGAACATCTACGCCGTCAGGCGCGCGCCCATGAAGCAGGACAATTTGTCTCTGTTCGTCGGGCTGTTCCGCCTTCCGTTTCACGACGTCGCGCAACAGGTCCTGCAATTGGCCGCCGACCTGACCACACAGACCGGGCTCGCGCCGGGTGTTTCCGACGGGTTGCGCGTGGCTGAAAAGATCTACGACCGGGTCGCGGGTCTGTTCGGACTCAACATCGTCACGCCCTTGTTCTCCTACGCCGACGGCAATGCGCTCGGCCGCAGCGGCTATCTCCTGGTTGCCGGCTCCGATCTCGACGAAGCAGTTGCCAAGCGGCTGGTGGTGACCGACGACAGATTGGTGCTGGACGGTCAGCGTGTGTCTGGCCTGGACTATTGCCTCCTGGCCATTGAGTTCACAGCCAGCCTGCTGCCTGAGGGGCCGGATACGATCAACCCTCTCACCCAGCTCGGATTTCATCGACACTGGCAGGGTGTTGCAAGCAGCATCATGAAGCGGGAGCTGGAGCATGCGGACGAACAGATGCTGACGCTGCGCTCCGAGGTGATCACTTCGCCTGAGCTCGCCGAAAACGATCGTCTCGTGGCCATCGGCGCCTACCAGACCAGCTACGACAAGCTCGTGGAGCGCGTGACACCGAAAAATGCTCACCGCGGCTGGGAAGAGGCACTCCTGGCCGACCCCAACGACAAGACAATCGTCAAACCGGCCGTGACAGAGCTCCTGAAGGGCATGCAAATCCGCCTGCTCACCGGCATCAAGGACGCCCCGGACGATCCGGACAAGCTTTTTGCGTCCGAGGCGTTCGCATTGCGAAAGACTGTCGGCAAGGCCCCTCTCGTCGATACAAGCTCCGCCGTCGCGCTGGCGCGCGTGCTCAACCGCACCGCGAAAGCAAGGTGATGGCGCGAACGCCTGCTTTCACGCCTCTGCCCGGCTGATGCGGCGACGCTAGGCGCGATGGCAGCGTCCGAACAATGCGTGACACCCCTCACATCGGTCCGCCCCGCGTCGTGACACGATTTCCCCCAGGTTCAGCCAATGGGGCGTGTCATGCGACTTCCTTGCAAGGGTATCTTTGCCGCGATCTCGGCCATCGCCCTGCTCTGCGGACAGGCAAATGCAGCATCGACCAGCTTCGACGGCGCCTGGAACGTGCGGATCTCGTCCTCGAGCGAGACCTGCGGCAACGGCGCCACCGTCGCGATCGGTATCAACAATGGGCAGATCGCATCGACCAGCGCCGCGGTGACGGCATCGGGCCGTGTGGCGGACGCCGGCAGCATCAACGTCACCTTGAGCACCGGCATCAAGCGCGCCGTCGGCTTCGGCCGGCTCAGCGGCACCTCGGGCTCCGGCACCTGGCGCGGTGCGCTGTGCAGGGGCACGTGGACGGCGGAACGGATGTAGGTTGCGGTGTCCCGGACGCGGTGCAGCGTTGTAGCGCTGGCCGCCGATCCGGGACATGTGCGCCTCAGCCCAGCGCCGCGCCGTACTCCGCGTCCGTCACCGGCTCCAGCCAGGTCGAGTAGACGCCGTCGAGTGCTTCCTGCATGGCGATGTGGCACATGCCGTTGGTCGGCGAGGCCCCATGCCAGTGCAGCTCACCCGGCGGGATCCAGACGGTGTCGCCGGGGCGGATTTCCCTGACCGGACCGCCCTTGGTCTGGACGCGGCCGACGCCGGAAATGACGTAGAGCGTCTGTCCGAGCGGATGGTGATGCCAATTGGTGCGCGCCCCCGGCTCGAACGCGACGCGCGAGCAGTTCAGCCGTGCCGGCGCGGGCGCCATGATCACGGGATCCTGCCACACGGTGCCGGTGAAGTTTTCCTTGGGCGCGCGGCGGGTCGGCCGCGTGCCGGCAACAGTGATTTCCATGGGGATGACCTCGCTTCCGTTACTTCTTGCTGGCGGCGTAGCGCGCCTTGGTCTCGGCGTTCATGGGATAGAGACCCGGCAGCACGGCGCCGTTGTTCACCTCGTTGACGATCCAGGCCTCCATCCGCTCCTGCTCGACGCCCTCGTTGAGGACGTGGTCGAGCATCGCCTGCGGGATCAGCACGCAGCCGTCCTGGTCGGCGACCACGATGTCGTTCGGAAAAACGGCAACCCCGCCGCAGCCGATCGGCTCGCCCCAGCCGACGAAGGTCAGGCCAGCCACTGAGGGCGGCGCGGCATAGCCGTCGCACCACACCGGAAGATTGGTGCCGAGCACGCCCTCGACGTCACGCACGACGCCGTCAGTGACGAGCGCGGTGACGCCGCGCTTCATCATGCGGGCGCAGAGGATGTCGCCGAAGATGCCGGCATCGGTGATGCCCATGGCATCGACCACGGCGATATAGCCCTCTGGCATCGCCTCGATCGCGGTGCGGGTCGAGATCGGCGACGACCAGGATTCCGGCGTCGCCAGATCCTCGCGCGCCGGCACGAAGCGCAGCGTGAAGGCCGGCCCCACCAGACGCGGCAGGCCCGGGCGCAGCGGCCGCGCGCCCCGCATCCACACATTGCGCAGGCCCTTTTTCAGCAGGACCGTGGTGATGGTGGCAGTGGTGATGCCGGCGAGGATCTTGCGGGCTTCGGGGGACAGCGACATGGAAACAGACGAGCTCCGGATGGGCGGGAAAGAACGGGCGCATCTTGCGAGCCGGGCGCTTTGCGTCAAGGGCCAAGAGGCTATCAATAATGCAGGGCCGGTGGGCTGTTATGCGACGCGATAACAAAGCCTTATCGTGGCCTCCTGCATTAATTTATTGGACTTGCGGGCGCATTTACGCGAAGCAGGGGTGAAGCGGAACTTCGAGCCCGCTCCTGCAAAAGCCCGATTTCGACAGCTCTTCGACAGCTCAATGGCCGCGACGCTCCCCCCGCCCCGCCTTCTGCCCAGTGGCGACTGCGCCGTCACGGTCGAGTTCAGCCGCACCATCGACGACGATGCCAACCAGCGCGTGCTGGCGCTGGACAAGGCGCTCGCAGCAAGCCCCATCGATGGCATCACCGAGACGGTGCCGACCTATCGCTCGCTGCTGGTGCATTACGATCCGGGCAAGATCGGTTTCGACGCGCTCGGCGAAAAGCTGCTGCCGGTCGCCATTCAGCCGCCGCCGCCGGTGACCAAGGCGCGGCGCTGGCGCGTTCCCGTCGCCTATGGCGGCGAGCACGGCATCGACCTCGAGGATGTCGCCAGGGCGCTGAACACCACGCCTGATGACATCGTCGCACGGCACGCGGGCGGCGACTACAAGGTCGCCATGATCGGCTTCACGCCGGGCTGGTCCTATCTCAGCGGCCTCGACAAATCCCTGCACATGTCGCGCCGACAAAATCCGCGGCTGCTCACGCCCGCCGGCACGATCTCGATCGGCGGCGTCCAGGCCGGGATCCAGTGCCTCGCCGCCCCCAGCGGCTGGCATCTGCTCGGCCGCACGCCTGTCAGAACCTATCAGCTCCACCGCGATCCGACCTTCCTCACCGAACCCGGTGACCGCGTCACGTTCTTCCCCATCGACCACAAGACCTTCGAGGAGTTGGACCGCGCTGCGGAAGCCGGCGAGATCGTCGCCGAGCAGGTGGACGCATGAGCCGGCTCGTCGTCGCCAGCATCGGCCCGGCAAGCTCCGTTCAGGACGGCGGACGCCACGGCGCGCAGCGCTATGGCTTGACGGTGAGTGGTGCGATGGATCGGCTGTCGCTGGCGGCGGCGAATACGCTGGTGGGCAACGAGCCGTTCGCGGCCAGCGTCGAGATCGGTCCGTTCGGCGCCACGTTCACCGCGCGCGATGGCGCCGTGCGCGTGGCGATTTCAGGCGCGCCGCGCAATGCGGACGTCGCCGGCAACCCGGTCGCGATGGACACATCGGTGACGCTGAAGGACGGCGAGACGCTGACGCTGGGCTTTGCCCGCGGCGGCGCATTTACGTATCTCGCCATCGAAGGCGCCATCAAAGGCGAGATGGTGTTCGGCAGTCTCGCGGTGAATGCCCGCGCCGGCCTCGGCAGCCCCTACCCGCGCCCGCTCCAGGCCGGTGACGAATTTTCGGTCGATGCTGCAAGCGGTGCGGGCGAATTGCGCATCGAACTGCCCAAGCCCATTAGCGGTCCGATCCGCGTCGTGCTGGGTCCGCAGGACGACGAGTTCGACGACGCCAACAAGGCGCTGTTCCTGGGCAGCGAGTGGAAGATCTCGGCGACCTCCGACCGCATGGGCTACCGGCTCGAGGGCCCCGCCATCAAGCATCTGCACGGCCACAACATCGTCTCCGACGGCACCGTCAACGGCAGCATCCAGGTGCCCGGCAACGGCTCGCCGATCGCGCTGATGATGGACCGCGGCACCTCCGGCGGCTATCCCAAGATCGCAACCGTGATCACGGCCGATGTCGGCCGCCTCGCCCAGACCTCGGCGGGAACCGCGTTCCGCTTCAGGGCGGTCAGCATGGCCGAGGCGCAGGACGAGGCGAGGAAGTTTGCGCAACTGATCCGCAACCTGCCCGCCCGTCTGCGCTCTGCCGACAGTGTCGCACTCAACATCGAGGCGCTCAGCGATGCCAACGTCGCGGGCTATGCTGTGAGCGCCATGGATGCCGGAACCTGGCAGGTGACGGCGGAGCCATAAACGACACGACGACCAGAGGCGGAGAGCACCCATGAAGACGATCGATCTCAATTGCGACCTCGGCGAAGGTTTTGGCGCGTGGGAGATGGGCAACGACGCCGCGATGATCGAGCTTGCAAGCTCGGTCAACGTCGCCTGCGGCTTCCATGCCGGCGACCCCGACATCATGCGCCGGACGGTGGAATTGGCGAAGGCGCGCGGCGTCTCGGTCGGCGCCCATCCCGGATATCGCGACCTGCACGGTTTTGGCCGCCATCCGATCGCGGGCCTGAAGGCGTCCGAGATCGAGAACCTCGTCGCCTACCAGATCGGCGCATTGCAGGCGATTGCGACCGCTGCCGGCCACAAGGTCACGCATGTGAAGGCCCATGGCGCGCTCTCCAATGTCGCCTGCGAGGACGACATGACGGCGAAGGCGATCGCCGCCGGCATCAGGGCGGTCGATCCCAGCCTGATCTTCGTCGTGCTCGCCAATTCGAAGCTGGTGAAGGCCGGCGAGGACGCCAATCTGCCGATGGTGCACGAGGTGTTCGCCGACCGCGCCTATGAGGACGACGGCAACCTCGTCTCGCGCAAAAAGCCCGGCGCGGTGCTCCATGATGCCAAGGCCATCGCCGACCGCGTGGTGCGCATGGTGCAGGACGGCGCGGTGGTTTCGGTGACGGGCAAGGTGGTCAAGATGCGCACGGACACGGTGTGCATCCACGGCGACACGCACGGCGCCGTCGAGATCGCGCGGACCTTGCGTCAGGCCTTGAAGGATGCGGGGATCGAGGTCGCGCCGTTCAAGCGCGGTGAAGCAAGACAGGTGCCGTAGTGCCGTAGGGTGGGCAAAGGCGCATAGCGCCGTGCCCACGATGCCTACATGATTGAGGCAGTTGGTGGGCACGCTTCGCTTTGCCCACCCTACGAGAGCTTTAGAACGGATGTACCGACAACGTGCCAAACACGATCGCCGCGATCACGGCAAACGCACTGTAGAGCGCGAAATGATGCATGCTCGCCCCGGTCCGCCGCGAGAGCGAGCGCGCGTAGAGGTGCAGCCTGGCTTCCGCCGATAGTTCGCGCATGGTCGATCTCCAACGCCCCATTTGAGGGATTATGAGGGATCAACCAGGGCGGGAGGCAAGATGCCGGAGGAAATAGCGATGCGCCTCCTCCGAAGCGGCCGCATTGCAGACGTAAATTCTCTCCAGGCGCAGGTTCCGAGAATCTTATTCGTTCAAATCCGAGCCGTTTGGAACCGGCCCGGATGACGGCAGCCTGACGATCGCTTTAGTAGACGTCGGCCTGGAAGCGGCCAGTCTTCTTGAGTTCGGCGACAAAACTGACGGCTTCGTCGGTCGAGCGCGCCCCGAACTGGGCGACGATGTCGACCAGCGCGCGCTCGACGTCTTTGGCCATGCGCTTGGCATCGCCGCAGATGTAGAGATGCGCGCCTTCGGCGAGCCACGTCCACACCTCGCGGCCGACCTCGCGCATGCGGTCCTGCACATAGAACTTCTTCTCGCCGTCGCGCGACCAGGCCAGCGACATGCGCGTCAGCAGACCCGAGGTCTTCATCGCATTGAGCTCCTCCTGGTAGAAGAAGTCGCAATCGCTGCGCTGATGGCCGAAGAACAGCCAGTTCTTGCCGGGCGCGCCGGTCGCCTTGCGGTCGAGCAGGAAAGCGCGGAACGGCGCAATGCCGGTGCCGGGACCGATCATGATCACGGGCGTCTTCGGGTCCTGCGGCAGGCCGAAACCGTGCGCCTTCTGCACATAGACCTTGAGATTCTCGCCTTCACCGATGCGCTCGCCGAGGAAGGTCGAGGCGACGCCGAGGCGCTTGCGCTTGCCGACGACGTAGCGCACGGAATCGACCGTCAGCGACAGCTTTCCGGGCGTCGCATTGTGCGAGGACGAGATCGAATAGAGCCGTGGCTGCAGCGGCTCGAGCGCCTCGACGAAAGCCTCCGGATGCGGCCGCGTGCCCGAGAACTTCTGCAGCGCCGCCATGACGTCGAGCGTGGCGGCATCGCCGTCGGGATCCTCGCCCTGCGCCAGCGCCCGCGCCTTCTCGCGCTGCGCGCCGCCGGTGATGAAGGAGATCAATTCGAACAACGTGTCGGGTGCCGGCGAAAGCGAGACGTCGTCGATCAGCACCTCGCGCAACGTCTTGCCGTTGACCTTGGTGGTGTGGGAGGCGCCGAGCAGTGCGATGATCTGGTCGACGAGGCCGACCTCGTTGCGCGCGAACACGCCAAAGCTGTCGCCGACAACGTAGTCGAGCTTGCTCTCGGAGAGATCGAACTCGACGTGATAGGTTTCCTTCTCCGACTTGCCCTTGTTGAGCAGACGGCGCGACAGGAAGGTCGCGGTCACCGGGTTGTCGCGCGAGCGGCCCGGCTCTGCGATCGTCACGGTCACGGCCGGCGCGGTCACCGCATCCGTCTTGTCAGCTGCCTTGTCACCGGTCTTGGCCGCCGGGGCCTTGTCCAGCTCCTCGTACAGCGACTTCAGCATCCGCGCGGTTTCCTTGCCGCCGGGGACGCAGAGATTGAGCCGCGCCTCGCTGCGGCCCGCGATCGCTTCCGAATAGTCGTGGCAATTATAGCCGCACTGGCCGCAATCCTGCTGCGCCATCGCCGCCATCATCTTGCGGCGGACGGGACGGCCCTCCGCAAGCTTCATCCGGTCGGCGATCGGCATGGTCTGGTCGTGCCAGGGCGCCTCGCCGTCGTCACCGTCGCCGGCTGCGCCTTGCATGACGGCGGCGCCCTGCTCCGCCGACAGCGGCGCGGCGACATCAGGCGACAGCAGCCCGGCAAAGAAGCCGTTCAGCCAAGAGCGCTGCGCATCAGAGAACGGTGCGCTGGCGGGAATGATATCGAGTTTCGGCGGAGGCGTAATCTGGTTCATGCGGACACCTGTGCATCGGCAAGCTTGCGCAGCGTCTCGCCGTTATGGCGGCGCGCAAAGGAGAGGAAGGTTTCGTCGGGCGACGAGCGATGGGCGATATAGGCCTTGAGCAGTCCCTCGACCGTCTTCGGCGCGTCCTCGGCCTTGAGGTCGTGATAGACCTCCTGCCCGACGTCCGCGTCGGGGCCGAACCCTCCACCAGTAAAGAGGTGGTAGCCCTCGACCGTGTCGTCCTCGTTCACCGGCACGCGCGCACCGATCAGGCCGATGTCGCTGATGTAATGCTGCGCGCAGGAATGGTGGCAGCCGGTGACGTGGATGTTGACCGGCTTGTCCATGGCGACGCGCGGCTCGCACCAATCACCGATCTCGGCCGCGCTGCGCTTGGTGTTGGACGCCGCGAAACGGCAGCCGGCATTGCCGGTGCAGGCGATCAGGCCGGCACGGATGTGCGAGACCTCGACCGCTAGCCCGATCTGCTTGATCGCCGCAACGGCGAGCGCGACATTCTCGTCGCGCACGCCCGAGATCAAAAGGTTCTGCCAGACGGTCAGGCGGATCTCGCCGTCGCCGAGGTCGCGCGAGACCTTGGCAAGACCGCGCATCTGGTCGCAGGTAAGCTTGCCGAGCGGCAGAGAAACGCCGATCCAGTTGAGGCCGTCCTGTTTCTGCTTGTGTACGCCGACATGCGCCATGCGGTCCGCGGCAGGGCGCGGCTGGAACGCCTCCTCCGGCACGCGCGTGAACGGTGTCTTCAATCGTTCCTCGACGAGCTTGAGAAAGCCGTCATGACCCATGGCGTCGAGCACATATTTCAGCCGCGCCTTGTTGCGGTTGGTGCGGTCGCCATGGTCGATGAACACGCGCACGATGGCATCGGCGACGGCCGTCGCCTGCTCCGGCTTGACGATGATGCCGGAATATTTCGCAAAGTCCTTGTGGCCGGTGATGCCGCCGAGGCCGAGGCGGAACCAGACGCCGGGCTCGATGCCGAAGCCGTCCTTCACCTCATACGCCGTGAAGGCGATGTCGTTGGTCTCCTCGAGCACCGCGATCCTGCCGGCACCGTCGAAGGCGACGTTGAACTTGCGTGGCAAGCCGTAGAGTGAGCGGTCGTTGAGGATGTGGTAGTGCCATTCGCGCGCATAGGGTCGCGTGTCGATGATTTCCTGCGGATCGATGCCGGCCGTCGGCGTTCCCGTGACGTTGCGGATGTTGTCGGCGCCGGAGCCGCGCGAGCACAGGCCGAGGTCCTGGATACCCTCGATCAGCTTCACGGCGTTCTTCGGCGGAATCTCGCGAAGCTGGAGATTGGCGCGCGTCGTGACGTGGCTGTAGGGACCGCAGAGCTCATCGGCGAGATCGGCAAGACCCGACATCTGCCAATGCTTCATGATGCCGTTCGGAATCCGCAGGCGGCTCATGTAGGAGTCCTGCGTCGGCGCGACATAGAAGATGCCGTAATAGCGCCAGCGGAAATTGTCCGCCGGGCTCGGCGGCGTGTTGTCGTGCGCCTGCTGGCGAAGCCGCGGATAAGCATCGAAGGGATGCTCGTCGCGCTTGAACTTCTCCTGATCGGCGAGCTTCTTGCCCGACGCGATCACCTTGTCCTGCGCCTTGATGTGCACGGCATCGGGGCCAACAGGCTCGGCGTTCGCCTTGCCGGCGCCGCCTCCACCGCCGAGACCACGACCGACCCGGCTGATCTGCAAACCGGTCGTAAAACCTTCGAGATAGCGTTTCTGCTCGTCGGTAAAGTCGACTGCGAGCGTATCGATTTTCATGGTCGGTAACGAAGCTCCTGCGGCCACCTGGGTGGCATCGACGGACATTGGCGCGACCCGTGAGGAACTGGGCTGGCCCTTAAGAGCCGGCTTCGTTACCCAACGGTCCGATCAGCTTCGTTGCTGCGGGACTCGGCTCAGCAGGCACCTGTGACAAGCTGGCCGCACTGCAACATTCAAGTTGCGTGCCAGCTTGGCCAAAATGGAAAACAACGCTATTTCAGATGATTAGACGCCTCCCCCGGAAACCCCGGGCGGCGCACTCTCACGAAATTCGGGCAGCCGGATCAAACTTTAGGCAATGAAACTTCTTGCCTAAAAAAGGCGCAGCTCCGAATCAGGCCTTCCAACGCCGGACCTCGAAGGCCTCGAGATGCCCCCGGATGTCGTCGGGATCGAAGACGGGCCCGGCGAACGCCCCGAACGCGGCGGGAGCCTGCTCGGGCGGCCGGCGGCCGAGGGCCGCATCGTAGAGGTCGGGCCTGAACACGGCCATCGCCGTCTTGACGCCCTCCGGACTGAGCGTCGTCTGCCCCCAACGCACCATCTGCGCATAGAGCCAGGCGGCCTGGACCGGATCGGGCCGCCCCGCCTCTTCCCGCCCCACCAGGAGATAGCGGCCGCTTTCGCGCACCTCTCCCTCGGGCGAGATCTTCAGGCGGCCGATGAGCGAGCGCTGGATCACCTCGGCATCGACGCCGATCCGCTCGGGCCGCGCCAGGATCTGCGCCGCCTCGGCCAGGTTCGCTGGGCTCTCGATGAACGCGGCGGCCTTCACCGCCGCGCGCACCAGGCTAGCGACCACGTCCGGATTCTTGTCGGCCCAGACCTGACGAACCGCGAGCACCTTTTCCGCGGCGCGCACCAGGATGTCGGAGACGAAATGCAGGATGTGGCCGATGCCGAGATCGACGGCGACCGAATTCCAGGGCGCGCCGACGCAGAATGCATCGACATGGCCGCTCTTGAGGCTGTCGACCATGTAGGGCGGCGGCAGCACCACGAGGCGCACGTCCTCGTCGGGATCGACGCCGGCCGCCGCCATCCAGAACCGCAGCTGATAATTGTGGGTCGAGAAGGGGAAGGTCATGCCGAAAGTCAGCGGCTCGGCACCCGCCTTGCGCCGCTTGGCCACCACTTTCGCCAGCGCTTTCGCCGTAACCATCGGGTCAAAGCGATCGCCGTCAATCTCCCCCATCAGCGCCGCATGAAGCGCCGGCGACACCGTGATGGCATTGCCATTGATGCCGAGATTGAAGGGGGCTGCGATCGGCACCTTGACGTGACCGAGCCCGAGCGAGGACGCAATCGCGACGGGCGCGAGCAGATGCGCGGCGTCGAACAGGCCGATATTGAGCTTGTCGCGGACGTTGGACCAGGACACCTCGCGCACCAGCTCGACCTCGAGCCCTTCGGCGGCGGCAAATCCCTTGTCGACGGCGACGATCAGGGCTGCGGCATCGACCAGCGGGATGAACCCGATGCGGAGGGGAGCAGTCATTTCAGCATCTCCGACGCGGTGATGATCGACTGGGCGATCTCGCCGATTTTCTTTTTCTCGCGCATCGCGGTGGAGCGCAGCAGCACGTAGGCCTCGTCCTCGGTGAGGCCCTTCACCTTCATCAGGATGCCCTTGGCGCGCTCGATGATCTTGCGGTCCTCGAGCTGCGACTTGGTGCGCTCCAGCTCCTCCTGCAGCTTGGCGAAGGCGTTGAAGCGCGACACGCAGAGGTCGAGGATCGGCTTGATGCGCTCCTTCTTCAGCCCGTCTACGATGTAGGCGGATACCCCCGCCTCGACCGAGGCCTGGATCGAGGCTGAATCGCTCTGGTCGACGAACATCGCGATCGGCCGCTTCACGGCGCGGCTGACCTGGAACATCGCCTCCAGCACGTCGCGGCTGGGGTTCTCCAGATCGATCAGGATGATGTCGGGGTCCACCGCATAAATACGGGCGAGCAGGCTCTGCATCTCGCGGATGTGGGCCACTTGCGTGAATCCGGCCTCCCGCAATCCCTCCTCCAGGATCGCAGCCCGGATCGGGCTTTCGTCGACGATCACGATTTTGGGTGACTGTTCGGCGCTCATGGCTCACTCACGGCAGGTGATTCATCCATAGCACGCCGGAACGCCCTGCAAAGGGTTGTAATTGTGGGCAATTGGGACTAGCTCAGGCCGGTCAATCAGGCAGATTTGGATATGGATCAGGCGGCTGCGCCCAAGGTCAGCTTTGTGTCGCTCGGGTGTCCCAAGGCATTGGTGGATTCCGAGCGCATCATCACGCGCTTGCGCGCGGAGGGCTACGAGCTCGCCCGCAAGCATGACGGGGCCGACATCGTCATCGTCAACACCTGCGGCTTCCTCGACAGCGCCAAGCAGGAATCGCTCTCGGCGATCGGCGAGGCCATGGCCGAGAACGGCAAGGTGATCGTGACCGGCTGCATGGGCGCGGAACCCGAGCAGATCGAGCAGGCCTATCCCGGCGTGCTCTCCATCACCGGCCCGCAGCAATACGAGAGCGTGCTCGACGCCGTGCACCGCGCGCTGCCGCCGGCGCACAATCCGCATGTGGACCTGGTGCCGCCGCAGGGCATCAAGCTGACGCCGCGCCACTACGCCTATTTGAAGATCTCCGAGGGCTGCAACAACCGCTGCACCTTCTGCATCATCCCGAAGCTGCGCGGCGACCTCGTCTCGCGCCCGGCCAATGACGTGCTGCGCGAGGCCGAGCGCCTGGTCGGCGCCGGCGTCAAGGAATTGCTGGTGATCTCGCAGGACACCTCGGCCTATGGCGTCGATCTCAAATATGCCGAGAGCCCGTGGAAGGACCGCCAGGTCCGCGCCAAATTCCTCGACCTCGCGCGCGAACTCGGCGAGCTCGGCGCATGGGTCCGGCTGCAATATGTCTACCCCTACCCGCATGTCGACGAGGTCATCGCACTGATGAACGAGGGCAAGGTGCTGCCCTATCTCGACATCCCGTTCCAGCATGCGAGCCCGGAGGTGCTGAAGGCGATGAAGCGCCCGGCGGCGCAGGACAAGACGCTGGCGCGGATCAAGCGCTGGCGCGAAGAGTGCCCCGATCTCGCCTTGCGCTCGACTTTCATCGTCGGCTTCCCCGGCGAGACCGATGCCGATTTCGCCTATCTGCTCGACTGGCTCGACGAGGCCGAGATCGATCGCCTCGGCTGCTTCAAATACGAGCCGGTTGCAGGCGCGACATCGAACGCGATCGAGAACCCGGTGCCGGAAGAGGTCAAGCAGGAGCGCTACAACGCGCTGATGGCCCGGCAGCAGAAGATCTCCGCGCGCAGGCTGAAGCGCAAGGTCGGCACGCGCCAGCAGGTCATCATCGACGAAGTCGGCCCGACCGTCGCCAAGGGCCGCTCCAAGGCCGATGCGCCGGAGATCGACGGCGCGGTTTATCTGACGAGCCGCCGCCCCTTGCGCGTCGGCGAGATCGTCACCGCGAAGATCGAGCGCGCCGACCAGTACGACCTGCACGGCAGCGTCGCGGGGTTCTGAGGTTCCAAGGCGCCGACAGCCATTGCGGTCCCCAGCGCTCGCGGGCGCGACCGGCGCGCGCCCAGCCATTCAACTTGCCCGCGTTCAGGCTGCGCGCACTGAACTACGGCGATGCACGATACACCGCGCCGACGTTCGTCAGGTCGCGTCTCCCGACGCCTGCCGTCCGTCCTGCGCGGCGAACACCTCCTTGGCTGCGAACAGCCCGTTCACCGCCGCCGGGAAGCCCGCATAGACGGCCATCTGCATGATGATCTCCACGATCTCGTCGCGAGAAAGCCCGACGTTCAGCCCCGCCTCGATATGCACTTTGAGCTGAGGCGCGGCATTTCCGAGCGCCGTCAGCGCGGCGATCGTCGCGATCTCTCGATCGCGCAGGCCGAGATCCGGGCGGCAGTAAATGTCGCCGAAGGGAAACTCGATCACGTAGCGTGCGAAATCCGGAGCGATGTCGGCGAGTGAGGCGACGACCTTTTCGCCGGCCTTGCCGTCAATGCGTGACAGGGCCCGCTGGCCGCGATCGAAGCGGCTTTCGGCATGTGTCGGGGCGTGCGTCATTTTCCTTCGTCCTCTGTTCGTCGCCGGCATAGCCGGCGATCTTGGTATCAAGGACGAGCAGGCATTCCTGGAGTTCGGCAATCTGCGTGCGAACCTGTTCGCGATGGATTTCCAGCATCTGCCGCCGGGCTGGCCCGGTGGCGTCGCCGTCGTCACGAAGCGCCGCATAACGCAACATGTCCCGGATCGGCATTCCCGTGGTCTTGAGCCGACCGATGAATGTGATCCATGTGAGGATCGATGCGTCAAAGTCACGTTGACCGGAGCGATCCCGGTCAGCGTATGGCAGCAGCCCGATGCGCTCATAGTAGCGCAGCGTGTGGGTCGACAAGCCGGTTCGTCTTGCGAGGTCGCCGATCTTCATGTGTGCCCGTTCTCGTACTGACGCACGTACAGATACCCCTTCGAGCGCGCTCTAAGTCAAGAGGGATCGAAGGTGCCCGTCCCCGCGAGGTCAAGCAAGAGTTACAACGCACTGATGGTGCGACAGCAGAAGGTCTCGGCGTGCCGACTGCACGGCAGCGTCGCGGAATTCCGAGACTTCAGGCTTCCGTCAGCCATTTCGGCACCCAGCGCTCAGGCCGGGGTGCGCGGGCGAGATCGGCTTTCGCCTCGGAGAGCAGCGCTGGATCGCCGTCGATGGTCGGGCGTAGATCGTACTCGAAATTCGGCATGACGCGGCCGTCGGCATAGAGCCCAAAATTCATCGCGTACCACAGGCCAAGCTCGGGCTGGGCGCGGCGCATCTCCTCGCGCAGGTCGCGCAGCAGGGATTCGACCGAGGCGGCTTCCTCGAACGGCTGTGGTCCGTGCGAGAGCACGCGCGCCTGGTATTGCTTGCCGACGATCGCGATCTCGAATCTCGTCCGGTCCCAGGGCTTCTTGCCCTTGGGCAGATGGGCGGCCAGCCGCCAGCCGAGCTCGGCCATCAGGCGGTGATTGGCCCAGTAATCTTCGCGATCCCGGCTCCATTTTTCCATGAAGCCGCGGAAATCGGGCAGTTCCGACGAATTGTCGTCGGGCGTCGCCGGCTCGCCGAGCGGCCGTCCGGCCAGCCATTGCGCAAGCTCGACCGTCTGCGGTTCGACCTCGTCATGCGGCTTGAGATCGCTCCAGGCATTGTCGAATTGTTGCGACGTCAGTTTGGCGAGCAGGCCGTCGAGGCTCGCCGCCAGCAGCTCGTAGTCGCCCTCCGAGCCCAGTCCCACGATCGGCGGATTGTCGCGGTCGAGACCGGCGCCGTACCAGCCGCCGACGGCCGAGCCGTCCGGCAGCCGCATGAACAGCGAAAACCTGTCCCGCAAGGGACTGCCGTCGGTGATCGGCGCGTGATCCGAGAATTGCCCCTGCAGCGAGAAGCAGCCGACGCTGCCCCAGGGACGCCCCTTGAGCCAGGTGGCAAAGTCGACAAGCAGCGGCGGCACTTCGATACCCGGCGGAAATGCGCCGCGAATGCTGTCGAGGTCGATGGGATAAGGCGTATCGGACAAGGCTGAAAACTGTCTGGTTGGTCCCGTCCCTCTTGGTCTCGCCCGAATTGCGTCCGGTTCGAACCAAGTCGCGTCCTTCGATCACAAACGCGCTAGAGGCGCAATGGTTTCGACGCGGTACGCAAATGGAATACGACGAAACATCAGCAATTTGGTTCAAGCTGTCGGCCATCGGCCTCACGATGGCCCTGCTCGCGCTATCCGCCCCCGCCGCGGCGCGATCCCCGTCAGCCGCACAGCTGCGCCAATGGTGCTACGCGGACGACGACGGGAGCCGCGAGGAGCAGCGCGTCGAGGGCTGCTCGGCGGTGCTCAAGGCCAATCCCAACGATGTGCATGCGCTCGCCAATCGCGGCGAAATGCTCCGGCGAAGGGGCGACGCCGCGCGTGCGCTGGTGGACTTCAACCGTGCGATCGAGCTCAATCCTGGACATTCCGACCTCTGGTACAACAGGGGGATTGCCCATGACGATCTCGGCGAGAAAGATCACGCCATTGCCGATTACACACGCGCGATCCGGTTTAACGCCCGCGACCCGCTCTACTACAACAACCGCGGCAACTCCCTCATCGACAAGAACGACTACGAGCGCGCAATCGCCGACTACGATCAGGCCATCAAGCTCGACCCGAAATTCGCGCTGGCCTATTTCAATCGCGGCACCGCTTATCGCAACCACGGCGAGGACGAGCGTGGGCTTGCGGATTTCGATCTGTCGATCAAGTTCGACCCGACCTACGGCCCGGCTTACGGCAACCGCGCACGCCTCTACCGCGATCGCGGCGACCGGGTCCGCGCGCTGGCTGACTTCGCCAAGTCGCTGCAGCTCAGCCCGAACAACGACCGCGATTTCTATGCGCGCGCGAACATGTATTTCGATGCGCACGATTATACGCTGGCACTGGAGGATTACGATCGGTCTATCAAGGCCAATGCGAGCTATCCCGGCGCATTCAATTCGCGCTGCATGACGCGCGCGATCCTCGGCCGTCTGCAGGAGGCGCTGGCCGATTGCGATCAGTCGCTGACGATGGCCCCGAACGATCCCTACACCCTGGACAGCCGCGCCCTCACCTACCTCAAGCTCGGCAATCTCGACGCGGCGATTGCGGACTACGACGCGGCACTGAGCACCAAGCCCGCGTACGACAGCTCGCTCTACGGCCGTGGGCTCGCAAAGCGGAAGAAGGGCGACAACGAAGGCGCCGAGCGCGACATCGCGGCAGCGAAAGCGATCAACGCTGGGATCGTCGACGAGTTCGCCCATTACGGCGTCGAGTAAGCCTCTTGGGCAACGAAGATGGACCTGATCGATGCACGCCAGGCGGGTGTTTTGCAAAACGACCGCTTGACAAGCCCTGCCATTCGGCTGTAGGGACCCGCCCCATGATCAATTCCCGGACCCACCTGCGCACCGAAATGCTCCGTCGTCGCTCCCGCGACGATGAGAGGGTGCGCCATGTCCGACGACGCCGCTGAACCACTGAATTCAGCTGAAGTTTTCGAGAAGGCCGCACCCGCAAGGTGCGGCCTTTCTGCTTTTTGCGCCCGTTTTCCACCCGCCTCCAGAGGAGTTCGACATGACCACGCATCCGTACGACGCGCTGATGGACATCACCGCACGGCCCAAGGCCGTGTTCGTCCGCGGCGCGGGCTCCTACCTCTGGGACGACGACCGCAAGCGCTATCTCGATTTCGTGCAGGGCTGGGCCGTGAACTGCCTCGGCCACTCCCCGCCTGCGATCGCCGACGCACTGAGTGCGCAAGCCAGGCGGCTGCTGACGCCGAGCCCGGCTTTCTACAACGAGCCGAGCCTGAAGCTGGCGCAAGCGCTGGTCGCGAACAGCGCCTTCGACCAGGTGTTCTTCGCCAATTCCGGCGCGGAGGCCAACGAGGGCGCGATCAAGCTCGCGCGCAAATATGGCACCCTGCACAAAGGCGGCGCGTTCGAGATCATCAGCTTCGAAGGCGGCTTTCACGGCCGAACGCTGGCGACGATGTCGGCCTCGGGCAAGAAGGCGTTCGAGCCGCTGTTCGAGCCGAAGGTCGCAGGCTTCAAGAAGGCGAAGCTCAACGACATCGCCTCGGTCGAGAGCTTGATCAATGACAACACCGTCGCGGTGATGCTCGAACCGATCCAGGGTGAATCAGGCGTTTGGCCAGCGACCGATCAGTTCCTGCAACAGCTGCGCGCGCTGACCAAAGCCCACGGCTTGCTGCTCATTTTCGACGAGATCCAGACCGGCATGGGCCGGACCGGAAAACTCTTCCACTACGAGCACGCCGGGATCGCGCCCGACATCATGACGCTCGGCAAGGGCATCGGCGGCGGCGTGCCGCTCGCCGCCCTGCTTGCCACCGAGCATACCTCCTGCTTCGAGCACGGCGACCAGGGCGGCACGTTCAACGGCAACCCGATCATGTGCGCGGCGGGGCTCGCCGTGCTCGAGGAGGTCGGCAAGCCGGACTTCCTGAAACAGGTCACCGAGACCGGCCTGCTGCTCGAAAGCGAGCTGCAGAAGGTCTCGGCCCGGCATGGGCTCGGCGGCGTGCGAGGACGCGGGCTGCTGCTCGCGCTCGACCTCAAGCTGCCGATCGCGCCCGGCATCGTCGCGCAAGCGTTCGAAGCCGGCGTGCTCCTCAATGCGCCGCAGCTCGACACGCTGCGCTTCATGCCTGCGCTGAACGTCGCGAAGGCAGAGATCGCCGAGATGATCGATTGTCTCGACGGGATCTTGACCAAGGCCGGCGCGGCACGGCGCGTGGCGTAGCACCCGTCGCGTGCCCCGGACGCAACGCAGCGTCTCTTCGACGGTGCACTGCTGAGCCGGGGCCAATCTCTCCGCAGTGCGTGTTGCATCTGGGTCCCGGCTCTGCGCCGCAACGCTTCAGGCGTTGCGGCTGGTCCGGGACACGAGCGCTACGGCTTCAAGATCGAAGCCCCCGTGGTCTTGCGGCTCTCGAGATCGATATGCGCCTTCGCGGCATCCTTCAGCGCGTAGGCGTGGTTGATCGGTACGTGCAGCTTGCCGTTGATGACGGCGGCGAACAGCGTGTCGGCGCCTTCGAGCAGCTCCTTGCGCGTGCCGACGTAGTCGTTGAGCTTCGGCCGCGTCGCAAACAGCGAGCCGTGATTGTTGAGCTCGGCGATCGAGAACGGCGGCACCGGGCCGGAGGCGTTGCCGAAGGAGACGAACATGCCGCGCGGCTTCAGGCACGACAGCGAGCCCGGGAAGGTCGCCTTGCCGACGCCGTCATAGACGACGTCGCAGCCTTCGTTGCGGCTGATCTGCTTGACGCGCGCGACGAAGTCCTCCTCGTTGTAGAGGATGACGTGATCGCAGCCATTGGCCTCGGCGAGCTCGGCCTTCTCGCGCGAGCCGACCGTGCCGATGACGTGGGCCCCGAGCGCCCTCGCCCATTGGCAGGCCAAGAGGCCGATGCCGCCGGCCGCGGCGTGGATCAGCACGCGATGATGCGGCTCGACCTTGAAGGTCTTGTGCAGGAGATACCAGACCGTCAGGCCCTTGAGCATCAGCACGGCCCCCTGCTCGTGGGTGATGTGATCGGGCAGCTTGACCAGCTTCTCCCAGGGAAGGTTGCGCTCGCCGGTATAGGCTCCGAGATTGTGGTAGTAGGCGACGCGATCGCCGGGATGGAAATGCGTCACGCCGGGCCCGACGGCGACGACCTCGCCCGAGGCCTCGTTGCCGGCAATGAAGGGCAGCCCCGGCGCCTTGTAGAGACCGGTGCGGTAATAGACGTCGATGAAGTTCAGGCCGACCGCATGCTGGCGGATGCGCACCTCGCCGGGCCCGGGCGCCGGCACATCGACGCTCTCATAGACCAGGGCTTCGGGGCCTCCGACCTTGTGCACACGGACCGCTTTGGTCATCACCTGACCTCCTCTTCTCAAAGGCCAGCGAAAGACATCGCGCCCGCCTTGTCAACTCGATGTAGCTGGAACGCCTAAACCGACGGCTTGCTGATCTTCCTGCGGTTGCGCTTGGCCAGCACGTTGAAGAATTCGACGGCGGCCGAGAACGCAATTGCAAAATAGATGTAGCCGCGCGGAATGTGGAATTGGAATCCGTCCGCGACCAGCGCGACGCCGATCAGCACCAGGAACGCCAGTGCCAGCATTTTCGTGGTCGGATGCTCCGCGACGAAGCGCGACACCGGGCCCGACGAAATGTACATGATCAGGCAGGCGATCACGACCGCCGCGATCATGATCTCGATATCCTGGGCCATGCCGATCGCGGTGATGATCGAATCCAGCGAGAACACGATGTCGATGACGATGATCTGGATGATCACCCAGAAGAAGGCGCTGCCGCCGGACTTCTGATCGGCCTCGCCGTCATCGGCCTCGACCTCGGCGTGGATCTCGTGCGTCGCCTTCGCGATCAGGAACAGGCCGCCGCCGATCAGGATGAGGTCGCGCCAGGAGAAGTCCGCGCCCTTGAATGAAAAAACCGGCGCGGTCAGGCCGATCAGCCAGACCAGGACGCTGAGCAGGATGATGCGGAAGATCAGCGCGAGAGCGAGTCCGATCTTGCGGGCGCGGTCCGCCTGCTGCTGGGGGATGCGCGAGACGATCACCGACAGGAAGATGACGTTGTCGATGCCGAGCACGATCTCGAGCGCGGTCAGGGTGAGCAGCGCGGCCCAGGCTTCGGGACTGGTCAACAGATGCATCATGCGAACGATCTTACCAGACGTATCAGCGCATCGCTGAAGCTGATCCAGAGCGCGATCGCGCAGAGTGCGATGGTGACGCCGGCGCCGACGCGGAAATCCATCTCCAGCACGTAGAGGCCAAGCAGCGCCCAGATCGCGATCAGCGACATCGTCAGCCAGCGCAGCCGCACGACGCGGACCGGATGCAACACGTGGAACGGCACGAAGGTCAGCACGACGAGCGCGGCCACCAGCAGCGTCGACCACAGCGGCGGCCAATGCAGCAGGAACAGATAGAACGCAGCCGCATTCCACAGTGCCGGGAAGCCGCGGAAATGATTGTCGTCCGCCTTCATGCGCAGATCGGCGAAATATAGTGCGCTGGTGACGATGATGGCGACGCCGAGCAAGGGAGCTGCGACCGGCAGCAGCAGGCCGCTGGCGACGATCGCGTAGGCCGGCACGAAGACATAGGTGACGAAGTCGACCACGAGATCGAGCACGTCGCCAGACCAGTTCGGCTGCACGTTCTTGACGTCGAGCCGGCGCGCGATCGGCCCGTCGATCGCGTCGATGATCAGGGCGACGCCCAGCCATTGAAACATCGCCGCCCAGTGCTCGCGCACGGCCTCCAGCATCGCCAATAGCGCGATCGCCGCGCCGAACGCGGTGAAGATGTGCACCGAGAAGGCCGCGGCGCGGATCGCCGGTTTCGGCTTCAGGGAATCCTGCTGGGTATCCATGGCTTCTGCTATCAGAATGAGGCCGGTTTGCACATCCGCCATTGCGACGCCCGGTCGCACAATCTGTCATAAAATCAGGCACAATCAGCGGGCTTGAATTTGCCGCGGAGCGTGTCATTTGTCGCTCCATGACAGACGCATCGACACTCCATGACGCCGCCGTGATCGGCGGCGGACCGGCCGGACTTGCGGCGGCCATCGCGTTGGCGCAGGCGGGTGCGCGGACCGCGCTGGTGGCGCGGCGCGTTCCCTATGCCGACAATCGCACCACCGCGCTGCTCGGCGCCTCCGTCGAGCTGCTGGAGACGCTTGACGTCTGGTCCCGCTGCAAGGACAAGGCCGCCGCGCTGGAGGTCATGCGCCTCGTCGACGACACCGGCCGGCTGTTCCGCGCGCCGGAGGTCCGGTTCTCCTGTCACGAAATCGCGCTCGACGCCTTCGGCTACAACATCGACAACCGGTCGCTGATGCTGGCTCTGGAAGAGCGTGCGGCTGAGCTGCCCAATCTCATCCGTTTCGACGACGAGGCCGAAACCATCGTCATCGAAGCCGACGACGTCGCGGTCCACACCGCCTCCGCGCAGTTTCTCTCGGCCCGCCTGGTGGTCGGCGCCGACGGCCGACATTCGCTGTGCCGCGAAGCTGCCGGCATCGCGGTGACGCGGCGCGAGCTGACGCAGACGGCGCTGACCTTCAACGTCGGTCACACGCGGCCGCATCGCAACGTCTCGACCGAGTTCCACACACCGCATGGACCCTGCGTGTTCGTGCCCCTGCCCGGCGACCGCTCCAGCATCGTCTGGGTCTCGGCGCCTGCGGAGGCGGAGCGGCTCCGCGGCCTCAGCGATGCCGAGCTGTCGGCCGCGATCGAGAAACAGTCGCATTCGATCCTGGGACGCATGACGGTCGAGCCCGGCCGCAACCTGTTTCCGCTCGCGATCGAACGTCCGAAATCCTTCGGCCGAGACCGCATCGCGCTGGTTGGCGAAGCCGCCCATGTGGTTCCGCCGATCGGCGCCCAGGGCCTCAATCTCGGCCTGCGCGATGCCGCCGATGTTGCCAGGCTCGCGGGCGAGGTCATCGCAGCCGGCCAGGATCCCGGCGCGCCCGACGTGCTCAAACGCTACGACCGCGCGCGGCGTCCGGACGTTTTGAGCCGCACCTTTGCGATCGACATCGCCAACCGCTCGCTGCTCAACGATTTCCTTCCGCTTCAGCCGGTCCGTGCCGTCGGCATGCACCTGCTCGGCGCCATCGGCCCGCTCCGGCGTTTTGCGATGCGCGAAGGCCTGACGCCGACCTGGCGGCGGTAACTTCTCTCACGGAAACACCAGCCGTCCGCTCTGAAGCAGCCACATCACGCTGGTCAGCGTGACCACGGACGCGAAGGTGCCGAGCAGCACCGCGACGGACGCCGATTCGATCCAGGCATCGTTCTGCCGGGCGATCACGAACACGTTCAGCGCCGGCGGCAGCGAGGCCATCAGCACGGCGGTCGCAGTCCAGGGCTGCGCGAAGGGGCCGAACGCCAGCATCAGGCCGAACGCCGCCAGCGGATGGATCAGGAGCTTGACCGCGATCACGCCCGGCACTTCCCACGGCACCCGGTCGAACGGACGCAGCGCCACGGTCACGCCGAGCACGAACAGCGCGGTCGGCGCGGCGGCGTTCTGGAGGAAGGTGATGGTGCGGTCGAGCGCGACCGGCATCTCGATATGTAGCGCCGCGACCGCGGCGCCAAAGCAGGCCGACATGATCAGCGGGTTGAGCACGATCTGCTTCAGCACGACGCCGAAGGCGTGCACGATCGAGGGATGGTCGCGGTCGGACAGCTCGATCAAGAGCGGCACGATCGTGAACAGGAAGATGCTGTCGCAGCAGAAGATCAGCGCGGTCGGCGCCGCCGCCTTGGTCCCGAGCACGGCGAGCGCCAGGCCGGGCCCCATATAGCCGATATTGCCGTAGCCGCCGGAGAGGCCTGCGAGCGTCGCCTCGCGCAATGTCAGCCGTCCCAAAACCTTGCCCACGACCAGCGCCAGTGTGAACGCGGCGACGGTGGAGAGCGTGGTCGCTATCAGGAACGGCGGGTTGTTCAATTCCGCAAACGGCGTCTTCGACATGATCGCAAACAGCAGCGCCGGCAGCGACACGTAGAGCAGGAAGAAGTTCATCCAGGCGAGACCCGATTCCGGCAGGGACTTGACCTTGCCGCAGGCAAAACCGACGAAGATCAAGCCGAAATAAGGTAGCGCCAGATTGAGGATATCGACCATTGATGAAGTGTTTTCTGAAGACTTGGGGGTTATCTGCCCCCAAAGTGAACGTTAATTCCAGATGAGGCCACTAGCATCGGCCACAATCCTGGTCTATCGACGGGGAATGATTAAAGCGCGGACCGCCAAATTCCAGATCGGACAGGTCGTGCGCCACCGGATCTTCTCGTTCCGGGGCGTGATCTTCGACATCGATCCGGAATTCAACAACACCGAGGAGTGGTGGCTGTCGATCCCCGAGGAGGTGCGGCCCCACAAGGACCAGCCGTTCTACCACCTGCTCGCTGAGAACGCGGAATCGGAATACGTCGCCTATGTCTCGGAGCAGAACCTTCTGCCCGACGATTCCGGCGAGCCGGTCCGGCATTCCCAGGTCGCCGAGATCTTCATCAAGGACAAGGCCGGCGGCTATCGCCCGCGCAACCCGTCGCTGAACTAGGTTTTCACCACCAGCACCCAGCCAGCAAAAAAGGCGCTCGAGATGAGCGCCTTCTTCATGTCTGGACGTCTGACGCCCGATTACTTCTGGCCGGTCGGAGCCGCGCCCGGGGCAGCACCGCTCTGCTCGAGCTTCTTGCGCTGCTCATCAGCCTTCTTCTGAAGCTCTTCCTGGAGCTTCTTCTGATTTTCCTCGAACACCTTCGGATCGGTCGGCGGACCGTCATAGGCCTTCTGGAATTCGCCGGCGAGCGGCAGCGGCAGGGTCAGCGGCGCGCCGTTGGCGTTGATCGCCTGGACAACGAGATTCTGGCCCTTCTTCATGCTGTTGATGAGCTCGGGCGTCGCCTCGTAATCGGACATGCAGCCGTTCTGGAAGCAGATCACATAGGGCTGCTGCAGCGGCGCGTTGCTGTCCACGATGATGCGGGTGCCGTGCACGAGCTGCATGCCGAGCGGCAGCGTCACGCGCAGGATCTTCTTGGGCTCGCCTTCCGGCTCGATGATGACGGCGGCGATGACCGGCTGGCCCGATTCGATGCGGCCGTCCTTGCCGGTGAAGCAGACCTGCTTGGCGTTGGCATCCTGGCCCTTCAGGCAGAACTTGGTCCAGGGGGCGTAGATCAACTGGATCTGCTGATCGGCCGGCTGGGCCGCGCCCTGCTGCGCCGGAGCGCCTGCAGCGGGAGCCTGCTGCGCGGGGGCCTGAGCAGCCGGTGCCGGAGCCTTCGGGGCGGCCTTGGGAGCCGCTTTCGGGGCCGGAGCCGCCTTGGGCGCACCCGGGGCCGGGGCCGGCGCCGGGGTCTGGGCCTCGGCGGCAAACGGAACGGCCAACGCCGTCGCCGTCAACAGGGCGAGAAGTCGCCCACGCGGCCGGACGGACGCGGCCAAGTAACGGAAATTCATTGCGGAAAACCCTTTCTGAACGGGAAGCGCCCGAACCGCTCCGAAGCACCGAACCAAGCCGCCTTGGGCGCGGCTCTCTTCCCGTCAATTGAGGCAGATAAGTGACGGGCTCGGCGCTCTTGCGCGATTGCCCGCCTTCTTAACGTGGCCGACGAAAAGATCAATGCCGACAACCGTCTTTGGCCACATCCGCGGCTGCGCCCGGTGAAATTCCCTGTGATAGGATTCGAGGCTAGCCGGTCCTCGAATCAACGTGTGCCGATGTTCAAGTTCCAGCGCCTTTTCGAGGGCCCCGGTCTCCGCCTTTGCGTCCTTGCCTCTATGCTCGCGGGTGGGCTGTGCGCTGGCAGCGCGCGGGGCGAGGAAGCCCACGCCATCGCCATGCACGGCAAGCCGGCCATGCCGGCCGATTTCACCCACATGCCCTACGCCAATCCCGATGCCCCCAAGGGCGGCCGCTTGACCTGGGGTGTTCTGGGCACCTTCGACAGCCTCAATCCCTTCATCGTGAGGGGATTAGCCGTGCAGCAGATGCGGGGCTACGTGGTCGAGAGCCTGCTCGCGCGCGGCAATGACGAGGCATTCACGCTCTATGGCCTGCTCGCCAGGAGCGTCGAAACCGACGACGAGCGGAGCTTCGTCACGTTCCGTCTCGATCCGCGCGCCCGTTTTTCCGACGGCAAGCAGGTCATGGCCGAAGACGTGCTGTTCTCCTGGCAGCTCCTGCGCGACCGCGGTCGTCCGAACCTTCGGCAATACTATGCCAAGGTTGCCAAGGCCGAGGCGCCCGATCCCCTCACCGTCCGCTTCGACCTCGCGGGCGCCAACGACCGCGAGCTGCCGCTGATCCTCGGCCTGATGCCGATCCTGTCGAAGCAAGCCGTCGACGTCGCGACCTTCGAGGAGACGACGCTGACGAGCCCGATCGGCTCAGGCCCCTATCGCGTCACGGCGGTGAAGCCCGGGGCCAGCGTGACGCTCACCCGCAATCCCGATTATTGGGGCCGCGACCTGCCCATCAACCGCGGGCTCTACAATTTCGACGAGATCCGGCTCGACTATTTTCGCGAGGCCAACGGCCAGTTCGAAGCCTTCAAGCGCGGCCTCTATGATTTCCGCGTCGAGCACGAGCCGCTGCGCTGGCACGACGGCTACGATTTTCCAGCCGCCAAAAGCGGCGAGGTGATCCGCGACAGCGTCAAGCCGGGCCTGCCGCAACCCTCCGAATTCCTGGTGTTCAACACCCGCCGTCCAATCTTCGCCGACATCCGCGTCCGCCAGGCGCTGACGCTTCTGTTCGATTTCGAGCTGGTCAACCGCAATTACTTTTTCGGGCTTTATTCGCGCGTTGCCGGCTATTTCGCCGGCTCCGACCTGTCGGCCTATGGCCGGCCCGCGGACGCGCGCGAGCGCGAGCTGCTCAAACCCTTCGCCGCGCAAATTCGGCCCGATGTCATGGACGGCAGCTACCGTCTGCCGGTGACTGACGGATCGGGACGCGACCGCACCACGCTGCGCGCCGCGCTGAAGCTGTTGTCGGACGCCGGCTATGAGCTCGACGGCACCGTGCTGCGCAATCGAAAGACCAAGGCGCCCCTCAACTTCGAGATCCTGGTCACGACCCGCGATCAGGAACGCATCGCGCTCGCCTTCCAGCGCGACCTCAAGCGCGCCGGCATCGAGCCGAGCGTGCGAACGGTCGACCCCGTGCAGTTCGATCAACGCCGGCTCGCTTACGAATTCGACATGATCCAGAACCGCTGGGACCAGTCGCTGTCACCCGGCAACGAGCAATATTTCTACTGGGGCAGCGCTGGCGCGGACAATCCGGGGACCCGCAACTACATGGGCGCCAGGGATCCGGCGATCGATGCCATGATCGCCGCCCTGCTCGAGGCCCGGGAACATACGGATTTCGTCTCGTCGGTGCGGGCGCTCGACCGCGCTCTGATCGCGGGCTTCTACACAATCCCCCTGTTTAACGTATCCGAGCAATGGATCGCGCGCTGGAATCGGATAGAACGGCCCAAGGCCACCTCGCTCTCAGGCTATTTGCCGGAGACCTGGTGGTCGAAGGGGCAGCCGCAAGCTCATCAAGCAAAGTGACGCCGTGAACCAGCCAGCCGTATCGCCGACGCTCGACACGTTGTTTCAGCGCACGCTGATCCGGCAGCCGCACGCGCCCGCCCTGCTTGATCCCCTCAACAAGGCCCGCGTGACCGGGCACCAGCCGCGGCGGATGACCTATGCCGAAGCCGACACGGCCATCGAGGCGCTGTCGGCTTATTTCGTCGAATCAGGCCTGCCGGCCAATTCCGTCATCGCGATCCAATTGCCTGCCACGGTCGAGTTCGTGCTCACCGTGCTCGCCGCCCATCGCGCCGGCCTCGTCGTCGCGGTGCTGCCGCTGCTCTGGCGGCACGCGGAACTGACCGCCGCGCTGAACCGCACCGCGGCGCGCGCCATCGTCACCATGAGCACGGTCGACGGCGTCAGCTATGCCGATCTGGCGATGCATGCGGCCGCGGAAGCCTTCTCGATCCGTCACGTCTGCGGCTTCGGCACCGATCTACCGGAAGGCATGGCTTCGCTCGACGAGGTGCTGGCCCGCCCGCCCGGCACCACGCGCGCCGTGATTCAGGACGGCCGCAAGGCGGCGATGATCTCCTTCGACGTCACGGCCGAAGGCTTTCGCCCGGTGCCGCGGCCGCATTTCAGCCTGATCGCCGGCGGGCTTGCGATGTCGCTGGAAGCCGACATCAGGCCGGGCGCGACCGTGATGGCGGCGTTCACGCCGATGTCGTTCGCAGGGCTCGCCTCCTCGCTCGCGGTGTGGCTGCTCTCCGGCGGCGCGCTGGCGCTGCATCATCCGTTCGAGAACGAGGTGCTGGAGCAGCAGATCAACGAGCATGAATGCGAGGTGCTGATCGCGCCGGCGCAGCTCGCGCTGCGTCTTGGCGATGCCGACCTGGCGGCGCGGATGCCGACCTTGCGCAATGTCATCGGCCTGTGGCGCGCGCCCGAGCAGGTGGCGGCGAGCGATGCCTGGATCGCGCCCCATGCCCCGCTGACCGACGTCTACCTGTTCGGCGAGGCCGGGCTGTTCGGCGCCCGCCGCGGCGAGGACGGTATGCCCGTTGCGGTGATGCCCGGGCCGCACGGCGCCCCGCGCGAGCAATCCGGCTCGTCCATTGCGGGCGAGATCCTGCTGACGCCGAAGGGCACGCTCGGCCTGCGAGGCGCGATGGTGCCGATCGCGGCCTATGCCCCGCCGCAGCCGGTCGGCGACACGCTGATCGCACAGCCGCCGCGCGATTATGTCGACACCGGCTATGCCGCCCGGCTCGACCGTCCGAGCGGCGCGATCTGCATCACCGCGCCCCCCTCCGGCATCATGGCCGTCGGCGGCTACCGCTTCCTCTCCAACGACCTTCAGGAATGGGCTCGCCGGCTCGGCCAGGGCGCCCTGCTCACCGCGCTGCCCGACCGGCTTTCCGGCCACCGGCTGGCCGGACGCGCGCAGGACAATACCCGGGCCCGCGAGGCGCTCAGCGAGCTCGGGCTTAACCCCCTGATGGTCGAAGCTTTTCGCGACCGTTCCGGCCCCGGCTAGGCGCGGTTTCGCCTGGTACGTTGACGCTGCATTAAGGCGGCCAAACTAGATTGCGGGGCATCTGTCGCGTGATCAGAGTTTTGCGAATGTCCCAGGCGGGCCCGATCCTGTTTGTGTCCAATGCCGAGCGGCCGCCCTTCATTGCGGCGCTGGACGAGGCCCGGCTCTTTCCCGTCGTCGACACCGACTGGGCCAGCGCAGCGCGCGCCGTCGAGCAGGTCCAGCCGGCCGCGGTTCTCGCCCAGATGTCCGGCGGTCATGAGCCGCATATTGCGCCGCTCGCCAAGAAGATCGCCGACCAGTCGCTCTACCTTCCTTTCGTGGCCCTCGATGCTGCAGGCACGCTGCCCCACAACGCCCTGCCGTTCTCCTCGCGCGGCGGCAATTCCGACCGCCTGATCGCGCGCCTTCGCGCCGCTCTGCGCGTGCGCACCCTGCATGCCACGGTGCTGCGCCGGCTGCCGGAAGTGAAGGTCGCGCTGCCGCAAGGCGATCCCGCCCGCGATGCCACCGTGCTCCTGATCGGCCGCGGCTCGGCCTATCCCGCGCTCTCCGTCGCGCTCGGCGAACGTGCCGGCGTCGTCGGCGCGCTCTCGATCGAGGCCGCCGCGAAACATCTCAACACCCGTGACCTCGACGGCGTCGTGCTCGCCGAAGGTTTTACCGCGCGCGTCACCGACGCCTTTCTCACCGTGCTCGCCGAGGACACCCGCTTCCGCAGCCTGCCCGTCATCGTCACCGCGCACCAGCTGACACAGACCTACGACCTGCCCAATCTCGAGCTGATCCCGGGCGAGCCGGCGAACGTCGCGGCCAATGCGCTGCCCCTGATCCGCCAGCATGCGATGGAAGCACAATTGAGCCGCACGCTGCGCTCGATCGATGCCGGCGGCTGGCTCGATCCGCGCAGCGGCCTGCTCACCGTGGAAGCCTTCGCCCGCGACTTTTCCAAGGCGGTCGAGCAGACGCTCGCCCGCGGCGGTGGTTTGTCGGTCGCACGCTTCGCCTTCGACCCCGGCAATTCCCGCGCCCAGCTCGATGCCGCCCGGATCCTCAGCCGGCTGATGCGGCAGATGGATTTCGGCGCGGCGCAGAAGGACGGCTCGGTCATCGTCGTGTTCGCGGAAACCGACTTCCGTACCGCCCACATGATCGCCCGCCGCCTCTCGGCGGTGATGCGGCACACCTCCAACGGCAAGCACGAGATGCGCAGCGAGCCCGTCGTCAGCGTGGACTCGCTGTCGCCGTCGGATACGGCAAGGTCGCTGCTGGGGCGGCTGTCGGCGGATGCGTCGCGGGCGGCATCGTAGCATCCGCCGGCACGGCTCGATCGCTCAAACCATCATGAGCTTGATCTGGCCGTCCTCGACGGTCCCCATCGCGAGAGCGTCGCGCGCCATCTTCTCGACGGCCGGCCAGTTCGCCAGAAGGTATCTCTGCGCCTGCGCCTTGGTCGGGAAATTTGTTTGAAGAATACAGCTCTGCCGCGTGTTCCCGTTCGCGATCTGGAAGGACACCGCCTGAGGGCCCTCCCGAAGCTCTTGCTCGGTGGGCTGGGGAAGCTTGCGCATGCTGCTCCTTCTCGCGGCTTAGCGAACCGGTAAGGCGACCCCGGAGGCTGGATCGGCGCGAGCTGTCCCGGCCGCGATCTTTCTGGCTTTCAATCTTCGCTCTGACTCGAGGCTCGGTTGCGTATTGCGGACCGCTTCGGTCAGCATCAGGCGGAGCTCTGCCTTGGTCTTGGGTGCTTGTCGCGTGGTCGACTTCTGCCAATTGGTCATGAAGTCTATATGGGTATTTTCGCGCGAAACGCCACCATTCGCATTCGCGATCAGGCGGTAACCGGTGCAAAAAACCCGCGGCCGGTGAACGGTCGCGGGTCAAGAGATCCGAAGCTCTGCCAGTACATCCGTGGTCAAAGCAACGTCATGTCGATTGCGACAGCCTATGCGGCGCGCAGATCTTCAGCAGCAGACTTGCCGGTCCGGCGGTCTGCAACGATTTCGAATGAAACCTTCTGCCCTTCGTTGAGGGTATTCATGCCGGCGCGTTCAACGGCGCTGATATGAACGAACACATCCTGGCTGCCCTGGTCGGGCTGAATGAATCCGAAACCCTTTTGGCTGTTAAACCACTTCACAGTTCCCGTCGTCATGGGGTCGTCCTTTACGATAGATAAGCGTTTGGCCACGCTCAAAAGCGCGGTCGATGTCGTCGAGATCTGGAGGGAGGGTCGTCAGTCAGGCGCGCTTGAAAGCGGCGAGGCCAAGTCGTTCGGCCGAAACTCGATGATTTGGATATAGATACTGCTCGGTCATTCCGCAAGTGACCATACGTCATTGTCTTCGGATCCAGAGGCCGCGCAACGATTCAAGCCGCATCGCCTCTGCAGATATCACAGCGCCTCACGCCGCCTTCTTGCTTTCCGCGAGCTGCGCCAGCTGGCGCATGATCTCCGTGGTGCCGGTGAGGCGCTCTTCCGGCGTCTCCCAATCCTGCAGGAACACCACCTTCATGTCGGGCCGCACCTTGGCGGCCTGGCCGTAGCTGCGGATGAAGCTCACCAGACGATCGGGATGGGCGAAGGAATTGTCGCGGAAGGCGATGACGGCGCCCTTCGGGCCGGCATCGATCTTGCCGACATTGGCGCGGCGGCAGAACGCCTTGATCGCGGCGACCTTGAAGAGGTAGCGCACCTCGTCCGGCAGCACGCCGAAGCGATCGCGCATCTCGGCGCCAAAATTCTCGATCTCCTCCTCGGTGTCGAGATCGGCGAGCCGCCGGTACAGCGACAGCCGCACCGAGAGATCGCCGACATAATCCTCCGGAATGAGCACGGGCATGCCGATGGTGATCGACGGCGACCAGCGGTCGGCGGCGGGCTCGGAGACGCCGGCCTTGAGGTTGACGATCGCCTCCTCCAGCATCGACTGATAGAGCTCGAAGCCGACCTCCTTGATGTGGCCGGACTGCTCCTCGCCGAGCAGATTGCCGGCGCCGCGGATGTCGAGGTCGTGCGAGGCGAGCTGGAAGCCTGCGCCCAGCGTCTCCAGCGATTGCAGCACCGTGAGCCGGCGCTCGGCCTGCGCGGTGATCTTCTGCTGCGCCGGCAGCGTGAACAGCGCATACGCACGCAGCTTGGAGCGCCCGACCCGGCCGCGCAGCTGATAGAGCTGGGCGAGGCCGAACATGTCGGCGCGGTGCACGATCAGCGTGTTGGCGTTGGGGATGTCGAGGCCGGACTCGACGATCGTGGTCGACAGCAGGATGTCGAACTTGCCGTCGTAGAACGCGGTCATGATGTCCTCGATCACGGCGGGCGGCATCTGCCCGTGCGCGACCGCGACCTTCATCTCCGGCACGTTCTTGTCGAGGAAATCCTTGACCTCGGCGAGGTCGTCGATGCGCGGCACCACGTAGAACGCCTGGCCGCCGCGGTAGCGCTCGCGCAGCAGCGCCTCGCGGATCATCAGCGGATCATGCGGAGCGACGAAGGTGCGCACCGCGAGGCGATCAACCGGGGGCGATGCGATGATCGAGAGCTCGCGAACCCCGGTCAGCGCCAGCTGCAGCGTGCGCGGAATCGGGGTTGCCGACAGCGTCAGCACGTGCACCTCGGAGCGCAGCGCCTTCAGCCGCTCCTTGTGAGTGACGCCAAAATGCTGCTCCTCGTCGACGATGACGAGGCCGAGGTCGCGGAACTTGATGGCCTTGCCGAGCAGCGCGTGGGTGCCGACGACGATGTCGACCGAACCGTCGGCGATGCCCTTCTTGACCAGATTGAGCTCCTTGGTCGCGACCAGGCGCGAGGCCTGCGCCACGTTGACCGGAAAGCCCTTGAAGCGCTCGGTGAAAGTCTTCGCGTGCTGGCGCGCGAGCAGCGTGGTCGGCACCACCACGGCGACCTGCTTGCCTTCGAGCGCGACGGCAAAGGCCGCGCGCAACGCCACCTCGGTCTTGCCGAAGCCGACGTCCCCGCAGATCAGCCGGTCCATGGGACGGCCGAGTTCGAGATCCTTCAGCGTGGATTCGATCGCCCCTAGCTGGTCCTCAGTCTCGTCATACGGGAAGCGCGCGCAGAACTCGTCGTACAGGCCCTGCTGCACCGGCAGCTTGGGCGCCTCGTGCAGATGACGCGCGGCGGCGATCTTGATCAGCTCGCCCGCGATCTCGCGGATGCGGTTCTTGAGTTTTGCCTTGCGGGTCTGCCAGCCGCCGCCGCCGAGGCGATCGAGCTCGACCGTGGTCTGGTCGGAGCCGTAGCGCGACAGCAGCTCGATGTTCTCGACCGGCAGGAACAGCTTTGTCTCGGCGGCATAATGCAGCTCGAGACAGTCGTGCGGGGCGCCGGCGACGTCGAGGGTCTGGAGGCCGACGAAGCGGCCGATGCCGTGGTCGACGTGGACGACGATGTCGCCCGCGGCAAGGCTCGTGATCTCCGAGATGAAATTGTCGAGCTTGCGGCTGGCCTTGCGCGGCCGCACCAGGCGATCGCCAAGGATGTCCTGCTCGCTGATGAGCGCGATCTCATCGGTCTCGAAACCGCTTTCGAGGCCGAGCACGGCCAGCATGGTCTCGTTGCGCGGGGTGGCCTGCACCGTCCGCCAGCTGTTGACGCTGGTGGTATGGGCCAGCTTGTGGTCACGCAGCATCGAATTCATGCGGTCGCGCGATCCTTCGCTCCAGAGCGCAATCACGACCTTCTTGCGCTGGGCGTGCAGCGCCATGACGTGGCTGACCACGGACTCGAACACGTTGACCGTGTTGTCGTTGCGCTCCGGCGCGAAATCGCGGCCCTTGCGCGCACCGGCGTCGATAACGCTGGTCCCGTCAGCCGGAACCGAGAACTGCGTCAGCCGCAGCAGCGGCATGTCGCTCTCGCGCCTGGTCCATTCCTCGCCGGTCAAATAGAGCCGGTCCGGCGGCAGCGGCTTGTAGATGGCGCCGCCGCCGGGATGCTCCATGGCATCGCGGCGGGCCTCGTAATAGTCCTGGATCTGCTTGAATCGCTCGCGGACGGCGTCCTCGGCCTGCGGCTCGATCGCGATGGGCGCGCCTTGCAGATAATCGAACAGCGTGTCCATGCGGTCCTGGAACAGCGGCAGCCAGTGCTCCATGCCGGGATGGCGGCGGCCTTCGCTGACGGCTTCATACAGCGCATCGTCGCGCTCGGGCGCGCCGAACTCGGCGACATAGCCCATGCGGAAACGGCGGATGGTGTCGGTGACGAGCTGGAATTCCGAGATCGGCACGAGGTCGAGCGAGCGCATGTCGAGCAGCGTGCGCTGGGTCTCGGCATCGAAGGTGCGGATCGATTCCAGGCTGTCGCCGAAGAAGTCGAAGCGCACCGGCTGCTCGAGGCCGGCCGGAAACAGATCGAGGATGCCGCCGCGCACGGCGTATTCACCGGGCTCACGCACGGTCGAGGAACGGTTGTAACCATTGTGCTCGAGCCAGGCGACGATGGTGTCCATCGGTACGACGTTGCCGGGCGCGACCGACAGCGCCTGCGCCGCGACGAGCTCGCGCGCCGGCACGCGCTGCACGATCGCATTCACCGTGGTCAGCACGATCAGCGGCTTGTCGCTGCCGGTGAGCGAGGCCAGCCGCGCCAGCGTGGTCAGGCGTTGTGCCAAAATGCCGCCATGCGGCGAGACGCGGTCATAGGGCTGGCAGTCCCAGGCCGGGAACTGGAGCACCGGCAGATCGGGAGCGAAGAACTGCAGCGCGCGTTCGAGCTGCTGCATGCGCGGGCCGTCGCGGCAGACCACGGCAAGGCTGACGGCCGGCTTCTTCGGCCGCGCCGCGATGGCACGGGCGAGATCGGAGACGACCAGGCCTTCGGCGCCTTCCGCGACATTGGCAAGCGTCAGCACACGGCCGGGCGCTAGCAGCTCGGCCGGAGATTTCATTCCCTGCTTCATGCGTCGCGGTCCGCGATCGGATAGGCCTTGATGCGGGCAAACAGCGCACCGGTCACATCGGCCGGCAGCACCTTGTCACCGGTGATGGCGGCATAGAGATCGGGATCGTTGACCTCGAGCAGGGCCTCGAGCTCGGTCAATTCAGGCTCGGACAGATTGCCGATCTCGGCATCCGCAAAGCGGCCGAGGATCAGGTCCATCTCGCGCGTGCCGCGGTGCCAGCAGCGGAACAAAAGCCGCTTGCGGCGGTCGTCCAGCCCGCTGCTCGATCGTGTCGTTCCCGTCATGTCTCAAATCCAGTCAAACGCAGAAAGCCCGGACGTGCCGGGCGGGGCTGATATAGCCATTCGGGGTGGCCGTGTCAGCCCTCGATTTGGCAAGCCTGCCGCCCGGGTGCGGCCGCGAAAAAAGCCGTGGATGCCCGGCATAAAGCCGGGCATGACGGGCCGAAACGATCCTAGATTCGCATCCATGCGCCCCAGCCTGCTCAATCCGCTGTTTGCTCCCGTGACCAGCCTGCCCGGCGTCGGTCCGAAGCAGGACAAGCTGCTGCAATATTTGCTCAGCCGCAGCGAGACGCCGCGGCTGGTCGATTTGCTGCTGCATCTGCCGAGCCAGGTCATCGACCGCCGCGCCCGGCCGAAGATCCGCGACGCCGCGGTCGGAACCATGGTGACGCTGGAGGTCACCGTCGACCGCCACCGCCCCCCTCCACCGCGCAACGCGCGCGCACCCTATCTGGTCTATGCCAGCGACGACACCGGCGACGTCGTGCTGACCTTCTTCCGCGCCAAGCCCGGCTATGTCGAAAAACTGCTGCCAATGGGGGAGAAGCGGTTCGTCTCCGGCACGCTGCAGATGTACGACGGCATCCCGCAGATGGTGCATCCCGACCGCGTGCTGGACGAGGAGGCGATCGCAAAGCTCTCCGGCATCGATCCGGTCTATCCGCTGACGGAGGGTCTGGCGCTCGGCTCGCTCCGCCGCGCGATCGCCCAGGCGCTGCAGAAGCTGCCGGCTTTGCCGGAATGGATCAGTCCGGAGGTGATGCGCCGCTGCAATTTTCCTGCGATCACCGAGGCGCTCAACCGCGTGCACCAGCCGGTCGAGCTCACGGACATCCTGCCCGATCAGCCGTTCTGGTCGCGCCTCGCCTTTGACGAGCTCCTGGCCGGCCAGCTCGCGCTCGCCTTGATCCGCGCGCAATTGCGCCGGCCCGCCGGCGTGCGCAATGCCGGTGACGGGCACTTGCGCAACAAGATCATCGACGCCCTGCCCTATGCATTGACGCTGTCCCAGCGTGACGCGGCCGCGGCGATCGCCAGCGATCTGCAACAGCCCGTGCGCATGTTGCGCCTGCTCCAGGGCGACGTCGGCTCCGGCAAGACCGTGGTCGCGCTGCTCGCGGCCGCGGCCGTCACGGAGGTCGGCAAGCAGGCGGCCCTGATGGCGCCCACCGAAATCCTGGCGCGCCAACACATCAAGACCATCGCCCCGCTCGCCGAGCGCGCCGGCATGCGGGTTGCGATCCTCACCGGCCGTGAAAAGGGCAAGGAGCGGCGTGAATTGCTGGCGCAGCTCGAAGCCGGAGAGATCGACCTCCTGGTCGGCACCCACGCCCTGATTCAGGACGACGTGATCTTCCATGATCTCGCCCTCGCCATCGTCGACGAGCAGCACCGCTTCGGCGTGCGCGAACGCCTCGCGCTCACGTCCAAGGGCGAAGCGGTCGACGTGCTGGTGCTGAGCGCGACGCCGATCCCGCGCACGCTGGTGCTGACCTATTTCGGCGACATGGACATTTCCGAGCTGCGCGAAAAGCCCGCCGGCCGCCAGCCGATCGAGACCCGCACCATCTCGATCAGCCGCCTCGCCGAAGTCACTGACAGCATCGGCCGCGCGCTGCAGGCGGGCAAGCTGGTCTACTGGATCTGCCCGCTGGTCGAGGAATCCGAGGCCGAAGGCACCGAGCACCTCACCAACGCGACCAAACGTTTCGAAAGCCTGCAGAAGCGGTTCGGCGAGCGCGTCGGCCTCGTCCACGGCCAGATGAAGGGCGCCGAGAAGGACCGCGTGATGGGCCAGTTCGCCGCCCACGAGATCGGCCTTCTGGTCGCGACCACCGTGGTCGAGGTCGGCGTCGATGTGCCGGCGGCGACCATCATGGTGATCGAGAACGCCGAACGGTTCGGCCTCGCCCAGCTGCACCAGCTGCGCGGCCGGATCGGACGCGGCTCGGAGGCCTCGACCTGCCTGCTGCTTTATTCGGAGCCGCTCGGCGAGATGTCGAAGGCACGCCTGAAGGTGATCCGCGAGACCACCGACGGTTTTCGCATCGCCGAGGAAGACCTCAAGCTGCGCGGCGAAGGCGACGTGCTGGGCGTGCGCCAGAGCGGCCTGCCCGGCTACCGCATCGCGCGCTCGGAGGTCCACGGCCAGCTCATCACCCAGGCGCGCGACGAGGCACTGCGCATCCTCAAGGACGATCCAAAGCTGAAGGGCGAGCGTGGCGAGGCGCTGCGGTGCCTGCTGTATCTGTATGAGCGCGACGAGGCGATCCCGCTGATCGGCGCGGGCTGAGGGCTTCCGCAAAGATCGTCGCAAAGGGACTCGCGGAGACTCCCCCTCGTGTGGAGAGAGACCTTTACATCTGAAGCAAACCGGCTCGCGGGAGCGACTAGGCTTTCTTCTGTGTGATCCCCGCAGCGAACGCCTTCATCAGCGCGGCATCCGCCGCCTCACCATTTGCATCCTCGGCGAGATGCTCGAACCATCTCGCAAAGCCCTCATAGATCTGGCTGGCCGGATGATCCGGGCCGAGGAATCCGGAGATCTCCCGCATCTCGGCAACCCAGCGATAGGCCTTCGGGATCATGTCAGGCAGCGCGACCTCGAGCCGCGCCAGAATCGCGGGCTGGCTCAGCGCCAGTTCGTCACGCAACGCGTCCGCTGCGCCCGCTTTCGTCGCCGCGACCACCATCGCCGAGCCGATGCCGGCGAGGCCCTTGACGATGCCGGCATAGGACATTTTCAAAGCCGACGCGGCGCCGACCGGGCCCTCGACGATGCGCACGTCGAGGCCGAAATCCTTCAGCACCGCGACCTCCTTGGCGTATTCGCCGGACATGTAGAAGGCCGGGCTCTTGCCGCCGGGCTGCGGCGGAAAGCCGATGATGCCGCCATCGACGAACGGCGCCTGCGCCGAGCCGATGATCTCCTCGATCCTTTGCACCGTGTCGACGTTGATCGCATTGCAATCGACGACGACCGGCTTCTTCTCGCGCCTGACGATCAGCGCGGCCAGCCGCTCAGCCAGCGCGACGGCTTCGCCCGGCGGCACGATCGAGAGGATGATATCGGCGCCCGCAATCTGATTGTCATCGGCGTCGACCATGCCGGCATCCGCCGCGCGTTTCCGCGTCGCCTCGCTCCGCCCGTCCAAAGACGTCAGCACGCGCGCGCCGTGCTCACTGAGGCGGCGGGCGACGGCGCTGCCCATGGCGCCGGGTGCGAGGATCGCAATGGTTTTGGACATCATATACTCCAGATCGATTCCGAGCGAGGCGCTCAGGCGAACCGGAGAATATCAGAGGATGCGAACGCGCGCGTGATCGGCGGCCATCCCGCAGCGGAATGGCCCTACTCCACCTTCGCAGGCTCGGGCCGAAGCGCCGAGGCGTTGGCGATGCGCGCGGCATTCGCCATGCCCGCGAGCGCGGCGGCCTTTTTCGGATCGGGTGCCGAGCCCGGCTGCACCACGCCGGCCGACATGATCAAGGTCGCGGCGTCTTCGGTGCTCATGTCGACTTCGACGATCTTGCTCTTGGGCACGTAGAAGAAGAATCCGGTGGTCGGGTTCGGCGAGCACGGCAGGAACACGGAGACATGCTCCTCCTGCCCCGGCAGGCTGCGCGCGACCTCTTCATTCGGCGATTGCGAGATCAGCACGATCGACCACATGCCCGGCGAGGGAAACTCGACCAGGCCCACTTTGCGGAAGCTCGAGCCCTTGCCCGAGAACAGCGTCTCGAACACCTGCTTCAGGCCGCGATAGATGGCGCGCACGGCCGGGATCCGGCCGAGGAAGGTCTCGCCGACATCGACCAGCGTCCGGCCGATCAGGTTGGCGGCGAGGAATCCGACCAGCGTCAGCGTGAAAAATGCGACGACCAATCCCCAGCCGGGAATGACGTACGGCAAATAGGTTTCGGGCCGGTAGGCCAGCGGCACGAACGGCCGCACCACGCCGTCGACCCAGGTCACGAACCACCAGACCAGATACAGGGTGATCGCGATTGGCCCCGTCACCACGAGGCCAGTCAGAAAATAGTTGCGGAAGCGGCCCATCAGGCCGGTATGCGGTTCCGGGAGGGGATCAAGAGGCGCAGGCGCGTCGTCGCGGGGGGTCATTCGGGTTCCAGGTCGGTCGCAGCACACAAGCTAGAGTCTTCTAGCAGGTTTTGGAAGACCGCGACCGACTGATATCCCTTCTGCCTATTCCACGGTCACCGATTTCGCGAGGTTGCGAGGCTGGTCGACGTCGGTCCCCATGACGACAGCCGTGTGATAGGCGAGCAGCTGCACGGGAACGGCATAGACCATCGGGGTGAAGGCCGCCGCCATGTCGGGCATGACGATGGTGACGAGGGACTCGACGGTCGCCTCTTCCGCACCCTTCGCGTCCGTCATCAGGATGATGTTGCCGCCGCGCGCGGCGACCTCCTGCATGTTGGAGACCGTCTTTTCGAACACCCGGTCGTAAGGCGCGATGACGACGACAGGCATCGTCTCGTCGATCAGCGCGATCGGCCCGTGCTTGAGCTCGCCGGCAGCATACCCCTCGGCGTGGATGTAGGAGATCTCCTTCAGCTTCAGCGCGCCTTCGAGCGCAAGCGGGAAGCTGGTGCCGCGGCCGAGATAGAGCACGTCGCGCGACTTGGCGATCCTGTGCGCGAGCTTTTCGATCTGCAGCTCGGTGGTGAGCGCATCCGCCATCAGGCGCGGGACCTCGACGAGGCCATGGACCAGCTTGGTCTCGTCCTCGTCCGACAATTCGCCGCGCGCCTTGCCGGCCGCGATCGCAAGGTTTGCGAGCACCATGAGCTGGCAGGTGAAGGCCTTGGTCGAGGCGACGCCGATCTCGGGGCCCGCGAGCGTCTGCAGCACGGTCTCGCTCTCGCGCGCGATCGTCGAGGTCGGCACGTTGACGACGGCGACCGTATGCACGCCCTCGGCCTTGGCATAGCGCAGTGCCGCCAGGGTGTCGGCGGTCTCGCCCGACTGCGAGATGAAGATGGCGAGATCGCCCTTGCGCAAGGGCGCCTCGCGGTAGCGGAATTCGGAGGCGACATCGACCTCGACCGGCACGCGCGCAAAGCGCTCGAACCAGTATTTCGCGACGTAGCCGGCATAGCTCGCGGTGCCGCACGCGGTGATGTTGATGCGCTGGATATTCTTGAAGTCGAACGGAAGCTTGACCGGCAGCGAGACGCGCTCGGTCGCCATGTCGACGTATCGCGCCAGCGTGTGGCCGACCACTTCCGGCTGCTCGTGGATCTCCTTCGCCATGAAGTGGCGATAGTTCGCCTTGTCGACCAGCGAAGTCGAGGCGGCATGCTTGATCTTGTCGCGCTGGACGGCATTGCCGTCCTTGTCGAAAATCGACGCGCTCTTGCGCGTCAACACGACCCAGTCGCCATCTTCGAGATAGCTGATCGTGTCGGTGAACGGGCCGAGCGCGATGGCGTCCGAGCCGAGATACATCTCGCCGTCGCCATAGCCAATCGCCAGCGGCGGCCCGTTGCGGGCGCCGATCATCAGGTCGCCGTCGCCGGCGAAGATGAAGCCGAGCGCGAAGGCGCCGCGGAGCCGCCCCAGCGCCAGCTTGACGGCTTCGACCGGCTTGTTGCCGCGCGTGAGCAAATCGTCGACCAGGTGCAGCACGATCTCGGTGTCGGTCTCGGTGTGGAACACCGTGCCCTTCTTCTCGAGCTCCTCGCGCAGCTCGCGGAAATTCTCGATGATGCCGTTGTGGACCACGGCGACGCGCTCGGTCGCGTGCGGATGGGCGTTGTTGACGGTGGGCTTGCCGTGGGTGGCCCAGCGGGTATGGCCGATGCCGGTGGTGCCCTGGAGCGGCTCGGCTTCCAGCCGCTTCTCCAGGTTCTTCAGCTTGCCTTCGGCGCGGCGGCGCTCGATATGCCTGCCCTCGAGCGTGGCGACGCCCGCCGAGTCATAACCGCGATATTCGAGACGTTTGAGCGAATCCACCAGCTGCTCTGCAACCGGCTCGCGCCCGAGAATGCCGACAATCCCGCACATGCGGATCACTATCCCCCAAATCGTCGAAAAATCGCCTAAACGACGCGCCCGGTTTTTAGCGAAATTCCCAGGGAACCATATACTCAATAATTATTGCGGATTGAGACAGCATGGACCGCAACCTGAGCTTCGCCTGCGTCGAATTGGCCGGCCTTAGACAGCGCACGTTAACTTGTTGTCAATATGTTTGACCAACGATTCCGGTGCAGGAGAGCAAAGCCATGAAAGGCTCGTCCGACCGCAAAGGTCTGTCATCGATGTACTTGCGTGCCAGCGAGACCACGGGCACGCATTTGGCGCATTGGCCGCCGCCCCAGCGCGGCAAGGAAAGCAAGCCGGTCTTCCTGAAGCACGCTGAAGGCGAGCCGGCCAAACGCGCCAAGCCGCGCGGCTGGCGCCTGACCCGCGCGATCTTCTCCGAATTCGCCGACGACGAATAGCGCCTACGGACGAAGACCCTCATGGTGAGGAGCGCAAAGCGCGTCTCGAGCCATGAAGCCCCCGCATCTCGCCCGCGGCCCTCCTTCGAGACGCCCGCTTCCAGCGGGCCCTCAGGATGAGGGCGGCGTGTGCTGCGACACAACAGAATAGTGCCTATTTCTCCGGTTTCTTGCCGCCCGTCTTCAGCTCGCGATAGCGCGCAGCGCCGCCTTCGCGGATGGTCTGCTGGTTGCGCTCCAGTGCCATCGCATCGTCAGGCACGTCGCGGGTGATCACCGAGCCCGAGCCGATATAGGCGCCATTGCCGATTTTGACCGGGGCGACCAGCGAGGAATTGGTGCCGACGAAGGCGCCCTGCCCGATGATTGTCTTGTGTTTCTTGAAGCCATCGTAGTTGCAGGTGATGGTGCCGGCGCCGATGTTGGAATTGGCGCCGACGGTGGCGTCACCGATGTAGGAGAGATGATTGACCTTGACGCCGGCCTCCAGTGTCGCCGCCTTGGTCTCCACGAAATTGCCGATCCGCGCGCCGTCGCCGAGCGAGGTGCCGGGCCTCAAGCGCGCATAGGGGCCGATCGAAACGTTCTTGCCAAGCGTGGTCTGCACGATGTGCGAGAACGAGTGGATCACGGTGCCGTCGGCGATCGACACGCCGGGGCCGATCACCACGAAAGGCTCGATCGTCACGTCCTTGCCGAACAATGTGTCGGCGGACAGATAAACGGTCTCGGGCGCGATCAGCGTGACGCCGGCCTCCATCGCCGCTTTCCGCAAGCGCGCCTGCATCACGGCTTCGGCTTCCGCAAGCTGCGCCTTGGTGTTGATGCCGCGCACTTCATCCTCGCTGGTCTCGATCACCACGGACTCCCATCCCTGCTTGCGGACGATTTCGACCGCGTCGGTCAGATAATACTCGCCCTTTGAATTCGCATTGCCGATTTGCCCGAGGATTTCGAGCGCCCGGCGCCCGTCGATTGCCATCACGCCGGCATTGCACAGATCGATCTTGCGCTCCTCTGCGCTGGCATCGGCCTGCTCGCGGATCGCGACCAGGCGTTCGCCCTCGACGATGAAGCGGCCATAGCCGGTGGGATCGGCGGCGCGAAAGCCGAGCGCGGCGATCGCCGCGCCCCTGGCGAGCGGCGCGCGCAGCCGTGCAAAGGTCTCGGCCGAGATCAGCGGCGTATCGCCGAAGGCAACAAGGAGATCGTCCACGCCGCGCCCGATCGCCTCGCGCGCCGCCAGCACCGCATGCGCGGTGCCGAGCCGCTCGGCCTGCACGAAGGTGAGCGCGTCGGGCCGGATGCGCTTTGCCTCGTCCGCGACCGCCTGGTGATCGGGGCCAATCACGACCGCGAGCGAGGTGCCGGTTCCCTGGGGTGCCGCGGCGAGCACGTGGGCGAGCAAGGTCTGGTGGGCTACCGGATGCAGCACTTTCGGCAGGTTCGATCGCATGCGCGTGCCTTCGCCGGCGGCGAGCACGATCGTGAGGCTGGAACGGGCGGTCATCGAAATCCTGTCAGATACGGCCGAATCAATTGGCGCGACGGGCGGGCAACCACCCTCAAAAGCTCTTGCCTTGCTACCCCCGCAAACGCCCGGAATTCAAGTGCGACACGCTTTTCCTGTTAATGTTCCCTGATTGATTCGGGGAAGCCGGACAGGGCTGGGCACTTAACGTTCATGGCAAAGGATTCCGACCCACTGGCGGATGCCTTCGGCACCAAGGAGACCGGCGGGCTGTTCTCCGGACTTGTGGCCGAGGAAAGCGCGTTCGACCGCCGCATGATGTGGCGGCTGGGCTCCTGGGGTGTGGCAGCCGTAGGCGCCGTCGTCATCGCGGTGATGGCCAATCAGGCCCAACTCGGCTGGCGGCGCGACCAGGTTGCGTCCGCCGATCTCGCGCGCCAGGCAGAGCGGCTCCAGGCGCTGGCCAAGGAGAGCCAGAACGAGGCCCGCCGGCTTGCGGCCGCCATCGAGACGCTGAACACGGATCGCGACCGGCTCTATTCCCGTGTCACCGTGGTCGAGCAAGGGCTCGATTCCGTCACCGGCGCCATCGCCAAGCAACCCACCGCACCACCGCAGCCCGGCAAGCCGCAGGATGCCACGCCGACGGCGCCCAGCGTCGCGCCGGTCGCTTCGACCCCCGCCTCCGCCGGCGACAAGCCCCGCACCGAGGCCGCCAAGGACACGCCCAAGGACACGCCCAAGGATACGGTCACGGTCAAGGATACGCTCAAGGAAGTTGCAAAGGAGCCGTCGAGCCTGCCACCGCAGACTGCCGCCGCCGCCTCGCTCGTGCAGCAGCCGCTGGCAGCGACTTCGGCGCTGCCGACCATACCGCTGGTGCCGTCCAAGTCGATCATGGCGCCGCCCGATCCAGCCGCGTCGAAATTGATTCAGCCCGAGACAAACGAGAAGGCCGCCGAGAAGAAAGTCGAGCCGGCGCCCGCCCCGACCGAAGTCGTCGCGACAGCCGCGAAGGCACCTGAGGCAGCCGAGAACGAATCCCCCGCCATCGCGGTCCAGCAGACGCGTTTCGCGATCGACCTCGGCGGCGCCAATTCGATCGACGGCCTGCGCGCGCTCTGGCGCGGCCTGAGCAAAACCAATCCGGAAATCGCAGCACTGCGACCGATCATCATGATCAAGGAAGGCAACACCGGCCTCGGCATGCAGCTTCGCCTGGGTGCCGGTCCGCTGGTCAACGCCGCCGCCGCCGCAAAATTCTGCGCGAGCCTCGCGGAGAACGATCGTCACTGCGAGACCACCGTCTTCGACGGCCAGCGCCTCTCGATGCGCGGCGGATCGGAGAAGGGACAAGAGAAGTCCCAGGACAGAGTTCAAGAGAAGAACTCCGAGAAGAACCAGGACGCGGTCCCGCAAGCCGAAACCGCGCCCGCGCCGAGTGCAAAGCCCGAGAAGCCGCAGCGCCGCCGCAGCTACTCCTCCAAGCGCTCGTCGAAGCGCGAAGAGCCCGCGCCCCCGCCTGCGGCGCAGCCCGCGCCGGCGAAGCCGGAGACCGCGTCTGCGTCCGCGGGATCGACGCTGTCGTCGTTCTTCAGGCGATAAACATTGCGCCTGAACGGGCGGTGAATGCCGGCGTGTTTTTGCGCGCGCCGATGAACCTAAATTTCGGTCCGAGAAGAGAAACCACCCGTCAATTGCCAAGTTGTCCCGGTCGTGAACCGGAGCGGCCGATGTGAGAAATCACGCGCGCCCGCCTCCATGACCTCGGGAGAAACCCACGTGAAGACATTGATCATCGCAACGGCCGCGCTTCTGGCGGCATCTCCGGCGCTTGCGCAAACGACGAAATCGCCGGGCGCCTCGAGCAACGCGCCGGGTCAGCAAATGCACAACACAAAGAAGCCTTCGACAGGACCCGGCGCGTCCGAATACGCCCCTGGTCACCAGACCAATACCACCAAGGGACCGGGCCACTCGGAGAGCGCGCCGGGACAGAAGATGCAGACCACCACGGGCTCGAACACCAGCAAGAAGTGATGGTGCGCGGTCGCGTTCTACTCTGGCAGATGGCGTCGACCAGGCTGGTCGGCGCCATCGCCTTGTCGAACGGCGGCTCGCGCTGCCTGATCGCCGATGATCGCTCAGAGTTGCGCGGGCATGCGACCATCGGACGCTTGGATCTCAGCGGCTCTTTCTCACCAAGTTGGCGTTTAGTCCCGATCTGCCGGGCGCACGCCAAGCGTCCGTCTCCCGAAACGCACGAGCTTCGATGAACGAACTGGATGATGTGCTGAGGCTTCTCGTCGCGGCGGGAACAGGGCTGCTGATCGGCATCGACCGCGACATGAACGACAAGCCGGTCGGAATGCGCACCCTGGCGCTTGTCGCTCTGGGCTCCGCGCTGGTCTCGATCTCCGTGATCGAGTTCCAGAATCTGCGTGACCACCCCGATGCGATCTCCCGGGTCATTCAGGGCGTCGTTGCCGGCGTGCTGACCGGTGTCGGCTTCATCGGCGCGGGCGTCATCCTGCACGACGCCAAGGCGAAGACCGTGCACGGCCTCACGACCGCGGCAACCGTCTGGATTGCGGCGGGCCTCGGGATTGCCTGCGCGCTCGGAGCCTGGCTGCTGGTCGCCGCAGCGATCGCCGTCACGCTGCTCGTGCTGTTCGTTCTTGGCTGGGTCGAGCGCCGGCTGGGATTGAAATAGGCAAACATACCAAATGATAGGGAAGAGGTCCGCGTAAGGCGGCAGTATCCGCGACGGATTTTGATTCGGAGCGGAGATGACGGACGCGAAGTTTCTGCGGGAGCAACTCGCGTTGATCCGCGAGCTGGCCGAGCAGGCGGACCCCTACATCAGAAAACGCCTGCTTGCATTGGCTGAGAAATACGAGCGACGGCTCGCGGACCAGAATCGGGCGACGCAAAGCCGGCTTTGACGGCCCCTCGCGCACGTCGTGGGCGAGCCGGATCTACAGAAACATCCCCTGCCCTGTTGCCTGCCCGCGCCATCACGACCATATTGCCGCCATGACAAAAAAGCCCTTCCGCCTCTCGCCCTACCAGGTGCAGTTCCTGATCGTCGTCGGTTTCGCGTCCGTCGGCTATGCGCTCTATCTGCGCTACCTTGCGATCGAGCTGTCGCAGGTCGCTCTCACCTGCGACGCCGGGCTTCAGACGATGATCTGCAAGGCGCGGTCGGTCTCGACGGTGCTGTTCAAGAATTCGGTGTTCGGCATCGTCGCGCTGGTGGTTGCGACGCTGAACCTGATGCGGCCGTCGATCGTGCTGCTCACCGTCGGCATCATCGCCGCCGGCCTCGGCATCGTGCTCTACAATGTCGTGCTGTCGGGCCTGGCGATCGGCCTGTTCATTCTTGGGTTTGCTCGGCCCGCGCCCGCCACAGCGTGAGCGCGAACAACAGATAGATCGTGCAGGTCCACAGCGACTGCCAATTGTCGCGGCCCTCGTTGAACAGCACGAAGACGGCCGACAGCGCCAGCACGCCCGCGAACACCGATTCCGCGATCGGACGCTGGCCGATCTGCGGCCGGTTCAGCATCAACAGCGCAAACGGCACCACGGCCATCGTCAGCGCGGCGTAGGGGAAATCCTTGTAGCGCGGGTCGAAAACGAAACCGAGCACAGTCGCGGCCGCGATCACGGCCGTCACCGCGAGCGTCAGGCCGAGCACCGCGGTGAGCTTCGACCATTTTCGGCCCTCGCGCGGGCCGAGCAGATCGAGGAAGGTCGGAAGGCTGCGGCCGATCACCATCGCCTGCGCGCAGAAGATCGGCGACAGGATACCGGCCGCGAGCAGCGCGCCCCAGAGCAGCCAGCCGCCGACGCCGTAGCTCTCATAATACAGCTTGTCGGCGCCGATCCCGAGCAGGCTGCCCGCCGTCGTCGCCGAAATGGCGACGCCGAGCCAGGCCGAGAAGCGCGGCGTCCACGGCCGCCGGCGCAGCGTGATGAGCGCGACCGCGAACACCAGCACGGAAAGGCCCATGCCGGCGCCCATGTACCATTTCCAGTACGGGAAATTGCTGATCGGCTCGCCCGGCGGATATTTCAAGCTGCGGCGCACCGAGTCGTACAGGCCCCAATAGCCGCCGACGGTGCCCTCCAGCTTTCGCTTCCAGGGCTGGTCGTAGGACTCGATCAGATTGACGCGAAACTTGTTCGCCTTCGCCAGAGCCAGGATTTCCGAGACCACCCGCGCCTGGTTGGTGCGTGAGGGCAGCGCGCCGTCGCGCATGCGCCCCTCGCTCGGCCAGCCGGTCTCGCCGATCAGGATTTCCTTGCCCGGAAACGCCACCGCCATGCGCTCGCGGATCGCCTCGACATGGGCGGCGGCGAACTTCGCCTTCACCGGCATATCCTCCCAATAGGGCAGGATGTGGATGGTGACGAAGTCGACGGCGTCATAGACCTCGCGGTTCTTCAGCCAGAATTCCCAGACGTCGGCATAGGTGACGGGCACGCTGACCTGCGTCTTCACCAGGCGGATGATCGAGACGAGGTCCGCCGTCGTCATCTCGCCGCGCAGCAGCACCTCGTTGCCGACGATGACGGCGGTGATGATCGCGGGGAATTCCTTGGTGAGACGAATGGCGAGCGCGGCCTGCTCAAAATTCTTGGCTCGGTTGCTGGAGAGCCAGATGCCCTGCAGCACTTTCAGCCCGCCGACCTTGGCGGCGATCGCCGGCACCTGGTCGAGCCCGTTCTCCAACGAATAGGTGCGGACGCAGTCGGTGATCTCCTTGAGCTGGCGCAGGTCCTGCTCGATCTGCTCGGCCTCGATATGGGTCCACGCGTTCAGCGGCGTCTGCTCGCCGCGGAACGGCGCGTAGGAGACGCATTGGACCTTCTCGGCGGGATCGATCGGGGCGCGCGCGAGCGTGATCGGCGTCGCCAACCACCACCACACGGCAGCAATCGCACCCAGTGAAACGAGCAGAAGCGCCAGTGGCGTACGAAGTGAAATCGGTTCCGTCCTCCGCGAAGGGTCCGTCGATTACCTGCTTGCACGCCGTCTGCCAAGGGGGTGTCCAAAGAGGGTGTCCAAGCGGGTGTCCAAATGCCGATCCACTCTCAAGGATCCGCGCCTGCCCCAAAGGAATGGGGCTGCGGCTGTTCGACCGGGGCCTAGCATCGTGACTTTGCTGGACAAAATTCCAAATACAGGTCATGGACTCGGAAAGACTTTTCCGCCGCATTGGAGACCCATTTGGACGCCATCACCGGCGCGTCCGCGGGATCCTGACGCGGACGGCCAGCGGATACATTGGGGAATTCATGCGGCAACGGGTGTTCGAGTCACGAAATGCGGTCCTGCGGCAGTTCGCCGCCACCTTGGCCGTCTCCTGCCTTCTCGTTCTCGCCGGTCTCGGTGGCGCTTCCGCCCAGAGCGGCACGCCCGCGCCGGACCAGGGCAAGGCCGCCGCCCAGCCCGCCGACGCCGCCAAGGATGCGGCCCAGAACCAGCGCCGCACCGACGAATTCGCCGAAGCGGCCCAGGTCATCAGCGGCCCGGCCGGCAATCCCGAATGCGTCTGGCTCGGCCGGCGCGTGGTGCGGCTGATGTGGCGGGATGACCTCGATACCGCGTTCCGCCATCTCGACCTCTATGACCGCTTCGGCTGCCCCGGCGGCCACATCCAGGCGGCCTTCCGCTGCCTGACCCGGTTCGGCGGCCAGATCGATCCCAAGGTCGCCGAGACCCTGGACAGCCGCGTGCATGCCTGCTGGATCAACCCGGCAGCCCAGCCGCAGCAGGCGGCGGCCGCAGCGGCACAGCCGGCCGCTCCCGCGGCCAACAATGCGCAGCCGCAGCCGGCCGCCAGCCCATCGCCCGCGGCAAGCCCGACGCCGGCGCCCCAGAAATAGCCGCGATCGTTTCAGCTGTCGTTCAGGAACGATCGGCCATAGACGCGGTTGGCACCGCCGCGCGTCGTTCGAAAAAGGCCATGCCCTCATAAGGACATGAGGCCATGACAGTTGAGAAACCGCGCGGCAGAGATATGCTCCCTTTGCCGCGGACTTGGTCGGATCTCGGGGTCGGATCCGCTTCCCTGCCCCCTCAGCCCCTTTTGGTTTAGCCGCGATGCGCGTTGTCGCCGCCGTTTTGTTGCTCGTGTCTGCGCTTCACGCAGGGCTATGGGGAGTCTTGCGCGACAAGGAACCCGCGCCCGACTTCAAGGGCCTGTTGCCCAGCGTCTCCTACGCGCCGTTCGAGGGCTCGGCCCACCCCGACATCGACAACATCCCGACGGTCGAGAAAATCCGCGCCGACCTGAAGACGCTGTCGACCATGACGCGCGCGATCCGCCTCTATTCGTCCACCGGCGGCGTGGAACTGGTGCCGCCGATCGCGGCCGAGTTCGGCCTCAAGGTCACCGTCGGCGCCTGGATCGACAAGGACAAGGATCGCAACGAGCGCGAGATCAAGGCCGCCATCGAGCTCGCCCGCAAGAACAGCAACGTCGTCGGCGTCGTCGTCGGCAACGAGGTGATCTACCGCGGCGAGCAGAAGGTCGAAGACCTCATCGACATGATCAAGAAGGTGAAGGGCTCGGTCCGCGTGCCCGTCACCACCGGCGAGATCTGGAACATCTGGCGCGACAATCCCGACCTCGGCTCCAGCGTCGATTTCATCGCCGCGCACGTGCTGCCCTATTGGGAAAACTTCCGCTCCGACCAGGCGGTCGACCAGGCCGTCGACCGCTACAATCTCTTGCGCAACCTGTTCCCCGGCAAGCGCATCGTGATCGCCGAGTTCGGCTGGCCGAGCCAGGGCTACAATTTGCGCAACGCCGATCCGGGTCCGTTCCAGCAAGCCCTGATCCTGCGCAATTTCGTCAGCCGCGCCGAAGCCATCGGCATGGAATACAACATCGTCGAGGCCATCGATCAGCCCTGGAAATTCTTCGAAGGCGGCGTCGGTCCTTACTGGGGCATCCTCAACGCCAGCCGCGAGCCGAAATTCGCCTGGACCGGTCCGGTCGAGAACCCCGACTATTGGAAGCTGATGGGCATCGCGCTCCTGGTCGGCATCCTGCTGTCGCTGCCGATCCTGCGGATTGAAAAGCCGACCGCGAAGCAGGCCTTCCTGCTGTCGGCGACCGCCAACGGCGTCGGCGCCTGGGCCGCGACCGTGTTCGCGTTCTGGAACAGCCATTACTTCATCATCGGCTCGGCCTTCGCACTCACGCTCGGCATGATCCTGCTTGTGCCCCTCGTCCTCATTGCGATGGCGCGCATCGACGAGATCGCAGCCGTCGCCTTCGGCCGGTCGCCGCAGCGGCTGCTCAGCAAGGGCAAGCCGGTCGAGAACGTTCCCGAGAATTACTGCCCAAAGGTCTCGATCCACATCCCCGCTTATTTCGAGCCGGTCGAGATGCTCAAGCAGACGCTGGATGCGCTGTCGCGGCTGAACTATCCGAACTACGAATGCGTGGTCATCATCAACAACACGCCGGATCCCGCGTTCTGGCAGCCGATCCAGGACCATTGCCGCGCGCTCGGTGAACGCTTCAAGTTCATCAACGCCGAGAAGGTGCAGGGCTTCAAGGCCGGCGCTCTTCGGATTGCGATGGAGCGCACCGCCGCCGATGCCGAGATCATCGGCATCCTCGACGCCGACTATGCCGTCGATCCCGACTGGCTGAAGGACCTCGTGCCTGCCTTCGCCGATGCGCGTGTCGGCCTCGTGCAGGCGCCGCAGGAGCATCGCGACGGCGATCTGTCGATCATGCACTACATCATGAACGGCGAATATGCCGGCTTCTTCGACATCGGCATGGTCCAGCGCAACGAGGCCAACGCCATCATCGTGCACGGCACGATGTGCCTGATCCGTCGCGCGGCGATGGACATGGCCGGAGGCTGGTCGTCCGACACGATCTGCGAGGATTCAGATCTCGGCCTTGCGATCCAGGAACTCGGCTGGACCACCCACTACACCAATCACCGCTACGGCCAGGGCCTCCTGCCCGACACCTACGAGGCCTTCAAGAAGCAGCGTCACCGCTGGGCCTATGGCGGCCTCCAGATCGTCAAGAAGCACTGGCGCTATTTCCTGCCCGGCAAGAGCCGGCTGACGCCCGACCAGAAGCGCGAATATGGCCTGGGCTGGCTGAACTGGCTCGGCGCGGAAAGCCTCGGCGTGGTCGTGGCGCTGCTCAACCTCGTCTGGGTGCCGATCGTCGCCTTCGCCGACATCGCCATTCCCGACAAGATCCTGACGCTGCCGATCATCGGCGCCTTCATCGTCTCGCTGGCGCACTTCCTGTCGATGTACCGCGCCCGCGTCGCCATCAAGCCCGGACAGATGCTCGGCGCCATGATCGCGGCGATGAGCGTGCAATGGACGGTCTCGCGCGCGGTGGCGCAGGGCCTCATCACCGAGCACATCGCCTTTGCCCGCACCTCCAAGGGCGGCCTGTCCCGGATGTCGATCGAGTTCCAGGCGTTCTGGGAGGCCGTGATCGGCACCCTGCTCCTGATCGGCGCGGGCGTGCTGATCGCCACCAACAGCTACCGCCAGATCACCGAAATCTACATCTTCGCCGGCGTGCTGGTGCTGCAAAGCCTGCCGTTCCTGGCCGCGGTCGCCATCGCCATCCTCGAGCTCAGCCGCATCAACTCGTTCCAGTTCTGGCGCGACAGCGCGATCCGTACCGCCGAGCTGATCGGCCTGCGTCCGGTCGCGCTGCCGGCCCCCGGCACGCCGCAGCCGGTGCCGAACGAGGTGCGGCGGGAAACCCAGTGATTGAGGCTCCGCGATAGCCTTTGGACCTCGTGATTAAAAGATACGTGGTCTTCGGCGTGGATGACGGCCCGCCAATTCGGGTTGAGCTTTCCGCCTTAAGCGGCGGAAACCGCGAGCAAATCCCCGCCCCTGCCGCGTCTTTCGGCAACCACCCAAGCTATTGACCTCAGCGCCCCATCCCCCTACACAGCGCGGGCCGAAAGCATGATCCGGAAACAGCCGGTTTTTCCCCGCGACGCCAGCTTGAGCGCAGCGGCAAGACATGCTTCTCGAATGTCCGACCACGATGGCGATCTCTTTAAGCCATCAGCGGCCATGGGAGCGCGTAGCTCAGCCGGTAGAGCACGTGACTTTTAATCACGGGGTCCTGGGTTCGAGCCCCAGCGCGCTCACCAAAGGCCGGATCGACAGCTTAGCCGACAAGACCAACCGAACCGAAAAGCTCTGTGTGGGCCCCGTGTTGGCGAATCGATTGCGCGTGAACATGAAGAACATTCCTGCGGAGTTTAAGGACATACCCGCGACGGTTGCGCGTTATCTCGACGCGTGGGCGCAATCATCACGGAGGCACGCGGACGGCCGAGCAGTGAAGATCATGTTCGGCAAGATGCGCGAGATGGGCTTGCAGGGCGTCGTGGTCTACCGCCACTGCGGCCATCACGTAGCGCTGAGCGCCGATCGCTGGCCTGATGATGTCCGCCTGTCTGATATCGAGCCGCGCTTTGTCTACGCTGGCTGTGGCAACCGCTGAGCCGATGAGGCCCGGCAAGGCCGATGGTCCGCCTATCGCGGATGACGCGCAATCCCCGGCATAGGATCGCTTCGCGTTGTCCAGGCTCCGCGATCATCCCACCCTGATCTGGTTAAGATTGTTCATTCCCTTGCAGGGGAAAATTTGCCTCTGTGCGCCTTGATGTGGCTCGCCGTCAGGAGGCTATGGAGGCGTATAGCGATGGGACAAACGACCCGAATTTTGAAGCGGGCAAACGTCCTGCCCGATCTCCTGAAAATGCTTCAGGAGCTCGAGGAGCTGAGAGAAAGGGTTCGGCTCGCCGAGGCCGCCCGCGTGTTGCACTAGACCTACGCGAAAAGTCCGCATCCCCTTCCGGAGGGCGCTTTGGCGCGTCAGTCCCACAGCCCGAGAACACGGTCTCCGAGCGGAGTGTCGTTCCATCTCGACATGCGCTGACGTCTAGCGACAGCGGGTTTCAAAAAATCGCACTTTTCTGTCGCTGGTCCGTACTTGCCGCTGTAGAAGCGCACCCGACCGGGGACTTCTGACCTGCTAATTGCGCTTGAGCAGAGCTGAGAAGCACCTCCCCCTGCGACCTCGTCGCGCGCGAACTTCGGAAGGTAGCGCGGCGTGAGGCTAAAAACGCAATCGACGTCTCCGGACTGAGGAATGTACAATTCGACGACGGCCGGTCGCGATTTCGACGCCGAGCATGGTTCGCGCTCTAGTTCATGCGCAATAGAGCTCTGGTAGCTCGTCGCCGCAAACGAGCGTGCCAGATTCCGATAAAAACCCCAGTAGTCGCCCCGAGATGAACTCCCCGCAGCATCCGCCTATTGTGCCCTACCCCTTCAGGCATTTTGGCGATGGTCTGCGCAGCGAAAGACAGCCCGCCCGTTCTGATCTGCTCCAAGTGCGGACGGCCGATGACGTTCTTGGCGACGCTTCCTGCCATCCTCAATCTGCCTGCAGTCCATGCTTTCCAGTGCCGCCCCTGTCTGCGCGTCGACACCATTCCGCTGGCATAGCACTCGGCGCCTAAGTCGGTTTGAGCTCTTGCAAAACCCGTCACTCGTGCGATCAGCGCCGCTGCGATCCGCCATCGGTTATCGGAGCAATCCTCAAAAGGCAGCGAAGTGGCCGACCGACTTGCCAGCGATGGGTTTCGCAAGTGCTACACCCGTAACGCGCCAATCCGAATCTCTCGAAGCTCAACCTGCTCAAGCCGTGCAACGCGTGTGCAACGCGAAGATTATCCCCGCCTTTATAAGGCGGGAACGGCACCATCTCTGCCAAGTTATCCCGCTACCGGAGGTAACTGAAGGAGGTAGACATGCCGGTATTCATACTCTGGGCCGTCCCTACGGTGCTCGTCATCGGCGGCGTCGGCTACTATTTTCTCCGCGTAGTTCACTAGTTGAGTATTTTGGCCACGCTCGAATGCTGATGACGGTTGCCAAAGTCTAGCCGGCATTGGCATTGCCGGAAGCCCGGCGTCGACGTCATTGCCCGACGCTGGGCGGCCGCGCCAGGCGCCTCTTTGGCCGATCGGATTTTGCCGACGATGATTTGAGTTTAGCAGTCCGGTGGATTGATGCGGCCGGTTTGCGGTCGGCGCTACGCATCTTTTGCATTTGCTCAGCCGCGATCACGCGGGAGCGCAGATTTTCTAACTCGGAAAGCCCGGAAGCAAGCTCGTCGAAACGCTGTTTCAGCACAGCGGCGTGATCACCAGTGCCCATTGTACGCCCCCTGGGCTACTCGAAGATCGACCGAGACAACCGGGAAAACTATGCAAATCGGAAATGCGGTGGCGAGGGGACAGTTCCTATTGAAAGTGCCGCGCCGTAGGCGCGGGCGTGCGCTGCAAAAGGCTCAACGCCCCCTATCGCGAACGCGCAGAAGGTCAGATTCACGGGGGATCGAGCGGGCTCCATTGCCAGTGACGGCCCCGGCTGTGGGGGCTTCTGGGGTGGAGGCCGGGGCCGCTGGAGGTGCCTGGACCTTTTGGGAAGGGCCGAAGCAAGCGTAGACTAGGAAAAAGCGGCAATCACTTCTGTTCGCTTTCGTACATTGCCTGTACCATTCCATTTGCGGGGAACGGAGCAATTGCCGATGAAGGACTATCTCGTCCAGATCGAGAAACTTCGGAAAGATGCGGCCGAATGCGCCCTGATCCGCGATTTGGCAACCGATCCAGGCAAGCGCGAATTGTTCGACCGGCTTGCAAGCCACCTCACGGTCCTGGCTGACCAAGTTGAAATGGCCATGCTCGAGCGGAAGACCGCGACTGCCCCGTCTCGGCCCTAGAAAGGCGCGCCGCTTATTGAAAGACACGCCTGCGGAAGGCTGCGCCTGCCGATGCTGCGAGATTTTCTGAGCTCGCCGTTCGCCCAGGCCCGCCCCCAAAAACCCGCTGACAACCCCCCGGAAACGTGTAGGATTCACCAAAACCGGAGGAACGGCATGTTTGAAATCAACGGTTTCGACACGGCGGGCGTCGTCAGTCTCAAGCGGCTGTCACTCGCCGCCGCCCTCAAGAAAGCCAAAGAGCTTACAGAGGACGGGTGCTGGGACGTTCGGGTCGTTGATCCCGCCGGCCGGATCTACACCTCGTTTGAAGAGCAGGCCGCCTAGCGCCCCGCCATTCGAGCCATCACCAGCCTCCGCTTCCGCGGCTATCCGCCTCGGCCGACGTTTGACGAGGCGTTGTTCAGCCAGCGCAGCGTTGCATCGTCGCTCCAGCCAGGGACGGCAAAGCGCGCCGGCGGAGTTGCATTCGCGCGGGGCCGGTCCACCGCAGGATGGCGTGCGCGGGGGTGATGCACCGGCGCGGCGTTTGCGGAGGTGCACAGCGCCAGCAACAGACCCATGGCAATAAGAGCGCGCATCGCAGCAACTCCAATCGAGCAATCGCCCGCTGTCATCTGATGCCCGATCGGCTCACCACAACCGATTGCGGCTTCACAAGCAGGAGAGAAGCGCGGGCACCTGCGCTGGTGCAAGCAGCTCGCAACTGCCGCGCGCCATGCCATTGCCAGTCAACTCGTTTGGGAGCAGGCTCTCTCGAGGCGCTCAAGACGCCGCACAGGGAGCGAACCATGAAGGAACACGGCCTGGATGGCCGCCACCGCGACAAGGATGGCGCGATCGGCAAGAAGCACGGCAACACGCTGGTCGGCACGTTGCGCAAGATTTACGGAAGAGGTTTTGCGGCCGGCTATCCCGATACGACTGAGCTCAGCGAGGTCCTGCTTCAGCTGAACGAGACGTCGCTGAGCCAGTTGCGTCGCGATCACGACACCGGGCATCTGCAGCACAAGATCGACCACGCCGCGAAGTGACGGACTGTCGGACCTGACGGCCAATTTCGGCTCGACTCGGTCAATCCGGAAGTTGGTCGTCAGCTTTCCGGAGCAGCCGTCGCAGCCGGCACAGTCAGCGGGGCGCCTCCGACCGAAACGGGACCCAGGGGCTTTGCTTCCCGAACCATCCGCTTGCGCATCGCGGCGGACAGTCCGTAGCGCGCATGCGCTCGTCGGATGGACGAGGTGACGTCCGACGTCGTCGTGTTTTGCAGCGCATCGATCTTCGCCATCAACGTGGACAGCTGCGACGAGATCTTCCTCACGTCGACCCGCTCGTCCGTGATGCTCTGCCGCAGCGACAGCAGCACCATCGAATCCTGCTGCAGCATAACCGAGTTCTGGTCCGTTGCCTGATTGGTCTGTTGCAGTAACGCGGTGTGTTGCCGCTGGGCCGCCTGAATGTCCTTCAACGCAGCGATAACGGGATCCGGCTTTGGTTCGGACGCCTCCAAACGCGGAAGCAGCTCAGCCAGCCTGCCGACATTCAGCGAACTAAAATCGGAAGGCGATGTGTAGATCGCCGCCGCGCCGTTGATGGCCAGGGCACAGACCGACAGGGCCAGGACCGATTTCCGGCTGGACCGTTTGATCAGGGCTGGAGCTTCGGAGATTTCGGGTTCGTCCGCTGCTGCGGCGGCTGCAAGTGCTGCAGCGTCGAGTTCCTCGGCGAAGCTTTGCATTTCGAAGGTCGTGGTCATTTGCATTGACCCCAGTGAGCGAGCAACAGGAAACCGCCCCTGGACCGTCCTCGCGACGACCCCTTGTACGCAGCACCCTTACACAACTGTCTAAAATTGTGAGCATTTCCGATTAATTCCACGTTAGCGGCCGAGCACGCCGCCCCCGGCCGACTACGGGGGACCGTGCGAAGAGGAGGCGCTACGCTGACATTGCCGTAGGGTCGGCAAAGCGAAAGCGTGCCCACCGCTTCGATCGCCGGGGCTTGGATGCATGGTGGGCACGGCGCTTTGCGCCTTTGCCTACCCTACGGCAGCCGTTCCTAAGTCCGCATCCTGACTAGCGGATTTCCCGAAGATGGCATCATGCCACCGTTTTGCCCGACAAAGCAAACGGGCGTTGCCGCCGGATTCAAAACACCTTGCGCCAGCAGCACTTAGCTACTGTGCATGGGGTTGTTTTCGCATTTTGATGCGCTCTCCCCTCATCGAGCACTCGGAACAGCTCCTCCATCCGCTCGCAGATTACAAATCTGGTCCTATCGGGCTCGTAGCGCGTTTGCGCGACAAAGTCGTTCGCCGCTCGACCTGGGCCTTGGCATCCAGCACCTTGTCTCCAGCTCGTGCGGCTCGCTGCTCTGAAAGGGTCGAGCCTCTCCCTGCCAGACCAACCGAACCAACGCCGCTGTTTCCCTGAGCCTGTGTTGCCGGCCGGAATCTGTTTTGGGAGGACGCCGAACCAGTGGCCGTTTGATCCTCATTGCTCGTGCCGCTCCCAATCGCGCCGATCGGCAGGCCATTTTGAGCGTGACCAGCCCCGGCATTTCTCGCGGCCTGAGCTGCCGCCCGCGACCTTGCGGGCGTGGCGGGCTGAACGTTCGGATTGGTCGGTTGGCTGTTGGTGCCCAGATCGCCGCCGGCGGCGCTGTCCTTTGTCCCCATCCCCGCGGGTGCGGAAGGACCTGCATTGCCCGCACTCGTCCCCATTCCAGAAGGCGCCGAGCCGCCAGCGCTACCCGGCCCGGTTCCCATGCCAGCTCCTGCCGACCCGGCATTTGCGCCGCCTGCTTGCACCAGGGCCAACAGACACGAGCTTGCGACAATCGCGATGATTGGAGGAATGGCATGTGACATCGGACAATCTCCTTCGCCACGCCCCAACTGACTATAAGGGTGGAACAGGGATTCCGCTACGAATTCGCAGTTGTTCGCGCTGACGAACGCGCGAGCCCCTCACCCCTCGTCCAGGACCTCGAACAACTCCTCGACCCGCTCGAATGGTGCATCCTGCATCTTGGCGTAATGGACCACGCGGTCGCCGTCGCGTTGAAGCGACCTTCCCTTCGACTTCCGCAAGCGTCCGGGCAGGAACGTCGCGGCCGCAGCTTCAGGCCCGACGTCGAGGCGGATGATACCTCTGCGCTTGCACTCCAGCCTGAGCCTGGCTGCGGCGAAGAAGTCGCGCGCGACCTTCGGCAACGGGCCGAAGCGGCGGGAGGTCTCCTCTTCGAGGTCTTCGAGGTCGTCTTCGTCCGTGCATCTTGCGGCGCGCGCATAGAGTTCGAGCCGCACCGGCTCGGATTGCACATAGGTCTCGGGCAGCATGTCCGCGACCGGCAGGTTCAGGTCAGGCACCCACACCGCCTGCCCCTCATCGAGCTTCTCCGAGGCCATCTTCAGGAGGTGGCTGTAGAGCACCGGCCCGAACACCTGGACGTGGCCGGATTGCTGCTCCGAGAACAGGTCGCCCGCGCCTCGCAGATCGAGGTCGCGCTCGCTGATGGCAAAGCCCGCGCCGGGCCGGCTGAACTCTTCGAGCACCGCCAGCCGCTTCTCGGATTGTCCGGACTGCGTCTCGGTCAACAGATGGGCGAAGGCGCGGATGCCGCCGCGGCCGACGCGCCCGCGCAGCTGATGCAGCTGGGCGAGGCCGAACTTCTCCGGCCAGCAGACCACGATGGTGTTGGCACGGGGGATGTCGAGGCCGCTCTCGACGATGTTGGTCGCGAGCAGCACGTCGGCCCTGCCCTCGACGAAGCTCATCATGCGGTCGTCGATCTCGTCGGCCGCTAGTCTCCCGTGCAGGCAGACGATGCGCAGGTCCGGCGCCACTGCCTGCACCCGCGCCAGCATCGGATCGAGATCCTGGATGCGCGGACAGATCAGGAAACTCTGGCCGTGGCGGCGCTGCTCACGCAGCAGCGCGGAGGCGATCGCCGCATCCGACAGCGGCGCGATCCTGGTCGCGACCGGCAGCCGGTGCACCGGGGGCGATGCGATCACGCTGAGGTCGCGGAAGCCGGCCAGGCCCGCGGCAAGCGTGCGCGGGATCGGCGTCGCGCTCATCATCAGCACATGGACATTCTTGGCGAGGCCGGACAGCTTGGCCTTCTCGGCCGCGCCGAAATGCTGCTCCTCGTCGATGATGACGAGGCCGAGATCGTCGAACCTGACGTCCTTGCCACCGAGCGCCTGCGTGCCGATCACAACCTTGATCCGGCCGCTGCGCAGTCCCTCCTTGGTCTCGCGCAGCTCCGCGCCCGAGGTTGCCCGCGACAGATTTCCCACCTCGATGCCGAACGGTGCAAATCGCTTCTGGAACGTTGCGACATGCTGCCGTGCCAGCACGGTCGTCGGCACCGCGATCGCCACCTGCTTGCCCGACAGCACGACGGCGGCCGCCGCACGCAGCGCTACCTCGGTCTTGCCAAAGCCGACGTCGCCGCAGATCACCCGGTCCATCGGGTGACCGGACGCAAGATCGTCCAGCACGTCGGCTATCGCCTTGGCCTGGTCGGTCGTCGTGAAGTAAGGGAAACGCGCGACGAACTTCTCGTAGGCCGAGCCCGGCGGAACCAGCTTGTCGCCGCGCCGCTTGCGGCGCTGGCTGATGTGCTTGGCCAGCGCCTTGCCTGCCACCTGGATTTCGCGCTCGGCCTCACCGCGGCGGGCCCACCACGTGCTGCCGTCCGCCTTGTCGAGCGAGAGCTTGCCGAGCTCGGCCGCGTAGGGCCACATCAGGGCCAGATCGGGCGGCGGCACCAGCACCGCATTGTCGCCGGCGAACTTCAGGCGGATCATCTCCCGCATTGCGCCGCCGCCGGTGTTCACGGTCTGCAGGCCGTCGAGCACGCCGAGGCCGCGCTGGAGATGGACGACCACCGTACCCTGCTCGGGCACGTCGGCATGGTCGAAGGCCGCGCTCCAGGCGCGCGCCATCGGCTGCGGATGATGCGCCCGGCTGCCGAGCACGTCGGACGCCGTCACGACGACGAGAGGCTTCTTCCCCGGCATGACGAAACCGGCATCGAGATCGGCCAGCAGCGCTGCCTCGCCGCTGCGCCCGCGCGCCGCGTCGTCCCAATCTTCGCAGCGCGGCGCCTTGAGGCCGCTCATCCGCTCCATCACGCGCAGATCGTCCTCATGCGCTGCGGCGAGGATCAGTCGCGATCCGGCCCGGCGCGTCTCCTCGACGAAGGCACGCAGCGCCTTCCGGGAGGAGGTCAATTTCGAAAACTCCGGGATGGTCTGGAAGGACGACGCGCGCGGCAACACCTTCATCCCCCGGGAGAGCTGCTTCCAGTCGCGCCGTCCGAGATATTCGCGCTCACGTTCCGCACGCGGCGCGGCCTCCTCGATCGTGTCAAACCAGCCGTCGGCATGCATCGGCACGCCGGCATCGGCAATCCATTTGGCGCGTCCGCAATAGTCGAACAGGTTCGCGCGCTTGCCGCGTTTGCCGGCAAGGCCAAGCCGCTCCGACATGGGATCGACGATAAGCTCCTTGGTCTCGAAGATGATCCTGTGCTCGTTCGGATCGAACGCCACGATCCGCCTGATCGCGCGATCCGAATGCTCGATCCGGAACGGCCCCAGCGCGCCGGCGGGAAAAATCTCGAAGGTCTGGCCGTGAAACAGCGCCCCACCCGGATAATCCGGCTCGTCATCGAGATCGTATCCGAGGGCTTCAAGGCGCGTCTCAAGATCCTGTTCGGAGAACGTGCCGCCCACCTTCAGGCTCACGCTCAGGCGCGACAGGCTCGCCGGCAGCGGCAGTCGCTCCATCACGGCTTCCGCCGTCGAGACGAGAAAGAGCGGCTTCTTGGATTTTGCAAGGCGCCTGAGAACGGAAGCTCTGCGCCCCGCCAGCTCGTGCGACGGCTCGAGCTGATCGAACGGCAGAGTGTTCAAGCGCGGAAATACCAGCACCTCACAGGAGGGGTCGAGCGCGTGAATGACACTGCCGAGGCGCTCCGCCCTGTTCTCGCTCTCGGCGAGAAAAACGATGCCGCTGCGTCCGGACTGCGTCCATTGGGCAAGCAGATGGAGTGCCAGCACGCCGAGCGGCGAAGAGGACGAGATCGCAGTGCGCTGCGCATCTTTGCTCTTCCTTGGCAGCGCCTTGCGTGGCGACGTCTTGTTCGGTGTTGTCTTGTTCGGTGACGTCTTGTGCGGTGACGCCTTCTTCGGCGGCGTCTTGGCCACCCGCGCCTTTTTGGTAAGCCTCACTTGAATCCGTTTCTGGTCGTAAGCCGTCGTCAACTGAACGCCAGCCGCCCTCATTCCGATTCGGCGACTTCTCGCCTTGCATATGGGATTTGCCCGATGAACGCACGCCTGGTGGCAACGTTCGGCGCGGCGCCGCGATCCCGACAATTTGGCTGTTGATCGAGCTCGGGCCGGAACTAGCGCGGCGCGAGATCTGCGTCTGTCGATGCGACGCTTGGCGCGATTGTAAACATTCTGCGCCCGGAGAGAAACGAAAAACCCCAGCGCTTGGAGCCACGCTGGGGCGTTTCGAGCAAAACGAACTGGTCAAGCAATGATAGCAGCGATTTCACCCCGCGCTTGTGAACTGGTTCACATGTTGCGGCAAACAAACGACCCCGGTGAACCGAGGTCGCCAACCTTTGTGGGGAAGGTTTTCTCGCGGCCCGGGGGCTTTGGGGACTTAGGGATGGGCCGCGAGCCTGGATTCGACGCCTGCAGCGCCCAGTCGTTCCAAAGCCGCCGCTGAGGTTCGCCCGCGCGGCCAATCGCGCCGGAACGGGGTACCGCGCTCCCCCGGTTTGAGCACGCCCCCGCCGCGCGCTAGGATGCCTTCTTTTACGGAGGCTCATTTGAAACCAATCTTTTTCATTGCCGCCATTGCACTGCTTGCGACGGCTCCCGCCCGCTCACAGCCCCTGGTCGATCCCAACAAGGTTGCTCCCGAATTCCGCGAGGCGGCCGAGAAGCGCCGGGCCGAGCAGTTGCGCCAGCGCGAATGCGCGCTGAAGGCGGATCTCGAGAAAGTGCTGCCCAGGGATCGCACCGCCTTTCTCAACCAGTGCCTGGACACGATGGCGGCCAAGCAATAGCGGCTGACCGTTTTCCAACCGGCCTCTTCCGCCGCCGGCCGCGGCCGATGGCGCTTGCCCGCGCGATCCGCGAGCATCCGACCACGAATGCATTCAAGCTTTCTTCAGACATTTGGGATCATCTGACGATCCATCTCCCAAAATCATTGTTGTCCGCGCATGAGTTCAGTCCAGATTCAGTGCACGCGGTGCAAGAACGTGTTTCGCGATCGCGCCGGGCGGTTGCAGGACGGCTATTCCAGACAATGTCCGAGCTGCGAAGTGGTGCTGTTCTTCGCCGAGGATTCCCAGCATCCCTTCGTCAAGCGCGCGATGCGCGATGCGCGCAAGGTCCGCAAGGAGATGCGCGAGGCCGAGGCCGCGAAGCTGGCGGCGCCCGAACCGCAGGGGCAGCAGTCGAGGAGGTTCGCCGGACGAACACGATCGGCGGGACGCGAGGACTAGCTCACCGCCGCCTCTGCTTCCTCGGAAACAGGCGGTCGCGGATATAGCGCGAGGTCGGCGTCAGACGGATGCCGCGCGGCTTCTGCCAGGCGGCGCGGTCGATCTCCTTCTTGTCGCCGATCGCCAGCCTGCCTTTGGCCGTCTTGGCAATGAAGATCGCGTCGCTCATCTTGCGACCGGAGCGCTTGTTCCTCGCCGTCACTTCCTTCCAGAGGCTGATCCTGCCGAGCTTCAGCTTGGGCAGCTCCTCCCTGATCTCACGCCGCAGGCAGTCCTTGTCGGACTCTCGCGCGCGCTTGCGGCCGCCCGGGAACATCCACAGGCCGTCCGACCGGCGTCTGACCAACAAGACCTTGCCGCGCCGGGCGGCTACCAGTTTGGAAGACTTCGCCATTGCTGCCGTCATTGAAACCAGAATCGTCCCGATCGTAACTTGTCTAGTCGAACAGACAAGTTCCCGGCACGTTTTGATCACAGGCCGCGATCCCTCGGGTCCTGGCGGCACGGCGGAAAGATCGCGCCAGGCAAGATCAGCCCTCGGCCGCTCCCGCCCGATCCTCGGTCCTGATCCAGGCCATCATCATCTCCCAGGCCACCGACAGGATGATCGGCCCGATGAACAGGCCGACGATGCCGTGGGCCAGCGTGCCGCCGATGACGCCGACGAAGATCACGATGGTGGGCGTGGTCAGGCCGCGCCCCATCACGAGCGGCTTCAACATGGTGTCGAGGAAGCCGACCACGACGAGAAACACGGTGAGCAGCAGCGCCGTGGTGACGTCCTTGGCGGTCCAGATCCAGATGATGACAGGCAGCAGCACGAGGAAGGCGCCGATCTGCACGATCGAGAGCAGCAGCACGATGAAGGCGAGAAGGCCGGCGCTCGGCACCGCGGCGAGCTTGAAGCCGATGCCGGCGAGCAGCGCCTGCACGATCGCGACGCCGATCACCCCCTGCGCCACGGCGCGGATGGTCGCACCCGCGAGCGACAGGAAATGCTCGGTCTGCTCGGGCACGATGCGAAACAGGAAACCGCGGCTGGCCGCGACCAGCCGCGGCCCATGTGGAAACAAAAAGCCGGCCACGAACACCGACACCAGGAACTGGAGCGTGCCGACGCCGGCATCGCCCGCGAGCGAAAGCAGCGGGCCCGCCAACGGCTGGAGATACGGCGCCACCTCGCGTACCACCGCGCGGACGTTGGTGTAGGCCTGGTCCCAGAGCTCGTAGAGCAAGGGGCCGACCAGCGGCCACGATTTGAGCTGCTCGGGCGCGGCCTGAAGCGCCAGATCGCCGGTGCCGAGCTGATGCGCCAACTCACGCACGCCGTCCACCGCGCTGATGCCCAGCCAGGTGGCCGGGCCAATGACGATACCGAGCGTGATCAGGGTCAGGATCACTGCTGCGGTCTTGGGCCGGCCGCCGAGGATTTTTGCGACCCAGCTGAAGGCCGGATAGAACGCGACCGCGAGCACGCCGCTCCAGGCCAGGATCGGCACGAACGGGCGGATGATCAGGAAGGTCCAGATGATCAGCAGGGCGAGCAGGCCGAGCCGGATCACGAGCTGGATGACATCCTCTCCCGTCAGGAGCTGACGGAGACTTTTCACGGGCACTGCTTTCCTTGCGGCATGAACGCAACTTCCGGTGCTTGCGAGGTCCAGCCGTTATTGCCAGCAACGCATCCGGCGTCAAGGCGACTGGAACTGCTCGGGGCCACGATTAGGAACACATCGGGGCCATCCCGCATTCGAAAGGCGATGACAGACCCTCCCGGAGAATCCGATGCACGCGCGGGAATGCACCGCGGCATCCGCTATTCCCTGAGGCCGAACGCCGCGCCGGGCTATTGGCAATACGCCTATGCGATCGGCGCCAGGGTCCGCTCCGGACGGGTGCAAGGCAGGCTGCGGCAGCTCGCGGTCAGGCGGGTGCAGATGCGCATCGACCGGGACATGCGAAGCGACAGCTGATCCGGCTGCGAGGTCGCGCCGATCTCGCATGGCCCGCGACGGCGGCCGGGCGTGGCTAACGCCCGTTAACCGGATTTCCCTGCCCTGGTTTACGCCACTGCAAATGCCCATGACTACCGTGGGTCGAGGTCAACAAAAAGCATTCCGTCAAATGGCCAACAGCATCTGGACGATCGAAGAATTCACCTGTGCGGGTTGCGGCATGAACTACACCGCGACCAGGGAAGAGCACAGCGAGGCCCACACCGGCAGCTTCAAATGCAGCATCTGCAGCGGCGTGGTGCACGCCTGGTCCGGCAAGCACCATTTTTTCGGCTGGCAGGCGGTGAAGACACGGCCGCCCGTGTTCGGCAGGCGCTGGGCCGACGTCGAGTGGTAGGCAGTCCACGGCGCTGTGATTGCGCCGCGCCGGTCATCCTGGACGGACCGGGATCGGCCGAATTGCACCGGAACCGTTTGGACTCCGTTCACCGATCGCCGCTAGATCAGGACGGATCCTCCGCGCCGAACAGCAGACATGGCCGATCTCAACGCCGTCCTTACCAGGCTCAACGACCGCCTGCTCCGCCTCGAGGGCGAGCTGTTCGTGCTGCGCTCGCTGGCGCGCGCGACGCTGACGGCGGGCGACGACCATGCGGCGCGGATGCGCAAGCTGGTCGAAGCCGCAAAGATCGCGCTCGACGACGAGGCCAAGCGCCCCCTCGACAAGCCGACACGCAAATATGTCGATGCAGCCACCGCGCTGGTGGAGGAATTGCTGGTCGAGCCGACCCCGGCTCGGCCGCTGTTCACGGTGATCGACGGCGGCCGGCGCGACTGAGCGCGCCCGCCTCAGCTCGGCGATCGATTACCGCCCGTACATGCCGGGCGCGCGTGCGCCGTTCGGAAAGCACTGTCCGCGCGAATAGTTGTAATCGTAGCCGTGCGGACAGAGGCCGCCGCCGCGTTGGCGTCCGTAGTATTCGTGCGGCCCGGGATTCCGCGTGTAGACACCCGGCGCATGATAATCGTTGGGGTAGCAGCGGCCGTTCGAGTGGTTGAAATCATAGCCGTCCGGGCATCGTCCGCCCGGAGCAGCCCTGAACTGAACTTGCTCCACCATGGGCTCCGGCGATGCCGCAGGCACGGTTGCAAAGGCAAGCAGGCCGGCCAGCGCAAGCTCGATCATGACGTCTCCTCCAAATCACGGGGACAAGCCTAGCAGGATTCGTGTCCCACGAAACAACCCGGGGATTGAGACATGGCCGGCCTGAACCATGCATGAACCGGCCTCCGGCTGCGACGATGCGTCGTCCCCACGCCACGCGAGAGCCCGCCTCGCCGCCCCCGCTAGACCGGGCTGGAATTTTCCGCCTTGAGCCGGCTGAGGCCGACCTCGATGATCGCGATCTCCTCGTCGATCTGGCCGATCGGCAGGCTGAAATCATAGCCGGACCTGCTCTTCAGATCGACCGCGAGCCGCTGCCTGTGCATCATCAGCTCGTCGAGCCCGCGCCGGTTCTTCAGCCGCACATAGCTGTCGACGATCTGCTCAATTGCGCTCGGCATGAAATCTGTCCCGGCGAAAAAGGCCCGCGCGGCGCACAAAGGCCGGCGGGACATTTTCGGTGTCGCGGTACGCAATACAAATCCGCGACGGATTCGTCGATACGCCAGGCTGGTTGAGATCGTGTTACCATTCGATGATTTCGTGATGGGTGGCACGAAAAGGCCGCTGGCGAATACGCCAGCGGCCAAAGCCGGGTTCGAAAACGGATGCGGGTTGAAATGTCGCCAGCCCCGGTGGGCGCATGTCTAGCAGCCGGCCGCGAATACCTCTGTTAAAAACCAAACACAGGAACCGGTTTTATCGCCTCCTTGCCGGCCTGTCGTGGCCGCGCGGCAACGCTAGTCCGTGACGCAGAAATAGGTGCGCGGATATCTGCGATAGGCGCCGTAGCGATAATACGGCCGGTAGGCATAGCCGCGATAGAGCGCCGGCGGCTCCTCACCGTAATAGGCACCGTGATAGAAGTTGGTGACCGTCCCTCCGGCGCAACGATAGGCGTCCCAGGTCGGCCCCATGAACGGCGCGACCCCGGTCTCCGGCGGCACGGCAGGGTACGGCCCGCCGGCATGAGCCGGAGGGGCTACGATCAGTGTCGCGAAAAGGAAAAGCCAGGCGCCTCGCATGCACTCGCTCCCGAGCCGTGCAATGCAGGTATGGAGCACTGGAACGGCCGCCTGCGCAATCGCGAAATGCGTCGCGTCCCGCGCCGGCACATTGTTGATAACCGGCGCAAACGCTGCGCGGGTGGTGACAGGGCGTCCGGACGTGTTATCGGGGGATGACGCAGTTGCGAGACCGGATCGGACACCCATGCGCATTACCCTCGTCGGCTCCCGCCATTTCGGCGTGACCACCCTGAACATGCTCCGGGAGCACGGCGTCTCGGTCGTCCGGGTCGTCGTCGCCGATGCCGAGGATCGGCTCGCCGCGACCGCCAAGGCGGCCGGCATCGACGTCGCGGTCCAGGCCAATCCGAAGCTGGTGGTGGCCTCCGAGATTGCCCCCGATACCGACCTGATCATCACGGCGCACAGCCACGCCCGGATCGGCAGGGACGCGCTCGCCGCCGCCAAGTTCGGCGGGATCGGCTATCACCCCTCGCTGCTGCCACGCCATCGCGGCAAGGCCGCCGTGGAATGGACCATCAAGGAAGGCGATCCGATTGCCGGCGGCACGATCTATCATCTCGCCGACCGCATGGACGCCGGCGCCATCGCCGCCCAGGACTGGTGCTTCGTCAGGAAGGGCGAGACCGCCCGCGAACTCTGGGAGCGCGCGCTCGCTCCGCTCGGCCTCAAATTGCTGGCCGACGTGATCGATTATGCCAAGGTCCACAAGGCGCTGCCGTCCAAGACTCAGGACGAGCAGTTCGCGACTTCTGCACCGAGTCTGTCCTGACGTTTACCCTTAACGTGAGGGGGCCTTGATTCCGCTTAGAAAATCGGAACCGGGAACGCAAATAAACCATTGTTTCCACAGGAACAATTTTCGATTTGGCATTGCAACAAATTTCCGTCACATTTCGTCCGAATAAGCGTCAGCATATCAGACAAATTCAAGGACGGAATTCATGCGTTTTGGTCGCATCGCGGCGTTCTGTGCCGCTTCAGTTTTGACCGGCACCCTCGCCGCTCCCGCCCTCGCCCAGAGCCCCTATGACGGCAACTGGCAGGTCGTCATCGTCACCAAGAGCGGCACCTGCGAGCCGACCGCAAGCTCCATGCTGACAGTTGCCGACGGCAGGATCACCGCGCCCGGCGCTAACGTTTCCGGCACCATCGGTAGCGGGGGACTTGTGAAAGTTTCGATCAATGGTGCATATGCCAACGGTCAACTCAACGGCAACGCCGGATCGGGGAAGTGGAATGGAGCATCTGCAGGCATACCGTGCAGCGGGCGGTGGGAAGCATCGCGCCAGTAAACCAAGTGTGGCTCGCGCCCGGAAGCGGCGGCTGCTGATCGCGGCCGCCGTTTTGTTTGCGGCAGGGATCGCCAACTCTGAAAGCAAGGCCCAGTCCGGCCCGTTCGCCCCGATGGCAGGAAGCTGGAGCGGCGGCGGCGTCGTCACGCTGGACGACGGCTCGACCGAGCGGATCCGCTGCCGGGCCAAATACGCCCCGATCGGCCCGACCATGGAGATGTCGCTGACCTGTGCCAGCGATGCCTACAAGTTCAACCTCGGAGCCAATGTCAGGGCCGAGGGCAGCGCCATCACCGGCAGCTGGTCAGAGGCCAGCCGCAACATCTCCGGCTCGCTCCAGGGCCGCGGCGGCGGCGGGAACTTCGAAGTGGTCGCCTCCGCGGCCGGCTTCAATGCCAACATCGCGCTGAAGACGAGCGGCAACAAGCAGAACGTCTCGATCCGCGCGGACAGCCAGTTCCGCGGCGCCAATATCTCGCTGTCGAAGTAAGACTGTAGAGTGACACGGCAATCGATCCGGCGCCCGCGCCGGATCGATTTTTTTATGCGTTCGGCACGAACGCCGTGACCTCGATCTCGACCTTGGCCCGCTCGTCCACGAGGCCGCCGATATAGAGCAGCGTCGAGGGCGGGAAATTGCGGCCGAGCGTCTCCTTCCAGGCTGCGCCGATACCCACGCCCGCGGCCTCGTATTCGCTGCGGCTGGTCAGATACCAGGTCAGGCGGACGATGTGCTCGGGGCCGGCACCGGCCTCGGCCAGAAGCTTGATGATCCGCTTCAGCGCGGCTCCGACCTGCACCGCCATGTCGGGCGCGTAGCTACCCGTCTCGTCGCCGCCGGTCTGGCCGGCCAGAACCACCCAGCGACCAGGGCCCTCCGCCACAACGCCGTGAGAGAAGCCGCGCGGTTTTTTCCATTCGGCCGGCTGCAAGATCTGCATGAGCGGAGTTCTCCCATTTTTTGTCGTTGTTCGTTGATGCCTTAGCACGTCGCCCTGCATCGCTGCATCCGCAGATTTGGCCGTTGCAAACGGTGGCGATGTCGTCGATACCGGCCGTCCTTTCACATTCCAACCTCCAACACCCTGCCCCCAAACCCCTGCCCAATGAGCGCGACACCGTCCAAAACGATGGCTGCATTGTGGATGGCCGGCTGGCTGTCGCTGATGCTGGTCATGGCGGTTGCCGGGCGCGAGACCACGCGTGAGCTCAACGTCTTCCAGATCATGGAAGTGCGTTCGGTGATCGGTCTCACGCTGCTCCTGCCGCTCATCTACCGCGCCGGCGGCTTCAAGGCGGTCGCGACCAAACGCCTGCCGCAGCACCTTGCACGCAATGGGGTCCATTATTTCGCGCAGCTCGGCTGGTTCTACGCACTGACGCTGATCGGAATCGGCCAGGTCGTGGCGATCGAGTTCACCATGCCGATCTGGACTGCGGTGCTGGCCGCAACGTTCCTGTCTGAACGCATGACGGTCTGGAAGATCGCCGCCGTCGTGCTCGGCATCGTCGGCGTCGTCATGATCGTGCGGCCCGCCACCGGGGAGATCAATCCCGGCCAGCTGATCGCGCTCGGAGCCGCAATCGGCTTCAGCGTATCCATGATTCTGGCGAAATCGCTGACCCGAACCGAGAGCGCCTTATCGATCCTGTTCTGGATGATCATCGTGCAGATGGTCGTGGGCCTGCTGCCGACGCTCTATGTGTGGACCTGGCCGTCAGCCTACCTTTGGGGATGGCTCTTCGTCATCGGTGTCTGCGGCACTTTCTCGCACTATTGCCTTGCCAGCGCGCTCCGATATGCCGACGCAACGATCGTGGTTCCCATGGACTTCCTCCGGGTTCCACTGACGGCGACGGTCGGCTGGCTGCTGTATTCCGAGCGGCTCGACGCCTGGACCGTGCTCGGTGCTGTGCTGATCCTGTGCGGCAATCTCCTGAATTTGAAGCCGGTCTCAGCGATTCCCGCCCGCGCGGGGTGAACCTCGCGCTGCCTCGCACGACAAAACAAAGTGGCCGTGTGATTTGGATCACGTTGGGAAACATTCCCATCGTGCACATTCGGCCACACAGCAGCGGGTTGCATGCAACGGACCGCCGTTTCGGTGGCGCGAAGTCGGGCACTTCGTGTAGGTTCGTTGCCAATTCGTTGCTGCCTGCAATTCGATTCTGGGGATTTCAGAATGCGCTACCTCACCCTCCTCGCTTCGCTGATGTGCATGGCGCTGTCGGTCAGTGCCGCGAAGGCCGATCGCCGCGTCGCCTTCGTCGTCGGCAACGGCTCCTACAAGAACGTCGCACAATTGCCGAACCCGCCGATCGATGCCAAGGCGATGGCGTCGACGCTGCGCAATGTCGGCTTCGAGGTGATCGAAGGCTCCAATCTCAGCCGCGACCAGATGACGGAGAAGCTGCTCGACTTCGGGCGCAAGGCGCAGGGCTCCGACATCGCGCTGTTCTATTATGCCGGCCACGGCATCGCCGTCAGCGGCACCAATTACCTGCTGCCCGTCGACGCCGACATCAAGTCGGAGATGGACGTCAAGCTGGGCGCCGCCATCAACATCGACCTGACGCTCGAGCAGACCATGGGCGATGCCAAGGTCAAGCTCGTGTTCCTCGATGCCTGCCGCGACAATCCGTTCGCCGCCAAGATCAAGTCGAACTCCGCGACGCGCAGCGTCAACGTGCAGAGCGGTCTTGCCGAGATGAAATCCGGCGAAGGCACTCTCATCGCGTTCGCCACCGGCCCCGGCCAGACCGCGCTCGACGGTCAGGAGGGCAACAACAGCCCGTTCACCCGTGCGCTGATCGACAACATCACCAAGCCCGGCATCGAGATCCAGCAGGCGATGACGTCGGTGCGCGCCCAGGTCAATGAAGAGACCCGCAAGGGTCAGCTGCCCTGGGGCCACACCAACCTGACCGGCTCGGTCTATCTCAACCAGGCTCCGACAACCCAGGTCGCCAACGCGGCGCCGACCGCTTCTGGCATCGTGCCGGCGGCGAGCGGCAGCTCAGACGGCGTCGAGCTCGAATATTGGCGCTCGGTGAAAGAGTCCAACAAGCCGGAAGAGCTCAACGCCTATCTCGCCGCCTATCCCAACGGTCAGTTCAAGGCGCTGGCGCTGGCACGCCTTGCGGCCATCAAGAGCGGTCCCTCGACCGCGACGCGCACCCTCAACGCCGGCGTCGATCCTGCGACCTTCACCGACGAGGCCACCCAGCTCACCGAGGATCAGATCGGCCTCGACAAGACCCAGCGCCGCGACGTGCAGCGTCGTCTCACCGGGCTCGGCTTCGATACCAAGCAGACCGGCGTTTTCAGCGATGAGACCCGGACCGTGCTCAAGCGCTGGCAGGCCGCGCGCGGCTATCCCTCATCGGGTTACCTCAATAAGCACCAGCACAAGGCCCTGATCTCGGAGGTCCAGGCCGCCCCGCCGACCGCGAGCGACACCAGCCAGAAGGCGGCCCGCCGTGCCGCCGCGCCCGCAGGCAGCAGCGCACCGGCACCGGCACCGGCTCCCCAGCGCAGCAATCCCGGCGATGCCGCCGGCGCGGCGTTCGTGGGTGGCGTCGTCGGTGGCATGATGGGCGGCATGTTCCGCCGCTGAGATGCGGTGAGGTTGAAAACACAAAAGCCCGGCTCGCGCCGGTCTTTTTCTGTTGTGCGACGGTGTCGCAGCATGCTCCTCATTGCGAGGAGCTCTTGCGACGAAGCAATCCAGAATCTCTCTGCGGATACATTTCTGGATTGCTTCGCTGCGCTTGCAATGACGAGGTTGGCTACTTCCCCGCAGCCTTGCGCAGCGCCTCGTTGATGCGGTCCTGCCAGCCGGGGCCGCCCTCCTGGAAGAACTCCAGCACGTCCTGATCGATGCGTAGCGTCACCTGCTCCTTGATCCCCGGTGCCACGTTCGGCTTCGGCGGCGCCGCGGCGACCTTGGCCGTCACCTTCTTGAACGCCGCCTCGGCCTCTGTCCTGGCATCGCCGAGTGTGCGCGGCCGCCTCGGTGGTTGATCCGCCATGTCCTAGATTCCCTCAAACAGCGCTGTCGAAAGATACCGCTCGGAGAAGGACGGCACGATCGCCAGGATGGTCTTTCCCGCCGCTTCCGGCCGCTTGCCGATCTGGAGCGCGGCCGCGATCGCCGCGCCCGAGGAGATGCCGCCCGGAATCCCCTCGTGCCGCGCCAGCGCGCGCGAGGTCTCGATCGCCGTCGTCGAGTTGATCTTCACGATCTCGTCGATCACGGCGCGATCGAGGATGTCAGGGACGAAGCCTGCGCCGATGCCCTGGATCTTGTGCGGCGTATGCTGTCCGCCCGACAGCACCGGGCTTTCCTCCGGCTCGACCGCGACGACGCGCAGTGAGGCCTTGCGTGGCTTGAGCACCTGGCCGACGCCGGTGATCGTGCCGCCGGTGCCAACGCCGGCCACGAAGAAATCGATATTGCCGCCGGTGTCGTTCCAGATTTCCTCTGCGGTGGTGCGACGGTGCACCTCGGGATTGGCGAGATTCTTGAACTGCTGCGGCATCACCGAGTTCGGCGTCGTCTTCAACAGCTCCTCGGCGGCGGCGATCGCGCCCTTCATGCCCTGCGCCGCGGGCGTCAGCACCAGCTCGGCACCGAGAAATGCCAGCATCTTGCGCCGTTCGATCGACATCGATTCCGGCATCACCAGCTTGAGGCGGTAGCCGCGCGAAGCCGCCACGAAGGCGAGCGCAATGCCGGTATTGCCGGAGGTCGGCTCGATCAGCACGGTGTCGGGCTTGACGATGCCCGCCTTCTCCATCGCGATGATCATGGCCGCGCCGATGCGGTCCTTCACGCTTGCGGCCGGATTGAAATATTCAAGTTTTGCCAAAATGGTCGCGTTCACGCCGTGCATGCCGGGCAGCCGGCGCAAGCGCACAGTCGGTGTATTGCCGAAGGCCTCGACAATCGAGTCATAGATCCGGCCGCGGCCGGGTTGGTGCGCTGCACCCGTGTTGGACGATGCGTCCATGATGAACTCCCTGTGACCACATTTGCGCTTCTTACGCGGCTCATGCGCAGTTACGGATAGCCTGCGACGACACGCAAGCGACAATTGCGGCACATGTTAAATACGCTGCATCGCAAAATCGCGTGAGCTTTAATTAGCAGAAAACCAACGCATTTGTGTTGCGACCTCGTCAACTGATTCTGCTTATGTTAGACTTAGGTCTCAAAGCAGGGAGGTCACACGATGTCAGCAGTTGCTGAAGTGATGCCGACCGTAGCGCTAAGGCGTGATCCGCGTTGCAGCGAATTGCCGACCTGTCCCGTCTGCGCCGATTCCATGGTCGCCGCCGAAGCATCCGCCTACATCTCGGACCACGTCATCAGCTATCTCTGGACCTGCGACAATTGCGGCTACGGCTTCGTCACCAAGCACGCCGTCAAGCAGCGGATCGTGTGCAATTGAGCTTGGACCGTTGACCTAGCGCGGGGCGATATCGCCCCTCGCCCAGTCCGCGCGCGTACGCTGGTAGAACTCGTCGAACCTTCCCTGCGCGATCGCGTCCCTGATGCCCTGCATCAGGAACTGGTAGTAAGCGATATTGATTTCGGACAGCAGCATCGCGCCCAGCGTCTCGCCCGCCTTGACGAGATGGTGCAGATAGGCGCGCGCGCAGTTGCGCGCCGACGGCCATGAGCTCTCCTCATCCAGCGGACGCGGATCGTCGGCGTGGCGCGCATTGCGCAAATTCACCTGGCCGAAGCGCGTGAAGGCGACACCGTGCCGGCCATTGCGCGTCGGCATCACGCAATCGAACATGTCGATGCCGCGCTTGACGGCTTCGAGGATGTCGTCGGGCGTCCCGACGCCCATCAGATAGCGCGGGCGCTCTTTCGGCAGCAATGGTGCGGTCTCGTCGATCATCGCCAGCATCACCGCCTGCGGCTCGCCGACGGCAAGGCCGCCGATTGCATAGCCGTGGAAACCGGTCGCGACGAGACCTCGCGCGCTCTCGTGGCGAAGCTGCGGGATGTCGCCGCCCTGCACGATGCCGAACAGCATATAGCCGTCGGGGGCGCTCTCGAAGGCGCGCTTGCTTCGCTCGGCCCAGCGCAGCGACAATTGCATCGCGCGCTCGATGTCGGCGCGCTCGGCCGGCAGCCGCACGCATTCGTCCATCTGCATGGCGATATCGGAGCCGAGCAAGCGCTGCACCTCGATCGAGCGCTCCGGCGACAGCTCGACCTTGGCACCGTCGATATGCGAGCGGAAGGTGACGGCGTTCTCGGTGACCTTTCGCAAGTCCGACAGCGACATCACCTGGAAACCGCCGGAATCCGTCAGCATCGGCCCGTTCCAGCCGGTGAACCGCTGCAGGCCGCCGAGGCCGGCGATCCGCTCGGCGCTCGGACGCAGCATCAGGTGATAGGTGTTGCCAAGCACGATGTCGGCGCCGGCATCGCGCACCTCGCGCCAGTGCATGCCCTTCATGGCGCCGGCGGTGCCGACCGGCATGAAGGCGGGCGTGCGCACCACGCCGTGAGGCGTGGTCAGGCGCCCGGTCCGCGCGGCGCCATCAGTGCCGAGCAATTCAAAGTGATTGGGAAGATCGTTGTCGGGATTCATGGCGGTGCTTATTGCGTGTCGGAGAAGGCCGATCAACCCGCCACGCGGCAGCCGGCGGGTGCTTCAGACTGGGACACGGTGGATTTTAGCGCCACCGCCCTTGTTAAACAAAACGATACAGTGTAGTTTTATCCTGGGGGCTGGACGAGAATGCCGCGGCAAATCTGCCGGCGGCAGTAAATGCGTGATCGCCAGCCACCGACAATGCCCTTCGCTTCCTGTTCGACTGATGTCGCCGGCCGCCCGCATGACTGGATCAGGCAGACAGGCGGCCGCCTGGCCGGATTTCTGCTCCTGGCGTGCAGCCTGGTGCTCGGCGCCTGTACCTCGCTGCCCCGCACGCCTTATACGGCCGCAGAAGCCAGCACCTCGCGCGTGCTCGAGATCGACGGCCTCAGGCGCTACGCCGACGAGCCCATCACGAAATTCAGCTTCGAGAAGGACACCAGCACCGCGACGAAGTCCTATCTGGCGCTCTCCGGCGGCGGCGCCGACGGCGCCTACGGCGTCGGCGTGCTCAACGGCTGGACCGCGGCCAGAACCCGCCCCACCTTCTCCGTCGTCTCGGGCGTGAGCACGGGCGGCCTGATCGCGCCGTTTGCGTTTCTGGGCTCGCAATACGACGACACGCTGAAGGAGGTCTATACCAGCGGCATCGCCGAGACCCTGTTGAATGATCCCAGCATCATGCGCGTGCTGTTCGGATCCGGCCTGTTCGGCAACACGAGGCTGCGCGAGCTCGTCGCCCGCTATGTCGGGCCGGAGATCATGGCGCAAGTCGCGCGCGAGAATGCCAAGGGCCGGAAGCTTCTGGTGGTGACGACCGATCTCGATACCCAGCGCACCGCGATCTGGGACATGGGCAAGATCGCCGCGGTCGGCACACCCGAGGCGCTCAAACTGTTTCGCGACGTGATGGCGGCCTCCGCCAGCATTCCCCTGGTATTTCCGCCGATCATGATCGACGCCGAGGGCCAGGGCCGCAAGTTTCAGGAGATGCATGTCGACGGCGGCGTGACCGCGCCGGTGCTGACGCTGCCGGAAGCCCTGCTGTTCCAGGGCAACCGTCTGCCGGGCAACGCGAAGATGGACATCTACATCCTCGTCAACAAGAAGATCGAACGCAATTTCGAGCTGGTCTCCAATGGCACCATCGATGTCGCCTCGCGCAGCCTGTCGGCGATCACCCAGTCGCAGACGCGCTCGATCATCTTCTCGACCTATGATTTCGCCAAGCGCAACCGCCTCGGCTTCCACCTCTCCTACATCGCGCGCGAGTATCCGGCGCCGCCGTCGGAAGGGTTCGACACCGGCTATATGCGGGCGCTCTATCAATACGGTTATGACAAGGCCGCTGCCGGTCAGGCCTGGAGCTCGACAGTGCCGTGAGACGGAACGAGGCCCTGCCGAAACCGTTGACGATGCGGCCAATCCGGCCAGATTCGCGATGACGCCTCCGCTCCTGCGCGATATAGAGCGAATGACGACTGTCAGAAACGCGCAGGAATCACTGGGCATGGGATTGACTGCGACCAGGACGAGACCGGCAGGGCCGCGGCGCGAAGTGCCGAAATCCCGCGGCGGCCGGCCGACGAAAACCGCCGCCATCGAGCGCGACCTGCGGCTGATCGAGGTCGCCACCCGCCTGTTCCTGGACCGCGGCTTCGACGCCACCTCGCTGGACGCGGTCGCGGAAGCGGCCCGGGTCAGCAAGCCCACCGTCTATTCCCGCTACGGCGACAAGCGCGGCCTGTTTGCCGCCGTGCTGAGACGCGAGATCGCGCGCTGGCTTGCCCCATTGTCGGCCGCCGCCGAGACGCAGCTCTCCAGCGCCTCCGACATCTCGGTCGAGCAGCGGCTGGTCGAGATCGGGCGCGAGATGCTGACATTCACCTGCGGACCCGACGCTGTCGCCTTCAGCCGCATGATGACGTCACAGGCCATCAACTTCCCCGACGTTGCCAAGCTCGGCAAGGAGGAAGGCTGGATGAAAGCCGTCGCCACCACGGCACGTTTCTTCGACCGTCTGGTGGCGCAAGGCGCGCTCGACATCGAGGACACCACAATTGCCGCCGAGGTGTTTCTCGACGTGGTCGTCGGTCACACCCACCGCATGGCGACGTTCGGGACTGCGCTCGAATTGAAGGCCGCCGAAAAGCGGATGCGCACCGCCATCAAGCTGTTCCTCGCCGGGGCGCTAGGACCTGCCGACCGCGTCCAAAGCACCACCAAAGCCTCGTCGCGGCGACGCCCCCCGCGCTGACAATTCCGTGAGATTGCGCGCTTTCCCCATGGGAAACCGCCCGCGCCGTTGACCAAAATAAAACGATACGGTATGGTTTAGTTATAAGCGATACGGACCGCTTTTTTCCCCAGCCCCAAAAGTGGCCCGTACCGCTGAGATCGCCGTGCCGGGTACAGCCCGGTGCGGCGCTCCGCGGCCGGCCGATGCCCAAGGCCGGCCGCGAATTCTTTACGATCATCCGGCACACTCGCTGGCCGAGGGTTTCGAGCATGACGACAGCCAAACGATGGACCTCGCGATTGCTTGTGATCGCCTTGCCTGCGCTGCTCATCGTCGCGCCTGCGCGGGCGATCGTGACCGCGGGTACGCCGACCGCCCTTCACAGCGACACAGATGGTGATGCCGAGGCCGACCGCCAAGCCGTCAGCCGTGAGATCGAGCGTTTCCGCAGCTCGTCGATCTCGATCAGCCAGGCCATGTCGATCGCCGAAGCCCGGCACGCCGGCGCCACCACGGCGGATGTGAGTTTCGACGGGGCCACCCGCGTGCCGGTGTATCGGGTGAAGACCCTGCACAACGACCGGATCTGGCGCCACACCATCAATGCCACGACCGGCGAGCTCGTCGGCGGCGAAGCCGCCCTCCCCCTCACTGAGCTCGACCACGAGGATCGCGACAACCTCGCAGCGCTCGGTGCGATCAGGCACCGCCTCGCCGATGCCGTGCGCGTCGCCGAACGCGCCGCCTCGGGCAAGGCGATCAGCGGCGGGCTGGTGCGCGAACGTGGCCGGCTGAACTTTTCGATCGTCGTCGTCAGCGGCGACGACCTCAAGGAGGTCACCCTCGAGCCGCCGGGCGCCAGGGCGAAATAGCGGGAGTCCGGCCCCGGGCATCGACCGGGGTGAAAAGCCATTGACGGGCGCAAAACTCTCCCGCATAAGTCGCCACCATGTTCACGACCACCAAACGCACGACCAAAACCACCACGGCCTCAGGGGCCCGGGGAGGCGTGCGCGCGTAGTCGTCGACTAAAACGCATCAGCTCTACGGCAAGCCCCGCCCTCGTTGGTCCGGGGCTTTTTTGTTGTCTCATTCGCAAATTCAATGGAGGACAAAGTGAGTAACGATCCCGTCGTCGCGATTGTCGGCGTCACCGGTGCGGTGGGCGCCGAATTCATCGCCACCATGGACAAGCGCGGCTTTCGCGTCGGCAAGCTCAAGGCGCTGGCCAGTGCCCGCTCGGCCGGCAAGACGGTGTCGTTCCGCGGCCAGCCGGTCGTGATCGAGGAGCTCACCGAGCGCTCCTTCGAAGGCGTCGATATCGCCCTGTTCTCCGCCGGCGGCAGCATCTCCAAGAAGTATGCGCCGATCGCGGTGAAGTCCGGCGCGGTCGTGGTCGACAATTCCTCCGCCTTCCGCATGGACCCGAACGTGCCGCTGGTGATCCCCGAGATCAACGCGAACCGCATCCGCGACCACAAGGGCATCATTGCCAACCCGAACTGCGCGGCGATTACCGCACTGGTGCCGCTGTGGCCGATCCACCAGAAGAACCGCATCAAGCGCGTGATCATCTCGACCTACCAGGCCGCTTCCGGCGCCGGCGCCGCCGCGATGGAGGAACTGGTCGAATCCACCCGCGCCAATCTCAACGGGCAGGTCTATACGCCGAAGGTGATGCCGCACCCCTACGCCTTCAATCTCTTCAACCACAACACCGCCGTCGACCCTGACACCGGCTACAACGACGAAGAGACCAAGGTCATCAAGGAGACCCGCAAGATCTTCGAGGACGAGACCATCGCGATTGGCGTCACCTGCGTGCGCGTGCCGGTGCTCCGCGCCCATTGCGAGGCCATCACCTTCGAATGCGAGAAGGAGATCACCGAGGACCAGGTCCGCGCCATCATGGCCCGGGCGCCCGGCGTGAAGGTCGTCGACGATCGCGCCAAGAACTACTTCCCGATGCCGATCGATGCCTCGGGCCAGGACGACGTCCTGGTCGGCCGCATCCGCAAGGATCTCAGCGATCCCTCCGGGCATTCGATCTCGATGTTCGTGGCGGCGGATCAGTTGCTCAAGGGCGCAGCGTTGAATGCGGTTCAGATCGCGGAGCTGTTGCCGCAGCGGGTGATGGCGTAACCGGCGCCGTAGGAACAGGTATCGTAGGGTGGGCAAAGGCGCGCAAGCGCCGTGCCCACCACTCTTCCCTATTCAAGAAAGACGTGGGCACGCTTCGCTTTGCCACCCTACAGCGCCGGCGCTTAGCCGCGCGACCTGAAGAGCAAGCACGCATCGCCATACGAATAAAACCGGTACCCGCTCGCAATCGCATGAGCATACGCCGCCTTCATCGTCTCCAGCCCCGAAAACGCCGACACCAGCATGAACAGCGTCGACTTCGGCAAATGGAAATTCGTCATCAAAATATCGACCGCGCGGAAGCGATAGCCGGGCGTGATGAAGATCGAGGTCTCGGCCGCGAAGGGCTGGATGGTGCCGTCTTCGCTCGCCGCGCTCTCGAGCAAGCGCAATGACGTGGTGCCGACGGCGATGATGCGGCCACCATTTTTCCGCGCGCTGTTGAGCCGTTCCGCCGTCTCGGCCGAGATCGTGCCCCACTCGGCATGCATCTTGTGGCCTTCGGTGTCCTCTACCTTCACCGGCAGGAACGTACCTGCCCCGACATGCAGCGTGACCTGGTTGATGTCGACGCCACGCGCGCGCAGCGCCTGCTCCAGCGCCGGGGTGAAATGCAATCCAGCGGTCGGCGCGGCGACCGCGCCTTCGTTCACGGCGAACATGGTCTGGTAGTCGGCGAGGTCCTGATCGTCGGGCGTGCGCTTGGAGGCGATGTAGGGCGGCAGCGGCGGGCTGCCGAGCTCGGCGATGGCCTGATCCAGCGCCGGGCCGTGGAACGAGAACGACAGCGTCACCTCGCCCTCGAGGCCCTTGGCCTCGACCTCGGCATCGAGATGGCCGAGCAGGCAGACCTTGCCTTCATTGCCGAAGCGGATGCGGTCGCCAGCTGTGAGCTTCTTCGCAGGCTTCACGAGCGCCTGCCAGCGCGAGCCGTCGAGCCGCTTGATCAGGGTCGCCTCGATCTTCGGCTCGGTCTCGCGGCCGATGCGGCGGCCCTTCAATTGCGCCGCGATCACCTTGGTGTCGTTGACGACGAGCTGGTCGCCCGGCTTCAGCCATTGTGCGAGGTCGGCGATGGTCTGGTCGCGCAGCGCGCCGCTCTCCACGACCAGCATCTTCGCGGAGTCGCGCGGGCTCGCCGGGCGCAACGCGATGCGCTCGGCGGGCAGGTCGAAATCGAACAGATCGGTGCGCATGTGGGTGCCGGGCGCGACGGAGCCAGACCCTCATGGTGAGGAGGTGCGTAGCGCCGTCTCGAACCATGAAGGCCGAACTGCAGCAGGGTGGCCTTCATCCTTCGAGACGCGCGTTCCGCGCTCCTCAGGATGAGGGGCGGCGCTTACTCAGCGTCCGCGGCCATCCGCGCCTTGACGATCTTGTCGGGGTTCTGCACCGGCTCGCCGCGCTTGATCTTGTCGACGTTCTCCATGCCTTCGGTGACTTTGCCCCACACCGTGTACTGGTTGTCGAGGAAGCGGGCGTCGTCGAAGCAGATGAAGAACTGGCTATCGCCGGAATCCGGGCTCGCGGCGCGCGCCATCGAGGTGGTGCCGCGCACATGCGGCTCCTTGTTGAACTCGGCCTTCAGCTTCTTGCCCGAGCCGCCGGTGCCGGTGCCCTGCGGGCAGCCGGTCTGCGCCATGAAGCCGTCGATCACGCGGTGGAACACGATGCCGTCGTAGAAGCCCTCCCGGACCAGTTCCTTGATGCGCGCGACATGGCCGGGCGCGAGGTCGGGCCGCATCTCGATGGTGACCGGGCCCTGGGTGGTCTCGAGGATCAGGGTGTTTTCGGTGGCGCTCATGCTCGTCTCTCTTGAGTTGGAGGTGAAGTCTTGTCAGGCGTTTTGCGGCTGCGGAACTGGATCGCGAATGGACGTCCCGCGGCGGCGCCAGCCATTGCCTCGGTAAATGGCATCGGCGTGCAGCGTTGCAACGCCTCCATCACCGCGATCCGGTATTGCAGCCGGTCATTGTCGGAGGCCTCCGCGGATTCATAGGAGATCCTCGGATGGCCCAGAATGTCGCCGGACCGGTTAAAGCTCACGACGACGGTGATGTCGAGTGGGCGGGCCTTGGCGGCCGGCGGCGGTTTCCAGCAGGTGCGCAGATGCCGGAAGATATCCTGGATGGTATTGACCTGCCTATCCTCGGCGGCCGCACTGGACACGCCGAGCAACAGCACCACAGCAACCAGCAGGAGCTTGTCGCCACAGCGCGCCATCGCCGTCTCCTATTTGATGTCGGAGGCGACCTGCACCTTCACCATCTTGTCGGGATCGGTCACGGCGCCGCCGGCCGAGCCGGGAGGAGCCTTCTTCAGCTTGTCGACGACGTCCATGCCCTGCACGACCTCGCCGATCACGGTGTACTGGTTATCGAGGCTGCCGCCGTCGGCGAACATGATGAAGAACTGCGAGTTGGCGCTGTCGACGCTGTCGCCGCGCCGGGCCATGCCGACGATGCCGCGGGCGAAATGCACCTTGGAGAATTCCTGCTTCAGGTTCGGATATTTCGAGCCGCCGGTGCCGTTGAAGTTCTGGCCGTCGCCGGTCTGCGCCATGAAGCCGTCCATGACGCGATGGAACGGCACGTTGTTGTAATAGCCCTCGCGCGCGAGCTGCTTGATGCGCTCGGCATGCTGGGGCGCGATATCGGTGCGCAGCTTGATGACGATGCGGCCCTTGGTGGTGTCGATGACGATGGCGTTGGCCTTGTCGAGGTTGGCCGGCAATTGCTGCGCCACCGCCGGCACCGCGAACAGAAGCGCGGCAAGAACTGCGAGAATTCGGATCATGACAACTCCGGATCAGAGAGAAAAAGGAAGCGCGCCGTTATGCGGCGAATTTTGCCTTGAGCTGGGCCACGACCTGCGGCGGGACGAAGGCCGAGACGTCCCCGCCCATGCCGGCGATCTGCCGCACCAAAGTGGCGGTGATCGGGCGAACCATGGGAGAGGCCGGCAGGAAGACCGTGTGCACCTCCGGCGCCATCGCTTCGTTCATGCCGGCGAGCTGCATCTCGTAGTCGAGATCGCTGCCGTCACGCAGGCCCCGAATCATGATCGTCGCACCGTGCTTGCGCGCCGCCGTGACCGACAAATCGTCAAACGTCACAGCTTCGAGCACGCAACCAGCCTTGGCGGCCAGCGGCCCGCAGACGTCATGGAGCATCTGCAGCCGCTCCTCGGTCGAGAACAGCGGCTTCTTGCCGGGATGGACCCCGATCGCGACCACGAGCCGGTCGCACAGGGAAACGCTGTGCCGGACCACGTCCAGATGGCCGTTGGTAATGGGGTCGAAGGAACCGGGATAGAAGGCAATGCGCGGCATGGCCCCCTCCTACCGCGCCCGGCCCGGCCCGGCAAGCCGGGCCGGTTCCCCAGCCGTTTCCGGCGAAATATCCCGCCGGCCGTGTCGGCGATGGCCGGTTTGTTTCGTCCTGAGAGCGACCACGAAACAAAGCGGCGCGGACACGAAACCATTTCCCGTGCCGGCGAAGACGTCCGGAAACTGGCCATGGTTACTAATCCGGCCAACGAATGACGGGCCGCACACTGGGCGTAGGCGGCCGCATCACAGGGGACTGTCAAATGATCAAGGCTCTTTCAGCGATCGCTCTGTCTGCGTGTGTCGCCGCCGCCCTTACCCTCCTGCCCGGCTTTGCCCCGAGCGTCGAGGCCAGCGTGCCGCAGCCGCTGGCCAAGAGTGACCGACTCGATATCCGCGCCATCGGGAAGGACTGCTCGCAGCAGGCCTGGCCGAATTTCGAGGCCTCCTGCCTGCGCAAGGCCGGCACCAAGGCGAATGTCCGCGAGGCTCGCCTCGTGACCGCCAACCGCACCCCGTAGGCTGGCCTGTCAGCTTCACGTCACATAATCCCGATGGAGTTTTGCGACGTCTCGTCGCAGACTGGTTTGCTCGCGCCCGCCGGAATGGCCCGTCGGGCGCGATCCCATCGGGGGGGTGCCATTGTCCAGTACGCCCGCTGTCGCTTCCGGCCACCATCCTGATCCGCTACCGCTTGCCATGACCATGGGCGCCCTCGGGGTGGTCTATGGCGATATCGGTACAAGCCCGCTCTATGCCCTGAAGGAAGCCGCCAAGGCGGCTGCCCATGGCGGCACACTCAGTCACGACGCTGTCCTGGGGATTGCCTCGCTGATCCTCTGGGCCCTGCTGCTCATCATCTCGCTGAAATATGCGCTGCTGATCCTTCGCGCGGACAATCGCGGCGAAGGCGGCATCGTCGCGCTGCTGGCGCTGCTCCATGCCCGCCACGCCCAGCCGGGCACATGGCGCGCCCACCTCCTGGTGGTCGGGCTCGTCGGCGCGGCGCTGCTCTATGGCGACGGCGCGATCACGCCGGCCATCTCGGTGCTCTCGGCCATCGAGGGCCTCAAGGTCGACGCCCCCTCGCTTGCGCCGGCCGTGGTGCCCGTGACCGTCGCCATCCTGATCGGCCTGTTCATGATGCAGAAGCAGGGCACCGGCTTCATCGGCCGCATCTTCGGGCCGGTGATGCTGGCCTGGTTCGTCGTGCTCGCGGCGCTCGGCATCCACGGCATCGTCAAGGCGCCGGCGGTGCTGGTGGCGCTCAGCCCGCTCTACGCCTTCGACTTCCTGATCCACCAGGATTTCCACATCTCGTTCGGAATTCTCGGCGCGGCCTTTCTCGCGGTGACCGGCGGCGAGGCCATGTATGCCGACATGGGACATTTCGGCCGCCTGCCGATCCGCCTCGCCTGGTTCGCCATCTGCCTGCCCGCGCTGGTGCTGAACTATTTCGGCCAGGCCGCGCTCTTGATCACCGATCCCGCGATGATCGAGAACCCCTTCTTCCAGCTCTGCCCCGACGCCCTGCACTATCTGCTGGTCGCATTCTCGACGGTCGCGACCGTGATCGCCTCGCAGGCGATCATCTCCGGCGTGTTCTCGCTGACCCAGCAGTCGATCCAGCTCGGCTTCCTGCCGCGCATGCTGATCCGTCACACCACGAGCGACGCGATCGGCCAGATCTACGTGCCCCTGGTGAACTGGCTGCTTGCGGCTGCGACGCTCGGGGCGGTCCTGAGCTTCGGCACGTCGGACGCGCTTGCCGGCGCCTACGGCATCGCGGTGTCGCTGCTGATGGCGATCACGACGCTGCTCGCCGCGCTGGTCGCGATCCAGTGGGGCTATTCGCCCTGGCTGGTGGTGGCCGTGAACGGCGCCTTCTTCGTCATCGACGTGATCTTCTTCTCGGCCAACTCGATCAAGCTGTTCGAGGGCGGCTGGTTTCCGCTGCTGCTCGCCGGCCTCGTCGCCTTCCTGATGCTGACCTGGCGCGCCGGCGTGAAGCTGGTCGAGGCCGCGAGGGGCCGGCTGCGGCAGCCCGAGGAAGATCTGATCGAGACCGCCGTGAACAAGTGCAGCGCAAGGCTGCCCGGCACCGCCGTGTTCCTGGCCTCCGCACCGCGCGGCGTGCCGCTCGCGCTCACCCAGTTCGTCAGGCACAACCGCGTGCTGCACGAACGCGTGCTGCTGGTCACCGTGCTGATCGAGGAGCTGCCGCACATCGCGGACGAAGAACGCGGCGAGGTGATCGAGATCATTCCCGGCATCACCCGCGTGATCCTGCATTACGGCTTCATGCAGAACCCGACGATCTATGAAGGCTTGAATCTCGTCTGCCGCCAGAGCAAGCTGCCCGGCATCGACCTCTCCGACATCACCTATTATGTCGGCCGCGAGACCATCATTCCCAGCGAGGACATTCCGGGCATGTGGGTCTGGCGCGAAGGCGTGTTCGCCTTCCTCCAGCGCAACGCCGAACGCTCGGCCGCGTTCTTCGGCGTGCCTACCAAGCAGGTGGTGGAGTTCGGCACGGAGCTGGAGATTTAGCGAGCTTCGTAGTCCGGATGGAGCAAACCGCAATCCGGGATTTTCGCCAGGCGTGAGAGCCCCGGATTTCGCTTTCGCTCCATCCGGGCCGCAGGGAGTGACTTATCACTCCCCGCTCGACTCCCCGTTCGCTCCGTTCCCGCTCTCCGCTTCTTCCGTGATGTGTTCGACCGACACCACGTGCTCGTCCTCGGCGGTGTCGAACACGATCACGCCCTGGGTCGAGCGGCCGGCGATGCGGATGCCTTCGACCGGGCAGCGGATCAGCTGGCCCTTGTCGGTGACCAGCATGATCTGATCGGCATCCTCCACCGGGAAGGACGCGACCAGATTGCCGTTGCGGTTGTTGACGCTCATGGCGACGATGCCTTTGCCGCCGCGGCCGGTGGTGCGGTACTCGTAGGACAGGGTTCGCTTGCCATAGCCGTTGACGGAGACGGTCAGCACGACCTGCTCCTGCGCCGACATCTCGGCGTAACGCTCCTGCGCGAGCTGGAAGCTGCCGGAGGTCTCCTCGGCCTCGGCGTCCACGGCGGCATCTTCGGCCGCAGCTTCGCCGGCGACGGCGCGGCGCATCTTCAGGTAGGCCGAACGCTCGTCCGAGGTGGTCTCGACATGGCGCAGGATCGCCAGCGAGATCACCTTGTCGCCTTCGCCGAGCGCGATTCCGCGCACGCCCATCGAGGTGCGCCCGGTGAACACGCGCACATCGGGGACCGGGAAGCGGATGCACTGGCCGCCGGCGGCGGTCAGCAGCACGTCGTCGCGCTCGGTACAGATCTGCACGTCGACGATCGACTCGCCGTCGTCGAGCTTCATGGCGATGATGCCGGAGCGGCGGACGTCGACGAAGTCCGACAGCTTGTTGCGCCGGACATTGCCGCCCGTGGTGGCGAACATCACGTCGAGGTTGCCCCAGGTGGATTCGTCCTCCGGCAGCGGCATGATGGTGGTGATGCGCTCGCCCTGCTCCAGCGGCAGGATGTTGATCAGCGCCTTGCCGCGCGCGTTCGGCGCGGCCATCGGCAGACGCCAGACCTTCTCCTTGTAGACCTGGCCACGCGAGGAGAAGAACAGCACCGGCGTGTGCGTGGAGGCCACGAACAGGCGGCTGACGAAATCCTCGTCGCGGGTCTGCATGCCGGCGCGGCCCTTGCCGCCGCGGCGCTGGGCCCGGTAGGCCGACAGCGGCACGCGCTTGACGTAGCCGGCATGGGACACCGTGACGACCATGTCCTCGCGCTGGATCAGGTCCTCGTCCTCGACCTCGCCTTCCTGCTCGATGATGACGGTGCGCCGCGGTGTGGCGAACTCGGCCTTCACCTCGGCAAGCTCGGTCTTGATGATGCCCAGCACGCGCTCGCGCGAGCGCAGGATGTCGAGATAATCGGCGATCTCGCCGGCGAGCTTGTCGAGCTCGTCGCGGATTTCGTCGCGGCCGAGTGCGGTGAGGCGCTGCAGGCGCAGATCGAGAATGGCCCTGGCCTGCTCCATCGACAGCCGGATCGTGCCGTCCGCGCTGATGCGGTGACGGGGATCGTCGATCAGGGTCAGCATGTCCTCGACGTCCCGGGCCGGCCAGTCGCGCGACATCAGGGTGTCGCGCGCGGTGGTCGGGTCCGGCGAGGTCCGGATCACGCGGATCATCTCGTCGATATTGGCCACCGCGATCGCGAGACCAACCAAAATATGGGCGCGATCGCGCGCCTTGGCGAGCAGGTACTTGGTGCGACGCGTGACGACCCGCTCACGGAAGTCGACGAAGATCGCGAGCAGGTCCTTCAGATGCATGATCCGAGGACGGCCGCTGTCGAGCGCCACCATGTTGACGCCGAAGCTGGTTTGCAGCGGCGTGAAACGGTACAGCTGGTTCAGCACCACATCCGGCACGGCGTCGCGTTTCAATTCGATGACGACGCGGTAACCGTCGCGGTCCGATTCATCGCGGAGGTCACCGATGCCCTCGATCTTCTTTTCCTTGACCAGCTCGGCGATGCGCTCGACCATCGTCGCCTTGTTCACCTGGTAGGGGATCTCGGTGATGATGATCGCCTCGCGCTCCTTGCGGATGGTCTCGATCGCGACCTTGCCGCGCATGACGACCGAGCCGCGGCCGAGGTGATAGGCCGCACGGATGCCCGCGCGTCCGAGAATGACGCCGCCGGTCGGGAAATCCGGTCCCGGCACGATGTTGATGAGCTCGTCGATGGTGAGCGCGGGGTTGTCGATCAGCGCGACGCAGGCGTCGATGACCTCGCCGAGATTGTGCGGCGGGATATTGGTGGCCATGCCGACCGCAATGCCGCCGGCGCCGTTGACGAGAAGGTTCGGGAACTTGGCCGGCAAGACCGACGGTTCGGTCTCGTTGTTGTCGTAGTTCGGCTGGAAATCGACGGTGTCCTTGTCGATGTCGGTCAGCAGCGCCAACGCCGCCTTGGTCAGCCGCGCTTCCGTGTAACGATAGGCGGCCGCAGGATCGCCGTCGACCGAGCCGAAATTGCCCTGGCCGTCGATCAGCGGCACGCGCATCGAGAAGTCCTGCGCCATGCGGACCATGGCGTCGTAAATCGACTGGTCGCCGTGCGGGTGATACTTACCGATGACGTCACCGACCACGCGGGCGGATTTGACGTACTTCTTGTCCGGTGTGTGCCCCTGCTCGTTCATCGAGTACAGGATGCGGCGGTGCACAGGCTTCAGGCCGTCGCGGGCATCAGGCAGCGCCCGCGCCACGATCACGCTCATGGCGTAGTCGAGATAGGACTTCTTCATCTCCTCGAAGATGGAGACGGGGCGAATATCCGAGGGTTGCGCCGGCTGGTCGCCGGGCTTGTCGTCGTCGTCAGCCAAGGGGAAATCCGGTGAGGTTTTAGCTAGGAATCATATAGCGCATCGAGACCGTGATAACCACCCTCGCAGGCTTCAGGGAAGCGCTTTTTCCGCTTATTTTTCCAACAACTTACGGCCTTACGGAGAGCGTCTCGGAGGGACCCGGAACAGGCCTTCCGAAATCACCTCCGGGACCTCGTCAATCGCGCGGCCGGCGCGCGCCATCGACGCGATTGCGCTGGCGCAATCCGAGTTCAACCCAAACATGAAGCGGGCCCGGAAATCCCGAGCCCTTTCTGCCGATTAGTAAGGTTTGCTGACACGAAATGGGAAGGCGCCGCTCAGCCGGCTTGCGCCCCCTCATCGTCCGGTCCCTGCTCAGAACGGGATGTCGTCGTCCATGTCGCTGTTGCGGCCACCGCCGCCGGCGGCCACGGGACGGCGCGGTGCGCTGCTGACGGGTCCGGAGGAGCCGAAATCGCCGCCCGGCTCGTCGCCGAAGCTGCCGCCTCCGCCGCCGCCGCCACGGCCGTCGAGCATCGTGAGCGTCGAGTTGAAGCCCTGGAGCACGACCTCCGTCGAGTATTTCTCGACGCCGCTCTGGTCGGTCCATTTGCGGGTCTGCAGCGCGCCCTCGATGTAAACCTTCGCGCCCTTCTTCAGGTACTGCTCGGCGACCTTGCAGAGCCCTTCATTGAAAATCACGACCCGATGCCACTCGGTCTTTTCCTTGCGCTCGCCGCTGTTCTTGTCGCGCCAGGTCTCGGAGGTCGCGATGCTCAGATTCGCGATCGGCCGCCCGTCCTGGGTGCGGCGGATTTCAGGATCCTTGCCGAGATTTCCAACCAGAATGACCTTGTTGACGCTTCCCGCCATCGCCGCTCTCCACTCCGAATGCCACTGAATTTCCTAAGGCCGAGCGCGCTGCTGCGTTCCTCTGCGCCCTGTTAAGGCGACCCTATACGCTTGCAGGGGCTGCTCAGCCCGTCACCCCCAAGGTTATCCCCACATATAGCACCGACCGGCGGTCTGTTCCAGATTTGTTCCTGCAGAAATCGCCACCAAATGTGGAGACGGGATGGCGTCTAAATGGCGATGTGATGGCAATTGGGATGGAACCAAATCGGGTTCCCGTGAACGGCAAAAATCACTTAACATTCATTAAGTTAGAGGTAGGTCGATTACACCCAACTGTTGCACTCCGGGCACGGACTCTGCCGCAGAATCGAGCTATCGTCGTGCTTGGAATTGATGCAATGGGCCTCGCGCCTGATAGTCCGCCTTGGGGAACTCAGAGAGGCGGACACGACTGGGGAGATTACAGTGAAGAAGATTTTGATTGGCTTTGCCGGCGCGGTTGCGCTGACCCTCTCGGCTCCGGCCGGTGCTGCCGACCTTGCAGCCCGTCCCTATACAAAGGCGCCGATCGCGCCCCCCGCTCCGATCTATACCTGGACCGGTTTCTACATTGGTGTGCAGGGCGGTGGTGCCTGGGGCCGCAGCGACGAAACCTTCTTTGGCGGTCCGAATACGGCGATCTTTGCTGGAAGTCAGAACTACGACACCACCGGCGGCTTTGTCGGTGGCGTAGTCGGCTACAACTGGCAGGCGGCCAATTGGGTGTTCGGCATCGAGGGCGACTATCATTGGGCTGACATCAACGGACGTTCTGCCGAGATCAATGCCGGCCTCGGCGACACCTATTTCACGAGAATCCGCGGCTTCGGCGACATCAAGGGCCGTCTCGGCTACTCGACCGGCCCCGCTCTCTTGTTCGTCAGCGGCGGCGCTGCGGTCGGCGACATTCAGCATCGCTACGATGGCATCCCCGGAAACGTCTTCATCCAGAACAACACCCGCTGGGGTTGGACCGTCGGCGCCGGCGCGGAATACATGTTCGCTCCGAACTGGTCGGCCAAGGTCGAATACAACTACATCGATTTCGGCAAGAGCACGATTCAGTACAGCCCCGTCGTGACCAACCGCTCCGAGTGGACCGATACCGTTCACACGGTCAAGGCAGGTGTGAACTATCACTTCAACTGGGGTGCGCCGGTCGCCGCGCGCTACTGATATCCATCTGATATCATTGACGTCTAAGGCCGGCCTCGCGCCGGCCTTTTTCGTTTGGCGCGACATGAACGGGAGGCAATAAGTCAGTAACCATCACCTTTTCGACCGCTGTGGCTTTTCGGAGACACAACTTGCGGCTTTGGTGGTGTAAGTACGGCGTCAGTTGGGCCGTTGAGTCCGCTGCCCTTCCGGTCAGGAAGGCAACAACAGAAACTGGGACTGGGATTAGTTGAAAATGAAGAAGGTTTTGTTGGCTTCGGCCTGTTTGTTCGCTCTCGCTGCGCCCGCCTCGGCGGCCGACCTCGCAGCCCGCCCCTACACCAAGGCTCCGATCGCTCCGGCGGCGGCCGTCTACAACTGGACCGGCTTCTACCTCGGTATCGTCGGTGGCGGCGCCTGGGAAAGCGCTTCCGGCGACCCGAAGATGAAGGGTGGCTTCGTCGGTGGCACCGCCGGCTACAACTGGCAGACCGGCAACGTCGTGTTCGGCATCGAGGCCGATGGCTCCTGGGCTGACGTCAGCGCCTCGGCGACCGCTCTCGGCCTCACCGTGTCGTCCAAGACCGACGCGCTCGGCACCGTCCGCGGCCGCATCGGCTGGGCCGTCAACAACGTGCTGTTCTACGGCACCGGTGGTTACGCCTGGATCGACAACAAGGTCAGCGTCAGCGCGCTCGGCGTGACTGTCTCCGACAGCAAGTTCCACTCGGGCTGGACCGTCGGCGCCGGCGTCGAGGCGTTCTTCGCTCCGCAGTGGTCGGTCAAGGGCGAGTACCTCTATCGCAGCCTCGGTGGCGAGACCTACTTCTCCGGTCTCGGCGCTCCGATCACCACCGGCACGCTCAACTTCCACACCGTGCAGGTCGGCGTGAACTACCACTTCGGCGCCCCGGTGGTTGCCAAGTACTGATCTGCGAAGCACTGATCACTACCGACGTCACATCGTCACGAAAGGCCGGCCTCGCGCCGGCTTTTTTGTTTTTTCGCGCGCCAACCGGCTCGCTCGCGTTTTCGGAGAGATGTGGCGCCCGGGTGACACAACCTTTGGCTTTAATGGTGTAAAGCAGTGACATTAGTCGGGTCATAGGTCCGCTGGCTCTTCCGCTTTCCGGAAGGTCAGAAAGAGAAACGGAACTGGGGAATGGATATGAAGAAGCTTTTGCTGGCTTCGGCCGGTTTGTTCGCACTCAGCGCGTTGGCACCGGCCTCGGCGGCCGATTTGGCGGCCCGCCCCTACACCAAGGCTCCGGTCGCGCCGATCGCGATGTACAATTGGAGCGGTTTCTACATCGGTATCAACGGCGGCGGCGCCTCGAGCCGCAATTGCTGGGACGTCAACAACATCTTCGGTGTTGCGGGTCCGGACACGGCTGAAGGCTGTCACAATGCGACCGGCGGCGTCGTCGGCGGACAGGTCGGTTATCGCTGGCAGTCGGCCAACTGGGTGTTCGGCCTTGAAGCCCAAGGCGACTGGGCCAACCTGAAGGGCTCGAATACGAGCGTGGTGCTTGGGCCGCTGGTCAACCAGACCAAGATCGACGCGCTTGGCCTGTTCACCGGCCAGGTCGGCTATGCCTGGAACAACGTGCTCTGGTACGTGAAGGGTGGCGCGGCCGTCACGCACGCCAAATATAACGGCCTGCTGGGCGGCGTGGTCCTCGACAGCGCAAGCGAGACGCGCTGGGGTGGCGCGGTCGGCACCGGCATCGAATTCGGCTTCGCACCGAACTGGTCCGTGGCGATCGAATACGACCATCTGTTCATGGGCAAGCGCAACAACTCGTTCACGATCCTCGGCGTCAACGACCGTATCGATCGGATCAAGCAGGACGTCGACATGGGCACCGTCCGCCTCAACTACACTTTCGGCGGCCCCGTGGTCGCCCGGTATTGATCTGAAGTCCTGATCGCTACCGACGTCCCATCGTCACGAAAGGCCGGCCTTGCGCCGGCCTTTTTGTTTTCGCGGCAGCTTCCCGCGCAGTTCCGCACAGCAACTGCTGCCAGATGCCGCCAGCGCGCCAACATTCCGTTGACGATTCGCAAGTCCCACTGGAAATCCGTCTCCGTTCTTCCTACGTTCGCTGACAACCCCATCGGCGCCGATCCCGGTTCCGGGCGAGCGCGCCTTTTTTATTGGCGCGGTCGCGCACCCATGGGATTCCTTGAGGGCAACTCGGATGGATGAAGTGATCAAGGCGAAGCGCCAACAACAGAACGCGGGCTCCAGCCTGCGCGCAATTACGATCCGTGGCGCGCGCGAGCACAACCTCAAGAACATCGACGTCGAGATTCCCCGCGACAAGCTGGTGGTGTTCACCGGCCTCTCCGGCTCCGGCAAATCCTCGCTCGCCTTCGACACCATCTACGCCGAGGGCCAGCGCCGCTACGTCGAATCGCTGTCGGCCTATGCGCGCCAGTTCCTCGAGATGATGCAGAAGCCTGACGTCGACCAGATCGACGGCCTGTCGCCGGCGATCTCGATCGAGCAGAAGACGACGTCGAAGAACCCGCGCTCCACCGTCGGCACCGTCACCGAGATCTACGACTACATGCGCCTGCTCTGGGCCCGCGTCGGCGTGCCCTATTCGCCGGCCACGGGCCTGCCGATCGAAAGCCAGACCGTCTCGCAGATGGTCGACCGCGTGCTGGCGCTGCCCGAGGGCACCCGCCTCTATCTGCTCGCGCCCGTCGTGCGCGGTCGCAAGGGCGAGTACCGCAAGGAGCTCGCCGAATGGCTCAAGAAGGGCTTTCAGCGCGTCAAGATCGACGGCACCTTCCACGAGCTTGCGGAAGCGCCTGTTCTCGACAAGAAATTCCCGCACGACATCGACGTCGTGGTCGATCGTATCGTGGTGCGCGCCGACATCGGCCAGCGCCTCGCCGAGAGCTTTGAGACCGCGCTGAAACTCGCCGAAGGCCTCGCCGTCGTCGAATTCGCCGACGCGCCGGCGGCGGCTCCCGCCGAGGAAAAGAAGAAGACCGCCAAGATCCACGACAAGAGCGGACCCGAGCGCATCCTGTTCTCGGAAAAGTTCGCCTGCCCGGTCTCTGGCTTCACCATTCCCGAGGTCGAGCCGCGCCTGTTCTCGTTCAACAACCCCTATGGCGCGTGTCCGGCCTGCGGCGGCCTCGGCGTCGAGCAGCATGTCGACGAAGACCTCGTCATCCCCGACAAGGAGCTCGCGATCGGTAAGGGCGCGATTGCGCCCTGGGCCAAATCGTCGTCGCCCTATTACGTGCAGACGCTGACTGCGCTCGGCAAGCACTACAAATTCACGCTGACCACCAAGTGGAAGGACCTGGCCAAGAAGACGCAGAACGCCATCCTCCACGGCTCCGGCGAGGACGAGATCAAGTTCTCCTACGAGGACGGGGTGCGCTCCTACGACACCAAGAAGCCGTTCGAGGGCGTCATCACCAACATCAACCGCCGCTATCGGGAAACCGAGAGCGAGTGGGCGCGCGAGGAGCTGGCGAAGTATTTCCACGACGTGCCCTGCGAGGGCTGCAAGGGCTTTCGGCTCAAGCCCGAGGCGCTCTGCGTCAAGATCGGCGGCAAGCATATCGGCGAGATTTCCGAGCTGTCGGTGAAGGGCGCCGGCGCATGGTTCGAGACCGTGCCCGAGGCGCTCAACGCGCAGCAGAACGAGATCGCCGGCCGCATCCTGAAGGAGATCCGCGAGCGTCTCACCTTCCTGCTCGACGTCGGCCTCAACTACCTCACCCTCTCCCGCTCCTCCGGCACGCTGTCCGGCGGCGAGAGCCAGCGCATCCGCCTGGCCTCGCAGATCGGCTCGGGCCTGACGGGCGTGCTCTACGTGCTGGACGAGCCCTCGATCGGCCTGCACCAGCGCGACAACGCGCGCCTGCTCGACACCCTCAAGCGGCTGCGCGACCTCGGCAACACCGTGATCGTGGTCGAGCATGACGAGGACGCCATCCTGCTCGCCGACCACGTCCTCGACATCGGCCCCGGCGCCGGCATGCATGGCGGCAACATCATTGCCGAAGGCACGCCCGCCGAGATCATGCGCAACCCGAAATCGCTCACCGGCAAGTACCTGACCGGCGAGCTCGAGGTCGAGGTGCCGGAGCGGCGGCCGCCGAACCATCGCCGCACCATCAAGGTGGTCAATGCGCGCGGCAACAATCTCAAGAACGTCACCGCCGAAATTCCGCTCGGCCTGTTCACCGCCGTCACCGGCGTGTCCGGCGGCGGCAAGTCGACGCTGCTGATCGACACGCTCTACAAGTCCATCGCCCGCAAGCTGAACAATGCCAGCGAGGGTGCGGCCCCGCACGACCGCATCGAGGGCCTCGAGCACATCGACAAGATCATCGACATCGACCAGTCGCCGATCGGCCGCACCCCGCGCTCCAACCCCGCGACCTATACCGGTGCCTTCACGCCGATCCGCGAATGGTTCGCCGGCCTGCCCGAATCCAAGGCGCGCGGCTACGAGCCCGGCCGCTTCTCCTTCAACGTCAAGGGCGGCCGCTGCGAGGCGTGCCAGGGCGACGGCGTCATCAAGATCGAGATGCACTTCCTGCCCGACGTCTACGTCACCTGCGACGTCTGCAAGGGCAAGCGCTACAACCGCGAGACGCTGGAGGTGCTATTCAAGGGCAAGAGCATCGCCGACGTCCTCGACATGACCGTCGAGGAAGCCGCCGAGTTCTTCAAGGCGGTGCCGCGCGTGCGCGAGACGTTTCAGACCCTGCACCGCGTCGGGCTCGATTACATCCACGTGGGCCAACAAGCGACGACCCTCTCGGGCGGTGAAGCCCAGCGCGTCAAGCTCGCCAAGGAGCTGTCGAAGCGCGCCACCGGCCGCACGCTCTACATCCTGGACGAGCCCACCACCGGCCTGCACTTCCACGACGTCAAGAAGCTCCTGGAAGTGCTGCACGAGCTCGTCGCGCAGGGCAATACGGTCGTCGTCATCGAGCACAATCTCGAAGTCATCAAGACCGCCGACTGGGTCATCGACCTCGGCCCCGAAGGCGGCGACGGCGGCGGCGAGATCGTCGCCTGGGGCCCGCCGGAGGACATTGCCAAGGCGCCGCGGAGCTACACGGGCAAGTTTCTGGAGCCGGTGCTGAAGAAGGCGAGGAAGCCGAAGCGAAGGAGCACGAGCGAGGCGGCGGAGTAGCAGCCTCTCCGCGGCTTCCCATTATGTCATTTGCTCGTCGCCGGGGCTAAGAACTCCGGCGGCACTGTATCGGTCAGCCAGACCCCATTGTCGGCGCGATAGAACTTGAAACCGCGCGCATACATGCCGCCGGCATCGACCTTGAAGATGTGGGGCTTGCCATGGCGCTGCCCCACTTGCCGCGCGGTCTCCTCATCGGAGGACAGGTGCACTTGTTGGCGCGCCTGCGGTTTCAAGCCCTCCGCGAGGATCGCTTCGACAAATCGCGTCGCCGTCCCGTGGTAGAGGACTGAGGGCGGTTCTTGGGGTGGCAAGCCGAGCTCCACCGATACAGAGTGCCCTTGGGCGGCCCGGATCTTCAGTCCGTCGGCTGATAGCGAAAATCGCTTCTTGTCGCTGCTTGCGACGACGCCGAGCAGGTCAGCTCGGTCAAACATCGTCCCTGTTGCATTGGCTTTCTCAAGCAATTCGTCAATATTGACCCAGCCCTCGGCACTAAGCGTCAAGCCGATCTCATCGGGCTTGTGTCTCAGCACGAAGCTCAAGAACTTGCTAAGTTGAATCTGATCGACCGGCATCTTTGTCTTCCTGCTTCCGTCTTGTACATCCGGCCACTTAGCTCGACCAGACTCCCCTTCCCCCATGCCCTACACCCTCGCCATCTTCGATCTCGACGGCACGCTGGCCGACAGCTTCCCGTGGTTCCTGCGCACCGTCAACGACATCGCCGACCGCTTCGGCTTTCGCCGCGTGCGGGATGAGGACGTCGAGGGACTGCGGCATGCCTCGACGCGCGAGATCCTCAGCCACCTTGAGGTACCCTTGTGGAAGCTACCGGCAATCGCGCGGCATGCGCGGCGGCTGAAGGGAGAGGCAGCTAGCGAGATCCCGCTGTTTGGAGGTGTCGAGACCATGCTGCGGACGCTGGCGGACAACGGCGTGCAGCTCGCGCTGGTGACATCGGACAGCGAGGCCAATGCGCGCGAAAAGCTTGGCGAGGCCGCCGCGCTGTTTTCGCATTTCGACTGCTCGGCATCGCTGTTCGGCAAGCCCGCGAAATTCCACCGCGTCATCCGCCGCGCCGGCGTGGCGCCAAACCAGGTCGTCGCTATCGGCGACGAGGTCCGTGACATCGAGGCAGCGCGCAGCGTCGGGATTGCCTGCGGCGCAGTGTGCTGGGGCTATGCGGCCCCGGCGGCGCTGCGCGCGCACGGGCCGGATCACGTGTTCGAGCGGATGGACGAGATTGCGGACGTGTTGTGTAATCGTAGGGCGGATTAGCGAAGCGTAATCCGCCGACCGATCGTCGATGCAAGATGGCGGATTACGCTTCGCTAATCCGCCCTACACACCCTACACACCCTACTCCGTCCTGCGCAGGAACACCCCGAACGCCCTTGGGCCGTCGCCGGTCTTGATCTCGCCGATCACCTTCAGATCAGTCGCGTCGATGATGCTTAGCGTGTTGCTCTCCCAGCAGGCGACGATGACGCGCTTGCCGTCGGCGGTCGCAGCGATGCCTTCGGGATAGTCGCCGACATTGATGCGCTTGACCGGCTTCAGGCTCGCCAGATCGAACACGCTGACGGTGCCGCCATATTGGTCGGTGACGAAGCCCCGGCCCAGCGTCAGCGCCACCGCATAGGGGCGCATGCCGACCGGCACGCGGCCGACCTCGCGGCCAGCGGCGATGTCGATCACGGAGACGTCGTCGGAGCCGACATTGGCGGTGTAGGCGCGCTTGCCCTCGGCATCGATGGTGACACCGAATGGTCGGGTGCCGACCTTGACGGTCGCCTTGCGCTGGCGCGTCGCCGTGTCCACGACCGAGACGATGTCGTCGTCGCGGTCGGCCGAGAGCAGCAGCCTGCCGTCCGGCGTCACCGCCAGGCCCGATGGCGAGGCGCCGACCGCGATGCTGGCCGTGACGCTGCGGCTCGCGGCGTCGATCACCCGCACCGCAGCTGCATACCAATCGGCGACATAGACGGTGCGGCCATCGGGCGCCACGGCAATGCCGAGCGGCCCGCCGCCGACCTCGATCCGCCCGACCACCTGCCGGGCTGCGGCGTCCACCACCGTCACCGCCTTGGCGTCCGGGCTCGTCACATAGGCAAAGCGGTCGTCCGCGCTGACGGCGACGCCGGCCGGCTTGCCGCCGATCGGGATGGTCGCGACGCTACGCGCGGCGGCGAGATCCACGACCATCAGATCGTCGCTGAGCTGGTTGGTGACGAACGCCTCCTCGGCAGCGGCGCTGCCGAGGCTGGCATGACAAAGGCTGGCGGCGAGCGCCGCCAGAACCAGCATCCGCACGATCAGCTACCGCTCTCGATCTTCTTCTTCAGGGCTTCGAGGCCGGCCTTGTAGAGCCCGCTCACCGCCTTCACCGCGGCCTCGTCGCTCAGCTCCGGCGGCGGATCGTTGTTGGGAAAGCCGCGGTAGAATGCCCCGGCCCATTCCAGCTTGGACTTGCCGTCGGAAGCCGGCGACACCGTCAACGTCGAGGAATAATTGGTCACCGGCAGCACCTTCACGTCGACCTTGGTGATCCGGTACGAATAGCTCATCATGTCGGGCTCGTATTTGTAGAGCTCCTCATCGACAGTCGCCCCGCCCGTCAGCGTCAGTTGGCGCGTCGCGCCGATCTCGTTGCCCTTCTCGCCGGTGGTCTTGGTGACAGGCGGAAGCCAGCCCATGTCCTGGAAGTTGCGGATCGCGGCCCAGACCTTGTCCTGCGGCGCGTTGATCTCGATGGATTCCCGCACCTTCTGCCGGGTCGGCCCATGCGCCCAGGCCGCCGGTGAAAAAAACGGCCCGAAGGCTGCCGTCAAGCCTGCCGCCCCACACACAGCCAGCGCGCCAGCCACAGCCGTGCGCCGTCCAATCGTCACCCTCATCTCGTTTCCTCTTACGTCCAGTTGATCGTGCGCGACTTGGAATGCGCGCTGCGGTCATCCTAGCGCATTTTGGGGCCGAGGGGAGACCGGTTCGTGGCGCCGTTGCGGCGGAGCCCGGCGCGACCCACAAGCCCTTGCGCGACCCGGCGGGCAAAACACCCACGGGAGGGTCAACACCGCCAAACCGAAATATTTCTCTTTATCAGAATTTCGGATTATAGTATAGACGATCATCCCAACCCGGCCGAGGGGCGCAACGCGATCGTCACGACACGCGGGATGGGACGTGGTGGACGCAGGCGGCGTCGGCGCGAAGGTGGTTTGCAGGGCGGGTCACACCGTGAGCAAGGACTAACGCGCACACGACCGGTGCAGCCTGCGTACGGCAAAATCGTGTGGTCCTGGCGCCCGGGGTCTGTGCGCCAAGTGTTGCGGTGATGTCGCGGGCCCGACCGGGTGCGCGCATCAGCCATCCGCAAGGCGACGGGGGCAATAGTGCATCGCTCCCCGGGGAGAGCACGACATAAGCCGTAAACCCACTGCGCAGGGAAGGCCGGATGTTTGGCTACACCTGTATGCCGCTGTGCAGCTTTTTAAGCACACGCTTTCGCACAGTGGACCGCGGGTGCCAGCCGGCACCCGGCCTTCCCTGCGCCCTCGGCACTTTTGAGGGTGGCAACTGAAGCAAAAGCTCGGGCACGATGTGCCGCGAGGATGAAAGCCTGTGCCAGACCTTCACCGACAGTCTCGTGCCCCGGACGCGGCGCAGCACGAAGTGATGCGCAGCAGAGCCGGGGCCCACGCCGCAACGACACCTGCGGCTCCTGGGTCCCGGCTCTGCGCCGCAACGCTCACGCGTTGCAGCTTGTCCGGGACACCAGAGCGGAAAATGCCGCTACTCCACCTACCGTCATTGCGAGCGCAGCGAAGCAATCCAGACTGCCGCCGCGGAAAGATCCTGGATTGCTTCGTCGCAAGGGCTCCTCGCAACGACAGCGGAGAGAACAGCCGTCAGACACGTTCAGCTATTCCTCCAGCGTCGCCTCCACAAACCCGCGCGGGTCAGCACAAAACTCCCGCATCAACCGGTAATGATCCGTCTCCTCGACCGTCACCGGCTCCAGCCCATATTTCGCCAGCCGCAGCAGCCGCGCATTGGGATACGCCATCAGCATCGGCGAATGGGTCGCCATGATGACCTGGCAGATCCGGGAATCCTCCATGCGTCGCAGCAGCTTCAAAAACTCGATCTGGCGCGCCGGCGACAACGCCGATTCCGGCTCGTCGAAGATGAAGATGCCCTGGCGCTGACAACGCTCCTCGAAGAAGCGCAGGAAGCCTTCGCCGTGGGAGTGCGACAGGAAATCGGGACCGGCCTGGCCGGCATCACGCGCGGCCTTGTCCAGATACCGCGCGACCGAGAAAAAGCTCTCGGCACGAAAAAACCAGCCATTGCTGATCTTCGGCAGCCAGCTCGCGCGAAGCGCCTTGCCGAGCTGGCCGCCCATCTTCTCGCGCGCCTCGGAATGGTCGACCGGCATATAGCCCTTGCCGCCGCCGGCATCGTCGTAGCCGGCGAGTGATGCGATGCCCTCGAGGATCGTCGACTTCCCGGTGCCGTTCTCTCCAACGATAATCGTGATGGCAGCGTCGAAATTGAGCTCGAAATCATCCGGGAAGATGGGCAGGCAAAACGGATAGGCCTCGCGATCGTGAACTTTCGACGGGTCGAGCCAGACCCGCTTCAGATACGGTGCCGGCAGGTTGATCGTGCGATGACCTCGCCGGCTCATGGTCGTCTCTCCGTCCGTTCCGCCACCGGCGATCTCAAACCGGAACGTAACGGGAACAATGATGCCGCGCAAGTGGCAGGGGCTCCCGGCGCGAGCCCCGGTCGCAACCTAGTCCAGCGCCTCCAGCACCAGCTCCATCGTCATCAGCACGGGATTGTCGCCGCGGACCAGCCGCCCCTCCGCCAAGCCGCCGGTGTAGTCGACCAGCGCGACGTCGAGCGCCGCTTCGATCGCACCGGAGTGCCCGGGCGCGATCAGACCGGCCGTCACCGCAAGCTCGGTCGCAAACGGCTCGGTCACGCCGCCATGGCTGAAGCGCGCGCCGATGGTCGAGCCGACGCCACCATGGATCTTCGCGCGCGCGATGCCATGCGTGCGGCAGAAGTCTTCGAGGGAGCCAGCAAAATCCTGATTGGGGCGCAGCCGCAGCGCGAAGGCGCTGGCCGTGGTGCGCGCGCCGCTGCTCGCAGCCGCCACCGGCCCGAACAGCTTGAAATTGGTCTCGGGATCGGACTCGGCGGCGAACATCGCGCCATCAAGGCCGAAGGCCTCGACCTCGAACGGTTCGGCGACAACAGTCTCGTCCGGCAGCATGTGGCCACCGCTCGCCTTGCCGTCCGCCTCCGTCCACAGCCCGTGGCAGTGAAAGAACGGCACGCCGTCGCGCATGCCGAGCGTCATGCTCCCGAGCTTCGTGCGCGTCACGCCGCCGGGCCGGTACGTGTCGCTATAGAACGCCGCGTTCTCGCCGGTCTTCGACAGCGCCGGCATGACATAGGCGAACGGCCCGAGCGCGCCGTGCCGGAAGTTGAGCACGCCGCCGGCAAATCCCTCCGCCGCAAAGCCACGCCGCGCGGCTTCCAGCAGCGGCAGACCTGCCGGAAGCGTGAACGAGAAGGCGCGCCCCCTCGCCTCCACCCATTGAATGCGTTCCGCGATGGGCGCGCCCGGCTGCGTGATACTCCTCATCACCTGCGCTCAGCCTGTCTTCGTCTTGTCGAGATCGAGCAGCCCGCGCGCCTCGAGCTCGTCGCGCACCATGCGCTTGGGGACCTTGCCATAGCCGGATTTCGGCAGCGCCTCCCAGAAGAAGAACCGCTTCGGCATCTTGTAGCGCGGCACCTTCGGCGAGAGGAACGCCGCCATTTCGGCTTCGCTCACTGCCTTCTCGCCGGCACGCGCCACGCAGACGGCGACGCCGACCTCGCCCCAGGTCGCATCGGGTACGCCGAGCACGGCGACCTCGCCGACCGCGGGATGCGTCAAGATCTTCTCCTCGATCTCGCGCGGATAGATGTTGGAGCCGCCGGAGATGTACATGTCGGAGGCGCGGCCCGTGATGTAGACGAACCCCTCTTCATCCATGTGACCGAGGTCGCCGGTGCGGAACCAGCCGTTGCGGAACGCCTTCGCATTGGCTTCGGGATTGTCGTAATAGCCTGCGAGCACCGCCGGCCCGATCACGCAGATCTCGCCGCTCTGGTTGGCCGCGAGCTCGCGGCCCTCGTCGTCTTGGATCGAGACCTGCATGCCGGTGCGCTCGAAGCCGCAGGTGCCGATCTTCGCGTGCGGGCCGTCCTCGGGATCGTGCAGCGCTGCCGGCAGCACGGTGATGTTGCCGGTGACCTCGCCGAGGCCAAAATACTGCACGATGACCTTGCCGAGCTTCTTCAGCGCGGTTTTCTGATCCTCGCGATACATCGGTGCCCCCGCATAGATCACGTGACGCAGCGAGGAATGATCGTATTTGTCGACGGCGGGGTGCTCGACCATCATCTTCAGGATCGTCGGCACCGTGAAGAGATTAGCGACCCGATGGATCTCGATCAGGCGGAATGCCTCGTTGATGTCGAATTTTTCGGTCGGCAACAAGACAGTGCAGACGCCGCGCGCGGTCTGCACCAGTTGATGCACGCCGGCGCCATGCGACAGCGGCGCCACCACCAGCGAGGCGTCGTTCTCGGTGACGCCGGGCGTCAGATCGGCGAGATGGTTGGTGATCACAAAGCCCATCTGGCCGTGAGTCAGCACCGCGGCCTTGGAGCGGCCGGTGGTGCCCGAGGTGAAGAAGAACCAGCAGGGATCGTCGTGCTCGACAGCGACATTCGCGACATTGGCGCCGGCCTGCGAGGCAATGGCCTCAGCAACCGAGCGCTCGCCGAACGCGCCCTTGCCGTCGACGCTCCAGGTGAACTCGAGCGCGCCGCCTTTCACGGCCGCCGCATGCTCGGGAAAATCGACATGGCACAGAAACGCCTTGGCGCCGGAGGCCTCTGCGAGATAGGTGACCTCATCCGGCATCAGGCGGAAATTGGTGGGCACCCAGACCGCGCCGAGCCGGAACGCGGCGAACATCGAGAAGAACATCTCGTCGCCATTCTTGGAATGGACCAGGATACGGTCGCCCTTGGCAATGCCACGCGCGGCGAGCGCCGCCGCCAGCGCCGAGACCTGCGCATCGATCTGCCGCCAGCTCCAGGACTTGTCACCCCAGACGAAACCGGGACGCGCGCCATGCCGCCGCGCATTCTGGGTCAGCATGTGAGCGAGATTCATGACGCGGCGGGACATGCGCAGGGGCTGCATGGGGATTCCTCTTCGAGGGCGGACGGCGCGCTGGCCGCCGGCTCATTGCATCCCATTTATCGCCATCGCCCGCGCCCCTGCAAGGCCGGCGGATGCACGGCTCCCCTACGGCTGCTTGAAGGCAAACGGCGTCGCCGTGATCGCCTTCTGCTTGACGCAGGTCTGCGGGCCAAAGCCGCCGCAGAAGCTGCCATGAAGATCGAAGCGGACGGTGCGCGCAGCGCCGCGCTTCATCGGCGGGGCCATGATCTTGTAGCGGAGGACATAGCCGTCAAACACCGGGCGAACGTTGCCGTCCGGCAGCGCCACCAGGATGTTGATGACGCAGCCGCCAGTTCCGCAATAGGTCGTCTCGCGATCGCCGCATTTGGTGTCCTGGAAATCGACGATGTAGTCGTCGCGGCCGTCACCGGTCAGGTCGATCTTACGCACCGTATCGGGCGCGAAGGTCACCTCGCCACCGTCCTGGCTGGTGCATTCCTCGTTGGCGTAGCGCAGTGCCTTCTGCACGCCGGGCGGATAGTCGGAGGGATTGAACGGCTTTGCATCCTCCGCGCGCGCGGCGGAGACGAACAGAGCGAGCAGAAGCATCAAATAGCGCATGCGCGTTTGTCGCCGGCGCGGCCGCAATCGTTCAGGGAATTTTAAACATGATCGGCGCACCCTCGCTCAGTTCTCGCGTAAAGAGTGCCGCGTCATGGTCAAAGCGCCCGCCTTCCTCCTGTTGTCGCTGGCGCTCGCCGGATGTGCCGTGGCGCCACAGGCGCATCTGGCCTCCGATCCCGCCTTCAAGCCTGCGCGTTACGCCTGGGATGGCGCCGGCGAGGATCCCAATCGGCCGCGGGCAGCCGCACAACCAGCACGGACCGCGGCGCGATCCGAGCGCAACACATCGCAGGCCGGACTTCAGCCTCAGTCGAAGGAATGGTGGCAGGCGCAGGATGCCAGCGAGGCCGAGCAGGATGCCAGGGTCAACCGCTCCCTGGTCATCTGCCAGGGATGCCTGCGCCCGCCGCAGCAGCCCGAAGATTCCAGGCTCGCCAAAGCGGCCGATTGAACCGAACGACCTCAACATCGGAAACCGGCCGGCGCGACCGTGCGTTATGACTTGGTGCGCGAGGCTGGCAGCTGGAGGGGCGACAACATGAGCAACGTCATCAACAACAAGGACCACTGCCGCTACGAGCTCGCAGTGGATGGCAATCTTGCGACCGAGCATTACAAGCTCGATGGCAACGTCATCACATTCGAGCATACGGACGTGCCGAAGGAGCTCGGCGGCAAGGGCGTCGGCTCGAAGCTGGTGCAAGGCGCTCTCGACCAGGTCCGCGCCGCCGGATTGAAGCTGATCCCGCAATGCCCGTTCGTGAAGGCATGGATCGAAAAGCATCCGGACTATTCCGACCTCGTGGCGAGGTGAGAGCACAGGCCCGCCGCCCGAAGCCAGCGGGCCTGCCGACATCTACGGCCTATCGTCCGTGCTTGAGCATGTCCTGATCGTTCAGATCCCAGTCCTGCCACAGCTGAAGGATGCCCAGCAGCACCACCGCCGCGCCGAGGCTCGTGTGGTAGATGCGGAGAAAGCCGTCAGCGGAATAGCCGAGGGCGTAAGGCGAGGCGATGAGCCACAGTCCGACGAGGATCGTCGTCACCTCTTGCCAGCGCTGCAAGGCGACATATTCGAGCTGGCTGATGCCAAATACGACCAGGCCGATTGCGACCGTATTCAGGATCGCCGTCGGGTGCCCGGCAATCGCCGGATCCTGGATGGGAAACCACGGCGAAGCCACGATGAGCGCGCCGAGCAGCATCCCGCACCAGTCTTCCCATGTTCGATGAGTATTCAAGAAACCAAAGTCCGACATCGTAACCTCCTGCAAAGAGGCATACGTCTGCGGCTGGCAATCATGACACTCCGAATGTCTAGCGACCCTGCCGGCCGCATTCGGGCGTATGTCCTTGAGAGGACGTGGGAGCCGCCGTGGAACTTGCAAGGGTGTCGCCGGTAATTATTGGAGCCGGCGTGGTGTTCACCAAGGATGGCTTCTCGTACTGCGCTGCAGCTACAGGCACGCGCGTTTGCAGATATCTGCCGTGCGGCAAGCTCCCATGGCTGCGCCTTGCCAAGGACGGGGACGGGCTCCTAGATCAACGCGTCAGACGCACGGCGGAAGGATCTTGCATGGTGGCATCGGTACGGGACAACAAGGACAGGAGCCGCTTCGAATTCGATGTTGGCAACGAGGTCGCCTTCGCCAATTACCGGCTGACCCCGACGGCGGTCATCATCACCCACACCGAGACGCCCCGCGCGCTGCGCGGCCGCGGCATCGCCTCCGAGCTGATCAAGGGCGCGCTGGATTTGATCCGGCGCGACGGCCGCAAGGTGATTGCCGGCTGCGGCTTCGTCGTCGACTATCTCGACAGGCATCCGGAGGACGCGGATCTGGTCGCCTGAAAGCAAAAGGGCCCGCGCGACTGCGGGCCCTTGCGACACGACCGGCGGTCGATCAGTGCTTGCAGTCAGTGCTTGATCTCTGGCGGCAGCTTGCCGCCATTGGCGGCGAGCTTGGACATCACCTGCTTGTGCAGCCAGACGTTCATGCTGGCAGAGTCATTCATGTCGCCGCTGTAGCCGAGCTCCTTGGCGAGATCCTTGCGCGCAGCGAGGCTGGAATCGATGTCGAGCGCCTTCATCAGGTCGACGATCGAGGTACGCCATTCCAGCTTCTCGCCCTTGTGCGCGGCCACCGCCTTGTCGACGATCGCTGCCACGTCGACCGCGGCCATCGGCGCGCCTGCCGGAGCCGAAGCGTCCGGCGCGGCCCCTGCGGGCGCACTGCCCGGCGCTGCGCCACCGGCGGGCGCGGCGGAAGCCGGCTGGCTGCCGAAGATCGCGCTCATGATTTTCCCGAAAATGCTCATGTCTGCTCCCCGAAAAGGATCCGTTGGAAGGGCCTTGAGTGGCACTTATAGACCAAGTTACTGCGTAGCGCCCGCAAAGTTCCGCGAGCCAGCACGCAGCATCAGCTTATCTGCGGCGAAATGACGACCGAATGACACCGTCGAGTTGCGCTGCGGCATCGAATTTCACCCAAGCGTGAGGGACAGGACTCGCAAATGGGCGTACGCTTCCAGCTCAGCTCGCGATGTCATCCGGAATTCGCGTCTGGTCGGGATCGCGGGACTTCAGAGAATGGCGGCCGCTCGCGCCGTTTGCCGGCGCCGAATTCGGCCGCTCGGCAAGGGAGCTAGCGACCATGGCCACACTCTACCAGGGCAATGTCCCCACGATGGCCCAGCCCACTGATGCGGCTGGACCGGTGATCCGAACCCTCCAGCTGTCCGATCTGCACGATGCGCTGAGGCGCGGCTGGGAAGATTTCAAGGCCGTGCCGAGCCACGCCATCATCCTCTGCGTGATCTATCCGGTGCTCGGCCTCGTGCTCGCCCGCGTGGTGATGGGCTATTCGGTGCTGCCACTGTTGTTTCCGCTGGCCGCCGGCTTCGCGCTGATCGGGCCCTTCGCGGCCCTCGGTCTCTACGAGCTCTCCAGCCGGCGCGAACGCTATGAGGAAGCCAGCGCCTGGGATGCGATGGAGGTGCTGCGTTCGCCTTCGTTCGGAGCGATGCTCGGCCTCGGCACATTGCTGCTCGCGCTGTTCGTGACCTGGGTTGCGACCGCGCAGGCGATCTATGTTGCGGCGTTCGGCTATGAGGGCGTGACCGGACTCTCGGACTTCATGACGCGCGTGCTGACGACGCAGCAGGGCTGGTGGCTGATCGTGGTCGGCTGCGGCGTCGGTTTCCTGTTCGCGCTCGCCGCGCTGTGCATCAGCGCCGTGTCGTTCCCCTTGATGCTGGATCGCCATGCCGGCGCGTTCGAGGCGATGAGCACCTCGCTGCGCGTGGTCGCCAGGAACCCGGTGCCGATGGCGGCCTGGGGCGTAATCGTCGCGGTCCTGCTCGCGCTCGGCACGATCCCGGCGTTCCTCGGCCTTGCCGTGGTGATCCCCCTGCTCGGCCATGCCACCTGGCATCTCTACCGCAAGGTGATCGTCTCGGAGCCCGGTGCACGTCCGGTGCCGCCCCCGCCGCATCGTCCGCGCAAGCCGGCTGCCGACTTCCCGGCCAACCTCTTCCCCTGGCGTAATAGGACGGACGCCTGACGATATCGTGACATGCGATCCTGCCCTGGTTCGGGCAGGATCGCGGCCTGTCGCACGCCTTGCTTTGGCCGCGGTTCCGATCGAGATTGCCGGCCGGCCAGATCGCTTCACGGAATTCATTACCTCGAATGACCTCGACGATTTCTCGTCTCGCTCTCGCAGCCTTCGCTCTCTCCGCGTCAATCCTGTCCGCCCAGCCAGCGTTCGCCGCGGTTGCCTGCGGCTCGGGCAATTTCGATGCCTGGCTTGCGGACTTCAAGACCGACGCTGCGGCCAAGGGCATTTCACAGCAGGCCATTGCATCTGGTCTCGCCGGCGTGACACTCGATCAGAGCGTGCTCAACCGCGACCGCTCGCAAAAGGTCTTCGCCCAGACCTTCGAGGAATTTTCCGGCCGCATGGTGCCGCCGCGCCTGGAACGCGGCTCCAACAGGATGAAGCAGTACGGCTCGGTGCTGTCGCGCATCGAGCAGACCTATGGCGTTCCCGGCGAGGTCCTGGTCGCGATCTGGGGCCTGGAGACCGATTTCGGCGTCAACACCGGCAAGTTCGGCACGATCCGCTCACTCGCAACACTGGCCTATGATTGCCGGCGCGCGGAGCAGTTTCGCGCCGAGCTGCTGGACGCACTGCGCATCGTCCAGCGCGGCGATCTCGTGCCAGCCGAGATGAAGGGCGCCTGGGCAGGCGAGCTCGGCCAGACCCAGTTCATGCCGTCGTCCTGGATGAAATACGCCGTCGATTTCGACGGCAACGGCAAGCGCGACCTCCTGCACAACGCGCCCGACGTGCTCGCCTCCACCGCCAATTATCTTGCCGGCTATGGCTGGCAAAAGGGCAAGGATTGGCAGCCGGGCAGTCCGAATTTCGCGGTGCTGCAGCAGTGGAACAAGAGCGAGGTCTATTCCAAGACTGTCGCCTATTTCGCCACCCAGCTGGCGCGCGCCCCCTAAACACCCATCAACAAACGCGTAGGGCCGATCGCCCGGCGACCGGCCCTCTCTTGTGCTACCTACCCATCACTTGCCCATGGTGGCGTGCATCGCCTTGTTCAGATGCGCGCCGCATGCGCCCATTTTGCCGTTGAGCAGCGAATCCTGCGCAGCCGCGATCTCCTTCTGCGCCACAAACTTGCTGTCACCGTCGGCCATGTTCTCGATCGCGGTCTCCGTCTTCTCCAGATTGGCCGAGCTGCAACCGCCCGTGGCGTGCTTGGCGGCCTGGGCCGGCGCGACGGCGAACGCGACGGCGGCGATTGCGATAACCCCGAGTAACTTCGTCATGACGTTACCTTCCTTCTCTTGATCTTGGGACAGACCCGGCGACATTGCCGGCCTCTGCACCACGACTTTCCCCCGGACGCGGCAACTTGCCGCAATAAATTCCCCGCGAGAATTGCGTGATGTTGCGCGCCACGCAGAGCCGCATGCGAAATTTCTGATTTTCATTACATCTCGGTAATCATCGCCACACGCTCGGCGTGTGTGCGCTGCGTTATCGTGGGGTGCGAATGGGCCGTTCGCTGCATTTCGTCGCCAAACCTGCTCCGGCAAAGCCCCCTAGGACCATTACAAGAAGTGAATTAAAATTCAGATCGGCGAGGTTCGTCTCATGCGAATCACGCATGCCGGACTTGGGTATAGAAGCTGAGCGTCCGACTTGCCGGTGACAGGAATGCAACCTATTTCGGCTATGATCGAGATCAATCGACAGCTCTTAAATCCGTGATTTCACGGGAGTTTGTCGCTAGATTCGGTCCATACCGTCCAAGCCTTGGGCGGGACTGGTGAGAGGTTAAGCGTCCCTTACCCACGGTATGCGTTACTCGCTTAGCTGCATCGCAACATCGGAACTTTCGCACTGCACCACTCTCACTTATATTCATTTCAACGATGCAGTCCGGGCAAGGGCTGAATCGAACTACAGGAGACTACCAATGCTGCTCTCGCTCATCCGCATGATCCAGGCCTTCCGGGACTATCAGCGCAATGTTGCCGAGCTGTCCCAGCTCAGCGATCGCGAACTGGCCGATATCGGCCTCGATCGCTCGGACATCCCGCGCGTTGCCGCCGGTCAGTATCAGGGCTGATATCGTTTCAGCCCTTCCACCGGAACGGACCGATAGCGCCCGCCTCGTGCGGGCGTTGTCGCATCTAGCGGCAGAAAACTCGATCTCGGCGATTCCACTCCCCGCCGAAAAGCGCTACCTGTCCGCCCCATGACAGGACCTCAATCCAACATCGTGCACGTGATCGGCGCCGGCCTTGCCGGCTCTGAAGCCGCCTGGCAGGTGGCCAAGGCCGGCGTGCCCGTGGTGCTGCACGAGATGCGACCGACCCGCATGACCGAAGCGCACCGCACCGACGGGCTCGCAGAGCTCGTCTGCTCCAATTCGTTCCGCTCGGACGACGCCGCCAACAACGCCGTCGGCCTGCTGCATGCCGAAATGCGCCGGCTCGATTCGCTGGTCATGCGTGCAGCCGACGCCAACCAGGTGCCTGCTGGCGGCGCTCTCGCCGTCGACCGCGACGGCTTCTCCGCGGCCGTCACCAAGGCGCTGAACGACCATCCCCTGATCCAGATCGCCCGTGGCGAGGTCAAGGGCCTGCCGCCGGCCGATTGGAGCAACGTCATCGTTGCAACCGGTCCCCTCACCTCCGCTCCACTAGCCGATGCCATCCGCGAGCTGACCGACGAGAACGCGCTCGCCTTCTTCGACGCGATCGCGCCGATCGTGCATCGTGAATCCATCGACATGTCGGTGGCCTGGTTTCAGTCGCGCTACGACAAGGTCGGCCCCGGCGGTACCGGCGCGGACTACATCAACTGCCCGATGACCAAGGAGCAGTATGACGGCTTCGTCGCTGCGCTCATCGCCGGCGAGAAGACCGAGTTCAAGGAGTGGGAGACCAACACACCCTATTTCGACGGCTGTCTGCCGATCGAAGTGATGGCGGAGCGCGGCCCCGAGACTTTGCGCCACGGCCCGATGAAGCCGGTCGGCCTCACCAACCCGCACGATCCCACGACCAAAGCCTACGCGATCGTACAGCTGCGCCAGGACAACAAGCTCGGCACGCTCTACAACATCGTCGGCTTCCAGACGAAGCTGAAGTATGGCGAGCAGCAGCGCATCTTCCGCACCATTCCCGGGCTGGCGAAGGCCGAGTTCGCCCGCCTCGGCGGCCTGCATCGCAACACCTTCCTGAACTCGCCAAAGCTTCTCGACGGTCAGCTGCGCCTGCGCGCGCAGCCGCGGCTGCGCTTCGCCGGCCAGATGACGGGCTGCGAGGGCTATGTGGAATCGGCCAGCGTCGGCCTGATCGCCGGTCTCTATGCAGCCGCGGACGCGCGCGGCGAGACGCTTGTCAGCCCGCCTGGCACGACCGCGCTCGGATCGCTGCTCGGCCACATCACCGGCGGCCATATCGAGACCATCGAGCCCGGCACACGGTCGTTCCAGCCGATGAACATCAATTTCGGTCTATTCCCACCGCTTGCGACCGCGCCGACGAAGAAACCCGACGGCACGCGCCTGCGCGGTAACGAGAAGACGGTGGCCAAGAAGCAGGCGATGAGCGCACTGGCACTCGCCGATCTCGATCGCTGGATCGCCGATCATTTGCGCATTGCCGCAGCCGCGTGAGTTTGCGATGAGCCTCCCCAAAGACGACGCCGCGACGCTCTCGGCGCGCTGGACCGAGGGCGTTCTGCTCAAGCGCGACGTGTTCTCGACCGTCGAGCGCGGGCGCTTCCGCGGCGAGAGCGGCGAGGTCGATGCCGTGCTGCGCCGGCTCGACGAGGTGCCGTGGTGGTCGTTTCTCCTGGCGCGCCATCTGTTCGCCCGCGAGAAGCACGCTCTGGCGCTCGCCAAAGGCCTCAACGTTGGTCCGGAGCTGCTGTGGGCCGGACGCCGTGCGCTGGTGCGCGGCTTCGTCGACGGCGTCGCTTTGCATCTGGCAAAGCCGCATGGCGACCTCGCCTATTTCCGCTCGGCCAAGGCGGCCCTGCGCCGGCTGCGCCGCGCCGGTATCTGCCACAACGATCTTGCCAAGGAACAGAACTGGCTGGTCGGCCGCGACGGCCTCGCCTATGTCACCGACTTCCAGCTCGCCGCCTGCTTTGCACGGCGCGGCCGGCTCTATCGCATCCTGGCCTATGAAGACCTCCGGCATCTGCTCAAACACAAGCGCTCCTACGCACCTGAGGCGCTGACGCCGCGCGAGCGAAAGATCCTTGCGAAGAAGTCATTTGCCGCCAGCCTGTGGCTTGTCACCGGCAAGAAGATCTACCGCGCGATCACGCGCGGCCTGTTCAACTTCACCGATCGCGAGGGCGGCGGCCGCAGGCTCGTGAATGACGCGCCGGTGCTGACCGAGCTGATCCGCAAAAACCCGGCCGTGCGCGACACCGCCATCGTGGCTTTCGCGGACCGCCGCTCGGGCGTCGGGCTCTATGCCTTCGTCGAAGCCGACCAGGCCACGCTCGAAGGCCAGTTGCGGAACGAGCTTGCGGCCGCAAAGGGGCCGAAACCGCCGGAGCACATCCAAGTGGTGCACGCGCTGCCGCGCGACGCCGGCGGCAAGCCGCGCACCGAGATCCTGCAACTGGTTGCCATGAACCAGCTCGACCTGATCGAGCCGATGATGAAGAACGACCAGGACCGAGCTTTCCTCAAGGACATCCTGGAACAGCGAAAAAATCTGCGCGACCGCTTCAACTTCGAGGCGGATCTGCCAACTCACTGACGGCCCCCCTCGCCTTGAAGCGTCCACATTGGCGATAGAGAAGCGGTCGGACAAGGCAGGCGCGGCGGGGTCATGGGCGCTCAGGGGACGATGATGCATCATCTGGTGGGCGGCCTGATTGCCGGCCTTCTGCTGCTGGCGGCCGCGCCCGCAATGGCCGAGACCCCGGCCGAGCTGATCTCCAGCTTCCGCCTCAAGCACGGTGAAGTTCGCGTCGTCCGCGATTCCACCCTCGACCGCATCGCCATGGACCAGGCCCGCGCGATGGCGGCGAAAGATGACCTCAGTCACGACGCACTCGGCCCCTTCAATCGCCGCGTCGCGCCCGCCGGCGCGGGCCGCGCCGCCGAGAACATCGCCTACGGCTACGACAATTTCGAGAAGACCCTGGGACAGTGGATCGACTCGTCCGGGCACCGCAAGAACCTGTTGCTGCACAACGCCTCCCGCGTCGGCATCGCCAGCGCGAGGAATGCCAGCGGCAAGCGCACCTATTGGGCCATGGTGATCGCCGGCGATTATGAGCCGAAGGGCAAGGGCAAGAAGAACAAGGAGCCCCAAATTGCCGTGAAGCGGGAAGCTGCGCCCGCAAGCAAGCCCAAATCGAGCAACTGCCACGTCAAGCTGCTCGGCCTCTGCATCTGAAATCCAGCCGACGTCCCTGGCCTGACGTCTTGCTCGGCCCCTTCGGCGCGTCTAATTCATGCATGAGGGATCGCGAGAAGTGGAGGCGTTGGTGATCGACATCGACCAGATTCGGTCTGACACACCGGCCGCCAGTCGGCTCGCGTATCTCCACAATGCGGGGGCGGCGCTCATGCCGACTTCCGTTGTCGCGGCGATGAAGCAGCATATCGATCTGGAAAGCGAGATCGGAGGCTATGCGGCCGCGGATCGCGAGACCGACCGGCTCGAAGCGGTCTACGGCTCGGTGGCGCGTCTGCTGAATGCCGCACCCGACGAGATCGCGCTCGTGGAGAACGCGACGGTCGCCTGGCAGATGGCGTTCTACGCGCTTCCGTTTCGCAAGGGTGACCGCATCCTGACTGCTGAGGCGGAATACGCGGCCAATTATGTCGCGTTCTTACAGGTCTCCAAGAGGACCGGCGCGACGATCGACGTCGTGCCGAGCGATGCCAGCGGCGAGCTCGACGTTGACGCGCTCGAGCGCATGATCGATGAGCGCGTAAAGCTCATCGCGATCACCTGGGTCCCGACCAATGGCGGACTGGTCAATCCGGCGGCAGCGGTCGGCAAGATCGCGCGGGCACGCGGCATTCCCTATCTGCTCGACGCCTGCCAGGCGGTCGGCCAGATGACGGTCGACGTCGAAGCCATCGGCTGTGACATGCTGTCGGCCACGGGTCGCAAATTCCTGCGCGGCCCGCGCGGCACCGGCTTTCTCTACGTTCGCCGCGCACTGCTGCAACGGCTCGAGCCGCCGATGATCGATCACTTCGCCGCGCCCTGGGTCTCGCGCGATGAATATCGGCTTCGCGACGATGCACGCCGCTTCGAGACCTGGGAGAACAATTACGCGGCCCGGCTGGGCCTCGGCGCCGCCGTCGACTACGCCCTGGAGATCGGCATCGCTCCGATCGAACAACGCTGCCGAATGCTTGCCGGCCGTCTTCGCAACGGCCTCGCGGCCCTTCCCGGCATCACCATTCGCGACCTCGGACGCGCGCCGGGTGCCATCGTCAGCTTCACGCTGGACGGGCACGAGGCGGACGCCGTTGTCGCCAGTGCCGCTGCAGCAGGCATCACCATCGGCGCTTCAGATCCGTCGAGCACGCGCATCGATGCCGAACTTCGCGCCTTGCCGCATGTCGTGCGGGCATCGCCGCATTATTACAACACGGAAGCCGAGATCGATCGGCTGATCGCTCATCTGGCGGATCTGGCGGCACGGTAACAAAAGGCCGGCGCGGCCGGGCCTTGAAGTCGGTCCACAGTCGCGCCGTCTGGGCTTCAAGCTCTTGTCGTCAGCGCCGAGAGCTGGTCGGTATCGAAGCGGGCGCGTAGCTCGCTGATGGCCTTCGCATCCGGGCGACCGCTTGCTGTCAGCTTCGCCAGCTCCTCGAAGTAATGCTCGTGTCCCGGCGGGGATACGGTCATGAGCACACGCGCGGGCTTCTCGCTCGCGTTGGTGATGTTGTGGGGAACACCGGGAGGAATGAAGAGGAAGGTTCCTGGGGTTGCCCGGACAATCTCATCCCCGACGAACCATTCACACTCGCCTTCGAGCATGTAGAAGGTCTCCTCCTGAACACGATGAACGTGCCGGCCGGTGGCGAATCCTGCCGGAATTGTCCAGTCGAACATGCTCGTGTGCCTGGTGTCCTCGCCCGTCACCAGGAAGGCCATTGGCTGGCCGCGCAGCGTGACCCCCTCGGTCTCGCCGGGCCTGCGGATGACGTGTTTCGCGGTCATGTACACCTCCATCGCTGTTGCAGCGTTCCTCACGGCTCGCGCGATGGTGGTCCCGTCCAGCCGGAAAGTCGCGAAGCCGTTCGGAAAACGTTGCAAAAAACCTGCGAAATGTGGCCTTCTTCGGCGATGGCCACGATCCTTGAATTTGGTCCCTTTCGGCTCGATGGCGATGCGGGGATCCTGTTCCACGGTGCTGAGCCGACCGCTCTCGGCCAGCGCGCAGTGCTGCTGCTGGCGGTCCTCGTCCGGCAGGCTGGTGTGCCGGTTTCGAAGGATGCCTTGATCGAGGCGGCCTGGCCCGCCCAGGCCGTCGAGGACAGCAACCTGACCGTCCAGATCGCGGCGGTGCGGCGCACGCTGGCGGACATCTCCGGCGAGGCGCGTTGGATCGAGACGCTGCCGCGCCGTGGCTATCGCTATGTCGGTCCGACCGTGACGAAGTCCGATCCGGATCCCGCACGAGCAACACCGCAAGCGCCGTTGCTGTCACTGCCCGACAGGCCGTCGATCGCAGTGCTACCTTTCACGAACTTGAGCGGCGACGAGGAGCAGGACTATTTTGCCGACGGGATGGTCGACGACATCATCACCGGCCTCTCGCGCATCAACTGGCTGTTCGTGATCGCGCGGAATTCCACGTTCGCGTACAAGGGCCGCGCGGTGGACGTGAAGCAGGTCGGCCGCGAACTTGGCGTACGCTACGTGCTGGAAGGCAGTGTCCGCAAGACCGGCACGCTGGTCCGCATCACCGGTCAGTTGATCGATGCGTCGACTGGCATGCACGTATGGGCCGAGCGATTTGACCGCCGGTCCGAAGACGTCTTCGCCCTCCAGGACGACATCGCATCGTCGACCGTCGGTGCGATCGCACCCAGCCTGCGGCGCGCCGAGATCAACAGGGTCAGGCGCAAGCGGCCGGACAGCCTGGATGCCTATGATCTCGTCCTGCGCGCCCAGCCGGACGTCGATTCCGGCATGCCGGCCCAGGTCACCCAGGCGCTCGTGCTGCTCGAACGCGCGATCGCGCTGGAACCTGCGTATGCGCTCGCGCACGGCAATGCAGCGATGTGCCATCATTGCCTGTTTCTTCGAGCCGGATTGCAGGAGGCCAATCGCGAGGCCTCGATCCGCCATGCGCGCTCGGCCATCGCCCATGGCCAGGATGATGCGCTTGCTCTCACGCTCGCAGGCTTTTCGATCGGCATGGACGGGCACGATCGCCCCGCAGCCTTCATCGCGTTCGAGGCCGCGCTCGCCATCAGCCCATCATCGGCGCTGACCTACATCCTCGGCAGCGTCATGCTCGGCTGGGGCGGAGATCCTGACCGCGCTATCGAATGGAGCGAACGAGGCCTGCGGCTCAGCCCGTTCGATCCATGGGCCTTCGCCGCTTTCGACGCCCAGGCTCTCGGGCACTTCCATCACGGCCGATATGAGGATGCGTGCCGTGCCGCTTACCGCTCGGTTCAGGCCAATTCTCGCCACAGCATCACCCATGTGCAATTGGCCGCGGCGCTGGCAAAGCTTGGACGATTGCAGGAGGCGAAGGCGGCGGCCGCGCGGGTGCTGGAGCTGCACCCGACGTTCCGCTATGGCCGTCAATTTCAGGGCGTCAACTGCGCGCCAGCGCTCGCTTCCTCGCTCGGCGACGCTCTCCGCATCGCAGGCCTTCCGGAGTAGCGCTCGGCTCGGCCTGGCGTCTCAACGTGCCCTAGGTGCAGCGCGCGCTCAGCCCGGACGCACTGAGCTTCGCCATCACCTCGTCGAGATGGGCGCTGTCGCGGGTCTCGATGACGAGTTGCAGGAGCGTGGCCTTGGCCGGCAGGTCGGAGAAGGTCCGCTGGTGCGAAACCTCGATGATGTTGGCGCCGGCCTCGGCCAAAAGGGCCGCGACGGCGGCCAATTGCCCGGGTCTGTCTGGAATGTCGAGTGAGAGCTGGGTCAGCCGCCCCTCGCGCGCCAGCTCGCGCGTGAGGACGGATGCGATCAGCCGCGTGTCGATATTGCCGCCGCTGAGGACGAGACCGACTTTCTGGCCGGCAAAGCGTGACGGATCGGACATCAGAGCGGCAAGGCCGGCGGCGCCGGCGCCCTCGACGACCGTCTTCTCGATCGAGATCAGGGTTGCGACCGCGCGCTCAAGCTCGGCCTCGTTGACAAGCGCAATGTCGTCGACGAGGCGTCGGACGATTTCGGTCGTGATCTTGCCGGGCGATTTCACCGCGATGCCTTCGGCGAGCGTGTCGCCCCGCGCCGGCAGATTGCCGTCATGGATGGCGTTGTACATCGAGGGATAGAGCCAGGCCTCGACGCCCAGAATTCGCAGCGACGGCTTGATCGATTTCGCCGCGATGCCGATGCCGCTGATCAGGCCGCCGCCGCCGATCGGCACGACCAGCGTGTCGAGCTCCGGCACGGCCCTCATCATCTCCAGCCCGACCGTGCCCTGCCCCGCGATCACCAGCGGATCGTCGTAGGGGTGGACGAAGATCATGCTTTTGGCTTCGCCGTGGCTTCGCGCGAACGCGGCCGCCTCCTCCAGCGTCGCGCCTGTGACGACCACTTCAGCGCCGTGATGCCTGGTGTTCTCAACCTTCACCATGGGCGTGCCAACCGGCATGACGATGGTGGCGGGAATGCCGAGCCGCTTGGCGTGATAGGCGACGCCCTGCGCGTGGTTACCGGCCGACATCGCGATCACGCCCCGCGCGCGCTCCTCCGGCGTTAGCGCGGTGAGGCGGTTGAGCGCGCCCCGCTCCTTGAACGAGGAGGTGAACTGGAGGTTCTCGAATTTGAGCCAGATCTCGCAGCCGCAGATGCTGCTCAGCGTGCGGCTGTAGCTGCAGGGCGTCTCGACGACGGCGCCCCTGATCGTCTCGGCTGCGGCAGCAATGTCGCTTGGGGCGACCGGCAGACCGCTGAGATCAAAGGGTGGGATTGGGGACAAGTCAGCCATAGGACAGCATAGGGCATTTGGCCGGCTCAGGCGATAAGCCAGCCGCTATTTGGTAAACTCGCGCGACCGCGAAGCCCGCCACAGCGTCCACAGCGTGCGCAGCCGGGACGATGGCCTCGGCGTGAAGGGATTGCGCCCGGGTTGCGACAGCAGCTTGAGGTCGGCCCGCACCTGTCCAATCGGCAAAAATGCTGCCCGCGCCGCTGCCGGCACCTCCGGCAGCAACGACAGGGCCGTAGCCAGATGCTGCCTCGCTTCGCCCGCGAGCTGCTCCAGCACGGAACGCAAATTCGGCGTCTCCTTGCCGGCGAACACATCTTCCATGTTGCAACCGAGGCTCGCCAGCAGCTGCTGCGGCAGGAACAGCTGACGGTGCGCGGCATCGCGCGGCAGGTTTGCAATGACCTGGACGATGCCCTGCGCCAGCCCGGCATGACGGGCGAGATGCACGGTGGCGTCCGAGGGCGGCGCCAGGATCTGCGCCGCCAGAGCGAACAGCGCCGATGAGGTCGCGGCCAGATAGCCTTCCAGCGCCGCCATGGTCGGCATCGGGTCGTTGTAGAGGTCGAACTGGTGCTCGTCGACGAGCAGCGACAGCGGCTCGACCGGCAGGTCGAAATCGCGGATCGCTCGCAGCAGTTCCGCCGCCACCGGATTGCCCTCGGCGCTGCCATGGACGTGGCCGGAGAGCATGTCGGTCCACCATTGAAAGCGGATTTCGCCGGGCAAGGGCTGGCTCACCTGATCGCGGACGCGGACGATCTCGACATTGAAGGCATAGAGCGCCAGCAGCGCGCGGCGCTCGGCGGCGGGCGCGAACAGCGTCGCGACGTAGCGCGGAAAGTCATGGCTGCGCACGAGATCGGCGCAGAAGGTGACGGAATCGGGCGGCGGCGCGGCGCTGCTCATGTGCTGTTCATGGCACCGCGATCAGTGCAGCGGCAACCCGCCGCCGTTCGCCGATCATGATGTTGTAGGTGCGCACCGCAGGGCCGGTCTGCATCGTATCCAGCACCACCCTCACCGCCTTGAGCGCCTGCCGCAGCGCCGGCGGCGGCAGCCAGACCCCGGTTCCGGTGCCGATCAGGAGCGTGTCGATGCTGTTGGCGGCCGTGAAGACCCGGTCCAGCGAATAGCGGTCGATCTTCTGGGGATCCGTCACGTCCCAGGCCCAGATCGCGTCGGGCAAGCACAGCAGCGAGCCCCGATGCGACATGCCGGCGAAGGCGAAGCCGCCCTTGCCATAGGCCTCGATCGGCGCCGAGCGCGGGAAATGCGGTGCATTGGGATCGCCGGCCATGAGCTTCGTCCGAATGGGCTTACTGCCCTCGCAAACGCCTGCGAGGGCATGCGGTTCGGATCATGCCTTGCTTTTCTTCGCCGGTGGTGCCGTATCGGGCGCATCCTCGCGATGCTCGCCGACGCCGAGATAGATCAGGATCGGCGCCGCGATGAAGATCGAGGTGTAGGTGCCGACCAGCACCACGCCGAACATCATCACCGCGGTGAAGCTGTGGATCGCGTGCCCGCCGAACAGGAGCAGCGCCAGCAGCGCCAGCGTCACCGTGAAGTGGGTGATGATCGAGCGCGACAGCGTCGAGTTGATGGACTCGTTGAGCAGCTGCGGCATTGGCATCTTCTTGTAGCGCCGCAGCATTTCGCGGATTCGGTCGTAGATGACGACGGTGTCGTTGAGCGAATAGCCGAGAATGGTCAGCAGCGCGGCGATACTGGTCAGGTCGAAATCGACCTGGCTGATCGACATGAAGCCGATCGTGAGCACGATGTCGTGCACGTTGGCGATCATGGCCCCTAACGCGAACTGCCATTCGAACCGGAACCAGAGATAGATCAGGATCGAGACGATCGCGAGCATCAGACCGAGCATGCCGAAGGCCAGCAGCTCGCCGGAGACGCGCGGGCCGACCACTTCGACGCGGCGATACTCGACGGAATCGCCGAGCGCGGAACGAACCTTCTGCACCGCCTCCTGCTGCGCGGCATCGCCGCCCGGCTGCTCCGCGACGCGGATCAGGACGTTCGCGGCATCGCCGAACTGCTGCAACTGCACTTCGCCGAGACGCAATCCATCCAGCGTCGTGCGCATCGCGGCGATGTCGGCGGCGCCCGACTTCGCCCTGACCTCCAGCAGCGTGCCGCCGCGGAAGTCGATGCCGAAATTCAGGCCATGGGTGAAGAACAACGTGATCGCGACGATCGACAGCGCCGCCGAGATCGGGAAGCTGATGCGGCGGAAGCGCGTGAAATCGAAATGCGTTTCGTCAGGGACGATACGCAGCGACGGCAGCAGGCCGAGCGCGGCAACCACGGTGAGGACGGCAATGAGGACGCCGAGCCCGATGAGAACGGTGTGAGTCACGATCAGGCTCCTAGATCGGCACGCTCTGCGGCCGCTTCCACCGCACCCACCAGGCGACGATCAGCCGCGTCAGCGTGAAGGCGGTGAACACCGTGGTGATGATGCCGATGCCGAGCGTCACGGCGAAGCCGCGCACCGGGCCGGTGCCGATGTAGAACAGCACCGCGGCGGCAATGAAGGTTGTGATGTTGGAATCGAGGATGGTCGCGAGCGCCCGCTTGAAGCCGGCGTCGATCGCCGAGATCGCGTTGCGACCGCCGCGCAGCTCTTCGCGGATGCGCTCGTAGATCAGCACGTTGGAGTCCACGGCGATGCCGACGGTGAGCACGATGCCGGCAATGCCGGGCAGCGTCAGCGTGGCGTTGAGCAGCGACAGCAGGCCGAAGATCATGGCGACGTTGATGGCCACCGCGATGTTCGCGAACACCCCGAACAGCCGGTAGGTCAGCAGCATGAAGATGATGACGAGGATGGAGCCGACATAGGCCGCGAGTTCGCCCTTCTCGATCGAGTCCTGGCCGAGGCCCGGACCGACGGTGCGCTCCTCGACCACCGTCAGCGGCGCCGGCAATGCGCCGGCGCGCAGCAGGATCGCCAGATCGTTGGCCGATTGCACGGTGAAGCTGCCGGAGATCTGGCCCTGGCCGCCGGTGATGGGCTCGCGGATGACGGGCGCCGAGATCACCTTGTTATCCAGAACGATCGCGAACGGCAGGCCCACGTTCTCCTGCGTGGCCTGCGAGAACTTGCGCGCACCCGAGGTGTTGAACTTGAAGCTGACGACCGGCTCGCCCGTGCGCTGGTCGAAGCTCGCCTGGGCGTCGGTCAGATCGCCACCGGCGACCAGCACCTGCTTCTTGACCACATAGGGCGTGGGCGGCGGCGATGCGCTCATCAGGAGTTCGGATTCCGGCGGCAACCTGCCCGCTTGCGCCTGATCCGGCGGCACGGAGGTGTCGACCATGCGGAATTCCATCTTCGCAGTCTTGCCCAGCAGTTCCTTCAGGCGGGTCGGGTCCTGAAGTCCGGGGACCTGCACCAGGATGCGGTCATTGCCCTGGCGCTGGATCACGGGCTCGACGGTGCCGAGCTCGTTGACGCGGCGTTCGACGATCTGGATCGACTGCTCGATGGTCTTGCGCAGGCGATCGAGCATCGCGGCCTGCGGGACGCTCAGGCGGATCACCCCGCCGCCGGCATCGGTCACCTCAAGGTCGCGCTGACCGCTGGATCCCATCAGGCCGCCCAGCGGCTGAGACAGCTCGCGCAGCTTGGCGAGCGCCGCCTGAGCGTCGGATTCCTTGGTGATGCGAACCTCGACCGCGTCGTTGCGCACGGTGACGCCGCCGGTGAAGCCGATCTTGGCATCGCGCAGCGTGCGGCGAACGTCGTCACGGACCTGGTCGAGCCGTTCCTTCTTCACGTAGTTGGAATCGACCTCGAGCAGCAGGTAGGAGCCACCCTGGAGGTCAAGGCCGAGCACGAGCCGGCGCTGCGCCCAGGCGGGCCAGGTCTTGACCTGGGCCTCGGGGAAGAAGTTCGGGACCGCGCAGAGGCACACGATCAGCGCCGTCAGGATGATCCCGAGCGCCTTCCACCGCGTGAAATACAACATCGACTGGACCTGTCAGATCAGGAGACTTGAGATGCCCGCGGACGCGCTCACTTCGAGGCGGCGTCGTCCTTGGCGGCTTCCTTGCTATCCTTGGATTCCTTCGCCGGCTCGCCCTTGGCGCGCACGCCCGAGATCATCTGGCGCATCTGCCGCACGCGGACGCCGTCGGAAATCTCGAACTCGATCTGGTCGTCGTCGACGACCTTGGTGACCTTGCCGACGAGGCCGCCCGAGGTCACGACGGTGTCGCCGCGGCGGATATTCTTCACGAGGTCGGCATGATCACGGACCTTCTTCTGCTGCGGACGCAGAATCAGGAAGTACATGATCACGAAGATCAGGGCGAACGGCAGCAGCGACATCAACATGCTGTTGGTGTCGCCGGCGCCCGCGGCCTGGGCATACGCAGGGGTAATCAGCATTCGGACGATCCTCGTGAGAACGGGGGAAAGCCGGTCAGGCCCTCAAAGGCGACCGGTTCGGTCAAATTCGCGCGGACTATAGCGGCCATTGCCCCAATTGCAACGCTGCCAGACTGCCCTTTTGACCCACCTTGCGGCGCGCCGTCAGGCCCGATAAGGCTGCGTTCTCAGGAACTTCGGACATGCCCAAAAACCTTAGCAAAAGCCCGGCCGGCAAAGGCCCCCGCACCCCTGCCCGCAAGCCCGCCCCCGTCGCGGCAAAACGCCCCAAGGGGACGACCAAGGGGGCCGTCAAGGCAGCCCCAGACCTCTCCCAGGAGCGCATCGTCCGCGCGCTGGAGACAATTGCGGCGCACCTGTCCGCCCAGGGCAAGCCGGCCCTCGAACGCGAGTCGTTCAAGCAGACGGATGCCTATGTCTGGCACCCCGACGGCCGCCTCGCAGCCGTGCCGCGGGTCAGCCGCGTCGAGCTGTTCCTGCTCAAGGGCGTCGACCGGATGCGCGACATCCTGATGGAGAACACCGAGCGCTTCGCCAATGGCCTGCCCGCCAACAATGCCCTGCTCTGGGGCGCGCGCGGTATGGGCAAGTCGTCGCTGGTGAAGGCGGCGCACGCCAGCATCAACGCGGAGCGCAAGCCGGCGGACAGGGTGAAGCTGATCGAGATCCACCGCGAGGACATCGAAACGCTGCCGACGCTGATGGAGAAGCTCCGGGACGCCAGCTTCCACTTCATCGTGTTCATCGACGACCTCTCCTTCGACGGCAATGACGCGTCCTACAAATCGCTGAAGGCCGTGCTCGAAGGCGGCATCGAGGGCCGGCCCGAGAATGTCATCCTCTACGCCACCTCCAACCGCCGCCATCTGCTGGCGCGCGACATGATCGAGAACGAGCGCTCGACCGCGATCAATCCCGGCGAAGCCGTCGAAGAGAAGGTCTCGCTGTCAGATCGCTTCGGCCTGTGGCTCGGCTTCCACCGCTGCAGCCAGGACGAATACCTCGCCATGGTGCGCGGCTATTGCAGCCATTTCGGCATTGAGGTCGACGATGAGGCGCTGGAGCGCGAGGCGCTGGAATGGTCGACCACCCGCGGCTCCCGCTCGGGCCGCGTCGCCTGGCAGTTCGTGCAGGAGCTGGCGGGCCGGCTCGGCGTGAAGCTGACGGCGAAGTAAGGCTAGCTATAGCCCCGCCCACAACTGTCATTCCCCGCCTTGTGCGCAATTACGCACTGGAGCGGGGAATCCAGTACGCCGCGGCTTTTCGGCTCAACAATGACTGTCTCTGGAATACTGGGTCGCCCGGCCAGGCCGGGCGACGACAGCTTCAATGCGGAGGCAATTTAGGCCTTACGCCCCGTTCAGGAATTGAAGCGGGTCAACCGGGCTCGATCCCTTGCGGATCTCGAAGTGGAGCTGCGGCGACGCCACCTCCCCGGATTGACCCGACTTGGCAATGACCTGACCGCGCTTGATGGTATCGCCGCGCTTCACCATCAGCTCACTCGCATGGGCATATGCGGTGACGTAGCCGTTGGAGTGCCGAACCAGGACCAGATTGCCGTAACCTTTCAGCTCATTGCCGGAATAGGCGACGACGCCGTCTTCGGCCGCCTTGACCGGCGTCCCCTCGGGCACCGCGAGATTGATGCCGTCATTGGACTTGCCGTTGGTCTTGGCGCCGTAGGTGGTGACCACCTTGCCGCGCACCGGCCAGCGGAAGGTCGGCAGCGCGCTGGTGGTCTCCGCAGCTTTCGCCGGAGCCTCGGCGGGCTTCTCTTCGACATTGGTCGTGGCCTGGGCCAGCCGAGCACTCTGCACCGGTGCGGCGACAGCCGCCATCTTGGTGGCGGGCGCAGGAGCGGCAGCAACCGGCTGGAGCGTCCCGACAACCGGAGCAGCCCCCACGGGAGCCGCCGCAACCGGCGCCGCGAGGACAGCGGTCTTGGGACCGGGCACGGTCAACCTGGTGCCGAGCTTGAGCCTGGCCGACGGATCGAGGCCGTTGGCACGGGCGAGCTCAGCCGACGATATATGGTTCTTGCGGGCAATGCTGGCGAGCGTGTCGCCGTGATTGACGAAGTGGGTGCTCGGCGGCGCAGCCAACGCCGCAACCGGCTTGGCTGCAGGCGCCATCGCGGGAGCCGCCGCGACGGGAGCCAACGCGGGCGCGGGTGCAGCGGCGGTGGCCGGATGCGGGATGATCAGCTGCTGGCCGGGCGAGAGCGAACGCGGCCCCTTGTAGCCGTTGGCCGCGAGGATCGCCTGCGGCGTGACACGATAACGCTTGGCGAGCACGTCGAGCGTATCGCTGGTGCCGACGATGATCTTGGTCCCTCCGGCCGGCTGAGCCGCGGCAACGGAACGCGGCGGCACGGTGGCCGTGGTTTCCAGATGCGGCTGCGCCGGGGGCGCGTAGGAGCTGACGCCGCGCCCGCCTCCGGACACGCCACCACCACCCGTGACGGGATAGGATTGCGGTGCGGCCACCGCCGGCGGCGGCAAGGGCTGCGACTGATAATAGCCCGGCTGCGTCTGCGGCCGCGAATATTGCGGCAGCTCGCGCTGCTGCGGCGGCGGGGCCTGCTGCACCGAACCGGTCTGGTCAGAGGAGAAGGGGTTGGAGAAGTTCGACTGGGACAGCCGCGACGACATGTCGGCGCTGCACCCTGCGAAGCTGAAGGAGATCAGCGCCAGCACCGCGACCTGCGGTACGCGGCGCGAGTAAAGCAACTCGGCGACGACGGACATGGTTACTCACTCGTACGCAACAGAACTGGTGTTTTAAGTAAACACGCGCCGAGTAAATAACGGCTTAACCCTCCCAATAAGATGTTGGCCGCGCAGCCGATCCGGAAATCTACAGCTCCCGCGCCACCCCGGGCAGTGCCGGCACGAAGCGGACCTCGACGAGTTCCTTGCGCTCGATCCCGGCTTCGGTGCGGGTCAGGCGGACCAGCGTCTGCACGCCCTGATGCGGGCCGACCGGCGCGATCAGGATTCCGCCGACCTCGAGCCGCTCGACCAAATTGTCCGGAAGCCGCTCCACTGCGGCGGTGACGATGATGCGGTCGAACGGGCCGATATTGGGCGCCAGATTGAGCCCGTCGCCGAGCATCACCTCGACATTGTGACAGTCGAGCTTTTCGAGCCGAGCGCGCGCCGTATCGGCAAGCTTGCGATAGCGTTCGACGGTCAGGACCTGGCCGGCGAGCCGCGACAGCACGGCGGCCTGATAGCCGGAACCTGCCCCGATCTCGAGCACGCGGTGCCGCTTCTGAAGCTGGAGCTGCTCGGTCATGTAGGCCACGACGAAGGGCTGGCTGATGGTCTGCCCGCAGGCGATCGGCAGCGCGCTGTCACGATAAGCGCCCTCGCGATCGGCCTCGTCGACGAAAAGCTCGCGCGGCACCTCCTCCATGGTTCGCAGCACCGCCTGATCGCTGATGCCCCGACGCCTCAGCGAGAGCTGAAACATCATCTTTTCCGGCGGATGCTGATCGGGGGTCATTGCCTGCTTGTGCTGTCGTGCCGGGTCCGGTGGACGTTAAGCCCGGGCGCAGGAATCGTGTTCCTGCTCAGGAACCCATGATAACCTTCGCCTGGAGCATTTGACCACAAATTGGCTTGCCATGGGCGAGCCGCGATGACCATTTTCAGGTATCCGTTCGTCGAAACGCGCATTGCGTCAATTCGTGTTATCTGCGAACGTTTTTGGCAATGGGCAAGGGACTCAACTATGACCGCGACAGGGCTTTCCGGCCGCTCTGTATTCCTCGTCGAGGACGAGGTGATGATCAGGATGATGGTCGCGGACATGCTCGAAGAGCTTGGCTACAAGGTCGCAGCTGAGGCGGGCGACATCACCGAGGCCATGCGGCTCGCCCAGGCGACCGAGTTCGACATCGCCATTCTCGACGTCAACGTCAACGGCAAGGTGATCTCGCCGGTCGCCGACGTGATCAAGGCGAAAGGCTGCCCGTTCATCTTCGCCACCGGCTACGGCTCCTCCGGCCTGCCCGAGCAGTACCGCGACCGGCCGGCGCTCCAGAAACCGTTCCAGCTCGACGCGCTCGGCAAGACCATCGAAGCCGCGCTTCGCGGTGGCTAAAGCATGATCCGGAAAAGTGCGCAGCGGTTTTCCGAAAAGATCATGCTTAAACGACAACCTAAAGCGCGATGACGATTCATCCTGATCGCATCGCGCTTTAGCGTTACTTCAGCGTCGCGCTGAGCTCTTCCGAAAACGCTTCGTTGGTGCGGTCGAGCCTGAGCGGGGTGACCGAGACATAGCGCTCGCGAAGCGCCGCCAGATCAGTGCCGTCGGCCGGCGTATCCATCATCGCGGCGCGCTCGAATCCGATCCAGAAATAGGGATTGCCGCGGCCGTCCTGGCGCTCGTCGATCCTGAGGAAACCGAGATTGCGCTTGCCCTGGCGCGTGACGCGGATGCCCAGCACATCCTCCGGCGCGCAGGACGGGAAATTGACGTTGATGACCGTGTCCTTCGGAATGCCCGCGGCAATCACCTTGCGCAGGATGTCGGGCCCGAACTTGCGCGCGGTGTCCCATGGCGGGCGCTCGCGGGTCTCGACGCTGAACTCCTGCGACAGCGCGAATGACGGCAACCCCAGGATGGTGCCTTCCAGCGCGCCGGCGATGGTGCCGGAATAGACCACGTCCTCGGCGACGTTGCGGCCCTTGTTGACCCCGGACAGCACGACGTCAGGCAGCTTGGCACCGAGGATATGGCGCGCGCCCATGATGACGCAGTCGGTCGGCGTGCCGCGCACGGCAAAGTGCCGCGGCCCGACTTCGCGCAAGCGCAAGGGATCGTTCAGCGACAGCGAGTGCGACACGCCGGACTGGTCGAGCTCGGGCGCCACCACCCAGACGTCGTCGGACAGCGCGCGCGCGATTTCCTCGACCACCTTGAGGCCGGGGGCGTGAATGCCGTCGTCATTGGTGCAGAGAATGCGCATGCGGAGGTTCGATTCCAAAAAAGCGGGGTCCAAGCCGTCTTATCCGGCTCCGGCCGATCAGGCAAACCGGCTGATCAGGGGTTCCTGCCTGAACCCGTTAGCGGCGGATGCGCCATTGTGGAAGGAAGCGCGCCAGCCGCCCCTCAGCACGCAGACTCATCGCAGGCACCGCCGGACTGACGACGGCAGCCTCGATCACGCCGAGCGCCTCCAATTGCGCAACGAACGCATCCGGCTCCGGCTCTCGCGGAAAGCGTTCGCGCGCCACCGTCAGCGCGTTGTCGAAGTCGGCAGCGTTCACACCGGGCTTGGCCCGCCGGCTCTGCACGAGATCGTCGTCCCAGAGCCGGGCGATCTCGATGTCCAGCACGCCGCGCAGGCGCTGATCGACGGCCTGGATCCCGGCCCCCGTCACCGCCCATTGTCGGCCGACCCAGAAGATGTCGCGGTGCAAGGCCATGAACGGAGGGTTCGCGTTGCGGGTGGCCGGCAGGATAGCCGGCCGCCCGATCTTCGCAACCAAACGTTTCTGCGTTTCAGGCAGGTAACACGCCCTACTCGCGCCCGATCACCTTCACGCCGCCCATATAGGGCTGAAGCACGTCGGGGACCGCGATCGAGCCGTCCTCCTGCTGATAGGTCTCCATCACGGCGATCAGCGCGCGGCCGAGCGCGGTGCCGGAGCCGTTCAGCGTGTGGACGAAACGCGGCTTGCCGTCGGGACCGCGCGAGCGCGCATCCATGCGTCGTGCCTGGAAGTCGCCGCAGACCGAGCAGCTCGAGATCTCGCGGAATGCCCCGCCCTCGCCCTGCCCCGGCATCCAGACCTCGATGTCATAGGTTTTTTGCGACGAGAAACCCATGTCTCCTGCGCAAAGCGTCATCACGCGATAATGCAGCCCGAGCCGCTGCAGCACCTGCTCGGCGCAGGACAGCATGCGCTCCAGCTCGTCCTTGCTCACCTCCGGCGTCGTAATCGAGACCAGCTCGACCTTGGTGAACTGGTGCTGGCGGATCATGCCGCGCGTGTCACGTCCGGCCGCGCCGGCCTCGGCACGAAAGCACGGCGTCAGCGCGGTGAGCCGCATCGGCAACTGCTTCTCGTCGAGGATGGATTCGCGCGCGAGGTTGGTCAGCGACACCTCAGCGGTCGGAATGAGGCCGAGGCGCTCTGTCCTCAGCCGCTCCTGGTCGGGCGAGGCAAGGAGCTCGCCCTTGATCGCCCAGAACTGATCATCCTCGAACTTCGGCAATTGTCCGGTGCCGAACATGATCTCGTTGCGCACCAGCAGCGGCGGATTGATCTCGGTATAGCCGTGCTCGTCGACATGCAGATTCAGCATGAACTGGCCGAGCGCGCGTTCGAGCCGCGCCAGTCCCTTCTTCAGCACGACGAAACGGGCGCCGGAGAGCTTTGCCGCCGCCTCGAAATCCATGTCACCGAGCGCGGTACCGAGATCGTCATGCAGCTTCGGCGCAAAGCCGTAGTTGCGCTTGTTGCCGAACACGTGGTGCTGCACGTTGCCGTGCTCGTCGACACCATCGGGCACGTCGTCGAACGGAATGTTCGGGATCGCGGACAGCTCTTTGGTCAGCTCCTCATCGGCGGCTTTCGCGGCGGCCTCGAGCTGCGGCATCGTGGTCTTGAGCTCGGCGACCTCGGCCATCAGCTTGGCCGCGCGCGCCTCGTCCTTCGCCTTCTTGGCATCGCCGATTTCCTTGGAGGCCGCGTTGCGCCGAGCCTGCGCCTGCTCGGAGGCCAGGATCGCCGCGCGCCGCGTCTCGTCGATCGCGAGCAGCGAGGCCGACAACGGCTTCAGGCCGCGCCGGGCGAGGCCGGCGTCGAAGGCTTGCGGATTGTCGCGGATCGATTTGATGTCGTGCATGGCTGTCTTCCCGTCATGGCCGGGTTAATCCCGGCCATCCACGTATCTGCCGCCTTAGATCAAGTCGTGGATGCCCGGGTCAAGCCCGGGTATGACGAATCATGGGCTGAATGGCGCTATGATAGAGCGAAAGCGCCCTACTCCGCCGGATTGGCCGGCGTCGACACGTCGGTGCCGGTGGTCGCCTGCGAGGCTGCCGCCGCCCTCTTCTCCACCATCCCCACCGCGATGATCGAACCCTCGTAGAGCAAGAGCAAGGGAAGCGCGAGCGAGCACTGGCTGAGCACGTCCGGCGGGGTCAGCACCGCCGCGATGACGAAGGCGATGACGATGAAATAGCGGCGCTTCTCGCGCAGCATCTTCGAGGTCACGATGCCGATCCGCCCGAGCAGCGTCAGGATCACCGGAAGCTGGAAGGCGATGCCGAAGGCGAAGATCAGCGACATCATCAGCGACAGATATTCGCCGACCTTGGGCAAAAGCTGGATTTGCGCGGTCTCGTCGCTGCCGGCCTGCTGCATGCCGAGCGAGAAGCGGACCAGCATCGGCAGCACGACAAAATAGACCAGCGCCGCGCCGAGCACGAAGAAAAACGGGGTCGCGACCAGGTACGGCAGGAAGGCCTGCTTCTCGTGCTTGTACAGCCCGGGCGCGACGAATTTGTAGATCTGCGTCGCCACGATCGGAAACGAGATGAAGCCGGCGCCGAACAAAGCGAGCTTGAGCTGGGTGATGAAATATTCCAGCAGCGCCGTGTAGATGAACTTGGAATTCTCCGGACCCGCGACCCATACGAACGGCCAGACCAGCACGTTGTAGATCTGCTTGGCGAAGAAGAAGCAGAAGATGAAGGCCACGCCAAAGCCGAGCAGCGCCTTGATCAGCCGCGAGCGCAGCTCGATCAGGTGGTCCATCAGCGGGGCTTTGCTGGCCTCGATATCGGCGTCGCTCATGACGCTTTGGCGTCCTTGATCGCTTCGGATGGCGCGGTGTCCTGCGCAACCTGCGCCTGCTCGACCTCACGGGTGATGGCGAGCGGCTCGTTCGCAGCCGCATGCGCCTCGGCTTCCATGAAGGTCGCGGGCGTCGGCGCTTCCGGAGTGGTAGGAGTGACAGGCGCTTCAATTGAAGTCGCCGGTGGTTCGACAGCCGTCGTGGTCGGCGTCTCGGCGGGCTTGTCCAGCGCGTCGACGCGGAGCGCGTCGCTGACGTCCTTCTGGAGCGAGGACAGCGGATTGAAGCCGGTCGCGGCTTCCTTGACCTCGTCGAAGCTCTTCTTGAGGTTGGCCATTTCGGCCTCGCGCATCGCTTCCTGGAACTGGCCCTGGAATTCGGCGGCCATCTTGCGGGCCTTGCCCATCCACTGTCCGACCATGCGCAGCACGCCCGGCAGCTCTTTCGGGCCGATGGCGATCAAGGCCACGACCCCGATCAGGACCAGTTCACTCCACCCGATGTCGAACATGAGGTCTTCCGTTCACGCGAAGCCGCAGCCGACCCAATCCCTTGCGCGCAGGATCGGGCCGCACCCCGCGTCTCGCGTGCTCTTTGGCTCAGACGGCCTTGCTGCCGACGTCGGACCGCGCCGCGGTCGGCGCATTGTTGTGCTCGATGGACTTGGCCGGCTCGGGCTTCTCGGCGGGCTTGTCGTCGTCCTGCATGCCCTTCTTGAACGCCTTGATGCCCTGCGCCACGTCGCCCATCAGATCCGAAATCTTGCCGCGGCCGAACAGCAGCAGGACCACTGCGATCACCAGGATCCAGTGCCAAATGCTGAGTGAACCCATCCTGCAACCCTCCAAACGCGCATGGCCGGGGACCCGGCCGATCTTCACTGAAACCTAGGCTTGGCGGGTGTCAAAAACAAGGACCAAGGCAGCGCCAATTCGCTGTTGGCACTACGTAATCTTGCTAGTGTTAACCGGTCGCAGGGCACCGGTAAAACGCAAAGGCCTCACTCTTCGGTGCCGCCTTCGCCGCCCTCCTCTTGGCCGCCTTCCGGTGCCTCCTCCGGAGTCTCGGGCTCAACCGCAGGCGCCAGCGCCAGATCGAGATCCTCGCCCGGTTCCAAGGGATCCTCGTCCTCGCGGAGCTGCGGGTCGTCCGACGGCGTCGGCACGCTGAATCCGGTCGGCAGGCGCGAATCCAAGAGGCCCGTGCCCTTCAGCTCCTCGAGACCCGGCAGATCGCCGAGCTGTTCCAGGGTGAATTGCGACAGGAAGTCCTCGGTGGTTCCGAAGGTCAGCGGACGGCCGGGCGTCTTGCGACGGCCACGCGGCTTGATCCAGCCGGTCTCCAGCAGCACGTCGAGGGTACCCTTCGAGGTGACGACGCCGCGGATCTCCTCGATCTCGGCGCGCGTCACCGGCTGGTGATAGGCGATGATCGCCAGCACCTCGATTGCCGCGCGCGACAGGCGGCGGGTCTCGGTGCTCTCCCGCGTCATCAGCCAGGCGAGATCGCCGGCGGTGCGGAAGGTCCATTTGTTGGCGACGCGAACGAGGTTCACCCCGCGCAAGGAATAGTCCGCCTGCAATTGCTCGAGCGCGGCCTTGACGTCGACGCCCTCGGGCATGCGCTTGGCCAGCGTCGCGGTATCCAGCGGTTCACTCGAAGCGAACAGCAGTGCTTCCAGCAGCCGCAATTCCTCGGGACGTGCCTGGGATTCGTTCTCCATCGGCTCGGCCTCTTCTACCCGCACTTCAGCCAGGCTTGCCATGGCAGCTTCTCCTTCTTGCACTTAACCGACCGGCGCATCAGGCGCAGGAGCTGCGTCCGGCACCGGTTTGGGGCGCCCCTTCCGGAAATAGATGGGCGCAAACGCCTCTTTCTGGTTCAGCTCCAGCTGACCTTCGCGCACCAATTCGAGCGCAGCAGCAAAGCTCGAGGCGAACACCGTCGCGCGCTGCGTCGGATCGGCGACGTGCCGGACCAGGAAGTCGTCGAGCACGCCCCAATCGTCCTGCTCGCTGATGCTGCCGACCAGCCGCTCCAGCGTGGCGCGCGCCTCGGCGAGCGACCACACCGTGCGCTTGGCCAGATGCACGCTCGCCAGCACGCGCGACTGGCGCTGCGAGGCGTAGGCGGTGAGCAAATCGTACAGCGTCGCCGTGTATTTCGGGTGCTTGATCTCGGCGATCTGCTCGGGCTCGCCGCGCGGGAAGATGTCGCGCAGCAATTGCTGCCTGTTCATCAGCCGGTTGGCGGCTTCGCGAATGGCCTCCAGCCGGCGCAGGCGGTTGGCGAGCGCCGTCGCCATCTGCTCGGCGCTCGGGCCTTCCGCGCTCGGCGGCTCCGGCAGCAGCAGGCGCGACTTCAGGAAGGCGAGCCATGCCGCCATGACGAGGTAATCGGCGGCGAGCTCGAGCCGGATCTTTCGCGCGGCTTCGATGAAGTGGAGATACTGGTCGGCCAGCGCCAGGATCGAGATCTTGGCGAGGTCGACCTTCTGCTGCCGCGCCAGCGCGAGCAGCAGATCGAGCGGACCCTCATAGCCCTCGACGTCCACCACCAACGCCGGCTCACCCTCGGCAAGCTCTGCGGGCCGCCCGGTTTCGAAAGATAGAATTTCTGCGGTCATGCCGATGCCGTGTTTGCCCGTGCGATCAATGCGTCCAGCTCAGTGCGTGCGGCGACGCGATCGAGCGGTTGCGGCGCCTTGCGCGCGGCGAGCGCGGCGTTCGCCCGCTCCAGCGCCCTGCCCGACAGCTCAGGTGTCTGGCCGGCGACCTCGCGCATCTCCTCGATATTGCCGTTGCAATGCAGGGCCACATCGCAGCCGGCCGCGAAGATGGCGCGGGTCCGCTCGGCGATATTCCCCGACAGCGCGTTCATCGACACGTCATCACTCATTAACAAACCCTGGAACCCGATTGCGCCGCGAATCACGTCAGCAATCATTGTCGCAGATGTCGTCGCCGGATGGGCGGGGTCGACCGCGCTAAACACAACATGTGCAGTCATGGCCATCGGCAGGTCCGACAGCGGCTTGAAGGCGGCGAAGTCGGTCCGTTCCAGCTCGTCCCTGGGCGTATCGACCGTCGGCAGCTTGAAATGGGTGTCGGCAGTGGCCCGGCCATGGCCGGGGATGTGCTTGAGCACCGGCAACACGCCGCCCTGCTCCAGGCCCTCGGTGACCGCGCGCGCGATCGCCGCGACCTTGCCGGGCTCGGTGCCATAGGCCCTGTTCCCGATGACAGCATCGGCACCCTCGACGGGCACGTCGGCCAGCGGCAGGCAATCCACGGTGATGCCGAGATCGGCAAGATCAGCCGCGATCAGGCGGGCGGACAGGCGCGCCGCGGTGAGCCCGAGCGCCGAATCAGTGTCGTACAAGGTCGAGAAAACGGCGCCCGGCGGATAGACCGGCCAGTGCGGCGGACCGAGCCGCTGTACCCTACCGCCTTCCTGATCGATCAGGATGGGCGCGTCGGCAGCACCTGCCGCCGTCCGCAATTCCGCAACCAGTGCAGCGACTTGAGCTGGCGTTGCGACATTGCGCTTGAATAGGATGAAGCCCCATGGGCGCTGGTCGCGGATAAACTCCCGCTCGACGGCGGTCAGTTCCGTTCCGGATACACCGGTAATGAAGGCCCGCGTGCTCATAACGGCCGATTAACCCTGACCCGCGAGGGGGTCAAGGAAACGGCCGTTAATTCCTCTGGACGAAGCAGGCGGACAAGCCTGCGGACTTCAGGCTGTTGCAGGCGTGCGTCGCTTCCTCTGCCGAACCATAGGGCCCAGCGAAGGCGCGGTAGACGACCCCCTTGCCCTTGTCGCTGAGGTCGACCCGCTTGATCACCGGCGAACGGGAGCCGAGCACGCTGCCATATTTGCTCTGAAGCACGCGATACGACGCGGCCGCGCTATCCTCGCTCTGCTGCGAGGAGACCTGCACGATGTAGCCGCCACCGCCGCTGCTGGCGGGCGCGATTTGCGTCGGGGTGGTCGCAGCCATCCGCTGCGGCGGTTCGGCTGCCGGGACCGATTGCGGCGCCAGCGACATCGGCTGGTTGGCGCTGGCATTGGCCGAGGTCGGCGGATTGCGCGGCGCGACCGGCGCAACGGGCGCAGCCACAGGCTTCGGCGCAGCCGTTGGCCTGGCGGCAGCGGCCGATTGCGGCGTGGCGCTGTCGGTCTGATCGCCCTTCACGGCGACAGTCCTGATCGGGCGCGGCGAATTGTTCGACATCGTGCCGTTGCTCGCGCCCGTGCTCGGCGGCGGCACCGCAGACGGCGACACGCTCGCCACCGACGGCGGGTTCGCATTCTGGTTCAGCGGCGGGAACACCACGCGAGGACCGCCCGCCTTGGCGTTGACGTCGACCGGCGCCTCTTCCCGCGGCACGATCTTCTCGGTGCCATCGCCGCTCACCATGCGATCCGGCACCTTGGCCGAGGAATCCGTCGGCGCCGGCACGATCTTGGTCGGGGTGTTGTCGGCCTTGATGATCGGCGGCTCGCCGCTGCGGGGCGAGCCGACATAGGTCTTGTAGGCGAAGGCGGCGCCGGTGCCGACCACGGCAAGCGCCAGGATCGCTGCGACCGTCATCATGCCGCCGCGCTGCTTCTTGGGCTCTTCGGGCTCCGCCTCCGGATAGTCGCTCTGATACGCGTAGGGATCGTCGGGATAGGCGGGATCGCGCTGATAATCCTGCTCGCCTGCCTCCAGCCGGCCGTAGAGCGCATCGTCGTAACGCGCCGGATCGGGCTGCTGATGTGGCTCCTGATAGGCCTGTTGCTGGTAAGCCTGATCCTGCTGGTAGGCCTGATCCTGGTAGGATTGCGCCTGATAGGCGTGATCCTGATAAGCCTGGGGCTGATGAAGTTCAGGCTCGGGCGCGGCAGGCTGGGCTGAATAGCGGTGCAACGGGTGGACCGGGTTTACGGACACGGGATAGTCTGGCTCGGGAGCTGGCGCCGGCTGCGGCTGCACGTTGGCCCGCCGCATCCATGAGGGCGGCCCGGGCTGCGCCGGCGGGGCCTGCTCGGCATAGTCCTGCTGATAATCGTCCTGTCGATCCTCTTGCCGATAGTCGTCGTCCTGATAGCCCTGCGCGGGCGCGGGGGCTGCCGGCGGATGTGCGCCGGGCCGCCCTTGAGCTGCGAAGGGATCGGTCTGTCCGATCAGGCGGGCGAGCTCGGCCAAGGGATCGCTCTCCGCCTTGCCATGCTGGGCGCCACCGCGACCATAGTCATCGGAGGGAAACGGTCTGTCCTGATATCGTTCGGCCATCGTGATGATGCGTCCCTTCGGGAAAGCCGCGCGCCCCTCGACCAAGGCACGGCTTTCGACCCACAAGGCTTTCAACCAAGTCTAAGCGATCCGGCTTCTGCCGGTTACCCCCGATATTCCCCTTAAGTAGTTCGCCCCAAACTACCGCATCTCGTTCGGAGCATGGACGCCGAGGATGGCGAGGCCCGATGCCAGAACCGAGACGACGCCCTGGACCATGGCCAGTCGCGCCTTTGTAAGCTCTGCATCATTATTGATAATGAAGCGTAAATAGGGCAAATCGCGCCCCTTCGTCCAAAGTGCATGAAATTCGCTGGCTAAATCATAGAGATAAAAGGCAATTCGGTGCGGCTCGTGGGCCGCGGCTGCGGCTTCCAGCATGCGCGGAAATATTGCGAGACGCTTGAGCAGGTCGAGCTCGACGGCGTCTGACAGCCGTTCCACCGCCGACTCAGCGAGCCAGGCGATCCGCTCGCCGGCATCCTCCGGCAGTTCCGGGAACACCTCCGCCCTCGCGTTGCGGAAGATCGAGTGGCCACGAGCGTGGCCGTACTGGACGTAGAACACCGGGTTGTCGCGCGACTGTTCCATGACCTTGGCGAGGTCGAAGTCGAGCACGGCGTCGTTCTTCCTGTAGAGCATCATGAAGCGGACGGCGTCCTGGCCGACCTCATCCACCACCTCACGCAAGGTGACGAAGTCCCCGCTCCGCTTGGACATTTTCACCGGCTCGCCGTTGCGCAGCAACTTGACGAGCTGGACGATCTTGACGTCGAGCGAGCCCTTGCCCGACGTCGTCGCCTTTACCGCCGCCTGCATGCGCTTGATATAGCCGCCATGGTCGGCGCCCCAGACGTCGATCATTTCCGCAAAACCGCGGTCGAACTTGTTCTTGTGGTAGGCGATGTCGGCGGCGAAGTAGGTGTAGGAATTGTCCGACTTGATCAGCGGACGATCGACGTCGTCGCCGTAAGCCGTCGCCTTGAACAGCAGCTGCTCGCGGTCTTCCCAATCCTCGACCGGCGCGCCCTTTGGCGGCGGCAGGCGGCCTTCGTAGACGTCGCCCTTGGCCTTCAGGAAATCGATGGTCTCGGCAACCTTGTTGTTGCCGGTCTCGATCAGCGAGCGCTCCGAGAAAAACACATCATGACGGATGTTGAGGGCGGCGAGATCGTCCTTGATCTCGTCCATCATCATCGCGATCGCCTTGGCGCGCACCGTCGGCAGCCATTCGACCTCGCTCATCGCGAGGAGCTTGTCGCCATGTTCCTTCGCGAGTGCTGTGCCGACCGGCTTCAGGTAGTCGCCCGGATAGAGGCCTTCCGGGATCGCACCGATGTCCTCGCCGAGCGCCTCGCGGTACCGCAGGAACGCGGAGCGCGCGAGCACGTCGACCTGGGCGCCGGCGTCGTTGATGTAATATTCGCGCGCGACGTCGTGGCCTGCGAAACGGAGCAGGCTCGCCAGCGCGTCGCCAAACACGGCGCCGCGGCAATGACCGACATGCATCGGCCCGGTCGGATTGGCCGAGACATATTCAATATTGACCTTGGAGCCGCCGCGGACGCGGCCGTAATCGGCGCCCTCGCGCAGGACCATCCGCAGCGCCTCGGCCCAGGCGGCCGGCCTCAAGGTCAGATTGATGAAGCCGGGACCGGCGACATCGACCTTGGCGATCAGCGCGTCGGCACGCAGCCGCTCGGCGATCTGCTCGGCGAGGTCGCGCGGCTTGGCCTTTGCCTCTTTCGCCAGCACCATGGCGGCGTTGGTCGCCATGTCGCCATGGGAGGGATCGCGCGGCGGCTCGACCACCACGCGCGAGAAATCGATGCCCTCGGGCCAGTTGGCTTCCACGGCCAGCGTACGGCAGGCGGCGTGCACGCGTGCAAGCACGTCGGCGAACAGATGCAGTGCTGAGGATGTGTCGGGCATGGCCGCCGCCTAACGCAAATCCGGGGTCGAGTCAAAAAGCCGCTGGTGCTCGGTCAGGGCGAAACGGTCGGTCATTCCGGCAATGAAATTGCCGATCCGGCGGGCCCGGTCGCCCTCATCGTCCGCCTCGGCCCCCAGCAACCATTCCGGCGGCAGCTCGCCCGGGGATTTCAGGTATTTCGCGAACAGGTCGAACAGGATCTGCTCCGCCTCCCCCATCACCCGCATCACCCGCTTGTGACGGTACATGTGCTGGTAGAGGAAGGTCTTGATGGCGGCCTCCTCCTCGGCGACCTCGGCCGGAAATGCGACCAGCGCCCGGCTCTGCTGGCGGACATCCTGGGCCGATTGGGGCTTCACCGCGGCGAGGTTCTTCTGCGCCTGCGCGAACACCGCACCGATCAGGTGCGAGATCAGCTCGCGCACCAGCTCGGCACCGCGCCTGAGGTCTTCGAGGTCGGGATAGTGCGCCGAGGTCTCGGCGATGATCTCAGCCGTGAGCGGCATCACCTTGAGATCGTCGAGATGGAACAGGCCGGCACGCAGACCATCGTCGATGTCGTGGGCGTCATAGGCGATGTCGTCGGCGATGGCGGCGACCTGCGCCTCCAGCGAGGCGAAGCTCCACAATTCGAGGTCGTAGGTCTCGATATAGTCGGCGATGCCGACGGGAATGCCGTGCTCGCGATAGCGCCCCACCGGCGCGCCGCTGCGGTCGGTCAGCGGACCGTTATGCTTGACGATGCCCTCCAGCGACTCCCAGGTCAGGTTGAGCCCGTCGAAATCGGGGTAGCGATGCTCGAGCGAAGCGACGACGCGGAGCGTCTGGGCGTTGTGGTCGAAGCCGCCAAAATCCTTCAGGCAGGCGTCCAGCGCCCGCTCGCCGGCATGGCCGAACGGGGGATGACCGAGATCGTGGGCCAGCGCCAGGGTTTCGGTGAGATCCTCGTCCAGCCCGAGCTGCCGGGCCAGCGCACGGGCGATCTGCGCCACCTCCAGCGAATGGGTCAGCCTTGTGCGGTAGTGGTCGCCCTCGTGGAACACGAACACCTGGGTCTTGTACTTCAGGCGGCGGAACGCGGTGGAGTGGATCACCCGGTCGCAATCCCGCCGGAACGGGCTGCGGGTCCGGCTCGGCGGCTCCGCGACCAGCCGGCCGCGGCTGCGGTCGGGATCGCAGGCATAGGGCGCATGGGGGGCAGCCATTCCGACGGACACGACGAATTTAGTCCCTATCCATTTGATTCTGCGTATCCTTGCACTTAACTATGCCGGACGCGGGATACCAAATGAATTGGGCAAGTGAACCTGGTATGACCGCGGGACTATCGGAGACAAGCCATGACGACCGACGTGACCATCAGTGACCGCGCCGCACGCCGGATTGGGGAGATCCTCAAGGGCGAAGGTTCTGGCGCGATGCTGCGCATCTCGGTCGAGGGCGGCGGCTGCTCGGGTTTCCAGTACAAATTCGACATCGACCGTGCGCGAACCGACGACGATCTCGTGATCGAGCAGGACAATGCGGTGGTGCTGGTCGATTCCGCCTCGCAGCCGTTCCTGGCGGGATCGCAGGTCGATTTCGTCGACGACCTGATCGGCGCCTCGTTCCGCGTCAACAATCCGAACGCCACGGCATCCTGCGGCTGCGGCACCAGCTTCTCGGTCTGACCGCCTACGCGCCTGTTATCTGCCTCTCCTCATCCGTCCACTCCATCTCGGCCGGCATCAGCTCCGGCTGCAGCGGCGCGTCCTCGGACATCACGTGGCCGTCGAGCGCACGCAGCAAGGCCGCGACCAGCGCCTGTTTGCGCAGCGGCTTGGCGAGGAAGTCCGACATGCCCGCCTCGCGGCAGATCCTGACATCCTCGGGGAAGGCGTTGGCGGTCAGCGCGACGATCGGCAAGGCCGCGAAGCGCCCGCCTTGCGCACGGATCGCGCGGGTGGCGGCAAGCCCGTCCATGTCGGGCATGCGCACGTCCATCAGCACCACATCGTAATTGCCTTCGGATGCTGCCGCGACGGCCTCAGCGCCGTCGGTGACGACGCGCAGCTCGACGTCGAAGGCCCCCAACATCTTGCTCACGACCATGCGGTTGACCGCATCGTCCTCCGCGACCAGCACCTTCAGCGGCCGATCGAGACCGGCGATACGGGTCTTGAGCTCGTCGGCCTCATCGTGGCCGGCCGTCTGCTCGGAGGCCTGCGCCTGGCTCCAGGGCAGGACCAGCGTGAAGCGGAAGGTCGATCCCTCGCCCGGCGTCGAGGTGACGCCGATAGTGCCGCCCATCTGCTCGATGATGCGCCGGGAGATCGCAAGCCCGAGCCCGGTGCCGCCGAAGCGGCGGCTGATCGAGGCGTCGGCCTGCGCGAAGTCGCTGAAGAGCTGGCCAAGCTTTTCGGGGGCGATGCCGATGCCGCTGTCGGTCACCGTCCATTCGACGGTCGCCAGCAAGTCGCGGCGCGCCTGGCAGGTCGCCGAGATCGTCACCTCGCCTTCATCGGTGAACTTCACCGCGTTGGACGCGAGGTTGAGCAGCACCTGGCGGATGCGCGCGACGTCGCCGCGCAGCGTCGGCGGCAGGTTCGGGTCGAGTGCCAGCTTGACCGTCAGCCCCTTGCCCTTGGCGCTCGCGCGGACCACGGTCACGACAGCCTCCACCAGCGCCTGCGGGGCGAAGTCGATCACTTCGAAGGTGAAGCGCCCGGCCTCGAGCTTGGACAGGTCGAGGATGTCGTTGAGGATGCGCTGGAGATTGTCGCCGGACTCGCGGATCGTGGTCACGGCCTCGCGCTGCTCCGGATCGAGCTTGGTTTCGAGCAGCATGCTGGCAAGCCCGAGCACGCCGTTCATGGGCGTGCGGATCTCGTGGCTCATCACGGCGAGGAAGTCCGACTTGGCGCGGCTCTCGGCCTCGGCCTTTTCCGCGCGCCAGCGTTCGGTCACGTCGCGGCCGAAGCCGCGATAGCCCAAAAATTGTCCCTCGCGATCATAGGCCGGCTTGGCCGTCAGCGACCACAGCCGCGCCTCGCCGCCGGCGACGACCTTGAGGTTCATCTCGTGCAGCGGCTCGTTCTGCTCCATCAGGCCGACGACGTTGTAGGCCGCGCTCTTGTCCTCGGGGCACAGCATGTCGAGCACGTCGGCGAAATGCGATCCCTTCAATAGCGGCAGCGGCAACTGAGCGACGTCCGCGAAGCGCTCGGGCACATCGACCAGATGCCCTTCGGCATCGGTCTGCCACAGCCAGTCGCTGGCGTTCTCCTGGAAGTCCTTCAGCAGCAGCGAGATGATCTCGGTCTGGCGTTCGAGTTCGAGCTGGGCCTTGAGATTGCCGAGGAACAGATTGCCCTGCGAGACGATGCTGCGCGCCATGAAGAATGCGAACAGCAGCAGGAACACCGCCGTCACCAGATACGGCCCGGCGCCGCAGAGCAATAGCGCCCCGGCGCAGGCGGTCGTCATGGTGGCGAGATAGACGAGGCCGGCGCGCGGGAACGTCGACAGCGTGAAGGCGCCGCCCGACATCATGCCGACCATCAGGCAGGCCAGGATCAGCTGGCTGGTCGGCTCGATGCGGCTGAACAGAGCGAGCGGCAACGCGCCCCAGATCGCGGCGAGCAAGACCGCCTGCCGCAGCATCTGCCGCGCGGCGCGGGGCGAGGCCTCCTGCGGCGGGTTCTGATGCGACCGCCGCCAGGCGCGCACCGCGAGCGAGGCGGTGGCGGCGAGCGTCAGGCCCCAGATCGCGAGGAAGTCGTTCCATCCCCGGCCCCAGAACAGGATCAGCACGATGGCGACGTTCAGCATCGTCACCGCCATCGTCACGGGGATCAGCCGCGTTACGGCGTCGATCTGCTTGGCGCGGATGCGGCGAATCTCGCGCTCGCTGAGATCGGCGGTCAGGCCGTCCTCGATCTCGAAGCCGCCGAGCCAATACAGGAACGCGCCGATCAGGCCGTCACGCGGCTCGGTTCGCTTCATCGATTTGTCCGGCCATCCCATTCGCGGAACCTTTTGACGATCAATGGCCTGCCGCCTGCTTAAGCCGGGTTAATTTTGTGGGAGATTTTGCGGCGTCCTTGACGGGCGCGTTTGCAGTTTGTTCTAACCATGGCCCCTGCCCGGAGCCCGCCGACATGACCATCAGAGTTGCCACCTGGAACGTGAACTCGGTCCGGCAGCGGATCGACCTCCTGCTGACCTGGCTGAGGGAGTGCCAGCCGGACATCGTCTGCCTCCAGGAGATCAAATGCGTCGACGAGGCCTTCCCGCGGCTCGAGATCGAGGCGCTCGGCTACAACGTGGTCACGCACGGGCAGAAGACGTTCAATGGCGTCGCGCTGCTCTCCAAGCTCCGGTTCGACGAGACCAAGTCGGGGCTCGCCGGCGACGACGAGGACGCCCATGCCCGATTCATCGAGGGTGTGGTCACGCTCAAGCGCGGGGTGCTGCGCATCGCCTGCCTTTATCTGCCCAATGGCAATCCGGTCGGGACGGAGAAATATCCCTACAAGCTCAAATGGATGTCCCGGCTTCTTGACTATTCGAAAGAGCGCCTCAAGACCGAGGAGCCGCTGATCCTCGCCGGCGATTTCAACGTCATCCCGCACGCCCGCGACGTGCACAATCCGGCCGCCTGGACCGAGGACGCCCTGTTCAAGCCCGAGACGCGGGAGAGCTTTCAGTCCCTGCTCGGCCTCGGCCTCACCGATGCCTTGCGGGCCGTCACGGATGAGCCCGGGCTTTACACCTTCTGGGACTACCAGGCCGGGGCCTGGCAGAAGAACCAGGGCCTGCGGATCGACCATCTGCTGCTGTCGCCACAGGCCAGCGACCGGCTGGCCAATGTCGGGATCGACAGCTATGTGCGCGGCTGGGAGAAGCCCTCGGACCACGTGCCGGTGTGGGCGGATCTGGATCTGGAGGCAGCCTAACGTCCGCAGAGTTGGTGGGCGCGCTTCGCTTTGCCCACCCTACCGGCACCGAGTTGCCGCCCTACTCGCGGCGGCCGCCCTGCACCCACTGTTCCAGCATTTGCAGGCACATGGCGCGGTCGTCGTCGGAGGCCTTGGCGAAGGCGCGGCTGTAGCTTTCCTTGATCCAGGTTTCGTCGGCACCGGCGCTGTCGCGCGCCAGCGTCAGCCACATCAGGCCGCGCGCGGCCTGTCGCGGCAGACGGTCGCCGTTGAACAGCATCTGGCCGAGCAGCGCCTGCGCCTCGTGCTGGCCCTTCTGCGCGGCGAGGCCGAGCCAGCGCGCGCCGTAGCGGAAATCCTCGCGCGAGGCGTCCGGCGTCTTCAGGTAGAGCCGGGCGAGATCATATTGCGCGTCGGCATTGCCGAAATAGGAGGCAGCATAGGAGAACATCTCCCGCGCCCGCTCCGGGTCCGACTTGACCTTCGAGTTCGGGATGCCGCTCAGATAGTAGCGGCCGAGCGCGACGAAGGCGTTGGCCACGATCTGCGCCTGCGGTGCCGACGGGCTGTCCTCGGCATGCGCATTGGCGATCCGGCTGAAATATTCGAAGGCACGCAGATCGTCCTGGGCGACACCGTCGCCATTGGCGTACATGCGGCCGAGCTTCCACTGCGCGATGGGGTGACCACCCTCGGCGGCATATTGCAGCGCACTGAGCGAGGTCTCCTGAGGCACGGCCGCCGGCGCGACTTTACCGCGTGCGGTCGCCGCGCTCCCCGGCAAGGTGGTCACGACCGGGATGGTCGCGTCCTTCGGGTTGACTGGAGCCCCGTCGAAGGCAAGCGCCGGCGCGGCCAGCGCACCGACCCCCAACACAAACGCAACTATGGCACGCCTAGATGTCCGCATAGCACTGTTTCTCGTGCGCGCCGCCCGGATGGGTCACTGCCCCCCCGACCGCTGGTCCAACCTGTTGAGCATATTTCCAGAGCGCACCCGACGTGTGGTTAGTCGCGCGAGCGGTCCATTTGGTCTTGCGCTGGGCGAGCTCGGCGTCGCTCAATTTTACGTTAAGGGTACCGGCGACCGCGTCGATCTCGATGATGTCGCCGTCCTCGAGCAGCCCGATCGGGCCGCCAATGGCAGCTTCCGGCCCGACATGGCCGATGCAGAAGCCGCGGGTGGCGCCCGAGAAGCGGCCGTCGGTGATGAGCGCGATCTTGCCGCCCATGCCCTGGCCGGTCAGCGCCGCGGTGGTCTGGAGCATTTCCCGCATGCCGGGGCCGCCCTTGGGCCCCTCGTAGCGGATCACGATGACTTCGCCTTCGCGGTAGGTGCGCTTCTGGACCGCCTCGAAAGCATCCTCCTCGCGGTCGAAGCACCTGGCCGGACCGGTAAACCTGAGGTTGGACATTCCCGCGACTTTCACGATCGCACCTTCTGGCGCCAGATTGCCCTTCAGACCGACCACACCGCCTGTCACGGTGATGGGCTTGTCTGCCGGGTGCACCACGTCCTGGTGCGGATTCCACTTCACGCTCTTGAGGTTTTCGGCGATCGTACGGCCCGTGACGGTAAGGCAATCACCGTGCAGGAAGCCGTTGTCGAGCAGCGTCTTCATCAGAAGCGGTATGCCACCTACTTCAAACATGTCTTTGGCGACATAACGGCCACCCGGCTTCAAATCCGCGACATATGGTGTCTTTTTGAAGATTTCGGCAACGTCGAACAGGTCGAACTTGATGCCACACTCATGCGCGATCGCCGGTAGGTGCAGCGCAGCATTGGTCGAGCCGCCAGAGGCGGCGACCACGGCGGCGGCATTCTCCAGCGCCTTGCGGGTGACGATGTCGCGCGGCCGGATGTTTTGGGCGATCAGGTCCATCACCTGCTCGCCCGCGGTCATGCAGAAGGCGTCGCGGATTTCATAGGGGGCCGGGGCACCGGCCGAGTAAGGCAGTGCGAGGCCGATCGCCTCGGACACGGTCGCCATGGTGTTGGCGGTGAACTGCGCGCCGCAGGCGCCTGCCGAGGGGCACGCCACGCGTTCGATCTCGTCGAGGTCTTCGTCCGACATGGCGCCGACCGAATGCTTGCCGACGGCCTCGAACATGTCCTGCACGGTGACCTGCTGCCCGCGGAAAGTGCCGGGCAGGATCGAGCCGCCATAGATGAAGATCGAGGGCACGTTGAGGCGGACCATGGCCATCATCATGCCCGGCAGCGACTTGTCGCAGCCGGCGAGCCCGACCAGGGCGTCATAGGCATGGCCGCGGACGGTCAGCTCGACGGAGTCGGCGATGCATTCGCGCGACGGCAGCGAGGAGCGCATGCCGTCATGCCCCATGGCGATGCCGTCGGTGACGGTGATGGTGCAGAACTCACGCGGGGTGCCGCCGGCCGACGCCACGCCCTTCTTCACCGCCTGCGCCTGGCGCATCAACGCGATGTTGCAGGGAGCGGCTTCATTCCAGCAGGAGGCAACGCCGACGAAAGGCTGGTGGATCTGCTGGGTGGTCAGACCCATGGCGTAGAAATAGGACCGATGCGGCGCGCGCGCAGGGCCTTCCGTCACGTGACGGCTCGGCAGCCTCTGCTTGATGTCGGTCTTCGCGTTCATCGCAACCCAGTTTCCTCGGTCAACCCTTTCAGACCCGAAAAATCAGAGCCAAGATTTGAATCGACCTTGGGATTTTCTCGTGGCCCTTCGAAGACCGCCGCTGCCCGTAAAACATTAGAGTGATTTTATTCATGTTCGGGTGTGGCCAAAAAGCGGCGGCGATGCGAACCGCCGTGATGAGGGTTAAATCCGGGATGAGTGTTGCGGAGACAGCACAATCGTTACCGGGAAGACACGGGTTGGATTACTGCAATACCCTCAGGAAGATGACGATCCACAACTTCAGATTTTGTGGCACGCACACTGCGCCCAACTCCTCCTCGGCGACCAGGCGTGCGAAAGTGAGTCGGTGTGCCCTTCCGCTCGTTGGCTACTCCCTCCCGTATCCCGGACAAGTCGCAACGCGCGAGCGTTGCGGCGCAGAGCCGGGACCCAGAAACCACAGATAGCGCTCGCGGAGACATGGGCCCCGGCTCTGCAGCGCACCGGACGATGCTTTCGCATCGCCGGGGCGCTGCGCTGCGTCCGGGGCACGAGACGAGAGTTTGACGTAGGCTCTCTCCTCCTCGGCAATGACGGAGTATGAGGTGGCGGCACTCCTCCAACCTGCATTTAAATCGTAGACACGTCTTCGCGTCCTCGCGGCGGATTTCGCCCGAGCTTTGCTTCAACTCTCCACCCTCCAATCCAAGAGGGCGCAGGGAAGGCCGGGTGCTGGCTCGCACCCGCGGTCCGCTGCGCGAAATGCACACGCAGAAAGAACCGCACAGCAGCATACAGGTGGTGCCGATCACTCGGCCTTCCCTGCGCAGTGGCTGGACGGCTTATGCCGTGATCTCCCGGGAGCCGACCATTCCTTCTGGCCTCCCTCGCCGTTCGAATTGACGATGCCGTCCACCCGGTTGGGCTCGCGCACATCTTCGAACAGTTTGACCGTAGCAACGACGGCCAGGACCACACGGTTTTGCCGTACGCGCGGCCCGCCATTTCGTCGCAGTTTTTCCTGGCCCTGTCGACGAAGCCGGAAACTTACAGACGAGACGAAGCCTGACAGCGCCGCTCGTCGCACGAAGCCTCGGGCTCACAGGGACTACCCGCCCTGCCCGCGCCTCTCGTGCCGACGCTGCCGCGTCCACCGCAAGCCCGGCTCGCGATGCGTGACGACACATGATCGCCCCTCTTGGTGAGCCGGGATGGACCACACATACGCCGAAACCGAATTTCGGTAAAGTGGAATATTTTCAGCGACGCGGATTGACAGAGGGCGACACAGGCTACGGCCACGAGCGGCCGCTCAGGCCGACATCGCACGCTTGCGTCCGGCCGGGTCGACCAGACGGACGATCTCGCAGACGGCGACGAGGCCGGCGAGCCAGACGGCGCAGGTCAGGGCGATGCGCGTCACGATGGCGGCGGTGAAGGCGCCCTCGCCGCCGAGGAACGGCGTCGCGGCGAGCAGCGCGATCTCGTAAATCCCGTAGGCGGCGATGAGCGTGATCGCCAGCGCCAACGGCGTGCGGCCCTGCGGCAGCAGGCCGAGCACCACCGACGAGGCCGCGGTCGCCAGAAGCGCAGCCGCGCCGATGACAAAGCCCCAGGCAATCGTGCTGGCATCAACGGGATAATGCAGCACGCCGAAACCGATGATCTGGTTGACGAGCCAGGCGCCGGTGACGACGAGCAGCGCCGGACGCTGCGGCAGCATCGCCGCGGCAATGACGGCGAAGGCCGCGAACGGCGTGGCGCACGCGAACGCAAAGCTTGCGAGCGCGCATGACGCCGTCAGCAGCGCAAAGCAGAACATCGGCGCAAGGCGCGGCGCGACCGGGTGAAGCCGGAAGCGATCGTCACCAGACGGCAGGATGCCGAGAGCCATGGTTGAATCTCCTTCTCTTCGAATTCTAGTCCGTTTGAGGGCGTGTGACGGCCCTGGCGAAAATCAGAACGTTGCGCCGGCCTTGAGCAGATAGGTGCGGCCGGGCAGCGGATAGGCACTGAAGCGGCCGTCCGTGAAGGTGCTCGCGATGGCGTAGTCGTAGTAGAGCGCGTTCAGCACATTGTTGACGCTGAGGGACCAGAAGTAGCGCTCAACCTGGCCGCTGAGCTTGAGATCGATCGTGCCGTTGGCGGGGATCGGCTTCTGGGTGCCCGCCTGGTCGTTGTCCATGCGACGCTCGCTCCAGAAGCGCGCGGTGGCATCGAGCACCACGTAATTCTGCCAGATGTTCCAGGTGACACCCGCACTCGCCGTGTAGCGCGAGACCAGCGGCACGTCGTTGCCGGCCCAGATGCCTTCGCGGAAGACCGCACTTGTATAGGCCACGCCGGAGCGCAGCAGCAGGGCGTCGTTGACGCGATAGGACAGACTGGTCTCAGAGCCGTAGCGGCGGGTCGGATCAAGATTTGTGTTGTAGAACAGGACCGGATTGAAATGGACCTCGTTGGTGAGATCCATCAGATAGAGACTGCTCTGCAGCTGCAACCCGCCGCCCTTGATGCGAACACCGCCCTCGATGTCCTGCGAGGTCTGGGTCTTGAGCTGGAACGTTTGCGGGATCGCAGCGAAGGTCAAGGGATCGAACGAAGGCCCTGAGGACAGGCGCTCGTCGACATCAGGCGTGCGGAACGCGCGCGCTACGCGGCCGAACAGCGAGACCTGGTCGTTCAGACGATGCTCGGCGCCGAGATGCAGCGCATATTGGGTCTCGTTGCTCGTCAGCGGCAACGCGCCGATGTCGGCGTTGAACGGAGCTGCCGGGTCGAAATTGTCGCGTGCCGCAAGACTGACGTTCTGCACCCGCGCGCCGTAGGAGATGTCTGTCGTGGGGGCGATTCCCAATGTGTGCTGGAAATAACCCGCAACGGTCCGCTGCCTGAGGTCGTAATTGTGCCAGGGGGCGAGCCCCTGCCCGGCGCCGCGGTTCTGCTCAAAGCTCGCATCGTAATAGTCGATGCCAGTCAGAAGCTGCGACGGCATGCCGAGCAGCAGGCTCTTCACGCTGAGCCGCGGCGTGATCGACCATGTCGTCAGATGGGAACCGACATAGGTCGACGAGAAGAAGGCCGGAACCGGCGTCGGGCTGGAAAAGAATGCACTCTGCTGCTTCTTGTCGCGCACGCCGCCGTCGACGATGAGATCGACGCCGCTGATCAGGGTCTTGGTGAAACCCGCAGTCGCGCCAAAACCCTGCTGGTTGGCGTAGTTGAACAGCGTGCTGGTCCCTCGCCGGTTGGCCCTGAGCTCGTCGAGGCCGATCGAGGGATCGACGGTGCGGCCGCCCGGCAGTCGCAGCTCCTGATTATCACCGGTAACCGTGAGAAAAGCAGTCAGGCCTGGCGTGGTGTAATTGAGATTGCCGACGCCATTCTGCTGGGAATAGCGGTTGTTGTCGCGATAGCCATCGGTCCTGACCGTATTGCCGTAGAACGAGGTCGACCACCGACCGGAATTGAGCGAGGTCGACACGTTGCCGAGCCTGGTGTTGAACGAGCCGAAGCCGGCCTCGATGCGCGCGGTCACGGGCGGTCCGCCGACGCCGTTTTTGGTGACGATGTTGATCACACCGCCGACCGCGTTGTCGCCATAGAGCACCGCGCCGGAATTGCCGCGCGTCACCTCGATGCGCTCGATGGAATTGAGCGGGATGGTGGAGAGATCCACCTGCGCCATGTCGACGTCGTTCAGCCGCCGGCCGTTGACCAGCACCAGCGTGTTGGCAGTGGCAAAGGCGCCGAAGCCACGCAGGTCCACGCTGGTCTTGGCGCCGATCTGGCCGCCATAGAACGTCGTGATCTGGGCCCCCGGCGTTTGCGTCGCAATGATCTCGGCGAGCGTCTGCGATGGCGAATGCGCGATATCGGCTGCCGTGATGACGGTCGTCGCGGCCCCGACGATGCCGCCGCTGCCGGCGGCAGCCTCACCGCCGGAGCCGGATGAGCCGGCGCCATTGCCTGCCGGCGCGACATTCGTCCTCACCCCCGCCTCGCCATCGCCGATCGCCCTGGCGCGCGTTCGGTTCTGATCGTCGGACCTGGTCACCTCGATCGGCGGCAATTGCTCGGCAAGCGCCTGCTGGGCGAAGGCGGAGGACGGATCGAGCGAATGCAGGGAAACGGATGCGAGCAGGCCGGCGGCAAAGCGCCTGGCGGCAGAGACGAGACGGGACACAATGGTAACCTCGGTATGACGTCAGTGGCACGTCACAGCGAACGAGGTTTCACGGCAGAGCGATGGATTGCTCCGGTGAAGCTAATGTCTGTACTCCCCGACCGACATCTTCGCGTGTGACCACGGCTGACGGCAGGTCTCCTGGCTCGCGGGTCGTGACCTTGCGTCGCCTTCCCAGGACCGAGTTTCCCAGTGGCATGAGACGAAAGATTCACCGCTTACAGTTGCGGGGGCAGCCGTGGCGTTGAGATAATCCCGGCGTTGGGACAATCCCGCACCACATTCCCTTTTGATCTCCATGAGGAGAACCGTCGCCGATCATTTACGAGCCGTTCGCCCCGCGAGTCAATCGACCGTTGGGTGCCGGCCGCTCAGGTCCGCCCGCGCACACGTTGCGCCTGGGCCCAGGCGACAGCGACATCGCGGGGCGGAACATCGACGCGCTTGATCGGGGTCAATTCGCCGGAGGCCGAGACGATCGCGGTCTCCTCGCGCCGGCAACGCGTGCAGACGAAGCGGACCTCGTGCGGGGACGCCGTCCAGCTCGACCGCTTCACGTTGGCTGCCATCGGCCAGGCATCGCAATGCGAGCACGACACCAGAAACCGGCCGGGATCGAGCATACCCATTTCCATCGGACTCCGCGTCCTGCCCACTTGCTTCAATGATTGACCCATGTGAATCGTTCCGGTGCCCAGGCACCGCCCATTCCACGGGTTGCATTCCTACAAGGCAGAGGCGGTGCGCTCAGCGCGCGCCCTTGAGGGTGCAGGAGGTCGTGCAGGTGACCGTGGTGCCGCGATCGCACGATTTGCAGGCATTGACGCACTGGTTCATGTCGCGGGGATTGTAGCTGTAGTTCCGCATCGGGCAGGTCGGCGTCGAGCCGGTGATATCCTGCTCCTGGTCGCAGGCCGCCGTCATGAGCGCGAATATGATCACGGCAACGAGGCGCATGTGATTGCCCTGTCAAGCATGGCAAATGACACTCGCGAGGTGCGCTGCATTGCAGCGAACCCCGGCCTTTCCACCACGAGCGATCGCTCGCGAGGTCAAGGATGCGCGCCAAACCTTAAGATCGGATTGCAGCCGGCGTCAGGCAGCAGCCTTGGTCGCGATCGCCTGCCGCATGTCCACCGCCAGCTGACGGTATTGCTCCGAGAGTTTCAGATAGAACTCGCGCTTGGTGCTGTCGGTGGCGAGCTTGGCGATCAGCTCACATTCGGCGGTGAGCGTCTCGAACCGTTCCAGCCTGTCCTGAAGTTCCGTCATCGGCGTGTCCCCGTCAAACGCCTCAAGGACATCCAACCTAAGCCCGGGAAATAGGTCACGGCGAACATCGTTATCGAGCAGAAACGTTTTTTCCGACAGGGCGAGCTGGCGCAACAAAAACGGCTATTTCTGCTCCAGCCGCCAGGCGCCGTCCCACCCCTCTTCCGGCGGCTTGGCCTCGAGCTGCGCGATGCGGCCGAGCATCGTGCGCGAGGGGCCGTCGCCGGGGACGGCTTCGAGCGCGGCGTTGAAGGCGGCGCGCGCCTCGTCGAAGCGGCGGGCCCGATAGGCGGCGAGCGCTTCGGCATAATGCGTGCGCAGGCTGTCCTGCGCGCCGGTGAGTGCGCCCGCCCGCGCCATCACCTCGAAGATCGGCTGCGGCGCGCTCTGGCCCGCGACCGCCAGACGATCGATCTCGCGCAATTCGAGCCGCGCTCCGATCGCGTCAGCAGTTGCCTGCGAGATCAGGATGCGGGTTCCGTAGACCTTGTTGACGGCCTCCAGCCGCGAGGCCAGGTTCACGGCGTCGCCCATCACGGTGAAGCTCATCATCAGCTCGGAGCCGATGCTGCCGGTCAGGACCTCGCCGGTGGCGATGCCGATCCGCAGGTCACACGGCGCCGGCATGGCGCGGATGCCGAGCAGGTCGGGCAGCTGCTTCTGCAGCGCGGGCACCTGGTCGACCATCTCGGTTGCGGCGATGCCGGCCAGGAGCGCCTGCTCGTCTTCCTCGATGAAGGGCGGGCCCCAATAGGACATGATGGCGTCGCCGATATATTTGTCGATGATGCCGCGATTACCCCTGATCGGTCCGGACATCACCGTGAAATAGTGGTTCATCACCCTGACGAGGCCGCGCGGGGTCATGCCCTCGCTCATCGAGGTGAAGCCGCTCATGTCGCAGAACATGATGGTCATGACCCGGCGCTCGCCGTCGATCGCGACCTCGGGCCGGTCGATCAGCCCCTGCACCACCTTGGGATCGATGTAGCGGCCAAAGGTCTCGCGGATGCGCTCGTTGTGCCTGAGCTGCTCGGTCATGCGGTTGAAAGCCGCGGCGAGCTCGCCGATCTCGTCCTGCGTGGAGACGGTGATGGTCTTGTCGAAGCGGCCGGCCTCGACCTCGCGGGTGCCGGCGAGCAGCAGCCGCACCGGGCGCGTGATGCCGCTGGACACCAGGAGCGCAAAGGCAAAGCCGACGATCGCCGCGAGCAACGTCACGATGCCAGAGACGATGATCGCTTGGTGCTGATGGCCGATCACCTGCGACGTGCTGGCGAAGACCTGCTTGAGCATGTCGGCCCGGATCGCATCGATCTTCTGGTTGAACTGGTCGCGCAGCGCGTCGATATGCTCGAGCGTGATCCGCGCTTCCGCCATCTGCTGTGCGTCGATCTGGTTGAGGAGTTTCGCGTGGCTCTCCTTCTGATCGCGGCGCAGCTCGCCGACGGCGGTCTCGATGCGGGTCTCGATCCGTGCCAGCGCGGCGTTGTCGGACGGCGTGCGAGGGTCGTCTATGATCGCGTTGATCAGCTTGCGCGCGCGCTCGGCCTCCTCCTCGATCTTGCGGTCGGCGTCCTCGAACTCGCGAAGGCGCGCCGCATAGGCCTCCTCGTCCGAGGACGCCTGCATCTTCGTCATGATCATCCGCCGCAGCGCCACCGATCGCTCCAGCGAGCGGATGTTGACGCGCGCGAGATCGCCATAGGCCGGGATGTAGCGGTTGGTCAGCTCGTCGAGCAGGACGCCGACCTGGCTCGACATCACCATCGACAGGATCGAGGTGACCAGCATCAGGACGATCAATCCGAGGGCGATACCGACGATCTTGCGCCTGATCGACTGGTTGAAAATCGGCATAGCTGCAGGGACAAAGGCCAAAGGGACGGAGCAAGGGAACTCCATACACCGGATCTTGCTGCGGGAACACGCGCAATCTGGTTCCTCCTGGCGCCCAGGACCATGGCCGGTCGTCGCGCGAGCCCGGATCGTTAACAAAGGTTAAAGGAACTGCCCCCCAGCGGAAGTTCCCTCGTCACATCCGTATTTTGCCGCATTGTTGCGACAGCGTGAGGAATGCGAAACGATGCCGTGGCATTGTTCTCGATGTCGTTGATTCTCAAGCCGCATGTCGTCGCGGACCTTGGTTTGTAGTGGTTTCGCAGGGGGACCATGGGATGAACCAGTGCCTACGCTCGCTCGCGTGTCTCGTTGCCGTGGCCGCAATGGCCCTCCTCCCCACCGAGCTGGCGGCGAAGAGCAGCCACAAATCGTCTGCGCCGAAAAAGTCGCATGAGGCGAAAGCCGGCAAGCAGCGACATACCGTGGCCAAGTCCCGTCACGGCAAGCATGCCGAGGCCAAGCGCAAGTCGAAGAAGACCGGCGACGAGCCATCAGAGAAACCGGCCGCCCCGCCCCTCACCGGCGACCTCGCCGCGCTGAAGGATGCGATCGACCTCGCGCGCAAGGGCAAGACGGATGACGCGAGCGCGGCGCGCGACCGCATCACTGATCCCGCCGGTCAGAAGCTCGCCGACTGGTTCATGCTGCGCCATTCCGAGAGCACGGCGAATTTCAAGCGTTATGCCGCCTTCCTTGCCGCCAATCCGGGTTGGCCGAGCAGCGCCCTGCTCCGCCGCCGCGCCGAGGCGCGGCTGTGGCAGGAGAAGGCCGACGCGGCCACCGTGCACAAATTCACCATGGACCGCCCGACCAGCGCCAAGGGCAAGTTCGCCCTCGCCCGCGTGCTGCTCGCTGAAGGCGACGTCGACAGGGCTACCCGGCTCGTGCGCGAGGCCTGGCGCACTGACGAATTGTCCGAGCGGAGCGAGGAGGATTCCTACGAAGCGTTCCGCGATCTGCTCAACTCCGAGGATCATCGCGCCCGCATGGACAAGCGGCTCGGCGCCAAGGACTATGCCGGTGCGCGGCGCGCGGCAAAACGGCTCGGCGAGGATGCGCTGGCGATCGTCAAGGCTTGCGCCGCCGTCACCGGCAAGGCCAGCAAGGCCAAGGATGATCTCGAGGACGTACCGACTGAAGCGCGCCGCGATCTCGGCTATGTGCTGTGCCGCGCCCAATGGCACCTCCAGAAGGACCGCATCGACGACGCCGCCGAGGTGATCCTGGCCGCCGCGCCCGACACCATGGCCGCGCAGGACACCGACGCCTGGTGGCGCGAGCGTCGCCTGCTCGCGCGCAAGCTGCTCGACCAGGGCAAGTTCAAGACGGCGTATGACGTGGTGCGCACCGCCGCGGTGCCCGAGAAGGAAGTCTACCGCGTCGACTATCATTTCATGTGCGGCTGGATCGCGCTGCGCTTCCTCGGCGATCCCCAGGCGGCGATGGTGCACTTCGCCGCCATCGACGAAGGCTCGGCCAATCCGATCGCGCTGTCGCGCGCCCATTACTGGCGCGGCCGTGCCGCCGAGGCGATGGGGGCGACGGCCGATGCGCGCATGAGCTACCGGGCGGCCGCGCGCTATCCGACCGCCTATTACGGCCAGCTTGCGCGCGCAAAGCTCGGCCTCGATCGCATCGAGCTGCGACCGCCCTCGCCCGTGCTGGCCGCGCTCGACACCCCGCCCGCAGACGAGCGCGTGCGCGCCGCCGACATGCTCTACGGCATCGGCGAGCGCGACACGGTGTTCTATTACGCCGAGGATTTCGCCAAGGAGAGCACCGACGTGGCGGCCCTCGAGGGCCTCGGCGAACTCGCCGGACAGCGCCGCGATGCGCGCGTGATGCTGGAGGTCGGCAAGTCGGCGCTGGCGCGCGGGCTCGCCCTCGACCATTACGCTTTTCCGACCATCGGCATCCCCGAGCACCAGCAGGTCGCGCCCGCGATCGAGACCAGCGTGATCTATTCGGTGGCGCGCACCGAAAGCTCGTTCGACCAGCGCGACAAGTCGCCGGCCAATGCGGTCGGGCTGATGCAGGTGACGCCTGAAGCCGGCCGCGACACCGCCAAGCGCTTTGGCCTGACTTACGACTGGGACAAGATGGTCTCCGATCCCGTCTACAACACGCAAATGGGCGCGGCCGAGCTCAGCGCGCTGCTGTCGGAATATCGCGGCAACCAGATCATGACCTTTGCCGGCTACAATGCCGGCCGCGGCCGCGTGCGCGAATGGGTGCAGGCGCGCGGCGACCCCAGGGATCCCAAGGTCGATCCGGTCGACTGGGTCGAGCGCATCCCGCTGTCGGAGACGCGCAACTACGTCCAGCGCGTGATGGAGAACGTGCTGGTGTACCGCGCCAGGTTCGAGGGCAGCAGCATGATCGCCGGCAAGTCCGACCAGCGCGTCACGACGCAGGAAGTGAGCGCGGCACCAACGGGATCAGCCGCAGCCCCCTCGCCCTAGCCTCGCCACCGCCGGGGCTGGACGCGGCGCGGGCTGGACGCGGTGACTGCGGCCGACTGTTCTGCGCGGCCGTCATCGAGCTAGCCGTCACCTCCTTCCATGGTCAGAAGGTCGTACTCGCGCAGATATGCCTCGGCCAATGAGCGCGACAGCGCGCCCATCTGAATCATCCAGCCCCAGCTCGAAATCGCCGTCAGCACCGCGATCGCCTCGAACGGGCTGCGGGGCCACAGCATGTCCATGGCCGTCTGCTGACGGTAGCAACCGTAGTCGCAATACCGCTCTTGCTTGGACACATGCCGGACGTAACTCGCACCCAGCGGCCGCGCGCATGCGCCGCAGACGCCGTGGCAGGGATGTTCCTGATTGACGAGCATGAATCTCAATGCCGTGTCCTCTCCTGCCGAATGCGTCCTGCCAGCCTGACGGCTCAAGATGCCGCGCGCGTACGTCCCTCGATCAACGGCGCGGCCTCGTGATGAAGTGCGAAGCACTCGTAGCCGCAGTAGCGCAGCAGCGTCCTGGCGTCCCGCAGATAGCCACCATCGATCTCCTCGCAGCACCAAAGGCACGACGTCTTGCGGAACGGGGTTCTGCCATTCACCAATATGAATCTCACGTGGCACCTCCCAACGCGAAACAGTAGACCAAGTCGACCAGAGAGGCGGACGGCGGTGGCGCGCAGATATGGTTGCGGCCATCGGGATTGTCCCTGTTGCGCTCGACCTTCTGGGACGGGATCAGGATGTATTTGCCGTCTTCCCGGCGCCGCGCGTAGATCCTGCCGTCGACGTAGCGAATCTCGGTCGGGTAGCAATCGGCATTGTTGCAGCAGCTCAGAACCGGATTGTCCGGCATGTGCCAGCTCGAATAGAACTTCTCGTGCAGCAGTTGATCCTGGGGCGGATGGTGACGATGTGGCCCATTCCCTCCGGCTTCGTCGGCCTCCACGCCCGTCACCAGCGGAAGCGGCAGCGCGATCGCCAACAGGAGCTTGCAGGTACGGTTCAACGCAGCCTCCCGACGAAGAATTGCCTGAGGTGGCAGGCGCGGCGGCTGGTCCTCAGGCCGCCTGATATCGGAACAACCAGCGGCGGTCGCGCTCGCGGCGCGCCCTGAACCGGTCGAGACATTTCCTCGAGCAGAGCGGCGTCCGCCAGGAATAGTATCGGATCAGGCCAAACTTCGCCGTGCAGACGGCACAGCCTTTGGTCTCGGGACGGCGCTCGGAATGCTCTGGGCTATCGCACATCATCCTCTCCTCTTGACCTCTCAGGGGTCCCGGCTTCCTTGTGCGCAAGCTCGGGTCGCCACGGTCGTCACGGAAAATGCGGCCTCTCAATCGTGACCGCCAATTCGTCCGGCAAGTCAGGGGCGGATGCGGAGCCTGGCTCTTTGGGGGCAACACCCCCGAGCCTTTCAGCGAATGTGCTCCGCAATCGTCTCCTCTCGATTGACCGCAAAACTAGGCCGCCTGCACCGCATCGCTCAATTGTACGGAGGTAAATGCGCGCTAGAACTAGGGTTGTGCGAGCTATACGTAGGTTTGTGCCGTAGTTTTGCGGTCCTGGCCCACCCGCGCAACGAGACGGCGCAACGCGCGCAAGCTGCACGGCAACCGGGAGCTTTGCCGGGAATCCGACTTTGGTCGGGGGCAATTGCCCCTGTTATGGCAAAGTGCTCTACTCGCCTTGACGCTAGCGCGCCGGGACGCTTGCGATGATGCCTGGCCAGATCACGAAAATCGGGACTTCGGCCGCACAATTCCTGCTCGGCGGCCTTGCGGCGCTTCGATCATTCGGCAACGGCGAGAAGGACCGGTCCGCGGTCGCAGACGCCTCGCGGCAGAACACCGATCTGCGCGACGCCATGAAGCAATGGCGCGAGGTGTTCGAGCACAATCCGGTCATGTACTTCATGGTCGATCCGTCCGGAACGGTGCTCAACGTGAATACGTTTGGCGCCGCACAATTGGGCTACTCGACGGCCGAGCTGATCGGCCAATCCGTGCTGAACGTCTTCTTCGAGGAAGACCACGACTTCGTTCGTCAATGCGTCGCTTTGTGCCTGACGACCGTGGACCAGTCGCATACCTGGGAGATTCGCAAGTTCCGGAAGGACGGGTCGGTGCTCTGGGTCCGCGAAAACGCCAAGGCGATGCTGCGCGGCGACGGCACGCCGATCCTGCTGGTCGCCTGCGAGAACATCACCCAGCGCAAGGAAGCCGAGGATGCGCTGCGACAGAGCGAGGCCTACCTCGCCCAGGCCCAGGAATTGAGCCACACCGGCAGCTTCGGCTTGAACCTCGCCACCGGCGAGGCGGTCTGGTCGAGGGAGACCTTCCGCATCTTCCAATGCGACCCTGCGACGAAGCCGACCCTGAACTTCGCCTTTCAGCGCATCCATCCGGAAGATCGCGACATAGTCCGCGGCACCCTTGATCGGGCCTACCGGCTGGCGGAGGATTTCGACCACGAATACCGCCTGCTGATGCCCGACGGATCGATCAAATATCTCCATTCCGTGGCGCGCGCCGTGCGGCACCCGTCCGGGCGCATCGAGTTCGTCGGAGCGGTGACCGATGTCACGATTGCGAAGGAAGCGGAACAGAGGCTGCGTCGCAGCGAAGCCTATTTGGCCGAAGCCCAACGCCTCAGCCATACGAGCAGCTGGGCCTGGGACGTTCATCGTCAGGAGTTCGCCTACCGGTCGGCTGAACTGTACCGCCTGTTCGGATTTGAGCTGGACCAGACCGATGTCCCGGCCCGGGCTTTTCAGCAACGTATCCTGCCGGAGGACTTTCGGCGGATTGTCGAGGTGGAACGTGAAGCTGTCAGGCAAAAGCAGCCCTTCCAGATCGACTTCCGGATTGTGCGCCCCGACGGTTCGATCAGACACGTCCACAGCGAGGGACATCCTGTGATCGGCCGCGACGGCGAGGTGATGGAAATCATCGGCACGCACGTGGACGTCACCGAGCAGTTCGCGGCGAAAGATGCCCTGCATCAGGCGTTCGATGAGCTCAAGACATCCGAACAGCGCTTCCGCGACTATGCCGAAACCGCATCGGACTGGTTCTGGGAGACCGGGCCGGACCACCGCATTACCAGGATATCGGAGCACGCCGAAACCTCCAGCGCTGCGCCGAAGGGCCTGATCGGCCTGGCCCGCTGGGACATTCCGCCCGACGCCGAGTTCGAGCCGGAGAAATGGGAGCAGCATCGCGCGGCGCTCGATGCCCACGTTGCGTTCCGCGATCTGATCTACCGCAGCAGGGATGGTAACGGATCTCCAATCTACGTGCGGACCAGCGGCAAGCCGTTCCATGATGCGACAGGCAATTTTCTCGGCTATCGCGGCGTCAGCAGCGACGTCACGGCGGCGATCCGCGTCGAGCAGGCGGAAGAGGCGCTGCGCAAGGCGCAAGGCGAGCTCGCCCACGTCACCCGCGTCACGACGCTCGGGGAACTGACCACCTCGATTGCCCACGAAATCACCCAGCCCATCGCCGCGGTGATCTCCAACGCGGACGCGTGCATCGCTTGGCTTGACCGCGACCCCGCCGACCTGAAGGCCGCGCGCCGTTCCGCAGAGTGGATTGTCGAGGATGCCAATCGGGCAAGCGAGGTGATCCGCCGGATTAGAGCGCTTGCGAAGAAGACCGAGATCGAAATGGCTCCACTCGACATCAACCAGGTCGTCAGGGAGGCAGTGGCGCTGGTTCGGCGCGAGCTGGCGATCCATGCGGTGTCGGTGCGAATGGAGTTGGCGTCCGACCTGCCGAGGATTTGCGGCGACCGGATCCAGCTTCAGCAGGTGCTGATCAACCTGGTGGTGAACGGCATCGAAGCCATGCATGCCAATGTCGACCGCCCGCGCGAGCTGGCGATCCGCTCGAGCCGGACGGACGACGACCGCCTGCTCCTCACCGTGACAGACCGCGGTGTCGGCCTTGGCAAAGACGTCAAGGAACGCATCTTCACCCCCTTCTTCACGACGAAATCGGGCGGTCTGGGAATGGGACTCTCGATCTGCCGATCGATCATCGAGGCTCATGCGGGCCGGCTTTCGGCCATTCAAAATGAAGGGAGCGGAGCAACATTCCAGATCGCCCTGCCCTTGCCACACAAGGACACGTCGTGACTGATCATGCCAAGCAGGCCCAGGCGAGCGCCGGTGATCCGATCGTCCTGATCGTCGATGATGATCCGTCGATGCGCCGTGCGCTCACCAATCTCTTTCAATCGGTCGGCCTCAAGGTCGAAGCCTTCAGCTCGGCGGCGGAGATCATGGAAGCCAAACCGCCGGCGGTCCCCAGTTGCCTGGTGCTCGACATCCGCCTGCCGGGCTTGAGTGGCCTCGACCTCCAGGCGGACCTCGCCAAAGCCAATATTCACACGCCCATTATCTTCATCACCGGTCACGGCGATATTCCCATGACCGTAAGAGCCATGAAAAGCGGTGCCGTCGATTTTCTGACCAAGCCGGTGCGCGACCAGGACATGCTGGATGCCGTGCAGGCGGCGATCGAACGCGATCGCAAGCGGCGCGATGCCGAGCAGTCGATCTCGGGTGTGCGATCCCGTTTCGAGGGACTGACGGCGCGCGAACGCGACGTCCTCGCCCTGGTTGCATCCGGCCTGATGAACAAGCAGGTCGCCGCCGAGCTTGGATTGGCCGAAATCACCGTGAAGATCTATCGCGGCCAGATCATGCGGAAAATGGCGGCGAAGTCGTTGGCCGACCTCGTCAGAATGACCGACGCGCTCGGAATTCCGCGCAACAGGGGTCATTTGCAAACCTAAGTATGCTTTCCAATCTCGCTCCGGTGGCCCACCTTCCCTCAAGCGGCTGAATCGCAGCCGGCGGCTCCCCGTGCAGGAGCATTATATTGCCAGTGTCTTCGATCATTTCCGTCATTGATGATGATCCCTCCGTTCGTCTTGCGACGAACAACCTCCTGACGTCGCGCGGGTATACGGTCCACACCTTTGGCTCGGCTCACGAATTTCTCCAATCCGCCGAACTGGAGACGACCGGCTGCGTGATCACGGACGTGCAGATGTCGGTCATGAGCGGCGTCGAGCTGCTGACGCACATGCGCGGCCTCGGGCGCGTCACGCCCTTCATTTTCATGACGGCTTTTCCGGATGAGGCCGTACGCGACCGCGCACTCAGGGCCGGCGCGATCTGCTTTCTCGCCAAGCCGTTTTCAACCCCAGCCCTGATCCAGTGCCTGGAGACCGCATTGTCGGACCCCGGTGACGCCACGATGTGATGCGGCGGCCCCGCGTCCCCACGGCCACGACATGTCTGCGGCCATGCGGCATGCTCAATCCACCTTGATGTTGGCCGCCTTGATCATCGGCCACCATTTGGCGATCTCGGCCTTCTGACGGGTGCCGAGCGCTTCGGGCGTGAGCTGGTCCTTCGGCGTCATCTCCAGCCCCTGGCTTTCGAGCTGCTTCCTCACGGCAGGATCGTTCAGCGCCTCCACGGCCGCAGCATTGAGTTTGGCAACGATCTCCTTTGGCGTGCCCTTCGGCACCCACATGCCCGACCACAGCGTCATGTTGAAGCCTTTGAGCCCTGCCTCCTCCGCGGTCGGAATCTCGGGGGCCGAGGAAAGGCGCTTGCTGTCGGTGATGGCGTAGGCGCGGATGGTGCCGGCGCGGACCTGCGCGATGGAGTTGGAGGTCTGGTCGATGATGACGTCGATCTGGCCGGCGATGAGATCGTTCAACGCGGGTGCCGTGCCGCGATACGGCACGTATTGCAGCTTGATGCCGGAGACGCTCTCGAAATAGACGCCGGCGATGTGGCTGCCGGAGCCGGCGCCGGCGGTGCCCGCTGTCGGCGGCGACGGCCGTGACTTCAGCCATTCGATCAGCTCTTTCAGCGACGTCGCCGGCACCGCGTTCTTGCTGACGACGATCATCGGATTGCTCGGCAGCAGCACCACCGGCTCGAGGTCGGCAACGAGGTCGTATTTGAGCTTGTAGACGGCGCCATTGGCGACGTGGGTGCCGAGATGGCCGAAGGAGATGGTGTAGCCGTCCGGCGGCGATTGCACGGCGCGGCCGACGCCGATCGACCCGCCCGCACCGGTGACGTTCTCGACCACGAGGGGCTGGCCGAGCGGAGTGCGCATCCGCTCGGCGAGCACGCGCGCCATCGCATCCGACGGGCCGCCGGCTGCGAACGGCACGATGATGGTGATGGGACGGGAGGGATAGTCATCGGCGCGCGCGGCGCCGGTCACAGCGAGAATAGCAAACAGCGCAGCCCAGACGGCCTTCGTCATTGTCTTCTCCCCAGCGATGTCGTTCTTGTTTTTCTTCACCTCGCCCCGCTTGCGGGGAGAGGTCGAATTGCGAAGCAATTCGGGTGAGGGGGGTCTCCGCAGGTTCAGCTGTCACCGCCCCCGCGGAGACTCCCCCTCACCCCAACCCTCTCCCCGCAAGCGGGGCGAGGGAGAAGCAAGCTAGAACTGTGTGTAATCGATCGGCTCGTGGCGATCGAGCGTGCGGGTCACCGGCGGCAGCGGATATTTCAGGCCGGTCGCGCAATTGAACAGCATGACGCGGTCACCCTTCGAGACGCGGCCATCGGCGAGGCTGTCCTTGTAGGCGGCATAGGTCGCGGCGCCCTCGGGGCAGAGCAGCAGCCCCTCCTCGCGCGCAACCTCGTTCAGCGCCGACGAGATCTTGTCGTCGTCGACCGCGATGGCAAAGCCCTTGCTCTCGCGGACCGCGCGCAAGATGAGAAAGTCGCCGATTGCCTGCGGCACGCGGATGCCCGAGGCGATCGTGTGGGCGTCCTCCCAGCGCGTGGCGTGCTCGGTGCCGGCGTCATAGGCCCGCACCATCGGCGCGCAGCCCGAGGCCTGCACCGCGACCATGCGCGGGCGCTTCGAACCGATGAAGCCGATCTTCTCGAGCTCGTCGAAGGCCTTCCACATGCCGATCAGGCCGGTGCCGCCGCCGGTCGGATAGAAGATCACATCGGGCACGTCCCAACCGAGCTGCTCGGCAAGCTCGAGGCCCATCGTCTTCTTGCCTTCAATGCGGTACGGCTCCTTGAGCGTCGAGGTGTCGAACCAGCCGACCTTGGCCTTGCCCTCGCCGACGATCTTGCCGCAATCGTCGATATAGCCGTTGACGCGGTAGACGGTCGCGCCCTGCAGCTCGATCTCGCTGACGTTCACCTCCGGCGTATCGGCCGGGCAGAAGATTGTGGTCTTGATGCCGCAGGAGGTGGCGTAGGCCGCCAGCGCAGCCCCCGCGTTGCCGTTGGTCGGCATCGCCATGTGCTTGATGCCGAGCGCCTTGCCCATCGACACCGCCATCACGAGGCCACGCGCCTTGAACGAGCCGGTCGGCAGCCGTCCCTCGTCCTTGACGATGATCTCGCCGCCGCCGAGTTTCTTGCCGAGCTTCGGCAGCCGGATCAGGGGCGTGGTGACCTCGCCGAGCGAGACGATGTCCTTGCATTTGCGCACCGGCAGCAGCTCGCGGTAGCGCCACATGTCGCCGGGGCGTTGCGCGAGCGCGTCCTTGGTCAGCGCCTTCTTCACGCCTGCGAGGTCGTAGCGTACCAGCAGCGGTTTGCCGGCCTTGGAGAGATTGTGGACCTGGTCGGCGGCGTAATGATCGCCCTCCATTGCGCATTCGAGATGGGTGACGAAGGTCGGGCGTTCGACGATGAGGTTGTCGTTGTCGTGCATGGGTTCATTCCCTTTTGTTGTTTTCGTATTTCTCTATCAAACCCGCCACCCCGAGGCGCCGGAGCGAAGCGGAGGCCTCGAAGGGCAACGAGCCCGGCTGCTGCAGCTCGGCCGTTCATCCTTCGAGGGTCACTCGGCGGCGCGGTGCGCCGCCGAACTCGCACCTTAGGATGACGGGACTGATGGCAGCACGCTGCGCCGCAGCCCTCGTTCCATCAAATATTCAACACCTTTCCATACGCATCCAGCACGGCTTCCTTCATCATCTCCGACAGCGTGGGATGCGGGAAGACCGTGTGCATCAGCTCTTCTTCCGTCGTCTCCAGATTCATGGCGACGACGTAGCCCTGGATCAGCTCGGTGACTTCAGCGCCGACCATGTGGGCGCCGAGCAGCTGGCCGGTCTTCTTGTCGAAGATCACCTTGACGAGGCCCTGGTCCTCGCCGAGCGCGATCGCCTTGCCGTTGCCGACGAAGGGGAAACGGCCGACGCGGATCTCGCGGCCGTTCTCCTTCGCCTTGGCTTCGGTGAGGCCAACGGAGGCGACCTGCGGCTGGCAATAGGTGCAGCCCGGGATCATGTTCTTGTCCATGGGATGCGGATGCAGTCCCTTGATCGCCTCGACGCAGATCACGCCCTCATGCTCGGCCTTGTGTGCGAGCATCGGGGGCCCCGCGACGTCGCCGATGGCATAGATGCCGGGGACGTTGGTCTTGCCGTAGCCGTCGATCACGATGCAGCCGCGGTCGGTCTTCACGCCGAGCTTTTCCAGGCCGAGATTCTCGATATTGCCGACGACGCCGACTGCGGAGATCACGCGCTCGAACTCTGATGTGACGGGCTTGCCCTTGCCGTCGTCGATGGTGGCGACGACGCTGTCGGACTTCTTCTCCAGCTTCGTGACCTTGGTCGAGGACATGATCTTGATGCCCTGCTTCTCCAGGCGCTTGCGGGCGAGCCCCGCGATCTCGGCGTCCTCGACGGGCAGGATCTGCGGCAGCACCTCGACGACGGTGACTTCGGAACCCATGGTGTGGAAGAACGAGGCGAACTCGATGCCGATCGCGCCGGAGCCGACGACCAGCAACGACTTCGGCATCCGCTCCGGCACCATCGCCTCGAAATAGGTCCAGACCAGCTTCTTGTCGGGCTCGAGCCCCGGCAGCACGCGCGGCCGCGCGCCGGTCGCGACGATGATGTGCTTGGCCTGATAGGTCCCCTCGCCCAGCGCACCCTTCGGGCCCTCGACGTCGGACTTCTTCACCGTGACCTTGCCGGGCGCGTCGATCGTGGCCGCGCCCCAGATCACGCTGACCTTGTTCTTCTTCATCAGGAAGCCGACGCCGTCGTTGAGCCGCTTGGAGACGCCGCGTGAGCGCTGCACCACCGCCTTCGGATCGAACGAGACCTTCTCCGCCGACAGGCCGTAATCCCCGGCATGCTGCATGTAATGATAGATCTCGGCCGAGCGCAGCAGCGCCTTGGTCGGGATGCACCCCCAGTTCAGGCAGATGCCGCCGAGATACGACTTCTCGACGATCGCGACCTTGAAGCCGAGCTGAGCGGCGCGGATCGCGGTGACATAGCCGCCGGGACCGGAGCCGATGATGATGACGTCGAAGGATGTGTCGGCCATGGCGGCTCCCGTTCAACTCAAGAGGCGCCGCGGGCGCGGCGCTTGACCAGAAAAGACCTCACCAGCCATTCGAGCATCACCGCCAGGACCATGACGGCCAGAGCGATGAGCACGACGGGCTGGGCGATGTTCCGTGCCAGTTGCTCACCGGCAAAGAACGCAGAGTGCAGAAAATCGAGCCCGATCGGGTTAAGCGCAACCGCGGCTCCGAGCAGCAGCGATATCCATGGCCAGCGGGTACGGACATGCAAAATTGCGCCCTCTGCCGCCGCGTCAGACCATCATCATGACGGGGTTTTCGATCAGCTGCTTGAAGGCGCCGATCAGCTCGGCGCCGAGCGCACCGTCGATGGCGCGGTGATCGCAGGACAAGGTCACGCTCATCATGTGCGCGATCTCGATCTTGCCGCCGCGTACCACAGGGCGTTCCTCGCTGGTGCCGACCGCGAGGATGGTCGCATGCGGCGGGTTGATCACGGCGGTGAAGTGGCTGATGCCGTACATGCCGAGGTTGGAAACTGCGGTGGTGCCGCCCTGGTATTCCTCGGGCTTGAGCTTGCGCGAGCGGGCGCGCGCGGCGAAATCCTTCATCTCGTTGGAGATGGTCGAAAGCGTCTTGGTCTCGGCCTTGCGGATGATCGGGGTGATCAGGCCACCCGGCATTGCGACCGCAACGCCGACGTCGGAATGATGGTGCTTGACCATGCCGCTTTCGGTCCAGCTGACGTTGCAGTTCGGGATCTTCTGCAGCGCCACTGCCATCGCCTTGATGACGAAGTCGTTGACCGAGATCTTGTAGAGCGGCTTCTTCTCCTTGTCCTTCGGCGCGGCAGCGTTGATTTCCTCGCGGGCAGCGAGGAGCTTGCCGATGTCGCAGTCGATGGTCAGGTAGAAGTGCGGGACGTTCTGGATCGATGCAGTCAGGCGCTGCGCAATGGTACGGCGCATGCCGTCATGCGGAATGATGTCGTAGGAGCCGGGCTCGAACAGCGACAGGATTTGCTTGTCCGACATGGTGGGCGCGATCGAGGGCGCACCTGATGGTGCCGCGGCGGGCGCCTTGAGGCCCTTGCCCGACTTGGCCTGCTCGACGTCGCGGGCGACCACGCGGCCGTGCGGGCCGGTGCCTGTTACCATCGACACGTCGATGCCGGCGTCCTTGGCGAGACGCCGCGCCAGCGGCGAGGAGAACACGCGACCACCTTGGCCGTTGCTCTGCGCGGCCGGAGTAGCGGCCTGCGGCGCAGGTGCAGCAGCCGGCGACGGCGCGGCTTTGGGCGCGGCAGGCGCAGCTGCGGGAGCCGGCGCCGCAGCAGGAGCCTCGGCCGCCTTCGGAGGTGCGGCCGAAGCGCTGGGCTTGGCGGCACCCGCCGCCTTCACGTCCTCGCCTTCGCCGGCGAGCACCGCGATCACGTCGTTGACCGGGACGTCCTGCGTGCCCTCGGGCACCAGGATCCTGGCGATCGTGCCCTCGTCGATGGCCTCGACCTCCATGGTCGCCTTGTCGGTCTCGATCTCGGCGATGACGTCGCCGGATTTGACCTTGTCGCCTTCCTTCTTCAGCCACTTGGCGAGGTTGCCCTTCTCCATCGTCGGCGAGAGAGCGGGCATCAGGATGTTGATGGGCATGCTGACCTCAAGAAGAACTTTGCAAAACGTCGCCTCCGACAGCGGAGACGAACAGACCAGGTTTAGTTGCCGATGTCGCCCTGCCACAGGCGCTCATTGGCAGGGATGGAACGCCAATTCTTCATCATGGTGATCGAGCGGTCGTCGGCAAGATCGATCCAGGGGATGCCGAACTTGTCGAGGATGTCCTTGGATCCCTCGAAGGTGACGGATTCCCCGATCACCACGAGCTTGACCTTGAACAGCCCCAGCGCGCCGGCGCACATCGAGCATGGCGACAGCGTGGTGTACATGACGGTGTCGTGGAATGAGATCGCGCCGGCCTCGCGCAGGCAGCTCATCTCGCCGTGCAGGATCGGATTGTTTTCCTGCACGCGGTTGTTGTGGCCGCGGGCGATGATTTTGTTGTCGCGCGTCAGCACGGCGCCGATCGGCAGGCCGCCCTGTGCGATCGAGGCCTCCGCCTCGCGGATCGCCTCCAGCATGAAATCGAAATGATGAGCTTCGATCGCCACGGTCAGTGTCCCTTGCCGCGCGGCGTCGTGGTGCCGGTGTCGGTGGGACGCTCGATCTCGGCCTGGAACATCTCCAGGATCCGGTTCAGCGCGTCCTCTTCGGTATATTCGCTCTCGCGCGCATAGGCGCGCGCGGCGTGGCGGGCGAGATCGACGAGCAGCAGGCCCCACATGTCAGGCTCCTCGAAGGCGCGCTGGAACGCCATCGACAGCCCGCCGTCCAGCACGAACACGCGCAGGATCTCGACCGCGTCGTCGCGGGTCATGACGTCGGGCGGAAGTGGCTGCTCCTTCGGGCCCGCCATGGTCTACCTGTAGCAGACGGCTTTGGCGGCCTCGACGACTTCTGCCGCCGACGGCAGCGCGAGCTTCTCCAGGTTCGCGGCATAGGGCATCGGCACGTCCTTGCCGGAGACGCGCGTCACAGGCGCGTCCAGATAGTCGAAGGCGTTCTCCATGATGCGCGCGGCGATCTCGGCGCCGACGCCGCTCTGGGCCCAACCCTCTTCCACCGTGACGGCACGGCCAGTCTTCTTCACCGAGTTGATGATGGTCTCGGTGTCCATCGGACGCAGCGTGCGCAGGTCGATCACCTCGGCCTCGATGCCCTCTTTGGCAAGTTCATCGGCCGCCTTCAGCGCATAGGTCATGCCGTTCGACCAGGAGATGATCGAGACATGGCTGCCTGAGCGCACGATGCGGGCCTTGCCGATCGGGATCACGAAATCGTCGAGCTTCGGCACCTCACCGGTGTGGCCGTAGAGCACCTCGTTCTCGAGGAAGATCACCGGATTGGGATCGCGGATCGCAGCCTTCAGAAGACCCTTGTAATCGGCGGCCGAGAATGGCGCGACGACCTTCAGGCCCGGAACGTTCGAGTACCAGGCCGAATAATCCTGGCTGTGCTGGGCGGCGACGCGCGCAGCGGCGCCGTTGGGCCCGCGGAACACGATCGAGCAGCCCATCTGGCCGCCGGACATATAGAGCGTCTTGGCCGCGGAGTTGATGATCTGGTCGATCGCCTGCATGGCGAAGTTGAAGGTCATGAACTCGACGATGGGCTTGAGGCCCGTCATCGCGGCGCCGACGCCGACGCCGGCAAAGCCGTGCTCGGTGATCGGGGTGTCGATGACGCGCTTGGCGCCGAACTCCTGGAGCAGGCCCTGGGTGACCTTGTAGGCGCCCTGATATTCGGCGACCTCTTCGCCCATCACGAAGACGTCGGCGTCGCGGCGCATCTCTTCGGCCATGGCATCGCGCAAGGCTTCACGGATGGTCTGCGTGATCATCTCGGTGCCCGCGGGCACTTCCGGATCGGGCTCGGCGACGGCCTGCGGCGCAGGAGCGGCCTTGGGTGCGGGCGCCTCGGCCTTCGCCGCGGCGGCAGGCGGAGCGGACTCGGCAGCCTTCTGCGCGGCCGGTGCAGGCGCTTTGGCAAGATCGGCGGCGCTCTCGCCGTCGGCGAGAATGGTCGCGATCGGCGTGTTCACCGCGACGTCGGCGGTGCCCTCGGGGATCAGGATCTTGCCGAGCGTCCCCTCGTCGGTCGCTTCGACCTCCATGGTCGCCTTATCGGTCTCGATCTCGGCGATGACATCGCCGGACTTGATCGTCTCGCCCTCTTTCTTCAGCCATTTGGCGAGGTTGCCCTTCTCCATCGTGGGCGACAACGCGGGCATCAGCACTTGAATTGGCATATCGACTCCAAAAGAAAGCTTGCGCGCGTTCAGCGGTAAACGTCGGTCCAGAGCTCGGCGGCATCCGGCTCGGGATCATGTTGGGCGAAATCGGCGGACGCGTTGACGATGTCGCGCACCTCGGCGTCGATCGCCTTGAGATCGGCCTCGCTGACCTTGGCAGCCAGGAGGCGGTTACGCACCTGCTCGATCGGGTCCTGGTCGTGGCGGACCTTCTCGACCTCCTCGCGCGTGCGATATTTTGCAGGGTCGGACATCGAGTGGCCGCGATAGCGGTAGGTCTGCATCTCCAGGATGAAGGGACCCTTGCCGGCGCGGCACCAGGCGGCGGCTTCGTCGCCGGCGGCCTTGACGGCGCGGACGTCCATGCCGTCGACCTGCTTGCCGGGGATGTTGAAGGACGCACCGCGCTTGGAGAAATCCTGCTGGGCCGAGGCGCGCGAGACCGAGGTGCCCATGGCATAGCGGTTGTTCTCGATGACGTAGATCACCGGCAGCTTCCAGAGCTCCGCCATGTTGAAGCTCTCATAGACCTGGCCCTGGTTGGCCGCACCGTCGCCGAAATAGGTGACGCTGACATTGTCGTTGCCGCGGTAGTTATTGGCGAACGCCAGACCCGTGCCGAGCGATACCTGGGCGCCGACGATGCCGTGGCCGCCGTAAAAGTGCTTCTCCTTGCTGAACATGTGCATGGAGCCGCCCTTGCCCTTGGAATAGCCGCCGCGGCGGCCCGTGAGCTCGGCCATGACGCCGTTGGCATCCATCCCGGTGGCAAGCATGTGGCCGTGATCGCGGTAGCCGGTAATGACCTGATCGCCCTGCTTCAGGGCCATCTGCATGCCGACCACCACGGCCTCCTGGCCGATATAGAGGTGACAGAAGCCGCCGATCGCGCCCATGCCATAGAGCTGGCCGGCCTTTTCCTCGAACCGCCGGATCAGGAGCATGTCGCGGAGCGCCTTGAGCTCCTGCTCCCTCGTGAATTCCGGGGGCGAACCGCCGTCGGTCTTGTCCTGTGGAGTGCTTGCGGCGGCTTTCTTGGGTGCGGCCATGGGAATTCCGGGTCAGAGAAAACTTTCGTCCTCTCTAACCCAACTCAAACGCCCTTGGAAAGCACCGCAGCCGCATGACACGACTTTCATTATGCCGCAGTGCAACGTGGTCGAAATATTGGAAAATCTTTGGCGCTGATCGGGCAACAAATCTATGCGCGCCATGTGCGCCTGCGGATTCGTGACCGGATCAAGAATTATGGACCATGCCGATCCGGGCCTTCGGAGCGGACGGCGCCAGGATGGCGCCGCCCTCTCCGCACCTCGATCAGAAGAAGCCGAGCTTCTTCGGGCTGTAGCTGACCAGGAGATTCTTGGTCTGCTGATAATGATCGAGCATCATCTTGTGGGTCTCGCGACCGACGCCCGACTGCTTGTAGCCGCCGAAGGCCGCATGGGCGGGATAGGCGTGGTAGCAGTTGGTCCAGACCCGGCCGGCCTGGATCGCCCGGCCGAAGCGGTAGCAGCGGTTGGCATCGCGGCTCCAGACGCCGGCCCCGAGGCCGTAGAGCGTGTCGTTGGCGATCTCGAGCGCCTCGTCGTCGTTCTTGAAGGTCGTGACCGAGACCACCGGGCCGAAGATCTCCTCCTGGAAGATTCGCATCTTGTTGTGGCCCTCGAACACGGTCGGCTTGACATAGAAGCCGCCGGCGAGATCGCCGCCGAGCTCGGCACGTCCGCCGCCGGCGAGCACCTTGGCCCCCTCCTGCTTGCCGATGTCGATGTAGGACAGGATTTTTGCGAGCTGCTCGCCGGATGCCTGGGCGCCGATCATGGTGGCGGCATCGCGCGGGTCGCCCTGCTTGATCGCCGCGACGCGCTTCAGCGCCCGCTCCATGAAGCGGTCATAGATGTCCGCATGGACCAGCGCGCGGCTCGGACAGGTGCAGACCTCGCCCTGGTTCAGCGCGAACATGACGAAGCCTTCGATCGCCTTGTCGAAGTAATCGTCGTCCTCGGCGGTGACGTCGTTGAAGAAGATGTTCGGCGACTTGCCACCGAGCTCCAGCGTGACCGGAATGAGGTTCTGGCTGGCATATTGCATGATCAGCCGGCCCGTCGAGGTCTCGCCGGTGAACGCGATCTTGGCGATGCGCGGGCTCGAGGCCAGCGGCTTGCCGGCTTCCAGACCAAAGCCGTTGACGATGTTGAGGACGCCGGGCGGCAGCAGGTCGCCGATGATCTCGGCCCAGACCATGATCGAGGCCGGGGTCTGCTCGGCAGGCTTCAGCACGACGCAATTTCCGGCGGCGAGCGCGGGGGCAAGCTTCCAGCAGGCCATCAGCAGCGGGAAGTTCCAGGGGATGATCTGGCCGACCACGCCGAGCGGCTCGTGGAAATGATAGGCGATGGTGTCGTGGTCGATCTCGCCGATCGAGCCTTCCTGGGCGCGCACGACGCCGGCGAAGTAGCGGAAGTGATCGATGGCGAGCGGGATGTCGGCGGCGCGGGTCTCGCGGATCGGCTTGCCGTTGTCCCAGGTCTCGGCAATGGCGAGGCGCTCGAGATTTTCTTCCATGCGGTCGGCGATCCGGTTCAGGACCGCAGCGCGCTCGGCGACGCTGGTTCGGCCCCAGGCACCCTTGGCGGCATGCGCCGCGTCGAGGGCCGCCTCGACGTCCTGCGCGTCCGAGCGCGCGATCTTGCAGACGATCTGGCCGTTCACCGGCGAGGCATTGTCGAAATATTTGCCGGAGATCGGCGCGACGAACTTGCCGCCGATGAAGTTGTCATAGCGTTCGGCAAAGGGAACTTTGGTCACATTGAGGAATTCCACCTTGTTCATTGATCACTCCCGATGTTTGCTGTTTGCGCAATTCGTCGCGTGGTCGCGACTTGCGCGGACGATGTCGCGGGAGATGTTTTCTGTCAGCCCCGATGGGAGCGATGGCGGGGGGCACTTGTCGCAGTTCTGCTACACTGCTCGTGTCCCTGCTCATTCTCGTGTCCCGGACGCGCTGCAACGCTCTTCGCGTTGCTGCGCAGAGCCGGGACCCAGGCGGCACGGGAGAATGCTGAGACATGGGCCCCGGCTCTGCAGCGCACCACGTCGCAAGTGCGACGCGCTGCGCTGCGTCCGGGGCACGAGACCGGAATTTCGAGCGCACGGTTTCTGGGAAATAGCGCGGCCTAGTGGTTCAGCTCGAACCGCTTGAGCTTCCTGTGCAGCGTGGCGCGGCTGACGCCGAGGGCCTTGGCGGCCGCCGAGACATTGCCGCCGGCGCGGAGCAGCGCCCGCTGCACCACCGCGCGCTGGCCGCCGGCAAGATGATCGCGTGCGGGTTCGCCGCCGAGCAGATCGGCTGCGGGCACCGGCTGCAACGCCCGGCCGGGAGCGATTCCCAGCGCCGCCCGGGCGGAGCGGGTCGCGCCGATCACGAGATCGTCCGCATCGACCGCAATGAGGCCGCCGCATTGGCCGTCCGCAGCTTGCGTCAGCACGATGCGGGCATGGCTGAACGCCCTGCGGAACAGATCGGCTTCGATACGCTTGGCCGCCTCGCCCGTCGCAAGCGCGATCAGACTGGAAAACGCGTCGGTGCGGTCGGCGCGGCAGGAGGAGACGTCGAGCACGCCCGCCAGCGCCGCCTCATGGTCGTAGATCGGAACGGCGGTGCAGCTCAGAAGCGTGTTGCGGGTGAAGAAATGCTGGTCGCGGTCGATCGTCAGCGGACGCTGCTCGACGAGGCAGGTGCCGATGCCGTTGGTGCCCTCGTGCTCCTCGCTCCAGAGCGCACCGGTCCACAGGCCCCAGGATTGAAACGTCGCGTCATCCGCCGCCGTGCCGCGACGATCGACCGGCACGCCCTCGCCGTCGGCGAGCAGCACGCAGCACCCGCTCGCGCCGACCGCCTGATAGAGCCGGTCCATCGCGCCTTGCGCCGCGGCCAGCAGCGGCGCGATGCGCTCGCGCGCCTCGTGCAGCTCGGCTTCGGTCAGCCGCATCGGCGAGGTGCGGCCGCCGGGATCGAGATGATGCAATCTGGACGAACGGCGCCACGAGGCCACGAGCGCGGATCGTGCCGCCTGGCCTGACGCGATGGCGGCCTCGACGCGAGCCGCGTGATGCCGGGGCATTGACCCATTCATCACTGTTTCCTCCGGATCACAGACTAGATCGTGTCGGCGCCACTCGTTTGATCTGCGTCAACTTCGGCGAGCCACAGAAGCCATGCCCCCGCCGCGGCACTGCCGTCAAGGCGGTCGCCCGGTTCCGGACTTACGACCTTCGCAGGAGGAAGGCACTGTGGTCGGATCTTGGCGGCGGCTTTCGCTGTCGGTTTCGAAAGCTTGCGGAAAACGCTACTTCGCCGGGATCATCCGAACGAGATCACGCGGATTGACGTAATCGAGCTGGAAGCGCGCCCGCTCGTCCAGCATGTCGGGGTCGATCCGCTCGGACCGCAGCAGCGACACCCGCTGCTCGCTCCTGGCGCGCTCACGCTTGAGCTGGGCCAGTTCGCTGGTCAGCGCGATGATCTCCTGGTCGAGCTCCTGGCGGGCGTTGAGGCCGTATTTGCCGGTATAGGCGTTGACGCCGAAATAGCCGACGATGGCGGCCGCCATCGCGTAGAGGGCAAGACCGGTCAGGATCGATTTCAGGCGCGCGCGGGAGACCATCTTGGGAAGATGGGACAGGTTGGTTAAGGGAGTGCTAATCAGCCCCTGCCCGTCGTCATGCCCGGGCTTGTCCCGCCTGCGCGGCCGAAGCCGCTTCGGCGCGGCGAAGGCCCGGGCATCCACGTTCTTCGTCGCTCGGGGCCAAGACGTGGATGGCCGGGACATCCAGCGCGAAGACGCGCTTCGCGCTTTTGCCCGGCCATGACGGAGAGTTGGGCAAGCTTCGGCGGAAAAGCCTCAGCCGTGGTGCTTGGCGACGTGCGCGGCGAAGGCGTCGATATAGGCCTGGAGCACGGGCTTCAGCGAGTCCTTGGTGAGGTTGCCTTCGGCGTCGAAGGCGTCGCCGACCGCATTCAGATAGATCTCCGGCTGCTGCATGATCGGGCCCGCAATGCCCGGCAGGATGTTCTGAAGCGTCTTTGCGGCGCTGACGCCGCCGAGCGGACCCGGAGAGTTCGAGACGATGCCGACCGGCTTGCCGTTGAACGAGCTCTTGCCGTAGGGCCTCGAGGCGACGTCGATGGCGTTCTTCAGGACGCCGGGGATCGCGCGGTTGTATTCCGGCGTGACGAAAATGACGCCGTCCGACTTCTGAAGCTTGTCGCGGAAGGCCAGCCAGTCCGCGGGCGGCGCGCCCTCGAGGTCCTGGTTGAAGAACGAGATGCCCGCCGGCGTGACGACCTCGAGCTTGAGCGTATCCGGCGCAAGCTTGGCCAGCGCATTGGCGATCTTCAGCGAAAAGCTGTCCTTGCGCAGGCTGCCGGCGATCGTGACGATGTTGTAGGCCATGGATTGTCCTTGAGGGCTAGAGCTGGAGTGCCGCGACGGCACTTAAGCGATCTCGTGCGGTGGATGCAAGTGCATGAACCCGCCCGATTTGGAAACGCTGTGTTTCGCGAAAGCAGACGTTTGGGCCGTCGCCGGGATAGAGCGCCGGCGTAACCCAGGGCCCTGCCCCAAGCTACGCCGGTCCCGGATGATGCTGCGCTCCATCAGGGCTACAATTCAGTGCTCGTGGATGCGATCCAAAACAATCGGGCCGCCAAGTGGCGGCCCGAACGTACGCGCAAAGCTGCAGGTCCCGATCAGATCGTCGGATTCCACGCCGACGGGATCAGGCGATATTTGGCGCCGTCCTTCTCGACATGGCCGACCGCCGGGAACGTGAAGTGGAAGCCGATGACGGTCGCCTTCTCCGCCGCCGCCATGTCGTAGAATTTGTGGCGCGTCTCCTGCGCCAGCGCGGCATCGTTGTCGAACATCACGTGCCAGTCGGGATTGCGCAGGAAGAATTCCGGGATGTTGGTGACGTCGGACTGGATCAGCACCTTGGCATCGCCGGACGCGACAGCGAACGAGGTGTGGCCCGGCGTGTGGCCCGGGGTTGCGATCGAGGTGATGCCCGGCGCGACCTCCTTGCCCCACTCGTATTTGGTCACCTTGGATTCGAGGCCGGCGAAGGTCTTCTTCACGTTGGCGAAGTAATTCTTCATCATCGGATTGGACTCGGCCTTGGCGGCGTTGCCCTCGCTGGTCCAGAACTCCCAGTCCTTGCCCGGCACCATGATCTCCGCATTGGGGAATGCGAGCGCGCCGTCGGCGAGACGAATGCCATTGGTGTGATCGGGGTGCAGATGTGAGAGCAGCACCACGTCAATGTTCTTCGCCTCGACGCCGGCAGCCTGGAGATTCTGCAGGGTCCGCCCGACGGCGCCCTTGCTGGCCTCGAAATTCGCAATGCCGTTGCCGGTGTCGATCAAGACGAGCTTGGAGCCGGTGTTGATGAGCTGCGGGTTGAACGGCACCGTGACCATGCCCTTCGGCATGTAGGCCGCCTCGCCGGCGGCCAGCGCCTCGTCCTTCTGCAGGTTGGCGACGAACTTATCCGGCATCGGGAAGGTGCGCGCACCGTCATTGATCGACGTGCACTCGAAAGCGCCGACCTTGTAGCGATAGAAGCCCGGCGCCTGCGTCCCGGCCTGCGGCACCGCGGCATTGACGGCGGCCGGTCGGAGGCCGGTTACTGCGGCCGCGCCGACGGCAGCGGCGCCAGCGAGCAAATGACGACGATTGAGATCGGTCATGGAGTCCCCTTCTGAGCCTTGCGGTTTTCCGCATTCAATGGCGGCGGAATAATCCCCCGCTTCGCTCAGAAGGCAAGACCTTCCTTCGATGACCTGCCGTCGCAGATCACGATTATTTATTTGGGTTGATGAGGAATTTTTCGCCAGTGGCACGTTTGGCGTACACGGCGATGTTGGCGGGATCAAGCACCTCGGTCAGCGACACCACCTTGGTGTAGTGACTGGCGAAGGTGGTCTTGAGCTCGGACGCGACGCGCTGGCGCAACCGTCCGATCTCGGCCGGGCCGATGTTCTGGAGGAACGGCGTCAGCAGCCAGCCACCGACGCCCCAGGTCAGTCCGAACGACCGGCTCAATTCGGTCGGACGGTTGTCCAGGCTGCCGTAAATGTAGATCTGCTTGTACACGTTGGAGCCGTAGCGGCTGTATTCCTTCGCCGTCTTGTTGGCGGCAACTTCCATGGCGGTCAGAATCTGGCTGGCCAGCTTGCCGCCGCCGATGGCGTCGAAGGCGATCGTGGCGCCGGTCTCGACCAGCGCATTGGTGAGATCGTCTGTGAAGCTCGGCGCGCTGGAATCCACGACGTGCTTGGCGCCGATCTTGTGCAGGATATCGGCCTGCTCCTTGCTCCGGACGATGTTGACGAGGCCGATGCCGTCCTTGATGCAGATCTTGTTGAGCATCTGGCCGAGATTGGACGCAGCTGCCGTGTGCACGAGCGCCTTGTGGCCCTCCCGCCGCATCGTCTCGGTCATGCCGAGCGCGGTCAGCGGATTGACGAACCAGGACGCGCCGTCGGCGGCCGTGGTGCCCGCCGGCAGCTCCATGACGTCGCGGACCTTCAGCACGCGGTACTGCGTGTACATCGCGCCGCCGATCATCGACACCGTCTTGCCGATCAGCGCCTTCGCGGCGTCCGACGATCCGGCCGCGATCACCGTGCCGGCGCCCTCGTTGCCGACCGGCAGCGACTGATCGAGCCGGGCTCCCATCATCCGCATCGCAGCCTCCGGCATTGTCGCGGTGATGACCGGCATCTCCTTCGTGCCGGACGCCTTGGCGGCGGACATGTCGGCGGGCCCGATCAGGAGGCCGAGATCGGACGGGTTGATCGGCGTGGCCTCGACGCGAACCACGACCTCATCGTCGGCCGGCTCCGGCGTCGGGACATTCACGAGCGACAATTCCAGCTCGCCACTCTTCTTCAGCAGCGAACGCAGTTGCAGTCCGGTCTTGCCGTCGCTCATGTCGATCCTCCCCTGTCCGTCTTTTCTCGAGTCGAAGCGCTGGCTTATGCCAGCGCTTTCAGTGCCGCCTTGCCGCCGTACAGTGCCTGCTTGCCGAGCTGCTGCTCGATGCGCAGGAGCTGATTGTATTTGGCGGTGCGGTCGGAACGTGCAAGGGAGCCGGTCTTGATCTGACCGCAATTGGTGGCGACCGCGAGGTCGGCGATGGTGGAATCCTCGGTTTCGCCGGAGCGGTGCGACATCACCGAGGTGTAGCCGGCCTTGTGGGCCATCTCGACGGCGGCGAGTGTCTCGGTCAGGGTGCCGATCTGGTTGACCTTGATCAGGATCGAGTTGGCGCGGCCGGTCTTGATGCCGTCGGCGAGGCGCTTGACGTTGGTGACGAAGAGGTCGTCGCCGACGAGCTGGCACTTCTTGCCGATGAGATCGGTGAGCTCCTTCCAGCCGTCCATGTCGTCTTCCGACATGCCGTCCTCGATAGTCACGATCGGATAGCGCGAGACCAGGTCCGCAAGGTACTTGGCCTGCTCGGAGATCGAACGGGTCTTGCCCTCGCCTTCATAGACGTATTTGCCGTCCTTGAAGAACTCGGTCGAGGCGCAGTCGAGCCCGAGCACGATGTCGCTGCCCGCCTTGAATCCGGCCTTACCGATCGCGTTCATCACGAATTCCAGCGCTGCGTCGGCCGACGGCAGGTTCGGGGCGAAGCCGCCCTCGTCGCCGACATTGGTGTTGTGGCCGGCCTTCTTCAGCTCCGACTTCAGGGTGTGGAAGACTTCAGCGCCATAGCGCAGGCCTTCAGCGAAGGAGGACGCGCCGACCGGCAGGATCATGAACTCCTGGAAGTCGATCGGGTTGTCGGCGTGCACGCCGCCATTGATGATGTTCATCATCGGCACGGGCAACAAGCGCGCCGACGTGCCGCCGACATACCGATAGAGCGGCATGTCGAGCGAATTCGCGGCCGCCTTGGCGCAGGCGAGCGAGACGCCAAGGATGGCGTTGGCCCCGAGCCGGCTCTTGTTCGGCGTGCCGTCGAGGTCGATCATGATCTGGTCGATCTGGGCCTGCTGCTCGGCATCGAGACCACTGAGGGCCTCGAAGATCTCGCCGTTGACGGCACCAACCGCCTTGGAGACGCCCTTGCCGAGATAGCGAGCCTTGTCGCCGTCGCGCAGCTCCACCGCCTCATGGGCACCGGTGGAGGCGCCCGACGGCACCGCGGCCCGGCCGAGCGCGCCATCCTCCAGAACGACATCGACCTCGACGGTGGGATTGCCCCGGCTATCGAGGATTTCGCGGCCGATGATGTCAATGATGGCGGTCATGATGTGCACTTCCGTTCGTTGGAGCTGATCGGTTCGCCGCGGGTCTTACACGGGCCGCAAGCAAATGTGAACGCTTGAGGGTGGCACTTCGACTGACGCGTGAAGTCGCCAGGATTAAGGTCGAGGGCATCGGGTCTGTGCGTGCATCCTCAATCCCAAGCAGTCGGGGTAACGCCATGAATCGCCGCCAGTTTCTTGCTTCCAGCACCGCCCTGTTCGTGGCTCGCCCAAGTTTTGCCCAAGAGGGCCCGTTCCGGACGAAATACTTCCCGATCCGTGCCGGTATCGGCCTGCACGATCTCACGCCCGCCCCTGACGGTTCGGTCTGGTTCACGGCGCAGGGCAAGGGCTTGCTCGGCAGGCTCGATCCCCGGGATGGCAGTTTCAAGACCGTCGGCCTCGGTCAGGGCGCCGCTCCGCATGGCGTGACCATCGGCCCCGATGGCGCGCCCTGGATCACCGAGGGCGGCCAGAACGCGATCGCACGGGTCGATCCCGGCGATCTCAAGGTCACGCTGTTCCGCCTGCCGGAAAAGTTCGCCTCGGCCAATCTCAACACCGGCGTGTTCGACAAGGAAGGCACTTACTGGTTCACCGGCCAGTCCGGCTATTACGGCCGCCTCGCGCCGAAGTCCGGCGACATGAATGTGTTCAGGGCGCCCAAGGGCGTCGGCCCCTATGGCATCACCGTGACGCCCAAGGGCGAGGTCTGGTACGCCTCGCTTGCCGGCAGCTATATCGCCAGGATCGATCTGGCGACCGGCCATGCCAGCGTTGTCGAGCCGCCAACGCCAAGCCAGGGATCGCGGCGCGTCTGGTCGGATTCGAAGAGCCGGATCTGGGTCAGCGAATGGAACAGCGGCCATGTCTCGGTGCACGATCCCGCCGATGGGTCGTGGAAGAACTGGAAGCTGCCGGGCGAGCGTCCCCGCGCCTACGCCGTCTTCGTCGACGACAAGGACAAGGTCTGGCTGACCGATTTCTCCGCCAACGCGATTGTCCGCTTCGATCCCGCCACCGAGCGGTTCAACGTGTTCGCGAGCGACAAGGCCAACGCCAATGTGCGCCAGCTCGACGGCCGACCGGGCGAACTCTGGAGCTGCGAGTCCGGCAACGATCGCATCGTGCTGATCCAGACAATTGCCGCCGGTTGACGGCAGCGGCATTTGCGTCCATCCCGGCATCCTCTGGAGCGCGATCTTGTCGCGCTCCGATTTCTGTTGAACATGATCTTTCGGAAAACCGGTGCCCACTTTGCGCTAACGCGGCCCTTCGGGTCCGGATCATGCTCCAAAGGATGTGACGACGATGGCGAAGAAATCCCTCCAGCTCGGCCGCGCGGTCGAATGGCCGCACACACCGGAAGATGCCCAGCTCGACCGCGTGCCCAATCCGCAAAAGGGCACCGACTATCTGGTGCGCTTCACCGTGCCGGAATTCACCTCGCTCTGCCCGGTCACGGGCCAGCCGGATTTCGCGCATCTGATGATCGACTACGCGCCGGGTGCGTGGCTGCTGGAATCGAAATCGCTGAAACTCTACATCGCGAGCTTCCGCAATCACGGCGCGTTCCACGAGGACTGCACCGTCATGATCGGCAAGCGCATTGCGAGCGAGATCAAGCCGAAATGGCTGCGGATCGGCGGCTACTGGTATCCGCGCGGTGGCATCCCGATCGACGTGTTCTGGCAGACCGGCCGCGTGCCCAAGGGCCTGTGGGTGCCCGAGCAAGGCGTTGCGCCCTATCGCGGGCGGGGTTAGCGGCCAACCGGTCGCATTTTCCGCGGCTTTGGAACGCGACAAAGTTGGCGCTGGCAACCATGCTCGTCCTACAAATTGGCGGCGAGATAGCGCACGGTCTTCGCGCCGTTTTCGATGGTTGCCCTTCCAACCTCGACAAAGCCCAGGGCTGCATGGAATCTGTCGGAGACAGGGTTGGGCGGATCGAGGTTCACCTCGCAAACGACGCGGGTATGGCCGAGCTCCCCCGCGCGCTCCAGCAGATGGGCGTAGAGCAAGCGTCCGATACCGTGGCGCCGGTACGCCTCGGCAACGATAACCCGGTCGACATAGAGAAATCTGTCGACCGACCGCGAAACCAAAGAAAGTGTCCGCCGTCGTAGTCGTCGGATTGTTCGAACGCCAGCAGAAGCGCTGCGTCGGGTTGAACGAACAGCGCCAGCCGCGCCGATCCGATCAATCGGTCGAACCGCTCCGGCGTGAGCAACGAAGTCTCGCGCGCGCTCGCATTGTTCAGGAGGAGCAGCGCGTCCCTTTTCGGCTCGCGGTGAAGGTCTTCGATCTCAAATTGCGTTGACATGGCGCAGGACACACAGGTGATAATCTGGACAATAGACCAGGCGCCTCTCGCCCGACAGCCCATCGCGGCAGAGGCGACAGATAGCTGACTGGTTAGTCCCACACCATAGCGCTTAAACGCGCGCATCCGCCGGCGCCCGCTGCTTGAGCAGCCGGGCGCAGACGCAGCCCAGCACGACCATGATCGCAGCGCTCGCGAACAGGGTCGGCATCTTGCCGGCATGCTGGAGCCCGAAGCCATAGGCGAGCGGCCCGACCGTCTGCCCCATGAAGAAGAAGAACGAATGCAGCGACAGCGCGGTGGCGCGCGCCTCGACCGAGAGCTCGCTGGCAAACACCTGGAGACAGCCATGGGCGATGTAGAAGCCCCAGCCCATGACGATGAGATTGAGCGCCTGGACCTCCCAGCGCGGCCCGAAGGCCACGGCGACGAGTTGTGAGGCGACCAGCGTCATGCCCGCGATCATCATGCCCTTCATGCCCAGCCAGGGCAGCAGGCGCGACACCGTCAGCGTGTAGAACAAACCGCCGACCGCAAAGCCCGCGATGACGATGCCGGCGATCGACAGCGAGGTCTGCCCGAGCTCGAACAGGAACGAGGCGATATAGGGAAACAGGCCGAGCACGCAGCAGCCTTCGACGAACACCGCCGAATAGCAGACATAGGCATTGGGGTTGGTGAAGATGGTGCGATAGCCGGCCTTCAACGCCGACAGGCTCGTCTTCGGCGGATGCTTGACCTTGGCGCCGCGAAAGCCGGCAGCGACCGCGATCGACGCCACGATCACGAGCCCGCCCAGCACCGCGAGCACGCCGCGCCAGCCGAGAAAATCGCCGATCAGGCCGGAAGCCGAGGCGCCGAGCAGATTGCCGGTCATGGCGCCGGCAAGCGTGCGGCTGATCGCGACCTGGCGTTTCTCGGGCCCGACGAGATCGCTGGTCAGGCTCAGCGCCACCGGAAACACGCCGCCGGAGCCGATGCCGGCGAGGATGCGGGTCGCAAACAGAACCGAGAACGAGGACGAGAGCGCGCCCAGGATGTTGGCAAGGCCGAGCAGCGCGAGGCAGCCTATCATCAGCCGCGTCTTGCCGAACAGATCGGCGGCGGCGCCGACAATGGGCTGGATGATCGAGAAGGTGAAGGCGAACACCGCCGCAAAGCCTGCGGCGGTGGCAATGCTGACGCCAAAATCCTCGGCGACATGCGGCAACACCGGATCGAGTGCGCGCGCCGAAAGCGCCGCGGCGAAGCTCGCACCTGAGATGACGTAGAGGGCGGCCGGCAGGCCCTGATCGTGCGGCCGCGCCTCGCCTTGCTGCATCAGCGCGGGCCGGTTTTTACAGATTCTTTGGCCAGCGCGTCGAAGGCCATCAGCCTGGCGATCAGCGCCTCGAACTCGCGCAGCGGCACCATGTTGGGCCCATCGGACGGCGCGCGATCGGGATCGGGATGGGTCTCGATGAAGACACCGGCGACCCCGACCGCCACGGCGGCGCGTGCGAGCACCGGCACGAATTCGCGCTCGCCGCCCGACGAGGTCCCCTTCCCGCCCGGCTGCTGCACCGAATGAGTGGCGTCGAAGATGACAGGCGCGCCGGTGGTCCGCGCCATGATCGGCAGCGCACGCATGTCGGAGACCAGCGTGTTGTAGCCGAAGGACGCCCCGCGCTCGGTGACGAGCACGTTGGGATTATCAGCGCTGGTAATCTTCGTGACGACATTCGCCATGTCCCAAGGCGCCAGGAACTGCCCCTTCTTGACGTTGACGACCTTGCCGGTTGCGGCGGCAGCCAGCAGCAGATCGGTCTGCCGGCAGAGGAAGGCGGGGATCTGCAGGATGTCCACGGCCTGCGCCACCTCGGCGCATTGCGCGGCATCGTGCACGTCGGTCAGGACAGGCAGGCCGAGCGAGGAGCGGATTTCGGCGAAGATCGGCAGCGACTGCGCGAGGCCCAGCCCGCGCGCCGCCGACGCGCTGGTGCGGTTGGCCTTGTCGAACGAGGTCTTGTAGACGAGGCCGATGTTCAGCCGTGCCGCGATCTCCTTGAGCGCGGAGGCGACCTCCAGCGCATGCTGGCGGCTTTCGAGCTGGCAGGGTCCTGCAATGATCGAGATCGGCAGATCATTGCCGAACTTGACCGTGCCAATGGTGACGACCGGCGCCGCTGAATGCGAAGAGCTCAAGGCAAATCCCTCGTTTCGGCGCGACCATAGCCGCCATGAGGGTCGGATCAACCCTATTCGGCCAGGGCCGGTCGAATATCAGGGTTGCGCCGGGGCTCCCCGGCGCCTCCCTTGCATCGGCAGGTTCCTACTTCACAGCCGAGAACGCAGTCGGCGTCAGGAGCTGGCTGACGATATTGCCGACGATCTGGCCGTCCGCTTCGCTCTCGGCGCGTGCTTTCATCCAATCCGGATCGGTCATGAACGCGCCCCACTTCTTCTCGCGCTCGGCGAGCGAGTCCCAGGCCAGGAAATAGGTCAGCTCCTGATTGGAGTCACCGATCAGCGTCGTGAAGAATCCGGCCTGCTTGATGCCGTGCTTCTCCCAGATCTTCAGCGTCGCGGTCTCGAATCGCTTGAGCAGCGCCGGCAGTCGGCCCGGCACGCAACGATAGATGCGCATTTCGTAGATCATTCTTGTTCCTCCCTGACCAAGTTCGGCGGTTATAACGACTGGCCCTGACGGTGTCTTGAGCCCCGCCCGACCGCCCCTGTCGCGTTCCGCGCATGGCTGGGGCCGCTCAAGGCCACTCTGTCGCGGCAGGTTCCCGCAATGCTGCCGCAATGGTACGGCCGCTAGAATGGCACGGGTGAGGTTGAGGTGCCGGATCATGCGGATTTTGCTCGTCGAGGACGAGGCCGAAATGGCCGACGCGCTGGCGTCGGCGCTGAAGCGCTACGACATGGTGGTGGACCATGCCCCAACGCTCGCCGAGGCGGAGGAGGCCATTTCTGCCGACGTCCACGCCGCCGTCCTGCTCGATCGCCAGCTTCCCGATGGCGACGGTCTCGCCTTGATCCCGAAGCTGAGGGCCCGCGCCGACGGCGTGCCGATCATCGTGTTGACGGCGCGCGGCGAGGTCGCCGACCGCGTCGCCGGGCTCGATCGCGGCGCCGACGACTATCTGGCCAAACCGTTTGCCGTCGAGGAGCTGCTGGCGCGGCTGCGCGCGGTGCTGCGGCGGCCGGCCGGCCTCTCCCCTGATGTGATCCGCGCCGGCCGCCTCGCCTTCGACCTCAGTCACCGCGAGGCCAGCATCGACGGTGTGCCGCTCGAGCTGCCGCGCCGGGAGCTGCTGGTGCTCGAGGCCCTGGTCCGCCGCATGGGCCGGACCGTGCTGCGCTCGGCGCTCGAAGAGGCGGTCTACAATTTCGACGACGAGATCCAGTCGAACGCGCTCGACACGCACGTGTCGCGGCTCCGACGAAAGCTCGCGGAAGCCGATGCGGGCATCGAGATCCACGGAATCCGTGGCGTCGGCTATCTTCTCAAGAAGCTGATATGAGCAAGCACGACGATCCCTATTGCCTGCGCTCGCGGCTGAGCTGGCGCCTGCTCTCGCTTCAGGCCGCGATCCTGGTCGCGCTGGTTGCGGTCGTCCTCGCCGGGCTCTGTGCCTCCGGCTTCGTGCTGGCCGAGCGCGACGAGGACCGCGTCATCGACGTCGTCCAGCACGCGCTCACACGCGAGGCGCAAGGCGGATTGGCCTTGCAGCCGACCGCAGAGCTGAAGCAGTTGCGCAGTGAAACACCTGACCTCTGGTTTCTGGTGCGCGACCGGCAAGGCCACTCGCTCAGCGAAGGCACCGTGCCGGCCGAATTCGCTGCGATCGGCAACGGCCTCGACCAGATCAGCCAGGCGCGGCTCGGCTGGCAGATGTTCGAGGACAATCCGCACAAGCCGGCGGCACGGCTGAAGCGGGTCGACACCGATGCGGGCAACGTGCAGGTCATCACGGCGACACAAGGACGTCTGACCGGCGCCAGGGCGCTGTACATGACATCACTTGCGTTCCTCGGCATCGCCCTGCCCGGCCTGCTGCTGATGGGAACGGCGACGTTCATCGCCACGCCGATGATCGTGCGGCGCGCGTTCAGGGGGCTCGATAGCGCAGCGGACGAGGCGCGGCGCATCGACATCCATCAGCGCGGCGCGCGGCTGCCGGTGGAGCGCATCCCGCTGGAGGTCATGCCGCTCGTGAGCGCGATCAACGACGCGCTGGCGCGGCTCGACCAGGGTTATGCCCGCCACAAACGCTTCGTCGCCGACGCCGCGCACGAGCTTCGTACGCCGATCGCGATCCTGAACACCCGGCTGGAGTCACTGGCCCCTGGGCCGGACAAGACCCGTCTGCTGGAGGATTCCGCGCGGCTGGCGACGCTCGCCGAACAATTGCTCGATATCCAGCGGATCGACCGCTGCGGCCATCCCTTCACGCGCGTCAATCTCGTCACCGTTGCGCAAAGCGTCGGCGCCGATCTCGCGCCGCTGGCGATTGCCGCCGGCTACGAGCTGGCCCTCGACGCGCCGGCGACACCGATCGAGACCATCGGCGATGCGGCGGCGCTGGAGCGCGCGCTGACCAATCTCGTGCAGAATGCAATCCAGCACGGCCCGCGCCGCGGCACGATCGGGATTCGCGTCAGCAGGCCTGCGAGCATCGAGGTCGCGGACGAAGGCGCTGGCATTCCCGCCGGTCAGCGCGAGCAGATCTTCGAGCCGTTCTACCGGCTGACGCCGCTCGATCGCGGTGCCGGCCTCGGCCTCAACATGGTGCGCGAGATCGTGCAGCTGCATGGCGGCCACGTTTCGGTCGCGGACGGACCGGAGGGCGGCGCCTGTTTCCGGATGACGCTGCCGGAAATGCGGCAGAGCTGATTCAATTCGCATTCGCACAGGTCAGCGCAATGCTGTCGCAATGCGCTCCCGCGACACTGCATGCGTCGCACCTCATTGAGGTGCAAAGCAAGATTCCGGAGTGCGCATGCCCAACGATTTTCTTTCCTTCTTCCTGTCCTGGATGTCGTCCCCGCGTCGGGTTGGCGCGGTCGCACCGTCGGGTGCGGCGCTCGCCGATCTCATCACGCGCGAGATCAGCGCAACGACGGGTCCGATCCTCGAGCTCGGTCCCGGCACCGGCGCGTTCACCTACAAGCTGCTCAAGCGCGGCGTCCGTCCGCAGGACCTCACGCTGATCGAATACGGCTCCGACTTCATGAAGCTCCTGCAGATGCGCTTTCCCGGGGCGCGCGTGCTGTGGATGGACGCAGGCCGGCTTGCGACCGAGCGCCTCTATGATGGCGCTACCGTCGGCGCCGTCGTGAGCGGCCTGCCGCTGCTCAATATGTCAACGCGCAAGGTCGTCTCGATCATCGGTGGCGCTTTCAGCTATGTCCGCCCTGGCGGCGCCTTCTACCAGTTCACCTACGGCATGAGCTGCCCGGTGCCGCGGCCCGTGCTCGATCGGCTCGGCCTGCGCGCCAAGCTCGTCGATCGCGCCTTGCTGAACGTGCCACCTGCCGCCGTCTACAGGCTGACGCGGCGGCCGCAGATGAAGATCGTCGCGGGATCGGTTGCGCCTGAATCCGCACGGGCCGCGCCGGAGCCGATGCAGCGCGCGCGCGACTACTCCGCCGCGCGCTGAGCCGTCAGACCAGCCGGCTCTGCACCATCGCCGCCTGAATGAACGAGGCGAACAGCGGATGCGGCTCGAACGGCCGCGACTTCAGCTCGGGGTGGAACTGGACGCCGATGAACCAGGGATGGTCCTCGTACTCGACGATCTCAGGCAGCACGCCGTCGGGCGACAGGCCTGAGAATTTCAAACCGTGCTGCTCGAGGCGGGCCTTGTAGGCGGTGTTGACCTCGTAGCGATGGCGGTGGCGCTCGGAAATCTCGGTCGCGCCGCCATAGACCTGCGAGACGCGGCTGCCGCGGTTGAGCGCAGCGGGATAAGCGCCGAGCCGCATGGTGCCGCCGAGATCGCCGGCCTGCGAGCGCTTCTCGAGCTCGTTGCCGCGCAGCCACTCCGTCATCAGGCCGACCAGCGGCTCCTTGGTCGGGCCGAACTCGGTGGAATTGGCGTCCTCGATGCCGACGAGATTTCGTGCGGCCTCGATCACCGCCATCTGCATGCCGAAGCAGATGCCGAAATAAGGCACGTCGCGTTCGCGCGCGAACTGCGCCGCGCGGATCTTGCCTTCCGCACCGCGCTGACCGAAGCCGCCGGGCACCAGGATGCCGTTGACGTGCTCGAGGAACGGCGCGGGATCTTCCTTCTCGAAGATCTCGCTCTCGATCCAGTCGAGGTTGACCTTGACCTTGTTGGCGATGCCGCCATGCGAGAGCGCCTCGATCAGCGACTTATACGCATCCTTCATGCCGGTATATTTGCCGACGATGGCGATGGTCACGTCGCCCTCGGGATTGCGGATGCGTTCGTTGATCTGGTGCCAGCTCTTGAGCACCGGCGGGATGCGCGCTTCGATACCGAAGGCGGCAAGCACTTCGTCGTCGAGGCCTGCCGCGTGATAGGCTTCGGGCACGGCGTAGATGCTGTCGGCGTCGCGCGCCTCGATCACGGCGCTTTCGCGCACGTTACAGAACAGCCCCAGCTTGCGCCGCTCTTCCTTCGGGATCTCGCGGTCGGTGCGGCAGAGCAGGATGTCCGGCTGGATGCCGATCGAGCGCAGCTCCTTCACGGAGTGCTGCGTCGGCTTGGTCTTCAACTCACCGGCGCTCGGAATGTAAGGCAGGAGCGTGAGGTGAATGTAGATGGCGTGATCGCGCGGCAATTCGTTCTTGAGCTGGCGGATCGCCTCGAAGAACGGCAGGCCCTCGATGTCGCCGACGGTGCCGCCGATCTCGACCAGCACGAAGTCGTAATCGTCGTTGCCGGAGAGGACGAATTCCTTGATGGCGTTGGTGACGTGCGGAACCACCTGGATGGTCGCGCCGAGATAATCGCCGCGGCGCTCCTTGGAGATGATGTCCTGGTAGATGCGTCCCGTGGTGATGTTGTCCTGCTTGGTCGCAGGACGGCCGGTGAAGCGCTCGTAGTGACCGAGATCGAGATCGGTCTCCGCGCCGTCATCGGTCACGAACACTTCGCCGTGCTGATACGGCGACATCGTTCCGGGATCGAGGTTGAGATAGGGGTCGAGCTTGCGGAGGCGGACCTTGTAGCCCCGGGCTTGCAACAGCGCACCGAGTGCCGCTGAAGCCAGACCCTTGCCGAGCGAAGAAACCACGCCGCCGGTGATGAATATGTACCGCGCCATGGGACTTAACCTCTAATCCCTCGAATTCGATTCGCCAAAGCGATTCGTATTCCGCCCCAAAGATTCTGCGGGCCTGTGGGTGAGCCAAAACTAAGAGTGGTGACAGTGCCTTGATGGGGATTGTTGATGCAGGAGGGTAGCCACCGCCCTGCATGGCCCCCCTGCTTTATTGCGAACGAGGCACCTGCGGGCCGCTCGGAGCCGGCGCCTGCTGCTGCTCGTCGGCCTTCTTCAGCGAATCCAGGATGCCGCCCGAGGTCGGCGGCGCGATCGGCGATCCGCCGGCCGGCTGGCCCTGCGACGCCGGCGTGCCAATGATCGACGACGGCGCGCGGCTGTAGCCCGCATGCCAGGACAGGAACATGCTGGTGAGGAAGAAGCCAGCGGCGAGGATCGCTGTGGTCCGCGTCAAGAGGTTCGCGGTGCCGCGGCTCGACATGAAGCCTGCGCCGCCGCCCATGCCGAGGCCGCCGCCTTCCGACTTCTGGAGCAGGACGGCGCCGATCATGACGGCGACGATCATGAGGTGGATGACGATGACAACGGTCTGCATAGTGTCCTTCCGTCACAAGCGGGCGGCGCCTGACGGCGGCCGATCGCGCTTCGCGGGTTTCCTGAAGTTGCGCGGTGTTACACGATCAGAGGGGGCATTGCCACCCCCGATCAGGTCCGGATCAGCCGCTTTGAGGTTAGCTAGGGGCAGCCCTTGGCGATCGCAAGGAAATCAGCCGCCTTCAGGCTGGCGCCGCCGACCAGGGCGCCGTTGACGTTCTTGACCGCCATCAGCTCGGCCGCATTCGAGGGCTTGACCGAGCCGCCATAGAGGATGCGCATCTTCGCCCCGTCGGTTTTGAACCGGGAGGTCAGGACCTCCCGGATAAACCCATGAATCTGCTCGACATCCTTGGCTGTGGGGGTGAGCCCGGTGCCGATCGCCCAGACCGGCTCATAGGCCACGATGAGATTCGCGGCCGTCGAGCCCTCAGGCAGCGAGCCGGCGAGTTGCCCGCGCAGGATGTCCAGGGTCTGGCCGGCGTCGCGCTGGGCCTGACTCTCGCCGATGCAGACAATCGCCGTCGCACCGGCGCGCCAGACGGCCTCGGCCTTCTGCCGGATCAGGGCATCGCCCTCGCCGTGGTCGGCGCGGCGCTCGGAATGGCCAACGATGATGGCCGTTGCCCCGGCATCAGCCAGCATTTCGGCGGCGATATCGCCGGTATGGGCACCGGAGGCCTTGGGGTGGCAATCCTGGGCGCCGACCCCGACTTTCTTGCCGCGTGCCTTGTCGGCGAAGGTGGCAATCAGGGTCGCAGGCGGGCAGACCAGCAGATCGGCCTTGCCGCTCACCCCGGCCGCACCGTCGAGCATGGCGTCGAACTCGGCAGCCTGGGCCTTCAGGCCGTTCATTTTCCAATTGCCGGCGATCAGGGGGCGGATGGCGTCGGTCATGTCAATTTCCAGCAAAATGAGGTTTGTGCATGCGCTAGCAGAGGACCTGCTGCAGTTCCAGAGACCAGAGGCTTTTAACCGCAGCCGCAAACGGTCGCCGGACCCGAGGTTGCGGGGGGAAAGCCACCACTTTATGATGATTGATCAATTTGGTGACGCGCTTTTGCTGAATCTGCATTAAGACGCGCTCCCGTTCCCCTCCTGCTCAAACAAGTTGGACCAAATGCTTCGAGGAATGCGCAAGGCCTCATCAAACTGGCTCGGCAAGACCATTATGGCCGTGGTGATGGGCGTGTTGATCGTCAGTTTCGGCATTTGGGGCATCGCCGACATCTTCAAGGGCTTCGGGCAGTCCACGGTGGCCAAGATCGGCAGCACCGAGATTTCGTTGAACGAGTTCCGCCAGATCTACACGGACCGCCTGCAACAGATCAGCCGCCAGTTCGGCCGTCCGCTGACGCCCGACCAGGCGCGTGCCTTCGGCCTCGACCGCCAGGTGCTGCAGCAGACGATCGCTGAAGCCGCCCTCGACGAAGAGGCGCGCCGGCTCGGGCTCGGCCAGTCCGACGACCAGATCCGCCAGGTCATCATGAACGACCCCAACTTCAAGGGCGTCGGCGGCAGCTTCGATGCGAACCGGTTCCAGGCCGTGATCCGCAATTTCGGCTATACCGAGCAGCGCTACGTCGCCGAGCAGCGCAAGGTGTCGCTGCGCCGGCAGATTACCGGCACGATCGGCGCCGGCCTCGAGCCGCCGAAGGCCATGATCGACGTGCTGACGCGCTTCCAGAACGAGCAGCGCGCCATCGAATTCGTCAGGCTCGACGCCGCCCAGGCCGGCCAGATCGACGCGCCCTCGCCCGAGACGCTCGCCGCCTATTTCGAGGATCATAAGGTCCAGTTCCGCGCGCCCGAATACCGCAAGATCTCCTTCGTCGTGGTCTCGCCGGAAGACATCGGCAAGTGGAGCGAGGTCTCCGACGAGGACGCCAAGAAGGTGTTCGAGCAGCGCAAGGACCGGCTCGGCACGCCGGAGAAGCGCCAAATCCAGCAGATCGTGTTTCCCAACGTGACCGACGCGCAGGCCGCACGCGAGCGCCTCGTCGGCGGAATGTCGTTCGAGGATCTCGGCAAGGAGCGCGGGCTGAGCGCCTCCGACGTCGACCTCGGCCTCGTGACCAAGTCTTCGCTCGCTGCCGCCGTCGGCGATGCCGCCTTCGCGCTTCCCGCCGGCGAGATCAGCCAGCCGATCCAGGGCGGGCTTGGCGTCGCAATCGTCAGGGTCGACAAGATCGAGCCGGGCAAAGAGGCGGACTACGCCAGCCTTGCCGGCGACATCAAGCGCGAGATCGCCACCGAGCGTGCGCGCGTCAAGGTCGCCGATCTCCGCGACAAGATGGAAGACGAGCGCGGCGGAGGCGCCAGCGTGATCGACGCGGCGCAGAAGCTCGGCCTCACCGCCGTGACCATCGACGCGGTCGACCGCTCCGGCCGCGCCCCCAATGGCCAGCCGGTCGCCAACATTCCGCAGGGCCTCGACGTGGTGTCGCAAGCCTTCAACACCGATGTCGGCGTCGACAACGACTCGATTTCGTTCAAGGGCGGCTATGTCTGGTACGACGTGCTCGCCATCACGCCGTCGCGCGACCGCAATCTGGACGAGGTCCGCGACCAGGTCGAGGCGCGCTGGCGCCAGGACCAGATCGCCACCAAGCTCAAGGCCAAGGCGACCGAGATGGTGCAGAAGCTCGAAGCAGGCGGCAAGCTTGCCGATGAAGCCGCAGCGATCGGCGCCAAGGTCGAGACAGCAACCGGCTTCAAGCGCGACGATACGCCCGCCAGCGTGCCCGCAGCCGTCGTGGCGGCTGCCTTCCGCACCGCCAAGGACGGCGTCGGACAGACGCCGGTGACGGGGGGCACCGAGGTGATCGTGTTCCGCGTCACCGACATCGTCGAACCCGCGGTCGACGCCGCCTCCGACGCGGTCAAGAAGCTGAAGGAAAGCCTCGACCGTGCCCAGACCGAGGAGCAGGTCGCTTCCTACGTCAACAAGCTTGAAACCGACATCGGGACCACCATTAATCAGGCCGCCTTCGCGCAGGTGACCGGCGCGAACCAGCAGTAAGTTGAAAGCACGCGATGGACGACCTGAAATCGATCATTGGAAAAGTGGCGACCGGCGCCAGCCTGTCGCGCGAGGAAGCGGCTTCCGCCTTCGACGCCATGATGTCGGGCGAGGCCACGCCCTCGCAGATGGGTGGCCTGTTGATGGCGCTGCGGGTGCGCGGCGAAACCGTGGACGAGATCACCGGCGCCGTTACGGCGATGCGTTCCAAGATGCTGAGCGTGACGGCACCGCCTGAAGCCGTCGACATCGTCGGCACCGGCGGCGACGGCTCCGGCTCGGTCAATGTCTCGACCTGCGCCTCCTTCATCGTCTCGGGCGCCGGCGTGCCGGTGGCCAAGCACGGCAACCGCGCGCTGTCGTCGCGCTCGGGCGCCGCCGACGTGCTGGCCTCGCTCGGGGTGAAAATCGACCTCAGGCCCGATCAGGTCGGCCACTGCCTGCGCGAATGCGGCATCGGCTTCATGTTCGCTCCCGCCCATCACCCGGCCATGAAGAACGTCGGCCCGACCCGGGTCGAGCTTGCGACACGCACGATCTTCAATCTGCTCGGCCCCCTGTCCAACCCGGCCGGCGTGAAGCGGCAGATGGTCGGCGTGTTTTCGCGGCAATGGGTGCAGCCGCTGGCGCAGGTGCTGAAGAACCTCGGCTCCGAATCCGCCTGGGTGGTGCACGGCTCCGATGGTCTCGACGAGATCACCCTCACCGGCCCGACCTTCGTCTCCGCGCTCCACAATGGCGAAATCCGCAATTTCGAGGTGACGCCGGAGGACGCGGGCCTGCCGCGCTGCGAGGCCGGTGCGCTCAAAGGCGGTGACGCCGACGCCAATGCAATCGCCCTGCAGAGCGTGCTCGACGGCAAGCCGAGCGCCTACCGCGACGTCGCGCTGATGAACGCCGCCGCCGCGCTGGTCGTGGCCGGCCGCGCCAAGGACCTCAAGGAGGGCGTCGCGATCGGCATGAAATCGATCGACAGCGGTGCCGCCAACGCGAAGCTGAAGCACCTGATCGCGATCTCAAACGGCTGAGCCTGACATGTCGGACATCCTGACCAAGATCGAAGCCTACAAGCGCGAAGAGATCGCCGCCGCCAAGCGCGCGCAGCCGCTGTCGGCGGTCGAGGCGAAGGCCAAGGCGCAAGCCGCACCGCGCGGCTTCGTGCGCGCGATCAAGGCCAAGCACGCCAATGGCGACTACGCGCTGATCGCGGAGGTGAAAAAGGCCTCGCCGTCGAAGGGGCTGATCCGCGCCGATTTCGATCCGCCCCAGCTCGCCAAGGCGTATGAGGCCGGCGGCGCGGCCTGCCTGTCGGTGCTGACCGACACGCCCTCGTTCCAGGGCCATCTCGACTTCATGGTGGCGGCGCGTGCAGCGACGGCACTTCCGGTGCTGCGCAAGGATTTCATGTTCGACACCTACCAGGTGACCGAAGCGCGCGCGCACGGCGCCGATTGCATCCTGATCATCATGGCCGCGCTCGATGATGCCACGGCAAAAGACCTCGAGGACGCCGCGCTCGCCTACGGCATGGATGTGCTGATCGAGATCCACGACCGCGCCGAGCTCGACCGCGCGCTCAAGCTCCGCTCGCCCATGATCGGCGTCAATAACCGCAACCTGCGCACCTTCGAGACCACGCTCGCGACCAGCGAGACCCTGGCGCCGCTGATCCCCGGGGATCGGCTGATGGTCGGCGAAAGCGGCATCTTCACGCCCGCCGATCTCGCCCGGCTCGAGCGCGTCGGCATGTCGACCTTCCTGGTCGGCGAGAGCCTGATGCGGCAGGCCGACGTCACCGCCGCGACGCGGACGCTGCTCGCGCGCGAGACGACGGCGCGCGCGACGGGCACGCGCTGATATGGCGCGTAATCCGGCCAAGAATGCCGTCCCGGCCCTCACCCATATCGGCGCCTCCGGCGAGGCGCGCATGGTCGACGTGTCGGACAAGCCGGCGACCGAGCGGCTTGCGGTCGCGGAAGGCCGGGTCGTCATGACCAAGGCGACGCTCGATCTGATCGTATCCGGCAATGCCAAGAAAGGCGACGTGCTAGGCACCGCCCGCATCGCCGGCATCATGGCCGCCAAGCGCACCTCGGAGCTGATTCCGCTCTGCCATCCGCTGGCGCTGTCGAAGGTGACGCTCGACATCGAGCCCGACGCAAAACTGCCGGGCTGCCTCGTCCGCGCCAGCGTCAAGGTAACGGGTCCGACCGGCGTCGAGATGGAGGCCCTCACGGCCGTCTCGGTCGCCTGCCTCACCATCTACGACATGATCAAGGCGGTGGAGCGCGGCGTGCGCATCGAGGGCATCCATCTGGTCGAGAAGCTCGGCGGCAAGTCCGGCCACTACCGCGCCTGACTGCGCAATCCGCTCTATTTCGCCTCGCGCTGCCGCTCGCGATAAGCGCGCGTCTTCATCCGGTTGCCGCATAGCGTCGACATGCACCACCGCCGCGTCGATGGTTTCGACCGGTCGAAAAACACCCGCCGGCATTCCTCCGACGCGCACATCTTCAGCCGGTCCAGCGTTCCCACGAGGGTTGCGTCATGGAGCTCGATCGCGATGGCCGACAGGCCGGCGAGCGCATCCTCGCGCGCTGCTGACAGCGTCGCGCCACGGCCTGCGTGCGCCTCCACCCGCAACGGAAACGGCGCCAGAGCGTCATTGAGCGTGCCGAGAACGCTCTTGTTCCGGAGCCGCTCGCTCGGCTCACACTGCAGATAGGCACGCAAGGCCTCGCGCATCCTCAGCGCAGTCTCGAACATTGCGGGCGTGACATGGCCGCCCTTGGCGCCAAGGCCGCGTTCCCGCATCCAGTCCGCCAGGTCCTTCGGGCCGCCAAGCGCATCGCTCTCCGGGTGCTCCACGCCGAAATGCGTGAAGTGGCGAACATCGAGCGTGTTGGCGAAATCGTAGAGGTTCGCCAACGCGTCCGGAACCTGGAATTTGCGCGACTCTTTCGACATCGGAACTCCAAAGATTTTGAACACCAGTAAAACAGATTTACCGGTTGACAGCAAGCAACACCTGTATCTTATCTATACTGGTGTCGAACGATCCTTAGGGGTCGAGCGCCTCCAATCATCGGAATGGAGAATCGAGCCGTGGCCGACGCCCTGCACTATCTCGAACTCACCGCGGTCGCGGCACGCCTCAAGGCGCGCGAAATCTCGGCGCTGGAGGTGACGCGCGCGCAACTTGACCGGATCGATTCCATCGACCGCGATCTCGACAGCTACGTTCACGTGATGGCGGAAACGGCCATGGCCGAGGCGGAAACCGCGGACGCCGACATCGCGCAGGGCCGGTATCGGGGGCCCCTGCATGGCGTGCCGATTGCGCTCAAGGACCTGTTCTGGACCGAGGGCGTTCCGACGGCGGCAGGCACCACGCTTCATCGCGACTTTCGTCCCAGTGAAGACGCAACCGTCGTGCGCCGGCTCAAGAACGCGGGCGCCGTGATCCTCGGCAAGGCGCAACTCACCGAGGGTGCCTATGCCGATCACCATCCGCTGGTGAAACCGCCGAAGAATCCGTGGAATGCAAGCTACTGGCCGGGCATCTCGTCCAGCGGCTCGGCGGTCGCGACGGCTGCCGGACTTTGCTTCGGCTCGCTCGGCTCCGACACCGGCGGTTCGATCCGCTGGCCCTGCGCCGCCAACGGCCTGACCGGAGTGAAACCGAGCTGGGGCCGCGTCAGCCGCCACGGCACCTTCGAGCTTGCCGCGACGCTCGACCATGTCGGACCGATCGGCCGTAGCGCCGCCGACGCCGGCGCACTGCTCGGCGTCATCGCCGGACACGATCCGACCGACCCGACGTCGCTGGTCGATCCGGTCCCCGACTATCTGGCCGCCGCCGCACAGGACGTGCGGGGCTTGCGGATCGGCGTCGATCCCGCCTGGAACAGCGACGACGTGGACGTTGCGACCCAGCGCATGCTGGCGGATACCATCGATGCTTTCAGCGCGCTTGGCGCCGACACCGTCAATGTCCGATTTCCCGACGTCACGCAGGCGATCGCCGACTGGACGCCGAACTGTGCGGTGGAAGCTGCGGTCGCTCACGAGGCGACCTATCCCGCCCGCAAGGATGAGTATGGTCCGATCCTCGCCTCCGTGCTCGAGACCGGCCGCGCTCTCTCTGCTCTCGACTATCAGAAGATCCTGCTGCGACGGCTGGCGCTACGCGGCCGGGTGACTGCGCTGTTCGAGACCATCGACCTGCTGCTGATCCCGGTGCACCCGTTCCCGCCAGTGACGCTTGCCATGATCCAGACGCTCGGCGAACAGCCGGATCTGATCGCGAAGCTGCAGCGCTACACATGCCCGTTCGACATGACCGGTCATCCCACCATCACGCTGCCAGGTGGTGCGTCCGCGGACGGACTGCCGATCGCGTTCCAACTCGTCGCCGCCCATCTGGGCGAGGCCACGCTCGTGCGCGCCGGCGCGGCCTTCCAGCGGGTCACGTCCTGGCATCGCCGCCATCCTTCCCTCACCTCGCGGAGGCAGCATTGACCACTCGATCCACGCTCGCTCAGCGAAACATTTTCCATGGCTGGTTCGTCGTCGCGGCGGCATTTGCCGTCATGTTCGTCGGCTTCGGCTCCGCCTACACGTTCAGCGCATTCCTCGAGCCGCTCCAGCGCGATTTCGGCGCCTCGCGCGGTTCGATCTCGCTGGTGTTCTCGATCGCGGGCTTTCTGTACTTCGCGCTCGGCCTCGTCAGCGGTCCACTCGCCGACCGGTTTGGCTCGCGTCCGCTGGCCGTCGCCGGCATGATCCTGGTCGCGGTCGGACTTGCCGCCGCGAGCGCTGCCCGGTCCGTCGTCGAGGTCTATCTCGCCTACGGGCTCGGCGTCGGTCTCGGCGTCGGCTGCGCCTATGTCCCAGCCATCGGCGCGGTGCAACGCTGGTTCGTCAGACGCCGCGGCTTTGCCTCCGGGCTCGCGGTGAGCGGCATCGGGCTCGGTACGCTGGCGATGCCGCCGCTCGCCTCATTGCTGATCGCCTCGGTGGGCTGGCGCGGCGCTTATCTGGTGCTGGGCGCGATTGCGCTGGTGCTGGGCGGCGGGATGTCCTTGCTCATCGAGAACGATCCGAAGCACCGCGGGCTCGGACCCGACGGTGATCCGCCTCGCGATGCCGCGGGCGCCAACAACGCCGGCGGCGCATCCGTGCGCGAGGCCATCCGGTCGACGCGGTTTGTCGCTCTCTACCTATCGTGCCTGGTCTGCTCGTTCGGAGCCTTCGTCCCGTTCGTCCACCTCGCGCCCTATGCCCGCGACCACGGGGTCGCGGCATCCTCCGCTGTGCTGCTGCTCGGCGTGATCGGGGCCGGCAGCACCGCAGGCCGCTTCTTTCTCGGCGCACTCGCCGACCGGATGGGCCGCGACCGCGCGCTGATCATGGTCCTGACCGGAATGGCGCTCGCGATGACGATCTTCTACGGCGGCTGGGTCGCGGTGCTGCCCTCTGTGGTCATGGACTATTTTGGCGGACGCAATGTCGGCGGAATCATCGGCATTCTCTATACCAGCGTGGCGTTCGGCACGCTGATTGGCCCGAGCGCGGCCGGCTTCGCCTACGACGACAACCACAGCTACACGATGCCGATCCTGATCAGTGCCGCCGCGAACATCGTCGCGGCGCTGATCGTGGTGGCGATACTGGCGCGCAGCGGCACCCGCGCGATCAGCGCAGCGACGCGCTGATCGCGGTGAATTTGCTGTTGAGCTTGGCGCCCATGCCGTTCACGACGGTGATGATGGCCAGCGCGATGCCGGCCGCGATCAGGCCGTACTCGATCGCGGTTGCCCCACGCTCGTCGGCAAGGAAGTTCTTCAGGGTGTTCTTCATCGTTGCGTCCTCTCTGTGTCGTCAGCGGGCATCTCGCAAATCACGTGCCAATGCCGAGGCGAGGATCCTCAACACGTTAGATGGTTAGGCCTTGGTTGATTGTGGGATAGCCGGCAGGAACTGACCGGCACCCTCGAACGCCTTCGGCAATTCCTGCCCGCTGTATCGCGGACCTCGGTTGCATTTGCGCGCGGCCGTTCACACAGCGTTAACCGCGCTTCCTAACTTCGCCTCCACACCGTTCCCGTAAACCAACGGGTGTCTTCGGGGCCAAGAATTGATCCTGACGTGTGCACGGCAATGATCCAGCATGATGACGAGATTCGGCAGTCGCCTCTTTGACCACGCCTTCGTGCGCAGCGGACCGATCCGCTGGCTGGTGGTGGGCGGCGCCCTGCTGATCGCGGCCATCGCCATTGGCTCGGTCCTGATGGCGCAGAATTTCCGCGAGCGGGCGCTGCGCAACTCCAGCCGCGAGCTGGAAAACACCGTGCTGCTGCTCGCCCATCATTTCGATCAGCAATTGCAGGATTTCGCGGTCATCCAGAAGGACTTCGTCGATCACGTCCGCACGACCGGAATCAGGACCGTGGAGGACTATCGCAAGCGCCTCGCCGGCGAGGACGTCCACCGGATGTTGCGCTCGAAGATCGAGGCCCTGCCCTACATCGGCGGCGTCAACATCATCGATGCCGAAGGCAATCTGATCAATTCATCGACGGCATGGCCGGCTCCGAAAGTGAACGTTGCCGACCGCGCCTATTTTCGCACCTTCAAATACGATCCCTATTCGCCGGATGTCCTGATCGAGCCGTTGCACAGTCGCATCTCCGGCGCCTGGACCGTCCTGATCGTGCGCAGGATCGTCGGGCCGAACGGCGAGTTCCTGGGTGTCGTCGGGCGCGGCATCGAGCCCGCCAATTTCGAGAAGTTCTTCGCCTCCGTCGTGCTCGGCGAAGGCGCGACGATCTCGATGCTGCATCGGGACGGCACGCTGCTCGCCCGCTATCCCCATTCCAGCGAATTGATGGGGCGGAATTTCAAGAACGGGACGCCCGCGCAGCAGAGAGTCTTCGGCCTCGATCACTTCGCCGGACGATTCATGAGCCCCGTCGACGGCGAAGACAGGCTGATCTCCTCGCGCGCCCTGCCCCACTTCCCGATCCTGATGATGGCCACCACGACGCGCGCCTCCGCATTGACGGACTGGCGCGAGCAGATCGGCATCCTGATCTCGGTGGCCGCCTCTTCCGCACTCGCCATCGCAGGCGTGCTCATCGCGGTCGTGCGCAAGCTTCTGGAGCAGCACCGCCTCTCGCGGGAACGGCTGACGCTGGAAAAGCAGCGGCTCGATCGCGCCGTCAACAACATGACGCAGGGCCTCTTGCTGTTCGACGCCGAGCAGCGGCTGGTAGTCTGCAATCAGCGCTATCTCGAAATGTACGGATTGTCGGCCGAGATCGTGAAGCCCGGCTCGAGCTTCCACGACATCATCGCCCATCGCAAGGCGACCGGCTCGTTCACGGGCGACATCGACGACTATGTCGTGCGCGTGCTGAAGGGCGTCCATACGCGCAATTCCATGGTAGTCGACACCTCCGACGGCCGCTCGATCCACATCCTCAACGAGCCGCTCACGGACGGCGGCTGGGTGGCGACCCATGAGGACATCACCGAGCGCCGCCGGATCGAGGAGCGCATCACCCACCTAGCCCATTACGACGCGCTGACCGACCTGCCGAACCGCACCATGTTCCACGAGCATCTGCGCGAAGAGCTGGCCGCAGTCGGCAGCGACGAACAGATCGCGGTGCATTACATCGACATCGACGAGTTCAAGGGCGTCAACGATGCGCTCGGCCATCTCGTCGGCGACGAGCTGTTGAAATCGATTGCCGCAAGCCTGCGCCGTTGTGCCGGCCCGGCGGATTTCGTGGCGCGACTCGGCGGCGACGAGTTCGCCATCGTCCAGAGCGCGGTGACGTCGCTCGACCAGGTCAACGAGCTCGTCGCGCGGGTCTTCGCGGCCATCCGCGCGCCGTTCGACTGCATGGGCCATCATCTCACCACCGACGCCAGCATCGGCATTGCGCTTGCGCCGGAACACGGCACGGCGCTCGACCAGGTCCTCAAGAACGCGGACATGGCGATGTACGCCGCCAAGTCCGCCGGACGCCGCACCTATCGCTTCTTCGAGCCGGAGATGGACGCCAAAATCCGCGAGCGCCGGCAGCTCGAGAGCGACCTGCGCCACGCCATCGCCCAAGGGCGGCGCGATGGCAGCCTCGAGGTCTATTACCAGCCCTGCCTCAGCCTGAAGGATGATCGCATCACGGGCTGCGAGGCATTGGTGCGCTGGCGTCATCCCGCGCGCGGCATGGTCTCGCCGGCGGAGTTCATCCCGATCGCCGAAGATACCGGCCTGATCAACGAGATCGGCGAATGGGTGCTGGCGACCGCCTGCCGGGACGCTGCGAACTGGCCCGACGACATCCGCCTCGCCGTCAACGTCTCGCCGGTGCAGTTCAAGAGCGGCACGCTGGCGCTGAAGATCATGGCGGCGCTCGCTGCTTCCAACCTGCCGGCGAGCCGGCTCGAGCTCGAGATTACAGAGGCGGTGCTGATCCGCGACGACGACACGGCGCTGGCGATCCTGCACCAGCTCCGCGCCATCGGCGTGCGCATCGCGCTCGACGATTTCGGCACCGGCTACTCGTCGCTGAGCTATTTGCACCGCTTCCCGTTCGACAAGATCAAGATCGACCGCTGCTTCGTCGACGACATCGGCGGCCCCGACGGCTCGGCCAGCATCGTCCAGGCCGTCGTCAACCTGGCGGCCGCGCGCCGCATGACCACCACGGCCGAGGGCGTCGAGACCGAGGAGCAACAGCGTCTGCTCCGCGCGCTCGGCTGCTCCGAGATGCAGGGCTATCTGTTCAGCGCCGCGAAGCCCGCCGACAAGGTGCTGGAGCTGTTCGCGCTGCATCGCAGCCGGCTCGCCCAGCGCGGCGGCGCGAAAGCCCGTCGCCGCGAGGCGAGCTAGGTCGGACCTCGGTTGTCGGCACAGCGGCATTCCCAGAAGCTTTCCTCGAGACATACAACGCATGTCTGCTCGAGACGCTCTTTCAGGGCGTGTCGCGCGCGATGAAGGCGAACGGTCAGGTTGTTGACGGTCACGCCCAGATCGGCCGCGACGAGCTCCCGCGACTCACCACCGAGGTCCACCCTTCTGATCACTTCGGCATGCTCCGGCTTCAGCAGGGATAGATGGGTATGAAGGCACTCGCAGACCGCGGCATTCGCCGCGGCCTCCGGATCGGCTGCGAGACGCTCGTTGAGCTCATGCGGGAACGGCATCTCCCGCGTTCTGCTCTTTGATATCTGACGGTGAAAATCGGCGATGGTGGTCGCCAGGACCCTGCTCAACCAGCCTCGGACCGAATCCGCGTCGCGAATGTCGCCGGACCGCTCCAGCGCGCGCAGCATGAACGCCTGGAGCACCTCCTCCGCTTCCGCCTTCCCGCCAAAGCGTCGCTGCAGATAGCTGCGGAGGCGATCGTAACTGCCGACGAGGGCGGCACGAACGACGGCGTCCTGCGCATCCGGGGAGCCGACTGTCCGCACTGGCAGACTCTCGTTCGGCGATTTCATGACGCATCGTCCTTGCGTGACATTCGGTAGATTGCTTCGTTGGAGCGGGAACGCGTCAAATCGGTCACGGCGGCGATCCGCGGATGCGGCAGCCCCCGAACAAGAGTCGCGAAGATCACCGCTCGAACGTCGCTCACGCGGTCACCTCGCCTTCCGCAAACCGATGATCGCGACGTCGGCGTTCTTCCGCTCAACACGCAGCGCACGCGATCAACGACCGAGACCGGTCCTGTCGCATCGCGGTGTGCGAAGTCTGGGTGCGCATCGCCGTCATCCGCCGGGGCATGGCGCCCCTCGCAGACGTGCCGATCCGCGCTCAAACCTGGAGCGACGCAGTTCGATCTTCGGGAGCTATCTCAGGCGATGGGGGGCCGGTAGTGACGGCGGAACGCACCCGCGTCGCCGATCACATCAGGCTGCGCTTCACAGCGCGCATGGGGCACGACGAACTCCGCAATCGCGGGAGCTTGAGGCGACACGGCGCTGAAGCACAGCACCGAGCCGCAGCAGGTGGCATGCCGGTCGCCAGGCCGGCCCTGATCGTCGTCGCAATCCCCGGCCATCGCAACGTCATGCGAATGCACAGTGGCACCTTCATCGTGCGCGTGCTCATGCGCAGGCTGATCGGCCGGATGCTCGCATTGAATCGATGCATCCAGAGCGGTCGAGATCGCAAGCGACGGTGTCATCGAGGCAAGCAGATATGCGATGGCGACAAGCCATCCCCACCACCTTCGCCTTGGCTTTCTCAAGCCAATCATCTGTGCACCTACTGCCTCGACCCGGAACATATAGCTCTGGTTGAAGGGACGGCCAACAGAAAACGACACGCGCGGCATCGTCAATGCAAGAGCGACGATGAGCGTCGTGCTCTGCGCAGGATTTCAAGGTTCGGCGCCTCTATCCGGCCGCGCGATTCATCGCGAAATGAGCCTCATATTTTTTTGCCGAATTCTGTAATGTGCAGCACCCATCTCCGTCGCACGCTCGAACCGGTCAATGATGCTTCATCCAGCCGACGCCCTTGATGTCATTGAACGAGTCGGTCCTGTGGCACAGAAAGCATTGATTGACCGATGCGTGCTCCTGCCCCGTGATCATCCGGTCCATCATGACGAAGTGGCCCATATAGTGGCTCGGCGGCGCCTGATGGCATTGGGCGCAGTCCCTCGACGTTGGCGAGGGGTGCAGGAAGCCTGCGATTTTCCAGGACGCGAGCCCATGGCATTCCGCGCAGTCCCGTCCAAACAATTCGCGGTGCGGCTCCCGGTTGCTGTGGCAGCCGGCGCAATCGAGCTCCGCCCTTTCCCGCCGGTCGGACTTTGGCAGGCCCAGAAATGTCTTCAGGTCCGCCGTCAGTTGGTCGGAAGCGGGCCGGTCGAACCATGCCCCGCCGGGGGGAGGCCTTGCGATTTGCAAAAGTGAGGCGTGATCCATCCTGATCGGCCGCCGCTCGCCGATGTGCTCAAGATGGCAGCCGGAACATTGACCGCCCGCCGCGGCGTGAAACGCCGTCGATTGCTTGGCGAGATCCCCGGCGGAAGGCGCATGACAGGAGATACAGGCCACCGGATCGACGCCTCTGACCGGCGTGTGGCAGCTCTCGCATTTGTCGGACAGAAATGCATGCTTCTCGGAAAGCGGCCCTGGCGTCACAAGCCTCGTCCACCCCGGAACGACCTCGGAGCTGCCCCGATAGAGAGCGATCAACACAACCGCCGCGCTCGCGACGACCAGTGTCGCGACCACGGCGTAGAGCACGCCCCTGATCGTCACGCGAGCCACCGCAGCCCGTAGTAGACCTCGGCCGCCACATGCACCACGAGCAACGCATACATGACGATCGCCGCCATGACATGCAGCCCGATCCACTGCAGGAAGATTCTCTTGATTGCTTCGCTCGATCCGATCGCCGATTCGAGGTCGGAAATGCCATCGACGAGCTGCAGCACGGGCACATTCTGCAACGCCGATCCAGGCACGGCGGCCCCGTCGCGCACCACCCGATCGGACGACGACATCGCCGACGCCATGTGCTCATAGGCCGACCTCAAGGTCGCCAGATGCGATTGCTGCTGGCGCAGCTCCGTCGCGGTCTGCGGCAGGTAGTAGCGCCCGACAAATCCGGTGACGACTACGACCAGCATGCTGGCCACCAATGCGATCCCGAGCGGACTTTGAAATTTGTGGCCCGTGTGCAGAAGCGCGAAAAATGCTGCGACGATTCCTGCATAGGCGTGAAATGCCAGGAGCGTCGGCATCGACACGCATCGCGTGACCAGGGCCTTCAAACCCACGCTGTATTTCGTCATGGGATAGACGAGAAGAAGAATCATCAGCACGGCCGCACCGGCCCCGAGCACAAAGCCGGCGAGGCTTCCTGCGAACCTGATATCGGAGTGCAGCAGGAACGCCGGCACCAGCAACAACAGGGCCGCCAGAGCGACGTCGGCGATCAGGCGCCCTCTCCGATCCATCATGTCAGGCCTCAACGACCAGATCTCCGACCGATCTCGCCTGGCAGGCCAGGATCAGACCGTTCCCCTTGTCGTCCGCGGTCAGGGCGTCCTGGACTTCCATCGTGACGTTTCCTTGCAACAGATGTGTCTTGCAGACGCCGCAGACCCCGACCCGACAGGAATAATCGATCGAAACGCCTGCACCTTCGGCCACCTCCAGGACGCTCTTGTCCGGAGGCAGCGCCACAACCCTATCGGATGTCGCAAAGCGAATGGTCGCCGTTGCCGGACCTATTGTTGCAGCCCCTTGATTGCTCGCCTCAGTCGCCGGCATTTGCGCTTCGGCCGCGACTTTGCCGGGAGGTGGAACGGCGCCGCGGGCCGGCCCAAAGGCCTCCGTCTTGATCTGCTCGCGCGGCACGCCGAGCCCGATCAAGATTTTCCTGAGCGCGTCCATCATGCCGGGCGGACCGCACAAATGAACGCGTCGTCTGGTGAGATCAGGCACAGCCTGCGTCAGGAACTCGGCCGTGACTTGCCCCTCGCTTCCCATCCACGACGTGCCCGCGGCCCGCACCATCGTGGCCGCGACGTGCAGATTGTTCATCCTGCGCTGGAGATATTCCAGCTCGTCCCGGAAGATGAATTGCTCGGTCGTCTGCGCGCCATAGACGAGGTAGATCTGGCCGGGCCACGCGATGTCCGAGAGATACCGGATCGCCGCCATCAGTGGCGTGATGCCGACCCCGCCGCCGATCAGGACGACGCTGTCGGCTTCCACGCCGGTGAACGTGAAGGCGCCGGAGGGGCCTGCAACCTCGATGAGGTCTCCCGCCTTCAGCTGGCCATGCATGTAGTCCGACAGAAGCCCGCCGTCTTCGCGCTTGATCGTGGTCTCGACATAGGCGGCCTGGGCCGCGGACGACGCGATCGTGTAGGAGCGCCTGACGGTCTTTCCGTCGATCTCGATGGCGTAGGTCAGGAACTGTCCCGGCAGGAACGCAAAAGGAATCGCGCCGCCGTCCGGTGCCTGCAGACGGAAGGTCTTCACGTTCGGCGTCTCCTGATAGATCGCGCAGATCTTCAGTCTGCCCTTCCAGGAGCGGCCCGGTTCGACTCGTGCAGTGTCGCGATTTGTCTGTTGCGCAGGTGTCACCACGGCCTTCTCGTCCGGCGAGCTGACGGCCGTCGCGGATGGGACGGCCACGGCAACAGCCGGAACGGCCGCAGCGCGCGTCAGCCGATCGACCAGCGCGTTCGCCCGGCGCATGCGCGCGACATAGACGGCAATCAGCGTGAGCGAGAACAGCACCAGCAGCGCCATGGTCGTGACGTGAAACCAGGAGATTCCGTGCGTGCCGTCATCCGCAGCCATGGCACCGCGTTGGGGCAGCAGGTTCATCTGCGACTTGAACCACGCCTGCGCGATCTGCTGCGGCGGCTTGCCCTCGTGCAACGAACGCAGCGCGACCACGCCGCTCTGAACCGCGTTCAGGGACTCGCGAAGCCGCCGCGACGCCTGATCCGCCGCGACGCTATCGCCTCCGGCGATAGCGTGCCGCAGATCCATCTCGGCAGTCGCCAGGCGATCGGCCTCCGCGCTGATCCGCTCGCGCGCCTGAACCTCCAGCCTGCTCCGCTGCTCGGCGGACAGCGCCGGCATGTCCATCAATGCCGGGTAGAACTCCTTGCGCGGCCGGCCCATCATGCCGTCCATTCCACCCATCATCCCCGGCGCGGTGCCGCCGGGCGGCACATCGGCCGCACCGCCTGCGGAGCCGGACGCCGCGGGATGATGTGCGGCGTGGTCGTCCTCTGCCTGCGCCAGCTCCCAACGCTGAGCGACCTCCCCCGTCGGATGCGCGCGGCCGAGGCCGAAGTCCGATTCGGGCGCGGCGTTCGCCACAAGCTGGCTCGTCAGGACGACGAGCGCAGACAGGCCGACTCGACAACGAAGGGGCAGACCGAACATATCTCGCGCTCACCTCGACGATCAGAACGACGCAATCAAGGGCAGCAGGATCGTGTCTGCCGTCTGTTTCTGGCTCTCGTTCAATGACGCGTAGAGCCGCGTGAAGGCCTGGCGGGCCGACTTGATGGCCTCCAGACGCTCGGACAAATGCCGCTCGTAATGCTCCAGACGATCGGCGCTTCCCGACCTGTCATCCATCGCGAGCATCTTGCGCGCTTCCAGCAGGTGCTGCCGGCTCGAACGCAAGGCGTCGGCGACACCGTTCCAGTCGGCGGCCTGCTTGTCGCTGATCTGCAGCTCGGCCTTCAGGAAGGCGATCCGCCCCTCGATCCGCTCTGTCACATCCACGGGGCCGCTCATCGCACCGCAGCTGCCGGACGAACCCATCTGGCCGCGCATCATCTTCTCCATCATTTGCATCATCTGCATCATGCCGGAATTGTCCTGGCCTTGCGGCGGCATCTTCATCTTGTTGTCGTCGTTCATCCGACCGCCGCTCATGTTCTGCGGCTGCCCCGCTGGCTGACCCATGTTCATCTTGTCGCTGGAATCCGACGGGGCCGGCATCTTCGACATCTTGTCGTCATCCATCATCGCGGACTGCGTATGGCCAGCGGCGATCGCGGACGGCAGCCCAACCGGCCCCAGGGCAAGGACGGCAAAGGCGGCTGCGCTCAAGGCGAATTTTCTCGAAAGGTCCATGGTCTTTCTCCAGGGGTTTGATTCGGATGGTTCTCTGCTCATCGAGATCTGCGATGAGGACAGCGTGGGGCGGGTCAGGCCATATAGACGCGAAGCGCCGGCAACTCTTACGCACGGAGGTGTCAAAGGCCGCTGCGACCAACTCGGAAGTCGTCATTCGCCAGCCTCCCCGCGCTGCTCGGACGATCGGCTTCTGTCCACGCCTTTCGACCAGGTCCGGTAGTAGGCGACGCCCGTCATGATCCCGAGACCCGCGGCGCCAACGAGGATCTGAGCCAGAATTCCCTCCGATCCGAAATCGAGCAGGAAATGCGCGACGAACGACAGAAAGAGGCCGACACAGAACACGGACAGCGACTGCTGACCGCATCTGATCAAGGGTTGGAGCACCGGTGACCTCAGACCGGGCCAGTCGATCGGAATGAGCGAGACGACGATGAACACCAGGCTCGCCAGATGGATGACGCGATAAGGCCCCAGATTGGTCTTGTCGTTTGGAATGAAGACGGCGGCGAGCCCCTCGGGAATGTAGTCCCGCAGTCCCGGAACTCGTTCCGCCAGCGTCATCGCGAGCGCAAGGATCAGGAAGCCGCTACTGAGGACGAGCAGCGTGCGGGACGACAGCAGCCAGCGGCTTGCCGCCGCCCCTCCCAACGCCAGCCAGGCTCCGAATACGAAAAGCAGTTGCCAGGCGAACGGATTGAAATACCAGACTCCTGCCGGATAGGACGGCAGATTCAATTCGTAATGTCGGGCGGCCAGATAAAGACCGAGCGAGCCGATCATCACTGCATTGCGCCATCGCAGCATGAACCAGAGCACGACGGGAAACGCGGCCATCAGCACGATGTAGAGTGGCAGAACGTCGAGATTGAGCGGCTTGAACTTGAGTATCAGGCCCTGCGAGAGCGTCTCGACGGGAAAGTTCATGAGCGGCGCGACGTTGAACTGATCCATCAGATGAAGATCGTCAAAGCTGTGCGCGATGTAGTGCACGGCCGTGAGATAGACCAGGAACAACAGCAGGTGAGCGACATAGAGCTGCCACACCCGCCGCAGCAGCCGGGTTGCGCCGATGACGAAGCCACGCTCCATCATCATCGAGCCGAATACGAACGTCGCGGTGTAGCCGGAGATCAGCACGAACAGATCGGCGCCATCGCTGAAGCCGTAGTTTCGCGTCGTGCACCAGGCGAGCGCAGAATCTGGAATGTGCCCGAGAAAGATCAACCAGTTCGCCAGACCGCGAAACAGATCCAGTCGCACATCGCGCCGTTGCTTGACCAGCACCGACCTGATCGTGATCGTTTCCCACAACCGGAGAAACGCAACTTGCAAGGGCCGACCGGGGGCGTGAATGGTCTCGTCAGTCAACGGTGCGTTCTCCATCTCTGCGGTCAATTTTTGTCGGATCGCAACCGTGTCGCCGCTCATTCGCGCGGCACGCTAGGTTGCGTCATCGACGCAGGTTTGACGGACATCAAACCCGATCGGCGCACCAGCCAAATCTTTTTGTGATTCAAGCGCGTAATGAATCGAGGCGCCCGTCGTCCTCCACCGGAAGAGTCATCGGCCACGATATCTCTCGGCATGCTCGCGGGCTTTGCGCGCGACCTGCGATTTCTCGCAGCGGCGAGAATTTTTCTCTGTAAGAAGATCGACGTTTCTCGTCGCCTGCGGCAACACGGCGATCCGCGCAACGACGCTCGCGAGTGCGCGCGTCGACATTTGATCTTGCTCAACCTACACAATCAAGCTCCGGGTTTGGTTGCTGCTCGATCGAGCCACCGGGACTTGATTGACACCAACTCGACGAGATCAACAGGAGAAACCAGAATGAGTCACCGCAAGCTGATCGTCGCCGCCGCGATCATGTCGTTCGTTGCGTTGCCCGCCATGGCACAGACGAGCACGGCCGATGAGAAGAACGGCCATCACTACTCGGGCGGACCGAAGACCGAGGTCCCTCACCATATGGGCAAGAAAGAGAGCGACGGCGGGACGACCAGCGGATCTGGCGGCAGCCACCATTACGGCGGCGGACCGAAGACCGAAGTCCCGCATCACACGGGTCCGAAGAAGCAGCAATGACGATCGCGCAGTGATTCCGCCGCTCGCGAACGCCCAAAACGAATTCGCCCGGGAGCGGACATCCACTCCCGGGCGATATCGATCTCTGAAAGTCGAAGACCTTAGTTCGGCACCGCGGCCTTCGACGCGGGCTTGGCGGCCACCGCGTTGGCGGTGACGCCGTGCAGGAAGTCGTACGCGGCATGCAGGGCCTTGTCGTCCTCCTCCTTCGGCGGAACATAGGACTGCGATCCGGTCTGCTCGCCGCCCTCGCCGGCTGAGAGATGCCCGCGCATCTGGGACTCCGCCATGGTGTCCATGCGGCCCTTCAGCTCCGGCGGCACGTCCTGCAGGATCTCGATGTCGGGGGCGATGCCCTGGGCCTGGATCGAGCGGCCGGACGGCGTGTAGTAGCGCGCCGTGGTCAGCGCCAGCGCGCCATTGCCGGCACCGAGCGGAATGACCGTCTGCACCGAACCCTTGCCGAACGAGCGCGTGCCGATGATGGTCGCACGCTTGTGATCGTGCAGTGCGCCGGCCACGATCTCGGAAGCCGAGGCCGAGCCGCCATTGACCAGGACCACCAGCGGCTTGCCCTTGGTGAGGTCGCCGCCATGCGCGGTGAAGCGCTGGGTCTCTTCCGGACTGCGGCCGCGGGTCGAAACGACCTCGCCGCGCTGGAGGAAGGCGCTCGACACCGACACGGCCTGGTCGAGCAGACCGCCCGGATTGTTGCGCAGGTCCATCACATAGCCGGTGAGCTTCTCCTGCGGCACCTGCTTGGCGATCGCGGCGATCGCCTTCTTCAGGCCGTCGGTGGTCTGCTCGTTGAACGAGGTGACGCGGATATAACCGATGTCGCCGTTCTCGACGTGGAAGCGCACCGGGCGCACATGGATGATCTCGCGCGTGATCGCGACATCGAGCGGCGCGTCAGCGCCCTTGCGCACGATGGTGAGCTTGGTCTTGGTATCGACCGGGCCCTTCATCTTGTTGACGGCCTGCTCGAGCGTCATGCCCTGCACGGCCTCGCCGTCGATCTTGCTGATGAGGTCGCCGGACATCAGGCCGGCCTTCGAGGCGGGCGTATCGTCGATCGGGGAAACGACCTTGACGAGGCCGTCTTCCATGGTGACCTCGATGCCGAGGCCGCCGAACTCGCCGGAAGTGGTCTCCTGCATCTCGGTCCAGGCCTTCGCGTTCATGTAGCGCGAATGCGGATCGAGCGAGGTCACCATGCCCGTGATCGCGCCTTCGATCATCTTGGCGTTGTCGGGCTTCTCGACATAGCTCGCCTTGACGCGCTCGAACACCGTGCCGAACAGGTTGAGCTGGGAATAGGCATCGTCCGCGCTCGCTGCCGCCCGTGCCGCCCATACACCACCGTGCGGGCTGGCGACCAGAAGGGTGAGACACGCTCCGGTGAGCGCGCCCAGAGGGAACAGCAGGGTTTTCCGCATGGATGGGCTTGCCTTTTTGCTTGGCGGTTCGCTTGAGCTTGCTTGGGCTCGTCTCTCGAGACCTGGGAAGCACACTTGGGAGGCGCCATGCAATTGGCGATCCAATCCACTTTTCACAATACCATTCTGGTTTCTTCAAGGCCGGGATGCACCGCCGACCGGTACACCGCAAAAATCGCTTCGTTCGGGCCTAAACTTTTGGCAACGTTGCAGGACTGGCCCGCCCCCAAAGGGACCTAAAGGGGGAATCGGTGCGCCCGTCCACGCCGCGCAGCCATGCCATTTTAGGATGGTTTTGGAACGCTGGACGGGTTAGGCGATGACACAAGGCTTCAAATTCTCGGGAGGATAACAATGAACGAAGCACCCCGGATCCGGCCGGAACGGAACGTCGAGCTCGGCGCCAGCAACGAGCCGTTCCAAAACCTGCACGAATTCATTCGGAAAGCGCGGGCCAACCTCAACCAGAACGCCTGGGACTACATCGTCGGAGCCGCCGAGACCGAAACCACGATGCGCCGCAACCGCATGGCGCTGGACGAGATCGCCTTCCGGCCGCGGGTGCTGCGCGACGTCCGAAAGGTCGACGGCTCGGTTCAGCAGTTCGGCCGCAAAATGCGCCTGCCGGTGGTGCTCGCCCCCGTCGGCGCGCTCGAGATCTTCGACCCGGATGGCGCGGCGAGCGTCGCGCGCGCTGCCGGCACCTTCGGCGCGGCGCACATGCTGAGCTCGGTGTCCGAGCCAGGCCTGGAGCAGACCGCCGAAGCCGCACCCGATGCGCTGCGGCTCTATCAGCTCTATGTCCGCGGCGACGATGCCTTTGTCGCGGATGTCGTCAGCCGGGCCGAGAAGAACGCCTATGCCGGCTTCTGCCTGACCGTCGACACCGCCCATTACAGCCGTCGTGAGCGTGACATCGCCAAGCGCTACGTTCGCGAGAGCCGCCTGCGTGCCACCGGCGGCGATTTCCAGAAGGGCCTGGAGTGGCGGACCGTGAAGATGATCAAGGACAAGTTCAGAATTCCGCTGATCCTGAAGGGCATCGCCACCGCCGAGGACGCCCAGATCGCGGTCGATCACGGCGTCGAATGGATCTACGTCTCCAACCATGGCGGCCGCCAGCTCGACCATGGCCGCGGCGCCATGCATGTGCTGCCCGAGATCGTCGAGGCCGTGAAGGGCCGCGCCAAGATCATGGTCGATGGCGGCATCTGTCGCGGCACCGACATCGTCAAGGCGATCGCGGCGGGCGCGGACCTGGTCGGGATCGGCCGGCTGCAATGCTGGGCGCTGGCGGCGGCTGGCGAGGCCGGCGTCGCGCGGATGCTGGAGCTGCTGGAGGACGAGGTGCTGCGCTGCCTCGGCCTTTTGGGCGCCACGTCATTTGCCGAGGTCGACAAATCCTGCCTGCATCCGGCGACCGCCACCAACGCGCCGAGCGTGTTCAGCGCATTCCCGCTGTTCGACCACGATCCGTATCGATACTGAGTGAAAAGGACGCAATGACATCGCTCTCTCCCGGCAGCGCGGATGCGCTGCTGTTCGATCTCGGGCGCGTGGTGCTCGACATCGACTTCTCCAAGGCGATCGCCTGCTGGGCGGGACATGCCGGCTGCCAGCCCGAGGCCATCGTCGCGCGCTATGTGCGTGACGAGGCTTACCGGCTGCACGAGGTCGGCAAGATCAGCGACGAGGACTATTTCGCTTCGCTGCGTGCTTCGCTCGGCATCGGCATTTCGGACGCCCAGTTCCTGGAAGGCTGGAACGCGATCTTCGCCGGCGAGATGCCTGATATCGCCGAGCTGCTGCCGCGCGCGGCGAAACAGATGCCGCTCTATGCCTTCTCCAACACCAACCGGCCGCATGTTGACTATTTCTCGAAGGAATATGGCGAACTGCTCGGCCATTTCCGCGCGCTGTATCTGTCGTCCAGCATCGGCCTGCGCAAACCCGACGCGGAAGCCTTCGACCATGTCGTCGCCGCGATCGGCGTGCCCGCAGCACGTATCGTGTTCTTCGACGACCTCGCCGAGAACATCGAAGGCGCGCGGTCGCGCGGGCTGACGGCGGTGCATGTGACGTCGCCGCGCGACGTCGAGAACGCCTTGAAGGCATTGGGCATCTGACGATCTCCGCTCATCGGGAGGCGCCAACGTCGGGGCAGCCCTCCCGGAGCCAATTTTGCCCAAAATGAGGAACCAGAGCGCTTTGTGCATTTTTGTACGGAGTTCCGGGAACGGAATGGCCCCTTCCGGACTCTTGAGTCCGTTGGGACTTCTACACCGGACTTATGGACGTGCTGGGCAAAACCTATCTCACCAAGCAAGCCTCTCTCCTGCTTGAATTCGCAAGAACCACCTCGGATTCTGACCTTTCCGCCAAGCTGATCAGCAAGGCCGCCGACCTGAAATCCCAGGCCGATCCGCTGCCCGACAAGGATCAAGGGCCGAAGGCTCCCGACGTCGCGCTGGACGACGGGCCGGACCGGCCGAGCGGGAGTTGAGCGATGCCGGCCGTGGCACTCGTCATTCTCGTCCTCGCCATGGCCACCCTCCTGCCGATCGGCCTCGTTCTCTGGATCATGCCACGCCAAGCCTGAGCCTGCCTTCGATCCAGGGCCGGAAAGCGGCAAGATAAATCGTGCCCGCTCCGCATTTTTGCCTCTGCCCCCGCGCTCGGCTAGAAGACTGTCGGAACATTTCGTCCGAACGTGCCGAGCAGGAGTTTCGCCGTGGCCTTGATGCCGGTTTCCGACGCCCTTGCTGCGGTGCTGGCGGGTGCAGAGCCGCTGCCTGCAGAGATGGTTTCACTCGACGAAGCCTACCATCGCGTGCTCGCGCAGGACGTCGCTGCGCGGCGCACCCAACCGCCCCAGGCGATGTCGGCGATGGACGGCTACGCCGTGCGCGCGGCCGATGCGGCAACGATCGATTCCAGGCTGACGTTGATCGGTGAGGTCGCAGCGGGCCGTCCGTTCACGGAGAGGGTCGCCGCCGGCGAAGCCGTGCGGATCTTCACCGGCGGCGTCGTTCCCGACGGCGCCGACGCAGTCGTGATCCAGGAGGACACGATCGCCGAGGGCAAGCAAATAACGATCAAGGAAGCCGCGATCGTGGGTCGGCACATCCGCCCCGCCGGCGTTGATTTCCGCGAGGGTGACGTCCTCCTGCGCAAGGGAACCCGTCTGACAGAGCGCGATCTCGCCCTCGCCGCTGGAATGAATCACCCGCAACTCGCCGTCTGCCGTCGTCCGAAGGTCGCGATCCTCGCCACCGGCGATGAACTGGTGATGCCGGGCTCAACGCCCGGGCACGGCCAGATCGTCTATTCCAACGGCTATGCCCTGCACGCGCTCGCCCGCAGCGAGGGCGCCGAGACCATCGACCTCGGTGTTGCCGCCGATACGCTGGAGGCCACCACCGCCGGCATCCGCCGCGCGCGCGAAAGCGGCGCCGACGTCCTGGTCACGACCGGGGGCGCATCGGTCGGCGACCACGATCTGGTCCAGCAGGCGCTGAAGGACGAAGGCATCGCGTTGGCGTTCTGGAAGATCGCGATGCGGCCCGGCAAGCCGATGATGCACGGACGCTTAGGGACGATGAGCGTCATTGGCCTGCCCGGCAATCCCGTGTCGTCCTACGTGTGCGCCTTCCTGTTCATGGTACCGCTGATTCGCGCGCTGTCGGGCCGTTCGGTGATTCATCACCGTCGCGAGCGCGCCGTGCTGGGCCGCGATCTCGGCGCCAATGACCAGCGCGAGGATTATCTGCGCGCGCGCCTGGAGCTGCGCGACGACGGCACGCTCGTCGCCCTTCCCGTCAGCCATCAAGACTCCTCTCTGCTTGCGAATCTTGCTGCAGCACAGGTACTTCTCGTGCGCGCACCGCTTGCGCCAAAGGCCGAGGCCGGCAGCCCCTGCGAAGTGCTGCGGCTCCCCGTCTGAACTGCGCGGCCACACGCATTCGGCGAGTTTCGCTCTGTTCACGGTAAATTAAGCAGTTGCGGAACATGTATCGAACATATAGTGTCCGTTCATGATTTGTTTCGAGGATGTAGCGGCTTATCGCTGAACTCATCGTCTCGGAATCGAACGACATCAACCGGGGGACTTTGGTCGAGATGTTAACGCGCAAACAATACGAGCTTCTGCGGTTCATCAGCGAACGCTTGAAGGAAAGCGGCGTGCCGCCGTCCTTCGACGAGATGAAGGATGCGCTCGACCTGCGCTCGAAGTCAGGCATCCACCGCCTGATCACCGCACTCGAGGAGCGCGGCTTCATCCGCCGGCTGCCCAACCGCGCCCGGGCCATCGAAGTGATCAAGCTGCCGGAGCTCCAAGCTGCCGCCGGCAACCGACGCGGCTTCACGCCAAGCGTCATCGAGGGCAATCTCGGCAAGCTGCGCGCGAGCTCCAGCCCGTCCGCGGACGAGGGCGAGCGGCCCGTTGCGGTGCCCGTGATGGGCCGCATCGCGGCCGGCACCCCCATCGAGGCGTTGCAGACACGCAGCCACACCATCAGCGTGCCTCCAGACATGCTCGGCTCCGGCGAGCATTACGCGCTCGAAGTGCGCGGCGATTCCATGGTCGAGGCCGGCATCCTCGACGGCGACATGGCGCTGATCCAGCGCAACGAGAGCGCCGATACCGGCGACATCGTGGTGGCGCTGATCGACGACGAGGAAGCCACGCTCAAGCGCTTCCGCCGCCGCGGCGCCTCGATCGCGCTGGAGCCCGCCAATGCCGCTTACGAGGTGCGCATCCTGCCGCCGAACCGCGTGAAGATTCAGGGCAAGCTGATCGGGCTTTACCGCAAGTACTGATACCGGAGTCTTCAGCGCCTCGCGCGCGCCTTCGGTCGGCATCGCCGATCAGAGATTGGAGCGGATGATGGTCCGCTCCGGCTGGATAGTCTTTCTGGTTCTGCACAGATTGTCCGGCCCCTCCCCCTTTCGCGACATCCTCGGCAGGCCGCGGGAAGCAACATCGCTTCGCGGCCTTGCGAGTTCGAGGGGGACAGCCCAAATGCGCCGGATCGTTTGAGCGCAGCCGCAGCAACGCTGGTCGCATCATTCATGTCGGCTAGGACACGGCCGTGATCCAGAAAATCCGCAACAACCGCAATGCAGCGCGCACGCAGCCGAGCTGACGATACTCGGGCTGGCTGGTTTCGCCGGTCGTTGACGCGCGCCTGCCAAATGCACGGAAGCCGACTTTGTTCCTATCGAATTCGGAAAAGATGGAAAAGATAATGTGATCGGGGCTCGCGGATCCCAGCCGCAGATTTGCCTACAACCAAGCAGACCGTCACGTGCTTCCACTCTGGTAGGGGCCTGCGCCTCCAAAAGGGGTGCGGGTCGCTATCTCTGCATAGAGGAGCACCCGATGTGTGACTACAGCCTGCATGCCGTCGCGACGCGCCCCGCAGAAGTCGGCGAGACGATCGTCACGACAACATTCCGCGGCACCTCGACGCGCGGCTTCGCCTCCGAAGCCGATCTCTCCGTCGCGGTCTGCCTGCTGCCGGGAACGGAGCTCGCCTTCGCCGATAACGTCCGTTACGACAACCGCTGGATCTGGACGCGCACCGTCAACTCCCGCGTCGGCAAGTTCGGCAAGATCGATCCGCACATTCCCGATCGCCATCATGATGCGATCGAATTCCCGGACGGCAAATCCGTGCTGGTGACGCAGCTCGTCGAGGGCCAGCGCGCAACCGTGCTGCAACTGCCGGTGACCCAGCCGATCGGCGAGCGCGAGCACAAGCCGCAGATCATCGCCGACAGTCGCCCGACGGTCACGCGACTGCCGATCGGCTGACGCCCTCCGGCCCGGCGGGTCCGGGGCCAGGATTGAAATGCCGTCGCCGGCCGATGCCGGCGAGCCCGGTGGGTTTGTGTTTCACGAAATTCGATCGGCGAGCGCCGCCGCACCTCGTCGCCGCACGAAGTTTGGGCCGTCCTGCCTGAATTTTGAACCTCCGCTCCGCAGCCAAATGACCGATGCTGTCGTGGTTTGAGGCGGCGGACACGCTCGATGAAAACCTTTATTCGCGTCGTTGAACTCTGGGTGCCTGACCGGACGCGCATGCGGCTGGAATTCGGCGGCGGCCTCTACGACGAAGGGCTGTCCGCGTTCAAGGCCGTCAGCGAAGATCTGCACTTCGGATATGACGAGGGGCTTCCAGGCAAGGCCTGGGCCTGCGGCCATCCCGTCATCCTCACGAAATTCGCCAACTCCTATTTCAAGCGGACCGATCAGGCCGTCGCCGCCGGCCTCACCTGCGGCGTGGCGGTGCCGGTGTTTGCAGGCGAATTTCTGCAAGCCGTGATGGTGCTGTTCTGCGGCGACGACGAGGCGCATGTCGGCGCGATCGAACTCTGGCACAACGATCCTGATCTCTCCCACGAGATGGGCCTCGTCGACGGCTATTACGGCGCGGCGGACATGTTCGAATTCAACTCGCGCCACACTAAATTTCCTCGCGGCTTCGGACTTCCCGGACGCACCTGGAAGGCGGGCCTGCCGCTGATCATCAAGGACCTGCACGACGCCAAGAGCTTCCTGCGCTGGGAGGACGCAGCCAAGGTCGGGATCAATCTGGGTGTCGGCGTGCCCTACCGAACCGGCACCGACCAAACCTGGGTCCTGACTTTCCTCTCCGCGCAGGCAACGCCGATTGCGCGACGCTTCGAGATCTGGGTCCCGAACGAGGCCCGTTCGGCGCTGGTCTTTCGCGCCGGCGATTGCAGCGCGCAGACCGACCTTGCCGCCCGCTATGCCGCCAATTCCATTGCCAGGGGCGAAGGCAGCATCGGCGGCGCCTGGGCCGCCGGCATGCCCGCGCTCAACGACGATCTCACTCATGACGGCTCGATCGCGGGCTCTGAGGCCTGCGCAGCCGGGCTGAGCCGAATGGTGGCCCTGCCGGTCATCGGCAAGGCAAAGCTCGAAGCCGTGCTGGCCTGGTATCTGTAATCGATGGCGTCAATCGTCGGCCTGCAAGTCGGTCTCCGATGGCGTTGCGTCGCGGCTGCGGGGAGCCGCCTTCTGCGCAAGGCTGCCGTCGAAGTCACCTTCGCCCGCACCGGCCGGTAACCACGGGCGGTTCGTGCCTCTTGCCCTCACCGCCTGAACCGAAAAGCCGTCGCCACGCCGGGTCAATGCCAGCGCGCCCTGGCGAGCGAGCCGCTGCCGATCCACCACCATCGCCGCACAATCGGGCGGCGCGGGCCTTGACGTCACCACCAGTGCAGCCCGGTTGCAATCGTCCGCCAACGCGTCGATGCGCGAGGCCAGCGCGACCAGCCGTCCGTCTGCGAGCGGCGTTACGCAGCCCGACTCGTCGCACGATATGCCGCTCGCCAGCGCGCTACTGCCGGCATCGCGCGGATCGGCGTCGGCAGCCAACCACTCCCTCAGCACGAAATTGTCCTTGCCTGCCCTGATCAGATGCAAACGCCCGTCGCCGCCCCGCACCGCGACGCTCGCGCCGTCCCCGGCAATCAGGATATCGGGCTGCCGCACCGACAGCCCCCAGCCGATGGAAACCAGCAGCACGACGGCACCGCCCCAGCGCAACGGCGTACGCAACAGGCCCATCACGATGACCCCCAGGCTCGCTGCGATCAGCGGCGCGATGCCGAACGCCGGGATGCGGCCGACCGCGCCCGGCAATGCCGCCACCCAGCGCGAGACCGCGACCATCCAGTCGATGCCGATCCCCATCAGCCACCAGAACACGCCGTCGAGCCCGAACGGCGCTGCGAGCAATCCCAGCAGCCCCGCCGGCATCACCAGCGCCGAGACCACCGGCATCGCACCGAGATTGGCGAGCACGCCGTAGGGCGTGACGCGGTGGAAGTGGAAGGCGGCGTAGGGCGTGGTCGCAAGCCCGGCGATCAGCGAGGCCAGGAACAGCATCGCGATCTCGCGGCCGCCCCACATCGCGACGCGCGCGGTCGCCGAATGATCGGGTGAGGCAAACAGGTTCGGCATGCCGATCTGTACCAGCGCGACGAGACCCAGCGTCGCGGCAAAGGACATCTGGAAACTCGGATGCACAAGCGCTTCCGGCGCGACCGCGAGCACGATCAGCGCCGCCACCGCGAGCGTACGGAAGGTGATGGCGCGGCGATCGACCATCACGGCGATCAGCACCACCGCCGTCATGAAGAACGAACGTTGCGTCGCGACCTCCGCGCCAGACAAGAGCAGATAGAACGCAGCCGCCACCAGCGCTGCGGCCGCCGACCATTTCTTGATGGCAAAGCCGGCCGCCAGTCCCGGGATCAAGGCCAGCAGTGCGCGCACCGCGAAGAAGACGACGCCGGCGACGACCGCCATGTGATAGCCGGAGATCGACAACACATGGCCGAGCCCCGAGATGAACATCGCGTCGTTGACCGGCGTGGAAATCGCATCGCGCCGCCCGGTGAGCAGCGCTGTCGCGATCGCGCGGTTGTCGCCCTCGAGCGTGGCGCGGATGCGGGCGTCGATCGCATCGCGCAGGCCTTGCATGAAGGCGGCATAACGCAGCCGCAGGCCGCCGGCATCGGGCGGGACTGAAGCCGTGATCGCGCCCATCACGAAGCCGGAGGCGCCGATGCCCTGAAAGAACATGTCGCGCGAAAAATCGTAGCTGCCGGGGCGCACCGGCGAGAGCGGCGGCATCAGCCGCGCCTTGAGCTGCACGAAGCTGCCGACCTCGGGCGCAGTGCCCTTGCGCACCGACAGGCGGACGCGTTCCAGCTTGACCTCGCTGCGCTGCGCCTCCATGGCCGTGACGCGCAGCACGAAACGATCGGTTCGCTCGCGGATATCGCGGGCCTCGACGAAACCCGACAGCGACACTGAATAGAGCGGCTTGGCCAGCACGGGGTGGGCGATGCGCGCCGTCTTCCAGGTTGCCACGGCAAAGCCGGAAGCGACCGCCGCAATCATGATCGCAGGCGCAAACAGCCGGCTCCGCCGCAACAGCACCGCGCCAAACGTGAGCGCGATAGCCGTCGCAGCAACGACCCACAGCACCGGCTCATGATCGGCGGCAAAATAGAGTGCGATGCCACCGCCAAAGGCGACAGGCACCCACGGCAACAGTCGCCCGGCGCCGGCCTCCGCGCGGGCCCATTCACGCAGCGTCTCGACGATTGCCGACCAGGCGCCAAAGCCCGCCGGCACCAAGCCGCCCGCCTGCGCAGCACGACCGACCGGCCACGTCCCGGCTATACCCTGGGACCGTGCTGGCCGGCCCGGCTCCGCCATATCCCTGCATCCTACGCGACGCGATTGCCGCCAAGGCTACCGGAACGTGCGGCCGCGCGAATAGCGGCACAAACCGAGAACGAAGGGAGCCTCCCCCTACTTTTCCTCTTCCATCGTCACGGCGACATCCGCCTTGGCCGACAGCCGCACCTTGTTACCCTCGACACCGGCGACGAGGCCCTTGTCGATGAAGTGATGGTGGCCCTTGTGGCTGCCCTCGCCGCTGTCCTTCTTGGTCAGCTTGATGCGGTTGCCCTCGACCTTGTCGACGGTGCCGACATGGACGCCGTCGGCGCCGATCACTTCCATATGCTCTGCAATGTTCTGCATGGTGGGATCCTTGGTTGGAGCCACCTCAACGCGCGGAGAGAGCTTCGGTTCGTATTCTGCTGCCATTCCGGGGCGCGCCACTTGGCGCGAGCTATGATGCGCAATTGCGCATCGGAGAATCCATAACCACAAGCTGGGGTTATGGATTCCGGGCCTGGCCCTTCGGGCCATCCCGGAATGACAAACTGATGAAGAGCGCCAATCAGATCAGCGGCGCCTTCGCCGAAGCGTGGTGATTGACGATCTTCCAGTCGCCGTCCTCGCGGATGATGACCCAGCTCATCTTGACGACGAGATCAGGGCGCTCGCCGGCGAGGTCGAACGAGATGGTCGCGGCCATGTTGATCAGATCGGGGCCGGCCTGCGCTGCGTTCACGTCGGAGAATATGGCGCTCGGCTTGCGCCAGCGCGGCAGGCCGTTGAAGTAATCGGCAACACCGTCCCTGCCCCGATAGAGTTTCGGGTTCGAACCGAAGAAGAACGCGTTTTTCGCATAGAGCGACGAGAGCGCGGCGGCGTCGAGCGTCGCGAAGCCGGCGCACCATTTCGCGATGATGGCGGAAACGATGGCGTCGGCTTCGTTGCTCATATGCGCATCACCCTTTTGCGACTTCCTTCGCGAAGGTGTCGCGCAGGCCGATGGTGCGGGAGAACACCGGCTTGCCCGGCGTCGAGTCCTTGTCGCGGACGAAATAGCCCTGCCGCTCGAACTGCATCGGCTCGGTCGAATTGCTCGCTGCGACCGATGCCTCGATCCGAGCGTCGCTGAGGATCTCCAGCGAGTTCGGATTGAGATCGGCCGCGAAGTTTTGGGCGTCCGGGCTCGGATTGGCGAACAGCTGGTTGTAGATGCGGATCTCCGCGGGCACCGACGCCGCCGCCGGCAGCCAATGCATCGTCGCCTTGACCTTGCGGCCGTCGGGCGCGTTGCCGCCCTTGGTCGCGGGATCATAGGTGCAGCGCAGCTCCACCACCTCGCCCTTGTCGTTCTTGATCACGCAGGTGCACTTGACGAAATAGGCGTAGCGCAGTCGCACCTCGTTGCCCGGCGACAGGCGGAAGAACTTCTTCGGCGGGTTCTCCATGAAGTCGTCCTGCTCGATATAGAGCTCGCGGCCGAACGTGATCTTGCGCGTGCCGGCGGACGGGTCATCCGGATGGTTGATCGCCTCGAGCTCCTCGGTCTGCCCTTCCGGATAGTTCTCGATCACCACCTTGAGCGGGCGCAGCACGCCCATGCGTCGCTGCGACGTGCGGTTCAGCTCCTCGCGGATGCAGAACTCGAGCATGCCGACGTCGACCACGCTGTTGGCCTTGGCAACGCCGATGCGCTTGACGAATTCACGCAGCGCGGCCGGCGGCACGCCGCGGCGGCGCATCCCCGCCATCGTCGGCATGCGCGGATCGTCCCAGCCCGCGACGTGGCCGTCGCGGACGAGTTGGGTCAGCACGCGCTTGGACAGCAGCGTATAGGTCAGGTTGAGCCGCGCGAATTCATACTGGTGCGGCTGCGACGGCACCGGCAGCTTCTCGATGAACCAGTCGTAGAGCGGCCGGTGGTCCTCGAACTCCAGCGTGCAGATCGAATGCGTGATGCCTTCAATGGCGTCCGACTGGCCGTGGGCGTAATCGTAGCTCGGATAGATGTGCCACTTGGTGCCGGTGCGCGGATGATGCGCATGCAGGATGCGGTACAGCACGGGATCGCGCAGATTGATGTTGCCGGCTGCCATATCGATCTTGGCCCGCAGCACCCGCGTGCCGTTCGGGAATTCACCGGCCTTCATGCGGCGGAACAGGCCGAGGTTTTCGTCCACACTGCGGTCGCGGAACGGCGAGTTCTTGCCGGGCTCGGTCAGCGTGCCGCGCGAGAGGCGGATCTCCTCCTGGGTCTGGTCGTCGACATAAGCGAGGCCGTCGCGGATCAGCTGCTCCGCCCATTCGTACAGGCGGTCAAAATAGTCGGAGGCAAAGAACAGGTTCTTGCCCCAGTCGAAGCCGAGCCAGCGCACGTCGGCCTGGATGGAATCGATATATTCCTGCTCTTCCTTGACCGGGTTGGTGTCGTCGAAACGCAGATGGCAGCGGCCCGGAAACTCCTGGGCGATGCCGAAATTCAGCGCGATCGACTTGGCATGGCCGATATGCAGATAGCCGTTCGGCTCCGGCGGGAACCGGGTCACGATCTCCCTGTATTTGCCCTGGTCGAGGTCGGCCTGGACGATGTCACGAATGAAATCGCGCCCAACCTCAGCTGCCACCGGTTCTGTCATTACGAAAATCCTGTCGGGAAATCAGCGGTTCTTCTGCCAAATTCGGGAGGCTGAGCCAAGAGCTTAAGCAGGCCTCAAGCGGGGCCTGGCAGGTCCGCCGACGGGCTTTGTTTATGTCCCGTTCCTGCTATACACCACCGCCTCCAAAGCATAGGCCCTGCCAAGAATGACCAATTCCGTCGTCACGCGCTTCGCTCCCTCGCCGACCGGCTTCCTCCATATCGGGGGCGCCCGCACAGCGCTATTCAATTGGCTGTACGCGAAGAAGCACGGCGGCAAGATGCTGCTGCGGATCGAGGACACCGACCGGGAGCGCTCCACCGAGGCGGCGATCGGCGCCATTCTCGATGGTCTGAAATGGCTGGAGCTCGGCTGGGACGGCGAGGTCATCTACCAGTTCAGCCGTGCCGCGCGCCACCGCGAGGTCGCCGAGCAGTTGCTCGCCGACGGCAAGGCCTATCGCTGCTACGCCACCGCCGAGGAACTCGCCGCCATGCGCGAGAAGGCGCGCGCGGAAGGGCGCACCCGCCTCTATGACGGGATGTGGCGCGACCGCGATCCCGCGACAGCCCCGTCCAACGTCAAGCCGACGATCCGCCTGCGCGCGCCGCAGACCGGCGAGACCGTGATCGAGGACCAGGTCCAGGGCCGCGTGGTCTGGCAGAACGAGAACCTCGACGACCTCGTGCTTTTGCGCGGCGATGGCAACCCGACCTACATGCTCGCCGTGGTGGTCGACGATCACGACATGGGCGTGACCCATGTGATCCGCGGCGACGACCATCTGATCAACGCCGCGCGCCAGAAGCAGATCTACGATGCGATGGGATGGGCTCTGCCGAGCATGTCCCACATTCCGCTGATCCACGGCCCGGACGGCTCGAAGCTCTCCAAGCGTCACGGCGCGCTCGGCGTCGATGCCTACCGCGCCATGGGATATTTGCCGGCCGCGCTACGCAATTACCTCGTCCGGCTCGGCTGGAGCCATGGCGACCAGGAGATCTTCTCGACCGAGGAGATGATCGCGGCGTTTGACCTCGCCAGCGTCGGCCGCGCCGCTGCCCGCTTCGATTTCGCCAAGCTGGAAAACCTCAACGGCCACTACATCCGCCACGCCGACGATCAATCACTCGTGAAGATGTTCGAGGACGTGCTCGACCATCTCGTGCCCGCACGCGACGAGATTAAGGCCAAATTAAACGACACTACGCGCGCCCAGCTTCTCAAGGCCATGCCGGCCCTGAAGGAGCGCGCCAAGACGCTGATCGAGCTGATCGACAGCGCCTATTTCATCTTCGCCGACCGGCCGCTGGAGCTCGATCCCAAGGCACAAGCGCTGCTGACGCCAGAGAACCGCAAGCTGATCGGCCAGCTTCATTCCGCGCTGGAGAAAGTCGAGATATGGAGCGGCGCCACCACCGAAGCCGCGCTACGCGCTTTTGCCGAGGAAAATAGTCTCAAGCTCGGCGCGGTCGCCCAACCCTTGCGGGCCGCGCTGACCGGGCGGACGACGTCGCCTGGTATATTTGAGGTTTTGGACGTCCTGGGACGCCAGGAAAGCCTCGGCCGGCTTGAGGATCAGTCCAAGGACCAGACTAAGACGTAAGTCGAGCATGCGTGCGGTGATCTTGCAGCGCACACAGCAATAATATACCCATCTCCCCCGTACCTTCTGGAACATCCGGCCTGCCCCATCATCTCGCAAAGGGGGCCTCCGGCTCCGGCCCGCTTCACATTTCATCGGGGACCTACGATGGACGCAAAACCGAGCAATAAGACCGCTACGCTGACGGTCGGAAACAAGAACTACGATCTCCCGATCCACAGCGGCAGCGTCGGGCCTGATGTCGTCGATATCGGCAAGCTCTACGGCCAGTCCGGCCTGTTCACCTACGATCCCGGCTTCACCTCCACCGCGAGCTGCCAGTCGAAGATCACCTATATCGACGGCGACGCGGGCGTGCTGGAATACCGCGGCTACCCGATCGAGCAGCTCGCCGAGAACGGCGACTTCCTCGAGACCTGCTATCTCCTGCTGTTCGGGGATCTGCCGACCGCCGCGCAGAAGAAGGATTTCGACGACCGCGTGACCCATCACACGATGGTGCACGAGCAGATGGCCCGCTTCTTCCAGGGCTTCCGCCGCGACGCGCATCCGATGGCGATCATGGTGGCTGCGGTCGGCGCGCTCGCCGCGTTTTATCACGACTCCACCGACATCAACGATCCGAAGCAGCGCATGATCGCTTCCATGCGCATGATCGCCAAGATCCCGACGCTGGCGGCGATGGCCTACAAGTACACGGTCGGCCAGCCCTTCGTGTACCCGAAGAACTCGCTCAAGTTCGCCGAGAACTTCCTGCACATGTGCTTCGCCGTGCCGTGCGAGGACTACAAGATCAACCCGGTGCTCGCTGACGCGCTGGACAAGATCTTCATCCTGCATGCCGACCACGAGCAGAACGCCTCGACCTCGACGGTGCGCATCGCCGGCTCGTCCGGCGCCAACCCGTTCGCCTGCATCGCCGCCGGCATCGCCTGCCTGTGGGGTCCGGCGCATGGCGGCGCCAACGAAGCAGCCCTCGCGATGCTCGCCGAGATCGGCTCCGTGGACAAGATTCCCGAATTCATCGCCAAGGTGAAGGACAAGAACTCCGAAGTCCGCCTGATGGGCTTTGGTCATCGCGTCTACAAGAACTACGATCCGCGCGCCAAGATCATGCAGAAGATGTGTCACGCCGTGCTCAAGGAGACCGGCCATGGCGACGATCCGATGCTGAAGGTGGCGCTCGAACTCGAGAAGATCGCGCTCAGCGACCAGTACTTCATCGACCGCAAGCTCTACCCGAACGTCGACTTCTATTCGGGCATCACGCTGAAGGCGATGGGCTTCCCGGTCTCGATGTTCACCGTGCTGTTCGCGGTCGCCCGCACCGTCGGCTGGATCAGCCAGTGGAGCGAGATGATCGAGGACCCGCAGCAGAAGATCGGCCGTCCGCGCCAGCTCTACACCGGCGTCACCCGCCGCGACTACGTCGCGATCAGGGATCGCAAGTAAACTCCAAGCCGATACGGCTTTCGAAGCGGCGCCATCGCAAGATGGCGCCGTTTTTGTTTATGGAGGTGCCGTAGGGTGCGCAAGCGCAGCGTGCCCACCACCTCTCCGCAACAGATACGAAGTCGTGGGCACGCTTCGCTTTGCCCACCCTACGAGACCAATCGGGCCGTGACACGCTTGCTGCCGCGCACAACAACAAAGTCCACACCTGCGGCCGCAAACGCCTTGACAGTCAGAGCGCTCCGCGCGCAAATTCTTACACTAAGTAAGAATGACGACAGGGATGGAAATGCCGGAGCAGCCGAGAAGTCGGCGGCAGACGCGCGCTGCCATTTTGACTCACCTGCTTCAGTCGGGTGGCTCGTTTCGCCCGCCGCTGGCCAAGGCCGTGCGCCTGTCCGAAGCGAGCCTGTCGCGCATCCTGCTTGACCTGAAGACCGAAGGCCTGATCGAGGAAGTGCGGCGCCCTGCCCCCTACGTCGGCGGCCCGACCGGACTCGTGTCGCTCGACGGCTCGGTTGCCCTCGCAGCCTTCGAACTGACCGCTCAGCACCTCAGCCTCGGCGTCGGCGGCCTGTCGGGCGAGCTGCACTACACCGAGCGCGTGCCCCTGCCGAAGTCGCCGACCGTCGAGACCGTCGACCGGGCGTTTCGCGAAGCGATGACATTGCTGCGCGACTGGACGCGGCGCCGCGGCGTCGTCCTCTCTCAGGTCGGCGTCTCCATTCCGGGCCTCGGCCGGCTCAGCGCCGCGGGCAACCCCATCATTCCCTGTGACGTCGGGCGCATCAGCGACATGTTCGGCGAGATGTTCGCCGACGTGCCCGTCGAATTTACCAATTCGGTCGTGGCGCACGCCACATTCCATCGCTGTCGCACCGAAAACTATCCATTCAATGACACGCACCTGTTCGTCTTTGTCAGCCATGGCGTTGCGGGCGCCTGGATGGATGATCCCGTCGAGACCGACGCGCTCCAGCCAATCGAGCTCGGTCACATGGTGTTTGGCGAAGGCGGGCCGCGCTGTCGCTGCGGCCACCTCGGCTGTGTCGAGGCCTATACTTCGCTTCCGGCGCTGGCCGAGCTTCTCGGCGTGCCCGAGCCGGAGTTGCTCCAGCTCGGCAGCGATTGGGTCAGCGCGATCCCGATCTCCTCGCGCGTGCGTCAGGAGCTGCGGCATCGCCTGTATCGCCTTGGGCTCGCGATCGGCAACACGCTGAACGTCAAGCCCTGTCACGGCGTCGCCATCTCCGGCTGGCCTTCGCTCCTTGCGGAAGGCGATCGGAAAGCGCTGGTCGACGGCGTCGATGCCTGCCTGCTCGGCGGCCGCAAGCATGCGCAGGTGTCGCTGGCTTTCGTGCCGCCGTCGAACGGCAATGATCCCAGGGCCGCGCTGGCCTTCGCCGCGTTCTGCCTCGCCTGCCGCGGCGGCATGCCGGCCGCGTCGACGGAGGCCGCCTGAGACGGCCTGAAGCTGCGCGGCTCGCGCGCAAGAGAGTTCACACCGGGAGGAACTGCCATGCCGATCACGACAACAAGGCGCCGTCTGCTCGCTGGATCCGCTGCCGCGCTCGCACTGCCGGCCTTTGCCCGCGCGCAAGGCGCGGTCAAGCCGCGCCTGACCGCAATCTCGCAATGGTCCGCGGGCAGCGATGGGGCAGCCATCACCGCGCTCGGCAAGAAGTTCGAGGAGAAGGGCGGCGTCTGGCAGCACTCGCCCGTCCCCGGGTTCACCACCGAGATGATGAACAAGCTGCGCGCCCAGATCATGGCCGGCGATCCGCCGGCCTGCTCGCAGCTCAAGGGTCCCGAGATCGCAGCCTGGTCGAAGATTGCCCCGACCGTCGATCTCGACGCCGTCGTCGCTGCCGCCGGCTATGAGAAGGTGGTCGCGCCGGACCTTGCGAAATTGCACAAGCCGGGCGGCAAATGGATCGCACTGCCGTTGCAGATCTACAGCACCAACATGCTGTTTCTCTCCAAACGCGCGATGGACAAGGCCAAGGCCGACAAGATCCCCGTCACCTGGGCAGACTTCAACGAGCTCGCCGACAAGATGAAATCGGGCGGCGTCCCCTATCCCGTCGCCAACGGCGGCACCCGCCCCGACGACGGGCAAAAATTCGAAGCCGCTCTGGCCGGCATCAGTCCCCTCGCATACCGCGCCGCCATCATGAATCTCGAGAAGAAGGCCCTGGAGGGCTCCGAGATCAAGGCTGCGTTCGCACAGGTGCGCAAGATCGCCGACTGGATGGACCCCAACGTCGGCGCCCAGCACTTCTCGACCAATTTGAAGCGCTTCATCGACGGCGACATGGGCATGATGATCATGGGCGGCTGGGCGCAGGGCGTGTTGCGCAATGCCGGTTTCAAGTTCGAGGACTTCATGATCGCGCCAGGTCCGAGCGACAATAGCAAGCCGGTGTTCCTGTTGAACGCCGATGCCTTCATCTTCTGGCAGCGCAAGGAGCCTGACCTGCAGGCCGGCCAGACGCTGATGGCCCAGCTCGTCATGGATCCGGCGATCCAGACCATGTATTCGCAGATCACGGGATCGATCCCCGTGCGTACCGACGTCGATCTGTCCGGCGAAGGCTGGTCGGACGGTCAGCGGCGCACCGCGGCAGCTCTGAAGGACGCAATCGCCAGCAACCAGGCGGTCCTGAGCCTCGCGCACAACATGGCGCAGGAAAACGGCATGACCGCCGCGATGATCGACGTGATCACGGAGTACGTAAAGAACAAGACGATCAAGCCGGAGCAGGCAGCCACTCGTCTGGCCGAGGCCGTCGAGGGCGCACGTTGAGCAATGCCGCCGCGATAAGACCGGGCCGGCCGGCGCTTCCGGAATGGGTGCGCCGGCTGCCGGAATATCTGATGATCTGGGTGCCGCTGCTGCTGTCAGCCGCGCACCTCGTGTCGTTCTCGCTGTGGACGATCTGGATCTCGTTCACGCCATCCACGCTGGTCCCTGTTACGGGCTGGGTGGGCTTGCGCAACTACTCGGCGGTGGCGGCATCGCGGAATTGGCAGATCGCCTTCGACAATCTGCTGTTGTTCGGCAGCGCTTTCGTGCTGCTGAGTTTGGTGACCGGCCTCGCCCTTGCGATCCTGCTCGACCAGCGCATTCGCGGCGAGAACCTGCTGCGATCCGTCTTCCTCTATCCGCTTGCGGTGTCGTTCGTGGTCACCGGCACGGTCTGGAGTTGGCTGCTCAATCCCGGCCTCGGAATCCAGAAGCTCGTCCACGACCTCGGCTGGACCTCCTTCAAGTTCGACTGGCTGATCGATCGCGACATGGCGATCTGGACCATCGTGATCGCCGCGATCTGGCAATCCTCGGGCTTCGCCATGGCGCTGTTCCTTGCCGGCCTTCGCTCCGTCGACACCGACATCATCAAGGCCGCGCAGATCGACGGCGCCGGGCCATTTCGAATCTACCGGCGCATCATTCTGCCGTCGCTTTGGCCGATCACCATCACCGTCGTCGTGATCCAGTTGCAGTTCGCGATTTCGACGTTCGACCTCGTGCGCGCGCTCACCAACGGCGGGCCGGGAATCGCGACCCAGCTGCCAGCACTGGTCGTCTACGACCTGATGTTCCAGCGCAGCCTGCTCGGCCGGGGAGCGGCGGCGGCGGTGCTCATGCTGCTCATTCTTCTCGCGGTGCTGCTGCCGTATGCGGCGTGGCGATATGTTCAGCGACGGCGGGCCGCCCATGCGTGAGCGGACTTTCGCACCAAGCCGGATCTTGATCTACCTCATCGTCCTGCTGATCGCTGCAGCATGGCTCGCGCCATTGGCTGTTGTGGTGCTGAATTCGCTCCGCAGCAACGAGGAGATCGCGCAGGGCTCGATGATCGGCTGGCCGCAGCACTGGGCCTGGAGCAACTACCTGGCTGCCTGGAGCGGCTTCTGCGTTGCCGAGACCTGCGCCGGCATCCGGCCGTACATGCTGAACTCCGCCCTCGTCACGATTCCTGCGACGATCTTCTCGACCCTGCTCGGTGCCATTGCCGGCTACGCCGTGTCGCTCTGGCGTTTTCGCGGCGACACCTGGATCTACGGCATCGTGACCCTCGGCCTGTTCCTGCCCCAGCAGATGCGCCTGCTTCCCTGGACCATCGTGCTGCGCGACATCGGTCTCATCAACACGCTGGCGGGCCTCGTGCTGATTCACACCATCCAGGGGCTCTCCTTCACCACGCTGTTCTGCCGCAACTATTATGTCGCCATCCCCCATGAATTGATCAGGGCCGCGCGCATCGACGGCGCCGGGTTCTTCCGCATCTTCTGGCGCATCATCCTGCCGCTCTCGCCGCCGATCCTGATCGTCACCGTGATCTGGCAGTTCACGCATATCTGGAACGAATTCCTCTATGGCGTGACATTCACGAGCGGCCAGCAGCAACCCGTCACCGCCGCTCTCATCGCGCTGTCCGCTGCAGTCGCAGACATCCCGCAGCACGGCGTGCAGAGCGCCGCGGTGATCATCGCGGCGCTACCGACGCTGTTGATCTATCTCCTCGGCGGCAAATACTTCGTCCGCGGCCTGACTGCCGGGGCCGTGAAATGATGGAGTTGTCATGGCAGCACTGAGCATTCGAACCCTGTCGAAGCGCTACGCCAATCTGGAGGTGCTGAAGGGCGTCGATCTCGACATCGAAAGCGGCGAGTTCACGGTGCTGGTCGGGCCATCCGGCTGCGGCAAGTCCACGCTGCTCAACATCGTCGCCGGGCTCGATCATCCGAGCGCCGGGACCGTCGAGATCGGCGGACGCGTGGTCAATGACGTCCCGCCCAAGGATCGCGACATCGCCATGGTGTTCCAGTCCTACGCGCTCTACCCATCCATGACCGTACGCCAGAACATCACCTTCGGCATGGAATGCCGTCACGTACCCAAAGCGGAGCAAGACTCTGCGGTCGCGAATGTCGCCAAACTGCTCCAGATCGAGGCGCTGCTGGGCCGCAAGCCGTCGCAGCTCTCCGGCGGCCAGCGCCAGCGCGTGGCGATGGGCCGTGCGTTGGTACGCGATCCCCTGCTCTTCCTGTTCGACGAGCCGCTGTCCAATCTCGACGCAAAACTGCGCGTCGAGATGCGGATGGAGATCAAGCGGCTGCACCAGCGCATCGGCGCGACCATCATCTATGTCACCCACGACCAGATCGAGGCGATGACGATGGCGACGCGGATCGCCGTGATGCATCGCGGCGTGGTGCAGCAGTTTGCCGATCCCGATACCGTGTACCGCTATCCCGCCAATCTGTTCGTCGCACGCTTCATGGGCTCCCCGCCGATGAACACCATGCCGGCGCGGCTCGAGGCCGACGCCGGCGGTCCCGTGGTCGTGATCGGCGCGGGGCGGCCGGACGAAGTTCGCCTCCGCCTGCAGGGATACGATTCGGCGGCACCCTATCTTGGCCGCGAGGTGGTGTTCGGGATCAGGCCGGAATGCATCGCGGAGGGCAACCGCGTGTTCTCCGGCGGTGCACCCATCGTCGTCCACGCGCCGGTGGAGATGGTCGAGCCCACCGGCGCCGAAACCATCGTGCTGCTGCGGCTCGGCGGCGAGTCCGCGCTGGCGCGCATCACGCCGGACATCCGCCCCCCGCCGGGGACGGCAGCCCCCTTCGCGCTCGACACGCGCCGCATTTGCCTGTTCGACCCCGAGACGGAGCGACTGATCGCATGACAAAGACGAGCTATGCCGGACTTGCGGACCGCGTCGTACTGATCACCGGCGGCGCCAGCGGCATCGGGGCCGCCTTCGTGCGCGCCTTCGCGGCCCAGGGAGCGCGCGTCGCGTTCCTCGATGTGGATGAAGAAGCCGGCGGGGCGCTGGTCGCGGAGGTGAGCGCTGCGTCCGAAGCCGCGCCCTTGTTCGTGCCATGCGACCTCCTGGACATCGAGGCCTTGCGGGCCGCAATGGCGCAGGTGCAGCGATCGCTCGGCGATGCCGCGGTCCTCGTCAACAATGCCGCCAATGATCAACGCCAGGTGCTGGCCGAGGTGACGCCGGCAGAGTTCGATTGGATGATCGGCCTCAATCTCAAGCACGTCTTCTTTGCGGCGCAAGCGGTGGTGCCGCAGATGCAGGCGCGCGGCGGCGGCTCGATCATCAACATGTCGTCGATCGCCTGGATGCGCGGTGCACCGGCGCTGCCGGTCTACGCCGGGGCAAAGGCGGCGATCGTCGGTTTCACCAACTCGCTGGCCCGGCTGGTCGGCCCCGACCGCATCCGCGTCAACGCGATTGCGCCAGGCATGGTCATCACCGAACGTCAACGCCGGCTGTGGTATCCGGACGAGCAGGTCATCACCGAAATGCGCTCCCGTCAGGCCGTTCCGGATGCAGTGACGCCCGAGGACATCGCCAACATGGCGCTATTCCTCGCCTCCGACGAAAGCCAGCGCATCACCAGCCAGTGTTTTCGGGTGGATGCAGGACTTGCGTAGAACTTGATCCGGCCACAATGGCGCAACGTTCACGGTCTCGTAGGGTGGGCAAAGCGAAGCGTGCCCACGAATTCTTCTCATCGCGACGAATCGTGGGCACGGCGCGACGCGCCTTTGCCCACCCTACGAGACCTCCGTTACCGCCGTCCCTTGCGCATCGTCTCGAGCACGATGTCGGCGGCGAGCACGCTTGGCGATTTGTTGCCGGTCGACATGATCTGGTCGAGCCGGGCAAAGGCCTCGACCTGCTGCTTGCGCAGCGGCGAATCCGTCAGCACCTCGGCGAGTGCCGGCGCCAGTTTCTCCGGCGTGCACTCCTCCTGCAGGTACTCCGGAATGACATCCTTGCCGATCACGAGATTGGCAAGGATCACCGAGGAGACGCGGATCGCGCGGCGCAGGATGAAGGCCTCGATCGCACCGACGCGATAGGCCGTCACCATTGGAATACCCGACAGTGCGAGCTCCAGCGTCACCGTACCGGATTTGGCCAGCGCCGCACGCGCGATGCGGAACACGGCGCGCTTCTCGTTCTCGCCGGTCACGACCCTTGGCTTGACCGGCCAGCTCGCGATACCCTCGCGGATGGTGGCCTCGAGATGCGGCATGGTCGGCAGTATCAGTTCGAAGGCGTGGCCTTCCGCCTGCAAGCGGCCGAGCACTCCGCCGAAGACATCGAGATGGTGCCTGACCTCGCTACGGCGGCTGCCGGGCAGCACCAAAAGCACCGGCGGCTCGCCGTCGCGACGTGCCTGCTCCTCCGCGTTCGGCCGCAGCGAGGGCAATTGCTCGACTAAGGGATGGCCGACATAGCTGCAGGGCGGTCCGCCGAGCTTGCGGTATTCCTCGGGCTCGAACGGCAGGAGACCGAGCACATGGTCGACATAACCGAGCATGGTCCGCGCCCGCCCCGGCCGCCACGCCCAGAGCTGCGGCGAGACATAATCGACGATCGGGATCGCAGGATTCTTCGCGCGCACGCGGCGGGCGACGCGATGGGTGAAGTCGGGGCTGTCGATGATGACGAGCGCGTCCGGCGCGGCCTCGGCCACGGCGTCGGCCGTCTCGCGGATCAGCCGCAGAATTTTCGGCAATTGCTGCACCACCGCGGCAAATCCGACGATTGACAGCTCCTCGATCGGAAACAGCGATTCCAGCCCTTCGCGCGCCATGGTACGTCCGCCGACGCCGACGAACTGCACGCCGTCGCCGAGACGCTGGCGCAGGACCTTCATCAAGGCACTGCCGAGCCGGTCGCCGGATTCCTCCGTGGCGATCAGGAAGATCTTGCGCTTGGGATCGCGCGACTGCATCACGCCGGCAGACCGATGACGAAGAGATATTTGGCGTCCGCGAGGGCGATCATCGCCTGCGGCTCTGCGGCGATGGTGTTGCCGGCGATGACGGCGAGGCCCGCAAGGCCGGCCGCCGCGACGCCCTCGATGGTGCGCGGGCCGATCGTCGGCAGGTCGAAACGCAGATCCTGGCCGCTCTTCGGCGCCTTCACGAGCACGCCGCGGCCGGCGGCCGCGCGAATGCGTCCCTCCTCGCGCAGCCGCGCGACGCGCGCGAGCAGCGCATCGGTGCCCTCGATGTCCTCGACCGCGACCACATGGCCGTCAATCACCACCGCAGCCTGGCCGATGTCGAACGGACCAAGCGCAGTCAGCACCGCACGGCCGCGCGCGATGTCGGTCTTGCTGGTATCGCTGGGCCAGGCGCGACTGATGCAGCCCTCGGGCATCAGGAGATCGGGGGCGAGGTCCTTGATGCCGACCATGCGAAAGCCATCCTGCTCGAGGATGCGGCCGACGCCGGACAAGAGATGATCGTCGCCGCCGCGAAAGGCGCGGATGACATTGCCGAGCAGCCGCATCGTCTTGACGTCGAACCGGATCTCGGAGAGCGAGGGCCGCACCAAGGTGCCGATGAAGATCAGGTCGCGGCAGCCCTCCTCGCGGAACAGTCGCATCGCGCGACCGAGCTGGCCGACCGAGATCCAGCGATGGCGGAATTTCTCCACCCGCGCGGGATCGCAGGCCCCGCGCAGCGGAAACAGCACCGGCGTGATGCCGCGCGCGGCAAGCGAGTCGGCGACTGCGAACGGCATCGCGCCGCCGCCGGCGACGATGCCGACCGGCGATGAGATGTCCGACGCCGCCGATGTCATGTCCGCGGCCATCCCAAAATCACTTCGCGAGGGCAGGAAGACAGAGCGGGCGCTTGCCCTTGCCGATGAAGTCGAGGATTTCGGCGATCGCCGGATCTTCGCCTGCAAGCGGCCTGGACGCCTCTAACCGCTCGGCGAATGTGCCGGGGCCATGGAAGAGCTTTTGGTAGAACCCGCGCACCGTCGCCAGTCGCTGCCTGGTGAACTTGCGCCGCTTCATGCCGATCAGGTTGAGACTCTCGAGCACCGCATACTGGCCGTTAACGAGCCCATACGGGATGACATCGTCGCGTACGCCGCAGACCCCGCCGACCATCACGTAGGGGCCGATGCGCGTGAACTGGTGCACTGCGGAGAGGCCGCCGATATAGACGGCGTCGCCGATCTCGCAGTGGCCGCCGAGCGTCGCCGAGGTCGCAAAGATCACGTTGTTGCCGACCATGCAGTCATGGCCCACATGGCTGTTGTTCATGAAGTAGCCGCCGTTGCCGACGCGCGTCAGACCGCCGCCCTTGATGGTGCCGACATTCATCGTCGCGCCTTCGCGGATGACGCAGCCAGAGCCGATCTCGAGCTTCGTCGGCTCGCCCTTGTAGCTGAGATCCTGGGGCGCGCCGCCGAGCACCACGAACGGCGAGATCACGCCGCCGTCCCCGATCGACGTATGGCCGATGACGGTAACATGCCCAATCAGCTTGCAGTTCGCGCCGATCACGACATTCGGGCCGATGATGCAATAGGGCCCGATCTCGGTGCCCTCGCCGATCACGGCGCCGTCCGCGACCCGTGCGGTGGGATCAATCTTGCTCATCAAGCAATCTTACTCTTCAAGAATGTCTGGTTATGCGTTGAAGTCGCTCAGATTTCCGGTGGTTAGCGCGACTATGCCCGATCTGTCCAGTGACGTATCATCTCTGCCGGTTTCAAGTGCCGGATGAGGCGGTCGTCCCGGCTCCTCAACAACTTCATGCGGAGCTTCAGCTTTCATGGTCAGGGCCCTGGCACTTCTGCTCGCACAGCTCGCGGCCGCACCGATCGTGTCCGAGACGGTGAACGCCGCCGCATCGACCTCGCGACATTCGAATGCCGCGACATCAGCCGCAGCACTGTGCTTCAGCGGGTCTGCTACGACCGCGCGCATCACGACCTCGTCGTCGCGACTGGCGGCAGCTATGCGCGCTATTGCGGCGTCGCGGCCGAGACCGCCGACCGTCTCCTGGGCGCGCCATCCATGGGTCAGTTCTTCAACCAAAACATTAAGCGCGAGGCTCCTGGCGGCCGCTACGATTGCGGCGCGTGAGCCCGTCCAGCGAGGACCGCGTGCCGCTCAGTCCGTCAGCATGGCGCCGACGTCGGCCTCCGCGACCACCTGCCCGTTGACCTTGGCATCGCCGTGAAACCACCACATGGCCTTGCGGCGGCCGAGCGAGCGCATGTGATACTCGATGGTATCGCCCGGCAGCACGGGCTTGCGGAATTTGCACTTGTCGATGGTGAGGAAATAGACCGCCCGCGGCTTGTCGGTGCCTTCGACCGACTTGATGCCGATCACGCCCGCGGTCTGCGCCATCGCCTCGATCATCATGACGCCGGGATAGACCGGTCGCTCCGGGAAATGCCCCTGGAAGGCCGGCTCGTTGAAGGTGACGTTCTTGATGCCGATGCCGCTGTAGTCGGCCCGGATGTTGATCACGCGGTCGATCAGCAGCATCGGGAAACGGTGCGGCAGCGTCTGGAGGATGGCATTGATGTCCACCAGCTCGAACTTAACAGGTGATTCCTCCGTCATTCCCGTCCCTCATCCTTCGGATCAGCCCTGCTGTCGCGTACCAAGCGCTCCACCGCGATGATCTCCTTGAACCATTGTTTGGTCGGCTTGGCGAAAAAACCACCCCAGCGTCCGCCCGGCGGGATGTCGTCCTTGACGCCGCTCATCGCGGTCACCTGGGCCCCGTCCCCGATCTTGAGGTGGTTGTTGATGCCAACCTTCGCTCCGAGTGCCACGTTGTCGCCAATGGACAGGCTGCCGGCGAGCCCGATCTGGGCGGCCAGCAGGCAATGCCGGCCGATCGTGACATTGTGACCGATCTGGACCTGATTGTCGATTTTCGTGCCTTCGCCGATCACGGTGTCGCGCAAGCTGCCGCGGTCGATCGTGGTCCCGGCGCCGACCTCGACATCGTTCTGGATCAGCACCCGCCCGGTCTGAGGCACCTTCAGATGACCCTCGGGGCCGAAAAAAATGAAGCCGTAGCCGTCCTGGCCGATCGAGCAGCCGGGATGGATCAGCACGTTGTTGCCGATCAGGGCGCACTGGATCGCGGTGCGCGCGCCGACATTGCAGTCCCGGCCGATCTTGACGCCGGGCCCGATCACCGCCCCGACGCCGACCACCGTGCCGCTGCCGATCTCCACATCCGGGCCGATCACGGCCAGGGGATCGACGATCACGCCGTCCTCGAGCCGGGCCGAGGGATCGATGATCGCCGACGGCGCGATGCCGTCATTGCCGACCCAGGATTGGGGCCTCAGCGCTTCGCCGTGCCATTCCCGCGCGATCCTGACAAAGGCCCGGAACGGCTGCGCCACCCGCAGCACGGCCACGTGCGCGGGCACCTGGGGCTCGAAGCGCGGGCTCACCAGGCAAGCGCCGGCCTTGGTCCCCTTGATCTCGTCGGCGTATTTGAGGTTGTCGAAGAACGCCAGATGCATCGGGCCCGCTTCGTCAAGCGAAGCAAGGCCCGTGATGATGTGGTCGCCCCTGGCGGGATCGACCAGCTGCGCCTTGGCCAGCGTGGCAATGTCAGCCAGCGTTGAGGCAGGCGGCTTTATGAAGAAGGTCGGCTGCGCCATTCCACCCCGTCGCGGTCCGGCTTCGGCATGAAGCGGTCGAGCCGCATCATGCTCCATCTCTTGGATCGGCACGATCCCTTTCGGAAACCGGTTCCAGTGATCCGGATCGTGCCGTGCTGATCGAATTAGAACGTGGTGCCGCCGCCGAACCGGAACTCCTGCGTGCGATCGTACTTGCCCTTGCTGAGCGGCACGGCGTAGTCGAAGCGCAGCGGACCGAACGGCGACTGCCAGATCAGGCCGACACCAACCGACGAGCGGACGACCTTGCTGTCGTCGTAGACGAGGCCGGTACAGGTGCCCGCAGACGACGGATTGATGCTCGAGGGGATGCAGCCCGGTACATTGACTTCGTTGGTCGTGGTCCAGCCGGTCGGTCCCTTATAGTCGTAGAGGCCGCCGGCATCGGCATAGACCGCGCCCTTCAGACCCACTTCCTTCGGCAGGAACCAGAACGGCATCTGCAGTTCGAGCGAAGCGCCCCAGTACTTGGTGCCGCCGAGGGCGTCCTGCGTACCAAAGGGGTTCAAATCGCGCGGGCCGATGCCGTTCGGGGCAAAGCCGCGGACGAGGTTCGAACCCATCTGGAAGTGATCGAGCATGCGCAGATCGCTGCCCATCTTGTTCAGCATGCCGCTCTGCACGCGGACGAGGCCGACGATGTCAGACACCAGCGGAGTATAGTACTTCGCATCGATGACGGACTTCAGGTAGGAGACGTCGCCGCCGACGCCGGCGAAATCCTGACGGAAGTCGACGAGCAGACCGTCGGTGGGGTTCTTGTTGTTGTCCAGCGTGTTGTAGGTCAGCGTATAGCCAAGCGCCGAGGTCAGGGTCTTGCCGTTGGCGAGCTCCCTGCGCACCGGCAGCGAAGCTTCGCCGTCGCTGTAGCAGCCGAGACCGTTGGTCGAGCTGAGATCCGGAACGCCGCCATTGGCATTGACGAAGGCCGGGCTCGGATTGAAGGCCGACGTACCCAGATTGTTGTTACAGTTCGCCAGGTAGTACGGCAGCGTGATTTCCTGCTGGTAGATCGAGTAGCGCAGCTGCAGCGCCAGATCTTCACGCAAGGAGAAGCCGAGGCGCGGCGAGAAGCCGAGCGTCTTGGTGCCGTAGGAGATGTAGCTGTTGGACAGCTGCTGGCGCTGATAGAGGTCGAGGCCAAGCGCGACGCGGTAGTCGAGCAGATACGGCTCGACGAACGACAGCGAGTAACCGCGTGCATATTGGCCGTAGGTCACCGACGCCTTGGCGAACAGACCGCGGCCAAGCAGGTTGCGCTCGGAGATCGAGACTTCGGCCAGCGCGCCGTCGGTGGTGGAGTAACCGCCCGAGATCGAGAAGTCGCCGGTCGATTTCTCTTCCATGTCGACGATCAGGACCACGCGATCGCTCGACGAGCCCGGCTCCGTCGTGATCTTCACGCTCTTGAAGTAGTCGAGGTTCTTCAGGCGCCGCTCGGCACGGTCGACCAGGGCGCGGTTGTAGGCGTCGCCCTCGGAGATGTCGAACTCGCGGCGGATCACGTAATCGCGGGTACGCGTGTTGCCGCGCAGGTTGATGCGCTCGATATAGGTGCGCGGACCTTCGTCGATGTTGAACACGACGGAGACGGTGTGCGCCTCGAAATTGCGGTCGCCGCCGGGCCGGACCACGGCGAAGGCGTAGCCGCGGCGCGAGGCCTCGATCTGCATCTCCTCGACCGACTTCTCGACCGATTCAACGTTGTAGAGCGAGCCGACATTGACGCGCGAATAGGCGCGCATCGACGAGGGATCGAAGTTCGGAATGCTGGAGCGGAAGTCGAGCGCGCCGACGCGGTACTGCGATCCTTCCTCGATCTTGAAGGTGACGTTGAAGCCCTTCTTCTCCGGATCGTATTCGGTGAGCGCGGCCACCACCTGGACGTCGGCGAAACCGTTCTTGAGATAAAAGCGGCGGATCAGGTCGCGGTCGGCTTCGACGCGGTCGGGATCATAGATGTCACCGCTGGCCAGGAAGCTCAGCAGGTTCGATTCGCGGGTCTTGATGACGTCCCTGAGGCGATAGGACGAGAATGCGACATTGCCGACGAACTCGATCGACTTGACGCCGGTCTTGGCGCCCTCCTCGATCGTAAAGATGAGGTCGACGCGGTTGTTCGGCTGCTCGATGACCTCGGGCGTGACGCGCACGTCGTAGCGGCCGGACCGGCGATAGATTTCAGCGATTCGCAGCGTGTCGGACTGCACCATGGCGCGGGAGAAGGTGCCGCGCGCCTTGGACTGGACTTCAGTGGTGAGCTGCTCGTCCTTGATCTTCTTGTTGCCCTCGAAGGCGATCCGGCCGATCACCGGGTTTTCCACCACGGAGACGACGATCTGGCCGCCGCCGCCGCGGTTGATTCTCACGTCCTGGAACAGGCCGGTCTCGATCAAGGCCTTGAGGCCGTCGTCGATGGCGCCTTGATCCAGGCGCCCGCCCGGACCCGGCTTGAAATAGGAGCGGATCGTCTCCACCTCGACCCGGCGATTTCCTTCGACGGAAATCGACTGCACGGTCTGAGCGAGCGCAGACGAAGACACAAAAACAGCCCCGACCGGGGCAATCACCGGCGCGCCGAACATGATCAGGGTTGCGAGCAAGCCCCCCCGGAGTCGCAGTCCAAACTTCATCGCGCAACGCGCCCTTATCATTCCGAGCCAGACCCAACCCCAACGCCGGTCTGGAAGATTCCCCAAGTTCAGGCCGCTTGTAGCCAATTTCACCGACGCCGCAAACGGCCGAAAGCGCCGTAATTTCAATTTCATTCCAAGACGTTGCTCATCAGCAACGCCACAAAAAAGCCTCCATCAAGATGCCGCCATCCGCAGGATGTCGTTATAGGTCGCAAACACCATCAACATCAGCACTAAACCGAGCCCGATTCGGAACCCCATCTCCTGAGTCCGCTCGGACAGGGGTCGGCCGCGGACGACCTCCGCCGCATAGAACATCAGGTGGCCGCCATCGAGCAGCGGGATCGGGAACAGGTTCAGCAGGCCGATCGACACCGACAGCACCGCGCACAAATTGATCACGAACTGGAACCCGGCGCTGGCCGCCTGCCCCGACATCTTCGCGATGCCCAGAACCCCGCTGACCTCGTTCGGATTGCCGTTTCCGACGAACAGAGAGCCCAGGAACTTGAAGGTGCTGGTGATGATGAACCAGACCTGCTCAACCCCGATCTTGAGCGCCTCGCCGATGCCCACCGGGGCGGTCGAGGCCTCGCCGGCCTGAGATTTATGCTCCACACCGAGCACACCGAGACGGTGGCTGTTGCCGAACGGATCCTTGCGCTCGAGCAGCGCCGGCGTTGCGGTCAGCGAGACGATGGCGCCGTCCCGCTTCACCTGGAAGGCAAGCGCCGAACCCGCATTCATCGCAACGATTCGCTGCATGTCGGCAAAGCTTTCGATCGGCTTGCCGTCGATCTGGACGACGACGTCCCCGATCTTGAAGCCGGCCGCAGCCGCGGCGCCATCGGCGACGACGCCATCGACCCGCGCGATCGTGCTCGGCTTGCCGTAATACAGCGCCATGCCCGCGAAGATCAGCGCGCCCAGGATGAAATTGGCGATCGGTCCGGCCGCGACGATGGCGGCGCGCGGGCCGACCTTCTTGTGGTGGAAGCTGCCGGCGCGCTCCTCGGTCGTCATGGCCGCGAGCGTCTGGGCCGAGGGGGTCGAGGCCTCGCTCTCGTCGCCGAAGAACTTGACGTAGCCGCCGAGCGGGATGGCCGAGATCTTCCAGCGGGTGCCGTGGCGGTCATTGAAACCTACCAGCTCAGGTCCGAAACCGAGCGAGAAGGTCAACACGCGAACGCCCGCCCAGCGCGCGACCAGGAAATGGCCGAGTTCGTGGAAGAACACGACGATCGTCAGGACGAACAGGAAGGGAACCGCGTAGCCGAGGAGCCCATGGCTCAACGTATTGAAACTATGGACAAAAAAGTCGATCATCGAATTCCCTCATCCAGCGCCGCAAGGCCCTGGCCCCGAACCATCTAGGATGCCTTTAAGGCAATTTGAGGCAATAGGGCGGCAGCTCTATTTCGAGCAACATGGTCAACAGAGATTGCATCATCGGCCGACGTCAGGGGCGCCTGGTTCCCGCTGCGGATCCAGTCATCCAATGTTGCCTCCACCAGCCGGGCAATCGCGCCGAACCGGATCTTGCCGGCAATGAAGGCGGCGACCGCGACCTCATTGGCCGCGTTGTAGACGGTGGTCGCCCCCTTCCCGGTCCGGAGCGAATCGAAAGCCAGCCGTAATCCGGGGAAGCGCTCGAAGTCCGGTGCCTCGAAGGTCAGCTGGCCAATCTTGGCGAGGTCCAGCTTGGCCGCCGGCCCCTTGATCCGGTCGGGCCAGCCGAGGCAATGCGCAATCGGCGTGCGCATGTCGGGCGCGCCGAGCTGGGCCATCACCGAACGGTCGGAGAACTCGACCATGCCGTGGATGATCGACTGCGGATGCACGAGGACGTCGATCTCGTCAGGCGACAGCGCGAACAAATAGGACGCCTCGATCACCTCGAGCCCCTTGTTCATCATCGACGCGGAATCGATCGTGATCTTCTGGCCCATGCTCCAGTTCGGGTGCTTCAGAGCCTGCTCGAGCGTCGCCTGCTCGATGTCAGCCGGCTTCCAGGTGCGGAACGGGCCGCCCGAGGCGGTGATGATGACACGGACGAGTTCATCCCGATTGCCCGAAGCAAGCGCCTGAAACAGCGCATTGTGCTCGGAATCGGCCGGCAGGATGCAGGCGCCGGCCTTGGCCGCACGCTGCATGAAGAAATCGCCGGCGCAGACCAGACATTCCTTGTTGGCCAACGCCACATGCGCGCCGCGATCGACCGCCGCCAGCGCCGGTTTCAATCCGGCAGCGCCGCTCACGGCCGCCATCACCCAATCGGCCGGACGCGCGCCGGCCTCGATCACCGCGCTCTCGCCGGCGCCGCATTCGGTGCTGGTCCCGGCGAGCGCGGCCTTGAGCTCGGCGAGCTTGGAGGTGTCGGCGATCGCGACGAAGCGCGCGGAAAATTCCTTCGCGAGCTTTGCCAGCGCTTCGACATTGCCGTTCGCCGTCAGCGCCTCGACGCGATAGCGCTCGGGCGAAGCGCGCAGCAGATCCATCGTGCTGTCGCCGATCGAGCCGGTAGCGCCGAGAACTGTGACGCTGCGGACGCTGGACGCCGCAGCCTTGTTATTACGCAATGGGACCGCGCTCATATCCTCACCAAACCATAAGACCGCTTCCGGCGCTATGCACACCATGGCGGAGAAAGCCGATAATCCATGCCGCCAGGATGGCGGCGACAAAACCGTCCAGGCGGTCCATAAGCCCGCCATGGCCGGGAATTAAGTGACTGGAATCCTTGACACCGAAGCGCCGCTTGACCGCGGATTCGAACAGATCGCCCAATGCCGACACCACCGAAAGGATGGCGCTGACCAGCAGCAATGGCCCCATCTTTCCGAACCCGCAAGCCGCAAACCCCACCGCAACCAGAAGGCTTGCGACGAAGCCGCCCAGCGCCCCGGACCAGGTCTTCTTCGGGCTGACGCGCGGCCAGAGCTTCGGCCCGCCGATGCTGCGACCGGCAAAATAGCCGCCGATATCGGTCGCCCACACCACCAGCAGCACGAACATCAGCGCGGAGAAGCCGTTGACGAGATCCTTTCGCACCAGAATCGAGGCCAGCAGCGCTGCCGCTGCATAAGCAAAGCCCGTCGCAGCCCAGATGAACTTGCCGCGCGCGATCAGCGTCACGATCGCGCCGCCGACGAGGCCGACGATGACGGAGGTCTTGAGCCCGCCAAAAGCGACCGCAGCCCCCATCATCGCGATGACGATCGTCCCTGCCCCGGTCAGCGCCGCCGAGCCCGCGCCCACCACCGTCAGCCATTCCGCGAACAGCCCGATCGACACCAGGGTGACGAGCAGCGCCCACAACCAGCCGCCGGCATAAGCGACCGCGATGGTCAGCGGCGCCAGCACCAGCGCTGCGAGGACCCGCATCACCAGATTGCTCGGGGCAGGCTTGGCGCCCGCCGGTGCGGCGTCTTGTTCGCTCACGAGGCGGTTTTCGCGACCAGGCCGCCGAAACGGCGCTCGCGCCTGGCGAATTCGGCGATCGCGCTTTCCAGCGCCGCCTTGTCGAAATCGGGCCAGTGGATCGGCACGAACACGAGCTCGCTATAGGCCGCCTGCCACATCAGGAAATTGGATAGGCGCTGCTCGCCGCTGGTGCGGATGATGAGATCGGGATCGGGAATGTCGGGCGCATCGAGATGCGCTCCCAGCGTCTCGGCGTCGATCGTATCGGGATTGCGCTTGCCCTCGGCGACCTCGCGCGCGAGCTTCTGCGCCGCCTTCGCGATCTCCTGCCGCGAGCCGTAATTGAAGGCGACGACGAGCGTGAGGCGCGTGTTGTCACGCGTCAGCTCCTCGGCCTCGTTGAGCAGCGCGCAGATGTCGCTCTCGAGCCCATCGCGTTCGCCGATGATGCGGACCTTGACGCCGTCGCGATGCAGGCTGGCAAGATCATTGCGGATGAAGCGGCGGAGCAGGCCGAAGAGATCGCCGATCTCGCTCGCCGGCCGCGACCAGTTCTCCGACGAGAACGAGAAGATGGTGAGGTAGCGGATGCCGAGCTCGTGCGAGGCACGCACGACGCGGCGCAGAGCCTCGACGCCGCGGCGATGCCCCTCCGCACGCGGCAAACCGCGCGCGGCCGCCCAGCGCCCATTGCCATCCATGATGATAGCGACGTGCGCGGGCGCCTCGGACCGGTCGGGTCCTTCCGTTGCGGGCGCGGCGGCGTTGGACATTGAAGGTGGCCTTAAACGGTGAGGATTTCTTTTTCCTTGGCGGCCAGCAACTGGTCGATTTCCGTGATCGTACCGTCGGTCGCCTTCTGCACCTCGTCGGCGTGGCGCTTCTGGTCGTCCTCGGACATCTCGTGGTTCTTCTCGAGCTTCTTGAGAACGTCGAGGCCATCGCGGCGGACGTGGCGCGCGGCAACCTTGGCGGCCTCCGCATATTTATGCGCGACCTTCACCAGTTCCTTGCGCCGTTCCTCGTTCAGCTCGGGGATGCGCAGGCGCAGCACCTGGCCTTCGGTCGCGGGCGACAGGCCGAGGTTGGAATCGACGATCGCCTTCTCCACCGCCTTGACCATCGACTTGTCCCAGACCTGCACCGAGATCAGGCGTGGCTCCGGCACGCTGACGGTGGCGAGCTGGTTGAGCGGCATGTGGCTGCCATAGGCGTCGACCTGCACCGGATCGAGCATCGAGGCGGAAGCGCGCCCCGTCCGCAGGCCGCCGAGCTCGTGCTTGAGGGACTGGACGGCGCCCTGCATGCGGCGCTTCACTTCGTTGAGGTCGAAAGTACCCGTGGACATCACGTTTCTCCTTCAAGATCCCAGCGACCGCTCCCGCGACCTTCCCTGAAGGCGCGCGACAGATGAGCGGTCAGCCGGCGACAATGGTTCCGTGGCCGACGCCACGTAGAATCGCGCCGATCGAACCCGGCTCCGCGATCGAGAATACGATGATAGGCAGAGACGTCTCGCGGGCAAGCGCGAAGGCGGTCGCATCCATCACCTTGTAGCCGCCCTCGATCGCCTGCGAATGGGTCAGCCGGTCAAACCGCGTGGCTGCCGGATCCTTCTTCGGATCGGCCGAGTAGACGCCGTCGACATTGGTGGCCTTCAGAACCGCCTGGGCGCCGATCTCGGCGGCGCGCAGCACCGCGGTCGTATCGGTGGTGAAGAACGGATTGCCGGTCCCGCCGCCAAGCAGCACGATCCGGCCCTCGGCGAGATATTTGTGCGCCGCAGTGCGGGTGAACAGCTCGGAAATCTCGGGCATCACGAAGGCCGACAGCGTGCGCGCCGGCGTGCCCTTGCGCTCGATCGCCGCTTCCAGCGCGAGGCAGTTCATCATGGTGGCGAGCATGCCCATGGTGTCGCCGGTCGGGCGCGACACACCGCGGGCGGAGACCTCGACGCCGCGCACGATATTGCCACCGCCGATCACGACCGCGACCTCGGTGCCGAGCTTGCGGGCCGCAATCAGGTCGTCCGCAACCCGGTCGACGGTCGGCTGATCGATGCCAAAGCCTTGCTGTCCCGCGAGATATTCGCCGGACAGCTTGATCACGACGCGACGATAGACCGGATCAGACATGAGCACTTTCCTTGTCCGGGCGCCGCTTCCGGCGGCACGCCGGAAGGAGGTGTTCCGGCGCTTACTTCTTGCCGCTGGCCGCAGCGACCTCGGCCGCGAAGTCGCTTTCCTGCTTCTCGATTCCCTCACCAAGAGCATAGCGCACAAAGCCGGCGATCTTCAGCGCCCCGCCGACCTTGCCCTCGGCTTCCTTCAACGCCTGCGCCACCGACTTGCCGGTGTCGTGGATGAAGGCCTGTTCGAGCAGGCAGACTTCCTTGTAGTAGGTCTTGAGGCCGGACTCGACGATCTTCTCGATCACGTTCTCGGGCTTGCCCTGCTGGCGATATTTGTCGGCGAGCACGTCCTTCTCGCGCTTGACGACCGCCGGATCGAGGCCGGACGGATCGAGCGCCAGCGGGTTCGCGGCGGCAACGTGCATCGCGATCTGGCGGCCGAGCGTTGCGAGCTCGTCGGCCTTGCCGGGCGATTCCAGCGCTACGATCACGCCCATCTTGCCGGCGCCCTCGACGACCGCGCCGTGGACGTAGTTCGACACCACGCCCTGGCTCACTTCGAGCGAAGCTGCGCGGCGCAGCGTCATGTTCTCGCCGATGGTGGCGATCGCGTCATTGATGGCGGCTTCGACCGTGACGTCGCCGACCTTGGCGGCCTTGATCTTCTCGACATCGGAGCCGGCGTCGAATGCGACCTGGGCGACCATCTTGACCAGGCCCTGGAACTGGCCGTTACGCGCGACGAAGTCGGTTTCGGAGTTGACCTCGACCACGACACCCTTGGTGCCCTTGGTCAGGGCGCCGATCAGGCCCTCGGCCGCGACGCGGCCCGACTTCTTGGCAGCCTTGGACAGGCCCTTCTTGCGCAGCCAATCCTGCGCCGCTTCCATGTTACCGTCGTTTTCGGTCAGCGCGGCCTTGCAGTCCATCATGCCCGCGCCGGTCGACTCGCGCAGGTCCTTGACCATCGCAGCTGTGATCGTTGCCATCGTTGAAAATCCTTTGTGCCTGCTGGTTCGCCGCGGCGTGGCATCGAAGCGCCCCGCCGCGGTCCATCTCAGGGATTCGCGTCAACTGAAATGGTGGCCGGATCTTGTCCGGCCAACCCATCGCTCTCTTGACTATTCCGCTTCCGCGGTCAGCGCCTTGGCCTTGGCCACCCAGGCGTCCGCACGGCTCGGCAGACCGACTTCTTCGCCGATCGTGTGCGCGGTGTCGTGATCGAGCTCGGCGAGCTGCCAGAAGTGGAAGATGCCGAGGTCGTTGAACTTCTTCTCGATCGCACCCGACACGCCCGGGAGCTTCTTGAGGTCGTCGGCGGTGCCGCGCGGACCTGCGAGGCCCTGGAAGCCGCTCGACGAAGCCGCCGGCAGCTCTTCAGCGAGCGGACGGGCCGAGGCGCCGACGTCGATGCCCGAATCGCCCTGAGCGCGGGAGATGCCGTCGATGGCAGCGCGCGCGATCAGGTCGCAATAAAGCGCGATCGCACGGCCGGCGTCGTCATTGCCCGGCACCACATAGGTGATGCCCTTCGGGTCCGAATTGGTGTCGACGATCGCGGCGACCGGGATGTTGAGCCGCTGGGCTTCCTGGATCGCGATGTCTTCCTTGTTGGTGTCGATCACGAAGATCAGGTCGGGCAGACCGCCCATGTCCTTGATGCCGCCGAGCGAGCGGTCGAGCTTGTCGCGCTCGCGCTGAAGCGTCAGACGCTCCTTCTTGGTGTAGGAGCTGGCATCGCCGCCCGACAGCACGTCGTCGAGGTGACGCAGGCGCTTGATCGAGGCCGAGATCGTCTTCCAGTTGGTCAGCGTGCCGCCGAGCCAGCGCGAATTGACGAAATACTGCGCGCAGCGCTTGGCAGCGTCCGCGACGCCGTCCTGCGCCTGGCGCTTGGTGCCGACGAACAGGATGCGGCCGCCCTTGGCGACGGTGTCGCTGACCGCCTGCAAGGCCGTGTGCAGCATCGGCACGGTCTGCGCGAGGTCGACGATGTGAATGTTGTTGCGAGCGCCGAAAATGAACGGAGCCATTTTCGGATTCCAGCGGTGAGACTGGTGACCAAAGTGCACGCCAGCTTCAAGCAGCTGACGCATGGTGAAATCGGGTAGCGCCATCGTTCTAGTTCTCCGGTTGGTTCCTCCGGAAGCGTGTGAGCAAAACGGAGCGTTGTCGCCCCGGCTGCCACCGGACGGCCTTGTGAGCCATGCTTCCGTGTGAGATGCGGCGCTGTATAGCGCCATTTCGGCCAGAAGCAAGGAAATAAGGGCCTTTCGGGGGCGGATTTCGCCCGCGAGAGGCCCTTTCCCTGGAGACCGGGCCGCTCCCTAACGCCCGACTAGCACTTGATTAGCACGTGACTAACACTTGACTAGCACCTGGGCTGGTTCGGCGGGCACTTCTTGGCCGCCGGCGGTGGGGGTGCGGGGCGCGGTGGAGGCGCGGCCGGGCGCGGCGGGGGTGGTGGTGCAACGGCCATACGCGGCGGCGGCGGCGGGGGTGCCGGTCGAGCCACCGGCGGCGGGGGTGCGGGCCGCGCCATGGGCGGAGGCGCCGGGCGCGCGACGGCAACCGGAGGAGCCGGGCGTGGCGGCGGAGGTGCGGCCATCCTCGGTGGCGGCGCCGACACCCGCGGCGGGGGTGGTGGCGTGGGCCGCGCTACGGCCTGCGGCCGCGGCGGCGGTGCAGCCGGTCTGGCCGCCTGCGGCGGGGCCGCCGATGGCAGATGCTGCGGCCTGATCGGCTCACGTGCCGCTGAAGGCGGCGGCGCGATCGGCCTCCCGGCCGCGGCCGGAGGTGTCGCCGGCGCGCCCGCGGCGGCGGGCGGCGAGCCTGCAGGCTCACGGGTCGCAGACTTGGCGCGATCCGCAGGCCCGGCGCCGGGCGGCGTCTGTGCCACCGGCGGCTTGGGCGCCTGGCCGGGCACAGCAGTCGGGTTGGCCACAGTGGGCGCAGCGGTTGCCGGCGCGGCAGCCGTTGGCGCATTGGAATGGGCAGGCAGTGTTGTGCCAGGAGCAGCCGTTGTGCCGGGTGCAGCTGTGGTCGGCGCCCCCGGACGAGCCGGCGGTGTCGCACCGGGTGCGGTCGCCGTCGGCGGCACGGGCCTTCCGCCCGGCAAAGCCCCTGCCCCGGCCGGCGGTGGCGGCGGGCCACCATGGGCACCAGGAACCGGCAGCGTGTTGGCCTGGGGCAGCCTGGTCTGCGGAGCAAGTGTCGGCGCCGTCTGCGGCGCAGCGGATGGCGCTGCGGTCGGCGCGACTGCCGTCGTCGGCGTCACCGGAGGCGGGCCGGGCCTCGCCGTCGGCTGGATCGCCGCGCTCGGCGGCATCGGCGCCTTGCCCTGCTGGATCAGCGCGGCGCGCTGCACGACCGCCTGCGGCACGGCAGGCCCGGCCGGGTTGGCACGGCCGGCAATCGCTGGCGCCAGATTGCCCGGTCCGGCCCCTGCCCCCGTAGCCGGTGCTGGTGCCGGCAGGCGGTTGATCACGGTGTTGATCACCGTCGTATTATGGATGTTCTGGTAGATGATGTTGTTCGGCGGCGGCGCGACATAGACCGGCGGCCTGACGAACACCGGGATCGGCACGAACACCGGCTGCGGCAGCACGAACAGGCCGACCACGGGCAGCGGCGGCGGCAGCACGACGAAATCCGGCGGCGGCGGCGGCAGATAGTAGACCGGCGGCGGCGGTGGCGGCGCGAAGCCGAAATCGGGATCGCTGAAATACAGCACGGGACGGTCGACATAGACCACCTCCTCCGGCGGCGGGGGCGGCACGTCGTAGTCGATCATCGCAAAGCTCGGCGGCGGCTCGGCCGGCGCGGTGAGGATCGCGAGGCGCCGGCGCGCGTCCGCCGCATGCGGCCCGCGCGGATAGCGGCGCAGATACGACCAATAGGCTTCCGGGGTATCGTTCCGGTAGGTGCGCCTCCAGGTGATCGCTTCGCGGCGCGCCGCGACGATCGCCATCACGCGCTTCGCCAGGGGATCGCCGGGATAGGCGGCGAGAAACTCCTCATAGGCCGGCAGCGTGTCGCGCTCGAGCGCGGCGGCATAGGCATCCCGCACGCCGAGGTCGCGGATCGGCTTGCTCCGGATCGCGGCGACCTGGTCGGGCGCGGCCTCCGGGGGCGGCGCGTCGGGCCCGCGCTCGAAGAACGAGAATGGCGCCGAGATCTTCTGCTCGTTCCAGGGCACCTGCGCGCCCTTGGAGGCCTCATTGACGCGCAGGCGAATGCGGTCGAACACCTCAGGCAGCGGCAGGCCGCCGGTCCGGATCATCTCGGCCAGCGACTGGGCGTAGATGCCGTAAGGCCCCGCCTCCTCCGGCGCGACCGTGCCGGGCGCGGCGTTGAACGCGATCAGCATGTTCGGCTCGGGCTCGACCAGCGCCAGACCGCTCGCGATCGGCTGGCCGCCCTCGATGAAGGGCTGCGCGCGGGCCGCGTCGAGCACGACGATGTTGGCCTTGAGCGGGATCGAGGCGAGCTGGCGCACATAATCACTGATCCGCAACGCCTCGGTCGGAACGTCGGTGTCGCGGGTGATGTTGGAATCGACCGGGATGAAATAGTTCTCGCCGGCCAGCTGCACGCCGTAGCCGGAAAGATAGATCATCGCGACGGTGCCCGGCCCCGAGGCCTGGGCCTTCTGGATGAAGTCGCGAAAGCTCTTGCGCAGCGTATCGCCGTCGAGATCGCGCGCACCGACGACGTCGAAGCCGGCTGCCTGCAGCGTCTGCGCGATCAGGCCGGCGTCGTTCGCGGTCGTTGCCAGCGGCGACTTGGCATAGGCGCCGTTGCCGACCACGAGTGCGATGCGCTTCTCCTGCTGCTGCGCGTTTGCTGCTCCCGGCGCGCCGGCGGCAAGGGCCACGATCGGCAGGAGAAGGCAAATGACGACTCGAAACGTCCCACGCATGGCTTGCTTGCCCGCTACTGTAGTTGAGGTGCCACCACGCATGAGGCGCGCAGCCGGCTGAACGGCGGTTGAACGAAAAGCTCGGATTGAGGCGGTGGCGTGGCCACGCGGCTGCTGGCGTCAGCTTCAGGTCAGCTGCAAATCAGCTCACGCCAGCCTCAAGGCCGCGAGCCTAGAAACTTCGCAAGGCTCCTTCAAGTCCCTGCCCTGCGCGATCAGATCGACCCTTGCGCGGATCCCACAGACGGCTGTATGGCGGCCGGCCTCTTGCCCGACGGGGGCCGACCGCCTGGCTCCGGTGTTCCCGAAGCTGGGCTTTAGCCCTGCGCGATCAACTCGACGGCCCCTGTGCGCAACCGATAGATACCGCCGACCACCTTGAGCTTGCCCTGTTCGACCGCTGCGTTGAGAAGCGGGGCGGCGGATTTCAGCTTGGCAACATTGTCGATGACGTTCTGGCGAATGGCGTTGTCGAGCGCGTTACCGCTCTGCCCGGCCGCCGTCTTCACCGAAGGTGCGATCGCGGAGACCAGCGTGGGGATGTGTCCCGGCAGCGGCTTGTCGTCCTTCAGCGACTTGATGGTCGCATCGACCGCGCCGCAATTGTCATGGCCGAGCACCAGGATGAGGGGCGTGCCCAGCACGGCGACGGTATATTCCATGCTCGCGACGGTCTCGTCGCCGGCAAAGTTTCCGGCGACACGGCACACGAACAGATCGCCGCGCCCGCTGTCGAAGGCATATTCGGGCGCGATGCGCGAATCGGCGCAGCTCAAAACAGCCGCGTAGGGATTCTGACCGCCGACCAGCGCTTCGCGCTCATGCGTGAAGTCGTGGCGGCGCGACACACCCGACACGTAGCGCGCATTGCCCTCCATCAGCTTCTTGAGCGCCGCATCGGGCGACAGCACGTTCTGAGGTTTGGGCGGCGCCTTCGCCTCCTTGGCCGACGCGGTCCCGCCAAACGCTGCCACTCCGAGCGCCGAAGCGGCAAAGAGCATCATGGAGCGCCGCGAAGGAGCGGTCGATTGAAGCAGATTTTCAGAGCATTTGTCGCACATGGTTGTTGTTCTTCCTGGCTTCCCGCCCAACGCGATTCTCGTGACAACAACTGATAGCTGCGCGCGAGCGACTTCGAAACCGGGCGCGGGCCAAATAGTTAAGCTTTGGTTTGCGGCGGGGCCCGCAATGTCAGAGCTGTTGCACGTCGACCACCCCCGCGACCGCCTTGATCGCGCCGGCGATCTGCGGCGAGACCTTGAAGCGGCCGGGCAGCTTCATCTCCACCTCGGTCTCGAGGTCGAGCATCATTACCAGCGAGACCTCACCGTCGCCATTCGAGCGCGGTGCGATGCCCGGACTGCCGACTTTCGGCGCGGCGCCGTTCGAGGCGGCCATGTCGGGCCCGGCCAAACGCTTGGCGATCGATTCCAGCGGCTTGGTGTCGCGCAGGAAGATGCGCAGGCCCTTCTGCGTCTTGGCGGCGGCATCATCCAGCGGCTCGGCATGCAACACGCGGGCGCGGACGTCCTCGCCCTGAAGCTCGGCGCCGAGTTGCAGCAGCACGGCAGCGCCCGGCTCCAGCACGTCGCGATATTGCGCGAGGCCTTCGGAGAACAGCACCGCCTCGAAGTGGCCCGTGGGATCGGAGAGCCCCATGATGCCCATCTTGTTGCCGGTCTTGGTGCGCCGCTCCATGCGCGAGACCACGGTGGCTGCGACCTTGCCGGCGGTGGCACCGGTCTTCACCGCGCGCGAAAACTCGGCCCAGCTCTGCACCCGCAGCCGCTTCAGCACGGTGGCGTAATCGTCGAGCGGATGGCCCGACAGGAAGAAGCCGACGGCATCGTATTCGCGGCGGAGCTTTTCGGCCGGCAGCCACGGCTCGATCTGCGGCAGCATGATGGTCGGCGCATCCGCCGACATGCCGAACATGTCGTTCTGACCGATGGTCTCGGCCTGATGCGCGCGCTGGCAGGCGGCGAGGATCGAGTCCGCGCCGGCGAAGACGCGGGCGCGGTTCGGCTCCAGCGTGTCGAAGGCCCCGGCGGCGGCAAGACTTTCGATGATACGCTTGTTGATCGCGCGCGGATTGACCCGCGCGGCGAAGTCGGCGAGCGAGGTGAACAATCCGCGCTTGGTGCGCTCCTCGATGATCTGCTCGATCGCCTGGATGCCGACGCCCTTGAGCGCTGCAAGCGCATAGTAAATGACCTTGTCGCCAACCTCGAAGGTCGCGCCGGAGCGGTTGATGTTCGGCGGCTCGACCTTAATGCCGAGGCGCTGCGCCTCGGAGCGGAATTCGGAGAGCTTGTCGGTGTTGTTGAGGTCGAGCGTCATCGACGCCGCGATGAACTCCACCGGATAATGCGCCTTCATGTAGGCGGTGTGATAGGACACCAGCGCATAGGCCGCCGCGTGGCTCTTGTTGAAGCCGTAGTCGGCGAACTTGGCCAGCAGCTCGAAGATGGTCTCGGCCTGCGCCTTCGGCACGCCGTTCTTCACCGCGCCGGCGACGAAGATGTCGCGCTGCTTGTCCATCTCGGCGCGGATCTTCTTGCCCATGGCGCGGCGCAAGAGGTCGGCGTCGCCGAGCGAATAGCCCGACATCACCTGCGCGATCTGCATCACCTGTTCCTGGTAGATGATGACGCCGAACGTCTCTTTCAGGATCGGCTCCAGCACGGGATGCAGATATTCCGGCTCCTCGTCGCCGTGCTTGCGCGCGCAATAGGTCGGGATGTTCGCCATCGGACCCGGCCGATACAGCGCCACCAGCGCGATGATGTCCTCGAAACGGTCGGGGCGCATGTCGACCAGCGCGCGCCGCATGCCCTGGCTTTCAACCTGGAACACGCCGACCACCTCGCCGCGCGCCAGCATCTGGTAGCTCTCGGCATCGTCGATCGGCAGCGTTGCGAGATCGACGTGGATGTCGCGCGGCTTGAGCAGCTTGCAGGCGACATCAAGCACGGTCAGCGTCTTCAGGCCGAGGAAGTCGAACTTGACGAGGCCCGCGGGCTCGACCCATTTCATGTTGAACTGGGTCACCGGCATGTCGGATTTGGGATCGCGGTAGAGCGGCACGAGCTCGCTCAGGGGGCGATCACCGATCACGATGCCGGCGGCGTGGGTCGAGGCGTGGCGGGTCAGGCCTTCCAGGCGCTGGGCGATGTCGAAGGCGCGTGCCACCACCGGATCTTCATCACGGAACGCCTGGAGCTTCGGCTCGCTCTCGATCGCGGCCGCGAGCGTGACGGGCGCGGCGGGATTCTGCGGCACCAGCTTGGTCAGCTTGTCGACCTGGCCATAGGGCATCTGCAGCACGCGGCCGACGTCGCGCAGCACGCCGCGCGCCTGCAGCGTTCCGAAGGTGATGATCTGCGCCACCTGATCGCGGCCGTAGCGCTGCTGCACGTAACTGATCACCTCGCCGCGGCGGTCCTGGCAGAAGTCGATGTCGAAGTCCGGCATCGAGACGCGTTCGGGATTGAGGAAGCGCTCGAACAGCAGGCCGAACTTGATCGGATCGAGATCGGTGATGGTGAGCGCCCACGCCACCAGCGAGCCTGCGCCGGAGCCGCGGCCCGGCCCAACCGGAATGCCCTGGCCCTTCGCCCATTTGATGAAGTCGGACACGATCAGGAAGTAGCCCGCGTATTTCATGCGCATGATGACGTCGAGCTCGAACGCCAGGCGCTTGCTGTAATCCTCGTCCGTCATGCCCTGCGACAGGCCGTGGACCCGCAGGCGATTGACGAGCCCCTCCTCCGCCTGGCGCTTCAGTTCCGCCGCCTCGACCGCGGCGGCGTCCGAGCTCTGCGCGGCACCGACGGTGAAGAACGGCAGGATCGGCTTGCGCGTCATCGGGCGGAACGAGCAGCGCTCGGCGATCTCCACCGTCGAGGCCAGCGCCTCCGGAATGTCGGCGAACAGCACCGCCATCTCGGCGCGCGTCTTGAAGCGATGATCCGGCGTGAGCTGCTCGCGCTCGGTCTCGGCGATCAGCCGCCCGCCAGCGATGCACAGCAGCGCGTCATGCGCTTCGTAATCGTCGGTCGCGGCGAAATACGGCTCGTTGGTCGCAACCAGCGGCAGTCCCTTGGCGTAGGCGAGGTCGATCAGGCCGCTTTCGACGCGCCGCTCCTTCTCGGTGTTGTGGCGCTGCAATTCGATGTAGAGGCGGTCGCCGAACAGGCCGGCCAGACGCTCGCAGCGCAAGGCGGCGAGCTCGGCATGACCGCCGGCCAGCGCCAGCGAGATCGGCCCGTCAGGTCCGCCCGTCAGCGCGATCAGCCCCTCGGTCTCGCCCTCGAACCAGTCGAATTTGACGAACGGAGCATGGCTATCCGGCGATTCGAGGAAGGCGCGCGAGTTGAGCCGCATCAGGCTGCGATAGCCGCGCTCCTGCGCGGCCAGCAGCACCACGCGCGACGGCCCCATCGCGTTGCGCGCATTCGGATCCTGGTCGCCGAAATCGATCGCCAGCTCGCAGCCGACGATCGGCTGGATGCCGGAGCCCGCCATCTTGTCGGAAAACTCCAGCGCACCGAACAGATTGTCGGTGTCGGTCAGCGCCAGCGCCGGCTGATGGTCCTTCTTGGCAAGCTCGGCGAGCTTGGCGATCTTGATCGAGCCCTTGAGCAGCGAATAGGCCGAGTGAACGTGAAGGTGGACAAATCCGGCGCTCGGCATGGTCGCGTGACGGCCTCTTGCAGATGGAATGCAGCGGTCGCCGGCTCCTCAAGGCATCATGCACTCGCTTGCCTTCGTTTGCCGACTCGCCTCGCAATGGTGAGGTGTCGCAGCTTCAGAGTCTACGCCGGAGCGGCCAATTGGCCGCGTCGTCCTGCTTTTCCCCAAGGGGGCACCGGTAAAGGGGAGCTGCGGTTTACAAAACCGCTGCCCCTAGAGCTGCGGTATGACCTGCGCCCAGATCGCGATCATCCCGACGAACAGCGTGATCGACGCCAGTGCGGCGGCCTCTTCCACGAAAACCCTGAACATGGCTTGCTCCCTTGTTGGAACGTATGAAGAACATTGTTCTCATTTCGTTCTCAAGAGTCAAGCATGGCGGACGACCTCCAGGAGCAATGGTTAACTCGCTGAATTCACGCAATAAAAAAGCCCCGGCCAAGGCCGGGGCTTTCGAGGACCGCTCAACGAAGAACGATCAGTCTCAGTAACGGCCAATCATCGGGCCGCCGAACTTGTAGTTCAGGCGGACGAGACCCATGTCGACGTCCTGCTTGATGCGGTCGGTACCCGCGAGGCCGGCGAAGGTGACGTCCTTGTCCGACAGGAAGATGTGGTTGTACTCGACGCCAACCGACCAGTTCGGCGCAAAACCGTACTCGAGGCCGGCACCGACCGTACCACCCCACCGGGTCTGGTCGTTCGAGGACAGCAGCGCGCCCGAGACCGTGCTGGAAACGTCGTACTTGACGCCGACCACAGCCGCACCGCCCTTGACGTAGAGCAGGACGTTGTTCCAGGCGTAGCCGACCTGACCGGTGATCAGACCGAACGAGTCGATCTTCGAGCGGTTGCGAGTTGCGAACAGCGCGCTGACATTGTCGCCCGAGAAGTCGGCCCAGTTGCCCTGACCTTCCACGCCGAACACCCACTGGCCGGACTGAAAGCGATAGCCGATCTGACCACCGACCGTGCCGCCGGTCGCATCATGCGAACCTTCGCGGCCGCCGCCGACGAGATCCCAGGTCGAGTGCGACGAACCGCCGCCGCCGTTGATGCCGATGTAGAAGCCGCTCCAGTCATAGACCGCGGCGATCGCCGCCGGCGGCGCCTTGGTGTACGGCCGAGCTGCGAGGTCGGCAGCCAGCGCCGGCGCAGTCGCGCTCAGCGCGACAAGGCTCACAGCGGCAAGCAACAAATTCTTCTTCATTTGAGTCCCGTTCCAGTTTCGTCGTTAGGCCCCCTGGCCGCAGCGTGGTCATAACAGTGATCGACGGAATTGCTGTAACCTCGACGCAACAGTTCGCTCCAAAGGCCCCCGCTTCATTAATGAAGATTTATCAGCGCGTTCTGGAAACCCTTTGAAATAAGTGTTTTCTGTAGTTCCATTGTCGGCGACACGAGATAAATTGCATGCGCGCGTAACAACGTCGCGCGCACATTCGCGTGATGGAGAATTGAAGATGCGCAGACGAATTGTCCTCCCCATTGTCGCCACACTTTCGCTCGCTACCGCCACATTTGCACTCGTGTCGAGCACATCAACACCCGCACGCGCGTTCGGAACGCATCATCCATTCTGCCTCACCGGCGATGAATGGCCGGGCCTGAGCAATTGCAGGTTCGACACCTACACGCAGTGTCAGGCAAGCGCATCGGGACGCGCGCTGACCTGCATCGCCAATCCGTATTTCGTCGGGCAGAGCGACGACCCCTACGCCTACCAGAATCGTCCGCGCGCGCAGACGCCGGGCTATTCACCAGGCTACTTCCTGCGCTGAGATGCGCCGGGCTCGCCTCGCACTGGTCGTGATCGGCCTGCTTCTCGCGGGCGGATCTGCACCCGCGCAGACCTACGATCCGAGCTATCCCGTGTGCATGCAGATCTACGGCCCCGTCGGCTATTTCGACTGCCGCTACGGCTCGCTCGAGCAGTGCCGATATCTCGCCGTCGGACGCTCGGCGAGTTGCGTGGTGAACCCGTATTTTCCGCTGAAGAAACCAACGCGCCCTCGCCGCTCGAGCGCGCCGCCTCGCCCCGGATCCTAACCGTTCAGTTTCCGCCGGAGATAGGGCGGCGTAGGCGTGCGGCGAATGCCGTCATCGGCTCAGCTCTGCCAGGGCGTGCTGCGGATGCGCGTGCACGCATTCGGCTTGCGGAAGCTGGGATCGTGATCCTCGATGTAGTCGAAATTGACCGTCCCGAACGTCGTCTGCGGCTTCTTCAGCGCCGAGCAGGTCTGCACCTTCAGGAACTCGTTCTTGAAGTCGCCGCGCGGAAACGCCGAGATCACCTGGTCGCGCTGCTCCGGCGTGTAGTCGTCATACCCAATGCCCACGACGTCCACCAGGACACCCGCGTTGGTGAGCGCGATTTCCGGCCGCATGAATTGCGGAATGCCGGGCGTGGTGTGCAGCGCGATTGCCTCCCACACCAGATCGGCTTGCGGCTCGGCGATGCCGCGCGCCCGCAGGAACTCACGCGCAGCGTCGGCTCCGTCAACCTCAAATCGCTTTGTCTGCGTGTGGTAATGGTCGACGAGGCCTAGATCGTGAAACAACGCCGCGACGTAAAGAAGTTCGGGATCGAATTTCAGCTGCTGACGCAGCCCCTTCATGGCACCGAAGACGTAGACTCGGACGGAATGGTTGAAAAGCATGTCGTCTTCGTGGCTGCGCACCAGTTCAGCCGCCTCGCGCGCCAGCTTGCTGTCGGGGATTTTGACGCTGGAAATCACGCTCATCATCTTCTCCTACTTTGCATTTCGACTGATGCCGCGCGATCCGTCAGGCCGCCTTCTCGAGCGCGGCCTGCGGAGTATTTCGGAAGCTGATCGACATGCGATTGTACGCATTCATCAGGCTGATTGCGATCGTGAGATCGACAAGCTCGCGCTCGCTGAAGACCTTGCGGGCGGCTTGATAGGCTTCATCGGGCACGTTGGTCTCGGCGACGCGGGTGACAGTCTCGGCCCAGGCGAGGGCCGCGCGCTCGCGGTCGTCGAAGAGATCGCCGGCCTCGGCCCAAGCCTGCAGCAGCGCGAGCTTTTCGACCTTCACACCGCTCTTCAGCAGATCCCGCGTGTGCATGTCGAGGCAGTAGGCGCAGTTGTTGATCTGTGAGACGCGCAGGTAAGCGAGGGTCACCAGCGTCGCGGGAAGCCCACTCTGCATGACGTAGCCATAGACGCCGCCCAGTGCCTTCGCGCCTGCCGGTGCAATGTGGTTGTAGTTGAGGCGTTCACTCATCCGCTTTCTCCTTGATGATCGAGGGAGCCCCTCTTTCCTCCCTCAGATGCCCCTGCCGTGGTCTATAAAAAAGGACCAAGAACGCGGGGAAATCGTGTACCAAGGATCATGACCAGATCGCTGCGGCTGAAGCTCGACCGGTCGGCGAAGACGCCGCTGGCGGAGCAAATCCACAGGGGGATCAGGGCCGCCATCGAGCGCGGCGTGCTCGCCCCGGGCGCGCGCCTGCCCTCATGGCAGGATTTGGCGGCCCAGCTTGGCGTCGCGCGCGGCACCGTGCGCTCAGCCTATGAAAAGCTCTCATCGGCCCAACTGATCATCGCGGCCCGCGCGACAGGCACCCATGTCGCCGACCGACCGTCCATTCCCGTGCGGCGGGACAAGGCGCCGGACCCCGGCTCGTTCATGGAGATGTACCAGGAGCTCACGGCGGGGCCGGCGATCTTCCAGATGGGCGTTCCTTCGCAGGAGACCTTTCCTGCGACGCTGCTCGCGCGAATGCGCGCACGGGCGGTTCGCGTCGAGATGAGCGCACCTGCGATCTACCCCGACCCGCGCGGCGAACCGGACTTGCGACGCGAGATCGCGGCCTACCTTGCGCTGGCGCGCGGGATCGAATGCGCACCGTCCCAGATCATCATCACCAGCGGCTTCAGCGGCGGCCTCGGCCTGGCGCTCCGTGTCCTCGACCTCGGGCAAAGGAAGAAAGTCTGGATGGAGGATCCCGGCTTTCCCTTCACCCGGCACGGCCTCGAACTTGCGGGCCTGTCGATCGTGCCAATCACGGTTGACGCAGATGGGATCGATGTCGATGACGGCCTGCAACAAGCGCCCGACGCCGCGCTGGTTGTCGTGACACCGGGGCAGCAGGCGCCGCTCGGATCCACGCTGTCACTGGCACGTCGATCGCGCCTGCTCGACTGGGCGAACCAAAACAACGCCTGGGTGATCGAGGATGACTATCTCAGCGAACTTCAGCTCAAGGGCCGGGCCACGCCGGCGCTCGCCTCGCTCGATCGCGCCGGCCGCGTCATTCACATTGGCTCCTTCAGCAAGACCGTAACCCCTGCCCTACGGCTCGGCTTTGTCGTTGCACCGGCCGCTCTGGCGTCGCGATTCGCCGAGACCGCAGCGTGCCTCGCGCCGGCACCCGGACCCGCGGTGCAGCTCGCCACGGCAGACTTCATCCGCGAGGGCCATTATCTGCGGCATCTGCGGCGCACCAAGCGCGCCTACACCGCGCAAGGCGATGCATTGCTGAAGCAGCTTCGAACGCGCACCACGAACGTTGCGATTGCAGGACTGGCCGCGGTCCTGCGCTTGCCGGACGGAGCGCCTGATCTTGCCATCGCCAGGCAAGCCGCAGCGTTCGGACTTGCGCCCACGCCGCTCTCGCTCTGGTATGCCTCGAAGGCTTCGGCGCGCCCGGGACTGTTGCTAGGCGTCGCGACGTCTCCACTCAAAAGGATCGAGGCGTCCTGCGACCGGCTCCTTCAGATCATCGACCGCCTGACGTGATCCGACTCCGGCGTCGGCGGCTTAACCCGCCAGCGTCACGATCAAGGGTCCGTTGCGGGTGGCGATCACGGTGTGCTCGTATTGAACGGTCGGCGCCTCGGGGCTGCTGTAGAGCGTCCATGGGTCGTCGCCATTCTCCGCCCATTCGGCACCCATGGAGAGGAACGGCTCGACGGTGAACACGAGGCCATCGTTCATGATGCGGCGTTCGGAGCGGTCGGGCCAGGTTGCAATCTCCGTCGGCTCCTCATGGAGCGACAGGCCGACGCCGTGACTGGCCAGATTCCTGACCAGGCTGTAGCCTTTCTTCCGCGCAAAGGTCCCGATCGCCTGGCCGATCCCGGCAATCGGTTTGCCGGCGCCGACCTGCTGCAGGCCGGTCCACATCGCCCGCCGGCCGTCCCGGCAAAGACGTTCGATCGCGCGGTTTACGGGGGAACGGCGAAGGAAGCACCCGTATCGGCGAAGAAGCCATTCTTCTCGGCTGACACGTCAATGTTCACGAGGTCGCCGCGCGCGATCCGCCGTTCGCCCGGAATGCCGTGAGCGATCTCCTCGTTCACGCTGATGCAGGTCGCCCCGGGAAAATCATAGGCCAGCTCCGGGGCCGAACGCGCGCCGGCGGCCTCCAGGAGCTTTCGCCCGATCTGGTCGAGCTCGGAGGTGCTCATGCCCGGCTCAATCGCCTTGCCCATCGCCTCCAGCGTATTGGCGACGATGCGACCGAGCTCTTTCAGGCGCGTCAGGTCGTTGTCATCGGAGATTGTCATGTCAGGGCTCTTGTCCGGGAGGCCCGGACATAGCCCCTGCGAGGTCGGCTTGCAAACGCAGCGTGTACGCCAGAACCGTTCGCGCGGCCTAGTCAGCGTTCCGCCAACGCGGGATCGCAAGATCTACATGAAACCCGGATTACGCGGGAGGTAACTGACCCAATCTCCGAACTGCCGATTGGACATCAGCAGCATCGGGAGCGTCAGATGCATGCCGTGGTCGGTCGCCACTTTGAGCGCCGGCTCGCTCGTACCCGGCACGAAGGCCGAGATGGTTGGAACACCGCCCCGTGCCGCGAGCGACAGCGCAGCCGCAAGGGCGGGGCCAACCAGATCCTGCCGGCGGACCGCGAGCGGACCAATGTGTCCATCCGAAACGTAGACGTACCCGACGCACTCGCGGCCGGCGTGAATGGTGAACCCGTTCGTCGTGCTGTCGCCCAGGAGATATCGGTGATGCTTCGCTCTGGAAACGCCGAGAGCGCTGATATCAATGGGCACCAGGTCCTCGAACCGGGCCGTCGCGGCGGCAAGAGGTTCAAGACGCAGCAGCGGCTCAGCCAACCGTGACGCCAGGCGGTCACGAGGCGCGCTGACCATGTAGATCGGACAGCGCGGGAATAGTCCGTGACGGATGTAGAGGCCTTGAGACACGTTGTTGAAGGTGAAGGTGATCAACGCCTTGACGGATGCTCCGCGCGTTGCCGCGTGAGCGAATGACTTCCCGAGCAATTGATTGCCAATGCCGTCGCTCTGGCGATCAGGCGCCACGAACAACTGCGCCAAGAACCAAAGCTCGCCACACACCCAGCTCCACGCGAAGCCGACAATGTCTCCGTCGACATCGGCAACCCATAGACCTTCGGGATCATCCGCAAGCGAGAAGGCCTGAAAATGGTGCGGGCGAGAGGATGCCATCTTGCCGAACCCCCGCCGTTCCGTGAGTTCGTTGATGCTGGCGACCACGATCTCGTCGGCTCTCGCCAAATCGTCGCTACAAGCGGGCCGGCACACGACAGCCATTCTCGAATCCTCCCGAAGAGATCAACACGGCCCATGGGAGCGACGAAATCCTCAGCCGGCAATCAGGCCAGGGGCCGGATGTTCTGGTTCATGCGGAAGAAGTTGGTCGGGTCGTATTTCGCCTTGATCCGCTGCAGTCGCCGGTAGTTCGGTCCATAGGCGGCCGCGACGGGATCGCCCGTCTCGTCATCATCGAGATAATTGACATAGCGGCCGGAGGCGAAGAAGGGCCGCATCCTTTCGTAGGTGTCGCGCGCCCAGGACATGCAGCGGCTGGTATCGCTGGCCTGCATCCACTGCGCGAGAATCAGGAAATTATAGCCCTCCTGCCGATGCGGAAATGCCGTATCCACGGCATCGACGCGGGCCGCCGCGCCGTGGACGTGTTCGACCAGAAACTGCCCCATGGGAGTCGGGCAGCGCGCGAAGCATTCGATCATGGTCGCAATCGCGCCATCACTGAGCTCCGCGAGGAAGTTCGATTTCCAATAGTTGAAGGCGCCTTTCGGATAGTTGGCGTCGAGCATGCGGTTGAGGTCGCAATAGGGAATCGGCCCGACTGCATCCAGGATCGGAGTCCCGAACTGTTTCAGCGGCCGCACCGCTCGTTCGGCATCCGCCAGCGGTCCGCAGTGACTGGTGACCAGGACCGCGACCTCCGTGCCGGAGCCGTCTGGCGCATGCGTCAGGGATGCGAACAGCATGTGCTCGTCCGCGAGCGACCGCGTGCTGGTCCGGAAGAATTCGAGCACCTCGCGGGAGCGTTCGATGGGATGGACGATCGGGCCGCCGGTGATGATCGGCCCGATTGTATGAAGATCGTATTCGAGACTGGTGGCGATCCCGAAGTTTCCGCCGCCGCCGCGGAGAGCCCAGAACAGATCGGGCTCCTCTTGCCTGCTGGCGCGCAAAACCCTGCCATCGGCGGTGACGAGTTCGACGGCCCGCAGATTGTCCAGTGCCAGACCGTACTTGCCCATCAGCCAGCCCAGTCCTCCGCCGAGGGTCAGGCCGGCAATCCCGGTGGTCGAGACCACGCCGCCGGTGACCGCAAGTCCGTGAAGTTGCGTTTCGCGATTGAGCTCGCCCCAGGTGGCCCCGCCCTGCGCCCAGACGGTCTTGCCGACCGGATCGACCCGGACGCCCTTCATGGGCGAGAGGTCGATCATGATCCCGCCGTCGATGGTTGCGCGTCCTGCTACATTGTGGCCACCGCCGCGAACGGCGACCTCGAGGCCGAGCCTGGTCGCAAGAGCGACGGCGTCGACGACGTCGGCCACGCTGCGGCACCTGGCGATCAATGCCGGCCGCTTGTCGACCAGCCCGTTATGGACCTTTCGCGCCTCCTCATAGCCCTCGTCCGCCGGTTTGAGCAGTTGTCCTCCGAAGGAGGCGCCAAGATCGGCGGCAGCGCTGGCGACAGATGCGATGGACGACATGACCTGATCTCCTCAGCTTGACCCGCCATATCCTTGGCCGCGCACGATCTCCGCGCAAATCCGAAGAATTCAGGTGACGATGAATTGATTTCACCTAGACTGGCCGGCATGCACAAGCTCCCGCCCCTGATCGAGCTTCGCGCTTTTGAAGCCGCCGCCCGCCATCTGAGCTTCAAGAAGGCGGCGGCAGAACTCGGCGTGACGCCAACGGCGATCAGCCACCAGATCGGGTTGCTCGAGCAATATTGCGGTCGCGCTCTGTTCCGCCGCAGACCACGGCCACTCTCGCTGACCGATGCCGGAGCGCGGCTTTTCCCCGTCATACGCGGCGGGCTCGAGGCGTTTGCCGCCGCCGTTGCGAGCGTCAAGCAGGAAGGCGCCCAACAGCCTCTCCGCGTGACGACGACCAACGCGTTCGCCAGCCGCTGGCTCGTGCCCCGCCTGCCCCTGTGGCGCAAGTTGCATCCCGACGTGCCGCTGGAGGTCATCGGCACTGACACGGTGCTCGATCTGCAGGCCGGAGACGGCGACGTCGCCATTCGCTACGCGACCAGCCGAGTACGGCCGACAGACGGCATCGTCGAAGATCTCTTCACCGATACATTCTGGGCCGTCTGCAGTCCGCGCCTGCTTGCAACGGGGCGCTTGATGCGACCGGTCGACCTCGCAAATCACGTCCTGATCCACTCTTATTGGTCGCCGGCCGATCGTGAGCCGCCCACCTGGCAGCGATGGCTCGCCGCGGCTCAGCGCAGATGGCGTGACGTCCCCCCGTTCAAGGACATGCAGCATCTGAGTTTCCGCGAGGAATTGCACGCCATCGAGGCGGTGATCGCAGGACAAGGAATAGGAGTGTTCAGTGATGTGCTCACGGCACACGACCTCGCCGCCGGTACGCTCGTGAAGGCGTTCAAGCTGAGCTTGCCTGGCTACGGCTTCCATGTGGTCAGTAAGGCAGGCCATCCGCGCGCAAGAACCATCCGAGCCTTTTCGGAGTGGCTGCGATCAGACCCTTGATCCGTTTCTTGGTGTCGCACATCCGTCAAGTCATGATGTTGAGACCGATGCGTGTTTCGGATCTCGTGCGGCCCTCGCCATTCGAGGAATCCGGGGCCACCGTGCCGCATGCAGGCCGACGGTTTCGCCAGTCGGCTGCAAACGAGAGCATCAGGGCTTGAATGGATACCCGTCGGGCTGGACCGGCTGGATTTGCCGGACCGAATAGACGATCAAATTTCGTCCAGCAAGGCACGGACTTTCGCGGCCAGATCTTCGATCGCAAAGGGTTTGGACAGCAGATGCTTGCCGGCATCGAGCATGCCGTTGTGAACGATTGCGTTGCGCGTGTAGCGGTGGTGAACAGCACCTTCAAATCCGGGTATCGTTTCGACAGTTCGCCCGCAAGTTCAGCGCCGGTCATGTCGGGCATGACGACGTCGGTAAACAGCAGATCTGGGACCAGACCGTTTTCGATCATCCTGATCGCCTCCTTGGCGCTCGCGGCCTCGATGACCGTATAACCAAGCTCCCGCAGGCTTTCGGACGAGATGCTGCGGACCCGCTCGTCGTCCTCGACGACGAGAATGGTCTCACCCTGAAGGCTTGCGCCGGGATGCGACACTCCTTGCGATGGGGTCGATACTCCCTCGTCGCCGGCGAAGCGTGGCAGATAGATCTTCACCGTCGTGCCAACGTCGACTTCCGAGTAGACTTTGACGTGGCCGCCCGACTGCCGCACGAAGCCGTAGACCTGACTGAGGCCGAGGCCGGTGCCCTTACCCACGACCTTGGTCGTGAAAAACGGGTCGAACACCTTTCCCAGCACGTCGGGCGGAATTCCGGTGCCGTTATCCGTCACGGCAATGAGAACATATTGTCCGGGCGACAGAGCATATTCACGGGCAAATTTCCGATCGATCGAGGCGTTGCTGGTTTCTATCGTCAGCCGCCCGCCCTTCGGCATGGCATCGCGCGCATTGACCGCAAGGTTGATCACGGCGCTTTCCAGCTGGGCCGGATCTGCCTTGACGCGCCAAAGACCGGCCGCCAGGACTGCCTCGAGGCGGACAAGCTCTCCGAGCGAGCGTTCGAGCAGTTCGCTCATCCCCCCGATCATCTTGTGGATGTCTACGACTTCAGGCGCCAGAGGCTGCTGGCGCGAGAACGCCAGCAGCCTCTGCGTCAAAGTGGCAGCGCGATTTGCGCCGTCGATTGCCCCCTCGATGAAGCGGTCAATGTTGACCTCTCCCTTGCCGAGCCGTCGTTTGGCGAGATTCAAGCTGCCGAGGATCACGGCCAGCATGTTGTTGAAGTCGTGGGCGATGCCTCCGGTCAGCTGCCCCACGGCCTCCATCTTCTGGGATTGGCGCAACTGCTCTTCGGCCTTCATGCGTTCGGCAATCTCGTCGGCGACACGTTGCTCCAGTTCGGCATTGAGCGCCTCGAGCCGGGTCAGGAGCCGAGCGTTGTCGATAGCCGTGGCGGCGTGGCCGGCAATCCCGAGCAAGGCGGCTTCGTGCTCTACCTGGAATTTACCCGTCTCTGCATGGCCGAAGAAGAGTCCGCCGAGGACTTCGCTCGTTCGCGAGATGACGGGGACCGCGAGGTAGGATCGGACTGGAAGATGCCCCTCCGGCATGCCTTTACGCGGCGCGTTCCTGCCATAGCGCGGGTCCTGCAGGATGTCGTCAGACCTCACCACGCCCGTACCCTTGAACGTGGGCTCGAACACCGCGGTGTTGCGCGGCATAGGAAACTTCTCGAAGGCGGATCGCGGCGCTCCGGACAGCGAATACAGCATGTAGCTGCCGCCGTCCGGCGCCAGAACGTTGTAGAAGAAGGCTCCGAACTGGGCGCCCGTCAGCTCCACGCCGGCATCTGTAACGATCTGCACGATCTTCTCGAGGTCGCGTTCGCGGGCGACCGACGCCCCCGTATCATTCAGTATTCGAAGCTGGCGTTCGGTCTTCTTTTGCGCGGAAATATCCAGAACCGTCCCGATGAACCGGACGGCCTGCCTATTGGAAAAGATCGCCTGCCCCGTCGCCGCGATCCAGCGTTCGACACCATCCTCGATGCCGATGGTTCGGAATTCAATGTTGTAGCTTTTCGGGCAATCCGGCGTCAGGGCTGCGGAGACGGCCTCGTGGGCCCGCTGCCTGTCGTCTGGATGGAGACCCTTCAGGAACGCCCCTTCGTAGCTCACTTCGGCGTCCGGCGACAAACCGAACACCTCCTTGCAGCGGTTGTCCCATCTAAGAACGTCGTTCACCGGATTATAGTCCCAGATGCCTATACCTGCCGCCCTGTTCGCAAGACTCAGGCGTTCGGCAGCTTCTCGCGCCGCCTGTTCCGAACGAACCCGCTCGATGTGGGCCCACGATCTCTCGGTGACCTCCGTGAGCAACGCGAGCTCGCGCGCCGTCCACCGATGCGGGCCGCGGTGATGAATGGCCATCAAGGCCGTGAGCTGCCCTTCCTTGACCAAGGGCATGCAGATCGTCGAACCTATTCCTATGTTCTGAAAGGTGGCCGCCTCCTCCGGCGCGATCTCCTTCAAATTGTCATTGATGACGAGAGGCCTGCCAGCACTGAGCTCTCGCACCGCCTTCTCACCGAAGTCGGCCAGGCTGTAGTGGCCAAGGATATGCATCGCACCAGGAGCCGCCCAATCCCCGCGGATGGTGAAGCCGTCTTGATCGGGATCCATGTCGGCATAAGCGCAGTTCGAGACGCCGAGGTGCTCTCCGACCATTCTCGTCGTCACTGCCATCACGCCGTCGGCATCGCGGGTCCTGGCCGTCTCCTTGTTGAGGGCGTCAAGGAAGAGCAGACGGATCTCGTTCTCCCGCACCGCCGCCTCGGCGCGTCGACGTTCGACGGCGGTTCGCGTGCGCTCGGCAACATCGTGGATGAGCTCGAGCTCCTCGGAGCTCCAGACCCGCGGGGTTGCGTTGTTGAGGTAGAGCAGCGCGACGACTCCGTCGGGCTCGGAGATCGGCATGTTGACAAGCGCGCGAGCGGATATCGCTTCGAGCGCGCGGGCGCGGTCGCCAACGCGAGGATCCTTCTCCGCATCGGCACAGATGACCGTCTCGCCGCGCTTCAAATCTTCGATGTAGTTGCCATAGTCGCGGAAGTGCAGCACCCCCGCCAGGCTCAAAATGCCCGGCGCGTTCCAGTCACGGACGATGGTAATGGTCTCGGCCGATGTGTCGACCGTGCCGTAGCCTGCCCGGCTGACCTTGAGGCTGCGGCCGAGCAGCTCTACCGCTGCATAAGCGAGATCGTCGGGGTTGGCGATCTCTCGGATGTAATCGCCAAGTGCAGCCAGGACGGCATTGCGATCGGTCGAGTTCTCCCCGGCCGTCGATGTCATCTGACCTCCCCTGACACTTGGCTCGTCACCGAATAGCGTTTCTTGCGGCATCCGCTTCAGGCCGACGACGATGCCAGCGGGAGAGTGGCACCCGCGCGTTCTGATAACTTCATGAAGGCATCAAGGTTCCGGCCCGGCCTGTGCCATGCGCGGGCTCGAGCAAATCACGACGTCAGTGCTTAGTTAGCGCATGCTGCCGCGACCTCGACCGCCTCGCCGCAACAGCGTGAGCGCCTGGGCCGATGGACACGCTGCCGGCGTCAAAGTTGCGTGTCCCCGCACGCGGCCATCTGCAGGTGTCGGCAGAAAATAAACGCGACTGCCCGCGCCACCGCAAGTTGTGGACGCACCCTTGGTCGTATAGCGTCAGCATCAGGATGCACCTCGTGGTCTCACAATTCATGCTCGTCCGTGCCCTGCTTCTGCTGGCCTTGCTGTCGCTTCCCGGCGCATTGCGTGCCGAAGGGACCCCGGCCGAGAAACCCGGCTTTGCCTCCAGGCTGACGATCTATCTTGCCAAAGGCGCGCCCGACGCGTGCGGGCCGGGCTGCGACCGCTGGATCGCGATCGAGGGCCAGATCGATCAAGACGCAGCGTCCCGCATTCGCCGCTTCCTCGCCGGCGTCAAGGACCTGCAGCGCCCGATCTACCTCCATTCGCCCGGCGGAAACGTTGAGCAGTCCTATGTGATCGCCCGGCTGCTGCGCAGCCGCAAGGCGATCGCCCGGGTTGGCCGGACGATCGCGACGGCGTGCGCCGCGGGCACGCAGATCGACGCCGCATGCCAGAAGATCAAGAACGGGAACGGCGAGGTCGAGGCCGAACTCAGCACCTATCATGCGATGTGCAACTCGGCCTGCGGTTACCTGTTTCTCGGAGCGACCTCTCGCGAGGTTGCGCCCGATGCCGCGCTGGCGGTCCATAACTCCAGGCTCATCCTCCGGTTTCAAGGCAATCCGCCTCCGGAAGTGGTCGCCGAAGCGCGGCGGCGCCGGATCGCCGGTGCCGACCGCGACCGCGCCGCGTTCATTGCGGCGATGGGAATCAGCCGCGAGCTCGATGCACTGATCAGCACCGTGAAATTCGAAAACCTGCACGTGCTGACGCGGCCCGAACTCTACCGGTTCGGGATCGACACGCGACCGCTGGCCGAGACGATGTGGCGGCTGGAAAAGGGAGCGCGACCGTTCATCAGCAAGATCGCCGCGGTGAAGAAGGAGAACGATGCCTCGTTCCGGACCATGGAATGGCGCCTGTATTGCGAAAACAAGAAGCGCGTGCCGCTGATGTTCGCGGGTGAGATCGACGCATCGGCCGCCGGCAAGAAAACGATCCTGATCGCGGCCAGCGCCGACATGAGCAAGCAAGCGGGAGGGCCTCCGGTGCGGTTCGGGAAGTACGAGGTCTGGAACGGCGCCGTCGACCCGGACATGGTCAAGGCGGTGCTGGCCTCGCACTCCCTGCAGGTCCGGGAAACCACGCCGGAACCAGAGGGACGGGCTGACGTCACAAGCTTCAACATCGACACGACCGGCTTGGCGTCGGTGTGGACGCAACTCGGGACGTCGTGCACTTCAGTGGCGACGGGCCCGGCAAAACCCTGGCCGGCGAATTCTCTGCAGCCGACACCCTGGACGGACAGTCCATGGAAAGCAGGTGGTACCCTGCCGAACGTCAGCGCAACGCCTGCGCCGTAGCGCGCAGGCTTGCAACAGTCTTCAAGAGCTGAAGCCTGCCCCCTCCCTCAGCCCTCGACCCGCGTGTAGATCACGAGCTTCAGCGCGGGATCGTCGTTGGCCTGGAAGCTGGTGTGCTCGAACCGGAGCACGCCCCTGGTCGGATGGTTCATGGTCTTGAGGCCTGAGGCGGTGTTGCGGATGTCGTGGGCTTCCCACCATTTGACGAACTCCGGACTGCCCTGGCGCAGCCGCGTCAGCAACTCCGTGAAAGCGGGATCGCCGGCCCAGACGTCGTGATTGGCGCGGAACATCGCGACCATGCTCCTGGCGACGTCGGTCCAGCTCGCGCCGTAGAATTTTCGCGTCTGCTTGTTGGTCATCACCAGCAGCAGCGTGTTGCGATCCTGCTCGGGCAACTGACCGAAGGCAAAGACCTCCTCGGCCGCCGCGTTCCAGGCCAGCACATCCCAGCGGCGCCCCGTGATATAGGCCGGCTGGTGCAGGCTCTCGATCATCCGCCGAATGGGCGGCGGCACGGTCTCGCGCGTGAACGCCCCCCTGGCGCCGTCGCGCGCCAGCGCCTTCAAATGCGCATGCTCGGTCTTGCTGAGGCGGAGTGCGCGGGCCAGCGCATCGACGGTGGTCACCGACGGGCTGACGGTGCGGCCCTGTTCGAGGCGGATGTACCAGTCGACGCCGATGCCGGCGAGCTGCGCGACCTCCTCGCGGCGTAGCCCCGCGGTGCGCCGGCGCCGGCCGACCGGAAGACCAACCGTCTTCGGCGACAGCTTTTCGCGGCGAGACCTCAGGAAGTCGCCGAATTCAACGCGGCGCGGATCGGCCATGATGTCGCTCCCATATGGAGGGTCTTTGGAATACTAGGATAATACCAGGCCTTCTTGGCCCCTCCAAGGCGGCGCATATGGGATTCACCGCGACTTTGAGGTGAACATCCATGAAAGCTGCCGTACTCAAATCCCTTGGATCGCCGCTGGTGATCGAGGACGTTCCGAAGCCGACCCTCGGTACCGGCGAAGTCGTTGTCGACATCGTCGCCACGCGCGTCCTGTCGTACATGAACGAGGTTTTTGACGGGACACGCAACTACGCGCTCGATCTGCCTGTTATCCCCGGTCCCGGCGGCATCGGCCGGGTGCGCGCGGTCGGCCCGGATGCCACCAAGCTCAGCGTGGGCGACTGGGTGTTCTGCGACCCGACGGTGCGCTCGCGCGACGACACCGTTGCGCCCGATATCGCTCTGCAAGGGCTCACCGCTGCCGGGCCCGGCGGCATGCGGCTGCAACAGCATTTTCGCCACGGCTCCTTTGCCGAACAAATGAGGGTGCCGACCGAGAACGTGAAGCGGCTCGGTGCGATCACGCCCGAGGACGCGACGCAATGGTGCGCGCTGGGCACGCTGCTAGTGCCTTACGGCGGCTTCCTCGCTGCGAACCTTAGAGCGGGCGAGACCGTGCTGGTGAGCGGGGCTACCGGCAATTTCGGCAGCGCCGCCGTCTCGGTTGCGTTGGCGATGGGCGCAGCCAGCGTGGTCGCGCCCGGCCGCAACGAGAAAATCCTCGCCGACCTCGTCCGACGCTTCGGCAGCCGCGTGCAACCGGTCAAGCTTACTGGCAATGAAGATCACGACCGCGAGGCGATGAAGCGCGCAGCGCCCGGCCCGATCGATTGCGCGTTCGACATCATGCCGCCCTCCGTGAGCACCGACGTCGTGCGTGCAGCGATCATGACGGTGCGCCCCTATGGGCGCGTCGTACTGATGGGCGGCGTCGGCATGGCCGGCGGCGCGGGCCTCGAGCTGCCCTACCCCTGGATCATGCGCAACTGCATCAGCATCCACGGCGTCTGGATGTACCCGCCGGATGCCGCGAGCCGTCTGATCGCGCTGGTGCGTGCGGGTCTGCTCAGGCTGGAGGAATACGAGACGACGGCCTTCGACCTCGACCATGCCAACGAGGCGGTGGCGCACGCCGCCGCCAATGGCGGGCCGTTCAAAATGACGGTGATCCGGCCTTGAAAAATTCAGACGACGGCGTGCCCGTCGTCATCGATTTTTTCGTCAGTCGGCCCAAGCACTTGGCTACTGTGCATGGGGTTGTTTTCGCGATTTTCTACTCGAGCTCGACCACCTGGCCGTTCGACAGCGACACCCGCCGGTCCATGCGGCCGGCGAGCTCCATGTTGTGGGTCGCGATCAGCATCGAAACCTTGGTCGCCTTGACCAGCTGCATCAGCGCCTGGAACACGTGATCGGCCGTGTGCGGATCGAGGTTGCCGGTCGGCTCGTCCGCGAACAGCACCCGCGGCGCGTTGGCCACCGCGCGCGCGATCGCGACGCGCTGCTGCTCGCCGCCGGACAGCTCGGCCGGGCGATGGGTGATGCGGTCGCCGAGACCGAGATAGCCGAGGATCTCCTTGGCGCGCTTGACGCTCTCGGACTTCTTCAGGCCGCGGATCATCTGCGGCATCATCACATTCTCCAGCGCCGAGAACTCCGGCAATAGCCGGTGCGACTGGTAGACGAAGCCGATATCGGTGCGGCGCAGCTGGGTGCGCTCGATGTCGGGCAGCTGCGAGGTCGGCGCGCCCGAGACATAGACCTCGCCGGAATCGGGTGCTTCCAACAGCCCCGCGATGTGCAGCAGCGTCGATTTGCCCGAGCCCGACGGCGCCACCAGCGCGACAGACTGCCCGGCCCACAGCGCGAGCTTGGCGCCGTCCAGGATCGTCAGCGGCACCTCGCCCTGCAAGTACTGCCGCTTTATCTCGTGGAGATAAATGACCGGTACGTCTTCCGCCCCCTGCTGCTGCTCCATCAACCCCTCACTCGTACCGCAGCGCTTCGACAGGATCGAGGCGCGCGGCGCGCCACGACGGATACAGCGTCGCCAGGAACGACAGCGTCAGCGCCATGATGACGACGGCCGTGGTCTCGCCGACGTCGATCTCGGCGGGCAGTTTCGAAAGGAAATAGAGTTCTGGCGAGAACAGCTCGGTGCTGGTCAGCCAGGACAGGAATTGCCGGATGGATTCGATGTTGAGGCAGATCACGAGGCCGACGACAAAGCCGACCAGCGTGCCGACCACGCCGATCGAGGCGCCCGTGATCAGGAAGATGCGCATGATCGAGCCCTGCGAGGCGCCCATCGTGCGCAGGATCGCGATGTCGCTGCCCTTGTCCTTCACCAGCATGATCAGGCCTGAGACGATGTTCAGAGCCGCGACCAGCACGATCATGGTCAGGATCAGGAACATCACGTTGCGCTCGACCTGGAGCGCGTTGAAGAAGGTCGAATTGCGCTGCCGCCAATCCACCAGGAACACCGGCCTGCCCGCAGCCTCCGTCACGGCCTGGCGGAAGGCGACGATCTGATCGGGATTGGTGGTGAACACCTCGATCGAGGTGACGTCGTTGCTGCGATTGAAATAGGCCTGCGCTTCCGCGAGCGGCATGAACACGAAGCCGAGATCGTATTCGGACATGCCGATCTCGAACACGGCGACGATCTTGTACGGCTTGATGCGCGGTGTCGTGCCCATCGGCGTGACCGCGCCCTTCGGCGCCACCAGCGTGATGCTGTCGCCGGCATGCAGCGACAGCTGGTCGGCGAGGCGCCGTCCGATCGCGACACCCTGCCCGTCGTCAAAGCCCTCGAGCGAGCCCTGCTTGATGTTCTTGGCGATCGAGGTGAGGTTGTTGAGGTCGTCGGAGCGGATGCCGCGCACCAGCACGCCCGAGGCGTTCCAGGGTGAGGACGCCAGCGCCTGGCCGTCCACCACGGGCGCGGCGAGCCGGATGCCTTTGACCTGGCTGAGGCGGTCGGCGACGTCTTTCCAGTCGGTCAGCGGCGATTCCAGCGGCTGCACCAGGATGTGCCCGTTCAGCCCCAGGATCTTGTCGAGCAGCTCTTTGCGGAAGCCGTTCATCACGGCCATGACGATGATCAGCGTCGCCACACCCAGCATGATGCCGAGGAAGGAGAACCCGGCGATGACCGAGATGAATCCCTCCTTGCGGCGCGCCCGCAAATAGCGCGCCGACAGCATCCACTCGAATGGCGCAAAAGGCGCGGTTTGCACGGTCTCGGTCATGGTCTCATCCATCGCTCGATAATCCCATGATTCGGGGTCAATTGTGGCCGGATTGGCGGCCGCGATATCGCGATGAACAATATTCAGCCGACCAGGCTTATCAGCCCACAAGTCTTGCGACCGCGTCCGCTGGCGACATAGTCTCGCGGGAGCCGTCACTGCGCCGCTTGATCTCGACCTTGCCGTCGGCGAGCCCCTTCGGCCCGATCATGATCTGCCAGGGGATACCGATCAGGTCGGCGGCGGCGAATTTGGCGCCGGCGCGCTGGTCGGTGTCGTCATAGAGCACGTCGACGCCCTTGGCCGTGAGCTCGGCATAAAGCTTCTCGCAGGCCGCATCGACCGCCGCATCACCCTGCTTGAGATTGAGGATCGACACGCGGAACGGCGCGACGGCCTCCGGCCATTTGATGCCGGCATCGTCATGGCAGGCTTCGATGATCGCGCCGAGCAGGCGCGAGACGCCGACGCCATAGGAACCGCCATGGATCGGCACGTCGACGCCGTCGGGGCCCGCCACCAGGGCCTTCATCGCGTCGGAATATTTGGTGCCGAAATAGAAGATCTGCCCAACCTCGATGCCGCGGGTGTTCACCCGCTTGTCCGCCGGCACTTCCTGCTCGAACCGCGCGGCGTCGTGGACGTCCTCCGTGGCGGCGTAGACCGAGGTCCATTGCTTGATGATCGGCGTCAGGTCGCTGTCGTAGTCGACGTCCTCGCCCGGCACCGGCAGGTCGAGCACGTCGCGATTGATGAAAACGCCGGATTCCCCGGTTTCGGCCAGCACGATGAACTCGTGGCTGAGGTCGCCGCCGATCGGGCCAGTCTCCGCGCGCATCGGGATCGCCTTCAGCCCCATCCGCGCAAAGGTGCGCAAATACGCCACGAACATCTTGTTGTAGGCGACGCGCGCGGCCGCTTCGTTGAGGTCGAACGAATAGGCGTCCTTCATCAGGAACTCGCGGCCGCGCATCACGCCGAAACGCGGACGTTGCTCGTCGCGGAATTTCCATTGAATATGATAGAGATTCAGCGGGAGGTTCTTGTAGGACTTCACATAGGCGCGGAAGATCTCGGTGATCATTTCCTCGTTGGTCGGCCCGTACAGCAGCTCGCGCTTGTGGCGGTCGGCGATGCGGAGCATCTCCGGACCATAGGCGTCATAGCGGCCGCTCTCGCGCCAGAGGTCGGCAAGCTGGAGCGTCGGCATCAACAGCTCCAGCGCGCCCGACCGGTCCTGCTCCTCGCGCACGATCTGCTCGATCTTCTTCAACACGCGGAAGCCAAGCGGCAGCCAGGCATAGATACCGGCGGCCTCCTGCCGGATCATGCCGGCGCGCAGCATCAGCCGATGCGAGACGATCTCAGCCTCTTTCGGATTTTCCTTCAGGATGGGCAGAAAGAACCGCGACAACCGCATGGTAATACTCTGGGAATCAGTGATGGGTTGCAGTGAAACCGGATTGAGAGCGAAAACACAAGACCGGGAATGAGGAAAAGCCGCTAACGCAACGGAATTCCTGTCATTTTTCCGTCGGACTTCAGGTTCGGCCCAAGCTGCGTCTCACGACGGCGTGACGTCGAGTTCATCCTCGAGCGTGATCTGCTCGAAGTCGGTCACCAGCGCGTCGATCCGCACGTGCCAGCGGCCGGCAAACGGCAGTTCGACCTTGCGCACATGCCAATAGCCGTCGGGCCCGAGCGAGGCCCTTCGCTCCATCGGCTCTATGCCGCGCTCGGGCAGGCTCAGGGTCAACGTCGCCTCCTTGGCCGCCAGCGGCGTCCCCTCGCCGGTCATGAGCTGGAGCACGACATCATTGGCCCCCGCCTTGCCTGGCGAGACCAGGACCTGGAACATCGCCTTGTCGCTATGGATGTGGATCGCCAAAGGTGTCTCCGGCACGATCGTCCGCGGCGGCGGCGTGAAGCGCCAGCCGGCGACCACGGCCAGGATGGCAAGAGCAATCGTACCTTCCAGCACGATCGAGTGCTTGAGCGCGGGCGTCCCTGTCTCGTTCCGGGCCAGAGCCGGAGTCAGCCGGAACCGATTGAGCGCGGCCAGCGCCAGCAATCCCGTGACCAGAACTAGCTTGACCGAGAGGATTAGCCCGTAGCGGGTCCCGACCAGCGCTTCAGGCTTTTCGAGCTGCACGATCGCGAGTGCGAGGCCGGTCAAGGCCAACACGCCGACCGCGAGCGCAGCAATGCGGGAAAAGCGGTTCACAATCGCGAGCGTCGCAATCGTCGGCTTCGACACCAGCACCACGAGCGGCGCGAGAGCACCGATCCAAATGGTGACACCGAGGCCGTGGAGAAAGATTGCAGGCCGGGTCAACGCCTCCGGCGGTGCCGTTGCGGCGTGCCCGGTCATGGCGAGCGACAGACCGACGCCGACCAACGCCATGATCGCAAGAGCACGCGCGTACCACGCACTGCGCAGCGCCATCAACGCGAGTAGCATCGCAAGCAGAGCAACCAGCAGCGCAGGGCCGGCACTGGTCGCGAGCGCGACTTTCCAGGGAGCGGCGGTCGCAAGGGCTGCCAGTGGCAGCCCGAGGAGATCGAGGCCCAACGCGCCGACGGACGCCACCGCGCTTGGGATGCCGATGGCGAGCGCCATGCGCGGCACGGCCATGCCGGTCATCGACCACGCAACCCAGCGCGCGAAGAACACGCCGCCGACGCCAATGAACAGCCCAACGTACAGGCCGACGCGCGCCAGCCAGATCAGCGCGTTCAACCCGCTATCCTCAGCGGCGGCAGGCTTCGTCGCGGTCGGCATGCCAATCGAGAAGATCACCGATCCGGTGACAGGATGGCCGTCCTGCGAGATCACGCGATAGCTGACGACCGCGGTGCCCTCAGGCAGATCCACCGGCATCACGACCGAAATCGTCTCGCCCGATGCGCTGACGCGCGCATCATTCCGCGCCCTGCCCGCGCCATCGATCAGCCGGATCGCGCCCGGCGTCACCGCCTCGTTAAAGCGCAGTTCCACCGCCTTGGGCGCGGCCTTGAGCATGCTGCCGCTCGCCGGCTCAACCGAGACCAGCGCCGCATGCGCCGACGCACCGCTTGCGAAGCCGGCAACGAGGAGCAGCGTCGCAAGCGCGGCGAAGAGGCGCATCAGGGTTTTGGCAACAGTTTCACGCCCGGCGCCGGCGACTTGCCCTCGGACTTGCCCTCATGTGAATGCCCTGCCCCCGCCGCCGGAATTTCGATCCAGCGGCTGACGCCGGCCTCGCATTCCTGAACGACAGGGAAGTACAGAACCGTGTTCGGCTTCAGGCTGTCGGTCAGGAACGTGCTGAGGACGAACTCGTCATAGTTCTTGTCCGGCAGCTTGCCGCCGGACCACGCGACCTCCTTGACGCCGGAGGAGAGCTTGTTGCCGTGATAGTCGTATTCCCCGGCATATTTGCCCTCGACGACATCGACATTCCAGCCGGCCTTCGGCATCGGCTTCACCGCGATCACCCCTTCCGGAATCTGCACCCGGATCTTCACCGTCGGCGAGCCCGCGCAGCCATGCGGCACGGTGAAGACGGCCTTGTAGGACGTACCGACCGTGGCTTGCTTGGTCTCGATCGACACGTGCGCCGCCGCCGGCGAGGCGGCTAGCGCGGCAATCAGGATCAGGCAGGATTGCTTCGACATGTTCGGCCTCCCGAGAGTCCAGATCCGTTTCATTTCATCTTCATTCCCGAGTGATCCGGCATTTTCTTCATGTCCATATGACCTGAATGCCCGGCATCGCCAGGCGCCTGTGCGCCGACGCCCTGGACGTCTAGGGACACGGCGACCTTGCCGGCCTTCTCGAATTGCAGCGTCACCGGCACCTTGTCGCCCTGCTTGAACGCGCCCTTCAGCTCCTGGAGCATCAAGTGGTTGCCGCCGGGCGCGAGCTTCACCGTCTTGCCGGCATCGATGGCGAGCCCCTTGTCGAGCGGGCGCATCTTCATCACGCCGTTGTCCATCGCCATCTCGTGGATCTCGGCCTTGCCCGCGATATCGGCGGACACGCTGACCAGTCTGTCGGCCGCAGTGCCCTTGTTCTCGATGGTCAGATAGCCGCCGGCGACCTTGGCGCCGCCCGGCGTCGCCCGGCTCCAGGCCTGCGAAACGACGAGATCGCCGGCCTTGACGTCGTCGGCGACCGCCGGGGCTGCGGAGATCGCGAGAGCGAACGCGGCGAGCAGCACGTTTTTCGAGATTGTCTTCATGTCGGTATTCCCTTTGCAGTCTTTAACTTCAGTGTTTGGAGAGTTGTTGCGCCGACCACTTTTCGAGATCGGCAATTTCGGCCGAGCCTTCGATCGTCGTGACGGTCCCTTCCGGGGAGATGAGCATGGTCCTGGGGATGTCGCCCTGCCAGGCCGGATCGATCTCGAACCGCAAGCGCTCGACAAAGCCGTCGTTGAAGATGAAATTTTCGGTCGACGCCAGACCCGCCTTGTCGAGCATCGATTGCGTGGCGGCCGGCAGGTTCGGCACGAGATCGGCGCTGACCGTGACGACGTCGATCTCCGGATGCTCCTTTGCAAACCGCCCGAGCAGCGGCAGCTCGACCTTACAAGGCCCGCAGGTCACACCCCAGAAATGCACGAGCACGGGGCGGCCGGCGTGCCCCCTCAGGACGCCTTGCCACGTGCCGCGTTCGAATGGCTTCAGAGCCGGAGATGCGCCGAGCGCCGCCGCCGATGCGATCAGAACAACAAGGCTGGCAATGCCTGCAAATCGAAATCTCATGGTTGGTCCTCGATTGCCGTGAGCCGATAGCCGTCCGCCTTCGTCATCCACGACAGGTAGGTCTGCTTGCCGCTGGAGACCAGCAAAGGGTGATCGGACGTGTCGGTCGTGCTCGATATCGCCTTCGGCGCCGACCACGTCTCGCCATCGTCGCGGGAGACCGTCATCTGGACCGAGGTCTTTTCACCGTCGAACTCCTTCCAGACCATCACCGTTCCCGCCGCGCCCGCGAGCACGAAGGGGCGCGTCGGATTACGATCCGGCCGCCCCAACACCATCGGCGAAGAGAACGTGCGGCCTTCGTCGCGCGAGTGGGCGTAGAACAATCCCTTCCGCGCCTTCCCGTTGGTGTACCAGGCGACGTGATAGGTTCCGTTCGGGGCAACGGTGAGGCTCGGCCCATGGTGTGGGCAGGCATTGATCTGCCAGTCGTCGTTGCTGACCCGACGGACTTCGCCTGGCGTCGCGACGTCCGTGAAGGTCATCACCGCGTGGTCGCGCACGCCGCCCTCAAATATGTTCCTGAAGATCACGACCGGCCGCCCGGACGCAGCGAATGCCAGCCCCAACCGGCAGCATTCGCAGGTGCCCTCGCGCGCCAGCTTCGCTTCTGCGTAGGTGGTGCCGCCGTCGCTGGACGAAGTGAAGAACAGCCCGGCTCCCTCGTACTTCTGTCCCGCTTCCTTCGCAAAAATGCGATTGCGCTTGTCCAACCACGCCGCAAATACTGTTCCATCCTGATCGAGCGCCAGCGCCTCGAAACGTTGGCTCTCGTTGCTGGCGGTGATCGGCTTCAGCTCGGCAAAGCTCCTGCCGCCGTCGGCCGAGCGCGTGGTGAGCACCTGACCGTTGAAGGCCTCGTCCCTGAAGGTCGAGAACGCGAGCGCAATGCCCCCCTTGCGGTCGACCACGATCTTCGGCCGCGCATCCGGCCCCCAATCGAGGTTCAGCCGCGTCGTCGTGACCTGCGTGGGCGTCGAGAAACTTCGGCCCGCATCCTGCGAACTTGCGACCGAGACCTGCCCTCCCGCCATCCAGACCAGCCACAGCGCGCCGTCCGGACCGAAGGCAGGCGTCGCCTTGGTCGCACAGCGCAGCGTCGGCTCCTCGCACGCGGCTTCGGACGCGTGCTTGCCGTGCATCTGCCCCAGCGCCGCACCTTGCAGGCAGGCGAGAGCGGCTATCGCGAGCAAGCCAGTTCGGATCATGGCCCTATTCCCTTCGAGAGCCCGGATCATTTGAAGGCCACCTTCATACCTGCAACGAACAGGCGTGGCGAGCCCGCATAGATCGATCCGGGCGCCGTGCTTGCGAGCGTGCTCCCTGGAATTTGCAGGCCGGCCGCCGTCACAGTGTTTGCGATGTTGTTTGCCGACGCAACATAGGTGCGATCGAACACGTTCCTGACCTCAAGAAACAGATTGAGTGACTTGAAGGTGTCGGACACCAAGTCGGTCTTGTAGTGGACATTCACATTGACCAGTTCGTAGCCCGGCGCCTTCAGCAGATTCGCGTTGTCCATGTAGAAAGAGTCCTTCCACTGGACCTCGACGAAGCCCCCGAGGCCTGCCAGCGGCCCGGCGAACTCGTCATAGCCAATTCGAGCCGTCAGCTCGTTGGGCGAGATACCGGGAATTTTGTTGCCGGCACGGTTGAAGCTGAACACGGCGCCATTGGTGATGTTCTCGACATATTCGGTGTAGACCTCGTCGAGATAGGTGTACGCCGCCATGAACCGCCAGCCCGGATAGAACTTCCAATCGGCTGCAAGCTCGATGCCGCGGTGCTCCGACCGGGGCGCGTTGAACGAATAGCTTACGCCCGCGACCGGCGTCGCCTGGTTGACGATCTCGTTACGGAAGAACTCGTAAAAGCCAGTCGCGCTGAGTTTGAGCGCGCTGTTCGGCGTCCAATCGAAACCGAGATCGTAGCCAAGATTCTTCTGGGCTTGGAGCTGCGTATTGTTGCCTGATAGCCCCGTCCGAGCGACGAAGAGATTCGAGACCTGCGGTGTGCCATACCCCGTGGCAACGCGTGCCCGGACCAGCCATTCATTACTGAGATTATAGAGCAGCGCCAACTCTGGTGCAGTATTTTGAAACTGCCGGTCCGCGGTCGTCGGCGTTGTCGTGGTGATGCCGGTTGGACCGGCGTACGAATAGGCCGTATTGGTGCCCTTGAGCAAGGTTGTCTCCCAACCGATGCCTGCAACGGCCGTTAGCGACGATGTAAGCTTGAGCTCTTCCCTGGCACGAACACCATAGTTGGTCGTCTCGCTGTAGAGATTGCTCGACAGCCTGCCGAGTGTTGCGTTGCCTCCCGGCATCACGTTTCGCGTGTCGCTCGACGCCGTCAGGGTATTGTAGAAGGCGCCGAAGAACGCTGTGGACTCCAGGCCGAGAATCTCTCCGCGCTTGGTGAGATCACTCATGTAGTTGTACGACGGGAAGTCGCCGATCGAGCTGGTTGAGCCAGTTGGCTGACTGATGTTCCGGTCGTCGAACACGAACTGGTTGCGCCACGTCGTGGTGTTGTCGAAATCGTGCTCCCACCGGCCCCCGACGATGGTGCGGCGGTCGTTGCGGCCGAGCCCGGCCTGCACGGCCGTCTCCGTATCGGTTCCGGCGGTCGCGTTGAAGCCATTGTTGAACAGCCTGACCGTACCGCATCCGGGCGCGGCCGTGGCACCGGTCGCACAACCCTGCTGGAAGGGATTTTGATAGTATTGGTTCAGCGTGGAGCGAAGCGGCAGCCGCGCGCTGAGATCGTTGTTGATGATCTTGACCGTGAAACGGTCGTCCGGCGTCGCCTTGAGCGTGCCGAGGAAGTTGACGGTCTGCGTGTTGAACCAGCTATTGCCGATATAGCCGTCGCCTCGCGTGTCGCTCGCGAACAGCGAGCCCTCGAAATTCCCGACCTTCTTGCCGGCCGCCAGGTAATTGTTGAGGTAGCCATAACTGCCGCCGTCGACGCCGTATTCGACACCGTCGATCGTGCCGCCCGGCCGTGTGCGAAAATTGAGCGCGCCGCCGGTCGCGTAATTGCCATAGAGCGCCGACGAGGGGCCGCGGATCACGTCGATCGCGCCATAGGCGTGGGGATCGATCAGGTCGCTGCGCGACAGGCCGTCCGGCTGCGTGACGGGGAAACCGTCGTCGAAGATCACGAGATTGCGGATGCCGAAACCGTTCCGGGCGTTGGACCCGCGAATCGAGATGCCGAAGTCCCGGGGACCGTTGCCCTGCTTGATCGAAATGCCCGGACTGTCCCGCAAGACGTCGCTGACCGAAAACGAGGGCCGGTTGTCGAACTGGCTGCGATCGATGGTCGTCGCGGTCTGGCCGGCCGGCGCCTGATTGAGACCGGCTCGCACTGCGCCGGCGGACATCGTGTTGTTCTGCCCCTGGGCGCCATCGGTCCCGATCGGCGCGACCGGCCTCGCTGCGCGCGCCGCCGAAGCGGAACGCAGCCGCGCTGGCCGGGTGATTGGTTTGGGACGGGACGCCTTAGGCGCCTCGACCGTCACTGCGGGAATCGCTTCCGACGCAGCCTGGGCGAGCGCGTCTGAACCGATCGGGGACACCAGCCCGAAAAGCACGGGCAAGCCCGCACTTCCGATCGCACGAATGCGTAACATCTCTTGAATTCCTGACATCCGGCGCCTCGGCCGGTCCATTGAGCACGCCATCGGCGGCAACGGCGCGCGCCAACGGTTCGGTTTGTCGCTACGTCAGGAAAATTGAGGTGGGGCGCGGGCCTGAGCGCTCGAACCCCTGGGAGCGGCGATGGCGGACGCATCCGCCGGCTGCCACACCACGCGCGCGGCATGGCGGAAGGGAATCGAGAGTGCCGCGTGCGTCGGCGAATCGAGCGACGCGCCCGCCTGGGCGAGGCAGCACAGGGCGCACGCGCCGGCATGCGCGGTCGGGGTCCCCGTCCGATCGTCGAGGCCACCCTGATCGCTCGCGCTGTGGCAGATGACGGCGGCAGACAGCGGATCGGCGATGGCTTGGCCCGTCGCCCAACAGGCGGCAATCGGCGCCAGCACCTGCATGGCCAGGGCGAGCAGGACCAGGGGTAGGAATTTCTGTAACCGCGCGCGCATCTGCCGAACCGTTCGTTCGTCCGCTAACTAAACACCGCGCCGGGCCCAAGTCGAGATCAGTTCCGCCGCCTACTTGGCCCAGCGCAAATTGGCGAAAACTGTGACCGTGGTACCCCAGCACGGCACCGAGCGGGGGCATTTGAGCCAAATCAAACGGCCCGGCATCCACAGATTTCTTATATTTGTCATATACTTGCGGGGCCAAAAGCCCGATCATTTCGTCTATTGCTCGAATTTTGAACATTCGTTGCCGAAAATGATGACAAGTGAGAAAAGTTGATCTAGCATCCCCCTTGCTCAGGCTGGCCGTGAGGTCGAAGTCTGGTGGTCCAAGTCTCGGGAGGAGCCCCTGGCGCGCAAAACGCAGCGTCGCCCCGTCAATCAAGAGCAAATCTTAGAATCGGGGATAATAGGGTCGACACAATTTTTGAGCGGGGCCAGGGCCCCGCTCTTTTTTTGTCTGCATGGCACTTTCGCCGATGAATATGCCCTCCAATCCAGTCGAACTCAGCTTTGAACTCGCCGCCTCGCGCTGCGCGGATCTCACGCCCCTCGTCTACAAGCGCCTGTTCGACGAGCATCCCGAAACGCAGGCGATGTTCCGCTCGAAGGGCAGCGACCTCGTGAAGGGATCGATGCTCGCGCTGACGATCGAGGCGATTCTCGATTTTGCCGGGATGCGTCATGGGCATTTCCGTCTGATTGCCTGCGAACTTGCCTCGCACGACGCCTATGGCATGTCGCGCCAGTTGTTCACCGCCTTCTTCACCATCATCAGGGATACGCTGCGCGATCTGCTCGGCGATGAATGGTCCATCGAGATCGCGCGAGCCTGGGACACATTGCTCGTCGACATCGACGCACTCACCGGATCGACCGCCTGACGCTTTGCGCTGCACCACGCGGCGTACTGCGATGGCGCGTGTGATTGCAGATTGAGTGGCATCAACTCTTGTGAGACACTTTCGACATCGGTCGCGCAATCAATGACGCGCCGACGATAAAGTTTATGGGAGCGAGCGATGTCCGGGACGAAAGATTTCTCGACGACGAGGCGCGATCTTCTTCAGGCGGCTGCGACCGCCGGCGCCGGAGCTGCCCTCCTCGGCAGCATGGGCATAAACCCCGCATTGGCCGCCGAGGTCGGGCGAAGCGAGAAGCCGCTGAAGGCGGCGTTCTCCAATGCGGGCCTGCAGGCCACATGGTGCGCGCAAGGAAAGCAAGCCGCCGAATTCTGGGGCAAGCTGTTCAACGTCGAAGTCACCTGGTTCGACGGCCAGCTCGACGCCGTGAAGCAGCGCGCGGCGATCGACAACATGGCCTCGCAGAAATGGGACTTCGTCGCGATCCAGGCCTTCGGCATCGGCACTCTCACCCAGCCCGTGCAGAAGATGATCGACGCCGGCACGCCGGTGATCGACATGGACACGCTGATCGCGCCGCTCGACCAGATCAACGTCCACTCCTTCCTCGCCCCCGACAACGAGTTCATGGGCGCCTCGGTGACCCAGGCGCTTTGCAACGCGATGGGCGGCAAGGGCAAGATCATCATGACGCAGGGCGCGCTCGGCCATACAGGCGCGCAAGGAAGAGCCAAGGGCTTCACCTCTGTGGTCAAGCAATTCCCGGGGATCGAGGTGCTCGACACCCAGCCGGCAGACTGGGACGTCTCCAAGACCGCGCGCCTCTGGGAAACATATCTGACCAAGTATCCGCAGATCGATGCGGCGTTCTTCCACAATGACGACATGGCGCTCGCGGCTGCCAACATCATGAAGGCGCGGGGCCGCACCAACATCCTGATCGGCGGCGTCGATGCCATGCCGCCGGCGATCCAGGCGGTGAGCGAAGGCCGCATGTTCGCGACCGTCCGCAATCCCTCCTGCCGCATCCATGGCGGCGCGATCATCGCGGGCGTATCGGCCGTAGTTGGCGGCGAGAAGAGCGGCCAGGGCATCCCCAAGAACGTCGTCACCGACGGCCCGGTCGTGACCAAGGCCAACGCCGCCGGGATGCAGTGGATGCAGGATCACTTCCTGATCTGAGCTTCCATGCCCGAGGTGCGTTCGCCCATCCTTGAACTGCAGGGCATCACGAAGAGCTTCGGCGGCGTCGAAGCGCTTCGTGGTGTCGACTTCGCGCTCCATCCCGGCGAGATCCACGGCCTCGTCGGCGAGAACGGGGCTGGAAAAAGCACGCTGATGAAGATCATCGCCGGCGTGCACACCGAATTCTCCGGCCGCTTCCTGATCGACGGGAAGGAGACGCATTTCCGCTCGGCGCGCGATGCGCATGCGGCCGGCATTGCCATGGTGCATCAGGAGCTCAGTGTCGCGCCTGATCTCACGGTCGCCGAGAACGTCTTCCTGGGCAACCAGCCAACCAACGCCCTTGGCCTCGTGCAGTGGCGGCGCATGGCGCGCGAGGCCGGCGAGCAGCTCGCCCGCTTCGGCATCGACGTCGATCCGATGAGCCGGCTGGGTGACTTGCCCATCGGGCTGCAGCAGCTGATCGAGATTGCGCGCGTGCTGTTCTCCGGCGCCCGCATCGTCATCCTGGACGAGCCGACCTCCGCCCTCTCTCCGCCCGAGGTCGAGCGGCTGTTCGCGACGCTGCGGCGGCTACGTGAAGAAGGCACCAGCATCGTCTTCATCTCGCATTTCATCGAGGACATCCTGCGCGTGTCCGACACGGTGACCGTGTTCCGCAACGGGCGGAAGGTCGCCGAGACGGCAAGCGCCGCAACCAGCAAGGGCGCGCTGATCGAGGCCATGATCGGGCGCGGCGGCGAGGCGCTCGAGCACAGCTACACCGACGACCTTATGCTGCCGCAGCCGAGCGACAGCTCGGTCGTTCTGAAAGTCGACCAGCTGTCACTGGCCCGTAGCCTGAAGGACATCTCCTTCGAGGCGCGCGCCGGCGAGGTGCTCGGCATCTACGGCTTCATGGGTTGCGGCCAGCAGGAGCTATCGAGAATCCTGTTCGGCAAGCTGAAGCCTGATAGCGGCGGGCTTCTCGTCGAGGGTAAGCCAAAAACCTTTGCCAGCACGGCGGCGGCGCTGCGCGCCGGCGTGGCGCTGGTGCCCGAGAGCCGCCGCGACATGCTGTTTCACCAGGAGCCGGTCTACAAGAACATCTCGATCAGCATTCTCGACCGCATCTCGGCGCTGCTGCTCAAGCCGGCGCAGGAGCGCGACATCGCGCAGCGCCAGGTCGAGCAGTTGCAGATCCGGCCGCCGGTGGTCGGCCTCGACCTCGGCATGCTCTCCGGGGGCAACCAGCAGAAGGTGGCGCTGGCAAAATGGCTGACCTACCCGCCCAAGCTGCTGGTGCTGTGCGAGCCGACCCGCGGCATGGATGTCGGCGCCAAGAACGACGTCATCAACATCGTCCGCGACCTCCGCGCCAAGGGGCTTGCGATCATCGTGCTGTCGACTGAGCCTGAAACGGTGCTGTCGCTGGCCGACCGCATTCTCGTGCTCAAGCGCGGCGCACTGGTGCGGGAATTCAAGAACGAGCCGGTCAGCAAGGACCGCCTGCTGGAAGCGGCGTGACGGAGAAGCACATGAGCAGCGAAACGGCTTTGGCGGCGGGGCAGCGGGCGCGAGGCGTTGCGCCCTTCCTGCGCTCGCAGATGCGCAACATCGCCCCGTTCCTGACCCTGATCTTCCTGTCCGGCTTCTTCGCCTTCGCAAGCCCCTCCTTCGCGACGCTCGACAATCTCGGCAATATCCTCACGCAAGTGTCGGTCACGGGCATCATCGCGGTCGGCCTCACCTTCGTGATCCTCTGCGCCGAGATCGACCTCTCGATCGCCAGCATCGCCAACGTCACCGGCATCGCGGTCGCCTATTTCACGCTGCAGGAATCCTACGTCAACATCGCCAACATTCCCCTGCCCGGCGCGGTCGCGATCATCCTGTCGATCCTGCTCTGCGCCCTGCTCGGCCTCGTCAACGCGCTGGGGCTGACCGTGATCGGCATCCCCTCCTTCATCATGACGCTGGCGATGATGCAGATCGCCGCCGGCATCTCCGCGCTGCTGGTGCGCGGCCAGATCGCCTACAAGGTGCCCAGCCTGATCACCACGCTCGGCTCGGGCTCGATCGGCGGCATCCCCTGGCTCGTCATCATCGCCGCGCTGATGCTGCTCGGCGGCCATCTGGTGCTGACCTACACGCGCTTCGGCCGTTACGTCTACATGGTCGGCGGCAACCGCGAAGCGGCCGAATATTCCGGCCTCAACGTCAAGCTCATCCTCGGCGCCGTCATGGTGATCTCGGCGGTGTGCTCCGGCATGGGCGGCATGCTGGGCGTAGCCCATTTCGGCAGCGCGCAGCAGAACGAGTTCGACACCTATCTGCTCGACTCCATCGCCGCCGTCGTGGTCGGCGGCACCAGCCTATTCGGCGGCCGCGGCGGCATCGGCAACACCATCGTCGGGCTTTTCGTTCTCGGTGTTCTCAACAACGGCCTCGACCACGTCAACATCGACAGCTTCCTGAAGATCCTGATCCGCGGCCTGATCCTCTTGGCAGCGCTTGTCATCAACGTCTATGCGCAGCGGCTGAGGGAAAAGGCGGCGGACTAGACGAGCCCAAAACAAAAAACGCGAAAACAACCCCATGCACAGTAGAAACTGTAAGGAAGTTCAGCTGCTTATCAAACTACAATTGCGTGAATGCCACCGCGCTGACGTTTGACACGTCGGGCAATGCAGGAGCACAACTTCATCATGGCACCGATCGCGTGCCCCGTGGAGCGAGCGCCCGAATGGCTGTCATCGATCGTCGCGCTGCCCTTGCGGGTGCAGGAGCGCTTCTCTTGACGACAGGCCCGCTTGCCTCCGCTCAGTTCGAATGGCGATCGATCAACCCAGCCGACGCCGGCTTCGCGCCCGACCTCGATGAGCGGCTCGACAAGGCGATTGCGGACAAACGCGCCTGGGGCCTGCATGGTGTCGTCGTCACGCGCATGGGCAAGCTCGTGCTCGAACGCTATTTCGCCGGCGAGGACGAAGTCTGGGGTGCTCCGCGCGGCAGCGTCGCCTTCGGCCCCGACACGCTGCACGACCTGCGCTCGGTCACGAAAAGCATTCTCGGCCTGCTCTATGGCATCGCGCTCGACCTCCGCAAGGTGCCCGCGCCCGACCAGAATCTGATCGCGCAATTCCCCGAATGCGCCGCCGCCGCGACCGATCCCCGCCTCCAGCGTCTGACCATCGCGCACGCGCTCACCATGACGCTGGGGTTCGATTGGAACGAGGACATTCCCTACCAGGACCCGACCAACAGCGAAATTCAGATGGAGCAGGCGCCCGATCGCCTGCGCTACATCTTCAGCCGGCCTTTCATTTCCGATCCCGGCACCCGCTGGATCTACGGCGCGGCCGGCACCGAGCTGATCGGACAACTGCTGGTGAAAGGCGTCGGTCACTCGCTGCCGGATTTCGCGCGCGCAAACCTGTTCGATCCCCTCGGGATCGGACCAACCGAATGGACCAAGGGCTTTAACGGGCAGCCCGCGCCCGCATCAGGACTGCGTATGACGCCGCGCGATCTCGCGCGCGTCGGGCAATTGATCCTCAACCGCGGGCAATGGGATGGGCGTCAGGTCGTTTCGTCGGACTGGCTCGCGAAATCGTTCCAGCCGTACGTCCCATGTGACGAGCAGCGCCGATACGGCTATTTCTGGTACAGCGGCGACCTGCAATACGGCCAGCCGCCGCACCGCCCGATCACGCACTGGATCGGCGGCTTCGGCTATGGCGGCCAGCGGCTGTTCGCGATGCCCGACCTCGGCATCGTGGTCGCCATCACCTGCGGAAACTACGCCGACGAGCAGCAATGGATGCCGCCTGTCCGGGTGGTGCGTGATGTCGTGTTGGCCGGGCTGAAGTGAAACGTCGTGCGAGGACCCGTCATCCTGAGGTGCGGAGCAGGCGATGCGAAAGCATCGCATGCGGAGCCTCGAAGGATGACCGGCCACGCTGCCAGCCGGGCCGTCGTCCTTCGAGGGCCGCTGAAGAAGCGGCCACCTCAGGGTGACGGTGATAGGGCAAGGCCCGCTGCACCGATCTCGTCTGCCCGCCAGCACCTCACGGCATGTCCATCGGCTCGCGTCTCCAGCGACGGCCCGGGCTCGCTCCGGCACACAGCCTCGGCGTACCGGCATCTTGGGCTGAAGGCGCAGCCGTTCGGCGGATTGAGCGGGTTGGGAAGGTCGCCGCCTGTGGTCGCCAGCGGGGCATGGTGTAGCGGATCAGGAATCGCGGCGATCAGGGCCTGCGTATAGGGGTGCGCCGGACGTTCGAAGATCTCGCGCCAGTGGCCGTTCTCGACGATGCGGCCGAGATACATCACCGCGACGCGGTCGCTCATGTGCTCGACGACGCCGAGGTCGTGGCTGATCATGATGTAGGACAGGCCGAGAGTGTCCTTCAGTTCCAGCAGCAGGTTGATGATCTGGGCGCGGATCGAGACGTCGAGTGCCGAGACCGGCTCGTCGCAGATGACGATTTTCGGGTTGAGGATCAGCGCACGGGCAATGCCGATGCGCTGGCGCTGGCCGCCGGAGAATTCATGCGGGTAGCGGCCCGACTGCTCGGGCCGCAAGCCGACATGCCGCAGCATGGTCGCGACGCGATCCTCGATCTCGCTCCTCGCGGTGACGCCGTGCACACGCAGGGGATCCTCCAGCGTGCGGCGAACGGTCTGGCGCGGATTGAGCGAGGCGTAGGGGTCCTGAAACACCATCTGCACGGTGCGCGCCAACGCCTTCCGATCGCCGGATTGCCTGCTCCTCACGACCTGCCCGTCCAGCACGATGCGGCCGCGCGTCGGCGTCAGCAGGCCAAGGATCGACAATGCGACCGTCGACTTGCCGGAGCCGGACTCACCGACGAGGCCGAGGCATTCGCCGCGCTTCAGCTTGAGATCGACGCCATCGACAGCCCGGAGCATCCGCTTGCCGCGGCCCAGCAGGCCGCCACCGAGCGGAAAGTGAACCGCGAGATCCCTAACGCTGAGGATGAGGTCATCGTCCGGCCTCCGCTCACCCAGCATGTTTTGCGGCTCATGCATGGTGATGACACCTGACCAGGCCGCCGGCGTCCAGCCAATCCGTCTCCGGCACGACTGTCCGGCATATCTCGGTCGCCTGCGCGCAGCGCGGATTGAACCGGCAGCCATCGGGGAAATTCGTGATCGCCGGGACGACGCCCGCGATCTCCTTGAGCCTGGTGCGCCCGAGCGCAGCGCGGCTGCCGAGCCTCGGCAGCGAGGCGACCAGGCCTTGCGTATAGGGGTGCGAGGGCGAGCGGAAGATATCGGCCGAACCCCGCTCCTCGACGATGCGGCCGGCATACATCACGGCGACGCGGCGGCAGACGTTCGCGACCAGGCCGAGATCATGGCTGATCATCAGGATGGCCGTTCCACGCTCGGCGCACAAATTCCGCATCAGCTCGATGATCTCGGCCTGCACGGTGACGTCGAGCGCTGTGGTCGGCTCATCGGCGATGAGGAGATCCGGACCGCAGGCGAGCGCAATCGCGATCATCACGCGCTGGCGCATGCCGCCGGAGAGCTGGTGCGGGTAATCGTGGACGCGGCGCTCGGGCGCGGGGACGCGGACGCTCGCCAGCGCCTCCACCGCCAACCGGCTCGCTTCCCGCCAGCTCTTGCCCTTGTGCAGCACGAACATCTCGGCGATCTGCCGGCCCACGGGCGAGACGGGGTTCAGTGCCGTCATCGGCTCCTGGAAGATCATGGCAATGCGGTTGCCGCGCAACTCCCGCTGTTTGGCCGCCGAAAGGTGCTGGATCTCCTGTCCCTCGAACCGGATGAGGCCGCCGCCGATCGAGAGCGGCGGCCGCAACAGCCCGATCAAGGCGAGCGCCGTGATGCTCTTGCCGCAACCGGATTCGCCGACGAGGCCGAACGTCTCGCCGCGTGAGATGCGGAACGAAACGCCCTCGGCCGCCGCGACGCGCCTCGATCCGTCGTCGAGATCGATGCGCAAATCCTCGACTTCGATCAGCGGCGCGCCGGTCATGTCCGCCGGCTCCGCGATTGGGGATCGAGAATGTCGCGCAGGCCATCGCCGAGCAGGTTGAGGCCAAGCACCGTCAGGAAGATGGCCAGGCCCGGAAACACCGAGAGCCACGGCGCCGTCGTGATCTGCTCGCGGGCCTCCGACAGCATGCTGCCCCAGCTGGGAAACGGCGGACGGACGCCGAGGCCGAGGAACGACAATGCGGCTTCGGACAACACCGCGCTGCCCATACCCAGCGTGCCGATAACGATGATGGGGCCCAGCATGTTCGGCAGCAGCTGCGTGATCATGATGCGCAGATCGCCGTAGCCCAGCACGGTCGCAGCCTGCACGTAACCCTGGCTCCTCAGCGACAGCGCCGAGGCCCGCGCGATCCGGCACGTAAAGGACCAGTTGGTCAGCCCGAGTGCGATCAGCAGGCTGGTCAGGCCGGGTCCGAGCACCGCCATGATCGCCAGCGCGAAGATCAGCGAGGGGATCGCGAGCATGAGGTTGGTCAGGGCGTTGACGATATCGTCCCACCAGCCGCCGAAATAGCCGGCGCTCAGCCCCAGGGCCACGCCGATGACGCTGTTGATGAGCTGAGAGATGATACCGACCGTCAGCGAGACCCGCGCGCCGTACACGACGCGGGAATAGATGTCACGGCCCTGGTCGTCGGTCCCGAACCACCAGGTCCAGCTCGGGGGCTCCTCCGCGTTCATCAAATTCGCGTCCATGACGGGATCGGTGTGCGCCAGCCAGGGCGCGAGCAAACCGACCAGGATCGCCAGCGCGAACAACACCCCACCGATGACGAGATTGGCGCGGAGCTTCATGCGTATCTGATCCTGGGATCGATCACGCCGTAGAGCAAATCGATCAGCAGATTGATCGCGAGAAAGGCCAGCACCACCACGAGAATGGAGCCCTGGACCGCCGGAATGTCGCGCTGCAAGACACTGTCGACCAGCAATGAGCCGATGCCTGGCCATGAGAACAGTTTCTCGACCACGACCGCCTGCCCCATCAGGCCACCGAATTGCAGGCCGACGGTGGTGAGAATGATGACGAGCGCGTTGCGCATGACATGCCACTTCACCACCCGCGTCTCGCTCATGCCCTTGGAGCGCGCGGTGCGGACGAAATCGGCGGTCATGATCTCGAGGACCGCGGCGCGCGTCGTCCGGGCAAACAGCGCCATCGGCGAGACGCCGAGGGTCACGGCCGGCAGCAGCAGATATTTCAGTCCGCCGTCGCCATAGCCGAAACTCGGCAGCCAGCCGAGCTTCAACGCGAACAGGTACATCAGAACAAGTCCGAGCCAGAATTTGGCGATGGAAAGGCCCGACACCGCGACGACCATGGCAAGCGTATCGACGATTCCGCCCGGTCGCAGTGCCGCGATGAAGCCAAGCGGCACGCCGATCACGACGGAAAACGCCATGGCCGCGAAGATCAGTTGCAGCGTCGGCCAAGCCCGCTTGGCGATCATGGTCGTGACAGGCTCGCGGGTCCGGAACGAGGTGCCGAAATCACCGGTCGCGAGCTTGGCAATGTAGACGCCGAAACGCACGTAAACGGGATCGTCGAGGCCGAGCTGCTTCTTCATGCGCAGCTCGACCTGCGGATCGCTGTCGTCGCTCATGGAGGAGACGATGCTGCCGGGAACCACGCTGAACAACACGAAGACCAGCAGCACGACGGCAAGCACGGTCGGAACGGTTTGCAGCAGGCGACGGAACAGGAAGGAGAGCATCGGCACTTTTCCTCTCTCCCTCCATCGTCTGTGGCGACGGAGGGAGCGCGAGAGCGCATGTCACTTCGCGGGCGAGGTCTCGTCGACCCAGAGGTCTTCGACGTTCTGATGGGTCAGCTCCGTCGCGTTCAGCTGAATCCCCTTGAGCCATGGCTGCACCGCCATGACCGCCTTGTTGTAGTTGAAGAACCAGACCGGTGCCTCCTCGTAGAGCAGCGCATTGGCCTTTTGCAGCAGCTGGGCGCGCTTTGCCGGGTCGTCGGCCTGCCCGGCCTCGTCGACGATCTTGTCGAAATCGGCGTTCTTGAAGATCATGTAGTTGCAGGCTGGCTGCGGCGTCGACGAGTGGAAGCATTTGAGGGCCGCCTGGGGATCGGGCCCGCTCGCCTGGGAATAGATGAAGGCCTGGTAGTCGCCGGTGCGAACCACCTCCGCCAGCACCGCGGTCTCAACCTGCTTGACCTTCGCCTTGATGCCGACCTTGTCCAGCATGGGGATCACGGCCGCGACGATCGGCAAGCCCCAGCTTTCGTTCTGGCTGGTGGTCCATTCGAACTCGAAGCCGTTGGGATAGCCGGCCTCGTTAAGCAGCTGCTTCGCCTTGGCGGGATCGTAAGCGTACGGCTTCATCGCCTTGTCGTAAGCGGGCGAGGTCAGCGGCAGCCAGCTGGTGGCGCGATAGGCCTTGCCCTTGACCAGCTTGTTGATGATCAGGTCGGTATCGATCGCGTAGTTGATCGCCTGTCTCACGCGCTTGTCGGCGAACGGCTTGAATGACGGATTCATGCCCATGTAGCGGGTGAAGACCTCGGCGACCTCGACGATGGTGCCCTTGAGATTGGCGTCGGACTGGTAGGCCACATATTGCGCGGGCCCGAGCACCGAGGTGTCGACCTCCTTGTTGCGGAAAGCGACATCGCGCGCCGCGGCCTCGCCCATGATCGACACGACGATCCTGTCGGCGTAGGGCTTGCCGGGCTTGTAGAACCGGTCCCACCGCTCCAGGACAATGCGCGATCCCGGTACGTGCTCGACGAATTTGAAGGGCCCGAGACCGATCGGCTTCTGGATAAAACTCTCCTTGGCACCCTCGTCGGCGGGATAGATCGAGGTCAGCGCGGTGAAGAAGTAGAAGCCGGGATCGACCTTCTCGGTCAGCTTCATCTCAACGGTGAGGTCATCGATCTTCTTCAGCCCGGAGATCTCCTTGGCCTGGCCCTTTTCGACCGCGGCCGCGCCCTCGATCACGCGGACAAACCGCGCGCCGGGATAGGCCTTGGTGCCGTCCATGATGCGGGTGTAGGACCAGATGATATCGTCGGCCGTCATCTTGCGGCCATTGTGGAAATAGGCGTCATCGCGCAGCTTGAAGGTGTGAACGAGGCCTCCGCCCGAGACCACATCCTCCTTGGCAAGCTCCAGGACCGGCTTTCCTTCCGCGGAATTCCAGATGTAGAGCGAACGATGCAGCGCCTTGGCGTAGATCTCGTCCTGGGCGCGCTGCGTGGTGTGAATGTCCAGGCTGGTGAAACTCGAGCCATAGGGCGCTGTCATGCGGATGGTTCCGCCCTTGCGCGGCGTCTGGGCTTCCGCAGATCCAGCGAGCGCCAGTCCCAAGCCCGCGACGATCGCCATCATCCTGAACATCATGTGTGTCCCCACCAGCGCAGGTATTCCGATCAGGGATTTGATCATTCGTTGCCCGTCGAGCGCAAGCTTCGTTTTTGATGGAGACCAATGTCAGTTCCGGAAGGCGGCCCTTCGATGGAGGACCCGGAAGTCAGGTTGTATCCGTCCGGCGATGCAAGCCGCCGATTGACGCGGTGCGTCATCCGGCGACCAGGGATAGTGAACATTTTCCGTGATCGACGCGACCAAGCTCAGGATCGTTATCTGGGCCCAAGGGATCGCGCAAAAAATGACCCGCCGAACGCTAGGTATTCTGCTCGCCGGCAGTCTGGTCGCCGCGACAGCGGCGATGGCGATCCCCGTCACGCTGGACCCTGCCCGCGACGGCGCGACGAAAAACATTCAAATCAATTGGTCCCACACCAAGCGGTCAAACGGATTTGTCGACGATACATGGTGGGCAACAAGGGACCGTTGCGCCCCGGACTATCTTGGCGAGCGCCTGCTCTGCGGCACTATCGGGCTTCTGACACAAGCCACGAGCCGGACATTCGAGGCCAAAATGTCCGACGACATGGGCCTGCCGCTGGTCGACCGTTGGGCCCTGATGACCGCGAAGAATTCGCCCTTCATGAGGTCGGCTCACGTCGAGACGCCGCTCGGTCTCGAGGCCGTGCTCGGCTTCTATCGCGCTGCACTCGAAAAACGCGGCTGGACCGAGAACGACGGTGCGGTCGTCGAGCCAGACAGGGCCGTTGTCGCCTTCACGACGTCGGACGGGCCGGCGCTGCTCCGGCTCGTCCGTCAGGACAACACAACAATCGCCGACCTTGCGCTGCGCAAGCCGTTGGCCGCCACGGCCAAAATCCGGCCGGCGCCGGGACAAGTGATGTTGTTGCTCGGAAACAAGACCGATGAAGCGGCCGACATCACGGTCAATGAGCGAACCATCAGACTGGCGGCTCACGCCGGAGAGAACCTGATGGACTCCGACGCCGCCGCGGACAAATTGCCTGATGGCCAGAAGATCGATCTGCCGCCGGGCAAGTACAAGGTCACCCTCAAGCTCAAAGGCAGCGCGGCCCAGACGCGTGCGTTCGAGGTCGCCGTCAGCGAGACCTGGGGGCTGCTGGTCGGACCCGAGGGCGTCCCGCTGCCGATGCGGCTGTATTAAGGGCCAGCCTACGCTCCCTCCCCGTCATTGCGAGCGAAGCGAAGCAATCCAGAATCTCGGTGGCAGTCTGGATTGCTTCGTCGCATCAGCGCAAAATTGCTACGCAATTTTGTCGCGACTCCTCGCAATGACGGAGTATGCGGGTCCATCCTTCGCGACGTCTTCAGCCCGCTAGCTCCGGCTGCCAATCCCGCAGTTTTCGCGCAGCACTCGTAACGTCGGCGATCGTCCGAAACGTCCCCGTCTCCACCATCATCGCCCGTGCGAGCCGCACCGCGCGGGCTTCGCTGACGGCGCGCTTCTTCGGGTCCTCGATCAGCTCGAAATCGATGTTGTGGGCAAGGCCGAAGATGCGGCGGATGGTCTTTGCGGCCGCGAAGCCGACGGTATCGGCGAACAGACGCTGCATGTAGACCTGCCGTTCGGCCTCCAGGCGCGCAGCGCCCTGCGCGCCGGCAAAGAGTGAGACCGGATAGGCATCACCGGTGCCATTCGCCCGCCAGAGGTCGAGGAACTTTCGTGCAAACTCGTTCCAGACCTGTTCGACCGTCTCCAGCACCCAGGCCTCGAACGCAGCCCGCTCGCCCGGTGAGCGCTCGTGGCCGGCGGAGGCAAAATAAGCCATCACGAGGTTGGCGATCACGGCGCCGACGTCGAACCCCATCGGACCATAGAACGCAAATTCGGGATCGATTACCCGCGTCTGGTGGTCTGTCACCATGATCGAGCCGGTGTGGAGGTCGCCATGGAGCAGCGCCTCGGGGCCTGCCATGAACTTCAGCTTCAGCCGGGAGATCGCAACATGCAGCTCCATGTCATCACGCAGGCTTGCCGCGAGCACATCGAGATACGGCGCTGTCCAGCGGTTTTGTTCGGCGATGCGGTAGGGATCGGTGAAGATCAGATCCTCGGTGATCTTGCAGAGCGCGTGGTTGCCGGCGAACGCGGCGATGCCCTGCTTCTTCTCGGCCGCGGACAGCGCGAGGTCGGAGGTGAAGAACAGCGTTCGCGCCATGAAGGTGGTGATGTCACCGACGAAGCCTGGATATTGCGTTCCCGCAACCAGCCCCTTGCGCATGATGATGTGGGGCTCGAGCAGCTCCATCACCGTCAGCGCCAGGACCTCGTTGTGATGCAGCAAAGCCGGCACGAGGCCGGGCGCGAGCTGGGCTTGCCGGGACAGAGCCAGATATTCGTAATGGGCCCGCGACAGCGGCAGCGGCCAGCTCTCGCCGACGAGGCGGACATAAGGCAGCGCCTGCTTGACGGCGACGCCGCCGCGCGCGCCCTTCATGATGAAGACGAGATTGAGATTGCCGTCGCCGACCTCGGTGATCTCCCATGAGGCCGGCTCGCCGCCCAGGAGTGCGGCGATATCGTGAAGGCCTGCCAGATAATCCCGCAGCGCCGCTTCATGCAGAATTCGATAGTCCGCTGCCCGGTCCCCGGTCATGACGATCCCACCCCATGCTTGGCATGGCCTGATCGCAATTCCCGCTCCTGGGAAGCTTAGGCGATCCCGGCCATTCTTTTGATCGGATCGTAATCGCAATCAAGGCGGTCCGCCACCTGAGTGTCGCCGGCGCACGCCAGGAGCAGTTGCAGGCAAAGTTCTCCGTGTCGGGCGACCAGGCCGGGCCGCGCGGTCGCGAGCTCATGATTGGCCGATTTTTGGAACACAAGCGGGCTGAGACAGTTTTGCGTTTCTGAGATTTTAAAGGAGTTGCCAATGAGCGCGGGATGCCCTCCATGACTGCCCTTCTGGCGATGCTGGCCATGGCCGGCTATCAGAACCGCGACAAGCTGGCTGAGCTGCTGAAAGGTGCGACCGGCGGCTCGTCCGCGGGCGGTCAGCAGCCGCCCGGGGGAGTGCTCGGCAATCTGGGCGGCATGCTCGGCGCGGGCGGGATCGGGGGCCTGCTCAATGGCGGCCTTGGCGAGCTCCTGGAGCGGTTCAACCAGAACGGCCAGGGTGAAGTCGCCGATTCATGGGTGAAGCCCGGACCCAACAAGGAGATTTCGTCGCCTGAGCTGAGGAATGCGATCGGCTCCGACGTTCTGGAGAAGCTCGAACAGCAGACGGGGCTCTCGCAAGACGAGATCCTCACAAGGCTATCCCGGGAATTGCCCTCGGCGGTCGACAAATACACGCCGGATGGACGTCTGCCTGAGGCATAGCTGTTGCCGCTTAACCTGGAAGAGGTGTGGAAATGGGTGTTCTCTGGACAATCATCATCGGCTTCGTCGCCGGCGTGATCGCCAAGTTCATCATGCCTGGCGACAACGAGCCGTCCGGCTTCATCCTGACGACCATCCTCGGGATCGTCGGCGCCTTCGTTGCTACTTATCTCGGGCAGGCGCTCGGCTGGTATCGTGCCGAAGAAGGTGCGGGACTGATCGGTGCAGTCGTCGGCGCGATCATCGTGCTGTTCGTCTACGGGCTCATCGCCGGCCGACAACGCCGAGCGATCTAGCCCGACTGCGTAAGCGGCCGATCGGGCGTGCGCGAACTCGCGCCGCATCGAGCAGGCGGCGGCGCGCTCATGCCTGCCAGCGCCGGATCGTTACTCCCGCTCCAAAAAGCTGGAGCCGATCTCGGCCTTTCTTTTGATCGGATCGTAATCACAATAGACGCTGTCCGCCACCAGCGTGTAGCTGGCGCTGACCGTGTATTTGTCCAGCTTGGCCGAGTTCAGGCCGATCACCGAGGTGCTCTTGCCCCCGTTCCATTTGAACGGCGTCGAGCTCTTGGCCTGCTCGCAGGCCATCACGGCTTCGTTGAAGACATAGCCCTCGACGAACGCCTTCAGGGTGCGCACCTGCGCGGCCATCCGCCATTCGAAATAGCCGATGGCGCCGATGCCGGCGACGATCAGCACCAGAAGTGCAATGACGATCCTCTGAAAAGTCATTCGTTCCCCCAAACAATGTCGTCGGCAAAAACGTCTAGCAAGAACGTCTAGAAAGGCATTCCCATCAATTTCGACAGGCGCTCGATCGAGAGATAGCCGGCGTGATAGGCCGCGAGGCCGAGGCCGTAGATGATCGCCGAGATGATGGTGGTCCAGATCAGCTTGCGGCCCATCCGCGTCAGGATCGGCGCACCGGGGTCGGTGCCGGGCGCACCGACGCCATCCTCGTGCTGGCTGCGCACGCCGAACGGCAGCGTCAGGAACAGCGCGACCCACCAGATGACGAAGTAGATTGCGATCGCGGTTGAGATCTGGATGGCCATGGTTCGGCCCTATGCCTGCTCGATCTCGACCAGCGCGCCGGAAAAATCCTTCGGGTGGAGGAACAGCACCGGCTTGCCATGGGCGCCGATCTTCGGCACGCCGTCGCCGAGCACCCGCGCGCCCTCCTTCACCAGCGTGTCGCGCGAGGCGACGATGTCGACGACCTCGTAGCAGACATGGTGGATGCCGCCGTCGGCATTGCGCTCGAGGAATTTTGTGATCGGCGAGGTCTCGCCGAGCGGCTCGATGAATTCGATCTTGGTGTTGGGGAGCGTCGCGAACACGGTGGTCACGCCGTGCTCTGGCAGCGCGACAGCCTCCGAAATCTCGGCGCCGAATGCGGCGCCATAGATCCTGGCGGCCTTGACGGCGTCCTTGGTCGCGATCGCGACATGGTTGAGCCGGCCCAGCATGTGTCTTCTCCCCTAAGGCAAGATCCGGAAAAATGTGAAGCGGTTTTCCGAGAAGATCATGCCCAAATTATACTGTCAGTACGTGTACCAGACAGGGGGGCTTTTTGCCCCAATGTTCGTTGATCACGGCCCGGACAGCACGTCGCACAGACTCGCCCAATGCGTCGGGGTCGCGGCGGCGCGCCTTCGGCAGGCCCTCGATGGTGGAGACCACGGCATCGAAGACGAGGTCGTCGAAGGGCTCGCCTGCCCTGTTCTTATCGGGGATGCCGACCAGATCGACCTCGGGATCGTCGGCCAGCTCGCCCTGCTCGGTCATGGCGATGGCGACGAAGGCACAGCCGGAAAACGCCATGCGCCGCCGCTCGACCACGGCGCGGGACTTGGAATCCTCCAGGATCGTGCCGTCCTTGTAGAGGCGGCCGGAAGGCACTTCGCCAATGATGCCGGGATCGCCCGGGCCGAGCTTGATCAGGTCGCCGTTGCGGACCACCAGCACGCGCGGCACGCCGGCGGCGCGCGCCAGCTTGGCGTGCTCGTTCAGATGCAGCGCCTCGCCGTGGACGGGGATCAGGAGCCGCGGCTTCACCCAGCCAATCATGTCGCGCAATTCGTCGCGGCGGGGATGGCCGGAGACGTGGACGAGATGGTCGCGATCGGTGATGATCTCGACGCCCTGCAGCACCAGATTGTTGATGATCGAGCCGACCGCCTTCTCGTTGCCCGGGATCGTGCGCGAGGAGAAGATGACGCTATCGCCGCGGTTCAGCGTGATCTCGGGATGGTCGTCATTGGCGATGCGCGCCAGCGCCGCGCGCGGCTCGCCCTGGCTGCCGGTGCACAGCGCCAGCACCTTGTCCTGCGGATGGCCGTAGACTTCGGGTGAGCGGAAATTCTGCACGCCGTCGAGATAGCCGCATTCGCGCGCGACCTGCACCACGCGCTCCATGGCGCGGCCGACCACGACAACCTCGCGGTCGGCGGCCTTGGCAGCGGCAGCGACGGCCTTGATGCGCGCGACGTTGGAAGCGAAGGTCGTCACCGCGACGCGGCCCTTTGCGGCCTTCACCAGATCGATGATGGTGCGGGCGACCTCGGCCTCGGACGGCGAGCGGCCGTCGCGCACCGCATTGGTGGAATCGCCGATCAGAGCGAGCACGCCCTCCTCGCCGAGTTCGCGCAGACGCTTCTCGTCGGTCGGGCTCCCCAGGGTCGGGGTCGGATCGATCTTCCAGTCGCCGGTGTGCAGCACCGTGCCGGCTTCGGTGTGGATCGCCAGCGCATGCGCTTCAGGAATGGAGTGGGCGACGGGAATGAACTCGACGTTGAACGGGCCGACGTCGACGCGGCCGCCGGACGGCACCACCGTCACGGGGATCTTCGGCGCGTTGCGCTCGGCAGCGCATTTGGCCTCGAACAGGGCCGCACTGAACTGCGTCGCGTAGATCGGGCATTTCAGCTTCGGCCAGAGGTCGATGATCGCGCCGAAATGGTCCTCATGAGCATGGGTCAGCACCAGGCCCATCAGGTTCTTGCGCTCCTTCTCCAGGAAGCTGATGTCGGGCATGATCAGGTCGATGCCCGGCAGGTGCTCTTCGTCGCCGAAGGAGACGCCGAGATCGACCGCCATCCAGGCGCGCTGCTGGCGGCTGCCGAGCCCATAGATCGACAGGTTCATGCCGATCTCGCCGACGCCGCCCAGCGGCGCAAACACCAGTTCTTCGGGCTTCGCCATCACGCAGCTCCTACGGACGCGGCCGAACCGAAGAACACCTCGCCCGCGGCCACCGGCACGCGGCGGCCCTCCGCAGTGCGGACGATCAGGCAGCCGGTGTCGTCGATCGTGTCAAAAATGCCTTCCAGCGTCATCGCTCCCGTGTGGATTGCGACCCGCTCGCCGAGCCCCGCGGCGCGCTCCAGCCACAGCTTGCGGATCGCGGCAAAGCCGCTTCCATTGTCCCAGATGCCGCGGAACTCGACCCAGGCGTCGGAGAGCGCCGAGAACAGTTCCTCCGCACTGATCTGCACCCCGAGCGCGGCCAGCGACACCGCAGGCGTCGGCATGCCCTCGGGCGCTGCGACGACATTGGTGCCGATGCCGACGACGACGGCAAGGCGGTCGTCGATGGCTTCGGCTTCGAGGCCAATGCCGACCAGCTTCTTGCCACCGGCCAAAACGTCGTTCGGCCATTTCAGGGCGTAGCGCGGACGATCAGGGCCGAGGCGGATTGCGGCCTCGAGGCTGACCTTCTCCAGCGCGGCCTCCTCGGCGAGGCCCGCGGCGAAGCCGAGGGTGGCGGCGACGGCGGGAGCCACGTCCATGACTTCGAGGATGCTGGCGGCGAGATTGCCGCGCGGCGCGATCCAGGCGCGCTGACGGCGGCCGCGGCCGGCGGTCTGCTCCGACGTGACGAACCACATCGGGCCGCGCTCGCCGCGCCTGGCTTGCTCGATCGCCTCGGTATTGGTCGAGCCGGTCCGTTCGAAGGCCGCGAGCCTGTAGCCCGCGGATGATGCGCGAGGACCGAGCGCGAACCCCATCCTAGAACAGCGACTTTGCCGCGGCGGAGGCGACGCTCACCACGGGACCTGCGAACAGCGCGAACAGGATGTTGAACAGGCCAAACACCGCCAGCACCGTCTTCACCTCGACGCGCACCGGATCGACCTGGCCGGCCGGCTCGTCGAAATACATCGTCTTGACGATGGCGAGATAGTAGTAGGCGCCGACCACGCTGGTCAGCACGCCGACGACGGCGAGCGTGAACAAATTCGCCTTGATGGCGGCGACGAACACGTACCATTTGGCGAAGAAGCCCGCGAGCGGCGGAATGCCCGCGAGCGAGAACAGCAGCATCGCGAACATGAAGGCGAGCAGCGGATTGGTGCGCGACAGGCCGGCGAAATCGCTGATCTGCTCGACCGCCTGGCCGTTGCGGCGCATGGCAAGGATGATCGAGAACGAGCCCAGCGTCATCGCGACATATATCACGATGTACATCAGGACGCCCTGCGCGCCCTCGACCGTGCCGGAGGCAAGGCCGACCAGCGCGAAGCCCATGTGACCGATCGAGGAATAGGCCATCAGGCGCTTGATGTTGCTCTGGCCGATCGCGGCGAAGGAGCCCAGCGCCATCGAGGCGATCGCCACGAACACCAGGATCTGCTGCCACTGCGAGACGATACCCGGGAAAGCGGTGAGCGTGACGCGGGTGAACACGGCGAGCGCGGCGACCTTCGGCGCCGACGCGAAGAAGGCGGTGACCGGGGTCGGCGCGCCCTCGTAGACATCAGGGGTCCACATGTGGAACGGCACGGCCGAAACCTTGAAGCAGAGGCCGACGAGCAGGAAGACCAGACCGAAGACGAGGCCGACATTCGAGACCGTCGCGGCCGCCGCGATACCAGTGAAGCTGACCGTGCCGGTGAAGCCGTAGATCAGCGAGGCGCCGTACAGCAGCATGCCCGAGGACAGTGCGCCGAGCACGAAATACTTCAGGCCGGCTTCGGTCGACTTGGCGTTGTCCCGGTTCGAGGCCGCCACGACATAGAGCGCCAGCGACATCAATTCGAGGCCGAGATAGAGCGAGATCAGGTCGCCGGCCGAGATCAGCACCATCATGCCGAGCGTCGAGAGCAGCACGAGGATGGCGTATTCGAAGATCCGACGCGACGGGTCGGACAGGAACTCGGTCGACAGCACCAGCGTCACCGCCGAGCCGATCAGGGCCAGGATCTTCATGAAGCGGGCGAAGTCGTCGACGATGAAGCTGCCGCCGAAGGTCACCTGCTTGCCCGCAGGCAGCATGTATTCGAGCACGCCGACCACGACCAGAAGCACGACCGCCAGCGAGGTGACCGCACCGGTCGTCCCCTGCCCGCGATAGGCTCCCAGCATCAGCAGAGCCATGGCGCCGATCGCGAGCACGATCTCGGGCAGCACCGGCGCCAGTTGATAACCTGCAGTCTCAAAGCTCATGGCGATATCCTGACCTGCCCGATCACTGGAGCAGTGCGGCGGCCTTCACGGCCGTCACAGCGGTGTTGTAGTTGTTGACGAGTTGCTGGACCGAGGCGGCCGACATGTCGAGCACCGGCTTCGGATAGACGCCGAACAGGATCGTCAGCGCGATCATCGGGAACAGGATCACGCATTCACGCAGGGTCAGATCCTTCATGCTCGCCAGCGACGGCTTGACCAGCGCGCCGAACACGACCTTGCGGTAGAGCCACAGCGCGTAGGCCGCCGACAGGATCACGCCGAAACTGGCGAAGAACGCGGTCGGGATCGAGACCTTGAAGGTGCCGAGCAGCGTCATGAACTCGCCGACGAAGCCGCTGGTGCCGGGCAGACCGACATTGGCCATGGTGAAGACCATGAAGGTCAGCGCGTAGAGCGGCATCCGGTTGACGAGGCCGCCATAGGCCGCGATCTCGCGGGTGTGCAGGCGGTCGTAGACGACGCCGACGCAGAGGAACAGCGCGCCGGAGACGATGCCGTGCGAAATCATCTGGAACACGCCGCCGGCGACGCCCTGCATGGTGCCGGCGAAGATGCCCATGGTGACGAAGCCCATATGCGCGACCGAGGAGTACGCGATCAGCTTCTTCATGTCCTCCTGCATCAAGGCCACCAGCGAGGTGTAGATGATGGCGATGGCCGAGAGCGTGAAGATCAGCGGCGCGAAGTCGTGCGAGGCCAGCGGGAACATCGGCAGCGAGAAGCGCAGGAAGCCGTAGCCGCCCATCTTCAGCAGGATCGCGGCCAGGACCACGGAGCCGGCCGTCGGCGCCTCGACGTGCGCGTCGGGAAGCCAGGTATGCACGGGCCACATCGGCATCTTCACCGCGAAGGAAGCGAAGAAGGCGAGCCAGGCCCAGGTCTGCAGCGAGCGCGGCACGGCGGTGTGCATCAGGGTCGGAATGTCGGTGGTGCCGCCATTCCAGTACAGCGCCATGATGGCGAGCAGCATCAGGACCGAGCCGAGCAGCGTGTAGAGGAAGAACTTGAACGACGCGTAGACCCGGCGCGGACCGCCCCAGACGCCGATGATCAGGAACATCGGGATCAGGCCGCCTTCGAAGAACAGGTAGAACAGCACGAGATCGAGCGCCGAGAAGGTGCCGATCATCAGCGTTTCCAGGATCAGGAACGCCATCATGTATTCGCGGACGCGGTTGGTGATCGCCTTCCAGCTCGCGATGATGCAGAACGGCATCACGGCGGTGGTCAGGATCACCAGCGGCAGCGAGATGCCGTCGACGCCCATGTGGTAGGTGATGCCGGTCGCGAGCCAGTTCGCCTTCTCGACGAACTGGAAGTCGGGATTGGTCGGGTCGAACCGCATGACCAGGATCACCGACACCGCGAAGGTGATCAGCGTGGTCCAGAGCGCGATCCAGCGCGAGTTGCGCTTGGCCGCCTCGTCATCGCCGCGGCTGAGATAGACGATCAGCGCGCCGACCAGCGGCAGGAACGTCGTGACCGATAGGATGGGCCAGGTTGTCATTTACTGGCCTCCAAAGCCGAACATGAACCAGGTGATCAGGCCGGCGGCGCCGATCAGCATGGCGAATGCGTAGTGATAGAGATAGCCGGTCTGGATCTTCACGACGTTGCGGGTGACGTCCAGGACGCGGGCCGAGACGCCGTCGGGACCGAGGCCGTCGATGATGAAGCCGTCGCCCTTCTTCCAGAGCTGATAGCCGATCCACTTCGCCGGACGGACGAAGATGATGTCGTAGAGCTCGTCGAAGTACCATTTGTTGAGCAGGAACTGGTACAGCATCGGCTGCTCTTTAGCGAGCTGCACAGGGATGTACGGCCGGCGGATGTAGAACAGGTACGAGACGAGGAAGCCCAGCACCATCATCACCGTCGGCAGGACGGCGATGGTCTCGGGGATGTGGTGCATCTCCTCGATGATGTGCGGGTTCATCTTCACGGACTCGCGGAAGAACTCCTCGATGCCGTGACCTGCGAACAGCTCCTTGAACGGGAAGCCGGCGATGATCGAGCCGACCGCGAGCACGCCGATCGGGATCAGGATCCAGAGCGGGGCCTCATGTGCGGCCTCGTAGTGATGCTCGTCATGCGGCTCGCCGTGGAAGGTCTTGAAGATCAGGCGCCAGGAGTAGAACGAGGTCAGGCCGGCGGCGACGACCGTCATCAGGAAACCGTACATCGCAAACGGATTGTGCGAGGCGTAGGCGGACTCGATGATTGCGTCCTTGGAGAAGTAGCCGGCGGTGAGCGGGAATCCGGTGAGCGCCAGCGTGCCGACCACCATCACCGCATAGGTGTAGGGGATCTTGCGCCAGAGGCCGCCCATGTTGCGGATGTCCTGCTCGTGGTGCATCGCGTAGATCACCGAGCCGGAGCCCAGGAACAGCAACGCCTTGAAGAAGGCGTGCGTGAACAGATGGAACATGCCGACCGAATAGGCCCCTGCTCCCATCGCCACGAACATGTATCCGAGCTGCGAACAGGTCGAATAGGCGACGATGCGCTTGATGTCGTTCTGGACGAGGCCGATGGTCGCGGCAAAGAACGCGGTGGTCGCGCCGAAGAACATCACGACGGCCTGCGCGTTCGGGGCGAGCTCGAACAGCGGCGACAGGCGCGCTACCATGAAGACGCCCGCGGTGACCATGGTCGCGGCGTGGATCAGCGCCGACACAGGCGTCGGGCCTTCCATCGCGTCCGGCAACCAGGTGTGCAGCAGGAACTGCGCCGACTTGCCCATCGCGCCCATGAACAGCAACAGGCAGGTCAGAGTCAGCGCATCGGCGTGCCAGCCGAGGAAGTTGATGGTCTTGCCGGTCAGGCCGGGCGCGGCATGGAAGATGGTCTCGAAATCGGTCGAGCTGGTCAGCATGAAGATCGCGAAGATGCCGAGCGCAAAACCGAAGTCGCCGACGCGGTTGACCACGAAGGCCTTGATGGCGGCCGCATTCGCCGACGGCTTCTGGTACCAGAAGCCGATCAGCAGATAGCTCGCCAGACCCACGCCTTCCCAGCCGAAGAACAGCTGCACGAGGTTGTCCGCCGTCACCAGCATCAGCATGGCGAAGGTGAACAGGCTGAGATAGCCGAAGAAGCGGGGCCGGTTCGGGTCCTCGTCCATGTAGCCGATGGAATAGAGGTGCACGAGCGAGGACACGGTCGTCACCACCACCAGCATCACGGCGGTGAGCGTGTCGACGCGTAGCGTCCACCAGACCTGGAGGTCGCCGGAAAAGATGAAAGGCAGCAGCTGGATGCGGGCGTCATGGTGCATGAAGCCGACGTCGACGAGCGTCATCCAGGACAGCGCCGCCGACACGAACAGCAGACCCGTCGTGATCAGCTCGGCGCCGCGCGAGCCCGCCGCCGGCGGCTCGACCGGGCCGTGGCCGTGGTCGTCATGGGCGTGATCGTCGTGGCCATGGTCGTCATGGGCGGCCGCGGCATGGGCATCGCCATGACCGTGATCGCCGTGATGCTCGACCTCGTCACCCGAGGGGTTGCGGGCATGCGCGCCGGCCAGGGCGATGAGCCCGGCCAGAATGGCGCCCAGCAGAGGCAGGAATACGATTGCCTGAACCATGACTGAGCTCAGCCCTTCATCAGATTGACGTCCTCAACCGCGATCGAGCCGCGGTTGCGGAAATAGACCACCAGGATGGCGAGACCGATCGCGGCTTCAGCGGCAGCGACCGTCAGCACCAGAAGCGCGAAGACCTGGCCGACGATGTCGCCGAGGAAGGTCGAGAACGCGACGAGGTTGATGTTGACCGAGAGCAGGATCAGCTCGATCGACATCAGGATGACGATGATGTTCTTGCGGTTCAGGAAGATGCCGAGGATGCCGAGCGTGAACAGGATCGCGCCGACCGCCAGATAGTGTCCGAGCCCGATCGTCATTTCACCCACTCCGCCGCGTCAGAGTCCTGGAGCCCCTGCCCCGGCGCCACCTTGCGCATCGCCATCGCCATGTCGGGCGTGCGCGCGTTCTGAACGTTGATGTCCTGCCGCTTCACGCTCGCCTTGTGCCGCAGCGTCAGCACGATGGCGCCGATCATGGCGACCAGCAGCACCATGCCCGAGAGCTGGAAGTAGTGGATGTACTTCGTATAGAGCACGAGCCCGAGCGCCTCGGTATTGGAGACGTTGGCCGGGATCGCCGCCGTGATCGTCTTGGCGACGCCGGGATTGATGACCCAGAAGCCGACGGTGAGCAGCAGCTCGAACAGGAAGATGCCGCCGATCACGAGGCCGACCGGCAGGTACTCGATGAAGCCCTCGCGCAGCTCGGTGAAGTCCACGTCGAGCATCATGATCACGAACAGGAACAGCACCGCGACCGCGCCGACATAGACGACGATCAGGATCATCGCCAGGAACTCGGCACCCATCAGCACGAACAGGCCGGAGGCGTTGACGAAGGCCAGGATCAGGTACAGCACGGAGTGCACGGGATTGCGCGAGACAATCACCATCACGGCCGAGGCGACACAGACGCCGGCAAAGAGATAGAAGAACAGCGCGGGAAGGATCATGCCCTCACCTCACCGGTACGGCGCGTCGAGCTCGATCGCTTTCGCGATCTCGCGTTCCCAGCGGTCGCCGTTGGCGAGCAGCTTGGCCTTGTCATAGAACAGTTCCTCGCGGGTCTCGGTCGCGAACTCGAAGTTCGGACCTTCGACGATGGCGTCGACCGGACAGGCCTCCTGGCAGAGGCCGCAGTAGATGCACTTCACCATGTCGATGTCGTAGCGCACGGTGCGGCGGGTGCCGTCGTTGCGACGCGGGCCGGCCTCGATGGTGATGGCCTGCGCCGGGCAAACCGCCTCGCAGAGCTTGCAGGCGATGCAACGCTCTTCGCCGTTCGGATAGCGGCGCAGCGCATGCTCGCCGCGGAAGCGCGGCGAGATCGGGCCCTTCTCGAACGGATAGTTCAGGGTCGGCTTCGGCTGGAAGAAATAGCGCATGGCGAGGAAGAACGCCGAGACGAATTCCGACAGCAGAAGCGAGCGTGCAGTGGCGTTGACGTTGATACCCATGACGGCCCTCACTTCGGCGCGATGCCGGCGAAATGCAGCACGCCGGCCACCACGACCACCATCGCCAGCGACAGCGGCAGGAACACCTTCCAGCCGAGGCGCATCAGTTGGTCGTAGCGGTAGCGCGGCACGATCGCCTTTGCCATCGCGAACAGGAAGAACATGAAGAAGACTTTGAGCGAGAACCAGATGATCCCCGGCACCCAGTTGAAGGGCGGCAGGTCGACCGGCGGCAGCCAGCCTCCGAGGAACAGGATCGTCGCCATCGCGCACATCGTGACGATCGCGACATACTCGCCGAGCATGAACAGCAGATACGGGGTCGAGCCGTACTCGACCATGAAGCCGGCGACCAGCTCGGATTCGGCTTCCACGAGGTCGAACGGCGGGCGGTTGGTTTCCGCCAGCGCCGAAACGTAGAAGATCACGAACATCGGGAACAGCGGCCAGACGTACCAGTTCAGGATCGTGAGCTGCGGCAGCCCGATCAGGCTGGCAAGGCCGCGGACATGCTGGGCCTCGACAACGGCCGACAGGTTCAGCGTGCCGGCGCAGAGCAGCACCGTGATGATGACGAAGCCGATCGAGACTTCATAAGACACCATCTGCGCCGCCGAGCGCAGCGCGGCCAGGAACGGGTACTTCGAGTTCGACGACCAGCCGGCCATGATGATGCCGTAGATCGACAGCGACGAGATCGCGAAGATGAAGAGGATGCCGACATTGATGTCGGAGATCACCCAGCCGAGATTGGTCGGGATCACCGCCCAGGCGGCAAGCGCGAGCACGCATGAGACCAGCGGCGCCAGCAGGAAGACGCCCTTGTTGGCGCCGGCCGGAATGATCGGCTCCTTCAGCACGAACTTCAGCAAGTCGGCGAAGGATTGCAGCAGGCCCCAGGGGCCGACCACGTTCGGGCCGCGCCGGATCTGCACCGCCGCCCAGATCTTGCGGTCGGCGAGCAGGATGTAGGCGATCGCGACCAGGAGGACGACGAGCACCAAGACGCTCTCCGCGATCATGATGATCAGCGGCCAGAGGAACCCGGTCCAGAATGCGCTTTCGAAGAATTCCATCAGATCACGCTCACTCTGCTGCGGTCAGCATGTGCCCGGAGGCGAGGCGCGAGCATTCCGCCATCACGGCGGACGCACGCGCGATTGGGTTGGTCAAATAGAAATCCTCGACCAGCGGCTTGAACGGTGCCTTCTCGGGCGAACCGCCCTTCCCCGCCAGCTTCTTGATCTGGTCGGCCGAGCCGGCCTCGATCTGGTCAAGACGGATCAGGTGCGGCACGGCCTTGAAGATCGCCTGGCGCAGCGCCGAAAGCGAGTCATAGCCGAGCTTCTTGCCGAGCGCTTCCGACAGCGCCCGGACGATCGCCCAGTCCTCGCGGGCTTCACCCGGCGGGAACGCGGCGCGGCCCGTCATCTGGACGCGGCCTTCGGTGTTGACGTAGATCGCGGACTTCTCGGTGTAGGCGGCCGCCGGCAGGATCACGTCGGCGCGATGCGCGCCGCGGTCGCCATGGGTGCCGATATAAACGACGAAGGTACCGTCAGGCGCGTTGATCTCGTCGGCGCCGAGCAGGAACAGCAAATCGAGCGTGCCGAACGTCGTCATCTGCGCGGCGTTCAGGCCGCCGCCGGTCGCGGAGAAGCCGATATCGAGCGCACCGACGCGCGAGGCGCTCTCATGCAGCACGCCAAAGCCGTTCCAGCCGTCCTTGACCGCACCGACGTCGAGCGCGAGCTTGGCGGCGCTGGCGAGAATGGCGGCGCCGTCGTGACGCGAAGCCGCGCCCGCGCCGACCAGGATGATCGGGTGCTTGGCGTTCTTCAGCACGTCCATGAAGGAATGCTTGCCGGCCGCGAGATCACCGAGCGTCTCGGTGCCCGCGCCGAGGTGATCGTAGTCGTAGGTCAGATCGACCTTGGCCCCGATCACGCCGACCTTGAAGCCGCCAGCGCGCCAGCGCTTGCGGATGCGGGCGTTGAACACGGCCGCCTCTTTCCGCGGGTTCGCGCCGATGATGAGCAGCGCATCCGCCTGCTCCACCCCCACCAGCGTCGGGTTGAAGATGTAGGAGCTGCGGCCGAGCGCGGGGTCGAAGGCGTCGCCGCCCTGCACCGCCATATTGGTCGAGCCGAACTTGGCGAGCAGATCCTTCAGCGCGAACATCTCCTCGACGCCGGCGAGATCGCCGGCGATCGCGCCGATGCGCTTGCCGTCGGTGCGCGCCGCCTTTGCGGCGATCGCGGCAAAGGCTTCGGTCCAGCTCGCCGCGCGCAGCTTGCCGGCTTCACGGATATAGGGCCGGTCCAGGCGCTGGGTGCGCAGGCCGTCGACGACGTGGCGGGTCTTGTCGGAGATCCACTCCTCATTCACGGCCTCGTTGATGCGCGGCAGCACGCGCATCACCTCACGGCCGCGGGTGTCGACGCGGATTGCCGAGCCGACGCCGTCCATCACGTCGATCGACTGCGTCTTGCCGAGTTCCCACGGACGCGCCGCGAAGGCGTAGGGCTTCGAGGTCAGCGCGCCCACCGGGCAGATGTCGACGAGATTGCCTTGAAGCTCCGACGTGAGCGCGTGCTCGAGATAGGTCGTGATCTCCATGTCCTCGCCACGGCCCGTGGCGCCCATCTCGGGCGCGCCGGCGACTTCCGCCGAGAAGCGGACGCAGCGCGTGCACTGGATGCAGCGGTTCATCGAGGTCTTGACCAGCGCGCCGAGATATTTGTCCTCGACCGCGCGCTTGTTCTCGGCGAACCGGCTGGTGTCGACACCATAGCCCATCGCCTGGTCCTGCAGGTCGCACTCGCCGCCCTGGTCGCAGATCGGGCAATCCAGCGGATGGTTGATCAGAAGGAATTCCATCACGCCTTCGCGCGCCTTCTTCACCATCGGCGAACGCGTGGAGATCTCCGGCGGCTCGCCCTTGGGGCCCGGACGGCAGTCGCGCACACCCCAGGCGCAGCTTGCGACCGGCTTGGGGCCGCCCTTCACTTCGACGAGGCACATCCGGCAATTGCCGGCGATCGACAGCCGCTCGTGATAGCAGAAGCGCGGAATCTCGGCGCCGGCCGCCTCGCACGCCTGAAGCAGCGTGTACTCGGCGGGCACATCGATCTCTTTGCCGTCGATGATGAGCTTGGTCATTCTTCTTACTCCGCCGCGACCATGTTCACGGGATCGCGGACGCCGATATCGTCGATGTCGGCCCTGTGCGAATATTGGTCGATGCGCGCTTCGATCTCGTGACGGAAATGCGCGATCAGGCCCTGGATCGGCCATGCCGCAGCATCGCCGAGCGCGCAGATGGTGTGGCCCTCGACCTGCTTGGTCACCTCGAGCAGCATGTCGATCTCGCGCTTGTGGGCGCGGCCCTCGGCCATGCGGGTGAGGACCCGCCACATCCAGCCCGTGCCCTCGCGGCACGGCGTGCACTGGCCACAGCTCTCGTGCTTGTAGAAATAGGAGATGCGGGCAATCGCGCGGATCAGGTCGGTGGACTTGTCCATCACGATCACAGCCGCGGTGCCGAGGCCCGAGCGCAGCTTGCTCAGACTGTCGAAATCCATCGGCGTGTCGATGATCTGCTCGGCCGGCACCATGCGCACCGACGAGCCGCCGGGGATCACGGCCTTGAGGTTGTCCCAGCCGCCGCGGATGCCGCCGCAATGCTTGTCGATCAGCTCACGGAACGGAATGCCCATGGCCTCTTCGACGTTGCAGGGCCGCTCGACATGGCCGGAGATGCAGAAGAGTTTCGTGCCGACATTGTTCGGACGGCCGATGCCGGCGAACCACGCTGCGCCGCGCCTGAGGATGTCGGGCGCAACCGCGATGGACTCGACGTTGTTGACGGTGGTCGGGCAGCCGAACAGGCCGACATTGGCCGGGAACGGCGGCTTCAGCCGCGGCTGACCCTTCTTGCCTTCGAGGCTTTCGAGCAGCGCGGTTTCCTCGCCGCAGATGTAAGCGCCGGCGCCGTGCGCGACGTAGATGTCGAACGGCCAGCCGTTGACGTTGTCCTTGCCGACCAGCTTGGCCTCATAGGCCTGGTCGATCGCGGCCTGCAGATGCTCGCGCTCGCGGATGAATTCGCCGCGGACATAGATGTAGCAGGCATGCGCGTTCATGGCGCAGCTCGCGATCAGGCAGCCCTCGATCAGGAGATGCGGATCGTGCCGCATGATCTCGCGATCCTTGCAGGTGCCGGGCTCGGACTCGTCGGCGTTGACGACGAGATAGCTCGGCCGGCCGTCGGTCGATTCCTTCGGCATGAACGACCATTTCAGGCCGGTCGGGAAGCCGGCGCCGCCGCGGCCCCGCAGGCCCGACGCCTTCATCTCGTTGATGATCCAGTCGCGGCCCTTGTCGATGATGTTCTTGGTGCCATCCCAGGCGCCGCGGCGCCGCGCACCCTCGAGCCCCCAATCGTGGAGGCCGTAGAGGTTCTTGAAGATGCGGTCCTTGTCCTCGAGCATATCAGTGCTTTCCGATCAACGAATGGTCTGCTTGTAGGCAAGTCCGGCGGCGCAGACGGCGAAGGTCAGCGCCCAGAGCAGACTGGATTCCAGCGACGCGTTCAGGCTGAAACGCTGCAGCAGGAAAATGAAAGCGGCCGCCACGGCGGCGTGCAACGCGATGAAGCCCCACTTCTTCATGGCACCACTCCCCTGCACCGAAGGCTGCGAGAGACCACCCATCAGGTGCTCTCCTTCAGCGTGGTCGGCCCGGTGATCGGCGCCGAGAACTGGCGGCCGTTCTGCGGACCGGGCTTGGGCGGATTGCCCGAAGCGAAACCGTCGAGCACCTTGCCGAAGCTTTCCTTGGTCAGGTCCTCATAAGTGTCCTTGCCGATCAGCACCATCGGCGCGTTCACGCAGGCACCGAGGCACTCGACCTCCTCCCAGCTGAAATTGCCGTCCTTGGACAGATGGAAGGGCTCGTGATGGATGCGGTGTTCGCAGACGTGGATCAGATCCTCGGCGCCGCGCAGGCGGCACGGCGTGGTGCCGCAGACCTGGACGTGGGCCTTCTTGCCGACGGGGGCAAGCTGGAACATCGTGTAGAAGGTCGCGACTTCCAGCACGCGGATGTAGGGCATGTCGAGCATGTCGGCGATGACGCGGATCGCGGCTTCCGAGACCCAGCCGTCGTGCTGCTCCTGGGCACGCCAGAGGATGGCGATGACGGCGGAGGCCTGACGTCCCGCCGGATATTTCGCGATCTGCTGCTTGGCGAATGCGAGGTTCTCCTCCGTGAACGCAAAGCTCGCGGGCTGGACTTCCTTCGGTGCTAATCGGCGAACGGACATCTCTTCAATCTCTCACTGCATGCGGCGCGCTGTTTTCGCATTCAGGGCTTCGATCCTGTCCTGCCAAAATGCGCTTGCGGTGCCGAAAACGTTGTAGCCGACGTGGGTCGAGACCTTGATGCGGTCGAGGATCGACAGCTCGGTCACGGTCTCCATCCGGTTGCTGCGCGGATCGAACACGATCAGCTTCAGCGGGGTCTGCTCGAGGATGAAGCGCGACACCGCATGAGAGCGGTCGCTGCCGTGCTCCTCGCACATGATGACGCTGTCGGCCTGGAGCAGACGCGCGCCGCCCTTGATCGCCTCGATCTCGACGCCCTCGACGTCGAGCTTGATCAGGTACTTGCCGGTGCTTGCGACCTTGCCGTCCTCGATCAGATTGTCGAGTGCGATGACCGGCACCTCCTCACCGCCCGCGGAGGGATCGCCGGCGATGCTGAAGGCTTCGTGCTTGGTGCCTGACAGACGCGCGGTGCCGCGGCTGGCGCCGATCGCGCATTTCATGGTCTCGAAGCGATTACCGTTGACGCGGGCGTTGTTGGCGAGCTTCGGATAGTTCTGCCCCGACGGCTCGATCGCGATCGCCTTGTGCGAACCGAACGGCCTGCTCGACACCAGCACCGACCAATAACCGTAATTGGCGCCGCAATCGAGCAGCGTGTAGTCGACGTCGACGGAATCGGCGAACAGCAGTTCGAGCTCGTCCTCGTAATTGTAGGAGCGGTTGAGCAGCTTGCTCCAATAGCCATCGCCGTAAGGGAATTCGAACACGGCGTCGGGATTGAGCCTGATCGCGATGTTGCGCTCGGGCAGCGTCTTCCGCAGCAAATTCGCGCAGGCGATGTAGCCCATATGCGAGAAGTGCGAGGAGATCTTCGATCCGGTCACCAGCGCCAAGGCAGCCGTCCGCTCCCACAGGTTGGCCCCTTCAAGGGCCCCCGAGGCGCGGTCAAACTGGATTGGCGCCTGCTGCCCCATCACCGATCGACCTCTCCGAACACGATGTCGAGCGAGCCGAGGATCGCCGAGACGTCGGCGAGCAGATGGCCGCGGCAGATGTGATCCATCGCCTGCAGATGCGCAAAGCCCGGCGCGCGGATCTTGCACTTGTAGGGCTTGTTGGTGCCGTCGGAGATCAGATAGACGCCGAACTCGCCCTTCGGCGCCTCGACCGCGGCATAGACTTCACCGGCCGGCACGTGAACGCCTTCGGTGTAGAGCTTGAAGTGATGGATCAGCGCTTCCATCGAGCGCTTCATCTCGCCACGGCGCGGCGGCGCGACCTTGTTGTCTTCGACGACGACCGGGCCCTTCCCGTCGGGCGCGTTCAGCTTCTGGATGCACTGCTTCATGATGCGGATGGACTGGCGCATCTCTTCCATGCGGATCAGGTAGCGGTCGTAGCAGTCGCCGTTCTTGCCAATCGGAATGTCGAAATCCATCTCGGCATAGCATTCATAGGGCTGCGACTTGCGCAGGTCCCAGGCCGCGCCCGAGCCGCGCACCATCACGCCGGAGAAGCCCCACTCCCAGGCTTCCTTCAGCGGCACCACGCCGATATCGACGTTGCGCTGCTTGAAGATGCGATTGGCGGTGAGCAACCGGTCGAGGTCGTCCACGACCTTCAGGAACGGATCGCACCAGGCCTCGATGTCGTCGACCAGCTTCTGCGGCAAATCCTGATGCACGCCGCCGACGCGGAAGAAGGCTGCGTGCATACGGCTGCCCGAGGCGCGCTCGTAGAACACCATCAGCTTTTCGCGCTCTTCGAAGCCCCACAGCGGCGGGGTCAGCGCGCCGACGTCCATCGCCTGCGTGGTGACGTTGAGCAGATGCGACAGGATGCGGCCGATCTCGCAATAGAGCACGCGGATGAGCTGACCGCGGCGCGGCACCTCGATGCCGAGCAGCTTTTCAGCCGCCATGCAGAAGGCGTGCTCCTGGTTCATCGGCGCGACGTAGTCGAGCCGATCGAAGTACGGGATCGCCTGGAGATAGGTCTTCTGCTCGATCAGCTTCTCGGTGCCGCGGTGAAGCAGGCCGATATGCGGATCGACGCGCGCGACGACTTCGCCGTCAAGTTCCAACACCAGACGCAGCACGCCGTGCGCGGCCGGATGCTGCGGACCGAAATTGATGGTGAAGTTGCGAAGCTGTTCGGGTTGCTCGTTCATGATCAGACCTTCGGTCCCGCTTTTTCATCCCCTGGAAGGACCGGATAATCGGCCCCCTCCCACGGAGACAAAAAGTCGAACTTGCGGAATTCCTGGTTGAGCCGGACGGGCTCGTACACAACCCGCTTCTCCTGGTCGTCGTAGCGGACCTCGACGAAACCGGTGGTCGGGAAGTCCTTGCGCAGCGGGTGACCCTCGAAACCGTAATCGGTGAGGATGCGGCGCATGTCGGGATGGCCGACGAAGAACACGCCGTAGAGGTCGTAAGCCTCGCGCTCGAACCAGTCGGCGCCGGGGAACACCTCGATCAGCGACGGCACCTGCGTGGTCTCGTCGGCCTGGGCCTTGAGCCGGATCCGCGCGTTCAGGGTCGGGGACAGGAAGTGATAGATCACGTCGAAGCGCTTCTCGCGCGACGGGTAGTCTGCGGCCGTGATGTCGGTGAAGTTGATGAAGCGGCAGTTCGGGTCGTCGCGGAGGTACTTGACCACCTCGACGATCTTGCTGGCTTCGACATCAACCGTCAGCTGGTTGAAGGCCACCGAATGACCGATGGCGGCGCCCGGAAGCGCGCTAACGATCGTCTGCCCCAGGGCGTCGAGCTTGGCGTCGTCCATGACGTAAAACCTTAGCGTTCGATGGTGCCGGTGCGCCGGATCTTCTTCTGCAGCAGCAGCACGCCGTAAAGCAGCGCTTCCGCCGTGGGCGGGCAGCCCGGCACATAGATGTCGATCGGCACGATGCGGTCGCAGCCGCGCACGACCGAGTAGGAATAGTGATAGTAGCCGCCGCCGTTGGCGCAGGAGCCCATCGAGATGACGTAGCGCGGTTCGGGCATCTGGTCGTAGACCTTGCGCAGCGCCGGCGCCATCTTGTTGGTCAGCGTGCCTGCGACGATCATCACGTCGGACTGGCGCGGCGAGGCACGCGGCGCGAAGCCGAAGCGCTCGACGTCGTAACGCGGCATCGACACCTGCATCATCTCGACCGCACAGCAGGCGAGACCGAAGGTCATCCACATCAGGGAGCCGGTACGGGCCCAGGTGATGAGGTCGTCGGTCGCGGCCACGAAGAAGCCCTTGTCGGACAGCTCGGAATTGACCTCGATGAAGAACGGATCATTGGCCCCGACCGGCCGGCCGGTCGACGGATCCAGGATGCCCTTGGGGGCCGGCGCGATAGCCGGACCTGTGGACGACACGGGGTTCAATCCCATTCGAGTGCTCCCTTCTTCCATTCATAGGCGAACCCGACCGTCAGCACGGCGAGGAACACCACCATGGACCAGAAGCCGGTCGCGCCAAGCTTGCCGAACGCCACCGCCCAGGGAAACAGGAACGCCACCTCGAGATCGAAGATGATGAAGAGAATGGCGACCAGATAGAAGCGGACGTCGAACTTCATGCGCGCGTCGTCGAAGGCGTTGAAACCGCACTCATACGCCGACAGCTTTTCCGGGTCCGGCTGCTGGAACGCCACGACGAAGGGCGCGATCAGCAGCACGAGGCCAATGAGGCCCGCTACCCCTATAAAGACGACGAGTGGAAGATAGTTCTGCAGAATGCCGCTCATGGCGAGCCCTTTTTCCCGCAGCCTCGGGACAGCCACGGATTCGTCCGATTTGGAATTATTCTGAGCCTTAGCGCAGTGCACCAATGGGCGCAAGACACGCTCTTTTTAGGCCCTTTGCCGCCCCCAGAACGGTGAAAATCCCGGAATCACCCCGCGCTGGTATGGAGCAGATCGCCAAGGCCAGCAAGGGCGGCCACCGTTTTGCAGGGCAGCCGTTCTGAGATTGCGGCCGCGCGAGCCAAGGCAGCTTTTTGCCATGCATTGCACGAGAAAAGCACCTGGTTTTTTGGTGCGGCAGCGCACCCAAACCGAGCTGCGGCCGCCATTAGGCCCCGACTGACTGTCACCCCGGCGACATAATGCCGAGCGCCCCGGAGCAAAGACACCTATCCACAGGCGCAAGCGATCAGACGAGCCATGCATCGCGGCGGGACGGGCCTGCCTGCTGCGAAGACAACTCGGGCTTGCGATATATTGCAGCCCGACCGGTCGCGAGCGCGGCGGCGGCGACGTGGAGGGCCGTCGCGCGCGCCGCGCTCCGATGAGCTTCGGGCTGGGGGGGCATAGCCCGGGTGCTCATCTATCTCGTGGTGGAGGACCGGCGGCACCAGATGTCAGCCGCCCTCACCTGTCCTCACCATTTGTAGGAAACGCTGGCGGTGACGCGCCGGCGGTCGCCGTAGAAGCAGGAGGTGGTCGACGCGCAACTCGCGACATACATCTTGTCGGTCACGTTGATCACGTTGAGCGCCGTCCGCCAGTTCTGCCATTCGTAATGGACCGCGAGATCGCCGAGCACCACCGCGGGAACCTCGAGGGTATTGGCAGTGTCGGCCCAGGACGCGCCGATGTAGCGAACGCCACCGCCGAAACCAAATCCTTCCAGCGGTCCGTCCTTGAAGGTGTAGTCGGCCCAGCCCGAGACCAGGAGCTCAGGCGTGTTGGTCGGTGTCTTGCCGACGAGCGTCGGATCTAGATCCTTGCTGTTGAAGAGATGATAGGCCGTGAAGGAGCCGATGAACTTCAGCTCCTTCGTGGCATTGGCCACCGCTTCGAGCTCGATACCGCGCGAGGTCACCTCGCCCGTCTGGTTCTGCAGGACTGGAACGCTGCCCGGCAATGTCGTCGCGACGTTCTGACGGACCAGATCGAACGCCGAGACCGTGAAATAACCGTCGAAGCCTTTTGGCGCGACCTTTACGCCGATTTCGGCCTGCTTGCCGGTCTCCGGCAGAAACAGCTGGTTCTGGGCGTTGAGCCCGATGATCGGATTGTAGCTCGTCGAATAGGAGACGTAGGGTGCGATGCCATTGTCGAAATTGTAGATCAGCCCGGCGCGGCCGCTGAACCTGCTGTCGTTGCGGCTCCCGACCGTGGCGCCGGTGTCACGCGTTTCCTGCGTCGTCTCGACCCAGTCATTGCGGCCACTCAGCACCAGCGTGAAGTTGCCGAGCTTCATCTGGTCCTGAAGATAAGTGCCGGCCTGCTTCTGAGTGATCAGGAAGTTCCGGAACGGAGCGGCCGGCAGTGCGACCTCGGCCGCCCCATAGGCGGGATTGAAGACGTTGATCGCGGGCACGCCGCCCCCGAAGGCCTGGTAGTCGTCGATCTGGTATCCCTTCAGGTCGACGCCGAACAGCATCGTGTGCCTGACCGGGCCCGTATTGAAGCGATACTCGAGCTGGTTGTCGAGATTGGCCTGATTGGCAGTGTTCTTTGCATACCAATTGTACCGATTGAGCGTGGCCGTGTTGATATTGGCCCAATCGTTGCCGACATAGCCGCGGTAGGTAATGTCGACATGCGCAAAGCGGGCGTTCTGACGGAACGTCAGGTCCTCGGTGAGATTGCGCGCGAACTGATAGCCGAGCATCTCCTGCTCGCGCGTGAACTTGTCGACGCTGGGATCGCCGACGAAGAAGCTGGTCGGAATCTTGCCGAACGGTGCGTTGGTCACCGTGCCCTGGTAGGGCAGGAAGTTGATGCCGCGGGTGTCCTGCTTCGAGGCCGAGGCCAGCACCGTGAAGCTCGTGTCGGCGTCCGGCTTCCAGGTGAACGATGGCGCGATGAAGTAGTTGTTGTCGGGCGTGAAGTTGACCTGCGTGCCGCCGTTCTGGACCTGGCCGACCACGCGGGCGAACAGCTTGCCGTTCTCGGGGCTGGTCGCGACCGGCCCGCCGAAATCGAAGCTGACATAGGCGTTGCCGAAATTGTTGACGCCGGTCTCGACGTAGCGGATCGGCTCGGCGGGCGGCAACTTGCTGATGACGTTGACGATGCCGCTCGGGCTCGATCCACCGTAGAGCACCGCGGACGGACCGCGCAGCACCTCGACCCGCTCCATGTTCGGCGTCTGGAGCTTCCAGCTCGCATAGGAGGTGTAGAACAGCTGCATGCCGTCGAGGAACAGTCCGATGTCCTCGGACTTGAAGCCGCGGATCAGCCACCAATCGTTGCGGGTGTCCGTGCCAAACGTTCCCGCCCGCACACCGGCGGTGTAGCGCAGGACCTCATCGAGCTTGTTCGGCTTCTGGTCGCGGATCTGCTCGGCGCCGATGACGGACACCGACTGCGGCGTCTCGATGATCGGCGTGTTGGTCTTGGTGCCGGACGAGCTGCGACCCGCGACGTAGCCGTTCACCGGGCCGCGCGGCGTCTCGACGAAGCCGACGTTGCGCTGCAGCTGCGGCCTGTTCCTGTTGGCAGTCTGCTCCGACGACCGCGGCGCGCGGCGCTGAGGGGTCGTGGCGGCGCGGCGGCGCGCTTCCGGCGCGGTGACGGTCACCGGCGGCAGGCTCGCTGCGCCACCCTGCGCGGACGATTGTGCAAGCGATGCCTGCGGCATCAAAACCCAAGCGGACGCGGTCGCCAACACGGCCGACCGCAGCATTCCCAGACTGTTCAACGCGCCACCCCGAAGCTGCATGTTCGATGCGTCATGCCGCCTGTCCCCGGACGGCATGCGCTCACCTGCGACGCTTATGGGAGGGCGCGAGAATTCCCTAATTGAAAGCTTCTTAGAAGGACTCTTAGAAGGGATCCAACCTGTCGAGAGAGCGCTGCGAGATCAGCGTGCGTTCTTCTCGCTCTCGAGCATCTCGGCGGCGATCGCCGTGAGCCGATCGACTTGACCCAGCAGCGTGTGGAACTCGGCTTCGCTCAGCTGTTCCAGCAGACGCCGGTTGCGCTCCTGCGCGCCGTCGACGATCGCATCATGCGCTGCAAGGCCCGCCGCCGTCAGCGAGATCAGCACTTCGCGGCTATCTTTCGGATTAGCCGATTTCACGATCAGCTTGCGCGAGAGCAGATTTGCCAGCGCACGGCTGATCTGTCCCTTGTCCTGGCCGACGGCCTCGGCAAGCCGCGCCACGCTCATCGGCGGCCGGCGGCCGAGCGAGGCGACGAGACCGAACTCGACCGAGGACAATCCGGTGAGGCGCTTGTAGCGCAGGATCGCACCGCGCTTGAGCAGATTGGCAAGCACCATCAGTCGCGACGACAGCATCACGGTGATCGGGGCCGACGGTTCGCTCTCGTCTGCGGGCGACGTCGCCCCGCCCCTGCTCTCGGTCTGGCTCATGATCCACCTCTGCCAAGAAAGCCCGAGCCTGCCAAGTCCGAGCCTACAAGTCTGGGCCTGCGAGCCCGAGCCTGCCAAGCCCGGCCGGCCACCTCATCAAATGCGACTAAGAGGCATTTGGAAGATCGTTGACATTGTCATCGAATTATCTTTCACTGGATCCAAGGCATCGAAAAGGCCCGGCCATCACGGCCAAAGCGGGAGGACCAGCATGACCATCACCCAGCGGGATCGTGATCTCGGCACGGCCTATGCGATGAAGCCGGCGCACACCCGCACCGAGCTGACCTCGGTCGTGCGCGGCACGCCGATGGGCGAACTGCTGCGCCGTTACTGGCACCCGGTCGGGCTCGTCGGTGACGCCACCGACACACCGAGGAAGGTGCGCGCTCTGGGTGAGGATCTGGTGCTGTTCCGCGACAAGCATGGCCGCGCCGGCCTCTTGCACGCCCGCTGCTGCCACCGCGGCACTACGCTCTACTATGGCAAGGTCGAGGAGGACGGCATCCGTTGCTGCTATCACGGCTGGAAGTTCGACACCGAGGGCCACTGCCTGGAGCAGCCCTGCGAGCCCGACGGCGGCCAGTTCAAGGACAAGGTGCGCCAGCCCTGGTATCCAGTCGAGGAACGCTACGGACTGATCTTCGCCTATATGGGCCCGGCCGAGAAACGCCCGGTGCTGCCGGCTTACGAATGCCTGGAGACAATGGACGACGGCGAGCTGGTCGAGGCCGATGATTCCTCGATCGGCGGCGGTGGCCCCGCCATCATTCCGTGCAACTGGCTGCAGCATTTCGAGAACGTGGTCGATCCCTATCACGTGCCGGTGCTGCACGGCTCGTTCTCGGGCCCGCAATTCACCAACATGATGGCGTCGATCCCGGAGGTGACGTTCGAGAAATCGCCGCGCGGCGTCCTGGTCCGCTCCGAGCGCAAGCAGGACGACGGCAAGGTATTCTATCGCGTCAGCGAGGCTGCGCTGCCGACCTTACGCGTCGTGCCGAACCCGCGCGTCGCGCAGTTCGCGCGCGTCGAGTCGATCGGCTGGGTCCTTCCGATCGACGACGGCTCCTTCCGGATCTATGTCGCCGGCCGCGTCCAGGCTCCCGGCGACATCAGCCGCATGCGCTCGAAGTTCAACGGCAAGTTCTGGTGGGACATGACCGAGCAAGAGCACCAGCAATTTCCGGGCGATTACGAGGCCCAGGTCGGCCAGGGCGAGGTCACCGTTCATTCCGAGGAGCATTTCGGCCAGAGCGACCGCGGCATCCTGTTGATCCGGCGCATGCTGAGCGACCAGCTCGATGCGCTCGCCGCGGGCCGCGATCCGATCGGCGTCTCGTTCGATGCCGGCGCGCCTCCGGTCGCATTCGAAGCGGGGAATTACATCCGCGAAGGCTGATCTACCAGCTCCAAACGGAGCTGGACCGACAACGATAACAACGACAGATTGGGGGAAGCGATGGTCGATGTGACGTCACAGATGTCGGTGCAAACGGCTGCCGCGGCAAAGCCCCCGGCGCGGCGCTATTACGTGCTGGGGCTGCTCACCATCATCTACGCGCTGAACTTCCTCGACCGCACGATCTTCAACGTGCTGATCGAGCCGATCAAGAAGGAGTTCGCCCTCAGCGACACCATGATGGGCCTGCTCGCGGGCTTCGGCTTTGCGCTGTTCTATTCCCTGCTCGGCATTCCCATTGCGCGTGTTGCCGACCGGCTCAACCGCCGCAACATCGTGGCGTTGGCCTTTGCGTTCTGGAGCGCGATGACCGCGCTGTGCGGCGCGGCCACCAGCGTAACCTCGCTGGCGCTGGCGCGCATCGGCGTCGGCGTCGGCGAATCCGCGGGCTCGCCGGCCTCGCAATCGATCGTCGCCGACCTCTTCGCCAAGAATGAGCGCCCGCGCGCGCTCGGCATCTACGCCATCGGCACCTATCTCGGCGTCTTCCTCGGCTATTTCATCGGCGGCTACGTCAACCAGCACTATGGCTGGCGGATGGCCTTCTATGTCGCTGGCCTGCCCGGCATCCTGCTCGCACTGGTGCTGTGGCTGACGATCTCCGAGCCGAAGCGCGGCGCGATGCAGGAGAGTTTCGTGCCCGAGCCGCTCGGGCCGACGCTGCGCTTTCTCGCCTCGCAGCGCAGCTTCATCATCGTCCTGATCGGCTTCTGCCTCACCACCTACACGAACTACGCGACCGCGGCCTGGATCCCGCCGTTCCTGGCCCGCGTGCATCATCTGTCGAGCGCCGAGATCGGCACCTATGCCGGCACCTTCAAGGGCCTGGCCGGCATGGCCGGTACCCTGCTCGGCGGTTTCGTCGTGGCGCAGGTCAGCCGCCGCGACGACCGCTGGAAGCTGTGGGCGCCCGCGATCACCTCGGGACTCGCCGGGCCGGTGTTCGCGCTGTGCATGCTGACGCAGGATTTCGCGATGATGGTCGCCATGCTCGCGCTGACCTCGTTCCTGGTCGGCTTCCATCTCGGCCCGATCTTCGCGATCGCGCAGACGGTGGCCAAGCCCAGCATGCGCGCGCTCGCCTCCGCGCTGATTGCGCTCACCGCCACCTGCTTCGGCCAGGGCGTCGGCCCGCTCGCGGTCGGCATGGTCAATGACGCGCTGAAGGGCAGTTATGGCGCAGAGGCCGTGCGCTATTCCCTGCTCTCGGCGGCGGTCACGACCACGCTCGGCGCACTCCTGTTCATCTGGGCCGCCCGCGCGATCCGGGACGACATCGGCCGTGCCGCGGCCTGAGACCGGCCCGGTTGGGCCCGCCCGGCGAAACAGGCCGGGCGGCGAGATGAAACCATTTTGCGGAACCCGCGAAACCATCCGGAAACAGATGGTCCTTAAGACATGAGCCCATAGACGGCGGCAAAGCCCGTCGGGAGGCTCAGATGAACCACTCAATTCACTCTGCTGATCGTGCGACCCACCTGAAGATCGTGGTGGTGGCGCTGGTGGCTGGCATCACAGTGGCGGCCTTCGGGATCGCAGCCCGCACCAATGCCGATTACAGCCAGTCCGCCCAGTCCACCCACGTGATCAAGGCCGGCAAGCCGGTGGTGGTGACGAGCGCCGGCACGTCCGAGATTCGCTGAAAGGTCCTCTTCCGGGCTGACCGATGGCCGCCTCCGGGCGGCCTTTTCGTTTTCCAGAGCAATGCTTAGCCGAGATACACCGTGCCAGCGCAACGTCCTTGACTTCACTCAGCCCCGCCTTTAATTCCCCCCTCGTTCCGCGCGCATCGAGCGAACCACGCGGGAGTAGCTCAGTTGGTTAGAGCGCCGGCCTGTCACGCCGGAGGTCGCGGGTTCGAGCCCCGTCTCTCGCGCCATTTTGGCAACCCCTTCATAGTCTTAGCTTGAACTTCTCGACTTCTGCCGCATCTGCGCCGGCGATTCCCTGCCGCTGGCGGGAACTCTCGGCATAGTCAGCCCGCGCCCGAATCGTCTACGTCTCAAAGGACTTAGAGGGATCCCCACGCATTCTCGGCTTTTCCAGGGATTCCCTGTCATTGGACAACCGGGGAGGCCAGTCATGGCTAAGAAGGATTCGGCCAAGAAGGATTCGGCGAAGAAGGCAGCCGCTCCCGCCACCATCACGCTCAAGCAGCTCGCCGCCGATATCGCCGAGAGCCAGGATCTGTCGAAAAAGCACGCCGAGGCGGTCCTGACCGACATGGTCGACTTGATCGCCAAGCACCTCAGGAAGGGCGACCGGGTCCGCATCGTCGGGCTCGGCATCCTCCAGGTCCGCAAGCGCGCCGCCCGAACCGGCCGCAATCCCGCCACCGGCGAGCCGATCCACATCAAGGCCAGCAAGAAGGTCACCTTCCGCCCGGTCAAGGAACTGAAAGAGGCGATCTGAGGCTACTCTTCGTTAAGCCTGATCCCACCTCCTTCCTGCCGCAACGCGGCCCGCTTTTCTGGTATACCGGCTGCTTCCCTGACCCCGGCGGTTTGACCAGAAATGTCCTCCCTCACCTTTTCGCATACCGTGACCGAGCGCTTCCTGCGCTACGTCACCATCGACACCCAGTCCGATCCGGAATCCCCTCACTCGCCCTCGACCGAGAAGCAGAAGGATCTCGGCCGCGTGCTCGCCGCCGAGCTGAAGGCCATGGGCGTCGCGGACGCGCATCTCGACGATTACGGCTACGTCTACGGAACGATCCCGGCCAACACCGACAAGAAGGTGCCGGTGATCTGCTTCTGCTCGCACATGGACACTTCGCCCGACGTCACCGGCAAGGACGTGAAGCCGCAAGTTCTGAGGAACTATCGCGGCGGCGACATCACCCTGCCGGGCGATGCCAGCCAAGTGATCCGCTTCAATGAGCATCCCGCGCTGAAGAACCAGATCGGCAACGACATCATCACCACCGACGGCACCACGCTGCTGGGCGCCGACAACAAGGCGGGCGTTGCCGAGATCATGGATGCAGCGCACTTCTTCATCAACAATCCCGATGTGAAGCACGGCACCATCAAGATCCTGTTCACGCCGGACGAGGAGATCGGCCGCGGCGTCGACAATGTCGACATCAACAAGCTGGGTGCCGATTTCGGCTACACCATGGACGGCGAAAGCGCCGGCTGCGTCGAGGACGAGACCTTCTCGGCCGACGGCGCCACCATCACCATCAACGGCGTCAGCGCCCATCCCGGCTACGCCAAGGGCAAGATGGAGCACGCGATCAAGATCGCGGCCGCCATCGTCGAGCGGCTGCCGAAGGAAGGCTGCTCGCCGGAGACGACCTCGGGCAAGCAGGGCTTTCTGCATCCGATCGGCATCGAGGGTGCGCTGGAACAGGCGAGGCTCTCGTTCATCGTCCGCGACTTCACCGAGGAAGGGCTGAAGGAGAAGGAGGTCCTGCTCGAGACCATCGTCAAGGACGTGATGAAGGACTATCCGCGCTCGACCTACACGTTCGAGGTGCGGGAGCAGTACCGCAACATGAAGCAGGTGATCGACCGTCACCCGCACGTGCTCGAATACGCTATCGAGGCGATCCGCCGCGCCGGCCTGCGCCCGATGCGCACCGCGATCCGCGGTGGCACCGACGGCTCGCGCCTGTCTTTCATGGGCCTGCCCTGCCCCAACATCTTTGCCGGCGAGCACGCGTTTCATTCGCGGCTCGAATGGGTCAGCCGGCAGGACATGGAAAAAGCCGTGCAGACCATCGTGCATCTCGCGATGATCTGGGAGGAGAAAGCCTGAAACTTCCTGCAGGCGTCCGTTATGGCCGGGTTTGCGCCCGGCCATTTGTTTTGGAACCTACGGCACCGGCATTGCGCGCGGGCTGCGGTGGAAGCGATTTGAGCTCGCCATCCAGTTCGGCAACGGCTCTCCGTCACGATGCCGTCCGCCAGCGACAGCCGCAGCCCAAGCCACCGCGGCGCCGATCAGGGTCGCGGCTGCGACCGAGAAGGCCACGATGATCGCGTTGCGCCGCGCGCGGTTGATGGCCGTCTTCGAGTCTGCGATCAGCACATCGACGCGCCGTTCGGCGTCAGGGGCCGCCAGTCCCGTTGCTGCGGCAACCTGCTGCACGAGGTAGGTCCGGTCATCGGCGCTGACGCCGCTGTGGCTGGATGACGTCATGAGGACACGCCCCGCTTCGGCGCGGGCTTCCCTCAGATCCGTGTTTGGCGCGCGGCGGGGCGCGCGGAACAGCTTGTCGAGCTCATAGCTCAGCAGCGGCTCGGCCGCGGAGGTATTGCTCGCCGAGCTGCGCATCGGCGAACGGTCGATCGCAGCAGCGCCAAGAAGCGCCAGCAGAGCTGCACCAGCCAGCACGGCCAATGCCCAGGCGGTCAGGCCATGCAGCCCGTCGCGCCGCTCGCCATCATCCTCGATCGTTGCAAGCGCAGGCGCCGGTCGCGTCGTCCGGCCAGCGATGTAGCCGCCGAAGCCGAAGCTGATGATTGCCTGGACGATCAGATAGAGCCCGGAGAGCAGCGCCAGCGCCGCCGAGGCATCGCGCCAAGTCGGCGAGGCCGAACTGACACCCAAGCCGACCGCGACACCGAAGCCGACCAGAATGAACGACATTGCGCCGGCGGCGAGAGCGCCTGCGAGCACCGAGCTCCACTGGATGGTCCGGCGGTCGTCGGCAGCCGTGGCACCGTGCTCCATCATGTTGTCGCGTACGAGGGTTTCCATTGCCGTTCTCTCAGCGCAGGCCGAAGAACGACAGGATCGCCATGACCACGACGATCAAGCCGATGAGATAAATCAGTCCGTCCATAGTCCCGTCCTCCTCAGTTTCTCCTGCTCGCTAAATCGCGAGATATGAGGAACGTTCCTAATTCGGCATCAATTGCGGAACGAACCGGCGAGACGGGCGTTGCCTGTTCGAGTCCCAAGGATGAAGATTGTGAGCACGAAGGCCTCAGCCGGTCAGCCCCGGGCTGGGGCCTTCCTTTTGCGCTTCCTGTCCTATGTTAGCGACGCCGGCTCTGCGATCATAAAGGATGCCACCGGGGCGGAACCTCCGGATCGGGGAGAGCCGCGTGGACCGCAGAACGGCGTGCCTTCATCAGGCAGATGCATTTCGGGAAAAGGCGATCGCCGATCCCGAGCAGCACGACAGATGGGTCAATGAAGCCATCAAATGGCTGGAGCGGGCGATGGAAGCCGGCCGTTGCGCAATCGTCTCGGCCGAAGCCGGCGACACCGGCGATTTTCCAGAGGTGGCATGCGAAGCAGCAGCCGACGCTCAACTGGGCCTGATCACGCGCCAATGAGACGCGTGTTGGCGTTTGCGGCCAGCACTGCGGCAATTCTTCAAGGGACGTAACAATGTTGCAGGTCGACACTGTTCCCACCCCCATGCTAGGCCGGGCACAGACCGCCAGAGTGACGTCGTGCCCGCGAACCGCCAGCCCTCAGGAACTTGCCGCCGGCGCAACTGGCGCGGGCTGCTGTCTGTGCTGATCGCGGCTGTCTACCTGCTGGCGAGCGCGCTGCATGGCTCGCACGACATCGACGTCACCACGCCGGGCGGCGGCTCGGAGATCGCAGCGGTCCTCGATGGCCCCACGGGCCACAGCGACCACAAGGCCATCGGCGGACATCATTGCCATGGCTGCTTCTCGCTGACGGTGACACAGCCGGCGCCGGCGGCCGTTTCGGTCGCGCTTGCATCCGCATCCAGCCCGCAGCCTGCACCCCGGCTCGCCGGAATTACCCCCGATACCGATTCCCCGCCTCCCAAACATATTGCCTGAACGGATTGGTCGGGGCGTCCGCGCCCATTAGGTTCATCCTTCACAGGTCGGTTTTATGTTGCGCAGGAGAATGGCCGCGCGCCTGGCGTGCGCGGTGGCGTGTCTGATTGCTGGATCGGCGATTGCGCCGTCGCACGCCCAGACTTTGACGATGCGGAGCGCGCTGTCGCGCGCGCTGGCCGCGAGCCCACGGCTGACTGCGGCGGAGCGCGACGTCGGCATCGCCACGGGCCAGCGCATCCAGGCGGGCGCCCTGCTCAATCCGGAACTGTCCTACGAGCAGGACGATTCATTCGGCTCCGGCAAATATCGCGGGACCCGATCGGCCGAGACCACGCTCCAGATCAGCCAGGCCTTTGAGCTGTTCGGCAAGCGCGACGCGCGGATCGCGGCCGGCGCGGCCGGGATCGAGGTCGCCGCGATCCAGCGCAAGGCGGTCAGGCTGGAGGTGCTGTCGGAGACCGCGATCGCCTTCCTCAGCGTGCTCGGCGCGCAGCGGCGCATCCAGATCCTCGACGAGCAGATTGCGGCGATCGACCGCTTGACGCCGCTCCTGCGCCGCCGCGTCGAGGCCGGCGCCTCCTCGCCGGCCGAGACTGGCCGCGCCGAAGTGGCCTCAGCCCTGGTGAAGGCCGACCGCGAACGCTTCAAGGCAACGCTGGCCAGCGCCCGGCGCGAGCTTGCCGTGCTGATGGGCGACGCATCCGCGAAATTCGGCGAGGTCTCCGGCCGTCTCGACACCATGGGCAAGCCGCCGACGTTCCAGTCGGTGGTCGCCGCCATCGATGCCAATCCGCAGCTGGTGCGCTGGACCGCCGTCTTCGCCCAGCGCAATGCCGAGCTGCTGCTGGCCCGGCTCAAGCCCTATCCGGACGTGCGGATCGCCGCCGGCTGGCGCCACTTCAACGAGACCAATGACGATGCGGTGCGGCTCTCCCTCTCGGTGCCGATCCCCGTGTTCGACCAGAACCAGGGCAATATCCTCTCGGCGCAGGAAAGCCTCGCCAAGACCAAGGCCGAGCGCGAGGCCAACCGCAACACCTTGATCGTGATTGCCGGCCGCGCCTACGACTCGTTGCAGGGCTCGCTGCGCGAGCTCGCCGTGCTGCGTGAGACCGCCATTCCCAAGGCCGTCGAGGCGTCCGAGGCGATTTCGCAAGGCTACGGCCAGGGCCGCTTCACCCTGCTCGAGGTACTCGACGCCGAGGCGAGCGTCACCCAGGCGCGGCTGCGCGAGCAGGAGGCGCTTCAGAATTTCCACGCAGGCGTTGCGACCATCGAAGGTCTCGTCGGCAATCCCTTCACGCTGGCGCGGGAGAGCGCACGATGAAGACGTCCTCCACCATTCTCGTCGCCATCGTTGCCGCCGCGCTCGGCGCTTACGGCTATTCCCTGCTCGCGCCGGCCACGCCCGCGCATACCGAGCACACTGAGCATTCCGAAAAGAAGCCGAACGACCATGTCGAGCAGGATGAGCATGGTGCCGACCGCATCCGCATCTCCGACGTCAAGCTGGCGGCCGCGGGCGTCACGCTCGCCGAGGCCGCGAGCGCGACCCTGACCGACACGCTCGCCTTCAATGGCATTCTGCGTGCCAACCAGGAAGCCGTGGTGCAGGTGACGCCGCGCTTTCCGGGCCTCGCCAAATCGATCCAGAAGCGCATCGGCGACAAGGTCGGCAAGGACGATCTGCTCGCCGCGATCGAGAGCAACCAGAGCCTCACCGTCTACGAGCTGAAAGCTCCCATTGCCGGAACCATCATCGAGCGACAAATCTCGCTCGGCGAATATGCCTCCGAACAGAAGCCGGCCTTCGTCGTCGCCGACCTCTCGACCATCTGGGTCGACCTGTCGATCTATCGGCAGGATCTCCGGCGCGTCCACCTCAACGACGAGGTGCTGATCGATCCCGACGATGGCCGCGGCGAGATCAAGGGCACGATCTCCTACATGGCGCCGATCGGCTCCAGCGAGACCCAGACAGCGCTTGCACGCGTGGTGCTGCAAAATCCGGATGGCCGCCTGCGGCCCGGCCTGTTCGTCACGGCGAGGCTGATCCTCGCCGCGCGCAACGTCGCGGTCGCCGTACGCCGCAGCGCGATCCAGACGCTGGAGAACCGGACCATCGTGTTCGTCCGCGAGGACGGCGACAAGATCGAGGCACGCCCGGTTGAAACAGGGGATTCCGATCCGCGCCATGTCGAGATCAAGGCCGGCCTGTCGGCCGGCGAGCACTACGTCGCCGAGAACAGCTTCGTCGTGAAGGCGGAGATGGGCAAGGGCGAGGCCGAACATGATTGAGCGCCTCATCGCCGTCTCGCTGCATCAGCGCTGGCTGGTCCTCCTGTTCGCGCTCGGCGCCATTGCTTTCGGGGCCTGGAATTTCCAGCGCCTTCCCATCGACGCGGTGCCTGACATCACCAACATCCAGGTCCAGATCAACACCCGCGCGCCCGGCTATTCGCCGCTCGAGACCGAGCAGCGCATCACCTTCCCCGTCGAGACCGCGATGGGCGGCCTGCCCAAGCTCGACTATACCCGCTCGCTGTCGCGCTACGGCCTCAGCCAAGTGACGGTCGTCTTCAAGGACGGCACCGACATCTTTTTCGCCCGCCAGCTCGTCGGCGAACGCATCCAGCAGGTGAAAGACCAGCTTCCGGCTGGCGTCGAGGTCGCGATGGGCCCGGTCTCGACCGGGCTCGGCGAGATCTTCATGTACACCGTGGAAGCCAAGACGGGCGCGAAGACGCAAGGCGGTCACGACTATTCGTTGACCGATTTGCGCACCGTGCAGGACTGGATCATCAAGCCGCAGCTTCGCAACGTGCCAGGGGTGATCGAGGTCAACACCATCGGCGGCTTCGAGCGGCAATTCCACGTGCTGCCGGACCCGGGCAAACTGATGGCCTACCGGCTCGGCTTTCGCGACGTCATGACGGCGCTCGCCGCCAACAACGCCAATGTCGGCGCCGGCTATATCGAGCGCAACGGCGAGCAATATCTGGTTCGCTCCCCCGGCCAGGTCGGCAATATCAGCGAGATCCAGGACATCGTCATCGGCTCGCGCGGCGGAAATCCCGTCAGGATCAGGGATGTCGCGACCGTCACGGAAGGCCGCGATCTCCGCACGGGCGCGGCGACGCGCGATGGCGAGGAGACCGTGCTCGGCACCGCCATGCTGCTGATCGGCGAGAATAGCCGCACAGTGGCCCGCCGCGTCGCGGCCCGGCTCGAGGACATCGCCAAATCGCTGCCCGATGGCGTCGTGACGCGAACCGTCTACGACCGCACCGATCTGGTCGAAGCCACCATCCGTACCGTCAGGAACAACCTCCTCGAAGGCGCCGCCCTGGTGGTGGCGGTGCTGTTCCTGATCCTCGGCAACATCCGCGCCGCCCTCGTGGTGGCCTGCGTCATTCCGCTGTCCATGTCGATGACGATCACCGGCATGGTCGAGACGAAAGTCAGCGCGAACCTGATGAGCCTCGGCGCGATCGACTTTGGCATCGTCGTCGACGGTGCCGTGATCATCGTCGAGAATTGCCTGCGCATGCTGGCCGCGGCCCAGCGCGAGAAAGGCGGCCTGCTCACGACCTCTGAGCGGCTCCGTGCGATCCTGCGCGGGTCCAGCGAGGTGATCAAGCCGAGCCTGTTCGGAACGCTGATCATCGCCGTGGTCTATCTGCCCGTGCTGACGCTGACGGGCGTCGAGGGCAAGATGTTCACGCCGATGGCGCTGACAGTGCTGATGGCGCTGGGCGCCGCGGTGCTGTTCTCCATCACCTTCGTGCCGGCGGCCGTCGCCATCTTCGTCACCGGCAAGGTGTCCGAGCACGAAAACCTGTTCATGCGCATGGCCAAGCGCGCCTACCTCCCCCTGCTCCGCTTTGCCATCGACAACCGGCTCGCGGTCGCCGTCATGGCCGCATTCATCGTGGTCGCAAGCGGCATCGCCGCTTCGCGAATGGGCGGCGAGTTCATTCCGAGCCTGGACGAAGGCGACGTCGCGCTGGCCTCGATCCGGATTCCCGGCACCAGTCTGACGCAATCGCTGGACCTGCAGAAGGCGCTGGAAAAGCGCATCACGCAGATTCCGGAGGTGAAGGAGTTCTTCACCCGCATCGGCACCGCCGAGATCGCGACCGATCCGATGTCGCCGGCGCAGACGGATGGCTACATCATGCTGAAGCCGCGCGCCGAATGGCCCGACCCGGGCAAATCGAAATCGGAGGTGATCGAAGCGATCGACAAGGCCGCCGACGACATTCCCGGCAGCGCCTATGAGATCTCCCAGCCGATCCAGTTCCGCGTCAACGAGCTGATCTCGGGGGTGCGCAGCGACGTCGGCGTCAAGATCTTCGGCGATGACCTCGACATCCTGCAAGGCGCCGCCAAGCAGGTCGAGGCCGCGATCCGCGGCGTCCGCGGCGCCAGCGACGTCAAGATCGAGCAGGTCGCAGGGCTTCCGATCCTCACCGTCCGCCTCGATCGCCAGGCGCTCGCCCGCTACGGCCTCAGCGTCGGTGAGGTGCAGGGCATCGTCGAGATCGCCGTCGGCGGCAAGTCGGCCGGCAAGCTGTTCGAGGGCGACCGCCGCTTCGAGATCGTGGTTCGCCTGCCGGAGCATCTACGCGGCAATCTCGAGGCGATCCGGGCGATCCCGATCCCTCTGCCGCCCGGCGAGGACGCAGCAACCGGCACGGCCGTTCGCACCGCGCTGTCCGCCTCCCCGCTCACCCAGATGCGCTATGTGCCGCTGTCGTCGGTCGCAACCGTGGATGCCACGCCCGGCCCGAACCAGATCAGCCGCGAGAACGGCAAGCGGCGCATCGTCGTCACGGCCAATGTCCGCGCGCGCGACCTCGGCTCCTTCGTGGCCGAAGCCGAGACGGCGGTCGCGGAGAAGGTCAAGCTGCCACCCGGCTACTGGATCGGCTGGGGCGGCCAGTTCGAACAGTTGGTCTCCGCGACAAAACGGCTGATGATCGTGGTGCCGGTGGCGCTGCTGCTGGTGTTCCTGCTGCTGTTCATGGGCATGGGGTCGGCGGCGGACGCAGCGCTGGTGTTTTCCGGCGTGCCGCTGGCGCTGACCGGCGGCGTCGCCGCGCTCTTGCTGCGCGGTATTCCGCTTTCCATCAGCGCCGGCGTCGGCTTCATCGCGCTGTCGGGCGTCGCTGTCCTCAACGGCCTCGTCATCATCGCCTTCATCGAGCGCCTGCGCAGCGAGGGGCGGCCCATCGCGGACGCCGTGCGCGAGGGGGCGCTGACGCGGCTGCGCCCGGTGCTGATGACCGCGCTGGTCGCCTCGCTCGGCTTCGTGCCGATGGCGCTCGCGACCGGTGCCGGCGCCGAGGTGCAGCGGCCGCTGGCGACCGTGGTGATCGGCGGTATCATCTCCTCGACCGTGCTGACATTGCTGGTGCTGCCCGCGCTCTACGTGCTGTTCCGCCGTGACGTCGCAAACGAAACGCCTACAATGGCAGCTGATTTGGCGACGTCCGGGGAGCGCTAGAATTGGGCAGCCACGACCATCACGGTCATCATCACCATGATCACGCCGACCATGGTCCTGGTCATGGTCACGACCACGGTCACGGCCATGTCCATGCGCCCGCCAATTTCGGCAAGGCGTTCGCGATCGGCATTTCGCTCAACGCCGCCCTCGTCGTGGCCGAGGCGGTCTACGGCTATCTCGGCAATTCCACCGCCCTGCTCGCGGACGCCGGCCATAATTTGTCCGACGTGCTCGGACTGGTCGTGGCCTGGGGCGCCTCGATCGCGGCACGGCGCGCGCCGAGCGGACGCTTCACCTACGGTTTTCGCGCCTCCACCATTCTGGCGGCACTGGCCAATGCGGTGTTCCTGCTGGTCGCAACCGGCGCAATCGGCTGGGAGGCGATCCTGCGCCTGCGCGAGCCGGAGCCGGTCGCGGGCGTCACGGTGATGGTGGTCGCCGGCATCGGCATCCTCATCAACGGCTTCACGGCCATGCTGTTTGCGAGCGGCCGCAAGGACGACATCAACGTCGAAGGCGCCTATCTGCACATGGCCGCCGACGCAGCGGTCTCGCTTGGCGTCGTGGTCTCGGCGGCGCTGATCATCTGGACCGGCTGGCTCTGGCTCGACCCCCTCACCAGCCTCGTCATCTGCGCCACCATCCTGTGGAGCACGACCAGCCTGTTGCGCGGCTCCATCGACATGTCGATGGCGGCAGCGCCCAAGGGCACCGACCTCGCCGCGATCAGGTCGTTCTTGCTCGCGCGTCCCGGCGTGTCCGCGATCCACGATCTCCATGTCTGGCCGATCTCGACCACCGAGACGGCGCTGACCTGCCACCTCGTCATGCCCACTGGGGCCGGCGATGCCTTCCTGATGGAGACGGCGCAGCTCCTGAAGACGGCCCATCGCATCGGCCACACCACGCTTCAGGTCGAGACCCATCCGGACAATGGCTGCGCGCTGGCACCGGATGATGTGGTGTGACCGCGTCTATGCCTCGCCGCCGCCGGCCCGGCCGGCCTTGGCCCTGGCTCCGGCCCTGAGCCAATCGAACAGCACACTCCCCAGGATCGCGCTCGAGCCGGCGAGGAAGGGAATGACGTAGTACGCGTAGCGATTGAGCCCATAAACGAGGAAGGTCGGAAACGCGGCGCTGGCCATCGCCAGCAGGATCATCAATGTGCCACCGGCAACGAGGCGGCCGGTCGGCCACCGCACCAAACCCGCATGGCTCGCAGGGACGCCAATCAGAAGCACGAGAGCGAGGCCGAGTGTCGCCGCGGACAGCCACCAGATCGGACCCGGGAAATCGTCGTATTCGGTCGAAACCTGCAACCCGCAGCACAGCGCGACCAGCTCCGAGTTGGGCGCGTAGCCACGCGCAAAAAGGCGGTTCAGGGTGAGCTGAAGCCGATCCGCGGAGAGCAGCCGCGACAGTGGCCACCAGGGTTTGTAGTAGTCGTGAACCAACTGTCCGGACTTCAACCCGGTCGGGCTGCCAAAGAACGGGAACCTGTCGCGGTCCATGAAATATTCGTAGCCCTGCGGATTGGGCGTCCGCCGCGCAACCGAATTTGCGTCGAACAGCAGGAAGTACATTTCCCGGAGAAAGTGCTTCGTGAGGTGTCGATAGAGCGTCGACGGCGTCGTCAGCGTTTCGATGAAGATGTCACGCACGACCCGCTCGATATCCACTTCGCTGTCGCCGGGCTTCGCCAGCCGGTGTATCGCGCCGAACGGCCACTGATAGACACCGGTGTCGGGCCATCCCTGAGGAGTGTCCGCAGCTCGCATCTGCTCGACGTATCCCCGCGCCTGCGCCTTCCGGTCGAGATGAACGCCGTGCTCGAAATCGCCGGAATAGCCGACCACGAAGGCCATCGCGGCCACGATCTCGTTGCCGGCGGGGCGTTTGCCGATCGCCAAGTTGATCGCCGCCGGCGTCAGGTAGACGGCCGAAGCGAAAAAGCCTGCCAGTGCAAGCACGCCAAGCCGGCGCAGGAGCCCTGCGTCCAGCACCACCACCAGCCACAACAGAATGACCCCGGCCTGACCTATCGCCGCCGACCGGCATGTCATCACGGCGCCGAGCGTCAAGCCCACGGCCGCTGCGGCCGGCAACGCCGGCCATTTCCTCAATGCGACGCCCGCGGCGATGAAGGCCGCAAGACTGACCAGGAAGTTGGAGATCGTCTCCGCACCAATCGTGTTGTCGTAGTGGACGATGCGGCCGTGCAACGTCGCAAGACAAAAGGCCAACAGCGCGAAGAAACGCGGCGCGCCGGCAAAACGCACGATCCCTGCAACGAAAAGCGCAGTGCCGATGCTCATCAGGTGCTGCGCGATGACGAAGACGAGGATGTGCGGGCCGAACAGTTTTGACAGCAGCACAAGGAAGGCGGCCACGCCGTACGGCCGCTTCATCATATCCTCGAGATATTGTCCTCTCAGGATGGATTCGGCCTGTATGATATAGGCCGCGCTGTCCTCATGGATGAAGTGATCCGGCCAGTTCATCAGGAAAGCAAGATGAACCATCAAGGCCAGGCCGATTGCGCAAACCCAGACCCAGAACCACGCAATAGAGACTGCCCACCGGGGCAAGGCGGACCAAAGACCAGTGCGCTGGCTCAGTGCTGGATTCATCTTCAATGCTCGCAACCGGGAGTTGGGGGCGACTACGTCGCCTTCGCGGTCACGATCCAGATCGCGCCCTGCAACGCGACGCTCTGCTCCTTCTGGAACGGCGCGAGCATCTCGCGGATCGAGGCTTTTGCGGCCGCATACGTCTCCGGCGGGTGTCCCTGCAGCGCGCGGCTGGCGGGACCGATCTGCAGGGCACCGTCAACCGCGGCATCGAGGCCGCCACCGATCGCGACATCCATCTCCAGATTATGCGGCTCCATCGCCATGTCGACGAAACCCGCTCCCTTCAGGATGCGCATCACACGCTCCTCCGAGGCGAACGCGAACGGGCCCGGCTCCTCCGGCCCGACCGGCGGCATCTTCGGCACGTGCTTGTAGACCGCCATCAGCGGCGCCATCATCCACGGGTTTTCCTTTGGCTCGCGCCAGCAGGCGAAGGCGAGCCGCCCGGTCGGCTTCAACGCGCGCCGCAAGTTGCTGAAGGACGCAATGGGATCGGCAAAGAACATCACGCCGAAGCGCGAGGCCAAAAGATCGAAGCTCGCCGGCTCGAACGGATGCACCGTTGCATCCGCCAGCACGAAATCGAGCGGCAGGCCTTTTGGCGCGAACGCGCGCGCCTGGGACAGCATCGGCTCGGACACATCGAGGCCGAGCGCAAACCCATCGGGCGCCACCGCCTTGGCGAACGCGAACGTCGTCGCACCGGAGCCGCAGCCGACATCGAGGACGCGCTCCCCGGGCCTCGGCTTGGCGCGGTCGATCAGCGCCGCGGCAATCGGTCCGAGCAGGCTCTCCTGCGCCGCATGGCGATCGGCCCAGCGCTGGCCGCTCGGGCCGTTCCAATAGGCGATCTGGTCGGCGTTTTGCTCGTGTCCGCTCGGCTGCTGCATGGTGTTCCCGGTCATTCCCATTCGCGATGCCCATCCCGTCGGTTTTGCAACCGCACAGGGGCGATACCACGTCGGGATGGCGGGCGCACCCCTTCAAGGAGTCAAGGCGGGTCGCGCGCCGGGCCCGGAATTACGAGATTGCGATGGTCGAACGGCCTCGGCTCATGCGACGCGCTTCGCGCAGGCACGCCCGGCAGACATGTCGGTAGATGAGATCCAGCAGAGCACACATTGGCCAACCCTCCGTTGTGACTTGCGGGCGGACATTGGCCTATTGCCCGCACGGGCGCCTGTGATGTTCGTCACATTAGGCGTCTTTGCCTCCAGGGCATACTCCGACTACTCTGATCACATTGCGATTTGGGGCTGCAATGGGCACGATTCGGATTCTATTTTTTCTGACGATATTCTGCCTGGGCTGCGGATCGGCGCACGCTGAAAAGCGCGTGGCTCTCGTCATCGGCAATTCCGCCTACAAGAGCGTGCCCCGGCTGACCAATCCGGTGAACGACGCCTCGCTGGTCGGAGGCATGTTCAGGAAGGCCGGCTTCGACACCGTGGACGTCAAGCTCGACCTGAGCGTCGTCGACATGCGCAAGGCCCTGCGCGAGTTCGGCGGCAAGGCGCGCGAGGCCGACGTCGCCGTCATCTATTATGCCGGCCACGGGATCGAGCTGGACGGCAACAATTATCTCGTTCCGACCGACGCCGCGCTGGAAACCGATACCGATGTCTTCGACGAGGCTTTCCCGCTCGATCGGCTGCTGTTCGCCATCGAGCCGGCCAAGCAGCTTCGCCTCGTCATTCTCGATGCCTGCCGCGACAATCCCTTTGCCAAGACCATGAAGCGCACGATCGCCGCGCGCGCCATCGGCCGCGGCCTCGCCAAGGTCGAGCCGACCAGCCCGAACACCATGGTCGCCTTCGCGGCGAAGGCGGGCTCGACCGCTTCGGACGGCGACGCCAAAAACAGCCCGTTTGCCGCAGCGCTGGTCGAACGCCTGCCGACGCCGGGGCTCGACCTGCGCAAGGCCTTCGGCTTCGTGCGCGACGATGTCCTCAAGAACACCGGCTACAAGCAGGAGCCCTATGTCTATGGCTCGCTGGGCGGCGACGACGTGCCGCTGGTTGCGACGAAACCGGTCGTCGCCGGCCCCCAGGCCAACCCCGACAGTGAGATCCGGCGCGACTACGAACTGGCGCTTCAGCTCGGTACGCGTGACGGCTGGACAGCCTTCCTCAACCGCTTTCCGAGTAGCTTCTATACCGATCTTGCCAAAGGCCAGTTGAACAAGATCGCTGCCGAAGAAACCCGCGCGACCACGGCGGACAAGGCTCGGCAGGCGGAAGAGGAGAAGGCCCGGCTCGCAGCCGAGCGCGCCACCAAGGCCGAGCAGGAGAAGGCGGCGGCCGCGGCCAAGGCGGCCGAGGAGAAGCGTCTTGCGGCCGAGAAGGCCAAGCAGGTCGAGGAAGCCAAGGCCGCCGCAGCCGAGCAGCGCCGGAAGGACGCCGAGGCGGCAGCGGCGAAGGCCCTCGCCGAGAAGCTGGCCGCGGAGAAGGCGCTCGCCGAGAAGCTGGCGAACGACAAGGCCACCGCCGAGACGGCCGCCAAGCTGGCCGCGGAGAAACAAGCCTCTGCCAGCGCGGAGCAGAAGGTCGCAGCGATAGCGCCCTCTTCGACCCCGCCGACAATGTCGCCGCAGGAAACGACGAAGCTGGTTCAGTCGGAGCTCCGCCGTGTCGGCTGTCTGACAGCTTCCGCAGAGGGCGATTGGAATGCCTCATCACAGCGTTCGCTGGCGCTGTTCAACAAATATGCCGGCACCAAATTCGACGCCAAGCTTGCAAGCTTCGATGCGCTGGACGCGATCAAGGCGAAGCCCGGCCGCGTCTGTCCGCTGATCTGCGACCGCGGCTTCAGGGCAGACGGCGACACCTGCACCAAGATCGCCTGCCGCGCCGGCTACCGCGTCAATGACGACAATGAATGTGAGAAGGTGCAGGACAAGAAGCCGGTCGCGACGCGCGAGGACGCCAAGAAGCGGGATACTGAGCGCAAGCAAACGGAAGCCAAACCATCCAAGCCTCAGGCAAGCGGGCAGCTTATATGCGGCAACGCAGGCTGTCGTCCGGTCAAATCGGGATGCCGGGTCGAGAGTGGGAGCTCGTCGGGTGCGGGATCGGTCGGATACAGGGAAGTGTGTCCCTAACTCTTCGACAGCTTCAGGAGTTTAGCCGGGTCGAATTTTTCGGCCCCAGAGTTGGCTGTTCTTCACTTTCGGTCACGGAATCGAACCGCGGACCCTCTCGGTGTAAACGAGATGCTCTAACCAGCTGAGCTAACCCCTTGCCGTAGACATCACCAGACCCGGCGCAGCCGGTCTCATCCGTGCGCATTACGGCCGCATTGGTTTCACCGAACGGCCACATCGGAATCAGATGCCAACCAGATTTCGTCGATAGGTTTCGCCGTTCCTCAAACTGGAAAAGGCATGACCATGCGCAGCTTCACGGCATCCGTCATCGTTGCAGCTCTCTGTCTCGGAACACCGGCTCTGGTGCAGGCACAGGGCGCATCGTCGCAACCCGGCGCGGAACAGCCGTCCACGCAGTCCAGCACCGAGATCCGGAGCATACAGGTTGTGGACGTCAAGGAATTGCAGCCGGCCGTGCGCGCGAAGGTCGATGAACTCGTGGCGCACACAAGCGACAAGGACATCCAGTCGCTCCGGCAGTCCATCGACGCCACACCGCAAGCAGCCTCCGTGCTCAAGGCCAAGGGCTTGAGCTCGTCACAAGTCGTCGCGATCAACATCGCCGATGGTGTCCTGACGATGTTCACCAAGACAGCCTGACAATCAGGCGGGGTTCCGGGCCAAGGCGTTGCGCAGCGGCGGCGAGCACGATCGCCGCCTTCTCGGGCGCGCTCGGCCCTTGCTCCGACACCCGCCGAGGCGCTAAAGAGGCGCCGTGGGGCGGTTAGCTCAGCTGGTTAGAGCATCTCGTTTACACCGAGAGGGTCCGCGGTTCGAATCCGTGACCGCCCACCAGCCTTCGCTCGCTTCGCGAGCTTCGGCTGGGCAAGCCGGCAACTCGGCAGGCCAGCATTCGTGCTCGTGGCGCGAAGTGAGCGAAGGCTGCCGCGCCGAAGCCCAACGGGCGAAGGCGGGCTTTGAGCCGCGAGCTTCGGCTCGGCAAGCCAACCTCAATCCTGCGGCCTCCCCGGCAGCAGCGGCACCGCGTCGATCCATACCGCCGCCGACTGGCACCAGATCTGCCTGACGGGGCGCAATTTGTCGCGCTGGCGGATAGAGCCCCAGCGGATGCCCCAATCGTCGGCCTCATCGCCCTCGCCGCTGGTGAACAGCGGGGAACCACAATCGGCGCAGAAGTGCTGGAAGCGCATCCGGCCGTTGTCGCCGCGCTTGCCGTAGACCTTGGGCGTGCCGCCGGTCAGGCGGACATCAACGCCGGAGCAGACGGCCGTCACCCGGAACGGCGAGCCGGTCAGCGTCTGGCAATCGGTGCAGTGACAGACCGAGACCTCCTCCGGATCGACCTCGGCCTCGAAGGTGATTGTCCCGCAATGGCATTGCCCGTCGACGTGCATCGCCCTCCTCCCCTTGCCCCCAAAACAAAAACGGCGCCCGAAGGCGCCGTTCTATCATCTTTTCGCTGAACCTCAGTGAGCGGTCAGGCCGCCGGCGGCTTCATCGCCGTCCGGCTTCACCGTCACCTTGGTGTCCTCTTCCCAGACGATCGGCACAGGCTTCTTCACCAGCGCCTTGGCGACGACGTCGTCGAGGCGCGAGACCGGGATGATCTCCATGCCGCCCTTGATCGCATCGGAAATCTCCGTGAGATCCTTGGCGTTGTCCTCGGGGATCAGCACCGTCTTGATGCCGCCGCGGGCCGCAGCCAGCAGCTTCTCCTTCAGGCCGCCGATCGGCAGCACGCGGCCGCGCAGCGTGATCTCGCCGGTCATCGCGACATCGTGGCGGACCGGGATGCCGGTCATGACCGAGATGATCGCGGTGGCCATGGCGACGCCCGCGGACGGGCCGTCCTTCGGCGTCGCGCCCTCAGGCACGTGCACGTGGATGTCGCGGCGGTCGAACATCGGCGGCTCGATGCCGTAGTTGATCGCACGCGAGCGGACGTAGGACGCCGCCGCCGAAATCGACTCCTTCATCACGTCGCGCAGATTGCCCGTGACCGTCATCTTGCCCTTGCCGGGCATCATGACGCCTTCGATGGTGAGCAGCTCACCGCCGACATCGGTCCAGGCAAGGCCGGTGACGATGCCGACCTGCGGCTCGCTCTCGATCTCGCCGAAGCGGTACTTCGGCACGCCGAGCAGCTCTTCCAGAGTCTTCTCGGTGACCTTGACCGACTTCTTCTTGGAGATCATCAGCTCCTTCACCGCCTTGCGGGCGAGTGTGGAGAGCTCACGCTCCAGATTACGCACGCCCGCTTCGCGGGTGTAGCGGCGGATCAAAAGCAGCAGCGCGTCGTCGTCGATCGAGAACTCCTTGGAGTCCAGGCCATGCTTGGACACCGCGTTCGGGATCAGATGCTTGCGCGCGATCTCGACCTTCTCGTTCTCGGTGTAGCCCGCGATCCGGATGATCTCCATGCGGTCCATCAGCGGCCCGGGAATATTGAGCGTATTCGCGGTCGTGATGAACATCACGTTGGACAGATCGTAGTCGACCTCGAGATAGTGGTCGTTGAAGGTGCCGTTCTGCTCGGGGTCGAGGACCTCGAGCAGAGCCGAGGACGGATCGCCGCGGAAATCGGCGCCCATCTTGTCGATCTCGTCCAGCAGAAACAGCGGATTGGACGACTTCGCCTTGCGCATCGACTGGATGATCTTGCCGGGCATCGAGCCGATATAGGTGCGGCGGTGACCGCGGATCTCGGCCTCGTCGCGCACGCCGCCGAGCGAGACGCGCACGAATTCGCGCCCCGTCGCCTTCGCGATCGACTTGCCGAGCGAGGTCTTGCCGACGCCGGGAGGCCCGACCAGGCACAGGATCGGGCCCGTGAGCTTGTTGGCGCGCGACTGCACGGCGAGATACTCGACGATGCGCTCCTTGACCTTCTCCAGCCCGTAGTGATCGGAGTCCAGGATGGCCTGCGCCGATTCCAGGTCCTTCTTCACCTTGGACTTCTTGTTCCACGGGATCGACAGCAGCCAATCCAGATAGTTGCGCACGACGGTCGCTTCCGCGGACATCGGCGACATCTGCCGCAGCTTCTTCAATTCATGCTGCGCCTTCTCGCGCGCTTCCTTGGAGAGCTTGGTCTTGGCGATCTTCTCTTCGAGATCGGCGAGCTCGTCGCGACCGTCGTCGTCGCCGAGCTCCTTCTGGATCGCCTTCATCTGCTCGTTGAGATAATACTCGCGCTGGGTCTTCTCCATCTGGCGCTTGACCCGGGAGCGGATGCGCTTCTCGACCTGCAGCACCGAGATCTCGCTCTCCATCAGGCCCAGCACCTTCTCCAGGCGCGTGGTGACGGACAGCGTCTCCAGGATACCCTGGCGATCCGCGATCTTGACGGCGAGATGCGAGGCAACGGTGTCGGCGAGCTTGGCGAAATCGGTGATCGCCTGCACGACGCCGACGACCTCGGCCGAGATCTTCTTGTTGAGCTTCACATAGCTCTCGAAGTCGGACACGACCGAGCGCGACAGCGCTTCCGCCTCGACCGACTTCGCATCGGTGTCGGCCAGCGCAATGGCGGTCGCTTCGTAATAGTCGGCGCGATCGGTGTATTTCTGCACGCGCGCACGCTCGAGCCCTTCGACCAGCACCTTCACGGTGCCGTCGGGAAGCTTCAAGAGCTGCAGCACGCTGGCAAGCGTACCGGTCTCGTAAATGGAGTCGGGCGCCGGATCATCGTCGGACGCGTTCTTCTGCGTCGCGAGCATGATCAGCGCGTCGTTCTTCATCACCTCTTCGAGCGCGCGGATCGACTTCTCGCGACCGACGAAGAGCGGAACGATCATGTGCGGGAAGACGACGATGTCGCGCAGCGGCAGCACGGGATAGGCGTGCGTTTCGCCATGAACGATGGTTGGCCTGGGTTTTGGATTAGTCATGGCCTTTTCCTTTTGCTTTGCCCCCTTGCACGCAGCCCGCCATGCTCTTGCGCAACCGCCACAAGGTGCCGAGGTGATCCGCAAAACCGATCGGTCCGTTTTTCGCGTTGGACCGGCTCGCCGGATCGGAACTGAGGCGAATCTGGAAGAGAATTTTCGCTCGCCGCCGACATTAGGTGGCTATCGACCCGGGGGGTGTCAAGTCATTGAAAAACGCGCGCCATCAGGCGCTTACGCAACGCGGTAAGCGACGCAACATCGGCTGCGGAGATACACTTCCGCAGCCCACTTTGAGGATACAATTGGGGCGTTCCAGCGCCGAAAGATCAGGCGCTGGCGTTCTCGACGGCGCGATCGGACCGATCGGCGTAGATGTAGAGCGGACGCGCCGTTCCTTCCACGACTTCGCGCGAAATCACGACCTCTTCCACACCTTCCAGGCCCGGCAGATCGAACATGGTCTCGAGCAGGATCGCCTCGAGGATCGAACGCAATCCGCGCGCACCGGTCTTGCGCTCGATCGCCTTGCGGGCAACCGCGCCAAGCGCCTCGTCGGCGAAGGTCAGCTCGATGTTCTCCATCTCGAACAGCCGCTGGTACTGTTTCACCAGCGCGTTCTTCGGCTCGGTGAGGATCTTCTTCAGCGAGGTCTCATCGAGGTCCTCGAGCGTCGCCACGACCGGCAGACGGCCGACGAACTCGGGGATGAGGCCGTACTTCAGGAGGTCCTCAGGCTCGACGTGACGGAAGATCTCGCCGGTCCGGCGGTCTTCGGGCGCCATCACCTGGGCTGCGAAGCCGATCGAGGTCGATCGTCCGCGCGCCGAGATGATCTTCTCGAGGCCGGCGAAGGCACCGCCGCAGATGAACAGGATGTTGGTGGTATCCACCTGCAGGAACTCCTGCTGCGGATGCTTGCGGCCGCCCTGCGGCGGGACCGAAGCCACCGTGCCTTCCATGATCTTGAGCAGCGCCTGCTGCACGCCCTCACCCGACACGTCGCGCGTGATCGAGGGATTGTCGGACTTGCGGCTGATCTTGTCGATTTCGTCGATGTAGACGATGCCGCGCTGGGCGCGCTCGACGTTGTAGTCGGCGGCCTGGAGCAGCTTCAGGATGATGTTCTCGACGTCCTCACCGACATAGCCGGCCTCGGTCAGCGTCGTCGCATCGGCCATGGTGAACGGCACGTCCAGGATGCGGGCGAGCGTCTGCGCGAGCAGCGTCTTGCCCGAGCCGGTCGGACCGATCAGCAGGATGTTCGACTTCGCGAGCTCGACGTCGTTGTGCTTGGTCTGGTGGTTGAGGCGCTTGTAGTGGTTGTGCACCGCGACCGACAGGACCTTCTTCGCATGGCTCTGGCCGATCACGTAGTCGTCCAGGACCTTGCAGATTTCCTTCGGCGTCGGAATGCCGTCGCGCGACTTGACCAGCGAGGATTTGTTCTCCTCGCGGATGATGTCCATGCAGAGCTCGACGCACTCGTCGCAGATGAAGACCGTGGGACCCGCGATCAGTTTGCGGACTTCGTGCTGGCTCTTGCCGCAGAACGAGCAATATAGCGTGTTCTTGGAGTCGCTCGTGCCGACCTTACTCATTCATGTCTCCGTCCGCGGTTCGATCCCGTTCCGCTCGATCGCTCCATTCCGACACGATGGTCGGCATGAAGCTTAAGTAGAGCAAATTCCGTACCAAAAAAGACCCTACGCGTTACATCCCGTGCGAATCACGGTCACTCGATTCTCCGCGATCTTAGCCGATCATTCGTAGCCAACCATGCTGTCACCCGACTATCAAGAATTCGCTAATCGGGGGTCGCCGGCTACCCGTGACAATACCGTGATTTCCGGTCTTGGCACGGGCGAAGTGATCGAAATCACCCCGGCGTTGCTGGATTGCCACGAAAAACAAGCACGAAAGCGGAACCTTCTGCTTGCCGCAGGGCGCAAAATACCGTTTTGCGACGCGCACACGCGTCCTAAACGTGAACGCCGCCCTGATGGTGCCCGGCGATGCCCGAGGGTCGAGTAAGGGATCGCCGCAGCCCCAGTAGTGCTACGGGGTCTTCGCCGCCGCCGGTTCCTCGGCACGCTTGTCGATGACCTTGTCGACCAGGCCGAACTCCTTGGCGTCGTTCGCGGTCAGGAACTTGTCGCGTTCCAGCGCGTCCTCGATCGCCTTGTAGGTCTGGCCGGTGTGCTTCACGTAGATCTCGTTGAGCCGCTTCTTCAGGTTCAGGATTTCCTGCGCGTGCAGCATGATGTCGGTGGCCTGGCCCTGGAAGCCGCCGGAGGGTTGATGCACCATGATGCGCGCGTTCGGCAGCGAGAAGCGCATGTCCTTCTCGCCGGCGGCGAGCAGCAGCGAGCCCATCGAGGCCGCCTGCCCCGTGCACAGCGTCGAGACCGGCGGGCGGATGAACTGCATGGTGTCGTAGATCGCAAGGCCCGACGTCACCACGCCGCCCGGCGAGTTGATGTACATCGAGATTTCCTTCTTCGGATTTTCCGCCTCGAGGAACAACAACTGTGCGACGACCAGCGTCGACATGCCGTCCTCGACCGGACCGGTCAGGAAGATGATGCGCTCCTTCAAGAGGCGCGAGAAGATGTCGTAGGCGCGCTCGCCACGGTTGGTCTGCTCGACCACCATGGGCACGAGGTTCATGTAGGTTTCAACCGGATCGCGCATGAGTCACCTAGGGTTTTTAAGAGGCGGACATCGCCAGTCTTGACTGCCAGTTTGGGCTGGATCTGCTGAAGGCCGATGCACGTCCCGTGATGCAGGAACTTGGTAGAGGTAGAAGGCGTACCGACAGATATAGCCCAATTCGCACCTGACAAGTGCGGAGCGCATTAAGGCTTAATCCGCGGGGCAGTTGAAGCTGATTCGTACGAAGAGGCCCAGCCGGCCATCTGGCTAGCTGGGCCTCTTTGCCGATCATCCTTAATGGATGGCTGCCTCAGAGCCCCATTCCGATGGTATCGGAACGGGCCTCAGGCTGCGGTCTTTTCCGCCTCGTCGTCCTTGTAGAGGTCCTCGCGCGAGACCTTCTTCTCGGTCACGTTGGCGAGCTCGAGGATGAAGTCGACGACCTTGTCCTCATAGATCGGTGCACGGAGCTGGGCCAACGCCTGGGCGTTGCTGCGGTAATAGTCCCAGACTTCCTTCTCGCGGCCGGGCATCGAGCGGGCGCGCTCGATCACGGCGCGGCCGACCTCGTCGTCGGTCACGGTGATCTTGTTCTTCTCGCCGATCTCGGAGAGCACGAGACCGAGCCGCACGCGGCGGTCGGCGATCTTGCGGTACTCTTCCTTGGCGGCGTCCTCAGTGGTGTCCTCGTCGGCAAAGGTCTTGCCCGCGGAGTCCATCTCGGCCTTGACCGAGTTCCACATGAGATTGAACTCCTCGTCGACCAGCGAGGGCGGCGCCTCGAAGCGATGGGCTTCGTCGAGGCGGTCGAGCAGTGCGCGCTTGACGCGCTGGCGCGTCGCGCCGGCGAACTCGACGTTCAGACGCTCGCGCGCGGCTTCCTTGAGCTTGTCCAGCGATTCGAGGCCAAGCGTCTTGGCGAACTCGTCGTCGATCGCGATGTCCTGCGGCGCCTCGATCGAGGTCGCGGTGGTCTCGAACTCGGCGGGCTGGCCGGCGAGCTTGTCGTTCATGTAGTTCTTCGGGAACGACACCTTCAGCGTGCGGGTCTCGCCCGCGCCGATGCCGGTCAGCTGCTCCTCGAAGCCGGGAATGAAGGTGTTGGAGCCGATCACGACCTGGATGCCTTCGCCGGTGCCGCCCTCGAAGACTTCGCCGTTGATGGAGCCCTTGAAGTTGATGGTGACGCGGTCACCCGACTCGGCCTTGGCGCCCTCGGCCTTCGCCGCATAGCCGCGGTTGGTATCAGCGATGCGCTTGATCGCCTCGTCGACGTCGGCGTCGGTGACGTCGGCCACGGGCTTCTCGACCTGGAAGGTCTTGAAGTCGGCGAGCGCGATCGCCGGCACCACCTCGATCGCGACCGTGTAGGTCAGATCGGTCTTGCCGCTCAGCAGCTCCTCGACCTCGGCCTGCTCGCTCGGCATGGTGATCTTCGGCTCGGTCGCAAGGCGGAAGCCGCGCTCGGAGAACAGCTGCGTATTGGTGTCGCGGATGGTCTGGTCGATGGTCTCGGCCATCACCGAGCGGCCGTAGACCTTCTTCAGGTGAGTGACCGGCACCTTGCCGGGGCGGAAGCCGTTGATGCGGACCTTGTCCTTGAGGTCGACGAGCTTGGCGCCGGCCTTGGCGTCGAGATCAGACGCGGGAACGCTGATCTTGAACTCGTGCTTCAAACCTTCCGAGAGGGTTTCTGTGACCTGCATGGCGTCCAATCTTCTTCCCGTTCGGTCCCGGCGCGCATGCGTCGGGACGCTGTCATTAATCGATCCGGCGCGAGGCAAACGCCTCAACGCCGGTGCTTCATCGAACCGGCTCCCGGCGGACAAACATCCGCGCGAAAGCAGGTCTCGTAATCCGTGCAAACGCGATAAGCGCTTGGTGCGGGCGGAGGGACTCGAACCCCCACAACTTTCGTCACTGGAACCTAAATCCAGCGCGTCTACCAGTTCCGCCACGCCCGCGTAAATTTGCATCAAGACCGGCCGCGATGCCGCGGGCGGCCGGGCTTATAACATGTGCCTGACTGTTCGCAGCAAAAAAATGGCCCGATGGAGGCAGGCTTTACGTAGGCACGACGGCTGGACTTATCCAGCGTAGCGTGGTCCGGATCGGCCCATGAAAACGCGGTTCTTCGACCCGACCCGACGTGAGCTTTTGGCCGGCCTTGCCGCCGGGCTTGGCACCGGGCTTGGCGCCTCGGCGGCCGGGTTGGTCGCCAGCAGTGCCGCCCCGGCCCTGACCGCCCAGCTTTCCCTTCAGGCAAGGCCGCAAACCCTGGCTCTCAGGCCGGGTCAGCCAGCTACACCAATCTGGGAGCTGGCCGCCGTAAGCCACCTCGGGAGCGTCCGTCTCAAGCGCGGCGACCGCTGCGAGGTGGTGTTTCGCAACGACCTGCCTGTCCCACTTGCCCCAGCCTGGTACGGCCTCAATGGCCCGGCCGCGGCCGACCCGCTGCGCGGGCGCGCGCCCGCTCCGCCGGGCGCGACCGAAACCTCAATTATTTCAGTACCAAGCGCGGGAACCCTGCTGGCGGACTTCCGCCTCTTCGAGGACGTCCTGACGCGGCCTGCGCGTCCGCTTCCGGTCATCGCGCAGGAGGCAAACGCTGGCGCGGTCGATCGCGACGAGGTCCTGCTGATCGAGGAGTGGCGGTTGCGGTCGGACGGCACCGCACTCCCCCCGGGACGGGCCCCAAAGGACGCGACGCCGCTCTATACGCTTAACGGACAGACTTCATTTGAACTCTCAGCTGCAGCTGGCGAGCGTTTGCGGCTGCGCTTTATCAACGGCTCCCAACGCACTGTTCTGGCGATCAAATTGGAAAACCACGACGTCCGGGTAATGGCCCTGGACGGACAACCAGCCGAACCGTTCCCGGCGCGCAACGGTGCTCTGGTCCTAGCCCCGGGCGGGCGTGCCGATGCCATTGTGGATGCGGCCAGCTCGGCCCCGATTCTGCTCCATGACGGCAAGGAGGCGCACCGGATCGGCTCGCTTGCGGTCTCCGGCAGACTGGAGCGCCGCGCGCCGCTGTTGCCGCCGCAGCCGCTCCCTTCCAACGACCTGCCCGACAAGCTGGATCTCCGAGGCGCCCTGCGGTTCGATGTCGCGCTCGGCGCAGCCGACGCTGGATGGGCACGGTGTGCCGACTTCTCCAGATCCTCCGCCCCGGCCCTCCGCGCCAAGGCGGGCCGCACCGTCGTGCTGGCCCTCAAGAACACAGGCCCAGTGACGACCGTCTTCCACCTCCACGGCCACCACTTCCGCCTGCTCGACAAGCTCGACGACGGCTGGAAGCCGTACTGGCTCGACACGCTCGCCATCGAGCCCGGCCAGACCCAGCGCATCGCCTTCGCGGCGACCTCCCCCGGACAATGGCTGATCGAATCCGTCGCAACCGACTGGGCCGCGCCACGGCTGGTGCGGTGGTACGCGGTGGAGTGATCTTTTGTAAGATCGGTTTCGCTGCACCCTACCCGTCCTACCCGCCGTAGCGAACAGCTCAGTACTCCACCCCCAGCGCATCATAGATCCGCCGGTGCACTGCCGGCAGCGTCTCGGTGAGATCCTCCGCGATCAGGCCCGGCCCGGCTTCTCGTCCCGCCTCGCCATGCATCCAGACGCCGATGCTGGCGGCTTCGAAGGCCGGCACGCCTTGCGCCAGCAGGCCGGCGATGATGCCGGCGAGCACGTCGCCGGCGCCGGCGGTGGCGAGCCAGGGCGGCGCGTTGGCAGCGATGGTGGCGCGGCCGTCGGGGGCGGCAATGGTGGTGTCCGGGCCCTTCAGGAGCACCACCGCGCCGGAGCGTTCGGCGGCGTCGCGCACGCGCTCCAGCTTGGAGCGGCCCGGGTGCTTGTTGCTGAGGTCCGAGAACAGGCGCGGAAACTCGCCCTCGTGCGGGGTCAGCACCACCGCGTTGTCTTGCGATGACTTGATCGATTCGAACAGGCGCTCGGGGGTTGCGGCAAAGCTCGTCAGGGCATCGGCATCGAGCACCAGACGACGCTGCGCGCCGAGCGCGGTGTGGACGAGATCGCAGGTGCGCTCACCGATGCCGGCGCCGGGGCCGATGATGCAGGTGTTGTAGCGCTTGTCGCCGAGCAGCTCGCCGAACTCGACGACGGTGTCGACGGGGCGAACCATGACCGCCGTGAGCGCGGCCGCATTGATCGCGAGCGCATCGCGCGGGCTTGCCAGCGTCACAAGGCCCGCCCCTGCCCGCAGCGCGCCGCGCGCGGCGAGCCGCGCAGCGCCGGTCGCCGCCGCATCGCCGGAGACTGCCAGCACATGCCCCCGCGCGTATTTGTGGCCGTCGATGCGCGGCACCGGAAAAGCGGCGCCCCAGACATCCGGATCGTCCTCGAACGTCTGCGGCGCGATCTCGTCCAGCACCTGCGCGTCGATGCCAATGTCGGCGACGCGCACGCGGCCGCAATGCATCCGGCCGGGCAGCAAGAGATGCGCCGGTTTCTTGCGGAAGAAGGTGACGGTTTCGGTGGCGTTCACCGCCGCCCCCATCACCGCCGCGCTGGTGCCGTTGATGCCGCTCGGCAGGTCGACCGCGAGCACCGGGGCGCCGTTGGCGTTGATCGCCTCGATCATCGCGCGCGCCTCGCCATCGACGGGACGGCTGAGGCCTGCGCCGAACAGCGCATCGATGATCAGCGCCGGGCGTCCGATCGCCTGTGGATTGAACGGCAGCACCGGATGCTTCCAGCCGCGCGCCGCGGAGGCCGCGTCGCCCTGGAGCTGGTCGCGCTCGCACATCAGGATGACCGAGACCTCCCGCCCCTGCGCGGCGAGCTCGGCGGCTGCGACAAAACCGTCACCGCCATTGTTGCCGGGGCCGGCCACGATCAGGATCGGCCCCTCCTCCACCAGCGCCTGGGCGGCCTCGGCGACGGCCTGGCCCGCGCTCAGCATCAGCTTGAAACCGGGCGTGCCGGCCGCGATGGTGAGCTGGTCGGCGCGCTGCATTTCAGCGGTGGTCAGAACTTCCATGCCACTTCCCTGGTCCAAACGCCTTTTCAACAGGCACATGCCGCGCCGCCCCACCCTGGGGAACATCGATCTGCACACTTATTGAACCGTTTGCCTATTTCGTAGTCTTCGGTATTTTGTGCAGGTCGGCACCACTACTCAGAGATGCTCGTTAAAAGGCTGATAACGCTCCAACAATCAGGACATGTGCAACTTGGCATAGACCCTGCTTTCGAGGAAGCCGCTTCGGTTCGTCGTGCTCACTGGCATCTATCAGGGTGTGGCCGGCCGTTGTTGCCGGACTGGTCAGGGTTTCAGGCATAGCGAAGACAAGATCGTGCGTTAAGAAAAGCGCATCCTGACGAAGACGTTGCTATTTGATCGAAAGGCCGGAGGCGCGCAGTGAAGAAAATCGAAGCCATCATCAAGCCATTCAAGCTCGACGAGGTGAAGGAAGCGCTTCAGGAAGTCGGCCTTCAGGGCATCACCGTCACCGAAGCCAAGGGTTTTGGCCGGCAGAAGGGGCACGCCGAGCTCTACCGCGGCGCAGAATACATCGTCGACTTCCTGCCCAAGGTGAAGATCGAGATCGTGATCGGCGACGATCTGGTCGAGCGCGCCATCGACGCGATCCGCCGCGCCGCGCAAACCGGACGCATTGGCGATGGTAAGATCTTCGTCTCCAACATCGAAGAGGCGATCCGCATCCGAACCGGCGAATCCGGGCTGGACGCTATCTGAGCCGGGTGCTATCCCGAATTTTGCGACACTCCGACTAGAAAGAAGGCTGCTTCGGCGGCCTGATTTCGTTTGTGCGGTCGCGCAAAACTCGCCCGAGCGAGAATAATTTTGCTCATCTGGAAACCGACCCGCAGAGCCAAAAGGGGTATGCATGAAGACCGCCAAAGACGTCCTGAAATCGATCAAGGACAACGACGTCAAGTACGTCGACCTGCGCTTCACCGATCCGCGCGGCAAGTGGCAGCATGTGACGTTCGACGTCAGCATGATCGACGATGACATCTTCGCCGAAGGAACGATGTTCGACGGCTCCTCGATCGCCGGCTGGAAGGCGATCAACGAGTCCGACATGTGCCTGATGCCCGATCCGGTCACCGCGACGATCGACCCGTTCTTCGCCGAGACCACCATGGTCATCACCTGCGACGTGCTCGAGCCGACCACCGGCGAGCCCTACAACCGCGACCCCCGCGGCATCGCCAAGAAGGCCGAGGCCATGGTGAAGTCGATGGGCGTGGGCGACAGCGTGTTCGTCGGCCCCGAGGCCGAGTTCTTCGTGTTCGACGACGTGCGCTATTCGGCCGAGCCCTACAAGACCGGTTTCCGCCTCGACTCCTCGGAGCTGCCGACCAACTCCGACACCGAATATGAAGGCGGCAATCTCGGCCACCGCATCCGCACCAAGGGCGGTTACTTCCCCGTCCCGCCGCAGGACTCGGTGCAGGACATGCGCTCGGAGATGCTGGGCGCCATGGCCAAGATGGGCGTCAAGGTCGAGAAGCATCACCACGAAGTCGCTTCCGCCCAGCACGAACTCGGCATGAAGTTCGACACGCTGACGCTGATGGCCGACCACATGCAGATCTACAAGTACTGCATCCACCAGGTCGCGCACATCTACGGCAAGACCGCCACCTTCATGCCGAAGCCGATCTTCGGCGACAACGGCTCGGGCATGCACGTGCACCAGTCGATCTGGAAGGACGGCAAGCCGGTGTTCGCCGGCAACAAATACGCCGACCTCTCGGAGACCTGCCTGCACTACATCGGCGGCATCATCAAGCACGCCAAGGCGATCAACGCCTTCACCAACCCGTCGACCAACTCCTACAAGCGCCTGGTCCCGGGCTATGAGGCCCCCGTGCTGCTCGCCTACTCCGCGCGCAACCGCTCGGCCTCGTGCCGCATCCCCTACACCGCTTCGCCGAAGGCCAAGCGCGTCGAGGTGCGCTTCCCCGATCCGATGGCCAACCCGTATCTCGGCTTCGCCGCGATGCTGATGGCCGGCCTCGACGGCATCAAGAACAAGATCGATCCGGGTCCGGCGATGGACAAGGACCTCTACGACCTGCCGAAGGAAGAGCTGAAGCAGATCCCGACCGTCTGCGGTAGCTTGCGCGAGGCGCTCGAAAACCTCGACAAGGACCGCGGCTTCCTCAAGGCCGGCGGCGTGTTCGACGACGACTTCATCGACGCCTATATCGAGCTGAAGATGACCGAAGTCGCCCGCTTCGAAATGACCCCGCATCCGGTCGAGTTCGAGATGTACTATTCGGGCTAAACGGCCCGGAAGGTATCCGACAAGCAAAAGGCGCTCCGCAAGGAGCGCCTTTTCGTTTGAATCGTAGGGTGTACGACCTGCCCGCTACCACGTCGCCGTAAAGGCCTTCTGCAGCTCTGCCGGCGCGGTCACGCCGCCCGCGATCAGCAATTGCGTGAGCACCCGCGCCTTCTGCGGATTGAGGTCTTCGGACACGACGAACCCGTTCTTGTCGTCGTCGACCTCGACGTTCCTCGTCACGAAGCCCGACCGAACCCGCGTCGAGCGAACCACGATGACGCCCTTCTTCGCCGCAGCTTCGAGCGCATCGAGCGCCGGCTTCGAGGTGTTGCCGTCGCCGACGCCGGCCAGCACGATGCCCTTGGCGCCGTGCGAGATGGCGTCCTCGATCGGAACGGCGTCCATGTTGGCGTGCGAGTACACGATCGCGACGCGCGGCAATTGCTCGCCGGCTGGAAGCTGATAGGTCGCGCGCTTGAGACCTTGAGCCTGCGCCATGAAGCGAATGCCGCCGGCGCTGTCGACATAGCCGACCGGCCCGTCATTGGCCGAGCTGAACGTCTCGATGCTGGTGGTGTTGGTCTTGGTGACCGAGCGTGCGCCCTGAATCTTGTCGTTCAGCACCGCCAGCACGCCGCGCCCGCGCGAGCGCGGGTCGGCCGCCACCTGCACGGCCTCGTAGAGATTGCCGGGGCCGTCCGCGCTGACGGCCGTCGCCGGCCGCATCGAGCCGACGATCACCACCGGCTTGTCGCCGCGCACCACGTTGTCGAGGAAGAACGCGGTCTCCTCGAGCGTATCGGTGCCATGGGTGATGACGACCGCATCGGCCTCGTTCTTGTCGAAGGCCTCCTGGATGCGACGAGCCAGCGCAAACCAGACCTTGTCGTTCATGTCCTGGGACCCGATCGACGAGATCTGCTCGGCGTTCAGCTTTGCGAGCTTGTCCAGGCCCGGCACCGATTGCATCAGCTGCTCGCCCGTGATCTGGCCGGATTTGTAGGCGCCGGTCGCACGCGCGTCGGCCTGGCCTGCGATGGTGCCGCCGGTCGCAAGCACGAGAATGCGCGGCAGACCGGCAGCCATCGCGTCCTTGCCCGATTCGGCGGCCTGCGCCGCGGCGATCCCCCACGACCAAAGTGCGAGGGCGATCAGCGGAACGGCGAGGATCGACGGCCGATTTCGGCGGGGGATTGCGGGTCTGGCGGCATGCTGCGTCATCGAATTCTCCTCCCGTTCAAGTTGGGATCGACATTCGACACGCCCAATGGGGCCGAAGATGGGTCAGCCTGTTGCTTGTCGCTAAGGATTGTCCCGCCGCGGCATAAAATGGTCGAGCAGGCCCGTCGGCAGCGGAAAGACCACGGTCGACGACCGTTCGCCCGCGATATCGTGCAGGGCCGCGAAATAACGCAGCTGCATCGCCTGAGGCTCCTGCGCGAGAATCCGGCCGGCCTCGACGAGCTTTTCGGCAGCCTGCTGCTCGCCCATCGCATTGATCACCTTGGCGCGCCGCAACCGTTCCGCCTCGGCCTGTTTGGCAATCGCGCGCACCATGGTTTCGTTGATATCGACGTCCTTGATCTCTATGCCGGTCACCTTGATGCCCCAGACGTCGGTCTGCTTGTCGAGGATCTCCTGGATGTCGGCGTTCAACCTGTCGCGCTCGGCCAGCATCTCGTCGAGCTCGTGCTTGCCGAGCACCGAGCGCAACGTGGTCTGCGCGAGCTGGCTGGTGGCGGCCATGTAATCGCCGACCTTGATGATGGCACGTTCGGGGTCGACGATGCGGAAGTACAGAACGGCGTTGACCTTGACGGACACGTTATCCCGCGAAATCACGTCCTGCGGCGGCACGACCTGCACCATCACGCGGAGGTCGACCTTGACGAGTTGCTGCACGACCGGAATGAGGATGATGAGGCCCGGGCCCTTCACGCCGGTAAAACGGCCGAGCGTGAAGATGACGCCACGCTCGTATTCGCGCAGGATCCGAATGGCCTGGGATAGAAACATGATGACGAGCAGCAGAAGCGCCGCATAGGTCAGATATTCCAGCATCATGATGTACCTCCCTCACCGGTCCTGGCCGGTGCGCGCCGTATCAGCAGCGTCAGGTCGACAACGTTCGCGACTTCGACCGTCTCTCCGGGCTTGAACGTTTCGGCGCCACGCGCCTGCCAGCGCTCGCCATGGGCGAAGACGTGACCTTCGCTCCCACTCCAGTCGAGAACCTCGGCGGGCAAGCCTCGCATCGCCTGCGCGCCGACCCGTTCCGGAGCCCGGGCGGCACGCCGAAGCGAACCGAGCACGACCAGAGCAAAGCCGGCGAACACGGCTGCCGTGATGCCGATCACCCACCACGACAGGTGGTAGCCGGGCGCCTCGACCCTGAAGAGCATCAGCGCTCCCAGCACGAAAGCGATGATGCCCCCGAGACCGATCACCACCGTCGGATTGAAGGCTTCGACGGTGAGAAGCACGATGCCGACCAGCATCAGGGCAAGGCCGGCATAGTTGATCGGCAGCAAATTGAGCGCATAGAGACCGATCAGCAGGCAGATCGCGCCGACCACGCCGGGAGCGACGGCTCCGGGAGACATGAACTCGAAGATCAGGCCGTAGATGCCGACCATCAGGAGAATGAACGCCACATTCGGATCGGTGATGACCGCCAGGAAGCGGGATATCCATCCGGGGTCGATGGCTTCGACGACCGCATCCTTGGTCGCGAGGCGTTGCGTCTTGCCGCCTGCAACCTCGACCACACGGCCATCGAGCTGCCTCAGCAATTCAGCCTGATCGCGCGCGACCAGCTCGATGGCGTGGGCCTGCAGCGCGCCGTTGGCAGAGAGAGTGGCGGCCTCACGGACCGCTTTCTCCGCCCAGTCCACATTGCGGCCACGCAGCTCCGCAAGGCTGCGGATGAAAGCAACCGCATCATTGGTCACCTTTGCCGTCATCGCATCCTTGAGCTGATCTCTGGGCTGATCCTTCTCGCTCTGCTGGTCGCCGTCCTTCTTGTCTTTGCCGCCCTTGTCCGGTGTACCGCCCGGCAGCCCCGGCAGCGGTCCGCCAATCTGCACCGGCGTTGCCGCACCGATATTGGTGCCCGGCGCCATCGCCGCGATGTGGGTCGCATAAAGGATATAGGTCCCCGCGCTCGCCGCGTGGGCGCCGGAGGGAGCGACGTAACCGACGACGGGGACGGGCGAGGCCAGCACATCCGCAATGATCTCGCGCATGCTGGTATTGAGGCCGCCGGGCGTGTTGATTCTCAGAAGCACGACCTCGGCGCGCCGTTCGCTTGCCTTGGCCAAGGCCTCCTTCACGTAACTGGCCGACGCAGGGCCGATGGCTCCGTCGATCGACACAATCAGTGCAAGACGGCCGTTCTCCTCCGCTGAACTGGGAAGGAGGCAGCAGATCAAAGCCACGACGCCAATCGCCGCAACGAGGGCCGCCTTCATGGTCTGCACGGCAGGGCTCCCTTGCAGAGCATATGGTGTTCGCCTCCCGAACCTCAATGCAGCCGTGTGCTGGTGCAGGCCCTTGTCCTGATTGTGCGATGCAATGGAAACCGCCCCGTAGATCGGTTGAGCACGGGGCGGTGGCGGGCGGACCATGCCTTGAGCTGATCCGCCCACGCATTCCGTGCTGCTAGCGCCGCGCGATCCGCACCCCGTCCGTCCCGATCGGGCCGAACGTGCTCGCGATGATCTCAGCTGTCGGCTGCATGCCGCCGAGCGACCAGTGCGAGGGCTCCTGCTCCTCGATCCTGACCCAGACGTTGCGGCGGAAATCCGGGCTGCCCTGCCCTTCGACCTCGACCAGGAGGTCGGTGACGCGTTCGAGCAGCGTCTTCTTCTGCGCGGCATCCAGAATGCCGCGGACGGTGGAAATGGTGACGTAAGGCATGTCTCTCTCCAATCATGTCGGTTGACGACGACGGCAGATTGGACCGGGCGCTCTCCGCAAGGCAGTGGCGGATAAGACAGAGATCAGGCAATTTCCGCCACGCGCTCGCGGACCCGATCGGATAGGATCGCGGCATCAACCCCGGGGGGGCTCATGAAGCTCGCAATTCTGGCACTGGAAGGCTGCATGCATTCGGCGATCGCCGGCGTCGCCGACATCCTGTCGCTGGCCAATCACGTCATGCAGCAGAGCGGCGCAAAATCCCGCTTCAGCTGGCAGACGCTTTCGCTCGACGGCAAACCCGTGCGCGCCGGCGGCGGCCGGATGGTCGTGGTCGATGGCGGGATCAGGCAACGCACTCGCTTCGACGCGATCCTCGTCCCCGGTAACCTCGTCGATCACGTCACGGCCGAGCGCCTGCAACCGCAATATGCCCGGGCCGGCGTCTGGCTCCGGCAGCAACACGCGAACGGCCGGCTGATCGGCGCGTTCTGCAGCGGCGTGTTCCTGCTGGCCGGCGCCGGCCTGCTCGACAACCGCCGCGCCACCATCACCTGGTGGCTGCAGGGCGAACTGCGGCAGCGTCATCCCACCATCGACCTCGCCGCCGACGCCGTCATCACGGTTGCGGACCGCATCGTCTGCGCAGCTGGCCCGATGTCGTGGGTCGACCTGCTGCTCAGGCTGATCGAGCTGGTCGAGGGCAAGGAGACCGCAAAACTATGCGCGGACTACGTCGTCATCGATACCGCGCAGCGCACCCAGTCGATCTTCATGCCCGTCGGCTATCTGCTCTCGCAGGACCCGCTGCTGACCAGGGCCGACCTCCTGGTTCGCCGCACCGGCAAGGCTCCCATGACGGTCAAACGGCTTGCCGACGCGCTCGGCCTCAGCGAGCGGACGCTGAACCGGAGGTTTCAGGAGCTCACGCACGAGCCGCCGCAGGCCTTCATCATGCGCCGCCGCGTCGAGCACGCGCGCACGTTGCTGGAGACGACGACACAGCCGATCAAGGCGATCGCACGCACGACCGGCTATGAGGACGAGAGCAGCTTTCGCAAGGCGTTCCGCAAGCTCACTTTGATGTCACCGCAGGCCTATCGCGCGCGACGGATGGAGCGGACGATGTGAGACGCCTTCGAGCCGTCCGCTTTCGTTCCGCATCCGACTCCACTTCGTTCTCAAAGAACAAATCAGAGCCGCAAAAATCAGGGCGGAGCAATTCCTACTGATTGGTTTACGTAGGGCGGATTAGCCGAAGGCGTAATCCGCCGACTGCTGGTGACGCTCATGCACGTTCGCCAAAGTCACCGTCCGTGCTGCTCTCTCCTGCCCAATCCTCAGGAAACAGGCCCGCCTCGACATCTCGGTGGAACGACGAATGCGGCCAGTCCAACACGCGGGTCACATAACCATGCTTCACGGGATTGATGTAACAATACTCGACATGGCGTGCGTAGTCGGTTTCGTCGCGGATGAGGTGCTCCCAGAATCGGTTCTGCCATATGCCACGCTCCCGTCCTGCGATCTGTACCGCGGTCAAAGGCTCCGTCTTCGGCAAGGTCTTCACGAAGCGCGTCTTGATCAATCTCCACCGCATGGAAAAATCGGCATCGCCGTCCGGAAGCGTCCAGACTGCATGAAGGTGGTCCGGAAGAACGACAAACGCATCGATCGCGAAAGCATAGTCCCGACGCGTCGCTGCAACAGCCGCGCGCAGCGCTGCGATGTGCTCGACGAGCAGCCTCTGCTTGCGGTCGAGAAGATTGACCGTGAAGAACCAGCAACCACCCGGAACAAATGCACGGCGATAGTTTGGCATTGAAGCTGCCCAATCAAGACAAGATGGCGGATTACGCCTTCGGCTAATCCGCCCTACGGCCCGCTCTGGGCAAATGCGGAGGATGCGAGCAGGAGAAGGACCGTGACGGTGGCGCTGCGCTTCATCGCTGCCCTTAGCGAACAACGCCAGCCGCGTCGTTCGTGCTCGGGATCAGCCAATCGAGCCCGATCAGGCACACTTCGAGGACAACGAACGCGACAATGCCGCCGACCCAGCCGAAGAAGACGATGGAAAAGGTCCCGAGCAAGATTGCGCAAAACAGGTCGGCAAGCACCTTGCAGACGCGGAAGTCTCGGTCTTGTCCAGACGGGAATACGGCATCGGGCGCCCCTTTCGCTGCTCTGGGCCCGGACTTAGCCACAGCGCGAGGCGACCGTCTACTCCGCCAGCCTGCTGATCAGTTGCGACGTCGCAATCGAGATCCGCCGCTCCCCGTGCAAGGGCAGCGTTCGCAGGTCACCGGCAGCCCTCCAATATCTTTGGATCAATCCCCGGGCGGAGATACTTCCTCAATTCTTCGGCTGGCCGAAATCAAGCGGCGGCGGCAGCTCGATGTCCGGAATTTCGATCTTGATCTTGTCCAGATCCACCTTCCTGGGAGCGTCCAGCAGCCCGGTGACGGTGATCGGGAACGCGATGACGACCGCAACCATGATCGCCTGCAGGCCGATCCAGGGCATAGCGCCCCAATAGATGTCCGAGCTCTTAACCTCCTTCGGCGCAACACCCCGCAGGTAGAACAAGGCGAAGCCGAACGGCGGATGCAGGAAGGAGGTCTGCATGTTGACGCAGAGCATGACACCGAACCAGATCAAGGCAGCATCCGCCCCGACGACGGGAGTGAGCAGCTTCTGCGCGATCGGCGCGATCATCGGGATGATGATGAAGGCGATCTCGAAGAAGTCGAGGAAGAAGGCGATGAAGAAGATGAACAGGTTCATGAAGATCAGGAATCCCCAGACCCCGCCCGGCAGCGATGTCAGCATGTGCTCCAGCCAGACACCACCGTTGCAACCGAGAAAGACGATCGAGAAGCAGGTCGATCCGATCAGGATGAACGTCACCATGCAGGTGATGCGCATCGTGGTCTCGTAGCCCTGCTTGACCAGGGTGCGCAGGTCCGGAATCCTGACCGCCTCGATGCAGACCCAGGCGACGGCGAGATAGGCAATCGCGAAGGCGATCTTGAACGGCAGATTCGGCGTGAAGTAGATCCCGATGATGGTGCCGACACCCGCCGCCGCAACGCCGACGAGCAATATCTTGCGGCCAGCCAGGCTGAAATCCTTGTGATGGATGACGGCAAGGACGATCGCGCCGACGGCGCCCATCGCGCCTGCTTCGGTCGGGGTGGCGAGGCCCAGCATCATCGTGCCGAGCACCACGAAGATCAGAACGGCGGACGGAATGATGCCCAAAAGGCATTTGCGCCAGAGCGCCCAGCCAGTGAGCGTCCTTGCTTCCTTGGGCACGGCCGGAACGTGGCCCGGCTTGATCACGCTCAGCGCAAACGTGTAGCCGGCGAACAGTGCGATCTGGAGGATCGAGGGGCCCCAGGCGCCCAGATACATATCGCCGACCGACTTCCCGAGCTGGTCCGCGAGCACGATCAGAACCAGCGACGGAGGCACCAGCTGGGTAATGGTGCCGGAGGCTGCGAGCACGCCGGTGATGTAGCGCATGTTGTAGCCGTACCGGATCATCACCGGCATCGAGATCAGCGCCATCGCGATGACCTGCGCCGCCACGGTGCCCGTGATGGCGCCGAGGATGAAGCCGACGATGATCACGGAATAGCCGAGGCCGCCGCGAATGGGACCGAACAATTGCCCCATTGAATCCAGCATATCCTCGGCGAGGCCGCATCGTTCGAGGATCGAGCCCATGAACGTGAAGAAAGGAATTGCCAGCAGCAGCTCGTTGGCCAGAACGCTGCCGTAGATGCGCTCCGGGATGGCCTGGAGGAAGCTGAACCCGAAAAATCCCTCGTGAATCGCGAGAAATCCGAACGAAAGCCCGAGAGCGGCCAGCGTGAAGGCGACCGGAAATCCGATCAGCATGGCCAGGACCAGCCCGCCGAACATCATCGGCGGCATCATTTCAATCGTGATCATTGGGTCGGCCGCTCGTATTTCGCATCGATCGTGACTTCACCACGCAAGGCCGCAATGCGTTTGATGGCCTCCGAGACACCTTGCAAAGCCAGCATGAAGAATCCCGCAGGCAGGACAAATTTGATCGGCCACCGGAGGAGGCCGCCGGCATTGTTGGACATTTCGCCGATGATGAACGAGTTGTGGAACATCGCCCATGAGAGGTAGCTGAGGAGCAGGCACGCCGGGACGAGGAATACCAATGTCCCGATCAGGTCGAGCCACAGCTGGCCGCGCTCGGAAAGCATGAGGTACATGATTTCGACGCGCACATGCTCGTTACGCTTGAAAGTATAGGACGAGCCGAACATCACGACGACGGCGAACATATACCACTGCGTCTCGAGCCAGCTGTTGGAGCTGTAACTGAAGGCATAACGGATCATCGCATTTGCAGCGCTGACCACGCAGGCCGCGAGCACCAAAACGTTGCAGACGTTGCCGACTTTTTCATTCAGCCAGTCGATAGCCGTACTTACCGCCAACAATGGGCGCATCGATGCCTTTTCCCCGCTCGCTGAGTGCTACCCCCCAGGCGAGCAGGACCATGGCGCTGCAGCAGCAGCCTTCCATTTCTGCGCGGGAGCTAGTTCCCCTCCTGATGCTTCCGCCCGTTCTTGTTTTGGGCAAGACAAGACACGTTCAGGTCTCGCCCGCCGCGTGAAGCGAGGCCACCATTACCGTCGCCCAATTCCGGGTCAACAGGAAAATTGGACAGTTTGCCGCAGCGGGGTCTAAAACATCGTCGCAGTGCTTAACGGGTTGACCTGCGGGGCATGGTCGAAGCGCGGGCGCGCCTACCCTTCCACGTCGTACTGCTTGCAGAGGTGATCACCGATCTGGACCAGCATGGCAACGCATTCAGGGTAGCCGGGCCGGTCCGAGGTGGCCTGGTCCGCGCTGGCTCGAAACTCCCAGGAAGTACCATCTCGGAGGATCGAGATTGTCATTCCATCGGGACAATCGGCGTGGACCTTCAACTCGGCCTTCGCCATGGCGATCAGTTCGCTTTCCGTCTTCACAGGTCTGCTCATGAAGGTCATCCTCCGTCTTGGGGCAGAACTTTAGTTGTATCTGCCAAATCCACCAAACAAGTCTTCCCGATAAAGCAGCTACCGGCATTGGGATAGCGCAATCCCTTCCGGTCCGCTCGGTCAGCGATGGGGATCACTCCCCGAGACGCGTCGGGCAAAACACCCGGTCAAGCCCTTGGCGCAAAAATATTCCGCTTTCCCGAATTTCGGATTTGTGGCATACCCTCGCCCATCCCGGCCCCTGCCAAAGGGGCGCTTCGCGATCGTCACGAGATGCGGGCCGGGTGGCGGTGGACGCGGTAGCGCCGGCGCGGCTCGGCATGATGACAGGGCGGGCAACCGTGAGTCCTCAGGCCACGCGATACGACACGGCGCGGTCACAGCGGTTTCGTCGATGCCAGAGGGCGAGCACACGCAAGCCTTCCGGGATTTCGGCGGGATCGTCCGCGGACGGAGAAGTCGTGTGGTCCTGACGCCCGGGGTCTGTGCGTCAAGGCTTGCGGTGATGCGGCGGCCCGACCGGGCACGCGCATCGATCATCCCGCAAGGCGACGGGGGCAATAGTGCATCGCTCCCGAGGAGAGCACGAAGGACACCGTTAAAACCAGCCGCGCAGGGAAGGCCGGGCGACCGGCATCACCTGTGGTCCACCCCGTGTGCATCTTCGTCGCGCACGGACTTGCGGGTGCCGCCGGCGCCCGGCCTTCCCTGCGCCCTTTGGTCTTCAAGGAGCGCGAACGACAGCAAGCCTCGGGCGAAACGCGCCGCGAGAGCGCGAAGGCGTGTCTGCGAGTTGCGCTGAGAGCGTGGAGATGCCGACGATGCACCTTGCTCCGTTATTGCGAGGAGCTCTTGCGACGAAGCAATCCAGAATCCCACCGCGGAAAGATTCTGGATTGCTTCCGCCTTCGCCAAGGCTTCGGCGGACAAGTCGCTACGCTTGCAATGACGGTGGGAGAAAGCGCCTCAGCCGCCTCTCGTGCCCCGGACGCAGCGCAGCGCCCCTTAGCGGTGCGCTGCAGAGCCGGGGCCCACGTCACAACGGTGCGCGGTGCGGCGCTGGGTCCCGGCCCTGCGCCGCAACGCATACGCGTTGCAGCTTGTCCGGGACACGAGAGTACCCTACGCCGCCGCGCGTTGCCGCGCGACCAGGGCCTCGCCAAAGGCTTCGAACAGCTTGCGGTTGACCGGATTGCGCTGGGGATCGTATTCGGCGTGCCATTGCACGCCGAGCGCGAAGGTCGGGGCTTCCGCGATCCGGATCGCCTCGATGGTGCCGTCCTCGGCGACGCCCTCGACCAGCACGCGCTTGCCGGGATCGAGGATGCCTTGGCCATGCAGCGAATTGACCCTGATCTTCTCGCAGCCGAGCAGTTTTGCGAACGCCCCGCCCGGCGTCAGTTCGACGTCGTGACGGTCGGCGAACACCACGGTCGGATCGGGGTGGATCTCGCCGTTCTCGAGCCTGGGCATGCGATGGTTCATGCGGCCGGGAATTTCGCGGATCTCGGGATGCAGCGAGCCGCCGAAGGCGACGTTCATCTCCTGGAGGCCGCGGCAGATGCCGAACAGCGGCACACCGCGGGCGACGCAGGCGACCGAAAGCGCCAGCGCCACCTCGTCGCGATGGATATCGTACGGCTCGTGGCGCTCGCAGGGATCGACATTGAAGCGGGTCGGATGGACGTTGGCGCGGGCGCCGGTGAGCACGATGCCGTCGACCACGTCGAGCAGCGCGCCGATATCGGTGATATCAGGCGCGCCCGCGAACATCATCGGCAGGCCACCGGAAACCTCGGCCACGGCGCGCAAATTGCGCTCGCCGACCATCTGGACCTGAAATCGATTTTCGACGCGATAGGCATTCCCGATCACGCCGACGACCGGCTTTCTCATCTGTCGTTCCGCGCCTCTCCGATAAGAAGATTCTCCAAACATGCCCTTGGGCTGGAACAAATTCAACAGAAGGGATCGCGGGACGGCAATGCTATTTTCGCGCAAATGCCTCCCGGGCCTCGCCCCCGGCGGGCAGCCCGGCGGCCTGCAGTGCGGTTGCGGCAGGATCGCCCGGGGCGGCCAGCCAGGGCAGTTTCGCATCGATGCCGCGCGTCACGGGCTCTCCGAGCACCCCACCGAAATCGATCGGCCAGAACCCGTTGGGCTCGACCTCGGCAGTAATGCCCCGGATCGCATAGCCCTCGCCCAGAACCGCCTCCGCATGGTCGCCGGCGACAAGGCGGGCCGTCTTAGGATCCTTGGGATCGCCAAAGCTCACGAGCACCGGCACGAGGTCTGCCTGCACCGGGACAACGCCGGTCTGCCGGTGGATATCGTTGAACGAGACGCGGTTGCCGCGCGCGGCGCCATAGGCACGGAGCGCGACATAGTTGATGTCGTCGAAGTCCAGCTTGGCGTCCTGCCGGTGCGCCAGCAATGCCACCAGATTCTTGCTCTGACCGAGATCGACGAACACCGCCTCCCCGCGCATCGTGGTGCGGCCGCCACGGTTATAGTTGCGGTCGGGCACGACGGCCAGAACGCCGGATCCGGCCTTGATCCCGTCAGGCGTCGTGACCTCGACCGTGAGACGAAATTTGTGGCCGGGCCGGTTGATCCGGATCTGGTCGCCGACCACGAGCACGGCGAGAAGCCCGAGCAGACCGGCCCATTTGCTGATGAAGCTCAAACCGCCCCCATTGCTCTTTCCTCATCGCTCTGCACCGTCGGCACGCCGACGTCAAACCAGCGTGTTGACGCGGTCTTGATCCGAAGCGCGTTTGCCCGGAGAGTGCAGCGCGCATTGCGCTGAAAAGGACCCGATGTGACCATGTCGTCCAAAGATGAACGCTCCCGGACCCGCGGCGACCTCGCTTGGGCGATCTCGGTCGGGGGCATCGGCGTCGTGCTGTTCACCGCGCTGCTCGCCTTCACCTGGTATTTCGCCGCCACCCTGCTGCTGATCTTCACCGGCATGCTGCTCGGTCTCGGCCTCAACGCGCTGACAGGCGCGCTCGGCCGCCGCGTGCCCCTGCCGCATCCGGTGCGGCTCGCGATCGTCTGCACCGCGCTCGCCCTGATGCTGGCCGGCATCGCCTATCTCGGCGGCGCCACCATTGCCGAACAGGCTTCGCTGCTGAGCAAGACCATCAAGTCGCAGATCGGGAACGTGAAGTCCTTCCTGGACAACCACGGCATCGACACCAGCTTCTTCGATTTCGGCAACGGCGCGACCGACGCCTCGGCCACTGCGCCGTCGGAGACGGCGCCCGCACCAGCAGCGCCCTCGCGCGGTCCCCTGCCCGGCGCCGGCGCGCTGGCCTCCAGTGGCGGGGCGATCGTGAGCCAGACTTTCAAGCTGCTGCTCGGCACCATCCACGGTGTCGGCAACATCTTCATCGTGCTGTTCCTGGGCTTCGCCTTCGCCGCCCAGCCGGCCGTCTATCACGATGGTCTGCTATTCCTGGCGCCTGCCAGGCACCGCACCCGCGTCGCCCTCATCATCGATCGCATCAGTGAGACTCTGGAGCGCTGGCTGATCGCGCAGATCATCGTCATGCTCGCGGTCGGCGTGGTGACCTGGATCGGGCTTGCCATCATCGGCATCCCCAGCTCGTTCATCCTGGGAATTCAGGCCGGCCTGCTCGCCTTCATCCCGACCATCGGGGCCATCATCGCCGGCGTCGTCGTGGTGCTGGCGAGCCTCGCCTCGGGCTGGATCCCGGCGCTATCGGCCTTTCTGCTCTTCATGGGCGTGCACGCCATGGAGAGCTACGTGCTGACACCGATCCTGCAGCGGCAGGCGCTGGACATTCCGCCGGCCACCCTGTTCGCGTTCCAGATCGTGCTCGGCGTCGTGTTCGGCATCTGGGGCCTGGCGCTGGCACTGCCGCTGGTCGCCATCGCCAAGGTCATGATCGACCATTTCAAGACCTATGAGGCGCCGCCTTTGGCAGAAGCGGCCTAGAGCATGATCCGGAAAAGTGCGCAGCGGTTTTCCGATAAGATCATGCTCCAGAAATAAACCCTCAGGTCGTCAGCACGGTCTCGGTGTGCTCCACCTCGGGCGGCGAGGCAAAGTACTGGCCAACGAGGCCCCGCCATTCGGTGAAGTTTTCCGAGCCGCGGAAATCGACGGTGTGATTTTCCAGCGTCGCCCATTTCACCATCAGCCGGTAGCGCTGCGGCTTCTCGATCGATTTGTGCAGCTCGAAGCCGTGAAAGCCCTTGGAGCGGCCGAAGGCGGCCCTGGCCTTGGCGACGGCGGCCTCAAAGTCCTTCTCGCTGCCCGGCTTGACGTCGATTTGCGCGATCTCGGTGATCATCGGTTTCCACCCTTTTTGTTCGATGGGCGTGTCTAGCGCAGCCGGCGAAAAAGAAAAAGGCGCCGAAACGGCGCCCTGGTCGGCCAAAAAATGCAGGTCTCTCAGATCAGCAGCAGGACGGTGCCCGCCACGATCAGGGCGCAGCCGATGAACAGCGCGAGCGGCCAGTAGCTGCGGCGGCCTTGCGTGTAACGCCCCTGCGCGCGGCGCTCGGTGATCAGCGCGCTCTCGTATTCATCCGCAGTGGAGAACAGACAGGCGAAGCCGCTGCGTGCCGAGGCCGCAGCGGCTTCGAGCGACATCAGGGCAGCTTGCGGGTTCTGTCGACGGATCGATTCCATGACCGCAATGGTAGGGATCGAATGGTAAACAGGGGATTACCGCGGGTGCTGCCTTGCGTCTCAGGCGGTAGCCGGACGCGGCTGCGGCGCACTGATCCGCGCGGCGCTCTGTCGGCGCCAGTTCTCCAGCGACAGCGGCAGCTCCTCCGCCGCCTCGACGCGGTTACGGCCGCCGCGCTTGGCCTGGTAGAGCGCAGTGTCGGCGGATGCCAGCAGCACCTCGAGCTCGGTGCCGGCGGGCCCGCCGGCGACGCCGATGCTGACGGTGGTGTCGACCGGGCCTTCGTCGACTACGACGCCGGAGGTCTCGAACGCCTCGCGCACGCGCTCGGCGACCAGCACGCCCTCCTCCAGCGAGCACGGCAGCAGCGCGGCGAACTCCTCGCCGCCGATGCGGCCCGACATGTCGGTGATGCGCAAATTACTGACGACGACGGTGGAGAACAGTTTCAGCATCTCGTCGCCGGCGGGGTGGCCGAAACGATCGTTGATCGACTTGAAGTGATCGATGTCGAAGATCATCACGGTCACGGGACGTCCGGCCTTGGCCTCGCGCTCGATCACGCGGCCGCAGGCTTCCGAGAAGCCGCGCCGGTTGAGCATGCCGGTCAGGGGATCGGTCGACGCGGCGGTGCGGTGCGCGGTCACGGTGCGCTCGGACACCAGCATGAAGATCACGAACACGGTGCCGACGGCGTAGAGGATGAGTTCAACCGCGAACACCTTGACCCAGATGCTCTGGGAGAAGCCGGCATCGTGCGGACGCAGGAAGCTGCCGATCAGGACCGGCAGCATCAACACGCAGCCATGCATCACCGGCATCACGAAGGCCGGCCAGCGCCGCTGCAGGCTCTTGCGCCGTTCGGTCCAGAGCTCGCTGGCGGTCAATGCCGCGTAAACCGAGACGATGCCGGCGCCGATGATCATCCGCAACATGGATGCCTCGGGGTCGAGCAGCGTGACGGCGGCGACCCAGGCGAGCGCGCCGAGCACGAGACCCGGCCAGTTCGGCTTGCGGCCGTGGAAGACCCGCGCCGCATTCCACACCATGCCGCAGGCGACGAAGCCGACCGCGTTCAGCGCAAGGTAAAGATGCGGGCCCAGCCTGTCGCCGGCCGCGGTCCACAGCGCGACGGAGGCGGCACCGAGCAGATACGCGGTGCCCCACCATTTCAGTGCAGGGCTGTTCTCCTGCCTGCCGAAAAACACCATCATGGCGCCGAGCAGTGCGGCAACCATGGTGGCGACCAAATAGAGCGTGATGCTATCGAGCGACATCATGTCGGCCCCCTCTAGAACATAGCAGTTACGCGACCGGCCCAGCCGATTTGCGCGCCCTTCCGAATGCGACGCTAGGTCGCGCGAGTTCCATTCAGGTTTTCGCGGGAGGCCAAGTTTTCGGGAAACACGCCATCAATTTGCATACAAACGAACAACAAAAAGGGCGCTGAAATCAGCGCCCTTTTGCATCTCATTGAAGCCGCTTTCGCGGCGAATGTGACCGAAGCGATTAACGCTTCGAGAACTGGAAGGACCGGCGGGCCTTGGCCTTGCCGTACTTCTTGCGCTCGACCACGCGGGAGTCGCGCGTCAGGAAGCCGCCCTTCTTGAGCACAGAGCGCAGCTCCGGCTCGAAATAGGTCAGCGCCTTGGAGATGCCGTGACGGACCGCGCCGGCCTGACCGGACAGGCCGCCGCCGGCAACCGTGCAGATCACGTCGTACTGGCCCGAACGCGCGGCCACGGAGAATGGCTGCTCGATCATCATCCGCAGCACGGGACGGGCGAAATAGACCTCGACCTCGCGCGAATTGACGGTGACCTTGCCGGCGCCCGGCTTGATCCACACGCGGGCGACCGCGTCCTTGCGCTTGCCGGTGGCATAGGCGCGGTTGAACTTGTCGACCTTCTTCTCGTGCTTGGGCGCATCGGGCGCCGCCGCCGTCTTGAGCTGCGAGAGCTGGTCGAGCGACTGGATGGATTCGGCCATGTTATGCGGCCCTCGTGTTCTTGCGGTTCAACTTGGCGATGTCGATCTTCTCGGGCGTCTGTGCCTCGTGCGGATGATCGGCGCCGCCATAGACGCGGAGATTGCCCATCTGGACGCGACCGAGCGGGCCACGCGGGATCATGCGCTCGACGGCCTTCTCGAGCACGCGCTCGGGATGCTTGCCCTCGAGGATCTGGCGCGCGGTGCGCTCCTTGACGTGACCGACATAGCCGGTGTGCTTGTAATAGGTCTTCTGCTCGCGCTTGCGGCCGGTGAGGACCGCATGCTGCGCATTGATGATGATGACGTTGTCGCCGCAATCAACGTGCGGGGTGTAGGTCGGGAGGTGCTTGCCGCGCAGGCGCATGGCGACGATGGTGGCGAGGCGGCCGACGACCAGACCCTTGGCGTCGATCAGCACCCACTTCTTCGTCACCTCAGCCGGCTTTGCCGAAAAGGTTTTCATGTCAGAGTTTCCGTGGACGGGGAGCATCGGCGCGAACACCGCACCGGACTGCGCGGTTTTCTAGAGAAGAGACACGCAACGGTCAATGCCCGGCAGCGGAAATTAGTACCGCAACATCAATTACTTAAAAATATGGTGCTATATTACCTGCAAAAAGCTCAAACATTTGGAATGGAATAGGTCGAGGTGACATGGGCGATCGGATCGGGCGAGCTGCCGGACAACAGTTTCACCTCCCCGACCGCCAGCCGCTTGCCGAGCTTGAGCAGCCGCGCCTCCGCCAGCACGTCCTGCCCGGGCCCGCCCTTGCGCAGGAAGTTGATGTTGAGATTGGTGGTGACGGCGAGCCCGACCGGCCCGATCGCGGACAGGAGGACCACGTACATCGCGAAATCGGCCAGCGCCATCAGCGTCGGGCCGGACACGGTTCCGCCCGGTCGCAGCATCCTTTCGCTGTAGCGCTGGCGCAAAAGGCAGGTCTGGCCGTCCGCGCTTTCGATCGTGATGTCGTCGCCGCTGAAGGCCTGGGGAAACTCCTGGCGGAGGAACTGCTCGACCTCTGCCACGCTCATTTTCGCTAACGCCATGCTGTTCCCCACCCTCGCTTCACTTGCCCTGTTACATTAAGTTATCTGCGTCATTCAAATGCAATAATCCAACGGAAACGCTTCGATGTCCGCCCAGGCTGCCCGCGCCCCCTCCCCGCAACCGCCGATCCTGCTGCGCGAGACCGTAGGCCCGATCGCCGTGCTGACGCTGAACCGCCCCGCCGCGCGCAACAGCCTGTCGGCGGCGATGATCGCAAGCCTGCATGCCGAGCTCAATGATATCAGCAGCGACAAGGCCGTCCGCGGTGTCGTGATCGCCGCCAACGGTCCCGCCTTCTCCGCCGGCCACGACATGAAGGAGCTGACCGCGCGCCGCACTGACCCCGATCGTGGCCGCGCCTTCTTTGCCGAGATGATGACCGCCTGCAGCGCGATGATGCAGGCGATCGTGCACCTGCCAAAACCTGTGGTCGCATCCGTCCGGGGTATCGCGACCGCGGCCGGCTGCCAGCTCGTGGCCAGCTGCGATCTCGCCATCGCCTCGGAGGACGCGAAATTCGCAACGCCTGGCGTCGACATCGGCTTGTTCTGCTCGACCCCGATGGTGGCGCTATCGCGCAACGTGCCGCGCAAGCAGGCGATGGAGATGCTGCTGACGGGCGAGCCTGTTACGGCCGCGCGCGCCCGCGAGATCGGCCTCATCAACCGCGTGGTGCCCGCCGGCACCGAACGCGACGCCGCGATCGCGCTGGCGGAGCAGGTCGCGCTGAAATCGGCCTACACCGTCAAGCTCGGCAAGGAGGCGTTCTATCGCCAGGCCGAGATGAGCCTTGCGGATGCCTATCGCTATGCCGCAGAGGTGATGACCGAGAACATGATGGCGCGCGACGCCGAGGAAGGCATCGGCGCCTTCATCGAGAAGCGCACGCCGACATGGCGGGATGAATAGAATTCGTCATTGCGAGCGAAGCTAAGCAATCCAGAAATCCCTCCGCGGAAAAACACTGGATTGCTTCGTCGCTTCGCTCCTCGCAATGACAAGGAAAAAGAACAAATGAACCACGACTCCTATTCCGACGATTACATCCGCGCCATCCTCAACAGCGTGAAGTCGATCGCGATGGTCGGCGCCTCGCCGGTCAATGTGCGGCCGAGCTATTTCGCATTCAAATATCTGGCGCAGCGCGGTTACGACATGATCCCGGTCAATCCCGGCCATGTCGGCAAGGAGCTGCTCGGAAAGCCCTTCATCGCCTCGCTGTCCGACATCGGCCGTCCCATCGACATGATCGACATCTTCCGCAATTCCAGCCACATCATGCCTGTCGTCGAGGAAGCGCTCACGCTCGACCCGCTGCCGAAGGTGATCTGGATGCAGCTTGGCGCACGTGACGACGTGGCGGCAGCGAAAGCCGAGTCGGTCGGTATCAAGGTGGTGATGAACCGCTGCCCCAAGATCGAATATGGCCGCCTGTCGTCCGAGATCTCCTGGATGGGCGTGAATTCGCGCACGCTCAGCTCCAAGCGCGCGCCGGCACCGACGCAAGGCATGCGGCTATCCCTCAATCGAATGAGCGTCGGCGGCGGCGACACTGCGGCCTCCGATCGTGCCGCCAAAAACAAGACCGAGCAAAGCTGACGCAATTGCGAGGGATTCATTTTGCCAACGCGACAATGCGTAGCAAGATCATTCCCAAATGGTCTTGATGTGACACGGCGCCTTGACGCCGAGCGCGGCGCCCATCAGCATGCCGCGCGATTTCAGACCAAGAGAACAGGACGCCCTCAATGAGCGATCGCCTTCCGGGATTTTCAACCCTCGCCGTGCATGCCGGTGCACAGCCCGACCCCACCACCGGCGCGCGCGCGACTCCGATTTATCAAACGACGTCGTTCGTGTTCAACGATGCCGACCACGCCGCCTCGCTGTTCGGTCTGCAGGCGTTCGGCAACATCTATACCCGCATCGGCAATCCCACCAACGCGGTGCTGGAAGAGCGCGTCGCCGCGCTCGAAGGCGGCACGGCCGCGCTTGCGGTGGCCTCGGGCCATGCCGCACAGGTCGTGGTGTTGCAGCAATTGATGCAGCCCGGCGACGAGTTCATCGCCGCGCGAAAACTCTATGGCGGCTCTATCAACCAGTTCACGCACGCCTTCAAGAGCTTTGGCTGGAACGTGGTGTGGGCCGATCCCGACGATATCGCAAGCTTCGAGCGCGCGGTGACGCCGCGCACCAAGGCGATCTTCATCGAGTCCATTGCCAATCCCGCCGGCAGCATCACCGACATCGAGGCGATCTCGACGGTGGCGCGGAAGGCGGGCGTGCCGTTGATCGTCGACAACACGCTGGCCTCGCCCTACCTGATCCGCCCGATCGACCACGGCGCCGACATCGTCGTGCACTCGCTGACGAAGTTCCTGGGCGGTCACGGCAATTCGCTCGGCGGCATCATCGTCGATGCCGGCACCTTCGACTGGTCGACGGGCGGCAAATATCCGATGCTGTCGGAGCCGCGGCCGGAATATCACGGCATCCGCCTGCAGGAGACCTTTGGCAATTTCGCCTTCGCGATCGCCTGCCGCGTGCTGGGCTTGCGCGACCTCGGCCCCGCGCTGTCGCCGTTCAACGCCTTCATGATCCTGACCGGCATCGAGACCTTGCCGCTGCGCATGCAGAAGCAGTGCGACAATGCGAAAGCGATCGCCGAATTCCTCGCCGGCCATCCGGCGGTGGCGTCGGTTAGCTATGCGGGCTTGGCAAGCGACAAGTATAACCAGCTCGCGCGCAAATACGCACCGAGGGGCGCGGGCGCCGTGTTCACCTTCAGCCTGAAGGGCGGCTATGACGCCGGCGTCAGCCTGGTGTCGAAACTGCAGCTGTTCTCGCATCTCGCCAATGTCGGCGACACCCGCTCGCTGGTGATCCATCCGGCGTCCACCACGCACAGCCAGCTCGACGACGCCGCCAAGGTGAAGTCCGGCGCCGGCCCCGACGTGGTGCGGCTCTCGATCGGCATCGAGGACAAGGAAGACCTGATCGCCGATCTGGAACAGGCGCTGGGGGCGTAGCTTTCCCGGTCATTCCGGGACGCCTGAATGCGCCCCGGAATGACGTCCCGGTTAACAGTCATTAACCATATCTGCCCCATACATCGTCCTTGGATCGCCCTTTTGATTCGGAGCCGACGATGCTGCGCTGGATGGTGCCTGCCCTTGCGGCGATGCTGACGGTTTCAGCCGCCGTTGCCGCTGACTTGCCGGCCACGCCGAAGCGGCGCGCCGCCGCTCCGCCACAGGAGCCGCCGCAGGTCTATGTCGATACCGACCCGGATGCGCTGATCTCGCCGGCCTATGGCATCGGCAGCTATATCCGCAATCTGCCGGGCACGCCGCTGCTGCCGGGCTCGCACACCTTGCCGGGCTACTACGGCCGCCCCTGGAGCTACGACTATCAGGGCGCGTATTACGGCGGGAAGCAGGTCGATTATTTCTGGCGCCTACCCTACGCGTGCGGCATCTACGGCTATTGCTGATCAGCCGGGCTGGCTAATCGGAACCGCACGCGGCTGCGCCTCCGCAGATCGCCGCGAAGCGAGCCGCTCCACCTGCATCACCGCGAGCGTCAACACGACGATTGCGACGGCCTGATGCGACAGCGCGAGGTCGATCGGCACCTGGTTGAGCAGCGTGAGAATGCCGAGCACCGCCTGCAGGCTCACCGCCGCGAACAGCCAGAGCGCGCCGCTTGCGGCCGCACCTGCGCGCGAACGCACCGCGTCGATCGCATGCAGCGCGGCCAGCGCGAACAGCGCATAGGCGGTCATGCGGTGCTCGAACTGCACCGTCAGCACATTGTCGAACATGTTGCGCCACCACGGGGTCTCGAACCACAGCCGCTCGGCCGAGGGAATGAACGCGCCGTCGATCTGCGGCCAGGTGTTGTAGGCGCGCCCGGCGCGCAGGCCCGCAACCAGCGCACCGAAATAGATCTGCACGAACGTCACGACGAGGAGCAGCGCGCCCGTGAAGCGCAACCGCGCAGACGCCGCGATCTGCGGCCGCTCCTTGAGCCGCCGCACCGTCCAGACGATGCCAGCAAAGATCAGGAGCGCGAGCACAAGATGCGTCGCCAACCGATATTGCGACACCTCGACCCGCTCGGTGAGACCCGAGGCGACCATCCACCAGCCGACCGCGCCCTGGAGCCCGCCAAGCGCGAATAGAAGCCACAGTCTACGTTTCAATTCACCGGACAGGCCACCGCGCCACAGGAAGAACAGGAACGGCAAGAGATAGGCGACGCCAATGAAACGGCCGAGCAGCCGGTGGCTCCATTCCCACCAGAAAATCTGCTTGAACTCGGACAGGCTCATGCCCGCGTTGAGCTCGCGATATTGCGGGATTCTCTTGTAGGCCTCGAACGCCTCGGTCCACTGCGCCTCCGACAGTGGCGGAACGCTGCCCGTGACCGGCTTCCATTCGACGATCGAAAGGCCGGATTCCGTGAGCCGCGTCGCGCCGCCGACCAGCACCATCAGCGCGATCAGCGCGGCGACGGAGATCAGCCACCAGCGCACGGCGCGATGCGAGTTGGTTGGAACGGAATTCGTCGTCAAGGCGCTAAAACCAGGGCTTGAACCGGACTGCGTGCCCCTTATAGTCCCCCGCTCCCGCAGCGCAAGTTACGCGAAGGCCGTAATAGTCAGCCATGACGATCCGCACCCGCAAGTTCCTCGGCGCCATCCTGCTCCTGGTGCTGGCCACGGTCTGGGCCCTGCTCGGCATGGCGGCGGCGCAGATGCCGTGGATCGCCGAGTCCGGCTGGCGGCAGGCGATCTATTACGTGGTGGTCGGCATGGGCTGGGTGCTGCCGGCGATGCCGATCGTGAGCTGGATGCAGCGACCTGATCGCGTCAAGTCTGGCTCGTAGCGGTCGGCCTCACCGGCGCAAACGCAACACCCGACACCAGTACGCGCAGCATGCGCAGGGAGCGCACGCGACCATCCCAGGAAATCCGCGGCAGCGCGCGCAGATTGGTCCGCCCCTCCGCGTCCACGATGCCCGGGATCGTCGACACCGCGCTGGCAAAGCCCGCCTCCTCCGCCATCACAACATGGCTGCGCCGGAACGAGGTACGATCGCCGAACGGAAAGGCGAGATGCCTGACATCGCGACGGAAGGCCGCTTCGGCAACGGCCTTGCCCATCGCCATCTCGCGCGAGGCTGCCGTATCCTTCATGTTGGCGAGAACCGGATAGTTCACCGTGGCGCTCCCGATCGTGACGAGCGGATCGGCGGCGAGCTTGGCCAGATCCTCCCAATCCATCGACGCCTCGCGCGAGAGCGCGGCAAGCTCAATGCGGTAGCGCGTGCAGAGATCGGCGATCGCGGCCGACAGATCCGCCGGCGACAGCGAGCGCAGCCAGCTCTCGATATGCGAAAACAGCGCCTGCTTCTCGGCATTGCCGGTGACGGTGAAGCGCTGCTCCTTCTCACCCATTATCAGATTGATGCGGCTCTCGCGCGCGATCACCTGTTCGAGCCCGAGCCACCAGGCCTGCCCGACGCCATCGGGAAACGCGGTGGGCACGTAGATCGTGAAGGGCACGGCGTGCTGCGCCAGCACCGGATAGGCAAAGTCGATCAGATCCTTGTTCGCGCCGTCGAAAGTGAGCGCCACGAAACGCCGCTTCTCCGGCAGTGTCACCGCGCGCCGACAGACCTCGTCCATGCCGAGAAAATCGTAGTTCCAGCGCTTCAACGCGCGAATGGCGCGGTCGAGAAATTGCGGCGTGACCTCGTCCGCGCGCAGCGGCTGAAACCCGCCGCGCCGCCGTGGCCGCACCCGCGCAAAGCGCAGGATGGCGCCGGCACCGCGGCTGCGCAGCGCAGCCTGGCCGGTGAACCAGGCCAGCTCGAGGCGCAGCCGTTCCAGCCATCTGTCGTCGGATGCCAAAATCTTGACCCTTCGCGCCCTGAAGGCGCCCGTTCCCTCTCCATTGTCCTTACCCTTTGTTGACATTTCTTTGCAAAGGTCGGCCACAGGCCGAATTACGTCTAATTTGATTTCTCGACAGGTTTCGCGAATGACCATGGCTGCGGCGATGCAAAGCCGGACGGCAGAAGCGCCAGCGCGGTCGAAAGCGAGCCGTATCGCGCATGTCGATATCGTCACCGATCTCGGCGCCGCCGAGGCGGTCTGGCGCGCCTTCGAGGAGCCCGGCCATCTCTTCACGCCCTATCAGCGGTTCGATCTGCTGAGCCCCTGGCAGCGACTGGTCGGCGAGCGCGAGGGCGCGCGGCCCTTCATCGTGATCGGCCGCGACGCCGATCACACGCCATTGATGCTGCTGCCGCTCTCGCTGCGCCAAAGCCACGGCGTGCGTACGGCCTGCTTCATGGGCGGCAAGCATACGACCTTCAACATGGGCCTGTGGAACGCAGCGTGTGCTGCGCAGACCACTGCCGCCGATCTCGATACGCTGCTTGCGCCGCTGCGCGAGCACATCGACGTGCTCGCGCTGACGCAGCAGCCGCAGCGCTGGCACGGCCAGCAGAACCCGTTTGCCCTATTGCCGCGGCAGAGCCCGATCAACGGCTGCCCGCAACTGGTGCTGGAGCCGGGCGGGCCGCCGGCATCGCGGATCAGCAATTCCTTCCGCCGCCGCCTCAAGAGCAAGGAAAAGAAGCTCCAGGCGCTCGCCGGCTATCGCTATCACCTTGCCACGTCAGACGCGGACGTCACCCGCCTGCTCGACTGGTTCTTCCGCGTCAAGCCGGTGCGGATGGCAGAACAGAAGCTCCCGAACGTCTTCGCCGAGCCGGGCGTCGAACAGTTCGTCCGCAGCGCCTGCCTTGCGCCGCGCGGCGAAGGCCGCGTCATCGACATCCATGCACTGGAATGCGACGACGAGGTGATCGCGATCTTCGCCGGCGTCGCCGACGGTGAGCGCTTCTCGATGATGTTCAACACCTACACGATGTCCGAGCACGCCCGCTACAGCCCCGGCCTGATCCTGATGCGCTACATCATCGATCGCTACGGCGAGCGCGGTTACCGCTCGCTCGACCTCGGCATCGGTTCGGACGACTACAAGCGAATGTTCTGCAAGGACGACGAAGACATCTTCGACAGTTTTGTCCCGCTGACCTCGCGCGGCAAGCTCGCGGCGATGGCGATGTCCTCGCTCAGCCACGGCAAGCGGCTGGTGAAGCAGAACCAGATGCTGTTTGATCTGGCCAGGCGGCTGCGGCAGGCATTCGGGTAAAGCCTCTCCGCGAACGCCGAAATCGTAGGGTGGGCAAAGCGACTTGTCCGCCGTAGCTCGCAGAGCGAAGGCGGAAGCGTGCCCACGTCTTCTGTTACTGTATCGAATAGGTGGTGGGCACGGCGCGAACGCGCCTTTGCCCACCCTACGATTCCGAGTGCGCGGAGAGAGAAAGAAACGCCTACGCCGCCACCACGCGCGGCGCGTCGACCGCATCCGAAGCCTGCACGGGCTTGCTCAGCATCGTCACCTCGCTGAAGCCGACCGCCCGGAGCTGCTCGCACATCAGCGTGCGCGCATCGCTCGCCATCGAGGCATCGGGCACCACGACGGCGCGGGCATGCGCCGTCAGCAGCTCGGCCGGAAGGTCGGAGGCGCTGCCGGCGTCGACCAGCACGTGATCATAGGCGCGCAGCAGCGCGTCGATGGCGAGCGTCACCCGCGGCGATTGCAGCACGCTGCGGTCGAAGCCGGGACGGCCGGCCATGACGAGGTGGAGCCGTGACAGCTTGTCCCGGGTGATGATTTGCGCGAACGACGCCTGGCCCTGCATCAGCTCGGCAAGGCCGGGCGCCGAAGCATCGACGGACACCGCGGCAATCGTCGGCGAGGACGCAGCGAGATCGACCACGACGACGCGCGCCTCGCGCGCCAGATGCCGGGCGAGCGTCAGCGTCGACAGCGTAATGGCTTCGCCGGAGGCGGTGCCGAGCACCGTGACCTTCTTCGCCGCAGCGCCCGCGGCGCGCAGGCTGCCGGCCAGATTTTCGATCTCGGTGAATTCGGTGACGTCGGCATGATCAGTCATCTCCGGCTGAAGCGGCGCGGCCTCTGCCATGACCGGATCGGCGATCGGCTCGACCTCGGGCCGCACAACCGGCTGGACGACCGGTTGGACAACCGGTTCCCGGCGCACCGGTGCCTGCGTTTGCGCCGGGCCGACCGCGGCCACAGCGCGCGGTGCGGTCTGGCGCAATAGCTCGCCGGTGACGACGACGCCGGACGAAAGCAGCAGCGTCGCGATCGTCGCGATCAGCACGATCGGCAGCTTCTTCGGGTAGGCCGGCGTGTTCGAAACGATGGCGCGCGAGATGACGCGGCCGTCGGTCGGCGCCGTGTCGATGGTCTCGCGGGTATTGGCCTCGCGGTACTTGGCGAGATAGCCCTCCAGCAGATCGCGCTGCGCCTTGGCCTCGCGATCGAGTGCGCGGAGCTGGACGTCCTGGCCGTTGGTCGAGGTCGCCTGCTTCTTGAGCTGCTCGAGGCTCACGGTCAGGCCATCGACGCGGCCGCTGGCGATCCGCGCGTCGCTTTCGAGCGAGCGGGAAATCTTGGCCGCTTCGTCGCGGATCTGATTGTCGAGGTCGCCAAGCTGCGCCTTCAGCTCCTTGATGCGCGGGTGATTGCCGAGCAGCGTGGACGACTGCTCGGCGAGCTGCGCACGCAACGTCACCCTTTGCTCCGACAGCCGCCGCATCAATTCGGAGTTCACGACTTCGGATGCCTCGATCGGCTTGCCGCTCTGGAGCATCTCCTTGATCAGCCTAGCCTTGGATTCCGCATCCGCCTTCAGCGAGCGCGCATTGTTGAGCTGGGTGTTCACCTCGCCCATCTGCTGGTTCGACAGCGTGGTGTTGTTGGTGCCGATGAACAGGCTCGACTTGGAGCGGAAGTCCTCCACCCTGGCCTCGGCGTCGGAGACCTTCTTGCGCAAGCTCTCGATCTCGCCGGCGAGCCACTGGCTGGCATTCTTGGCCTGGTCCTGGCGCGCATTCTGCTGGAGCACCAGATAGCCGTCGGCGATCGAATTGGCGACGCGGGCGGCAAGATCCGGATCGGCGGACTGGAATTCGACCACGATGACGCGCGATTTGTCGACGGCATAGGCTTGCAGGCGCTCGTAATAGGCATCGAGCACGCGCTCTTCCGGCGTCATCGAGAACGGATCACGGCCGATACCGATCATCGCGGCCAGCGACTTCAGTGGCGAGATGCCCTGCAGCACCGGATCGAACTCGGGGCGTTCGGCGAGCTTGTTCTTCTTGATGATCTCCCGCGCGAGATCGCGCGACAGCACCAGCTGCACCTGGCTGGTGACGGCCTCGGCGTCGAGCGCCTGCCGCTCCTCGGCGCGGTCGCTGCTCGGACGCAGGAACACGTTCTCCCGGCCGTCGATGAGAATGCGCGATTCGGACTTGTAGCGCGGCGTGACGAGATTGACGACCGCAAAGGATGCGACCAGCGCCAGCACCGTCGGCACGATGATCCAGCCGCGCTTGCGCGCCAATGCCGCGCCGAGCGCGTGCAGGTCGATATCGCCGGACTCGACTTGGGCCTGCTTCGTGACGATCGGCGCAGGCCTGACTTCGATCTTCTGCTCGATCTTCTGCTCGATCTTGGGCTCGACTTGGACTTCAGCCTTGACGTCAGCTTTGGGCGCGACTTCGGCCTTGGACTTTCCAACAGCCCGCGCAACCACCGCCTTGTCCTTGCCGGCACGCCAGAACGCTAAACGCATCGAACACTCCCGCAGGGGCAACGCCACTAAGCTACCTCAACCCCGGCGATTACACTCCATTAAGGTTGCCGCTGGGTTAATCGCGGCATGCGGCGACTTGCGCAGGCGCACGCGTCACCGTTTGTTAACCACGAGGCCCCTTAATCCGTCTCGATATTTTCCTAGGAATTGTTCGGCATTCGCCGTCGAGCGCTGGTTTTGATTCATGCCCCCCTCTCCTGACCGGCCGCTTCGTATCCTGCACGCCGTGCGTGCTCCGGTCGGCGGCATCTTCCGCCACATCCTCGACGTCGCCAACGGCCAGGTCGACCGCGGCCACCATGTCGGCATCCTCGCCGATAGCCTCACCGGGGGCGAGCGCGCCGACAAGGCCCTCGCCGAGCTCGCGCCGCGGCTGAAGCTCGGCGTGCACCGGATGGCGATCCGCCGCGAGCCCTCTCCGGACGACGTTTTGGTGTGGCTTCGCATGCGGCGCCTGATTGCCACCCTGAAGCCCGACGTCATGCACGGCCACGGCGCCAAGGCCGGCGCCTTCATCCGCATGCGGCGACGCTCCGACGACACCATCCGCATCTACACGCCGCACGGCGGCTCGCTGCATTATCCCCTCAACACCTTGAAGGGCGAGTTTTACGCGCGACTCGAGCGCTCGCTGATGGATTCGACCGACCTGTTCCTGTTCGAAAGCGCGTTTGCCCGCGACACCTATCAACGCATCGTCGGCACGCCCAAGGGCGTGGTGCATTGCGTCTTCAACGGCGTCACGCCCGAGGAGTTCGAGCCGGTCGTGACCACCGACGATGCGACCGACCTCGCCTATGTCGGCGAGTTCAGGCACATCAAGGGCGCCGATCTCCTGGTCGATGCCGTGGCGCGCCTGCACGAGGGCGGCAAGAAGGTCACGCTGACGCTCGGCGGCGACGGCGAGGAGACGGCGGCGCTGAAGGCGCAGGTCGAGAAGCTCGGTTTGTCCGGCGCCATCCGCTTCATCGGTCACGTCAAGGCGCGCTACGGCTTCTCCAAGGGGCGGCTGCTGGTCGTCCCCTCGCGCGGCGATTCCATGCCCTATGTCGTGATCGAGGCCGGCGCTGCCGGCATTCCCATGATCGCATCGCGCATCGGCGGCATTCCCGAGATCTTCGGCTCCGAGAGTCCGGCCCTGTTCGCGCCGAGCAATTCCGAGGCCATGGCCGAGGCGATCGCGGCCGCACTCGACGATCCCACCGCAACGGCGCAGCGCGCCGTGTCGTTGCGCGAACGCATCTCGGCGCATTTCTCGCAAGCCGCCATGGTCGACGGCGTGATCGCCGGCTATCGCGACGCATTTGCCAATCATTAACCATCCTTAAGCCCGCTTTAGAAAATCTTCCGATTTGTTCGATAATCGAAGGACCGGGGGATGCCGCCCGGGGCGCCAATGCCATTGGCCCGCGGGTGCTTGAAATGGACGTGGACGCCCGTGGAACCGCTCAACGCACGCTCGATGCTCGATGCCGCGACCAGTGCCGCGGCGAAACCGGCTGACCAACCCTTCGTGGAGCGCCGCCGCCGGCTCTCGCCCGCAGCCCTCGACGTCGTCAACCAGAAGGTCGCCCGCGCCTATTCGCCGATCGTGATCGCCGGCTTCGTGCGCGTGGCCGACTTCGCGCTGCTCAGCCTCGTCGGTATCGCGCTCTATGTCGGCTACGTCATGCCGCTCTCCGGCTTCAGCTGGGTCTATCCCGCCGAGGTCATCGCCGTATCGATCGCCGCCGTGATCTGCTTCCAGGCCGCCGACATCTATCAGGTGCAGCTGTTCCGCGGTCAGCTCCGGCAGATGACACGGATGATCTCGTCCTGGTCGTTCGTCTTCCTGCTGTTCATCGGCATCTCCTTCTTCGCCAAATACGGCAGCGAAATCTCGCGGCTGTGGCTTGCCGCCTTCTATTTCCTCGGGCTCGCCGCGCTGCTTGCCGAGCGTCTGGTGCTGCGATCGCTGGTGCGCGGCTGGGCGCGCCAGGGCCGGCTCGACCGCCGCACCATCATCGTCGGCGCCGACAGCAACGGCGAGCAGCTGGTCGAAACGCTCAAAGCGCAGGAGGATTCCGACATCCACGTGCTCGGCGTGTTCGACGACCGCAACGACAGCCGCGCGCTCGACACCTGCGCCGGCGCGCGCAAGCTCGGCAAGGTCGACGACATCGTCGAATTCGCCCGCCGCACCCGCGTCGATCTCGTGCTGTTCGCGCTGCCGATCTCGGCGGAAACGCGCATCCTGGAAATGCTGAAGAAGCTCTGGGTGCTGCCGGTCGACATCCGCCTTTCCGCGCACACCAACAAGCTGCGCTTCCGGCCCCGCTCCTATTCCTATCTCGGCGAGGTGCCGACGCTCGACGTGTTCGAGGCGCCGATCACCGACTGGGATCTGGTGATGAAATGGCTGTTCGACCGCGTCGTCGGCAGCCTCGCGCTGCTCGTGGCGCTGCCGGTGATGGGGCTGGTGGCGCTGGCGGTGAAGCTCGACAGCCCCGGCCCGGCGCTGTTCCGCCAGAAGCGCTTCGGCTTCAACAACGAGCGCATCGACGTCTACAAATTCCGCTCGATGTACCACCATCAGGCCGATCCCACGGCCTCCAAGGTCGTGACCAAGAACGATCCGCGCGTCACCCGCGTCGGACGCTTCATCCGCAAGACCAGCCTCGACGAGCTGCCGCAGCTCTTCAACGTGGTCTTCTCCGGCAATCTCTCTTTGGTCGGCCCGCGCCCGCATGCGGTGCAGGGCAAGCTGCAGAGTCGGCTGTTCGACGAAGCCGTCGACGGCTATTTCGCCCGCCACCGCGTCAAGCCCGGCATCACCGGCTGGGCCCAGATCAACGGCTGGCGCGGCGAGATCGACAACGAAGAGAAGATCCAGAAGCGCGTCGAGTTCGACCTCTATTACATCGAGAACTGGTCGGTGCTGTTCGACCTCTACATTCTCCTGAAGACACCGATCTCGCTGCTGACCAAGAACGAGAACGCGTATTGAGTTTTCCGTCATGCCCCGGCTTGACCGGGCGATGACAGCGGTGTTTGGCGTCCGAATAGCGTGAGCATGTGATGGCGTATGCGGCGACAGCCGGTGGAGTGAACGTAGCCGTACCGGCTGCGCCCGGCGTGCTGGCGCTGCAGCGCGCGCTGGTGTGGCTGGTCGGTGCCTCCGGCGCGGTCGTCTTCATCGAGCCGAGCCCCTACGAGATCATGACGCTGCTCGCAGCCGTCACGTTCTTCGCCACCGGCCTGCGGCTGCGGCTCGCGCTGATGCCGCTGGTGCTGATGCTGGTCCTGCTCAATGTCGGCTACACCATCAGCGCGATCCCGCTGTTCGAGCGGTCCGAGGTCGTAAGCTGGATCGCGACCTCCTGGTACATGGCGGTGACCGTGGTGTTCTTCGCGATGGTCACGTCCGAAGACACCGCGGCCCGGCTCGACATGCTCCGCCGCGGCCTCGTGGTCGGCGCGATGATCGCCTCACTCCTGGCGGTCGCCGGCTACTTCCACCTGGTGCCGGGCGGCGACGATCTCCTTACGCTCTACGGCCGCGCGCGCGGCACGTTCAAGGATCCGAACGTGCTCGGCGCCTTCCTGATTCTGCCGGCGCTGTTCGCGCTGCAGAGCGTGGTCTCGGACAAGCTGGCGAAGGCGTTCCGCAACGTCATCGCCTTCGGCATCATGTCGCTGGCGATCCTGCTCGCCTTCTCACGTGCCGCCTGGGGCGGCCTCGTGCTGACCTCCGCCTTCATGCTGGCGCTGATGGTGCTGACCAGCCGCACCAACGCGCAGCGCTCGCGCATCATCATCATGGCGATCGTCGCCGCCGTGCTGGGGCTCGCGCTGATCGCGGTGCTGCTGTCGTTCGATTCCACCGCCGAGATGTTCAAGCAGCGCGCGAGCTTCGACCAGAGCTACGACGAGGGCCGCTTCGGCCGGTTCGGCCGCCACATCCTGGGCGCAGAGATGGCGCTCGACCTGCCGTTCGGCATCGGCCCCCTGCAATTCCACCGCTTCTTCCCCGAGGACACCCACAACTCCTATCTCAACGCCTTTATGTCCGGCGGCTGGCTGTCCGGCGTGTGTTATCCCGCGCTGGTCTTCACCACCGTCATCATGGGCTTCCGGCACATCTTCGTCCCGGTGCCCTGGCAGCGCGCTTATCTCGCCGTGTTCTCCGCCTTCGTCGGCACCGTCGGCGAAAGCTTCGTGATCGACACCGACCACTGGCGGCACTTCTGGATGATGCTGGGCGCGATGTGGGGCATGATCGCGGCCGCGCAGATCTACAAGATCAGGGCTGGCGAGGACGCGTCTTCAGCTTGAGAGCCGGACGTTTTTCCGGCGGCGTGTCGAGCAGGCTCTTCAGCGCCTCGGTCGCCGCGAGCACGCCCTTGTAGCCTTCGTTGGCGAAACGCAGCAGCAGCCTCAATTCCTCGTCGGAATAGCCGCCGAATACCTTTTCCATCGCCTGCTGCATCGGCACGTAGAATTGGCCGATCTTCATCGCCGCGTCCGGCACGACGGCGATGAAGACCTTGCGGCGGTCTTTCTCATCGCGTTCACGGCGCACCAGCCCCGCCTTTTCGAGCCGATCGACCACGCCGGTGATGGCACCGGTCGTGAGCCCCGTGACCTCGGCGAGCCTCCCGGCAGTGACGCGTCCTTCGAGATACAGGATGTCCATGCATTCGAGATCGGAATTGGCAATTCCGGCAACATTGGCAACGGTTTGCCCATAGAGCACGCCCTGCGCGGACGACCGGCGCATGGCGTCCTCGAGCTCCTGCAGCAGCGCGTTGCGCGCCTTCGTCCTTGACAAGGCGGACCTCATATCTTAGGCGATATATATCTTAGTAACTAAGATATTTAGCGACCGTAATTCCTCCTAGCACCACGGAAACGTCGGGAGCAAGCCATGTCCTATCGACCCCGCAAGGCCCTGATCATCGGCGCCGGCATTGCCGGCCCCGTGGCCGCGATCCTGCTGCGCCGCGCCGGCATCGAGTCCGCGATCTTCGAGGCCTGGCCCTATTCGAAGGGCATCGGCGGCGGCCTTCAGATCGCGCCGAACGGCATGCATGTGATGGACGAGATCGGGCTGGCGAATGAGTTGATCGGCCGCGGCTCGGTCGCAGAATCCTTCGACTTCTATTCTCAAGGCGGCGTGAGGCTCGGTTCGATCAACCGCGACATGGAACGGCGCTTCGGCCAGCCTGCGGTGAACGTCTGCCGCGCCACGCTGAACGAAATCCTGATCGACAAGGCCTGGTGCGCCTGCGTTTCGCTCTATTTCGAGAAGCGCCTGATCAAGGTCGAGGATCGCGGCGACCAGCCGATCATTGCCTATTTCGCCGACGGCACCACAGCCGAGGGGGACTTCCTGATCGGTGCCGACGGCGTGCACTCGATCACACGTCGGCAGGTGGTGCCGGACGGACCCCAGCCGTTCAACACCGGACTGATCGGCTTCGGCGGCTTCGTGCCGCACGCCGTCCTCGACGGCAGATCGATCGGCCGGCACGTCGAGACCACGTTCGGCCAGAGCGGCTTCTTCGGCTACGGCTATTGCAGCCCCGATCCCACGGACGGCGTGATGTGGTGGAGCACGCAGCCCGCGCACGGCATGGACGCCGCGATGTTTCGCGCGCTCGACTGGTCGACGCTGAAGCAGCATCTGCGCGGCTTCCACCGCGGCTGGCACGACCCGATCCCCGATATCATCGAGGCCGCCGAGAACATCGTGGTCACCGACACGCTCGACGTCGCGAGCCTGCCGACCTGGTCGCGCAAGCGCTCGCTGCTGATTGGGGACGCCGCGCATGCGACCAGCCCCCATGCCGGCCAGGGTGCTTCGCTCGCGCTCGAGGATGCGATGCGCCTTGCCCGCCTGATGCAGGAGGGCCAGGAGCTCGGCGCCACCTTCCAGGCCTTCGAGGCCGAGCGTCGCCCGCGCACCGAGAAGATCGTCGCCATGGCCCGCCGCAACGGCAACAGCAAGCGCGAATTCAGCGCCACCGGCGCGTGGGTGCGCAATCAGATGCTGAAATGGCTGCTGCCGCTGGGATCGAAAAGCATGGAGTTCATGTACGCGTATGATGCGCGGGCGGTGTAACAGAGACGGTGCCGTAGGGTGGGCAAAGCGCAGCGTGCCCACCATTTCTATCCAATCGGGACAATGGTGGGCACGGCGCGTTGCGCCTTTGCCCACCCTTGTATTAGCGCGCCGGATTAGAATGGCCTGGTTCCGTGAGGAATGGCCCAGCCCGGGTGGCCGCCCGAGCTGGGCCGCCGATCGATCGGATCGATGCCCACCGAAGCCTTGAGGGCTGCGTTTTGTAGCAAGATCGCGGTCGGCACTTCATCGGGACCCGCATGGTTGAACGAACTTCAGGTTCGCATCACAAGGGAGGGTCGAGGAAGATGGCCAAACGTAACACGATCTGTGCTGGAATCGATACCAGCAAAGATAAGCTCGACGTGGCGCTCGATGGCAGTTCGGAGGAGCTGCAGGTCAAGAACACGGCGGAAGGCCACCAGGAGCTGGTGGAGTGGCTGAAGCGCCACAAGGTCAAGCGGGTTGGGATCGAGGCAAGCGGTGGTTACGAGCAGGCGGCGGTCGCCGAACTGCGACGCCAGCGGTTTGTCGTCATCGTGTTTCAGCCGATCCAGGTCCGCGCCTATGCCACGTTCCATTTGCAACGGGCCAAGAACGACAAAATGGATGCCGCATTGATTGCGGCCTGCACCGCCGCGGTCAAGAAGATCCATCCCGCTCCAGACCCCCGGCTGCAGCCTTTTGCCGTGCATCTGACGATGATCGACCAGATCAAGGAGGACATCGCAAAGCTCAAGAATCGGCTGGAGAGCTGCCCTGACGAACGTATCCAGAAGTTCTGGAAGGAGCAGATCGCTCTGTTGGCCAAGCACAGACGAGCCGAGTTCAAGGCCCTGGTGGCAGCGATCCGCAAGCATCGCGATCTCGCCGCACGGCTCGATCTGATCTACAGCGTTGGCGGCAGCGGCTTGCCGACCGCGGTTGCCATCTTGATCAGGATGCCCGAGATCGGTCAGATCACCCGCGAGCAAGCCGCAGCCCTCACCGGGCTTGCGCCGTACGATGACGACAGCGGCAAGCATGTCGGCGCCCGCAGGATTGACGGCGGACGCCAGCGCTTGCGTCAGGCGCTCTACACCGCAGCTCTTCCGGCATCCTTCCGCTGGAATCCGCAGCTCATGGCCCTGTACAGCCGGCTGATCGCCGCCGGCAAGGGCCACAAGCGCGCGCTGGTCGCCTGTGCCAGGAAGCTGATCGTCATCATCAACGCCGTCGTCGCCCGCGGAACACCGTGGGTCGCCGAACCGCCCAGAACCGCGAGTGTGTCCGTCACCTGATCTCGTTTCTTTGTTCGATCAGGCGACCGTTTCTTCGTCCCGACCTGCCGTCAAGACGACGCCGCGCGCCGCGGCCGTCAAGGATGGCCGTCGCGCTCGTCTCACCTCACGTCGACTGCCGCCAGGCCACGCCTTGACGGCCGCAAGCACGGCGTCATGCTCGCGGAAATCGGGCGTGCTTTAATGGTTGCTACGGCACCGAGCTAGCCCTCCACCCCGAACGTCAGCCCGGCATGATCCTGCAGCCGCTTGATCAGCTTGTGCTGCATCGCTGCGCCCGGGGTCCAGAAGCCGGCCGGAACGTCCGCGGCGTCGCGCAGCAGGCAGATCGCGCATTCGGAGATCATCTTCGAGGTCGAGCCGTAGCCGGGATCGCGGTCGCCGGTGACGCCGGCGCGGACCATGCGGCCGTCGGGCGCGATCGCGACATAGAGCAGGTTGAATAGACCGTTCTCGCGCTCTTCCTTCGACGGCCCCTCGCCTGGCTTCGGCGCATTCGGCCCGGTCTTCTCGGCATTGACCGCCATCACTCGCTTCGCGTTGGCCTCGCCCTTCTCGCCGGGACCGGTCAGGACCATCTCGTCGTAGACGAACTCGCGGCCGTAGGGAAAGCCCATCAGCATGTTGGAGCGATGGACGTTGCGGGTGTTGATCAGCGCCATCATGAACGGCGCGGCCCAGGATTGCAGATCCTCCTCGTAAGCCGCTCTGTTGCCTTTCGGCTGCTTCGGACCGGTAAATCCGGGCGTCAGCGCAAAATGGTCGTTGAGGATGGCGACGAGGCTGAGATCCTTGGCGACGGCATCGAAGGTCGCCTTCGCGCTCGCCGCTGTCCCGCCTGACAGCGTGCCGCGCATGTCGCGCACGCGGCCCTTGACGCGCGCAACAGGCGCGCCGAACACGCGCCTCGCCTCTTCCTGCACGAAGAATGTGCCGAGCTCGAACGGCACGGAATCATAGCCGCAGGAAAACACGATGCGCGCGCCGCTCGCCTTGGCCGCCGCATCGTACTTGTCGATCATCTGGCGCATCCAGACCGGCTCGCCGCAGAGATCGAAATAGTCTGTGCCCTGTGCAACGCAGGCTGCGAGCAGCTCTTCACCGTAGAATTGGTACGGTCCGACCGTCGTGATCACCGATCTGGTCTGCGCCACCATCGCCTTCAGCGAGGCAGCGTCCGACGCATCCGCCACGATCAGCGGCGTATCCGCGGGCGCGCCGATGGCGTCGCGCACCGATTTGAGCTTGTCGAGGCTGCGGCCCGCCATCGCCCATGTCAGCGCCTTGTCGTCCTTGTAATGTGCCGCCAGATACTCGGCGACGAGCTGGCCGGTGAATCCGGTCGCGCCGTAGACGACGATGTCGAATTTCGCAGAGCTCATGACTGGCCTTTACTTCTTCGCGTAGCTCACGCCCATGCCGGCACGGACGTCGCTTTGAATGCCATAGGGCGGGATCGGATAGCGCAGGCCGTTCCTGGCCAGCGCCTTCATGCCTTCAATTGCCTTGGCGAGATGCGACGGCTTCAAGGCCATCAGCATCTCCTCGTCCGGCACGCCGCCATAGCGCCGTTCGGCATAGCATGGCAAGGACAGGCTGGGCTCCCCGGTCTTGAGCGCCCGCCCCCAGGAATCCGCGCAAGCCGTCTCTCCGACGACGCCCCATTCGAACTTCTTGTAGCCGGTATATTGCAGCCCGTTGATCAGGATGATCATCTGTCCCGGCGTCGCATAGACCAGGCAGATGTCGGGCGGATCGAGCCGGCCGCTGGCGAGCGGACTGACGGCGAGCGCCTGATAGTGTCCGAACGGAACCACGTCCAGCGCCTCCTGGCGCTTGCGCGCGTCCTCCGCCGTGCCGTGCCAGACCCCGACATAATTTTCGCCGGCGAGCCACTTCTCGTCCTGCGGCGCGAGCCCGATCACCGCGCGGCATTGCGCGCCGACAAGGTCATCGGCCGTGATGCCGACGGTCCAGCCCAGGCGCGCGGCCATGCTGACGATCTGGTCGGTGGTGTGGATCGCATTCGGCCGCCGGATTTTCGGGATCGCCTCCATCTCTGCCGCTTGCGCGAACAGCTTCATGCCGATCACTGTCGTCTTCAGCCGCAGCAGGCTGTTGAGATCGGCGACGAGGCCGCCAAGATCGATGCTGTCTGCACTCTGCTGTTGCATGGCTTCCTCCGGCCCGGCGATCGTGCGCCGTGTGTTCTTGTTTTACACTCTCGTTCTAGTCCCTGCCCGGTCCCGGAAGCAACTCGCCGGTCCTGCCCATCAGACGGTAGGCCACGAGGCCGATCCACTCGCGCACCGCGACTTCGGTTCGGCCCAGCCCGTCCGCGCCCATATTGGTGAAGGAGAAGAGATCGTCACGCCCGCCCATCCGCCAGTCCACGGGATAGGCCTCGACGTCGAATCCGGCCTTGCGGAAGATCCCCATCGAGCGCGGCATGTGGAAGGCCGATGTCACCAGAAGCCAGCGCTCGCCCGGCTTCGGCGCCACCAGCTGTTTCGTGAAGATCGCATTCTCCCAGGTATTGCGGGATCTGCGTTCCAGGACGAGGCGCTCTTTCGAGATGCCCAAATTTTCCAGGATCGGCGCGGAGTAATCCGCTTCCCTGGCATCAGTGGAGACGAGGTTCGCCGTCCCCCCAGTAAACACGATGCGCGCATTCGGATAGCGGCGCGCGAGCTCGGCCGGCGCAAACAGACGATCGGCGGCGTGCGCGACCACCGGCGTGCGATGCGCCGCCGACAGATCGGCGTCGACGGAGCCGCCGAGCACGATGATGCCGTCGGGCGCGCCGCGCGCAGGGTCCCACGCCGGAAAGCGCGACTCCAGCGGATAGATCAGGAGATTGCCGAGCGGCGAGAACGCCGCCAGCGCCAGCAGCACCAGCGTGGTCACGGCAAGCTTGCGGCCGAGCGCGGCAAAGCGCGTCGCCATCAGCACCAGCGACAGGATGCCGAGCTCGACCATGAAGTTGATCGGCAGCAACGCGGTGCCAAGCGTCTTGGAAAGGACGAAAAACAGGGGAGCCTCGCTGGAATGAACTGGCCGGTCCGCGCGGGGCTTGACCTGCCCGGCGATCTTCAGAAATCTTCTTGAGGATCGATCGCCGGGTCAAGCCCGGCCTGATGAAAGCGACCGGACGCGGCACATGACCCATCACCACCTGCATTCCAGCCCCAAAACCTGCCATTGGGGCTTCTTCGAAGCCGCGCTCAAGCCCGTGCTGACGATCAAAAGCGGCGACGAGGTGACGGTCGACACCATCAGCGGCGGCCCCGACATGCTGCCCGACCGCGACAAGTTTCACATTCCCCCCGAGATGTTCGAGGTTCACGCCAACAACGAGCGCATGCTGCCCGGCCACATTCTCACCGGCCCGATCGCGGTCGAAGGCGCCGAGCCCGGCGACGTGCTCGCGGTCGAGATCCTCGACGTCCAGCTCCGGCAGGATTGGGGCTGGAACATGATCAAGCCGCTGTCCGGCACCCTGCCCGACGATTTCCACGAGACCCGCATCCTCAACATCCCGCTCGACCGGACGCGGATGACCGGCCGCATGCCGTGGGGCCTCGACCTGCCGCTCAAGCCGTTTTTCGGCGTGATGGGCGTGTCGCCACCCCCTGGCTGGGGCCGCATCTCCTCGCTGATCCCGCGCGCCATGGGGGGCAATCTCGACAACAAGGAGCTCGGCGCCGGCGCGACGCTCTATTTGCCGGTGTTCGTGCCGGGCGCGATGTTCTCCTGCGGCGACGGCCATGGCGTGCAGGGCGACGGCGAGGTGTGCGTCACCGCGATCGAGACCGCGCTGCAGGGCCGCTTCCGCCTGACGCTGCGCAAGGACCTGAAGTTCGACTATCCCCGCGCCGAGACGGCGACCCACTACATGACCATGGCGATGGATCCCGACCTCGACCAGTGCGTCGTACGCGCGCTGCGGGACATGATCGCGCTGCTCGGCGAGCGGCGAAACCTGTCGCGTGAGGACGCCTACACGCTGTGCAGCCTGGCCGCCGATCTCAGGGTGACCCAGACCGTCAACGGCGCCAAGGGCATCCATTGCATGATCGAAAAGGCGATCGTGCACGGCTGAGCCGGCCCGCACCTCCTGACCTGTCGACGCCACGCCGCCGGGACTCCCGCGCGGCGCGCCTCGCCGCGTCTAATTTCCCGTGCGATTCCAACGTGCTGAGCATCAAGCTCAGCCTGCATTTGACTTCCACCCCCGAACCTAAATAGAGTCTTAATCGTTACTTTTATGTACCCGAGTAAGAGGCTAGCGTTCGCGCCATGGCCACCGAAAAAGCCGAGACTGACCGTATTCCCGTAACCTTGGCGCTCTCGACCATCACCTATTTGGAGAAGCTGGTGAGACAGGGCACCCACGGCACCAGCGTTCCCGGCGTCGCACGTACCCTGATCGAGGAAGGCATCCGTCTCGCCATCAAGGACGGGCTTTTGTCGATTCGCGACAATGGCAGGACGTGAGCGCGCGCCGAATGCGAGGCGGACGGATCTCGGCAAGGCGGATGGCCACATCTGCAACCTGGGACCGTGACACATGCCTGTTCTCTCACCAACGTCTTCATCGACCTGTCCTGCGCCGACGTCTTCCTCAAGCACTTATTCCGCGAGGACTTATTCCTCGAAAACCTGGACCGACGAGCGCATCGAACTTCTGAAGCGGCATTTCGAGGCCGGCCTCTCCTGCCGCGAGATCGCCGCCGACATCGGCGTCAGCCGCAACGCGGTGATCGGCAAGCTGTCCCGCCTCAATCTCACGCGCGGCCGCACCATCGACGAGCGCAAGGTTCAGGACAGGCCGGCGCGGGCACCGAGAGCCGTGCCGCGGCTGCAATACGAGATGCTCGCCACGATCTATGGCGAAGCCGACGCACCCGTGGCCACAGGTCCGATCGACGACGCCAATCGCTGCTCGCTGATGGAGCTGGCCGAGAACCGCTGCCGCTGGCCGATCTCGACGCCGGGCGCCGAGGATTTCTGCTTCTGCGGCAACGCCGCGTCCGACGCTCAGCCCTATTGCGCCGGCCATAGCCGCCTCGCCTACCGGCCGAACTCACGCGCCCGCGTGGTGCGTGGCTAGCATCTGTTTGACGCGTTCTCTTGACGCGAACCGGTATCCACTTCGCTCGAAAACGCTGTGCCTCCCAAAAACGAAAAACCTCCGGCGGGGCATCGCCGGAGGTTTCTGGAGGCTTAGCATGAAGCTAAGAGCCGCAACTTTCGTATTTGGCTGAGAGATATATAGCTTAGTAACTCATGTAAGTAAATAAATCGGGGCCGACGGAATCGCATAGCTCGTCTTCGCCTTCCGCACGGGCCATTCGGATTTCCGAAGGCCCTGCAAAAAAGCCCCGGCGGTGTCCCGCCGGGGCCGTGTCGGATCGCAAAAGACCTCGAGCTTACCAGTTGCGCTGGGCGCGCAGCAGCATGCTGTAGGTGTCCTGGTCCTTGAGCTCGTAGGTCGCCGCCGGCTTGGCGACGCCCGTCAGTGCTCCGGTCGTGATCACGCCCGAATACTTCTGGTCGAGATGGCTGTAGGTGAAGTCAGCCGAGAAGGTCAGGTTCTTCACCGGCGTCCAGCGGGTGATGACACCGACCTGGCCGATGTTGAAGTCCGGGTTGCAGGAGCCGGTCAGGGTGGCGAACGCCGCGCTGCCGCAGATCATGCTCTTCGCCGTGCCGCTGTAATTGACCGCAGCCCACGCGCCGTACAGCGCCGTGTTCCAGTACGGGCTCCAGTTGTGGGTGAAGGCACCCCGGAAGCCGTAGGTCTTGGTCAGCTCGAGCTGGCCGCCCGGTCCGAACACCGCATCGGACACGCCGGCGAAGCCGATGCTCTGATAGGCGGCGTTCGAGCTGCCGAACATCGAGTAGCTGGTCGCGGCCAGCTCCTGGAAGTTGTAGCGGCTCGCGCCTTCGGTGTAGACGCCCGAGATGTTGATCACGTCGCCGGCGCCGGTCGGGATGTTCTTGATGCCCAACGCGAGCTGAACGGCCCAGCCCCATTTGTCTTCGGGATGACCGGTGGCTTCGGTCGCACCGTAATAGCCGACATGGTTGTCATGCGCGGCGACCGACGCCTGGAACAGGCCCCAGGCCTGGTCGACGCGAACCATGGCGACGAGGTCGGGCGAGCGGGTGCCGCCGATGTCGTTCGAGCCGTAGGCACCGCCGAGAACGCCGGTGGTCGACATGCCCGCCGTGTTCCAGATGTTGGTCTGGAAGACCTGCGTCTGGTCCTGCGCCGAGAACGCGGCCGTCACACCCTGGCCGAAGTCGGCGGTGTAGGTGAACTGGGTCACGCCGTTGGTGGTGCCGCTGCCGCCGACGAGCTGGTCGAAATTGTTGCCGGGATAGTTGATCCAGGGCGCGTCGAACTGCGACACGGCCTTACCCATGGTGAAGCCGGCGAACTGGACGAAGGCGTAGTAGACGCCGAGCGCGCCGCCGGAGAGATTGCCGTCGGTGCCGTTGATGTTGCCGCCGCTCGAGCCGGTGAGGCCGGTGCCGGCCGCGTTGAGGCCGATCGTGCCGCTGTACTGGGTCGCACCCGTGCCCGAACCGGTCCCGCCATAGCTGCCGGTCGTCCAGGTGAAGACCGCGTCGAAATAGGTGCGGACCACGCCGTACTCGGTCGCGGTGCGCGTGTCGATGTTGAGATCTTCACGAGCGCGCATCGAGTAGTAGTTGGTGAGGCGGTTGTTGGCCGCGAACACGCCGTTGTACTGGGCGCTGTAATTGCCGCCGGCGTTGAGCGCCACTTCGGCACGCACATAGCCGCCGAGCTTGATGCAGGTGTCGCTGCCCGGGATGTAGTAGAAGCCCGCGCCGTACAGCGTGCAGATCTTGACGTACTCGACTGCCTTGGCCTTGACCGGAAGATCGGCCGCCTGGGCTCCACCGACGGCGATCAGACCCGCCGCAGTGCCGAGCAAAAGGCTCTTCACCACTTTCATCTTAAAAACCTCCAAGTTGCTCATTTTACGGAGACCGGACCGTGAGGCCCCCCAAGATCCCCGTCTCTATCAATCCGCTCGGCCGCTTTCGGACACACCCGCTTTCGACGCGAGCAACGTCAGCGAACCACCTGCAACGGGACGATCGAGTACCCCCCACCGTCGCGCACCAATATGCCTGCGTCGTTCGCTAATCAAAATACTTTATTAAGTCAGCTTTCCGGTTTTCGCTAAGCCTGTGCCCCGCGCGCAACACCGGGACCAAGCCGATCGCTGAGCTGATCATCTTTGTAGTTTTAGTGACGAAATTACCCTGCCCTGCACTTGCGTCAGAGCAGGCTTGCGTGGACTATGGCCCTCCACGAACACCGGCCTGAACAATCGGTTCACGGGAGTGACGCTGTGTCCGCGACGAGGAAAGAAGGAGCGCGCCTGCGCTCGATCGGCAACCTGGATATCATCAGGCGCTTCACCTGGGAGATATCGTCGATCAACATGTATCTGGAGGAACTGCGTCAGTTCTGGGCGAAGACGCTCGGCATCAGCGGCCCGCAATGGCTGATCCTGATGGCCATCTCCGACCTCGACAAGGACGACGGCATTCCGGTCAACGTGGTCTCCAAGCTCCTCCACGTGGATCCGTCCTTCGTCACCACCCAGTCCAAGCTGCTCGAAAAGAAGGGCCTGCTCCGCCGTCGCCCCTCGCCGACCGACGCCAGGGTGGTCCGGCTGTCCCTGACCGACAAGACCCAGAAGCACATCGCAAGCCTCAACGAGCAGTACAAGACGATCCGCGAATTCGTCTTCCAGGAGTTCGACGAGAACGAATTGACGGAATTCACCGGCAAGCTCGCGACGCTGAAGAACCGCCTCCAGAAAGCCTGCGTCCGGATCTCACTCGACTTCTAAAGCGCGATGCGATCAGGATGAATCGTCATCGCGCTTCAGGTTGTTGTTTAAGCATGATCTTTTCGGAAAACCGCTGCGCACTTTTCCGGATCATGCTTTAGGGCCCCGCGCTCAGATCCGCCGCGCGGCGGTGCCGAGCCGCGATTCGAGCCAGTCGAAGATGTATTCGTTGGCAAGGCTCGGATTGTCCGCATGGGCCTGCGCCGCGCCGGTCTCGGCCGCGCTGAACACCTTCAGCATGACATCCGAACTGGCGAGCCGGGAGTTCTCGACGATCTGACGCGCCCGGTCGGCCTTGAGCCAGCCGTCCTCGCCGAGCGTGATCAGCACCGGGCAGTCGGCGCTGGAGGCCATCAGCGGCGCATGCGGCACCGGCACGATGCTGACATCGCTCATCGCGAATCGGCTGGCAAAGAAGGCCCGCTCGTGCAGGTCCCACAGGCCGCCGTCGCAGACGGCGGCGGCGAGCCGCGGCTCCTGCAACACCGCGCGCGCCACGAAGGACGAGCCCCAGCCGTCAGCGATGATCCCGACCCGGGCGAAATCGATGTCGCCGCGCGTCTCCAGATAGTCCATGACGCCGGGAATTGCGCTCTCGAGATCCCGGCGCCGCAACAGCGCGTCGAGATAGTCGTCGCGCTGGTCGCCGAGCAAATCGAGCGCCAGCATCGAGAATCCACGCTCGCGCGCATGCGGCACGAGCTTGAACAGGAATTCCTCCTTGCGATGGCCGGGCTCGCCGATGCAGATCACGGTCGGAGCCAGTCCGCTTCCCGTCGGCGCGGGAACGAAGTAGCCCTGCAACGCATGTCCGTCGAGCCAGGGGATGGTCACGACTTCGCCGGCGGGCCCGCGCGCCGCGAGATAGCGGCGTGCGCATTCCTGCATCGCGAGCACCGCAACCCAGCGGCGCTCGTCGGCCGGGTCGAGCGGCATCGCCGCCGCACCGTAGTAGTTCATGGCGCGCAGCCAGTTGCGCTGCGCGCTCGCCATGTGGCCTTCCGCGAACGCGGCCTCGGCGCGCTGCCGATTGGCCTGCGCCAGCTTCTTCCACTCGCGATGCCAGGACCGGTCGTCACCGCGCTTCAGCTGCCGCGCGATCATCAGGCATTCGGCGATCGTGGCGCCGCCCTCCTGGGCCGCGGTCAAGAGCCGCGTAAATTCAGCGGAGATGTCCTCCCGCTCCGGGCAAAGGATCCAGTCGTCGGAGAGGCATGCGGGAATCATCGGAGCTACGCTCTATCATCGCGTTATCCCCGATTGAGTAAACTATTTCAGTTTACCGACCAAGCAGCCGTGCACCGAATGAGAGCCGTTCGAGATCACCATCGCTTGAACGAAACGGCCCCCTCGCATGCGTGACATTCCAATTCGTCATGAGGCGACGAACATTGGCAGGAGGTGGCACGTACAATTACCTGCGCGCCTCTTGCCATGATGATTATCATACCTATATCGGCGCGCCTTTCGAGGCGGTCTCAACCGAGCCGCCAGCCGACCTCCTGCGTAAAGCTTTCGTAGAAGGCGCGGTCATAGGCCTGCTCCGGCGTGGCGCGCACGCGTTCGTCGAGTCGCTCAGCGTCCTCGCCGACGAGGATGCGCCAGCGCTCCGCCTTGACCCCGTCGAGAATGATCTTCGCGGCTTGCGCAGCCGTGGTCGGCGCATCCTCCAGGAAGCTGCGGGCGCGTTCGGCGAACGCCGCCTGGATGTCCTCGTCCGACATCTTGTCGGCATCCGGCACGCCGGCCGTGACCATCCGCTTGCGGGTCAGCGCGACCTCGTCGGCATTGAGTCGCTCCGATCCGTCGGCGCTCTGCACCTTGCGCGAGTTGGAGACGATCGAGGTGCCGATGTGACCGGGCATCACCACCGAGCATTTGACGTGCGGCGCATGCAGGCGGAGGTCGTTGATCAACGCTTCGGTAAATCCCTTCACCGCGAACTTGGCCGAGCTGTAGGCGGTGTGCGCCTGGCCCATGCCGATCGAGGCCCAGAAGCCGTTGACGCTCGCGGTGTTGACGATGTGGGCCTCGTCCGCCGCGACCAGCATCGGCAGGAAAGTGCGCACGCCGAGATAGACGCCGCCCCAGCAGATGTTGAAAGTGCGCTCCCACTGCTCGCGCGTGTTGGTGAACAGGCTGCCGCCGCCGCCGATGCCGGCATTGTTGAACAGCAGGTGGATCCTGTCGGTCTTCTGCTGCTCGGCGAGCTCGTCGCGAAAGCGCTTCAGATGATCCTCGATCGAGACGTCCGCGACATGCGTCGTGACGCGCAGGCCCTGCGGCAGCTTCTCGATCTCGCAGAGTCGCTTGGTCTCCGCCATCGCGGCCTCCGAGACGTCGCACATCGCGACATTGCAGCCTTCGGCGACGAGTTGCCGCGCGAGCTCGCGCCCCATTCCCGTGCCGCCGCCGGTGATGACTGCGATCTTTCCTGCGAAATCCTTCATGGGACTTTCGGCCCCTCCCTTGTCGGTATGTTTCTTCGTCATCGCGCACTCACTGGAGCGCGCACGAAATGTAGCAGCGCCGCATCCGCAAATGAAAGCGGATCGGCGAGGCAATCTTCAGCATCAGTTATTTCGGCGCGCGGACTATTGGCCGTTCCGATGCTGTTGCCACGCGGTCCGTGCATGTGAGGCAGCCTCGCCCGCGGCACATCCTTCGAGACGCCCGCCGTTGGCGGGCCCTCAGGATGAGGACTCGGTGCGTGGCAGCACCTTCAACGAGCACCGATGTTCATCAGCCTCATCCGGAGGAGACCGCGCAGCGGTCGTCTCGAAGGACGAGGCGCTTGCTCGGCCATCGCCAGGAAGCACACGCGATAGCCCGGCCGTTGCGAGAGAGCGCCCGCGTCGCTGCCGCCACAGTCGGGCAAAAATGCCCGGTTCCCGTATTTGTCCGGCTTCGGTTTATGGGCATTTTTTTACAATCCGAATCATCAAATGGACTCCGGACGCTGGGTCGAGTCGGCCAGGCCAGCGTGTTGTTTGCGTGTCACAGGCTCTGGCACTCCGCTTGCATCCTCTTCGTGGTCTGAAACTACCGATGAGGTGACAGGAATGTTCGTGACCGTCGTTGCCGTGCTCTGCCGGCTGAGTGCAGCCAGCTCAGGCAGTTGCATCGAGGAAATCGTGACCGACAGCAACATGACGCCCGAGATGTCGATGATGCAATGTGCGATCGGCGCACAGGCGCCGCTCGCGAAATGGATGGGTGAGCATCCGATCTATCACGCCAATTGGCGCCTGGATCGGTACAAATGCGTGCCCGGCCATTACGAGATCAAGGGCCACGCCTAAGGCCCCGCAAAACTACTGATCCGAGGAAACGCCCGGGGGCCGCCGTGCCCTCCGCGCGAGCACCGTCAGCGCCAGCCCCATCGAGGCGGCGCGCCCTGTGACCACGGTCACACCGTCCCCCTAAGCCACCATGCGCATGATGAGCGCACGCGCCCTGCGCCCTTCCGGCGTCGGCATCAGCGCGTAGTTGTGTGGCTGGTCACGCAGCAGATGCAGCTCGACCGGCACGCCCACCGCCCTCGCCCGCTCGGCGAGATCGACGCTGTCGGGATAGAGCAGATCGCGAGTCCCAGCGAAGATCGTCATCGGCGCGAGACAGCGGAAAGCGCCGTTGAGCGGGCTGACGAAGGGATGGCCGATATCGAGCGCGCCGGCATAGAGCCGCCCGGCCTCGACGATCCCCGGAATGTCCTGGATCGGATCGCGCTTTGCGATCTCAATCTGCTCCGGACGGCTGACCGACGCATCGCCCGCCGGCGAGATCAGCACCATCTGGTTAGGCTGCCGATGACCGCGATCGCGTAGCCATTGGCAGGCAGCGAGCGCGAGGCCAGCGCCGGCCGAGTTGCCGACCACCGTGACCTTTGCGGATCCGGCGTCTTCCAGCAGCATGCGCAGCAGCTCACCCGTTGCCGGCACGACGTCCTTGGCAGTCGCGCGCGGCGCCAACGGATAGATCGGCACGACGCACGACACGCGCGCCTTGCGCGTCATCTCGCCAACGAAGCGCCAGTGCGCCGGCGCGATCTCGTTGATGAAGCCGCCGCCGTGCAGGAACATGACGTAGTTGCAGTCCTCGAAGCCCGACGACGGCGCGGTGTAATAGACCGGCCAGCCGCCCATCTTGGTCAGCGTCGCCTCGACGCCGCGCCCCAGGCCCGGCGGCTCGTAAGAGGCCGGCTGCAAGGCGAGCTTCTGCACATGCGCCTGCACGGCTTCGATTGATGCCAGCTGCTGCTTGTAGGGCAGCAGGGCGAGCAGCATGTTGAAGACGCGACTTTGCAGGCTTGGGGCGGGATCGCGCCGGGCCGGTGGACCGAACACGCAACCGCCCGGGCAGAACTGCAAGGCCGACACTAGTCTGGCAACGCTCATGGCCACATCCCCATCTGGCACTTTCGAAACGGCGACAAGGGGCTTGCCGACCCACCGCCACCTGCCGATATAATGCGAGTATTCGCTCGCTTTTCCTACTCGCATTCGGATCACAAGATCGTGGCTCGCCAACCGCCGACAAAACCCCGGAAAAATGCCTCGCAGGCGCGATCACGCGCCACCATCGACGCTCTGGTCGAGGCGACCGCTCGCATTCTGGTCCGCGAAGGTTTTGAGAAGGCCAGCACCAACCGCATCGCCGAAATCGCCGGCGTCAGCGTCGGTTCGCTCTACCAGTATTTTCCAAGCAAGGAAGCGCTCGTCGCCGCCGTGATCGACCGTCACAACGACGAGATCATGGGCATCGTCCGCGCCGCGCTCGTTGAAGTCGCCGATCTGCCGATCGACAAGGCGGTGCGAAAACTCGTCACCGTCGCGATCGACGCCCACCGCATCAATCCGAAGCTACACCGCGTCCTCGCCGAGCAGATCCCACGCACCGGCCAGCTCAAAGACGTCGAAGCTTACAACCGAGAGATCCAAACGTTAGTGCGCGCCTATCTCGAAAGCCGCCGCAAGGAGATGCGCAAGGTCGATCTCGATGTCGCAACCTTCATCTGCGTCAGCGCGATCGAAGCGATCGCGCACAACACGGTGCTGCACGGCGCCGAGATGCTGTCGGAGAAGATGGTGCGGACGCTGGTGGACGAGACGACGCGGATGGTGGTGGGGTATTTGAGGTAGGTGGCCCTTACGGAGATCTGCTCCAAAGCTCAAAAGTGATAGTTCACGCCCACTCGCGCCACGTGGAAATCCGCCCGGCCGAAATTCGCAGTGTATCTGGACAGGTTCGGACCAATACCCGTTGCGAGTGCGTTGGCCGTCACTGACGATTTGCCGAGGTCAACGTAAAGATATTCGGCCTTGAAGCTCCAACGAGGCGCAAAGCGCCATTCGCCGCCTCCACCCAACGTCCAGCCGGTCTGAATGCGGGAATTGCTCCCCGTGAAGCACGTCAATCCCGTTGTACAAGCAAATGAAGTGCCGCTGACGGAGATACTGAAGCCTCCAGGCGGTCCGTTTACGATATAGTCGTCAAATGTCGCCACCCGACCAAAAGCGAAGCCGCCGGTCCCATACAGAAGAACGCTAGGCGAGACCAGCGCCCCAAAGCGCCCACGAATACTGCCCCACCAATCAATCTTTTGCTCGGCCGAGATGGTCTGTGTGAAAGCTGGGGGCAGAATCGGCGCGGTTTCGCGACCGCTTCCGCGCAAGCTGGATGCGCTCAAGTCGCCTTCAACGCCGACGAGCCATTTGCCACCCAGCTGCCAATTGTAGCCCGCCTGCAAACCTCCCGTTACACCATTCATCGAAAAATCGTGAGCGCTGAGAGCAACCTGCCCCGCAAACGGAGCTACAAGCGGAACTCCGGGATTGAAAAGGAAAGCGGAAGCGGCGTCACTCGTAAAAACCACGGACCGGTTTGCCCATGCCCCACCAACGTTGCCGCCTACATAAAATCCCGTCCAGCTCGGGCTGGGGTCAGCTGTGCGCGCTTTCGTGAAAAGTGAAGGGCTTTGGTCAGCAGCTTCCGCCCCCGACGCGACACTCGCCAAGACTGCTACAGCGGCCAGCACTCTTCTCACGGGACGCCCCCTCCGCGATTCCAACGCGCCCGAAATTCTTAAATCATGTTGACGCTGCACGCTGTGACGTCAAGGCAACACTCGCGGAACGTTGCAACCGCAAACGTGCGGCCCGCGGTAACCCGCCCGAAAATTTGATTCTTTGAAATGGTCGGAGCGAGAGGATTTGAACCTCCGACCCCTAGTCTCCCAGACGAAGGTTATACCGTAACAAAGCGTAACGAGACTGAACGTCCGGCCGCGCAAACTCCTCTGTTTTTCATTGATTTTTTGCGATTGTTACGCCATGATAGTCACGCAGGGTAACGTTCGCTAACGGCACCAAGACGTTACCCCTGAGCACCTTGGGGTAACGGCATGGCGAAGACTAGGGCGCTGTCCAACCTGGCAATCGAACAGCTTAAGCCGCGCGCGGTCCGTTATGAGAAGTCGGACGGCGGTGCCGCCGGCCTGTTCTTGGTGGTCCACCCCTCCGGCATCAAGTCGTGGGTGTTCCGCTTCCGCTCGCCGGTCGAGCGCGACGAGGTCGGCCAGCGCGCGCCTAAGAAGCTCACACTCGGGCCGCTGGCGCTCACCCCCTCCCCGGCTCAGCCGCAGATTGGCCATCCGCTGACACCCAGCCAAGCCCGGATGCTTGCCACGGCCGCCGCCGAGGACGTCCGGCGCGGGATTGACCCCACCCATGTGCGCCGCCAGGAAAAGGCTGAGGCCAAGCGGGAGGCGGTCCGCGACAACACGATCGACGCGGCCATGATCGAATTCCTGAAGCGGTACAAGGGCCGCAAGCGCCAAGGTCTGCGGGAATCTACCCGCCTGCTCACTGCCCACTATTTCGGCCTAAAAGCAGATCCGGAAAAGCCGGGCGAGTGGGGAACGACCGGGAATGGCGTTCTCGGCAAATGGTCAGGTCGCCCCCTCGCTTCCATCACCAAGCATGACGCGATCGTGCTGCTCGACGCACTGGTCGATTCCGGCCGCGGCGTGACAGCCAATCGCACTCTGACCACCCTCAAGACCTTTTTCGATTGGTGCGTCGACCGGGACATGCGCGAGGCGTCCCCGGTCGCATCGCTCGATGCCGTCGCCCGCGAGACAGAGCGCGAACGCAAGTTGACGGCCGCCGAGCTGGTCGCCGCCTGGAAAGTGGCCGATCGGGAGGGCTACCCCTTTGGGTGTCTTGTGCAGGGGTTGATCCTGCTCGGGCAGCGCCGCGACGAACTACGCGAGCTGCCGCGAACCGAGCTGGACTTGCACGGCACCTCAATCGTTCTCGACGACGGCAGCCGATGGAACGAGCCGTTGTGGACGATCCCAAAAGAGCGAACCAAGAATGGGCGCGAGCATCTTGTGCCGCTCAGCCCTCAGGCCGTTGCGCTGCTGAAGTCCCTTCCCACAATCAAGGGAAAAGGGTTGTTGTTCACCACGACGGGCGAGACGCCTATTAGCGGATTATCTAAGGCCAAGAAGCGGTTCGACGAAGCTATGCTTGCCGAGTTGCGCAAGAGCGACGCGAACGCGCAATTTGAGCCCTGGACATTGCACGACCTGCGCCGGACCTTCTATTCCGGCTTGCAGGCGCTCGGGTTCTCCATCGAGATCGCGGAAGCCTGCGTCAACCACTCGTCGGGCGCTATCCGCGGCGTCGCCCGGGTCTACGCTCGGCACAAATATCTCCGCGAGAAGACGCAGGCATTCACCGCATGGGCCCGCTACGTGGACGATCTGGTGAACAGTCGTCCCGCCAGCAATGTGTTCCCGTTTCAGAGGGAGCAGGCATGACGGTTCAGCGCCCGCAACAGGTCGAGACCCTATTAGATGAGGTTGAGGCCATCACCGCGGACATCTTGGCTCGCCCTGAATGCGTCGCCGCCGATATCCATGGCGTAGCTGCATGGGCTTCAGAAACCTGCCACGAACTGCGCCGAACCCTGGCGCAAGGCGATGCGGCGGCGGCGGCCTACATTGGTTATCGTCTTGGCGAACGCTTGGGAGCGCTCCGCGAGCTTGGCGAAATAGCTCGTCGCCTGGCTCTATACAAATCGCCCGATCAAAAAGCACATGACCGAGATGCTGAACGGCGGAAAGCATTTTGGACAGAGCGTGATCGCGGATTTTCAGACTCGGAAGCAAGCAAGCGCGCCGCCGCGAAACTTGGCGTCAGCGCGAAATCAATCCGCCGCGCTCTGCTCGGACACTAACTGTCAACGTGAAATGGCACTCTGTCCCACTCGATAGCGGGACGTGATGAGTTGTGAGACCTTGTTAGTAACAACGAGGTCCGCATGTCCACTGAAGATCCCAACGCCCTGATCCGCACGACGCAACTCCGCGCCCGTTATGGCGGCGTTAGCCATATGTGGGTCGAGCGTCGCCTCAAAGACGACCCCACCTTCCCTCGCCCAATCTACATCGCTCGTCTTCGCTTCTGGCGCCTCGGTGAACTCGCCGCATGGGAACGCGACGTCGCCGCGCGCGGCCAACCTATCGCCGCGTGATGTTGACAATCAACATGAGTGCAAACTTTCAACTTACCGCCGCCGCATGAGCAGCGGCTGAACGGCGCGGGGTTGGTGCGTTCCTCTCGCCGGCCCTGCGCCAATTCAATCATCAAAGGAGATTTCGCAATGTCCAAGGTAGTCGTTCCCAACACCCCGCTCATGGAATCCGGCGGCTCATTCGGTCATCACGTCGCCGAGCGCGGTCAGCACCGCATGGAGTCCGACGGCTCGTTCGGTCATCACACGTCCACGCCGCCCATTCCGATGTCGAGCACCGTCAACGGCGTGACGACCATCGTTCCGGCTGACCCGCGCAAGTAATCCGACGCCGGCCGCGCAGCCTCAAAGAGGAAATCGAATGTCCAAATTTTTCGCCGACGTCATCAACCAGCTCGACGTAACTCGCCCTGTGCAGAAGCAAGTCGGCGAGATCATGCGAATTCAGCTCGGGATCAAAAACGGCGTGAAAGACAAGGCCGCAGGCGCTGCGAAGTCAGCACAATGGGAACACCTGAACGACCTCGGCCGGAAGGCTGCGAAGCGAGACGAGATCGCCGGCCTCGTTCAGTCCAACGCACAATCCCGGGTCACTCTGCGAAAGCTTCGCGCCGAGATCAAGTCGTCGCTGCCGAAGCTGCCGGGGCGCGAAAAGGATGATCTTGCTGGCGTTCTGCAAGATCAAGAATTCCGCGCCTATGTTCGCGGCCTCCCGCAGGAGCAGCGGGAGCGCGCGCAGCGTCTCCATCCGGACATCGCCGCCGCGGTGGCCAGGGCGCCTGCCGAACTCTCCGGCGTACCCGAGAGCGTTCACGGCGAACTCGTCAATGCGATGCTTCGGCAGACGCATGGCGCCGAGCTGGCCAAGATCGCAGCGGACGTGGCCGCGATGGAGATGGCCGACGAACTCATTCGCGAGGCCGACAAGGAGATCCGCGCCGCCGCGGAAGTGGCACACGCGACCGATTTCCGTGTGTGGGCCAAGCCGTTGGTCGATCCGCTGTTGACTGATGCGGGCGCCGATTTCGACGAGCTTTACCGGCGTCAGGGGCCGGAAGCGTTGAACGTGCTTGGCTCGCTCGCGTCCGCGGCGGAGTGAGCGGACGTGACACTCCAACAGATCGTTCTCGATTTCGAAGCTGCGGCGCTCCGCGCCGTGGCAAGCGGTGGCAGCCCGTCAGACGTCGAGCGTGCGCGCGACGACGCTGTCGAGCGGCTGCGCGAACTGAAAACCGGCGCCGATAGTGACTTGCTCGAAGCGATCTTTTCAGCGGCCCTGGAAATCGACACGAAATCTACCATGGCCAAGCAGACCATCGGGACGGTTGACAAGCAGCGGAAGGCTTCGAACCGATGACCGCGAACAACCTGATCGCCTCCAAAAAACATAATTGCATTTTGATCGCAACGGACGCGGCGGCGTATCTGGACGAAGGCACAGTCACTGAATTCAAGTCCAAGATTCACGCGATACCCGAATGGCCGGCCGTGATCACCGGTCGGGGCAATTCGTTCGGCCTGGACACCGGGGCGCGCGAACTTCAGAAACGCGCTTCCAGCTTCGACGAACTGATCGGCATCGTATCGCGTGAGCTGCCGTTGATCGTCGAGGAATTTCGACTGTACCGACCTTTCGAACTGAACCTCGCCGGCTTCTTTCGTGGTTGCCCGTCACTGTTTTTCATCCGCACGCCGGGCCACGATAGCAGCGGTATAGGTCTGCGGCCCTATCTAATTTGCCCCGTCGGATCGACCTTCTTTGGCCCATGGCCATCCGATGAATTGGTTGCGGCAACTGGCTTCGTCGCACCGGATCCAGACGACGCCCCCGAGGACATCGTGAACGGGCTGCGCGATCTCATCAATCTGCAGCGACGGACGCCCGCGGACGATGGTTATTCCCGCGTCGGCGGTTATGCCGAACTGACCACCATCAGTCCCGACGGCATCGAGACGCAGATTTTTCACCGTTGGCCGGACGATCGGATTGGCCAACGCATGTCGATTGAGGAGCACTGAACCATGGCGCAGATCGGCATTTTCCGCATGGGTGACGCCACAAAGGCGGCTGGGGATCAGCTTCGCATGTGGCAAGAGCAGGGTCTATTTGATCCAAAGAATCCGAACGAATTTGCGGCGGCCCTGAATCGCAGCGCGCGCCAGATGGAAGACCTTGGGGACCAGGCGAAGGTTGCGGGCGCCGCTCTGCCCCAACTTCAGCAAGCCTTGAACGACGCTGGCAATGCACGCAAGCAACTCGACTCGCTCATGGTCGAGGGAATGAGCGTGAACCGCGGGTTCTTCACGAGCTTCGGCCAGCAGATCCGCGGCGGCGCGAGCGCCTGGGATGCTTTCAAATCCTCCGGCCTCGATGCCCTCGGCAAGATCAGTGACAAGCTCGTGTCGATGGCGGCCGACAAATTGTGGGCAAGCGCCTTTGGTGGCTCATCGAGCGGCATCGGTTCACTGTTTGGGATCGGCGGCGGCGCGGGTTCGGGGAGCGTCCCAACTTGGTCGGGCTCGGAACTCGGGGCCGGCACTGGTGGCCTGTCGTTCCCCATGTTCGCCAATGGCGGCTTCACTGGCTCCGGTGGCAAATTCGAACCGGCCGGTATCGTTCACAAGGGCGAATACGTCATGGACGCGGTCACCGTGCGTCGCGTTGGCGTCGCCAATCTGGACAGCCTGCGCGGTTATGCGGATGGCGGCTTGGTTGGACACATGAGCCGCGCCGCCGGCAACAGCAGCCCCGCCGTGGTCATGCAGGACAACCGGCAGATCAGCATCGGCGAAGGCGCCTCGCAAGAAACGGTTCTGCAACTGCGCGAGGAATTGGCCCGCGACCGCGCCGCCCGCCACGCTGATACCGTACGTATTTTCCACATGGCCAAAAAGAGGCGGGAGATATGATTCCCGACCGTAATCAGCGGCGGGATCGGAGCGAGCAACCGCCCGTGGCGCCTCCGGTCGATGCGACGATACTCGACCAAGATTTCGACTCCCTCGGTGCGGATGCCGAATGGAGCCGGTGGAAATGGCCTGATCGCGAGCACAACGAATGAGGAGCGTCGCTATGAAAATCGAACTGCACAACCTTCCGCCTGAACTTACCGAGCCGCCGGCCGACGCAATCGGTCTGGTCGCCTTCCAGCCATCCACCGGCAAGACCTGGCAGAAGGTCGACGGCGTGTGGCTTCCAAGCGCGGAAGCGAACGCAATTCTTGAAGCAAGGGAAAAATCTCGATGACCGCACTATCCTCATACTCGACCGGCACCGTCTCCGTCTCCGCTGGCGGAACGACGGCGACGGGCTCCGGCACGATCTGGAATGACGGCAGTGTCAAGCCCGGCGACATTCTCCAAATCGGCAACTTTCAGTCGGTCATCACTGACGTCACCGACGCCACGCATCTGGTTATCCCGCCCTGGGGCGGCGGCGCTGTTTCCGGCGCGGCCTACAAGATCTGGCAGGTCTCGCCGCAGCGTTTCGCTGGCTCCGAAGCGATGTCGACCGTCGGCAAGCTGGTCACTGCGCTCAATGCGCGTGAGATTCCGGTCGTCGTCGGCGATGACGAGACCGTGCCGGATCCCTCGCTCGGCGAGGAAGATCAGACCGCGATCCAGCCGTCGACCGGCAAAGTCTGGGTGATGAGCGGGGGCGTGTGGACCTTCCTCGGCATCTACAAGGGGTTCAACTTCACAGGGGCCTACGACAACGCCACGGTTTATTCCTATGGCGACGTCATGACCGACGCCGGGTCGTCCTATATCTGGATCAATGCAACACCCGGCTCTGGTCAGGCCGCGCCGAATACGACCTACTGGCAGCTCCTGGCGAGCAAGGGTGATACCGGCACCACAGGATCCACCGGTGCCACGGGCGCGGCCGGTGCCGGCGCAACGGGGCAATGCAAGCTGGTCAAGTCCGGTTCGAATGTCGTCCTGCAACAGTTCAACGGCAAGGCGATCAGAATTAACGGCCAAGTCTGCTCGGTCCCGAACGCGGGCGTATCGTTGGCGCCTACTGGCCTCACGCCGGGGACGACCTATTTCATCTATGCGACGCAATCGGGTGGCGTGGTCAACGCCCTCGAAGCGTCAACGACAGCACACGCAACCTCGACAACCAGCGGCAACGAGGGCACCGAGATCAAGAGCGGCGACGATGCGCGTTCGCTCGTCGGTCAAGTCCGCGTCATCACTGGACCTGCGTTCGCGGACACGGCGTCGCAGCGCTTCGTTGCGTCGTGGTTCAATCGCGGTCGCCGCGATGTGACTGGCGCGGTCGACGGAGTTTCAACCGACACCGGAACGAGCAATTACACCGAGAAAGCGGTTTCCAAGGCTGAATTCGTTGCCTGGGCGGACGAGGTTGTCGACGCGAAAATCACGGGAACATTGACCAACTACACGAGCACGGGTGCCTGCGGGTTCGCGATGTTCTTCGACGGCGTGGTCGGGGACAATTGGGACGTCAACCCGACCGGGGCAACGCTCCGCATTCCTGCATCAGGCATGATGAATCAAAAGGCAGGAGCGGACGGATATCACTACGTGTCGTTCGGCCTGCGGGCCATTGGAGGCGGCACAGCTTCGGCTGTCTATGGCCTTAGGGCGCTGGCGACAGTTGGATAGACGAGCCGCCGCGACGATCAAATGGCGACGGCTCAGGGCGATCAAAGGCCGCTCATTCCTTTGATCCAGCCTAGCGCTAGGGGAATAAGTTGCTTCATCAGGTCTTTCGCTGCGTCTGAACTTATGTCTTTGGCGGTCTCCTCGATCTTTTCGCCAAGGGTCTCCCCGGGTCCCGTCAATGAACCTGGTGTTTTGCGGAGAGCTTCCAGGCCCTTCGAAGTGAGCACCACATCAAAGAATGCTACACTGTCGTCCTCGTCCTGATGAGCAGCTTGCCCAAACCTCAGATATCCTTCATCGGAAAGCCATTGGACGGTGTGCCCGTACAGCGCTTGCATGCGCTCCGGATTGTCGTCAATTTCCTCTTGTCCACCGAGCGCCGGAATAATTCCGTCCGGAATCAAGTCGGTGGGCGCCGGAAAGGCATGGTAGAGGCGCGCGAAAATGTCACCCGCCAAGATATCGAAAAACTCTTGGTTTGCTCGCGTAGCCTTTGGCGATGGTCGCTCGTCCAAATGCGTCTCCTTCAACTCGCCGCCCGCACCGCGACGGGCAATCGAACACTAGGGTTTCAGGTGCCAACGGTGTGCCCCATGGCGGCGGCGACTTCGATGTTTCCTGCCTCGCTTCGCTTAACAGCGTCCAAGATCTGCCGAGCCTTTTCAATTTCAGCTTTGCTGGCGTCCGCGCCGTCTAGTATTTTTCGCAATTCTTTGAGGAGATTGCCCTGCAATTCCTCCAATAGAAAATGGTACATCTGCGGTTCGGTCTGATCGATCCATTGGCTCTGATGTGGGAGAGCCGCTTTTAGAATGTTTTTGTTAGCGTCCTTTTTGAGAATTCTCGTCGGCTCCACGCCATTCTCTAAGGCCTTAAATGTCATGAGATTGCCGTATAGGATGGATGAATAGGCGCTAAAGTAGGCCCATGCCAACTCTGGAACAAAGGGCTGTTCGTCCCTTGCCACATTCTTCAACTGAGTTGGGTCGGATGGCGCGCTTCTTCCGATTATCCCGAGGAACTGTTTCATCTTTGGGTCGCGGATTTCCTTCTCAACTTCGATAACGTTTACGACCGCCATCATTCCGGAGAGCATGATTAGCGGGGCCATATCATTGACGGCTGTCCATATGCGCTCGACCGCTTCAAAGCGACGCTTGTCTAGCATTGCCTGCCGGCCGGCACTTCCACTTAGCAACGTGCTGCGTAAGCTCGCAATCTCGGTCTCGCGATCTCGCAGACCGCTTTTGAGGCGCTCTTCACTTTGCCGCAACTCCGCGCGCATTTGTTCGATTTTGCGATCGAATCCGTGTTGCACCCCCTTCTCCAAGCGAGCCCTGAGCCAATTGCGGGCAATAAAGATAGCGAGGACGGTCGCAAAGTTGATTGCCAATGAAATCCAAGGGAGCCAGTCAGCCGATTTCACGATAACAACTCCTTGGCGATCGCCTCCAACGCCTTCGCGTGGTCGTCACTCGGGAACCATATGACCACACGGTGTCCATCGTCATCTGCAGCCTGCATAACCAACGTATGTTTGCACAGTTTTTGGTTGCAACTCGTCTTCAATCCAGAAATTTCGACCGGGCTTACATTCGGAAACACGAGGTCTTCCGCAGTAAAGGCGCGTTGACAATTTACATAAATCCGAATTTCTATTGACTCGCTGCGGCTGCTGTGGTTCCATGCTGTGGGGATTCACAAAGGGGCTTGCATCACATGCTCGACACCATCCGCGCCAGGCATCCTGGCTGCGTTGCGCTGCGCACTATCGCCGATTTGGACAAGTACGACGACGCGCTCGACGCCTTCACCCGCGGCGGAAGCCAGCGGGACTTAATGGCCACTTTGTTCGGGCTTGGCATCCCGGCAAATCAGATCCGGATGCTGGCGAGCTATCCCGGGAGTCGCTTGCCGGCCGTGTGTGGCGAGTAGCGTCAACGACCATTGCAAGGAAGAACATTGTGACTTTCACAATCGGTTGCCGCTATCGAGACTACGACAAGAAGTCCTTTGAGGTCGAAAAGGATACCGCTGCGGAGGCCCTTGCAACGGCCGAAAATCTCGAAAGAAGCGACGTCGAAATTGAGTACATCAACACACCAGACCATGGACGTCTCGACATGTGGGGCTTTCGTCGTCTGTACAAGGACGGCTCGTGAACGACGAGGGACAGTAACGAACGCTTAGGAATTACAGCGCATCATCTGCGCTGTGACGAACCCGCCAAAGGCTTGATTGCCTACGGCGGGATTTTTTGCGTTCGGAAACAGGAGTGTAACCATGCTGACTGTCGACGAATTCTGCCAGCGATACCGAATCGGCCGCACGACCTTTTATCGACTGCACGCCGAAGGCAAAGGACCACGTGTAGTCAAGATCGGGAAGTGCACCCGCATCAGCGAGGCCGCGGCGGCCGATTGGCTGGCAGCGCACGAGTCACCTCCGGCAACCTGCTCGTAGCGCGCCAACCATCAGCAGAAGGAAAATACACGTGCCCACCGCAAGAATTACATTCATCAATGACAGTCGCGGGTTCGGCTTTCTGAGACCCGATTCCGAGCGCGACCCGGACTTGTTCTTTCACGCGAGCAACGTTGTCGACTTCGATTCCATCGTCGTCGGCGACCGCGTCCAGTACGAAATCTTGCGCGATGATCGCAAGCCGGTTGGACGCCAGGCGAAAGCCGTCGCCGTGCAGGTGATCGGCCGATGAGCGAAATCGATCTCGCCATCGGGCACGCAGTCGAGCTGCTGCACGGTCACTGCGAGCTTTATCGCAAGCAGATCGTCTGCGAACCCGGCGACTGGCACCGTCGGGCAAAAGAACTGGCCGAAAACCTGTCCTGGCTGATCTTTTGCCGCGAGCAGCGGTTGCCCTGGTCACCCAAGACGCTCCCGCCGAAATATCCGCCGCCACCTTCGGCGTTGCGGCGCTGACAAAATGAAACGAGCCCAACGCGGTGGCACGCGCCGGGCTCTGCATTCACCTGACCGCGCCGATGGAGGGCGCAATCGATGCAAATTTCATACACTAATCCCGTCGAAATCGCAACGTTTTTCGAGTATGCGCAGCAAAACGGCTTGGCACTGTTTCCCCTCCGGGCCGACACCAAAACGCCGGCTTGCGAAAACGGCTTCTATGACGCAACGACGAGCGCGGCAGAGTGGCACACCTGGCGAGCACAGGGTCACCAACTCGGGATTAGCGCCTGCTTGTCGCGCCTGATCCTGATCGATGTCGACGCCCACGGCGATCGCGCCGAAGCGTGGGCGCAGTTTGTCGCTTGGTGCGCCGAGATCGGCATAGACCTTCCTAACCCCTACTGTCATTCCCCGAGCGGCGGTTGGCATTTTGCTTTCCAATGCCCGGCCGATTTCGATCCGCAGAAACATCGCGGACACGAATCCATTAAGGTTTCCCACTTCCGCACGCTGGCGCCCGGGGAGGAAGATCGGGAGCGCATTTCGATCCGCAATCGCGCGTACAACGTCGCGCCCGGTTCGGCATTCGGTGGTTGTCCGTACCTGCTTGCCGGCGATGCGCCTCCGCCCATTCCCTACAGCGAGAAGACAGCACCGCTTTTCGCACTTCTAAAGCGCGCCGAAGGCGCCTCAGTCACCGGGCCGGTACCCGATGCAGTCGGTGGCGTGTCGCACGACGGCATTCATTACGATCAGCTTGTGTGGTGGATCGGCAAGAAGGTGGAACGCTGGACAAGCGGAGCGGAGACGCTCGGCAACGATGAATGGATATCGATCGGCAAGCGGATCAAACTGAGCTTCCCGGGTGAAGACGGCCTGAAAGCATTCCTGGCAATGTCTTGGGAGGACCGGCACGACCAAGTCACCCGTCGCTGGTGGAATCCTGCCGACTTCAAGACAGAGGGAGAGAACCTCGAAACGCTTCCGGCTCTGTTGAAGCGCGACGCAACGTGGATGTTCGGGAGCGTGTTAGGGTGCCCGCAGCCGCCGAAGTGCCCTGTTCCGCTCCCCGTGCAGATCCCCGCGGAGATCATTGAACGGTACAAGCGAGAGCGCGAGCAATACCAAACTGCCGCGCTCGGGCCGCTGCCGGATCACCCGGAGCTGCCAATCGATCAGGCGAACGCGCTGACCGACTATTGGGCGCATCTGCCGTCGGGCAGAATGATCTATGAGCGCACCGGCGAGCTATTCAACTCCGCCAGCGTCGACAAGCACATCGGCCGCGTCAAAGACGCCATGAAGACCGAAGGCCCGGGCACCCTCGCGAGCACATGGCTTTCGCAGCATCGTTTTGTGAAGTCGATGGGTTGGGCGCCCGGAGAACCGAAGATTATCGACGACAAGGTTCTGACGAATGACGGATGGATCCGCAGCCGCGGCGACCGGACGTTCAATCGCTACGTCCCGCCCCACGTCGAGCGCATCGAGGGCGACGTCTCGAAATGGCTGAGCCATATTCAGGCGATCTATCCCGGCGAAGCCGACCACATCGTGATGTGGCTGGCGCACCGCGTGCAGCGGCCCGGCGAGAAGGTGAACCATGCGCTCGTGTTCATCGGTTCGCAGGGCATCGGCAAAGACACCATCCTAAAGCCGGCCATTACCGCGATCGGTCCGCAGAACTTCAAGCAGATCACCGCAAAAACATTCTTCAATTCGGAATGGAACGACTATTTGCAGTCGGTCATCCTCCGGATTAACGAAGCCCACGACCTCGGGGGCGAGTCCCGATACGGGTTTTATGACGCCACCAAGGACGTAATCACCAACCCGCCGGAAGCGCACCGGATCAACACCAAGCATGTTCCGCAGTACGCTGCTGCGAACGTGTGCGGGGTGGTCATGACGTCGAACCACCTCGATGCTCTGTACCTTGCTCCGGATGACCGCCGGCACTTCGTCTGCGTGTCGACCCGAACGCAGGACGATTTCACCCCGGCATATTGGGACGAGATCAATGCGTGGTTCGAGAACGGCGGGAACGAAGCGGTCGCGCACTACTTGGCCGATCTGGATCTGGCAGGCTTCAACGCTAAGGCGCCCCCGCCAAAGACAGCCGCCTGGCACATGGTGGTCGCGGCCGGCGTGGCCCCCGAGAGCGGCGACCTGTCCGACGTGATCGAAAGCATGGGCAAGCCGGACGCACTCACGCTCGCAATGGTCCGATCGCATACGCCCGGTGACAGTCAGTTGCGGTTGCTGTTCGAGGACGCGAAGCTTCGCCGAGCAATCCCGAAGCGCCTTGCTGAATGTGGCTACGTCGCCGTGACGAACCCGGAAGCCCGGGACAGCGGCGGGCGGTGGCGCGTACCCGGTGGCAGGATTTCAATCTATGCGCGGCAGGAACTGACCGAACAGGATCGGCTGGCAGCGGCAAGGCGCATCACCGTGGCCGCCGCCGTACCGCCTCCGGTGCCGGCTCGAACATGATCTGGACACGTTGGACGTGGTGGACGCGGTTTTTTATGTTGTCAGAATCTGAGTTCACTAATGTGTAGACATAGGAAAAAGAGAAAAGAGCAGAGCTGAAAGAGTACATGAGAAACCGCGTCCAACGTGTCCACCACGTCCGGGCGTGCGCTGAAGCACGGCGGCGGTGGAGAATGCTCACTGGTCGTAACGCTGCATCAATGCGCGCGCTCTTTGCCACTGATCTGCGCCGCTTTGCTCACTCGATTCGATGCGCTTTAGTTCTACTGACTAGTGCTCCGTTACGCAGCGTTACTAACATTGCAGCGCTTTTGCTGATTCACGGATTCTTTGGTATGCTGGGGTAAACATCGGGGTATCGAAACGCGAATTCGCGTGGCCAAATCGCAGGTGAGTTAAGTAATGGGCAAGACCGGCCCGAAGTGTTCTATCTGCTCTCACAAGTCCCGGCATCAGATCGAGATCGGACTCGCGCACGGCATCGCGCACAACGCCCTCGCCCGCCGCTTCAACGTCAGTGCTGATGCGGTCGGCCGCCACGCGGCGAACCACGTCAGCCCCGCGATGCGGGCGGCGATCCTGACCGCGCAGAAGCCCACCGAGATCGACCTAGACGCGCTACAGGCGAGCGAGCAGGAAGGCTTGCTGTCCCAGCTCGTGCACCAGCGCGCGCGACTGCAACAGCACGTGGCGACGGCGATCGACTTCGGCGATATCAAAGCGGCTATCAGCGCCGAGGGCGCCATCACCGCGAACTTGGCGCTCGTCGGCAAGCTCTTGGGCATGATCGTGCAGCGCCACGACGTGCGGTCGACTTCGCTCCTGATCAGCGCCGACTACCTGGCCATGCGCCAGGCAATCGTGACCGCCCTCCGCCCCTTCCCTGAGGCTGCGCGCGCCGTGGGTGCGGCCCTGCACCGGTTGGAAACTGACGCGGCCGCAGCGATCACCCAGCGCGCCGGCAAGCCGCCCCTGCTCATCGAGGCCAAGCCAGCCGTACCGCCCTGCCCGGTGCCGCTCCCATGCTGATGGCCGCCGACATGGCCCGCGCGCTGGATCCAGCCCTGCTCGCCCTCGACGCGGATATCGAGCTGGATGACTGGCAAGCCGACTTCGTGCGCTCCACCGCCTCGCAGATCGCCATGCTGATCCCCCGGCAGCACGGCAAGACCGAATCGGCGGTCATGAAGGCCCTCTCGGTCGCCACCACCGAACCCGAGAGCCTGATCCTGATCGTCTCGCCGGCACAGCGCCTCTCCGACGAGTTCGTGCGCCGCGCCCGCCTGGCGTACGGCCGTATCCCGAACGCGCCAGCCCTGGTCGGGGACGCAGCGCGCCGCATCGAATTGGAGAACAAGGCCCGTATTCTCGCCCTACCCGGTGACAACGACGGCGACACGCTGCGCGGCTTGGCCAACGTCCGCATGGCGATCATTGACGAGACGTCCCGATGCTCCGACGCCCTGATCACGGCCGTCCGCCCGATGCTGGCCACCAACGCCAATGGCCAACTGATCTATCTGTCGACGCCCGCCGGCAAGCGGGGTGTTTTCTATGAGACGTGGCGGTCGGACGATCCGGACTGGCACCGCATCCACGTGGCGTTGGGCTCGTGCCCCCGCATCACGCCGGAATTCCTCGCGCGCGAGCGCAAGAACCTTGGCGAGACGAAATTCCGGGAGGAGTACCTGTGCGAATTTCTCGATACCGAGGACGCCGCGTTCTCGACATCGATCATCGATGCCATGTTCACCAATGAGGTTCGGCCGCTATGGTCATGACGGCAATCAGCAGACGTGAAATCCCCGCCCGCGCGGTCGACCGTTGGTTCGTCGGCGTTGACCTTGGGCAGAGCACCGACCCAACCGCGATCAGCGTCATGAACCACCGCGTCGTGCCGCTGGACACGTGGAAAGAGAATATCAAGGCGGGCTACTGGCGCCAGGATCGAACCGAACACTTTGACGTGCGCCATCTAGAGCGCTTGCCGCTCGGCATGTCTTACCCGCAACAGATCCAGCGCGTGGTCAATCTGTTGGCTCGCCCGCCGCTCGACGGGCTTAAGCCCAAGCTGGTGATCGACGAGACCGGCGTCGGCCGTCCGGTCGGTGACATGTTCGATGCTGCCGGACTGCACCCGAACAGGATCACCATCACCGCGGGATTGGAGGCGACACAGCACGGCAGATCGTGGCATGTGCCAAAGGGCTTGCTGATTTCGAACCTCGAAGCCCATTCGCACAGCGGCGAACTGCGCATCGCGGCCGCCGCGAATGATGCCGCGGCGTTGAGGGAAGAACTGAAGGACTTCAAACGGAAGATTTCGGAGGCGGGCCGCACTACCTATGCGGCTCGAGTCGGCGCTCACGACGACTTGGTGCTCTCAGTCGCCATAACGCTGTGGATGGCGACGCAGGGGTCGGAGACGATCGTCAGCGAGTTGCTGATCTAGTCGCTATGCGGGATCGTCAGTGGGCTGAACTACAAAACCTTGCTCGTTAGCTAAGTTTGCCAAACCCGCCTTGAGTTTTTTGAAACGGGACTTGTTCGCGATCGTAGGATTGCACTCGATCTGACAATGGGCGAGGTTGTCGACTTGGTCCTGCTCATTTTCGATCGGTCGATGAATAGCGTCTACCGCATAGCTTCCGACGACATTACCGTTCTCAATAATCTCCACCCTGCACGACCTTCGCACGGCGGCCGCCAAAACTTTGGTGATACCATCCGAAGGGCTTTTGCGCGCGTCCATCGGATTTGTCCGAATGGAAGATCGATCGACAGAGGGGCGCATGTGGCGGTCGTCGAAAGCCGTAGAGGAAAAATACAGCTTTCCATCTTGGTACGTATATTCGTCGGAATTCGCGCGAATTGAGCGGTAGAGGTCTTCCGCATCATCGACGATGGTAGGATCCATATCGCACTTTACGATTGCAGCCGAAGCCAAGCTGTCGAGAACGACCAGTTCGTCAACTCTCCCGAACGCATATCGTCATCTATGTTGGGACCCCATACCTCGATATACTCCGGACCATCATCGCCGAAATACAGCGTTAGGTTACGTCGTTGCCGCCACCATTCGAAGACGATCTCGCCATCTTCAGTCGAGGAAATGTGAGGTCTACTCCAGCCGCCGAGCTTATTGGCTCGATCGAAAATCAGATAAAGCCACTCTGAAGCAAGCTCCAGCGCTCGCTGGGTCGGCCTTCTCGCGTTTCCTTGCGTCAGATTGGCCATCTTATTCATGCACTGATCGAGATCGATTCTCGAAAATGGATGAACCGGGCGCGCTTGGCTCGCTTCGGTTGAGACGACCGGACTACTATTGGCAAACACAGTGTTGCTTTGAGGGAAATAGAGCGTCGGAGAAATCGCGTTCATGCGATCAATTTCCTAATTTCATCCGTGATGCAGGCTTCGAAAATCTCGTCCTTCTTGTCACCAAGTATCGCGAGCACCTGAAACGCTTCGCCCACTGGGATTGACCGCTGAATTACGAAATCAATATCGAGCATAATGGCGTTCGGTCCTGGCGCCGGTGGCGCGCTATAAAGTCCCAAAATGGCGATTGCATCCGGATCAACCTGCTTCATCGGAAGTTGCAACTGCATAAACAGAGATTGCGCGTTGGTGGGCAACGAATCTGGCAACGTGGGATAGAAATTTAAGCAGTTAACGAGCCGAATGTCACCCGCTGGCAGCGGAAGCCGATTGATCATCCGCACGGCGCACCGATTGGCGCGAGTGGGGGCGAGAGCATCCAGATACAGATCCCAATATCCCTGAGCTTCCGCACTGAACGTGGTCCAATCAGAGTAAGGGGCCAAATGGCTATAGCTAAACCCGGTCGTTCGGAATTGGAGTACACGCCCGGGACGATCAAGCCGATAACCCAGTGTCTGCTGGTCCTTCATGAATTCGGCATCGCCGCCCGGACTAACCTGAAATCCCATTTGGAGATGATGCAGGGGAAGTCGTGTTGGAAACTCTGGAAGCACCGCTTGCGTGAGTCGTTCCACGGCGGCCAGATCCACAGCGGGCACCTGCTCAATTTGAATATCGATGAGCGCCTCGACAACCGGAGCCTTGGAGTAGTGGCGTCTATCCTTGGCAACTGTCATGAGAATCGGTTTTCCAGTGCTGCTAAGACGCCAAGGTGCACTTCGCGCTTTAAAGACATGTAAACAATAGGTTTCGAAGAACCAAGTACAACAAACATGTCAGGCTGGCCGCTGGCGCGCCACCAGTTACCCCCATCGTTACCCTGGCTGAAATCCGGACGCCCTGAAATCCGGCTAAGTATTGGTCGGAGCGAGAGGATTTGAACCTCCGACCCCTAGTCTCCCAGACTAGTGCGCTAACCGGGCTGCGCCACGCTCCGAACGTCGTTCCATTAGCTAGGATCGGCGCGATGCGCAAGGCGAGGCCACAGCATTTTGGTGCCTCTCCCTCCATGGGCTCGGAGCCCAAGCGCCCGGAACTGCCGGCAAAGCCGACTGAACCCGCTCCTCACCCGTCCTTCAGCGCCTGATCCAGCATTTCGCGGCAGGCGACGAGGTCGGCGAGGACGCGTCCGAGACGCTCCCGGTCCAGCGCACTAGGGCCGGCCGGGGCTGCGGCCGTCGTGCCGCCCTTGCGGAAGGTGGTGAGAATGTCCTCGTCGTCGACCTCGGTGAAGCGGAAGTCGATGCCTTCCTCCTCATCCCCCTGGTAGTCGTCATCGTCGCTGTCGGCGACGCCCTTGATGGGCGCCTCCTCGTCCTCGGGCTCCATCAGGCTGGCGCCGATGGCGTCCTCGATGGCGCCGAACGAGACCGCGGCGGCGCTGTCGGCGAGGCCCTGCACCGATTTGACGCCGTGCTCCTTCAGGATCCGCTGCACCCCGCGGATGGTGTAGCCCTCGCCGTAGAGCAGCCGGCGGATGCCCTTGAGCAGGTCGACATCGTCGGGGCGGTAATAGCGGCGGCCGCCGCTGCGCTTCATCGGCTTGATCTGGGAGAATCGGGTCTCCCAGAACCGCAGCACGTGCTGCGGAATGTCGAGTTCCTGCGCTACTTCGCTGATGGTTCGGAACGCATCCGGCGCCTTGTCCAAATGCCAAATCCTTTGCCGAAGGCGTTACGCCTCTTGTTGAGCCTTGCTGGCGTCACCGTTGGCGCGGTGCTGGCCGTTGATCCGCTGCTTCAGGATCGCCGACGGCTTGAACACCATGACACGGCGCGGCGAGATCGGCACCTCGGTGCCGGTCTTCGGGTTACGGCCGATGCGCTGACCCTTTTTGCGGACCATGAAGGACCCGAACGAGGACAGTTTCACCGTCTCGCCCTTTTCCAGGCAGTCGGTGATCTCCTTCAGCACGAGTTCCACGAAGGCGGACGATTCCGTGCGCGACAGGCCCACCTTCTGGTAGACGGCTTCGCACAGGTCGACACGCGTTACGGTTTTACTTTGATCGGTCATCGCCCTGCCCCACATCACGGCGAACAATTGTTGTCTGAAATTATGAGGTTACGTTACAGCGGTCAACAGCGCTCATCAATGCAGACGCATCGATAATCGCGGCTAAATCCGGCAAAATTTTATCGACTGTGGCTCTACCAGCGCACGAGTGCGGAGCCCCAGGTGAAGCCGCCGCCCATGGCCTCCAGCAGGACCATGTCGCCCTTCTTGATGCGGCCGTCCCTGCGGGCCACCGACAGCGCCAGCGGAATCGAGGCGGCCGAGGTATTGCCGTGACGGTCCACCGTCAGCACCACCTTCTCCGGCGCGATGTGGAGCTTGTGGGCGGAGGCGTCGATGATTCGTTTGTTGGCCTGGTGCGGCACGAACCAGTCGATGGTCTCGGCATTGAGCCCGGTGGCCTGGAAGGCATCGACGATGACGTCGGTGATCATGCCGACCGCATGCTTGAAGACCTCGCGGCCCTCCATGCGCAGATGGCCGACGGTCTGGGTCGAGGACGGTCCGCCGTCGACGAACAGCTTTGCCTTGTGGCGGCCGTCGGAGCGCAGATGCGTGGTGACGATGCCGCGATCGGTCGCGGCCTTGCCCGGCTGCTCCTGCGCCTCCAGCACCACCGCGCCGGCGCCATCGCCGAACAGCACGCAGGTGCCGCGGTCGTTCCAGTCGAGGATGCGCGAGAAGGTCTCGGCGCCGATCACCAGCGCGCGCTTGAAGGCGCCGGTGCGCAGGAAATTGTCGGCGGTGGCGAGCGCGAACACGAAGCCCGAGCATACCGCCTGGAGGTCGAAGGCCGCGCCGTGGGTGATACCGAGCCCGTGCTGCACGGCAACGGCCGTCGCGGGGAAGGTGTTGTCCGGCGTCGAGGTCGCGAGCACGATCAGGTCGATCGACTGCGCGTCCATGCCGGCATCGGTCAGCGCGGCCTGCGCCGCCTTGATCGCCAAGTGCGAGGTGAACTCGCCCTCGGCCGCGATGTGGCGCTCGCGAATGCCGGTGCGCTGCACGATCCACTCGTCGGAGGTGTCGATACGCGCCGCCAATTGGGCGTTGGTCACCACCTGCTCCGGCAGATAGGAGCCGCAGCCGAGCACGACCGAACGAATTTGAGTCACGAAACAGCCTCCTGCGCGGCCTGCACGGAATTGAGTGCACCACCCTCGCGGTTGAGCATCTGATTGATCTTGTTCAGGAGATCGTAGTGAGCCATCTCATAGCCAACATCGATCGCATAGGCAAAGCCTTCGGCGCTGGTTCCGCCGTGGCTCTTGACCACTAATCCGTTCAAACCCAGGAACACGCCGCCATTGGACTTGTTCGGGTCCATCTTGTCGCGCAGGGCCTGGAAGGCGCTGCGTGCAAAGAGATAGCCGAGCTTCGACAGCCAGCTCCGCTGCATCTCGTTGCGGAGTAAGTCCGCCATCTGCCGCGCGGTTCCCTCGGCGGCCTTGAGCGCGATGTTGCCGCTGAAACCTTCGGTCACGATGACGTCGGCCAGCCCCTTGCCGATGCCGTCGCCCTCGACGAAGCCGATATAGTCGAGCTCCGGCAGGTTCCTGGCACGCAGGATCTCGCTGGCCTCGCGGATCTCCTCGTGCCCCTTGATCTCTTCGGCCCCGATATTGAGCAGCCCGACCGTGGGGCGCTTCCTGTCGAACAGCACGCTCGCCATCGCCGCGCCCATCACCGCGAGCGACACCAGATGGTGCGCGTCGCCGCCGATGGTGGCGCCGAGGTCGAGCACGATGGAATCGCCGCGCCTGGTCGGCCAAACGCCCGTGATCGCCGGGCGATCGATCCCCTTCAGCGTGCGCAGGTGGAAGCGCGACATCGCCATCAGCGCGCCGGTATTGCCGGCGGAGACCGCGACATCCGCCTCGCCCTTCTTCACGGCATCGATGGCGAGCCACATCGAGGAGGTCTTGCGGCCGCGCCGCAGCGCCTGGCTCGGCTTGTCCGAGCCGCTGACGGCCACGTCGGTGTGGATGATCGTCGAAGCGGCCTTGAGGGCCGGATGTTTCTCGAGCTCGGGCTCGATCTTGGCGCGGTCCCCGACCAGCAGGAACTCGGTCTCGCGATGCCTCTGAAGCGAGATGGCGGCGCCGGGAATGACCACGGCGGCGCCGGCGTCGCCCCCCATGGCGTCCAGCGCGATGCGAACCTTGCTTGGCATAAAAGTCCTGGAAACCTGGTCTGGTGCGGTCTTGGATCAGCGGGACCGCAAAATGAGTTCGCCACGGACATGGCGGCCGGCCAAGCGCCACGCCGCACCCGGGCCGGGGCGCGACAATAGCGTTTTGTTACCCCGAAACAACCTCTTGCCCCCAGGCTTTTGCATCCGGGGCGATCCGGCCGCGAACCGCGAAATTTGCAAGAAACACACTGAAATCAGTCAGATAAAGAGCGCTTTGAAACCATCCCGGCAAATGCCTGGCGCACCCCCGCAAGACGATCCCGCGGGGAAATGCCCGGCTATCGGCCCTTCTTGTTGTCCTGGAGCGCCTTCAGGGCTGCGAATGGATGGTCCTCCGGGTCGGGGGCGGTGACCTCCGCCTCGAACACGACCCCCTCCTTGCGCGGATAGGGATCGATCGCCAGGAACAGGGCGTCGGTGGCGAGCCGGCCGAGGTCGACGATGCCACCCACGATCGCCTCGGGCGGGTCGGCGACCTGAGACGGCGCCTCCTCGTCCTGCCCCTCCGCGATCAGGTCGGCCAGGCGACGCGCCTCGGCTTCGGGGGCGAACAACAGGTCCACCTCCTCCTCGATCTCGCTTTCGATCGGATCGAGCGTGACCACGCAGGTCTGGCCGATTCGGGCCCGGACGCTGCCGGTCACCTGGATCCGGCCGCCGCTCCTGGGCACCACGTCGAAGTCGGCCTCGGCCGACAGGACTTCGCGGAGGCCCGCAAGCCCGGCCATCGCCTGCCGCTCGGCGGCCGAGGCCTCGAGCTTGCGGTGCAGGCCGGTGTCGGGGATTTGCGCAACGATGATTGGGACCCGCCAGGGATCTGGCTCGGTATTTGGTCGGCTCATGGCTTGTCGCCCTCGGGAAGCGCTGGAGGAAACCTGAAGGAGGCGCGCAGCAGCGCGGCCTCGTCGGCCCGGCCGAGATCGGCCTCGGTGACCCGCGCATAGGCCGCAAGCCGCCTCGCCTGGTCCAGGTCGGTCCCGTTCAAGATATTCTTGCGGATCGCCTCTGCCAGGGCCTCGCCGCCGGCCTCGATGGCCTGGTCATAGGCCTGGACGCGGCCGTAAAACGCCTCGCCGAACGCCCGCATCCGCTTCGGCACGGTCTGGTCGCCCACCCCCATCTCGCGCAGATTGTCGTCCATGTCCTCGCAGAAGCGGTCGAACAGCGCCTGCGACAGCTCCGAGGCTCCTGCGATGGCGCCCTGAACCGTGCGCAGGCGCCGCAGCAGCAGCCACAGATGCAGCAGCAACAGGTCGAAACGCCCGTTAACCGTATCGGGCACGCCCAAGTCGCGGTAAAATATGGGTTCTCGCGCCTGCGTCACGATCATGCCATAGATGGCTTCAATGGTGCCCGACGGGGTTAGCCGGGGTTTCCTGAAGTGATTGAACGGCCAAAGCATTGTGGTTTCCGCAAGCGGGCGCGCGCGAGTTGCATTCAGACGCCCAGCCCGGTACTTCAGCGCCTCGCGCGACGCAAGGGGACGGAATCAGTTCCGCTATGACGACAACGAACCAGATCAGCCTGCGCGCGGACAAGCGGCGCGGCCTTCATGCACGCTGGCGCGGCTTGCGCATGCTCGCCGCCGTCGCCCTGGTCGGCGCCGCGCTCACGGGCTGCACCGGCGAGCAATTCCAGAAGGGTTACATCCTGCCGCCCGGCGCGCTGGAGCAGATTCCGATCGGCGCGAGCCAGGACCAGGTGCTGATCGTGATGGGCACGCCCTCCACGGTCGCGACCCTCGACGGCGAGGTGTTCTACTACATCTCGCAGCGCTCGGAGCGCATGGTCGCCTTCATGAACCAGAAGGTGGTCGATCAGCGCGTCATCGCGATCTATTTCGACAAGAACCGGCGCGTGCGGCGTCTCGCGAATTACGGTCTGCAGGACGGCAAGATCTTCGACTTCATCAGCCGCACCACGCCGACGTCGGGCCAGGAGATGAGCTACCTCACGCCGCTGTTCAAGCTGCTCAGCTTCAACTGAGTCCCCGAAGCGTTTTCGGGCGAAGCCGGGGACCGGCTCGCATCAGGAAAACGCTTCAAGACAAGCATCCAGAACGCCTTCCAATTCCGCCGGAAGGTATATGGCCCTCGCCTGCGGCGTCGTGCCGCCGTCCACGCGGCACTGACCGCCGCGCGCGACTTGCCGTCGCACCTGCGGTTTCCTACCCTCCCTGCAAAGAAAGAAGCAGGGAGTGGATTCGTGCCAAAGACTTTGTCCCGACGTCGCGTGCTCACCGGAATGGCCGGCCTTTCGGCCGCAGCGATCCTGCCGCGATCGAGCCTTGCGGACTGGAAGCCGACCGAAAACGTCCGCCTCGTCGTGCCGGCTGCGGCCGGCGGCTCGACCGACGTGTTGGGCCGGCTCCTGGCCGCGCATCTGCAAACCGCCTGGGGCCAGTCGGCTGTCGTGGAAAACCGCTCGGGCGGCGGCGGCACGATCGGCACCGCCGAGGTGGTTCGTGCCAAGCCCGACGGCCACACCATCCTGGTCGGCAATCCCGGTCCGAACGCGATCGCCTACAGCATCTTCAAGAATCTGACCTACAAGCCGGACCAGCTCCAGCCGGTCTCCAACATGATCCGGATCCCGAACATCGTGTCGGCGCATCCGAAGACCGGCATCAAGTCGGTCGCCGAGCTGATCGCCTATCTCAAGGCCAATCCGGACAAGCTCAGCTACGCCTCCTCCGGCGTCGGCCAGAGCCCTCACCTCACCGGCGCCTGGTTCCTCCAGCTCACCGGCCTCAAGATGACGCACATCCCGTTCCGCGGTGCGGGCCCCGCGCTTCAAGCCGCACTGGCGGGCGACATCCAGATCCTGTTCGACAATCTCTATCCGAGCCTGCCGCAGGTGCAGAACGGCACGCTCAACGGCCTCTGCGTCACCACCACCGAGCGCAGCGACCTTGCGAAGGACCTGCCGACCATGCGCGAGAGCGCACCGGAGCTGGCGAATTTCGACGTCTCGTCATGGTTCTCGGTCTTCCTGCCGAAGGGCGTCTCGCCCGAGGTGCTGAGCGCGCTCAATCTCCAGGTCAAGGCGATGCTGGAGCGCGACGACATCAAGAAGCAGATCGCCGCCATGGGCGCGCGCGCCGATTACGGCACGCCCGAGCAGTTCGCCGCCTTCGTGGATGCCGAGACGAAGAAGTTCGCCGGCATCATCCAGAAGGAAGGACTGCAGATGGACGTGCAGTGACGCACGGCCGCGATCTGTAGGGCGGATTAGCGAAAGCGTAATCCGCCTTCGATGCAGTTTGGGCGGCGGCGGATTACGCTTCGCTAATCCGCCCTACGCACTGTCACGACAATCGGGATAGGGGGAAGCCTCGCGGCTCCGCCCCTCCCACACCACCGGACATACGGGTCCGTATCCGGCGGTTCAGCGGATTATGCGGGTCGCCGTGCCGCGACGGAAGCCAAGCCGAGTGAGGCAAAGAAGCCGTTTGGCAGAGCAATGGTGAGCGCGGGGCTGTTCGCGAGCCGCCAAGGGCCACGTGGGCTGCCGGCGGTTTGCGCCGCCAGATCCCGGCCGACGCCGCGGCGTCGCAACTCGGCAAAGCGAGCGGGTCCATACTTCCATTGCTTCCAGGCAACGGCGCGCAACCGTCGCCTGATCCACTGGTCAAGCACGCGCAACACCGACGGGGTTTGACAGAAGCCGAAGTAGCCGTGCCACCCAATCAGGTAGGTCGACAGTTCTTTGGCGATCTGCACGAGGCATCGACCACGCGTGCGTCGCGTGAGCTCCCGAACCTTCGCCTTGAAGCGGGCGAGTGCCTGCGGCGCGATGCGCCGCCGCGGTTCTTGCCCGCCGGTGAAGCTGAAGCCCAGGAACTTGCGAACACTCGGTTTGGCAACCGCGCTCTTCGCTTTGTTGATCTTGAGCTTGAGGCGCTTTTCGAGGAACCTCTCGACGCCAGCCAGCACCCGTTCGCCCGCCCGCTGACTGCGCACGTAGATGTTGCAGTCGTCGGCGTAACGCACGAAGCGGTGGCCGCGCTTCTCCAGTTCCTTGTCCAGCACATCCAGCATCAGGTTCGACAACAGCGGCGAGATGGTTCCCTGAACGCAAAAGATAACTTTGCGGTGGGGGAGCGGTCACGGAGCTATTGGCGGCGCCGGGCGCCTTTCCACCGGGAGGGGTGGGTGGGAGGGGGATGGAGTGGTGGATGACGATCTTGTCGTCGCCAACGAGGACTTCCTTCACGAGAAGGCGCAGCACGCGTTGGCGTTCGATTATATCGAGCGCGCCGACGGACGAGCGGAGGCGCTCGAGGAAGCTAGTCACGGATTCAGCGAGACGCAGACAAACCTCCTGCTCCTGCGATTGGTCTTCGATCGCCTGCAGCGCCGACAAGCAAGCCTGTTCGCGGCTACGCAAATCGGGCATGCGACTGCGCAGCTCTTCAAGTGAGAGAAGGCTCTCTTGATAGGCCGTGAGGAGACGCTCGATGCTTTTCCGGGAACGCGCAAGATCGCGGCGAAGCGTTTCCTCCCGGCGCTGTGTGGGATCGGAGTTGCGCGCCGCCTTGAGCCGGCGCTCAAGTTCGTCTTCGATGAGCTGTCGGTCTTCAAGTAAACGCGCGATCTCTTTCCATACCACCTCGTCCAGCAAATCCTGGCGCGTCGGGCGACTGTCGCAGACCGGCCCGCCGAGCCGGCGCCAGCCATCCGAGCCCAAGCAGCGGTAGTAATGGATGGTTCGAGCGCTCGACCTGGTCGAGGTGCGATAGAGCCCATAGCCGCATTTGGCGCAGCTCAACAATCCTTGCAGGGCGCTCGGCGTGATCGTGCGTCGCGGGGCATGCTTCTTGTTGGCTTCCAAAAGCTCGTTCGCCAATGCGAAGGTCTCTTCGCTGATGATGGTCGGCACAGGGATTTCGATCCACTCTGTGCGAGGAAGCTCATGATTTGCGCTATTGCGAGGAGCGACGCCGCCGCGCAATCGCAACGGCCGCGTCACACGCATGCGCGGCGCGATCCGCGTCTTGCCAAAGCAGGCCGTTCCTTTATACGCGGGATTGCGCAGCATCGCCCAGACCGTCGAGCGCTCCCAGCGGCCTGTTTCTTTGGCTGTCGGAATCTGGCGCTCATTGAGCAGGCGCGTGATGGCGCCGATGCTGTGGCTTTTTGCGGTGTAAAGCTCGTAGACCCAGCGCACGATACCGGCCTGTCGCTCGTCGATCTCATAATAGGCGGCAGAGTGATCGGTCTTGCGCTTGTAGCGATAGCCAAACGGAGCGCCGGAAAGCACGCTCACTTGGCCTTGAAGGGCGCGATGGCGCTTCCCTCGCCGCGACCGTTCCAGGATTTGCGCGCGTTCATATTCGGCGATCATGCCCTGAAACTGCAGCAGCAGCTCGTCTTCCGGCGTCGCTGCCCGTCTCGAGCGAATGAACAAGACTTCGACGCCGGCGCGCGCGAACTCTTCGATAAGAAGGATTTGATGCGCATAGCGCCGGCTCAGCCGATCGGGAGCGTAGACGAGCACGGCTTGGATCCGCCCTTCTGCGGCGAGGTCGCGCAGTCGTTCAAGTCCGGGGCGCAACAAGCTCGCGCCGCTATAGCCGTCGTCTTCGATCACCCATTCCGCCGGCACGTCGCAGTTCTGCTCGCGCGCGAAAGCGATCAGCGCGCTCGTCTGACTGGCGATCGTGTTCTCCTCCTTCTGTTTGTCCGACGACACTCTGGCGTAAATCGCGGCGGTCTTCATCTTCGCCTCCCGTCACATCGGCGCCAGCGCGCGCGAAGCGCACCTGATCTGGAACGAGAATTTCGTAAACCTGTTCAAGTTTGACGGCGACGAGGCGATCGAACGCAAATTCGAGTCGAACGTCGCGTTTTTTTCGCCGCTCAGCCATCTTCGCGGACAGACGCGAGATAAGCGGCCACCGCTCGGCGCATCACCTCGCTTGCCGAAAGCCTGGAAGCCGTCGCATGCGTCTGGAGTTTTTGGGCAAGATCGGCCGGCATCTTCAGGGAGAGCGTCACTGATGGCTGCGGCGCGGGAAGGAGCCGCTCCCTGCTTTTGGCCACTTCGAGATAGCGATAGGCCTGCCGCAGCGACAAGCCGCTTTCGCGCGACAGCACCAAGGCCGCCTCCGCCATGCCGATTTTCTTCGCGAGCAAGCGTCGCGCCGCCCTCAGCCGCTCGGCTTTCTGCGCTTGCGTCGATCGAATCATATGACATAACGGTATTACCTTTTGCGTCTCAAATCAACAACGGCTCTATCACGCCAGCCGACGATGACGCGTTCAAAGCGGAAGTTATCTTTTGCGTTCAGGGAGCCAGCGGACCGCCCTGCGGCGTGCCCTCTTCCGTCGGACTGACCAGCCCTCCTTCCAACACACCCGCATTCAGGAAGGCGCGGATGAGCTTCAGGATGCGCTTGTCAGCAACCCGCTTGGCAACCAGTCCCATCAGGATGTCGTGGTTGACCCGGTCAAAGAACTTCTCCAGGTCGATGTCCACCACGATGCTGTGGCCGGCCGCAATGTACGCCTGCGCCCGTTCCACCGCCCGATGTGCCGAGCGCCCCGGCCGAAAGCCGAAGCTCGTCTCGGCGAACGTCCTATCCCAATCCGCCTGCAGCACCTGCATCACCGCCTGCTGGATCAAGCGGTCGAGCACCGTCGGAATGCCGAGCGGCCGCAGGCCGCCCGACGCCTTCGGTATCTCCACCCGCCGCACCGGCTGTGGCTTGTAGGTGCCGTCAAGCAACTGGGCTCGGATCGCAGGCCAGTGCTCCTTCAGGTGGGCTAACAGCTCGCCGACGGTCATCCCGTCGACGCCCGCCGCGCCCTTGTTGCGCTTTACTTGCGCCAACGCTGCCTTCAGATTCTCACTCTCGACAACGTCTTCCATCGACGGTCCTGCGACCGCCGGGCGTTCGAGACAGACTTCCGCCGCACGCGCTTCAGGCTCTCGGGCGCCGGCGCTTCGGGCTTCACCCTCCGCTCCGGGGCTCAAGTTCAGCTCGACCTGATTCTTCTGCCGCATGGCTCGCACGAGATCGCCGCTCTACTGACCACTTCCACCGTTCAGGCCTTCAGCGGCGCGCTGCCGCCTACTACGCCCTCGGCTGACTTCTGCGCTGCGGTCAGGCCGTCTTGCGACGGTCTCAGTCTCGTTGCCGAGACACAGCGCAGACCTCCCGAGGTAAGACCGACCGCCTTCACCGCACGCCCGCCGAATTTACCACCCCGACCTTTGATGACCTTGGACTTCGCGATCAATTGCTCGCTCGTCCGGCCGGGTAGGCCTCGTTATCCGGTGTTTGTCCATCGGGCCGCGGCTTTGCTCCACGCTTTCTTCAGACCCCACCTCACGATGACGCCCTTGCGCTTCGCTAATCCTTCGCCGCCATCAGGCTGGATAGAGGACTTCCACCTCCAAGCTGTCGCTCATACTCGGCACACAACAAAAACCCCGCGGCTCGCGCCGCGGGGTTTGTCTTGTCTCGTCTGCGCCGCTCAGTGCGCCAGGATCGCCAGCAGCAGCAGGGCCACGATGTTGGTGATCTTGATCATCGGGTTCACCGCGGGACCCGCCGTGTCCTTGTAGGGATCGCCGACGGTGTCGCCGGTCACCGCCGACTTGTGGGCGTCAGAGCCCTTGCCGCCGAAATGACCGTCCTCGATGTACTTCTTGGCGTTGTCCCAGGCGCCGCCGCCCGAGGTCATGGAGATCGCGACGAACAGGCCCGTCACGATGACGCCGAGCAGCATGGCACCCACGGCGGAGAACGCCGCCGACTTGCCGGCCGCGCCGCCGCCCGCGATCGCGTAGATCAGGAAGTAGACGACGATCGGTGACAGCACCGGGAGCAGCGAGGGGATGATCATCTCCTTGATCGCCGCCCGGGTCAGCAGGTCGACCGCCTTGCCGTAATCCGGCTTGTCGGTGCCCTGCATGATGCCCGGCTTCTCGCGGAACTGGCGCCGGACCTCCTCGACGATCGCACCCGCGGCACGGCCCACCGCGGTCATGCCCATCGCGCCGAACAGATACGGCAACAGGCCGCCGAACAGCAGGCCCACCACCACATACGGGTTGTTGAGCGAGAAGTCCGGATTGACGCCGGCGAAGTAGGGATGGTGCGCGGAGTCTGCAACGAAGAACTTGAGGTCCTGGTTGTAGGCCGCAAACAGCACGAGGGCACCGAGACCGGCCGAGCCGATCGCGTAGCCCTTGGTGACCGCCTTGGTGGTGTTGCCGACCGCGTCGAGCGCATCGGTCGACTTGCGCACCTCCTTCGGCAGGCCCGCCATCTCGGCGATGCCGCCCGCGTTGTCCGTCACCGGGCCGAACGCGTCGAGCGCGACGACCATGCCGGCCAGCGCCAGCATGGTGGCGGTCGCGATCGCGATGCCGAACAGGCCGGCGAGGCTATAGGTGACCAGGATGCCGGCGATGATCACGATCGCGGGGAGCGCGGTCGCCTCCATCGAGACGGCAAGGCCCTGGATCACGTTGGTGCCGTGGCCGGTCACCGAGGCCTGGGCGATCGACTTCACCGGACGATAGTCGGTTCCGGTGTAGTATTCGGTGATCCAGATGATCAGCGCGGTGACGATGAGGCCGACCACGCCGCATTGGAACAGCGCCATGCCGGTATAGTCGACGCCATCGAGCTTGCCGAAGCCGATCAGGCTGTAGATCACGCCGGCGATGCCGATCAGCGACAGGACGCCGGTTGCGATCAGGCCCTTGTACAGCGCACCCATGATCGACTGGCTCGGCCCGAGCTTGACGAAGAAGGTGCCGATGATCGAGGTGATGATGCAGATGCCGCCGATCGCGAGCGGCAGCGTCATCATGTTGGCGAGGATCGGCGTCTTGGCGAAGAAGATCGCGGCGAGCACCATGGTGGCGACCGCAGTCACCGCATAGGTCTCGAACAAATCGGCGGCCATGCCGGCGCAGTCGCCGACATTGTCGCCGACGTTGTCGGCGATGGTGGCCGGGTTGCGCGGATCGTCCTCGGGAATGCCGGCCTCGACCTTGCCGACGAGGTCGCCGCCGACGTCCGCACCCTTGGTGAAGATGCCGCCGCCGAGACGGGCGAAGATCGAGATCAGCGAGGCGCCGAAGCCGAGCGCCACCATGGCGTCGATGACGGTGCGGCTGTCAGGCGCAAGCTTCAGCGAATGCACCAGGAAGCCGAAATAGAGCGTCACCCCGAGCAATGCGAGACCTGCCACCAGCATGCCGGTGATCGCGCCCGCCTTGAAGGCTAGCTCGAGGCCGCCGGCGAGCGAGGTGGTCGCCGCCTGGGCGGTCCGCACATTGGCGCGGACCGAGACATTCATGCCGATGAAGCCGGCCGCCCCCGACAGGACGGCGCCGATCAGAAAGCCGATGGCGACGTAGATTCCGAGGAAATAGACAAGCAAGAGGAAGATGACCACGCCGACGATGCCGATCGTCGTGTACTGGCGCCGCAGATACGCCTGTGCACCCTCAGCGACCGCCCCCGCGATCTCCTGCATGCGCGGCGACCCCGCATCCGCACTTAACACCGAAGACGTCGCCCAAATCGCGTAGACGACGGAAAGCACTCCGCAGAGCACTATCAACCATAATGCTGTCATGTGATTTTTGCCTCAGATCCTTGATGTACCCCCGGCGCCTTTTGTTGTCCGTCGAGCGGTGCGGCGCCTTGATTTCGAACAAAGCCGCCCCTTGCCCAAAAGGGGCGGCCTTAGTCGGTCGCAAGCTTGCCAAAATCAAATTGAGGGTGCAACGCCGGATAAGGCCGAAAACGCCGATCTCGGCAGGTATTTAGACCAAGTGCAGCGAACTAAGATGCCGGTTTGGAGCAATTCCTAGAAGTGGCTGTAGGACAGCCGCCTCAAGACCAATTCCTGGCCCTGCCCGTCCAGGAAGCGCGGCCCTTGCTTCCCCGCGACGATTGTGCCGATCGCGGTGACGGCAAGACCGGCCGCCCGCCCCGCGGCAATCAGCGCATCTGCCTGCGCGGGCGGAACGGTACACAGCACCTCGTAATCGTCGCCCCCCGCAAGCAGCGTCTCGACGCAAACGACGTTGCGGGCAATCAGGCTTGCTGCCGCGGCCGAGAGCGGCACGCTTGCCACGTCGACCACGGCCGAGACCCCGGACGCTGCGCAGAGTTTGGTCAGATCGCCGGCGAGCCCGTCGGAGACGTCCATCGCCGCGGTCGCATGATCGCGCACGGCCCATGCCAGCGGGTTGCGCGGCTGCGGCACGCGATAGCGGGAGACCAGGGCTTCCCTTGCCGCCGGATCGGTCGCAAGCGCTGCGGCAGCGGCACCACCCGTGAGCACGTCGAGGCCGAGCGCAGCGTCGCCGATCGTGCCGGTCACCAGGATGCGATCGCCTGGCCTCGCGCCGGTCCGGCCGACCATCCGCCCCTGCGGCACGCGGCCGAAGGCGGTGATCGAGATCATCTGCGGACCCGGCGTCGACACCGTGTCACCGCCGAGCAGCGGACAGGCGAATTCCTTTGCGTCCTCGCCCAGCGCGTCCGCGAAGGGCTGGAGCCAGGCATCCTCCCTGCTGCGCAGCGCCAGCGTCAGCACGAATCCTGCAGGCGTCGCGCCCTTGGCGGCGAGATCGGACAGGTTCACCCGCAGCGCCTTGCGCGCGATGGTGTCAGGGGGATCGGTGGCAAGATAGTGCACGCCTTCGATGACGGCGTCGGTGGTGACGACGATGTCATCGCCGAACGACGACAGCACCGCCGCGTCATCGACCAGACCGAACGCGCCGGGATCGGTCGCCAGCGGCTTGAAATAGCGCGCGATGAGGGAGTCTTCGGCGGAGGGGTTTTGCGTGTTCGTCATCGGCGCCGGCCTCAAACTTCGCTGTCATCGCCCAGCCAGTGCGCACTTGCGCACCAGGACCGGGCGATCCAGTACGCCGCGAAGCCGATTATCAATCACCGCTGCCGCGGCGTACTGGATCACGGTGATGACAGCGGAGTGAATGTCTACCCCCGTCCGAACTCGTCGCCGCGAAATTGGCGGCCGATCTGGTCGAGCACGGCGTTGACCATGCCGGTCTCCTCGCGGTCGACGAAGGCGTTGGCGACGTCGACATATTCGGAGATGACGACGCGGCCCGGCACGTCCTTGCGGTGCTCCAGCTCATAGGCCCCTGCCCGCAGCACCGCGCGCAGGATCGCTTCGATCCGCTTCAAGGGCCAGCCCTTCGACAGCGCCTCGTCGATCAGGGGATCGAGCTTCTTCTGGTCGCGCACGACGCCCGAGACGACGTCGCGGAAGAAGGCCGCCTCGGCCGGCAGGTAGGTGTCGCCCTCGACCTCGTTGCCGAGCCAATGGCTCTCGAACTCGGCGAAGATGTCGTTGATGCCGGCGCCGGCGATATCCATCTGGTACAGCGCCTGCACCGCCGCGAGCCGCGCCGCGCCGCGCCGGTTCGCCTTCTTCTCGTTTGGCCCTGCCGGCTTCTTGGTGGGATCAGCCATGGCTTCAGGCCCGCGCCATGCGGCGTTTGATGCGCAACATCGCAAGCGCCGCACGTGCGGCATCGCCGCCCTTGTTGAGCTCGCTGGCGCGCGCCCGCGCCCAGGCCTGCGCCTCATTGTTGACGGTGAGGATGCCGTTGCCGAGCGGCAGCTTTCGCGCCACGGCAAGATCCATCAGCGCGCGCGAGGATTCCTGCGACACGATCTCGAAATGGATGGTGTCGCCGCGGATCACGCAGCCGAGCGCGATCACCGCGTCATAGGGCTTTCCGTTCGCCGCCGCCGCGTCGATCGCGATGGCGACTGCCGCAGGGATCTCCAGCGCGCCGGGAACCGTGATCACGTCATGCGTCAGGCCCGCCGCCTTCAATTCGGTCACCGCGCCGTCCAGAAGCGCGTCCTGGAGATCGTCATAGAACCGCGCCTCGACAATCAGCGCGCGCGCGCCGGAAATGTCGGTCTGGTCCTTCAGGGGTGCGCGCCGCGCGTCTGCCATCGTCTCAATCCGTTTACTGGGGTCGGCGCGTTATGTAGTCGCCGCGGGCACGTAAGCCAAGTTCAAAGACTGTCATTCCGGGGCGCGAAGCGAACCCGGAATGACGACTACGTCGTCATTTCCGTCAGCCGCGCCGCGTAGCGGGCCATCAGGTCGACCTCGATATTGACCTCGTCCCCCGCCTTCCAGCCACCGATCGTCGTGACCGAGAGCGTGTGCGGGATGATCAGCACCGAAAAAGTCACGTCCCTGACCGTATTGACCGTGAGCGAAACGCCGTCGAGCGTGATCGAGCCCTTGGTGGCGACGAACCGCGCCAGCTCCCGCGTGGTCGAGAGCTCGAACCGCGCCATGTCGGGCAGATCCTCGCGGCTGACGAGGGTCGCGATACCGTCGACATGGCCGGCGACGATGTGCCCGCCGAGCTCGTCGCCGATCTTGAGCGCGCGCTCGAGGTTGAGCTTCGTTCCGAGCTTCCAGTGCTTTGCCGTGGTCAGCGCCAGCGTCTCGGCCGCCGCATCGACGTCATACCAGGTTTTGCCGCCTGCGACGCCGGAGGCAACCACGGTCAGGCAGACGCCGTTGCTGGCAATCGAGGCACCGTCGGCGATGGTGGTCTGATCGTAGCGGCAGGCGATGCGCAGCCGGTGCAATTGCCCTTGCGCCACAGGCGTGAAGCTGACGATCTCGCCGATATCGGTGACAATGCCGGTGAACATTACGCGCGCTCGTAGATGGTGAGAGTATCCTTGTCGAATGTTTCGCTAGCATGAACCTTGTAGGCCTGCGACTGCGTGATTTTCGACAGGGGCAATGCATCGAGCGCATCGACGCCGCCGCTGCCCACCGCTTCCGTGCCGCGGAACAGCCAGATCTCGTCGACGAGGTCGGCCGCGACGAACGAAGCCGCAACGCGGCTGCCGCCCTCGACCATCAGGCGGGTGATGCCCTTCCCGGCCAGCGCATGCAGCGCGGCCGGCAAATCGAGCCCGGAGGCACTTGCCGGCGGGATGCGGATCACTTGCGCGCCGGTCGCGCCGAGACGTGTTGCTGCCGCGGCTTCCGCAAGGTCGGAGCCCATCACCCAGAGCGGCGTCTCGCGCGCGGAGCCTATGAGCTTGCTTCCCCCGGGAATGCGCAGGCTCTGATCGAGCACCACGCGCACCGGCGAGCGCGCCGCCATGCCCGGCAGGCGGCAGGTGAGAAGCGGGTCGTCCGCCAGCACCGTGCCGATGCCGACCAGGATCGCATCGCTCTGCGCCCGCAGGAGATGCACGCGATTGCGCGCCGCCTCCCCCGTGATCGCGACCGGCTTGCCGCCGGCGGCGCCGATCTTGCCGTCGGGCGAGACCGCCAGCTTCAGGATCACATGCGGGCGCTTGTCCCGGATGCGACGGAAATGCCCGGCATGGTCGAAGGCGGCTTCCGCCGCGCACAGGCCTACATCTACTGTGATGCCGGCGGCGCGCAGGCGCGCATGGCCCTGCCCCGCGACCTCAGGATTGGGATCCTCGATCGCCGCCACCACCCGCTTGATGCCGGCCGCGATCACCGCATCGGCGCAAGGCGGCGACTTGCCGAAATGCGAGCAAGGTTCGAGCGTGACGTAGAGCGTGGCGCCGCGTGCGGTCTCACCGGCCCGCCGCAGGGCTTCGGGCTCGGCGTGCGGACGCCCGCCCGCCTGGGTCCAGCCGCGGCCGACGATGACACCGTCCTTGACGACGACGGCACCGACCGCCGGGTTGGGCCAGGTGCGTCCCTGCCCGCGGCGTCCGAGCGCCAGCGCCAGCTCCATGAAGCGGCGATCGGCGTCCCTGGCCTCGCGGGCCTTCTGCGCGAACTGATCCTCCAGGATACGGAAGATCATTTGCGGATCGCGGCGAGCCGCGCTTCCTCCTCACCGGAGAGCTCGCCGAGCACGTCGGCGAAATCCTTGGCCTCGCGGAAATTGCGATAGACCGAGGCGAAGCGCACATAGGCGACGTCGTCGAGCGTGCGCAGATGCTCCATCACGGTCTCGCCGATCACCTCGGAGGAGATCTCGGCCTCGCCCCCGGTCTCGAGCTCGCGCACGATGGTGGAGACCATCTTCTCCACCCGCTCCGGCTCGACCTGCCGCTTGCGCAAAGAAATCTGCACCGAGCGCATCAGCTTGTCGCGGTCGAACGGCACGCGGCGGCCGTTGCGCTTGATCACCGTGAGCTCGCGCAATTGCACGCGCTCGAAGGTGGTGAAGCGGAAATTGCAGGCGACGCACACGCGCCGCCTGCGGATCACGGAAGAGTCCTCGGTCGGACGCGAGTCCTTTACCTGCGTATCGAGACTATTGCAGTTCGGACAGCGCATCCTCGTGGCCCAGCCTTACTGATAGATCGGGAACCGATCGGTGAGCGCCTTGACGCGTTCCTTGATCGCGGCTTCCACCAGCGGCGCCTTGCCGTCGTCCGACTGCGCGATCGCATTGAGGACCTCGGCGATCATGCCGCCGACCTGCTGGAATTCTGCGACGCCGAAGCCGCGGGTGGTCGCCGCCGGCGTGCCCAGACGAATACCGGAGGTCACGAACGGCGACTCGGGGTCGAACGGAATGCCGTTCTTGTTGCAGGTGATGGCAGCGCGAACCAGCGCCTTCTCCGAGGCGTTGCCCTTCAGGCCCTTCGGCCTGAGATCGACCAGCATCAGATGGTTGTCGGTGCCGCCGGAGACGATGTCGAAGCCGTGGCTCTTCATCGCCTCGGCCAGCGCCTTGGCGTTCTCGACGACGTTCTTGGCGTAGACCTTGAAGTCCGGACGCAGCGCCTCGCCGAAGGCAACCGCCTTGGCCGCGATCACGTGCATCAGGGGGCCGCCCTGCAGCCCCGGGAAGATCGCCGAGTTGAACTTCTTGGTCAGCGTCTCGTCATTCCACAGCATCAGGCCGCCGCGCGGACCGCGCAGCGATTTGTGCGTCGTCGTCGTGGTGATGTGGGCATGCGGCACGGGTGAGGCATGCACGCCGCCGGCGACGAGGCCCGCGAAGTGTGCCATGTCGACCAGCAGGTACGCGCCGACGCTGTCCGCGATCTCGCGGAAGCGCTTGAAGTCCCAGGCGCGCGAATAGGCCGAGCCGCCGGCGACGATCAGCTTCGGCTTGACCTCTTCAGCCTGCTTGGCAACCGCATCCATGTCGATGATCTGGTCCTCGCGGCGCACGGTGTAGTGCGCGGCCTTGAACCACTTGCCGCTCATGTTGACGGGCGAGCCGTGGGTGAGATGGCCGCCGGCCGCAAGGTCGAGACCCATGAAGGTGTCGCCGGGCTGCAGCAGCGCCAGGAACACCGCCTGGTTCATCTGGCTGCCGGAGTTCGGCTGCACGTTGGCGAATTTGGCACCGAACAGCTTCTTGGCGCGATCGATCGCGAGGTTCTCGGCGACGTCGACCCACTCACAACCGCCATAGTAGCGCGCGCCCGGATAGCCTTCCGCGTATTTGTTGGTCATCACCGAACCCTGCGCTTCCAGCACGGCCCGGCTAACGATGTTCTCGGAGGCGATCAGCTCGACCTCATGGCGCTGCCGGCCGAGCTCGCCCTTGATGGCGGCGGCGATTTCCGGGTCGGCCTGCTCGAGCGAGGCAGTGAAAAACGAATCGGGCGCGGAGGCGGTTTTTGCTGAAGTCATCTTGCGAATATCTCCACCGCCGCAGCCTTTTGGCGGGCTACGGGCGGGTCTGGTGTGGCGATCGGAAGCACGCGCGATCTACCACATCGCCCGCAACAGGCCAAGCATTTGCGGGTCGGGCCTGATATTTATGCAAGATATGGTGGAGGGTGGCGGTTTTCGGCACTTGGGCCGGCTCTGGGGAGCCGCCCGTCCACCCCTCCCCGGAATGGGGCCGCTTTGGGCCCTAACTCCTCATCCGTGGAGCCGCCGGCTGTCTATCACAGCCCGGTATACCCCGCCTTCACAGGGTCCACGCTGCCGTCGAGCTGGCGCAGATAAGTCAGGCCGCACACCGTCAACCTGTGCGGGTCCTTCTCGCCCGCTTCCATCAGGGTGGTGAGGTAGTTCGTGACCTTGGCCCGTGCCTCCTCGCTGGCCGCAGCGGTGCGGTTGGCGAGCAGGTCATAGGTCTGCATGATGCGGTCGATGGCGGCTTCCATGGCACCCTCTGGTTCGTGCGATATTCTGGGTTCGTCGGTATTTTGCGACTGTTGATCAGGCAACCGCGCGGGCCTCGGCCTGCGCCTGGAACCGGGCGATCGCCGTGTTGGCGAGCCGGATCTTGTTGAACTCCCCGTTCTGGAGCAGCTTGATGATGATCCCGAGCAGATGTTCGTCGGTCACGAGCGTATCGGCAATCGCGCCGGACCGGCGAAGGTAGTTCGCGGCAATGGCGTAGGCCTCGCTCACGAGTTCCACGTTCATCGCCTGCAACCCGCGCTCGACCAGCATCGCCCTGTCTCCGATCCGAAGGAGATAAGCGCCAAGCCCGGAACTGGTTCCTCGGGGTCGCAAAATTTTCTTCGCAGGTGCAAAATGCAAAACGCACCGGTCCGGGGGCAACTCCGGGCCGGCGCGCTGGGGAAGTTGAGGCACGTTCGGGCGGCTTGCCGGTCTTGTTGCGGGCCGGCTTGGCCTTATCCCTTGGAAACTCAGAGCCGATACAGGATCTGGTCGGTCCAGAACCGCTCGAGGCGGTGCAGCGACTTGTTGAGGGTCGAGAATTCCTCGCCGGAGATGCCGCCGACCTGCTCCACCGTCTTGACGTGCTTCTGGTAGAGCGCATCGACGATGCGGCGGACTTCCTGGCCCTGCGGGGTCAGGCGAATGCGCACCGAGCGGCGATCGACGCGCGAGCGCTGATGATCGAGGAAGCCGAGCTCGACGAGCTTCTTCAAATTGTAGGAGACGTTGGAGCCGAGATAGTAGCCACGCGTGCGCAGCTCGCCCGCGGTCAGCTCCTTGTCGCCGATGTTGTAGAGCAGGAGAGCCTGCACCGAGTTGATGTCCGCGCGGCCGCGGCGATCGAATTCGTCCTTGATCACGTCGAGGAGCCGGCGATGCAGCCGCTCCACCAGAGTCAAAGCTTCCAGATAGAGCGACTGCACCGAACCCTGCTGGCCGGAGACGCGCTCTGCGGTATCTGCCGCAGTTGCGACGGCTTTCATCATGACACTTCCCCTGTTGTCGTTTTTATCGACACTTATTCGACGAAACTTGTGTCCCGTCTGATAGGTGCAACTTAAGGGGCTCGTTTGAAGATCGGCTTAAATAAGAGAATAAAGAGATCATGAATTTAAGACAGTGAATTGCGGATTAAGCCTGTGCCACAAGCACTTTTCGCAACGCTCTGTTGACCTTCGCAAGGTCCTGTTCACCCTCCGTCCGCCGCAACTGTCGCATTCCAGAACAGCCCCGCTTCGTTTCGAAACGGGCGCGTAACGGCTGTGGCGGAACCGGCTGGTCAACGAGAACTTACCGCAAATTTTAGGCAACCAACGGTCAACCAAACCGGCACAACTCCGCAAGCTCCACTCGCGTGTCCCGGACAAGCGGAGCGCAGAGCCGGGACCCCGAAAGCCAAAAGCGGGATCGCGGAGAGCCGGCTCTGCAACGCAGCACGCCGCAAGTGCGGCGCGCTGCGTCGCGTCCGGGGCACGAGAGTATCTATGTATCGAAGGTGTCGCCTACGGCGGTCGCTCGCGCGCGGCCATCCAGGCGAGCGCGAGATAGGCGGCGAGCATGAAGGCTTCGACGCCGACGACGATCAGGCTGCCGCCGTAGATTCCCGGGAACATCAGCTCGATCACCGCCATCGACACTACGGTGGTCAGCCACACCACCGCGCCCCACGGCGTCGCCAGCCACAGGCCGACCGCGGCGACGAGCTCGATCACCGCGAAGTAGACGGTCGCGGCCTGCCAGGCCATCGACTGGTTCTCGAACGCCTCGTCCTCGCCGCCGACGAAGCCCGTCACCTGCGCCCAGTGATAGAGACCTTTCAGGATCGAGAGCAGCGCCATCACCCGCAGGAACAGCACGAGGCGGCGAGTCCAGACATTGTCGTCGGACTCCGAGCGCTCCGACGAGATCGCAGCCACCGACATCGCGCTGTCTCTGGCGCTGTCTCTGACGGCGTCCCTGGGGCTGCCGTCACGGGCCGCATCGCGGGTGGAAATCTCGGACATGGCCCCCTTCTGGCTGCTTCGGCCCGCAAAATCAATCGGCTGCCATCACGTTGCGGCAGGTCAAGCCGCGGTGACGGGAACCATGCGAGCTGGTATAAGAATAATTCCAGCCGGAGGAAGAGTGATGGCGATCAAATACGGACGTCCGATCGAACTGCGCGAGGTTTCGCGCCGGGAGGGAGCGGCGGTGCCCCATGCCCTCGATCTGACCGTCCGCCCGCGCCGCAATCGCAAGGCCGAATGGGCCCGGCGGATGGTGCGCGAGAACGTCCTCACCACCGACGATCTGATCTGGCCGCTGTTCCTGATCGACGGCGACAACAAGCGCGAGCAGGTCATCTCGATGCCGGGCGTCGAGCGGCTCAGCGTCGACCAGGCGGTGCGCGAGGCCGAGCGCGCCATGAAGCTCACCATCCCCTGCCTCGCGCTGTTTCCCTACACCGAGCCGTCCTTGCGCGACGAGGAAGGCTCCGAAGCGACCAATCCGAACAATCTGGTCTGCCAGGCGGTGCGCGCGATCAAGAAGGAGTTTCCTGAGATCGGCATCCTCTGCGACGTCGCGCTCGACCCCTTCACCAGCCACGGTCATGACGGCCTGATCTCGGACGGCAGGATCTTGAACGACGAGACGGTCGCGGTGCTGGTGCGTCAGGCGCTGGTGCAGGCCGAAGCCGGCTGCGACATCATCGCGCCCTCCGACATGATGGACGGCCGCGTCGCCGCGATCCGCGAAGGCCTGGACCGCACCGGCCTGCTCGACGTGCAGATCATGGCCTACGCCGCCAAATACGCTTCCGCCTTCTACGGCCCGTTCCGCGACGCCATCGGTTCGGCCAAGACGCTGACCGGCGACAAGCGCACCTATCAGATGGACAGCGCCAACACCGACGAGGCGCTGCGCGAGGTCGAGCTCGACATCACTGAGGGCGCCGACATGGTGATGGTGAAGCCCGGCATGCCCTATCTCGACGTCGTCCGCCGCGTGAAGGACACCTTTGCGATGCCGACCTTCGCCTACCAAGTCTCGGGCGAATACGCGATGATCGCGGCCGCCGCCAACAACGGCTGGCTCGACGGCGAGCGCGCCATGATGGAGAGCCTGCTCGCCTTCAAGCGCGCCGGCGCCGACGGCGTGCTGAGCTATTTTGCGCCGAAGGCGGCGGAGAGGCTGCGGTCGCAGGGGTAAGCTGGCGGGGCACCTTCACTGTCGTCCCTGCGTACGCAGGGACCCATACCGCGTGATCTAACTGTGATCCGCGGTATTCGTACCGGCGAAATCAACTAACGGTCTTCGCCAAACTCCTCCCTGTGGTTATGGATCCCGGATCTGCGCTTCGCTTGTCCGGGACGACACCGGTGTTTGCGGCGCCAACATCGTGCCCTCCCCCGCCCCCGAATCGCCGGAATATTTCGGCTTGTTAATGCGCCTGCGCCCTTGGCAGGGGGAAAGCCTGTTCCCATGTCCTGCCTCGAGGGTTTTTCCCCTCTGTTTCCCCCTTGGGAGGACGGATCATGTCGTACGACTCGGGCAATTCAGGAGCCTGGCGCAATGACGGCGGGGCGCAGCCGCATGCCTACGACCCCTATCTGCACCCGGAGTTGTTCCGTGGCGTTGCGACGCGGCGCGTGTTTGCCTTCCTGATCGACATGGTCGTGATCTCAGTGCCTGTGATCCTCGGCTACATCTTCATCGCATTGTTCGGTGTGGTCACGCTCGGCATCGGCTGGGCGCTGTTCTGGCTGGCCTGGCCGGCCTCCGTGATCTGGGCGATCGTCTATTACGGCGCCTGTATCGGTGGTCCCTCCTCCGCGACGATCGGGATGCGGGTGATGGATCTGGAGCTGCGCACCTGGTACGGCGCACCCGGCTATTTCGTGCTGGGCGCCACCCATGCCGTGCTGTTCTGGGTGTCGGTCTCGTTCCTGACGCCCTTCGTGGTGCTGCTCGGCCTGTTCAACGGCCGCCGGCGCCTGCTGCAGGATTTCGTGCTGGGAACGGTCGTGATCAACAATTCCGTCCGCGCGCCGGTGCCGCAGGCCGCGAGGACCTGGTGATCAACGGCCTACTAACCGGGATCCTCTAAGCTGACTGCTGACCTGACTTGCCAAGCTGACCAATTGACCGGGAGCTTCCGTAGCGCGATGCTGATACTCACTTCGGAGGCCCACGACGTCCCTTGACCCAGCACTCGCGCGATACCCCCCAATTTTACCTTACGGCGCCGTCCCCCTGCCCGTATCTGCCGGGTCGGCATGAGCGCAAGGTGTTCACGCACCTCGTGGGAGAGCGCGCCGGTGACCTCAACGACCTCCTGACCCATGGCGGCTTCCGCCGCAGCCAGTCGATCGCCTACCGGCCGGCCTGCGACCAGTGTCGCGCCTGCGTCTCGGTCCGGGTCGTCGCCAACGAGTTCCGCCCCTCCCGCAACTTCCGCAAGGTGATGGCGCGCAACTCCGACATCATCGGCGAGCAGCGCAGCGCGGTGCCGACCTCCGAGCAATATTCGGTGTTCCGCGCCTATCTCGACGCCCGCCACCGCCATGGCGGCATGGCCGACATGACCGTGCTCGACTACGCCATGATGGTCGAGGACAGCCATGTCGAGACCCGCATCATCGAATACCGCAAGCGCGGCCCCGACAGCGGCATCACCGGCCGTGGCGAGGAGCTGATCGCGGTCGCGCTGACCGACGTGCTCAGCGACGGCCTGTCGATGGTCTATTCGTTCTTCGAGCCGGGCCAGGTCAGCCGCTCGATGGGCACCTTCATGATCCTCGACCACATCGCCCGCGCCCGTCGGCAGGGGCTGCCTTACGTCTATCTCGGCTACTGGATCGAGGGCTCGAAGAAGATGGACTACAAGGCCCGCTTCCTGCCGCAGCAGCGCCTCGCGCCCTCGGGCTGGCTGCGCGTCGACGCACAGGGCGACGCGGCCTCCGAGCCGCAGGATTGACCCTCACGATTGCCCGTCCGGCCCCGCGCCGGCTTTCAGGGCGCCAAGGCTACGACGGCCTCTGAGCCGACCGCCTTCGAACTGCCCTCGCGGCCGAGGATGAATTTGAGCGCAGAGATTCCGGGAAGGAAGAAATAGCCTCCCCCCAGCGTCTGCGTAAACGCGGCCAGGGACACTTCCTCGCCGCTTGCCAATCCCGGCATGGAGAAGCTCCTGGTGGCAGCGGGCTTGCCGACGAGAGGGTCGTCCTGGTCGTTGAGGCAGACGAACCGGGGATTTCGCAACCAGCGCTGGTAGATGAACTCGAACTGCCGCTCGAGATCGGCGTTGCAGGCGATGAAGAAGATGCCCTTGCGCGGCTTTTCGTTCGCAACCTCCTCGCGATAGGGCCGCCCCCGGCGCAGCAGCCGGTGCAGCTTGACCGACTTGATGCTCGATTGCAGGTCGATGCCGAGCGTATCCCTCGGATTGACGCGGCGGATATGGGCTCCCTTCGGACAGCCAAAGCCGTTCGCGTCGTCGACACGAAAGCGAAATGCATCGGCTTCCGAATCCGAAATCGGAACGCCGGGACTGCCTTGCCACGACAATGGCTTTCCATTCCTTCGACGGCCCATCATCTTCTCGCAGACAGCCTCGCCGTACACCGCTTCAAATTTCGCGAACGCATCGACATCCTGCTCGATCTGGCGAACCGCGAGATAGGTCCCGTTCAGCGCGAAGCGGCCGCTCGTATACGTGGCGTCGCCGGGCCATCGCTTGACGTTGGGGCAATAGGTCAGCTCGTCGTATTCGTTGCGATAGCCCAGAATAAATTCCCCCGGGGCGACGACGCGGTCCTCGTAGAGGATGCCGGCATCCCGCCTGATCTTCTTGCGCTCGGCGCCGCGCTCCTCCCTGAGCTCGCTGATCACGGGCTGCGCGAGGCCATCGCGAAACCCGAAGGACTCGTACAATCTTTCTTCCTCGTCGCCCGCCTTTTGCTGGAAGGCGCAGGGATCGTTGTCGACCTTGATGACATCGAACACATCAGGATCAGGATCCAGTTCTGCCGACTTCTCCGGCGCGCTCGCCATCTCGGCAGCGCTCCGTCGCATTCTCCATTCGCCAACCAGGACATGCACGGGGCCGCCGGCACCGCCTTCAACATCGGACCAGCGCCATTCTCGCGGACTGTCCCTCAACAGCAACGCGCGCAGGTCGCAGCCCATGCCGCTGCTGAACGGGGACGGGAAAGGATGCGCAGCAGTCTCGTCGCATCCGAGCTTTGCCAGCCCCAAATAGCTGAAAGCGATCGCGACGGCATCGTCGACGGGGTGGGTCCTCGATTTCCTGACATCGGCGGCACTGACCACCAGCTTCTTGTCGACGAGCCCTGCGAGCCACGCCCGGGCATCGTCCTCGCGGCCCGCCTTGATCGTCAGCAGCCAGAAGCGGCTGGTCTTCAACCAGCCATAGCCGCTTCCGAGCATTCCCTGAATGTCCGCGAGCTGTTCGGAGAGATGCGAGGCCTTCATGTTTCGATCGCCCTCATGATGAAGTCGTCGTTCCTGTCGTTGCGCTCGCCGAACAGGGCGTCGCGCAGCCCGGTCGCGAGGTCGATCTCCTCGATCGTCGCGTTGCACGCATCGAAGCGATACATGTGCGGAAGCATGCTGTCGCGGGCGTAGGACTTGAATTTCAACTCGCACTTCACGCCGCGAAAAAGCACGAAACGCGTCGGCGGAAAATCGCGCGGCACCTTGATGTCCGGCTGCCCGACCGCCGCCGATCCCCGCGGCCTCAGCGTCGTCCATCGCCAGGCCAACGTCGTCCCTATCGTCGCGCCGTTGATGAAATCGTCGAGGTAACCGCCGAAATTGCCGTCATAGTTCGAGCAGAATAGAAAGCGCCGACCGTCCTCGATAATGTGCCAATGGCCAAAATGGATACCCGGTGCATCACCGAGCCGCCCCTCGGTGAAGAACACCCGCCCAAAGAACGTCACGACGCGCAGGGACACGCGGATCCACCAGGCGCTCCAGCCGTTCGGGCTGCGGATATCGGTCAGGCTGACCATGTGCGCGGTCCCACTGGCCAACAGCGCTTCGCACTGGTCGATTGACGGATGAACCTGCTGGGCCCGGGCGACATCGTCTTCGTAGGGATGAAAGAACCACTTGCTCAAGGTCGCAAACCGGCGATTGATCCAGGAGAAAAAGGACCCGATGCAGAGCAGCGCGACGATCGCGAGCACGCCGAAGAGGGCGAGCTCCCATCCCGGAACCCGCGCGGTCAAAGCCTCGATCCCTTCCATGATCGGCTTGGGATAGAAGACGAAGACCACCGCACACGCCACGATGGCGAGGAGCAACGGGACGACCACGATCCAGCCGACAACACGGGTGGAGAATGACGACCACGTCTCGGTCGGTCGTTCGAGTTCGCGGCGGACGCTGTCCACCCAGCGCCGCCACGGCGCGAACAGGGCCGGCAGCGCGACCAGGAGCAGCCATCCCAGGAACAGCAGCCCGACAAAGGCGAGCAGTGCCCTGATGCTCGCCCACACGATCCACATGCTCACACTGCTGATGACGTCCACCACGGACTGCACCGGGGGATAGGATGCGCCGACGAACCAGGTGATGGCGCCGAACAGCCCGCGCGGCAGCGCGCCCAGGAGCCAGACGAGGGCCAGCCACAAGCCGAAAACCACGAGCCCATAGCCGACCTTTGCGGAGATGCTCGCACCCCTCCCGCGCCAATAGGAGCGCGGCGCAGGCTGCATCGCCCAGTCGAAGCGCGGGTCCTGGAATGCCCGCTGCGCCAGCGCAAGCGCGAACGATGCACGATCATCGCCGTACATGGCTCTCAACTTGCGTCCCTCATCCCGGGTCCATATCAGGAGATCGTGCTCCTTTTTGATCTGCCGGGCCGTTCTGTCGCGAGGACCGACGAAGCCGCCATCGGCGAGACTGAGCCACCCGATCAGCTTGTCGAACAATTGCCCGTTGCGCGCGCTCACCAGCGGAGGCCCGCCGCCGGGCCAATAGGAGCTGAAGAGCGACCACATCGCGCCGCTGGGATGATGGACCAGCCTGTACAGCATGTCCTTGGGATCGATGCCTTCCTCGACGGCAAGCTCGAGCATCAGCGACGGCGCCTGCTCCTGTGCGTCCGTGCGCGCCGGCAACAGGGCGATGGACGCGAACTGAATGACCGCAACGTCCTGAAGAAGTGCATTCAGCGCGGACTGCATGTCTCCGGAGTCCGAAAAATCCACCGCGCCGCGCCAGCCTGGCGCAATGATGCAGATCATCTGCTGCCGGACCATTTTGAGCATGGATTGTCCTTCCAATCCGTCAGACGAAGTTCACGCGCATGCGAGACATCAGCGGGCCGTCATAGGCGATGGCCTTGCCCTCGCCCCGCGTGAGCCGCAACTCGGGCAGGATCAGCAGACCAATCAGCGCACTCGTCAGGATCTCGACCGCGTAATCCTTGGCGGGACATTGGCGGGTGCCGTATCCGAACATCAGCCAGCGCAAATCCTGGTGCGGCCCCCAATTGCGGGCGGGACAGAACCGACCGCTCTTCTTGACCACCCTGGAATCGAACAGGGCGGCGATCGACCAGATCGCCATCTTGCCGCCAGCGGAGCACGGCGCGTTGTGCCGCGCCCCGGTCTCGAATTCCGTATCGCGCGGCACGTCGCGCGCGAGCAGCGGAAAGATGGGTCGAAAGCGCATGAGCTCGAGCATGTGCTCGCGCACCAGATCGCGGAACTTGGCGTCTTGCCAAACGCCGGCCGGCCCGAGCCGCTGGGCTTCGGCCCGCAAGGCCCGGTGAACCCTGGAGCGCCCGAGCAACTCCTGCACGGCCAGTGCCCCCGACTGCACCGTGACCGGATGCGAAATCCAGGCAAGACCGGCGGCATTCCGCGTGATGGTGCTGGCGGTGCTCTGGACACCCCAAGCCTGTTCGATGTCGCGGCTCACGGCGGCGATACGTGCCCGCAACGCGTCCGAGCAGAGTTCCGCCCGTCGCTGAACCCTCAGCGTCGCAGTGCTTCCGGCAAGCAGCTGGCCTGCGACATACCTGATTTCCAGGAGATATTGCCGTTGCAGCCCGGGATCGTTGACGTTGCCATGCGCGCCCGCCACCACCTTGCCCGTTGCCGCCCCGAACAGCGGATCCATCGCTCGAAACACGATCCACATCAGGTAATCGTCAATGAGGTCGAACGACTTGTTCGTCCCGAGCTGCCCAAGCTGCTGGACGCGTCGCTGAACCTCCTGATCGGCCGCGGCCGGCAGGCTCGCAGCCAGCAAAGCCAACCGGTCATCGAGCAGACGCCTGTCGTCGTGGTAGGTAGGACCCGGATCCATGCCAATCAGGTAATCGCCGGCGGCCAGATTGGCCGCATGAGCCGAGTTCGAGAAACTCTGCGGCCTGGTCAGCACACCCTTGACCGCACTGGCGCGTGCCGCCATGCCGAACCAGCCGCCCGCGAACGGCCAAAGCCGAAACAGGGCACCGACGGTTCGCAATGCCCTCGGACGGCGATTGGCCCAACAGAAGATCCCATAGGAGAGGCTGCGGAGCCCCGGCGGCATTGCATCAGGAGTGCCAGCTGAGATTTTCATGCTGCGTACCCGTCCTTCCGCCGATCTGCGAGCGCCGCAGCGGCCCGTTTCCGGTAGTGAGGCATACCCAGACGCTCCGCCGCCTCGGCGGTTCGCTTGAAATGCGCTTCGGCCCCGGCCTGATCGCCGGCCTGCCGCAGCGTTTCGGCGAGCTCGTACAGGGCTTCGGTCTGGTGTCCGTATTCCTCAGCGGCCTGCTCGACCGCCTTGCGTCCGACAGCGATCGCATCATCCAGTCGTCCGAGCTTGCGATAGGCGACACCCAGGCTCACGCGCATGAACGTCCTGCCATAGGGGCCGGCCGCCTCGTAGATGCGATCGGCGAACCCCTTCTCCAGCATGGGCACCGCTTCGGCAGCCTTGCCATTGCGCGCCAGCGCGCTGCCGAGAACGCCGGTGCACACGGACAGCATCGTCGGCACGTTGTGCGTCATGCATTGCTGCACACCCGTGCGCATCAGGGACTCGGCACGGTCGAGCTCCTCGCGTTCGACCCAGATCTGCGATTGGACCGTGTCGATCAACAGACGGGAATATGGGTGATCGATGTTCGACAGAATCTCATAGCTCTTGGCGCAGAAATCGTCCGCGGCGCCGCCATCCCCGAGGCGCCACAGCGTGCTGGCATGAAATGCGTACAGGTTGATGATCGGAATCGCAGCCCAGCCGGACTGGACATAATGCGCCGACAATTCCGGTTCGTAGTCCGACAGCAGGATGTGACCTTCGGCCGCCGCGTCCGCGTACCGCCCGAGCGCATGCAGATGCATGAGGCGGGTCTGATGCGCCGCCATCATCATGTGACGACGCTGTGCGAGGCGAGCCGCTTCCAGTCCCTGCGAAGCGTACCCCAGACCTTGCTCGAAACGTCCGCGCATCCACAGAAACACCGCCGTCTCGGTCGAAACCGCCGCCCTTGCACGCTGATCGTTCAGTTGCACGGCGATGGCTTCAGCCCGCTCCATGTTGTCGAAGATCTCGTCGATCTGCCCGAGAGCCAGCATTGCGCCAATGGCCTCCAGCCGAAGCGCGAGCTCCAGGGTCTGGGCGGTCGTCGCGCCCTCGACGCGCCGTGCCGCCTGGATGCCCTTTTCCAGCAGCTGGACGGCCTCCTGATTGGCCGAGCGCGAGATGGCACGAGCCATCGACTTGACGGCGAATCTTGCCGCCTGTTCCCATTCCTCGCCCCCGAAGGCATGATGAGCCAGTGCCGGCGCGGCATCGACATCGGCGGCCCCGGGCTGGGCGTGCAGCGCCAGGAAGGCCTGGCGATGAAGTGCCTTGAGCCTGGCGCGCGTGAGCACCCCGAGCACGACGTCACGGACCAGCGCATGGCGGAACGCGAAGGCGTGCGATCCGTGCGAGCCCCTCGCCTGATCCGGACTCGTCAGCAATCCGGACGCGACACAAAGGCCTAGCAGTTCTTCGGCGCGCTCGAGGTCCACGGCCTGCATCGCCGCAACCAAATCGTGCGTGATGGGATCGCCCAGGATGGCCGCAGCTTCGAGCGCCGATTTTGCGGCTTCGGGCAGCCTGTCGACCCGCGCCCCGATCACCGCCGCAATGGAGCCCGGCACGCGCAGCTCTCCGAAAGGCCTCTGCAAACGGTAGGCGCCCGGGGTCCCTTCCAACGACCCGTCATCGATCAGCGTGAAGACCAGTTGCTCCAGGAAGAAGGGATTGCCGTCGGCACGCGCGACCAGTTCGGTCATGACGCCGAGCACGGACGGATCATCGCCGAGACAGGCGCGCGCGAGCTGGAGCATTTCTCCGTCGCCCAGCGGCTCGATCACGCGCTCGGAAAACCAGGATGCTCGACGCCACTGATGGTCGAAATCCGGGCGATAGGTGACGCAAATCAGGACCGGCAGCGCCTGAAGTTTGGGAAGCAGGCCCTCGAACAGCCGCCGGCTCTCGCGGTCGGCCAGGAAGACGTCCTCGAGCACGAGCAGGAACGCGCCGGACCGCACGCGTCTGCGCACGAGCCAGAGCAGCGCCTCGCCGATCCGGCGCCGTCGTTGCGCCGGGTTCAGCGCCAGCCAGGCCTCATCCGGCGCCGCAAGTCCCAAGAGATCATTGACCGCCGCCAGATGCTCGGCGCCGTCATCGGGCCATTTCGCGATCAACGTCTGCTTGGCGGAATGCCGAATGTCCGCCGCGCTGGTTTGCGGAAGCCCGACCAAACTTGCGGTCAGATCGGTGGCGGTGCTGTAGGCCCGCGTGCTCGCATATCCTCTCGCCTGGGAAAAGCAGACTTCAACCCCCTCCCGCGCGAGGCTGTCCATCCAGTCGACGATCAGGCGCGACTTGCCGATCCCGGCATCGCCGCACAACCCGACGGTTCGCATTCCGGACCTTTGAACGGTCTCCAGGGCCCCTTCCAGGATCCTCAACGTGTCTTCGCGTCCGATCAGAGGCGCCCAGCGCTGTTTCCGCGTCAACGGCGCTGCCGCCGAACTTTCGGTCTCGACCACGACTTCATGCACTTCGATCGGATCATCCAGTCCGCGCACGATCCGCACGCCGGCCGTACGCGTGTCGATCTGCTGCGCGACCAGCCGCTGCGTCGCGGCGCTGATCAGGATGCCTCCGGGCGGCGCCATCTTCTCAAGCCGCGAGGCGAGATGGATTGTCTTTCCGTCCGCGCCGTAATGGGACCACCGGTATTGTCCGACGATACCGACCAGCACCTCGCCCGAATTGATACCGATGCGCAGCGTCGGGCTGACAACGCCTCCGACGTCATGGGCTGGAATGGATGCTCTCTGCATCTTGAGAGCGGCAAGGCACGCCCGCAGGGCGTGGTCTTCCTGCGCCACGGGCGCGCCGAACAAGGCGACGAGGCCATCGCCGAGCAACTGGCTCACCGTGCCGCCATAGGTCTCGACCGCCTCAGCCAGCCGGTCCAGTGCCCTGCCGAGATAGGCGCGGGCTTCCTCGGGGTCGACATGCTGCAAAAGGGAGGTCGAGTTGCAGACGTCGACGAACAGCACGCTGACCTGCTTGTTTTCAGTCAGCATCTGCGAGCGAACGGGAAGATGATGGTGCAGCTGGACGACGTGCGCATCGCGCTCCGGGGCGCCCGGCTCCTCCGCGTTACAATTGAGACTCGCGCCACATTGAGAGCAGAAGCGATGCTCGCGGGAAATACGGGCTGAACAAGCGGGACACCTGGTCACGGCAGCACACACTCATCAATGACTTGAACGAAATTACCAACGCGTTCTGGCTTGAACATCGCCCCTTCGGGGCGTGAACCCGCTCAGCAGAAAAACAAGCTGTCGATCAATCCAAACGATCAAACCAAAAATTTCGTGCGCCAACCATATTCGCGCACAACCGATAGATGAGCCCGGAGATTTGCAGTGGCCGCTCTTGGTCCGGCGCAGGACCCGCCGATCATCCCGCCGGAAGCAAAATCAATGCTGAAACAGGGGTTATTATTGTACGCCCGGTCAGCAATTGCAACTAGTATACGCGCGCCGCACAGATTGAAAAGTGACAGTTTGCCAAATCGAGTTCCGACGCCAGGTTTTGCAACCCCTGCGCGCGAAACGGAAGCAACGTCGCCAGCCAACACATCAAACCGGGCAGACGCTCGCTTTCGCAAAGGTCATGCTCGCTGCCTGATCGGGGGGCCGTCCGGGCAAGGCCCACTTGAACGGGCCGGACAAATAGCCGCCGCCCCCTTACCCGAACAGCGTATCCACCAGCAGCTTCACGTTCAAAATCACGATGACGCCCGCGACGATCCACGCGATCGCCGCGACATATCCCGGAATCGCAAACTGCCCCATCTTGCGACGGTCGGAGACGAAGCGGACCAGCGGGATCACCGCAAAGGGCAGCTGCATCGACAGCACGACCTGGCTGAACACCAGCAGATCCGCCGTGCCGCGCTCGCCATAGATCGCCGTAACAACGATCACCGGAACGATGGCGATGCCGCGCGTGAGCAGGCGGCGCGCCCAGCTCGGCAGGCGCAGGTCGAGAAAGCCCTCCATCACGATCTGGCCGGCGAGCGTCGCCGTCACCGTCGAGTTGAGGCCGGAGGCGAGCAGCGCCACGGCGAACAGCGTCGAGGCGATGCCGAGGCCGAGCAGCGGCGACAGCAGCTCGAAGGCCTGGCCGATCTCGGCAACGTCGGAATGGCCGCTCTTGTGGAAGGTTGCGGCTGCGACCACCAGGATCGCGGCATTGATGAACAGCGCCAGCATCAGGGCGATGGTCGAGTCCGTCGTCGCCCATTTGATCGCCTCGCGCCGGCCGGTGTCGTTGCGCTCATAGGCGCGCGTCTGCACGATCGAGGAATGCAAATAGAGATTATGCGGCATCACCGTCGCGCCGATGATGCCGATCGCGATGTAGAGCATTTCCGGGTTGGTGAAGATCTCGCTCTTCGGCATGAAGCCGTGCAGGACCTCCGCCACCGGCGGCGCCGCAGCCACGATCTGGACCGCGAAGCAGACCGCGATCACCGCCAGCAGCGCGATGACGAAGGCTTCGAGGAAACGGAAGCCGCGGTTCATCAGGAGCAGCAGCAGGAAGGCATCGAGCGCCGCGAGCAGCGCGCCGCCGATCAGGGGAATGCCGAACAGGAGTTTGAGCGCGATCGCCGTGCCGATGACCTCGGCGAGATCGCAGGCGATGATCGCCGCCTCGCAGGCCAGCCAGAGCAGGAAATTCACCGCCGGCGAATAGGTGGCGCGGCAAGCCTGCGCAAGGTCGCGGTCGGTGACGATGCCGAGCCGTGCCGCCAGCGACTGCAGCAGGATCGCCATCAAATTCGAAAGCAGGATGACCGACAGCAGCGTGTAGCCGAATTTGGAGCCACCGGCGAGGTCGGTCGCCCAATTGCCGGGGTCCATGTAGCCGACTGAGACCAGATAGCCTGGGCCGACAAAGGCGAGCAGCCGGCGCCACCAGCGGCCAGCGGCCGGAACGGCGACCGTGGCGTTGACCTCGGCGAGACTTTTGGTGACGGGCGCATCAGCGCGCCAGCCGGCGGCGTCGGGACTCAAATCAGGCGATCGGGCATCCATGGGGCGAGAATACCGAAATCGAGTCTTATTGCAACTCATTTGCAACTGCATCTAGCGGCATGGGTTCCCGTTCCTGCCGTTATTCGCCGCCGTGTCGGGAAGCGGGTGGGTTTGACGGCCGTTGGCGCCGGATACTGGCGCCTACCCGACTTTGCAGGAAATGAGCCATGTCAAACCCGCCTCGCCTCCCCGACACCTTTGGCCGCCTCGCCTGGTCCAACCTCGCGGCGCAGTCAGCCGAGCAGATCGCGTTGGCCGCAGCTCCCATCGTCGCCGTGCTCACGCTCGGGGTCGCCGAAGGCCAGACCGGCCTGTTGCAGACCGCACTGACCCTGCCCTTCGTGCTGTTCGCGATCCCGGCCGGCCTGCTCGCCGACCGCATCTCGCGTCGCTCGCTGATGGCCGGGGCCGAGGCGCTGCGGGCGGTGGCCCTCGGGACAATCGTGCTGCTGCTCGCGCTCGGCGCCCTCAATCTTCCGCTGCTGGCGCTGCTCGGCTTCGCAGCCGTGTGCGGCACAGTGGTCTACAGCGTGGCCGCGCCGGCGCTGGTGCCGTCCTTGGTCAGCTCTGACCTCCTGCCGGCGGCGAATGCCCGCATTGAGCTGGCGCGAACCGTCGCCTTCGCAAGCGGACCCGCCCTCGGCGGCGCACTTGTGGGATGGTGGGGCGCCAGCCCGGCCTTCGGCTTTGCCGCGGCGCTCTCGGCCATCGCTGTCGTGCTGCTCTCGGGCATCTTTGAACCCGCGCGTGCCCCCGCCCCGCGGCGCCATCCGCTCCAGGACATCCGCGAAGGCGCGGCCTTCGTATTCCACCATCCGCTGCTGCGGCCGGTGTTCATCACCCAGTTCATCTTCAACACCGGCTGGTTCCTGCAGATCGCGGTGTTCGTGCCCTATGCCGTGCGCCATCTCGGCCTCACCGCCGCCGGCGTCGGCACGGTGCTGACCATGTACGGCGTCGGCATGGTGATCGGCGCGCTGTTCGCAACGCGCGTGATGCAGCGGCTCGCGTTCGGCACCGTCGTCGGCCTCGGCCCGGTCACGGGTTTCGTTGCAGCTGTTGTGATGGCGCTGACGGTACTGATCCCCTCGCCCTGGCTCGCGGCGTTGAGCTTCTTCCTGCTCGGCGTCGGGCCGATCCTGTGGGTGATCTCGACCACGACGCTGCGCCAGTCGGTGACGCCGCCGCGCCTCTTGGGCCGCGTCTCCGCCATCAACATCATGAGCTACGGTGCCCGCCCGCTCGGCTCGGCGCTGGGCGCGATCGTCGGCGGCCTCTGGAGCGCGGAAGCCTGCCTTTATCTCGCGGCCGCCGTATTCGGCGTGCAGGCGCTGGTGATCTGGCTGTCGCCGGCCGTGGCGCTGGACCGGCAGCCGGACATGGTGGGGGATGAGGTGGCGGTGCGCTGCTAGTTACGCCGACATTGCGAGGAGCTCTTCGCGACGAAGCAATCCAGAATCCCTCCGTAGAAAGACCCTGGATTGCTTCGCTGCGCTCGCACTGACGGTGTGTGTTTGCTGCAGCCGGGCTAATTCGCCAGATATCGCTCGTAGCTCCCCGTCACAGGCTCGCTGGCATCGACCTCGGGATCGAGCGTGTAGAGATCCTGCGCGCGGCCGATGCCGCGTAGCGCGTAGCGGCCGGTGGACACGAGATAGCGCCGGCCGGCGGCATCCAGGCCCTTGTAGAATTCCGCCGATGCCAGCAGCTCGCGGTCGACCGAGCGGCTCATCGAGGCGATGCGGCTGACTTCGTTCACCGTCGGCCCGACAACCGTGAAATCGAGCCGGTCCTCGCTGCCGATATTGCCGTAGAAGACCTCGCCGACATGCAGGCCGATATAGGCCGACGTGGTGGGACGGCCGTCGGCCTCCCGCCGCCGGTTCAGCGCCGCGACGTTCTTGCGGAACAGATGCTCGGCGCGGAGCGCAGCGCGCCGCGCATCCGCCATGTCCTCACCCCAGAACATCGCGAGCACGCCGTCGCCGATCAGCTTGAGCACGTCGCCGCCGGCCTCGTGGATCGCGTCGATCACGGCCTGCGCATAATCGTTGAGGAACGGGATGATCTCGTCGGGGCCGATGCTCTCGCTGATTCCGGTCGAGCCGCGCAGATCGGAGTACCAGAGCACGGCGTTGATGCGCTCGGTGACGCCGCGCGAGATGCGGCCGCGCAGCACCTGCTCGGAGGCGTCGCGGCCGAGATAGACGCGCCCGAGCGTGCGCGCGATGTCGACCTGCTGCGCCGATTTGATCGCGAGCCCCAGCACCGGGACGAGATCGCGCAGCGCCTCCAGCTCACCCTCGCTGAAGCCGCTGTCGCGGCGCGTGGTCCAGCAGGAATAGAGGCAGTCCATCAGGCCGAGCGCGCCATTCTCGCCGAAGCGGTGCACGAAGGCGAGATAGTGCTTGTGGCCCTTTTCGGCGAGCTCGCCGATCTGCGAGAAATCCATCGACGGCGCGTCGGCCAGATCGATCACCATCTCGTCGTGGCCGTGCTCCAGCATGTGGAAGAACACCGAGCGGCGCCAGCTTGCGGCGGCGTCGCCCTCGGCGGTCGAGCCGTATTCGAACGCGTCGCTCTCGTTGCTGGGACGGTCGCTCCAGCGGAAGCCGCGGCCCTCGTAGATCGGATGCAGCGTGTCGATCACGACCAGCGCACGCGACAGCTCCAGCCCTTCGGCGCGGCAGCGCTCGCAGAAGCCGCGGAGCAGGTCGATTTCGGGAAGGCCCGTGAGCCCCTGGCCGGTCAGCCAGTTCATCAGCGCAAGGCGCGAGGTCAATTGCATACGCCATTATGGCGTGCATTCGTGACGAGCGGAAGGCCACGCGCGAACGTCATGCAACCAAGGCGCCCGCCTGCAGCAGGTCGAATATGCCGCAACCGCTGTTGACGCACTGTCGTGCCGGCTGCAAATGGAACCGATGTCCCTGCCGACCAGAAATACAAGACTATGAGCCAGCGCCAGCTTCCGATCATCCTGGCGCTCGGGACCACGCAGACCCTGGCCTGGGCGTCCAGCTATTATCTGCCGGCGCTGATCGCCGATCCCATGGCGCGCGACCTCGGCGTCTCCTCCAACTGGATCTTTGGCGCGTTCTCGGCCTCGCTGGTGATCTCGGCGATGCTCGGCCCGCGCATCGGGCGTCAGATCGATCTTGTCGGCGGCCGGCAGGTGCTGTCGGCTTCGAACCTGACGATTGCCGCCGGCCTCGCGCTGCTTGGCTTCGCGCATTCCGTCCCGGTGATGGTGATCGCCTGGCTCGTGCTCGGAATCGGAATGGCGATGGGGCTCTACGACGCCGCCTTCGCCGCCCTGGGGCGCATTTACGGCACCGAGGCGCGCAGGCCCATCACGGGTATCACGCTGATGGCGGGCTTCGCCTCCACCGTCGGCTGGCCGCTCACGGCCTGGGGCCTGTCGCATATCGGCTGGCGCGAGACCTGCTTTGCCTGGGCGGCCGCCAACATCCTGATCGGCCTGCCGCTCAATTTCTTCGTGCTGCCGACGATCAAGGGCGCCAAGCAGGCGGCGGCCGCGGCGGAGAAACCGCATCTGCCGCTCGACCGCACCATGATCCTGCTCGCCTTCATCTTCGCGGCGGTCTGGACCGTCACCGGCGCGATGGCCGCGCATTTCCCCCGCATCCTCGAGACGACGGGCGCAACGCCGGTCGAGGCGATCGCGGCCGGCGCGCTGATCGGCCCGGCGCAAGTCGGCGCGCGCATCCTGGAGGCCGGCTTCCTCAGCCGCTTCCATCCGTTGTGGTCGACCCGGCTCGCCTGCCTCACCCACCCGATCGGCGCGGTGATCGTGGCGATCTTCGGCGGCGCCGCGGCGAGCGCGTTTGCGCTGTTCCACGGCTCGGGCAACGGCATCTTGACGATCGCGCGCGGCACGCTGCCGCTGTCGATTTTCGGCCCGAAGGATTTCGGCTACCGTCTCGGCATCATCGGCGCGCCGGCACGCATGGCGCAGGCGGTGGCGCCGCTGACCTTCGGCCTGCTGATCGACCTCATGGGCGCCAAGGTGCTGATCGTCTCGTCCGCGCTCAGCCTGTCGGCGCTGGCGGCGCTGTTCCTGGTTCGCACCAAGCCGCGGCCCGATTGACCATGCCCGAGGTTTCAAGCACAAGCGGGCCATGACCGAGGACGCTGGCCCGCCCCGCACATTCAAAAGCCTCCTGCGCTGGGCCACCACCCCGCCGCAGGCCTGGGGCGTCTACCTCCTCGCCCTCCTCTTGATCTGGCTGATCTCATTCTACGCCGGCACCCTCAAGCCCAAGAAGACGCCGGACGCGAGCCCGCCCACAGTGACGGCACCAAAAACCTAAGCCGGCTAATCGTAAAACTCCGGCGCCATTTTCTGGCTGTCGCGCTGGGCCTTGTCGTGGTTGATCCAGAGCTGCGCCTTCTCCTTGGCCAGCGTGTCGGCGATCTTCTGCATCGAGGCTGCGCTCTGGTCCTTGTTGACGTTCATGCTGGGGACGCGGCGGTTGTCCCAATTATCTTTAAAATGGACGGTGTCGCCCGACAGCACCACCGCGCCGGTCTTCGGCAGCTTCACCAGCAGCGACTGGTGTCCGGGCGTGTGGCCGGGCGTCGACAGGATGGTCACGCTGCCGTCACCGAAGACGTCCTTGTCGCCTGTGAGCAGCTCCACCGGGTGCGAGGGCTTGAAGCGCGGCTCGTTGTTGGCGCCGGGCCAATCATATTCTGCCTTCTGCACGTAGAGCGTCGCCTGCGGGAACAGCTCGACATTGCCGGTGTGGTCGGGATGCGTGTGCGAGACCGCCATCGCCTTGACGTCATCGGGCTTCAGCCCAAGCTGTTCGATCTGGGCGGCAAGCGTCTTCGGCCGGCGCCAGGTGACGGCCTTGGGATCGGCGGGCACGAGACCATTGGGCATGCTTGCGACGGAATCGGCGATGCCGGTGTCCCACAGGAACCAGCCCTTGCTGTGCTTGACGAGATAGCAGGTGTCGACGAAGTCCATCGTCTTGCCTTCGTTCAAGCCTGGCGTCCAGCGCGAGATATCGCCTGCGGTGCCCTCGCCGCAGTTGAGCACATAGAGCTTCTCGACGCCGGCCTTTTCCGATTGCGCCTGCGCCGCGGAACCGGACAAAGCGAGTGCAGCGATGGCGACAGCGAACGTGATCCTGGGCATCATTGTTCCTCCGGTACAGCCATGCGGGCTGCGACCGAGGATCAACCCCGGCCGCGCCGCGGAATTCCGCTTGCGGTTCACGTCAATGCGGGCATGTCTCGACCTCCACCGTGATGTGGCTGAGGCCCTTCAATCCGGCGAGCCGCCGCTTGTAGACCGCCGGCTGCTTCGGCTTGTCGGACACCACCGAGAGCAGGACGGCACAATGGCCGGGGCCGACCTGCCAGAGATGCAGGTCGGTGACGCGGTCGTCGCCGACCTCCATGCGCGCCCGGATCACCCGCTCCAGCTTCTCGTCGGCGCGCACGTCGAGCAGCACCGCGCCTGACGTCTTGATCAGTCCGAACGCCCAGCTCGCGATCACCACGCTGCCGATCAGGCCGACCGCCGGATCGGCCCAGACCCATCCCGAATACATGGCGACGGCAAGAGCTGCGATCGCCAGCACCGAGGTCGCGGCATCGGCCATGACATGGACATAGGCCGCGCGAAGATTGTTGTCGTGATGATGGTGATGGCCGTGGTGATCATGGTCGTGGGCGTCATGTGCATGGCTGTGGCCGTGATGGTGATGATCGTGGCTGTCGCGCAGCAGCCACGCGCTGGCGAGATTGACGCACAGTCCGAGGGCGGCCACCGCGATCGCCTCGCCATAGACGATCGGCACCGGATTGATCAGCCGCAGCACGCTCTCATAGGCAATCTCGACCGCGATCAGGCCGAGGATGATTGCGCTGGCGAAGGCGGCGAGATCGCCGAACTTGCCGGTGCCGAAGGTGAAATGCGCATTCCCCAGGTGCCGCCGCGCGAATCGATAGGCGAAGGCGGCGATCCCGAGCGCGGCGGCATGCGTGCCCATGTGCCAGCCGTCGGCCAGCAGCGCCATCGAGCCGAACAGCGAGCCCGCCACGATCTCCCCGACCATCATGACCAGCGTCAGGACGACCACGAACCAGGTGCGCCGCTCGTTCTCGTCGTGCTTCTGGCCGAGGAAGGCGTGGTCGTGGGTCCATTGTTCGATGGAATGGGAATGCATCGAATTCTCCAGGAGATTCAGCTCTGTTGGCGGACAGTATAGTCGCCGTGCATCACTTTTCGAAGGTCCAATCATCCCGCGGATTGACAGTGCTTCTTAGTTTCGCTGTAATCCGCGCCATGGGGATTTGAGCGATCTCCCCACGAGGCGACATGCCCAAGTATCGCGTCCCCCGGTTTTTGCGAGGACGCATCATGTCTACGTTCACGACCATATCATCTGACAAATTGGCACGGCTGATCGGCACGGCGAACGGCCCTGCCCTGATCGATGTGCGCACCGACGAGGATTTTGCCGCCGACCGACGGCTGATCCCCGGCTCCATCAAGCTCAGCCACGACAATGTGACGGACTGGGGCGGCGACTTCGCCGGCCGCCGGGCCGTCGTCTCGTGCTTCCGCGGTGAGAAGCTCGCGCAGGGCACGGCGGCCTGGCTCCGCCAGCTGGGCGTGGAGGCCGAGACGCTGGAGGGCGGCTTCGAGGGCTGGAAGGCGGCCAAGCTGCCTCTGGTCGACGCCCGCAAGCTGCCGCCACGCGATGCCAAGGGCCGCACCGTCTGGGTCACGCGGGCCCGACCCAAGGTCGACCGCATCGCCTGCCCCTGGCTGATCCGCCGCTTCGTCGATCCCAATGCGGTGTTCCTGTACGTGGCGCCGTCCGAGGTGGTCGCCGTCGGCGAGCGATTCAATGCTGCCCCCTTCGACATCGAGAACGTGTTCTGGAGCCACCGCGGCGAGCTCTGCACTTTCGACGTGATGATCGAGGAGTTCGGCATTGCAACGCCGCCTTTGCTGCGGCTGGCCACGCTGGTGCGCGGCGCCGACACCGCGCGGCCCGACCTCGCGCCGGAGGCGCCCGGCCTGCTCGCGGCCTCGCTCGGGCTGTCGCGGATGTATGACGACGACCTCGCGCAGCTCGAGGCCGGCATGACGCTGTACGACGCCTTCTACCGCTGGTGCCGCGACGCCACCACCGAGACCCACAACTGGCCGACCAACAAGGTGAAGGCTTAATGGACACCCGTAACGTTCAAGCTGGGGCTGATGCCGGTCACGGCATCAGCTTCGGTGAAGCCTTTCGCGTCTGGCTCCGCGTCGCCTGCCTGAGCTTCGGCGGGCCTGCGGGCCAGATCGCGGTGATGCACCGCATCCTGGTCGAGGAGAAGAAATGGATCTCCGAAGGCCGCTTCCTGCATGCGCTGAACTACTGCATGCTGCTGCCGGGACCGGAGGCCCAGCAGCTCGCGACCTATGTCGGCTGGCTGATGCATCGCACCGCCGGCGGACTGATGGCGGGCGGCCTGTTCATCCTGCCCGGCATCATCGCCATCATGGGCCTCAGCTACATCTACGCCATCTACGGCAATGTCAGCTTCGTCGAGGCGCTGTTCTTCGGGCTGAAGGCCGCCGTGCTCGCCATCGTCGTCGAGGCCGTGGTGCGCGTCGGCAAGCGCGCGTTGAAGAACCGCGTCATGATCGCGCTGGCGGCAATCGCCTTCGTCGCGATTTTCTTCTTCGCGGTTCCCTTCCCGATCATCATCATCGCCGCCGGCCTTATCGGCTACGCTGGCGCGCGGAGCGGCCGTCCCGAATTCGCCCCCGCCGGTCACGGCCATGGCGACAGCACGGCGTTGATCGACAGCATGCTCGGCGAAGCCGTGCCCGAGCATGTGCGTCCCAACACCGCGCGTGCGATCGGCGTCGGCGCGTTCTGGCTGGCGCTCTGGCTCGTGCCGGTGGTCGTGTTGCTGCTCGCGCTCGGGCAAGGCAACGTGTTCAGCCAGATCGCGCTGTTCTTCTCCAAAATGTCGCTGGTGACTTTCGGCGGCGCTTATGCCGTGCTGGCCTATGTCGCCCAGCAGGCGGTCGAGCACTATCATTGGCTGAAGCCGCACGAGATGCTCGACGGCCTCGGCATGGCCGAGACCACGCCGGGCCCGCTGATCATGGTGCTCCAGTTCGTGGGCTTCATGGCCGCGTTCCGCGATCCGGGCGGCCTGTCGCCGTTGTTGGCTGCGACGTATGGCGGACTGCTCGCGACCTGGGTCACCTTCACGCCCTGCTTCCTCTGGATCTTCGTCGGCGCGCCCTATATCGAGCGGCTGCGCGGCAACACGGGATTGGCCGGCGCGCTCAGCGCCATCACCGCCGCCGTCGTCGGCGTGATCCTCAACCTCTCGATCTGGTTCGCGTTGCACACGCTGTTCCGCGAGACGGTGCCGGTGCATGCGTTTCCGCTGGATTTCGACAGGCCGGTGCTGACGAGCGTCGATCTCCCCGCACTGGTGCTGGCAATCGCGGCAGCAACTGCGATCTTCCGGTTCAAGCTGGGGATGCTGACCGTGCTTGCGGGCTCATGCGCGGCCGGGGTGGCGCTGCGGATGGCGGGGGTGATTTGAGGCACGCACGCGTCGGTTCGTTGTGTCCGGTTTGCGGTTGGAAGGCGACTTCGAAGCCGGCGGAGCTGGATGGTGGCTTTGGGCCAGGAAGAGACACGGCCCCAGCACATTGGCGCCGCCAGATAACGGGCGACGCCCGAGACATTCATTTCAGCTCAGATGGCAGCTCCGGCCAGCAAGAAAGTGCCGCCAAGTGCGACCATCACAAGTCCAGGCCAGTTCGATTTGATGCCGAAGCCGCCACCTGGCCTTTCAGGCTCCAGCGTGTCACGCCCGGAGCGAAGCCACCTTCCACCGCTGAATCGGCCTCGCCAGATGGGCTGAAACGCCATCTGGAGTATGCCGCCGAAAACAAGCAGCACACCAAGCCATATGAGGGTCATGCTCACCTCCTCTACCCGTGAACGCCGATAGAGCTGCGCCGAAACTTTGGTCCATTCAGCGTCTATCCGCGGCTCTCGAAATCAGACCGACCTTGAAAGCCGCCGGACGCACCAGTGCGCCGCACGCAAGGCTGGGGATCGCCCTCACCGAAGCTCAGGCTACCTCCAAGCATCCCGCCTAGTCTTCGTCCGGCTCGCGCACGACCGGCGATTCGTCGGTTTCCTCATCCTCTTCGTCCTCATCCTCTTCGTCGTCATCTTCTTCGTCGTCATCAGGATCTCGAGGCGGCATCGCGTTGCTCATAACCGCGAAGACATGCCAGTCGATCCTGGCGGGAACCAGCTCGGGGAGTAGGGTCATGTTGTTGCTCCTCGGATGTGAGCCCTGGGGCACTTTACCCCTTTTTCGGCGAGGCAGGTGACCGAGATGGTCCGCGTGCGAGCCATAGCTTCCTTCCAGAGTTTCCTTGGGGCATCTTTCTCGCGCTCGGCACGAGCCATAACCGTTTTGCTTGAGCGTGAGCTTGCGCGCCAACCGGATCGTGCTGCGGTCCGGGCAGACTGAAAAGAGACAGCCAATCGGACGCTTTTCCATCGATCCGCCATGAGCGGACACGATGGCGCAGGCCCGGCAGTCCATTCGGAGCCAAGAGCCGCGTATCAGCGTCGAGATCCTGATGCTAGATTTCCTCGGTCATACCGAACAGGAGGACGACATGCCTGATAGCGTCTACAAGGTCATAGAACTGGTCGGTACCAGCAGCGACTCGTGGGAGAAGGCGGCCGCCAATGCGGTCGAGCAAGCTGCGAAATCTCTCCGGGATCTTCGCGTTGCAGAGGTCATCAAGCTCGATATGCAACTGGATGAGAACGGAAAAGTTGAGGCCTATCGCGCCAAGCTCAACGTATCGTTCAAGTTCGAGGGCTCCTGAGCCTCAGCACCTCGGCCTCCACTTGCGGGGCGAGGATGGCTCACTGGAAAAGGCGCGTTGCGCGGTCCGCCCAACCGGGCGGTGTGACCCATCCCGGAGTAGGCCCTAGTCCGACTAGGGCCGATGTGCTTTGATGCGTGCGGGCGTGTGGCGCGTGGTGGCCCCATGTACATGGTCATTCGCAAGTATACCAAGGTTCGTTCGGTAGCGGACGCTGCTCGCCGCGCCAAGAGCGGCGTCGGCGAGATCCTAAGGCAATCGCCCGGATTCAAATCTTACTATGTGCTGGATGCGGGCGACGGTGCTGGTATCGCCGTGATGATATTTGACGACCGCGAAAGCGCCAATGCAGCAAATGCCAAGATACTGGCGTTTGTTCAAGCAAGTCTACCTGACCTCGATCTTGGAGTTCCCGAAATCACAACCGGCGAGGTTTTGGTGCACATAGAGCCTAATGGGTCCTCGGGCATAAAGTAGCCGTAAACGCCGCCAGTTGCGTCGGAGCGCCGCCCTCTTGCTGATGTCGTCGAATTTCGGACTCGCGCCTTGTAGCGAACCGAATGCGTCTCATTCATCCGCCCATGGTCATCGCACAGAGTGATCCCATGGGCGGTCCAATCGCGTACCGTCCGATTCTCAAGTGCGCTACCTGGTTGGGTAGCAGAATGGCCGCAGGAGAAGCCGATCATGACTGACGATCAGGTCAATCTCGTCGTTCAGCACCTTTGCGAGCAATTGCACCTTGCGCTCCGATTGAAGAACACCGAGGCACATCCACCAAATGCCAAGGATATTGGATTTGATGCTGCCTCTGTCAGAACTGTATTGCTGACCGGGTTGCGTTCGGCGGATGTCACGATCCGCCACGAGGCAGCCGGGACGAGCGAAGAGCCGCCGTGGTCCTGAACGCAAAACGAGCGACAGACGCCCAGCGCCAATGTCTCAGTTGGGGTCAAAATGCGAAGAACTCGGGGTGAGCAGATCCAGTCCGCCATGCCGCACGGAGCGGACGTCAATCCGAGAGCGCGTCGCTTCGCTGATGGGCCAACAAGCGACATCGCAGACTTGGCCTAATATGAAAGAGGCCGTCAACCGAAGCGCTCGCCCGTTACGGCGCGGAACAGACGCCAACGGTCGGGGACTCCCTTGAGCAGGTGAGTACCTTTCTCTTCGAAGGCCAATCCGGATCCTGCCACGAGATCGCGGACCGTTTGCGAGACCAGAACTTCACCCGGGGCAGCTAGCGCCGCTACACGCGCGCCAATATGTACAGCAATGCCGACAATGTCGTGAGCGACGAATTCGCATTCGCCGGTATGCAAACCGCAACGGATCTTCAGATCGAGCGGGCGCACCGCATCACGGATTGCGCTGGCGCAACGCACGGCGCGGGCCGGGCCGTCGAACGTGGCAAGAAACCCGTCGCCGGCGGTGTTGATTTCGCGCCCTCGATACTGGCCGAGCGCGCCCCGCGCTTTGGCATAGAACGCATCGAGCAGCACGTGCCAGGCGCCGTCGCCGAGTGCGGCGGCGCGTTCCGTCGATCCCGCAATGTCGACGAACAGCACAGTCGCAAGCACCCTGTCGGGCTCCGCTGTTTGCCGATGCCCGGTGACGAACTCTTCGACCTCGTCAAGAATTGCATCCTGATTGCCAACCCAGACCATATGGTCCTCGCCGTTGAGCTCAATCAGTTTGGCGCGCGGAATCCGCTGGCTCATGTAGCGGGCATGCTTTACGTCGATGACGCGGTCGTCGGTGCGATGCAAAATCAACGTCGGTACGCGCGTGACAGGCAGGATATCTCTGACATCGATGTCCCGGTTCATACGCATGATTGCAGACGCCGCGCCTGGGCTTGCCGAGGCCCTGAAGTAGGCAGCAATTTGCTCGACTGCGTGCTTGTTCCCGGCAACGCTGGGCGCCCACATCAGCAAACTCATTGCATCAGTCGTGCCCCAGTGGTGCTCTATGTCATCCAGGAAAGTGCTCCACTGCGCATCTGTCCATGCGAATGTATAGTCAGGCGCCCACGAGCGTCGTGCATAGGTGCCGTAAAGCACCAGAGCCGACGTGCGCTCGGGATAGGTCGCCGCATAGAGCAACGACATCGGACCGCCCTCTGATATTCCGAACAAGGTGGCCTGTCGGGAGCCGACCTGGTCCAACACTGCCTGCACGTCGTGCATCCGCTGTTCAAGCGTGAATATCTGGGAGCCGCGATCGGACATTCCGGTGCCGCGTTTATCGAACATGATGATCCGCGCAAACCTTGCAAGCCTGCAGAAAAAGGCGGTGCGCGCCGGCGATTGCCAGAGCGCCTCAAGATTGGAGACAAAACCCGGGACGAACAGCAGGTCGCGCGGACCGTCACCAATCACCTGATAGGCAATATGGACGTCGTCACTTTTAACATAGCGAGTGGCCGGGATGTCAGCCATGCTGGCCTACTGCGTGACAAAAACCGCGCGACGCGAGTGTCGCACCTCATTCCGCGTCAGGCCAGCGAAATTCAGTCGAAAATTGATGTGCTCGACCGCCGCACGGCCGGTAGGAAGCGATTGAGGGAATCGATGGTGACACCCAATCGGCCGCGACGTCTGCTTCGGGTCAAAAGCCGCGCCTCCAGCCGAACCAAACGATGTCCGCTCTACCTCTGTGGGGCGACATTCCAATGACCAGCGAGACCTTCGGCAAGGGGCAAAAGCGGACCTTGGCGCCCGAAGTGGCGTCTGCTTTATGACCGAGAGACAACGTCTCTTTAGCGCCAGATTGAGCGGATAGCTGCCACTTCAATTCGTCGTGGTCTTGCCGCCGCGCATGGACACGAGCTTTTTCTCACGAAATCGGAGAACGAACCATGCGGTCTCATCGAAACCGTCCGCGAGCTTTCCTTCGTGGTAATACACCATCTGAGCAGCTTCCGACTTCGACGGCGGTCCCAGCGCCTTGACTACCTCCAAACGCGACATACCCAAATGCAGCTTGCCGTCGAAGACGAGGGGCGCGAACTTTTCCGGGATGATGGCGCAATCTGCCGAGGTCTCGGTGTCTTTCTCGGTGAGCTCTTCCACGACCTCTGTGACAAGATGGTCCGGGCCGCCCATCTCTCCGCTGGACACGACCCATAATCGATGCTGCGCGCGCCTATAGCACAGCCAATAGATGCTACCTCCAGCGTCGCCCTGGTGTTGGACGGTCCCTTCGCCCACGGCTTCACGAACCGCGCCGAGCCGCGTCTCCTCGAAGCGGCCGGCGAATGCGCCTAGCGAAAAGCGGGTCGCCAATCTCTTCACGACTGTCGGCGGCACGCGCTCGAACGCATGTTCGCTGACTGGGGGCGGAGGTGTCTGCGCGGAGCAGTCGCCCGCGGGGATCGCGAAAAGGAGAAGCAGCAAGAAGAACGTCTTTCGACCATCAACTCCGAATTGCCTTACATTGAAGGTTGAGCGCTTCTGCATAGCTCGATTGCTCACCATTTTTGGCTCAAAGCCTTCTTCACTCGCCCGATCGCTTCTGCGGCGTCGGGAGCGGCCGAAGATAGCCTATTGCTATTTCCCCGAACCCTCTTCGACCCTTGGTCGGGGTCACAATTCAAATGGTTCATACACGAACTCGGTCAGCTTCCGGTCCGGGTCGCAAGCCGTCGATGGCGACCAAGCGGAACGAGTTCCGCTTTGCCCTTGGAAGCTGCCATTCGCGAACACCCGTCCTCAAAAAAACGCTCGTCGCAGCGCGCCCGTCGGGCAAAACAGCCGGCCAATTCCGCTACGTCGCCTGTCAAGCCCCGTCCCGCAAAATATTCCACTTTACCGAAATTCGGATTTGTCGTACAGACTGATCACCCTGGCCCGAGACGAGGGGCGGATCGCGATCGTCACGAACCGCGGGCTGGGCAGCGATGGACGCGACGGCGTCGGGCGCGATGGGCATTGCAGGGCGGCTTCAGCCGTGAGCAATGGCTTTCCGCGCGAACGACACGACGCTGACAGCGTCTTCGCATGGCTTCGGGGGCGAGCACACGCCACCCCTCGGATTCCCAGCGAGGACGTGCGCGGACGGAGAAGTCGTGTGGTCCCGACGCCCGGGGTCTGTGCGTCAAGTCTTGCGGTGATGTGGCGGCCGACCGGCGCGCGCATCGATCATCCGCAAGGCGACGGGGGCAATAGTGCAACGCTCCCCGAGGAGAGCACGAAGGACACCGTTAAAACCATTCGCGCAGGGAAGGCCGGGCGACCGGCATCACCTGTGGTCCACCCCGTGTGCATTTCTGTCGCGCACGGATCTCGGGTGCCAGCCGGCGCCCGGCCTTCCCTGCGCCCTTGTCATTTTCGAGGGCGTGCGAGAAGCAAGACTCGGGCGAGACGCGCCGCGAGAATGCGAACGTGCGCCTGCTGTTGGAAATGACCATTGACGTGACGGTGGCCTGACCTCACCCGCGGTGTCGTCGCCGGCTTGACCGGGCGACCCAGTATCTCAGAGGCAATCGTGACGGATAAAAGACGCCGCGGCGTACTGGATGCCCCGGTCAAGCCGAGGCATGACACCGGTGTTGTGACGCCCTGCGCCTCCCTCAATTCCGCTACCGCATCATCATCCGCGCGATCGCTTCGCCGATCACCACCGTGGTGAAATGGGTGTTGGCGCGGCAGTCGGACGGCATGATCGAGGCGTCGGCGACACGCAAGCCGGAGATGCCTTTCACGGCGCCATCAGGATTGACCACGCCGTCGGCATCCCCGGCGCCGCTCATGCGACAGCTGCCGGCGGCGTGCTGGATGTCGCCGGTCTCACGGCGCAGCACCGCATCGAGTTCGTGATCCGGCAGGGCAGCTGCCTGCGGCAGCGTCAGATCGGTGTCGGCGAGCCGGATCCAGTCCGCGATGCCTGAGAGCGCCGACTGCGACGTGATCACGGCGAGCCGTCTCACCGCATCCATCATGCGCAGCATGTCGCGGGGATCGGCCAGCATGTTCTCCTCGACCACGGGATCGATCGCGGGGTCGGTCGAGGCCAGTTTCAGCGTGCCGCGCGAATAGGCGTTGAACAGGCCCGCACCGATCGCCCCGGGATTGCCGATGCCGCGATGATTGAAGGCGATCAGGATCATGTCGCGCTTGCCGCCCTCGGCGAGACCCGAGGAATAGGTCACGCAGCAATTGGTGTGACGGGTGTCGGGGTCGGTGGGACGCAGTTCCTCGCGAAGCTGAATCGTGGTGCGAAACAGCGGGTGATCGAAGTAGTGGCGGCCGACCGGCAGGTCGCGCGCGACGCCAATTCCCATCGCCTTCAATTCCTCGGCCGGGCCGACGCCCGAGCGCAACAGGATCGCCGGACTGTGGATGGCGCCGGCGCACAGCACGATCTGCCGCGCGCTGATCTCGTGGGTGCCCTGCCCTTCGACATGAACACGGACTCCGGTTGCCCTTCCGTCGCTGATCAGGACGCGATCGACCAGCGCATGGCCGCGGATCTCCAGATTGGCGCGCCCGCGCGCCGGCTCGAGATAACCTTCATTGGTGCTGATGCGGCGGCTGTTGCGGCTGTTGATGGGATAGCAGGCAACGCCCTCGCCGTCGGGGCCGTTGAGGTCGGCTCACCAGGGATAGCCGCTCGCCAGCGCCGCATCGCGCAAGCCACGATCGATCGGTCCCCAAGTCTCCGGCGCCGCGCGATAGACCGGCAGCGGCCCGCCGCGGCCGTGGCCCTCGGCATCGCCGAACTCCAGATCGTCCTCGATCACGGAGAATAGCGGCATCACCTCCCTGGCCGACCAGCCGCTGCAGCCATTGGCGGCCCATTCGTCGAACGCATCGGCAACGCCGCGGATCGCGATCTGGCCGTTCATCATCGAGGAGCCGCCGAGCCCCTTGCCGCGCCAGTAGAAGCGCGCCTCCTGCCCGGCAACGCGCCGCGACAACAGATCAGGCCACTGCCATTTCTCCTGGTACTCGCGCTTGTGGATGATCGGGATCGGATTCGGCGTCCGCACCTCCCAGGGCGCCTCATCGGCGCGCCAGTCGCGGCCGGCCTCAAGCAGCAGCACGCGCCGCGCAGGATCCTCGGACAGCCGTGCCGCAACAGCCGCGCCAGCGGAGCCGCCGCCGACAACAATGACATCGTACATCGCGTTAGGTCTCAACGGAGAATACCGGGATGGCTGATGATATCAGCAGGATGGCATTTGGACAGTGGCGCTTTCGCCGCGCGTCATTGCGAGGAGCGAAGCGACGAAGCAATCCAGACTGCCGCCGCGGAGAGATTCTGGATTGCACCCGCCTTCGCCAAAGGCTTCGGCGGACAAGTCGCTTCGCTCGCAATGGCGAAGGGGAGACAGATGTGTACCACACATTGACGAGTGCCCCGGACGCAGCGCAGCGCCACTTCGGCGGTGCGTTGCAGAGCCGGGGCCCATGTCTCAGAGCAATCCGTGCAGCATGGGTCCCGGCTCTGCGCAGCAACGCCAAGAGCGTTGCAGCGCGTCCGGGACGCGAGCCCGCCCTACCCGATCCCCCGGCCGAACTTGTTCGACTTCGGGAAACCCTTCGGCGGCAGGCGGCCGGCGTCGGCGCGGGTGCCCTGCCACTCCGCCAGCTCCTTCATGGTCGCGGAGAACTCGCGGCCCGCGGAGTCCTTCCAGGTCAGGCCCGCCTTGGCCTCGAACACGGCAACGTCGGAGAGATCGCCGTCCTTGTACTTCTGCAGCCGCACGCCGCGGCCGCGCGCCATCTCCGGCACCTGGTCGAGCGGGAAGATCAGCATCTTGCGGTTCTCGCCGATGACCGCGACGGTGTCGCCCAGCACTTCGGTAACCACGCGCGCCTCGTTCGGCATGTCGACGTTGAGGACCTGCTTGCCCTTCTTGGTGGTGCCGACGCAATCGTCCTCGTTGACGACAAAGCCCTGGCCCTCACTGCTCGCGACCAGGAATTTGCGTCCGCCCTTGTTGACGAACAGCGCGACGGGCGCCGCCTCCTGCTCGAGGTCGATGAACAGGCGGATCGGTTCGCCGTGGCCGCGGCCGCCTGGCAGCTTCGCGACATCGAGCGAGTAGAACTTGCCGTTGGTGGCGAACAGCAGCAGCTTCGAGGTCGTCTCGGCGAAAAACGCAAAGCCGAGCTTGTCGTCCTGCTTGAAGGCGAGCCCCGAGAGATCCTCGACATGGCCCTTCATGGTGCGGATCCAACCCTTGTCGGAGACCACGACCGTCACCGGCTCGCGTTCGACGAGGGCCTCCTCCATCGCGGCCAGATCGTGCTCGGGCGCGTCGGCAAAAGTGGTGCGGCGCTTGCCGAGCGGCGTCTTCGGTCCGAACATGTCGCGGACCTTGCCGACCTGCTCGCCGACCTTCTTCCACTGCTCGGCTTCCGAGGCCAGCACCGCGTTGATGCCCTTGAGTTCGGCACGGAGGTTCTTGTCCTCGGTGCGGATCTCCATCTCCTCGAGCTTGCGCAAGGAGCGCAGGCGCATGTTGAGGATGGCTTCGGCCTGCACTTCGGTGAGCTTGAACTCCTTCATCAAGGCCGGCTTCGGCTCATCCTCGGTGCGGATGATCTTGATGACCTTGTCGATGTTCAGATAGGCGATCAGGAGGCCGCCGAGGACTTCCAGCCGGTGCTCGATCTGGGCCTTGCGGTAGTTGCTGCGGCGGATCAGGACGTCGCGCAGATGGTCGAGCCATTCGCGCAGGCACTCCGCAAGACCCACCACCTTGGGCACGCGGCCCTTGATCAGCACGTTGAGGTTCAGCGGAATCTTGTTTTCGAGCTCGGTGAGGCGGAACAGCGATTCCATCATCAGCGCGGGATCGACGTTCTTCGATTTCGGCTCGATGACGATGCGGACGTCTTCGGCCGATTCGTCCCTGATGTCGCCGACCAGCGGAAGCTTCTTCTGGTCGAGCAGCTCGGCGACCTTCTCGATCAGCCGCGACTTCTGCACCAGGAAGGGAATCTCGGTGACGACGACGACCCAGGCGCCTCGCGCGCCCTCCTCCTGCTCCCACCGCGCGCGAACGCGGAACGAGCCGCGGCCGGTGGTGTAGGCTTCGGCGATGGCCTGCTTGGAATCGACGCAGATGCCGCCGGTCGGGAAATCGGGCCCCTTGACCCACCGCATCAGCGCCTTGGACTTGGCGTCCGGCTTCTCGATCAGATGCAGCGCGGCTTCGCAAAGCTCGGCCGCGTTGTGCGGCGGGATCGAGGTCGCCATGCCGACCGCGATTCCCTGCGCGCCGTTGGCGAGCAGGTTCGGGAAGCCGCCGGGCAGCACGACCGGCTCCTTCGACTGGCCGTCGTAATTGGCGCGGAACTCGACGCCATCCTCGTCGATGCCGTCGAGCAGAAGCCGCGCGACGTCGGTCATGCGCGCTTCGGTGTAGCGGTAGGCGGCGGGATTATCGCCGTCGATATTGCCGAAATTGCCCTGGCCGTCGACCAGCGGATAGCGCGAGGAGAAGTCCTGCGCGAGGCGCACCATGGCGTCGTAGATCGCCTGGTCGCCATGCGGATGGAACGAGCCCATCACGTCGCCGACGATTTTTGCGGATTTCTTGAAGGCCGTGCCGGGGTCGAGCCTGAGCAGGCGCATGCCGTAGAGGATACGACGGTGAACCGGCTTCAGGCCGTCGCGCGCGTCGGGCAGCGCGCGGTGCATGATGGTGGAGAGCGCATAGGCGAGATAACGCTCCTCGAGCGCTTCACGCAGCGGCACCTCGTGAATTTCGGCCGGTTCTTCCGGCGGAACGATTCGTTTTCCCATGCCGCCCGGTTAAACCGTGGAAGCGAATCGGGCAAGGATGGATTGGTTCCCTGTGGGCGGCTAATGCCCGGCCCAGCCGGCTGTCACGGTCTGGGTCTGGGTCCCACCAGGCGTTTGGGCCGGCGCGGGCACATTGGTCAGGCACCGCCGGGCGGCCTCGATTTCAGCCTCCGTCGCTCCCTTCGACCGCGCCCATGTCTCTGCGGCCGCAGCAGAATATTTCGCCACATAGTACCGGACGACCGTACAGGACGCCCGGCGAAACACGCCGGGTTGCGGCTCGCCGGCCATTGCATCAGGCGCAAACGCAAGCAGCGCCGCGGACAAGGCGAATCCTCTGATCAACATTTAGGCTGTCCCCGCTATGGAACCTGAGGAAGCGAACTCAACCAGCCCTACTTCGTTCCCCGGAACGCCATGCCCGGAGGCAAAGCAGAGTCCCGCTCGGCTCATGGCGCGGGAATTGCCGCCTTCGCCTGCTGCCGGATCAAGGCGTTGATGAAGCCCGCGCGCGCGTCGGAATGGCCCAGTCCACGCGGCTCCAGCACATGGCGGAGCAGGAACAGACCGGTGAGCCGAAAACCGTCCTGGAGATCCTGCTCGGTGAGGTCGCTTGCGGTCTCGCCCTGGCGCAGAAACGGCGGCAGGCGCAACAAGCGGTCGCGCCACGGCTCGCCCGCGCCGCGCGACACCGCGCCGCCGGATTTCGGCGAGACATAGATCAGGTCCGTGGTCTCGCCGGTCACCGCACAGTTTTCCAGGGCCAGCCCGAAGCCGAGTTCGGCGAGCATCGCCAGCTCGAAATGGATCACGTGCACGGCGGCGCCCCCGATGTCGTCGAAATCGTCGAGCGAATGCTCGAGCAGCGCAAAGATCTCCTCATGCGGATCGCGCTCCGGCAGGAGGCGCGCAATCGAGGCGAGATGGGTGACGCCGTAGACGCCATGGGATGATCCGAGCAACGTGGCCGCACGCAGCTTCAATCCCTCGATGGCATAGGTGCCGAGATGCTCGTCGAGCCGAGCCCGCCACACCGCGCTGACGCTGTTCCCCGGCTGCAGCAAGGGCCGCATCCGCGAGCCTGCGCCGCCGCGGACGAGGCCGAGATGACGACCATGCCCGCGGGTCAGGAGCTCGACGATGGCGCTGGATTCGCCATGCCGACGCACGCCCAGCACGATGCCTTCGTCGGTCCATTCCATGGGAGGAATCTTACCGCATTTCGAGCTGTCGTAGGGTGGGCAAAGCGAAGCGTGCCCACCAATTTGATCCACCCGATGCAAATTGATTGTGGTGGGCACGGCGCGCAAGGGCGCGCCTTTGCCCACCCTACGGCACCGCGCAAAACCTCACGCGTTGAACCAGCCTTGCGCGTCGCCGCTGAAGGAGAAATACAGGCCTACCGTCGTCAGCGCGCAAGAGACGATCTCGATGGCGCTGTCGAGCTCCATGCCCTTCTCCCCGATGATCTGGCCGAGCGAGATCACCGACAGCACGAGCGCCGCCGCCAGCACCCAGCGCGGCCAATTCTTGCGCCAATGCGCAGCGAGCCAGACGAAGTAGACCAGGAGCAGGATCATGCCGCCGGCGAGCAAGGTCCCCGTCATGATCATCTGCTCGGTCACCTCGGCACTGGGCGTGCGGTCCTGGACCGCAACGGACAAGGCGTCCAGCATCAACGATGCATAGAGCAGCGCTTCGAAGCGCCGGACATTGCTGGGCACGCTCATCGGATACCGATCTTTTCTTGGTTATTCTCTCGGAAAGTCCAGGCCCATCTCGCGGTAGCGATCGGGATCGTCGCCCCAGTTCTCGCGCACCTTGACGAACAGGAACAGGTGGACCGGCACGTCCAGGATCTGCATCAGCTCCTTGCGCGAGTCCGCGCCGATCGACTTGATGGTGGCGCCGCCCTTGCCGAGCACGATCTTGCGCTGGCTCTCGCGCTCGACGAAGATCGTCTGCTCGATCCGCACCGACTTGTCCTTGCGTTCCTCCCACTTGTCGGTCTCGACCGTGGACTGGTAGGGCAATTCCTGGTGCAGCTTCTGATAGATTTTCTCGCGCGTGATCTCAGCCGCCAGCTGCCGCATCGGCGCGTCCGACATCTGGTCCTCGGGGTAAAGGAACGGCCCCGCCGGCACCATCTCGGACAGCGTCTTGCGGAGGTCGTCGACGCCGTCGCCCGAGATCGCCGCGATCATGAAGGTCCGCGCGAACTTCATGCGCTCGTTGGCGGCCTGCGCCAGCGCCAGCAGTTTCTCGCGCTGGACCAGGTCGACCTTGTTGATGACGAGGATCTTCTCGTGATTGACGCTGGCCGCCTTGGTGAGGATCGCCTCCGCCTCCTCGTCGATCCCGGTCTTGGCGTCGAGCAGCACGCAGACGAGATCGGCGTCATGCGCCCCGCTCCAGGCGGTCGAAACCATGGCGCGGTCGAGCCGGCGCTTCGGCAGGAAGATGCCGGGCGTGTCGACCAGAATGATCTGCGCGTTGTTCTCGATCACGATGCCGCGGATCAGCGCGCGCGTAGTCTGCACCTTGCGCGAGACGATCGTGACCTTGGCCCCGACCAGCGCGTTGACCAGCGTGGACTTGCCGACATTCGGCGCGCCGATCAGCGCAACGAAGCCGCAGCGCGTGGCAGTGGGCGCCTCGCCGCTTGTTTCAGCCGTCATTGCCGCCGCCAACGCCTTCACGTTCGATCATCACTGAAGCTGCTACTTTCTCTGCCGCGCGCTTGCTGCCGCCGATGCCCTCGGCCGGCGCGAGCCCCGGCAGGTCCACCGCGACGCGGAATTGCGGATCGTGGTGCGGGCCGGTGCGCTCGACCTCGCGGTAAACCGGCGTCGGCAGTCCCTTGCCCTGCGCCCATTCCTGCAGCACGGTCTTGGGATCGCGCAAGGGACGGCGCGGCTTGTGCATGCGTTCGGTCCAGTTGCGCTTGACGAACTCGGACGCCGCCGCGTACCCGCCGTCGAGGAAGACGGCGCCGATCACGGCCTCGCAGATGTCGCCGAGGATGGACTTGCGCAGGCGCGCGTCGGCGCTGGAGCCGACCGAGCCGAGCTTGATGTCGTCGAGCAGACCGAGCGACTTGGCGACGTCGGCGCAGCTTTCCTTGCGCACGAGTTCGGCAAGACGCTTGGACAGCTCGCCCTCATCGGCGTTCGGGAACGCGTGATAGAGCATGTCGGAGACGACCAGCCCGAGCACGTGGTCGCCGAGGAATTCCAGGCGCTGATAGCTGTCGCCCCGCTTGCGCCCGGACTTCAGCGCCGAGACATGCGTGATCGCCTGCATCAGCATATTCGGGTCGGCGAAGCTATGGCCGATGCGCGCCTCGAGCGCCGCGTTGGCATCGGTGCCCTTGGCCTTGCTGCTCCGTGTCCGCTTCTTCTTTGCAGGCGTCTTCGCTGCAGCTTCGCTCTCAGGAGCGGCTTGCGCCTCGGTCGGTTGGATCGCGATGTCCTTGGCTTCGTCTTTCATCGGACGATTTTGAAGAACCGATTCCAGCGCACCGCCCACGGCCAGCGCCAGAACATCCAGGCATGCTCGCCTTCGGCGATGGAGAAGAAGATCATCTGGGCGCGGCCGATCAGATTCTCCTGCGGCACATAGCCGACCTGGCCGAGGAAGCGGCTATCGGTGGAATTGTCGCGGTTGTCGCCCATCATGAAGAAATGGCCGGCTGGCACGGTGTAGACATTGGTGTTGTCCACATAGCCGTTGTCGGCGCAATCGAGCGTCTCATAGGACACCCCGTTCGGCAGCGTTTCCTTCCAGCGCTTCACGCGGGAGATGCCGCCACCTTCCGAGCCGCAGGGCTCCTCGCCGACATATTCGCTCATGCGCTGCCGTTCGACCGGCGTGTCGTTGATGTAGAGCAGCCCGTCCCGCATCTGGATGCGGTCGCCGGGAAGGCCGATCACGCGCTTGATGTAATCGGTGGAATCGTCCTTCGGCAGGCGAAACACGACGATGTCGCCGCGGTTCGGATCCGAGCCCCAGATCCGCCCGGAGAACAGCGGCGGCGAGAACGGAATCGAATAGTGGCTGTAGCCGTAGGAATATTTCGAGACGAACAGATAGTCGCCGACCAGCAGCGTCGCCTTCATCGAGCCGGACGGGATGTTGAACGGCTGGAACAGGAAGGTGCGGATCACCAGCGCGATCAGGAGAGCGTGGATCACGACCCGGATCGTTTCGCCGACGCCGCTCTCAGTTTTCGTTCCTGAAGTCACGCTCATTGCTCTCTCAATTCCGCCCGGCGATCACAGAGCGCCCTCCTCCCGCGAACGGCCCACCGGTTCGCGGCGCAAGGAGATTGTCCTGATTCTGATAGTGAGGGCCAATTCCGGCGTAAAGCCGAATTCGCCCAAGCTGATTTTGTGTCCGCGGACTTTTAGACGGTTGTCGGAGGCCACGCAATCAAGGATCGCATCAAAACTGGATAAGATATTGATTTACAACACAAATCGTAAAATCGCCGGGCCCCCTCAGGGTTTCGGCAGCGGGACGGCGGAAATGATCACGAAGGCCTGCGCCAGCGGCCAGTCGTCGGTGATCGACAGGTCGATCCGCGCCTCGAACCCCTCCGGGGTCAGGGCCTGAAGCCGGGCCAGCGCCCCGCCGGTCAGCTGCATGGTCGGCCGCCCGCCCGGCAGGTTGACCACCCCCATGTCGCGCCACCAGACGCCGCGCCGGATCCCGGTGCCGAGCGCCTTGGAGCAGGCCTCCTTGGCGGCAAAGCGCTTGGCGTAGGTCGCCACCACCATCTTCTCGTTCTTGGCCCGCCGCTCCGCCTTGGCCCGCTCGGCCGCGGTGAAGATGCGATCGAGAAAGCGCTCGCCATGGCGCTCGATCACCTTGCCGACGCGGGTGATGTCGATCAGGTCGGAGCCGATGCCGATGATCATGCCCGGCTCCGGCCGCGGTCCATCGCCGCCCGCATGCAGCGCACCGTCTCGGCAAGACCGACGAACAGTGCCTCGCCGATCATGTAGTAGCCGATGTTGAGCTCCATGATCTCTGGAAGCGCGGCAATCGTCTCCGCCGTCGCATAGTCGAGCCCGTGCCCGGCATGAACCTCCAGCCCGGCGGCCTTCGCCAGCTTCACCCCCGCCACGATCCGCTGCCATTCGGCCTCGGCCTTGGCGGTGTGGCCGTCGACCACGGCATCGCACCAGGCGCCGGTATGGATCTCGATCACCGGCGCGCGCAGCCGCGCCGCCATCTCGATCTGGGCGGGATCGGCGGCGATGAACAGGGAGACCCGAATGCCGGCATCGTTCAGCCGGGCGATGTAGGGCGCGAGCGCGTTGTGCTGGCCGACCACATCCAGCCCGCCTTCGGTGGTCACCTCCTGCCGGCGCTCCGGCACCAGGCACACCGCGTGCGGCTTGGTGGCGAGCGAGATGCGCATCATGTCGTCGGTCGCTGCCATCTCGAAATTGAGCGGCTTGGAGATCTCGGCCTTCAGCCGCGCCATGTCCTCATCGCGGATGTGGCGGCGATCCTCGCGTAAATGGGCGGTGATGCCGTCGGCGCCGGCTTCGATGGCCATCAGCGCCGCGCGCACCGGATCGGGATGGCGGCCGCCGCGCGCGTTACGCACGGTTGCGACGTGATCGATATTGACGCCGAGGCGAAGCGGAATTGCGGGCATTTCAGAAACTCACGAAATCGGGGGACGGACGGCTGCGGAAGACGTCTATCCATTAACACGTTCGACTTTGGCGACGACCGCCTTCGCGCGCAGCTGGGCCAGGATCGCGCTGAGGTGCTTCAGATCGTAGACTTCGAGATCGATCGTCGTCTCCGTGAAATCAGGCGAGCGGCGCTGCATGCTGATGTTGTCGATATTGCCGTCGTGCTCGGCGATCACGGTCGCGATCTGGGCAAGCGCACCGGGCTCGTTGACGTTCTCGACCTTGATGCGGGCGGGGAAGCGCTGCGGCGCGGAGTCCTCGATGTCCCAGCGGACGTCGAGCCAGCGCTCCGGCTCCTCCTCGAAGTCCTTCAGGGCCGGCGCCTGGATCGGGTAGATCGTGATGCCCTCGCCCGGCGTGACGATGCCGACGATGCGATCGCCCGGCACGGCGCCGCCATTCGGCGCGAACTTGATCGGGAGGTCGGAATTGATGCCGCGGATCGGGATCGCGACCGGGCTGCGCGGCGGCTCCGACGACTTCTCCTTGAGCTTCGCGGCAAGCCCTTTCTTGACGCCGTAGCGCGCGATGCGCTCCTCCTTGTAGTCGGGGTACATCGCGCGCGCGACGTGGGAGGCCTTGATCTCGCCGCGGCCCACCGCCGCCATCACGTCCTCGATCGAGGTGCGCGCGAGCCGCGGCAGCGCGCCCTTGAGCTTGTCGTCGGCGTATTCGATCTTGGCGCGCTCGAACAGGCGTTCCACGATGCGCCGGCCGAGACCGGCATATTGATCGCGCACCGCAGTCCGCGTGGCACGGCGGATCGCGGCGCGCGCCTTGCCGGTGACCGCAAGCGTCTCCCAGGCCGAGGGCGGCGCCGATTGCGCTTCCGAGGTCAGCACCTCGACCTCATCGCCGTTCTGCAGCTCCGAGGACAGCGGCGCGAACTGGCCGTTGATCTTGCAGCCGACCGCGCTATTGCCGACGTCGGTGTGCACGGCATAGGCGAAGTCGATCACGTTGGCGTGGCGCGGCAGCGCGATCAGCTTGCCCTTGGGGGTGAAGCAGAACACCTGGTCGTGGAACAGCTCGAGCTTGGTGTGCTCGAGGAATTCCTCCGGGTTGGCACTCTCCGAAAGGATGCCGATGGTGTGGCGCAGCCAGGCGAACGCATTGGACTCGCGCTTGAGGAATTCGGTCGGCGAGCCGACGCCCTCCTTGTAGAAGACGTGCGCGGCGATGCCCCGCTCGGCGATCTGGTCCATCGCCTCGGTGCGGATCTGCAGCTCGACGCGCTGGTTGCCGGGGCCGATCACCGTGGTGTGGATCGAGCGGTAGTCGTTCTGCTTCGGCGTCGAGATGTAGTCCTTGAAGCGTCCCGGCACGACCGGCCAGGTGGTGTGGACGATGCCGAGCGCGCGATAGCAGGCCTCGATGTCGTTGACGACGAGGCGGAAGCCGAAGATGTCGGACAATTGCTCGAAGCCGACCGACTTGCGCTCCATCTTGGTCCAGATCGAGAACGGCTTCTTGCGGCGGCCATAGACCCGCGCCCCTAAGCCCCGGTGGCGCAGATTGTTGGAGAGCTGGTCCTCGATCTCGCCGATCAGGTTGCGGTTGCGCTCGGCGAGCGCGTCGAGCCGCTGCATCACCACCGAATAGGCCTCGGGATCGAGGGTGCGGAAGGACAGATCCTCCAGCTCCTCGCGCATTTCCTGCATGCCCATGCGGCCCGCCAGCGGCGCATAGATGTCGAGCGTCTCTTCGGCAATGCGCCTGCGCGATTCCGTCGGCACGAAATCCAGCGTACGCATGTTGTGCAGGCGGTCGGCGAGCTTGACCAGGAGCACGCGGACATCGTCAGCAATGGCCAGCAATAATTTGCGCAGGTTCTCGGCCTGCTTGGCCTCGCGCGACACCAGCTCGAGCCGCTTCAGCTTGGTCAGGCCCTCGACCAGCGCGCCGATCTCCGGCCCGAATATCTGGTCGATCTCGGCCCGCGTCGCTTCGGTGTCCTCGATGGTGTCGTGGAGCAGCGCGGCCACGATGGTGGCGTCGTCGAGCTTGAGGTCGGTGAGAATCGCTGCCACTTCGAGCGGGTGCGAGAAATACGGATCGCCCGAGGCGCGGGTCTGCGAGCCGTGCGCCTTCATGGCGTAGACATAGGCGCGGTTCAGCAAGTCTTCGTTGGTGTTGGGATTGTAGGACCTGACGCGCTCGACGAGGTCATATTGACGCATCATGCGCGCACGCGGCTTGGCCGGGCGCGCGACCGGCGCAGTCGGGGCCACGGCAACCGATTCGGTTGCGGCCTGCATCTGCGTGGATCTGCGGCGCCGATATACCATCCCGTCCTGCCTTCAAACGAGCCCGAGCCGGCCCGCTGTATACATCTTAGCTCCGATCGCGCTTGTGTCCGATCAATTCAGTGACAGGACGCATCGCCAAGTACAACGCATGGTAACCACGAAAACGTCAACAAAAGCAAAGGCCCGAACACCGGTTCGGGCCTTTGATAAAATCACAAGACATCGACGATCGCGACGGACGATTTACTCGTCTTCCTCGGGCTGCTCCTCGGGCGGCGCAAGGCCTTCGAGTCCCTTCAGGAGCTCCTCTTCGGTCATGCGCTCGACGGCGACTTCGGTATCGTCCGCATCGACGCTCGCGCCCGCGGAACCGATCAACGGCACCGTATCCGGCTCGGGCTCGTCGACCTCGACGAACTTCTGGAGCGAGTGCACCAGCTCCTCGCGCAGGTCCTCGGGCGAAATGGTCGTGTCAGCAATTTCGCGCAAAGACACAACAGGGTTCTTGTCGTTATCGCGGTCAACCGTTAGTTGTGAACCGGACGAAATCATGCGGGCACGGTGGGCGGCCAGCAGGACCAGGTCAAACCGGTTGTCGACCTTGTCGATACAATCTTCTACGGTGACGCGAGCCATGGACTGTCGCTCCGTTGTGGGTGGGACGAAATATGTGGATGATTGGGGCTAGTTATAGGGGCTGGGGCGGTTTCGCAAGGCCAATTTGTGATTTGGCCTCGCCAAACGGCTCTGCTACCCCCACATTGGGGCTGGGATGGGTGGTTACCCGGGCTGCCATCGATGGCGGCGCCGGGTGTATGGAAAGTCCGCCATAACTATACCTTGTTTGCCCCGACTTCTCCGGATTTGCGGTTTCGATGGGTTTTAGCGGCACTCTACAATTGCGCGGCCTCCTGCCGCCGCGCCAACAATAAACGATCAATCACGAACACTACGCGAGCAAACTGAATGTCACCTTCCTCTACCGACAAGATCGCGCTCTTCATCGACGGAGCCAATCTCTACGCGACGGCGAAAACTCTGGGCTTCGACATCGACTACAAGCGCCTGCTGAAGGAGTTTCAGAGCCGCGGCACGCTGCTTCGGGCGTTCTACTACACCGCCATCATCGAGGATCAGGAATACTCCTCGATCCGCCCGCTGATCGACTGGCTGGATTACAACGGCTACACCGTCGTCACCAAGGCGACCAAGGAGTTCATCGACGCCTCCGGCCGCCGCAAGGTCAAGGGCAATATGGACATCGAGCTCGCTGTGGACGCCATGGAGCTTGCCGAGCACATCGACCAGATGGTGCTGTTCTCCGGTGACGGCGACTTCCGCTCCCTGGTCGAGGCCGTGCAGCGCCGCGGCGTGCGGGTCACGGTGATCTCCACCATCGCCAGCCAGCCGCCGATGATCGCCGACGAGCTGCGCCGCCAGGCCGACGTCTTCACCGACCTCGTCGAGCTGCAATCCAAGCTCGGCCGCGATCCCTCCGAACGCCCCGCCCCGCGCGACCGCGGCGATCGCGAGGCCCGCCACCACGCCCCGCAATTCCTCCAGCGCGCAACCACCGTGGCGCCGAGGGGCGATGACGACTTCGAGGAGTGAGGCGGCCCGGTCAAGTCGCCAGGCTCCAACCGTCGTTCCCGACCGCAATTGTCCGCTCTGTCCGCGCCTGGTCGCCTTTCGCGAGGCGAACCGGGCGCGCGAGCCGTTGTGGCACAACGCGCCGGTCGCGCCCTTTGGCGACGTCAAGGCACGCCTGTTGATCGTCGGCCTCGCGCCGGGGATGCAGGGCGCCAACCGCACGGGACGGCCGTTCACCGGCGACTACGCCGGTGACCTGCTCTACGCCACGCTGCTCGAATATGGATTTGCCAAGGGCACCTATCAGGCGCGTCCCGACGACGGCCTGAAGCTGGTCGACTGCCGGATCGCCAATGCAGTGCATTGCGTTCCGCCGCAGAACAAACCGCTGCCGGTTGAGATCAACACCTGCCGCCAGTTCCTCGTCGCGAATCTCGAGACGATGCCGAAGCTGCGCGCGATCATCGCGCTCGGGCGGATTGCGCACGACAGCGTGCTCAAGCCGCTGAACCTGAGGGCCTCGCAGGCCCCCTTCGGCCACGGCGCCGTGCATCAGGCCGGCGCGTTCAGGCTCTACGACAGCTATCACTGCTCGCGCTACAACACGAATACCGGCGTGCTGACGCCGGACATGTTCCGGTCGGTGTTCGCGAAGGTGAAGGCTGATCTCGATTAGCGCCCTGGTTCAGGCTTTGGCCGGATTGGCCTTGAGCCAGTCCAGGACGTCGCCTGCGTTCCGGTCGGGCGGAAACACCGGGTAGAACACATGCGTGATCCTGGCGTCGTCGACGATCAGCGCAAGACGCTTGATCAGCGTCAGGCCCGCGACCTCCATCGTCGGCAGATTGAGCGCACGCGTCAGCGCCAGCTTCTCGTCCGACAGCACGGGGAACGGCAGATGCAGCCGTGACGCCATCTCGGTCTGGTACTCGTTGCTCTGGGTCGAGAGGCCGAACACGTGGGAGGCGCCGGCGCCCTTCAGCTCGGCGAACAGATCGCGAAATGCGCAAGTCTGCGGCGTGCACCCGCGCGCGCCCGGGATCATGTCCCAATCGTCGACCAACGAAATCTTGCCGGGTTCGCCGGTGCGGGGATAAGCGAACACCACAGTCCGGCCACGCAGCGCCGACAGCGTCACCGAGGTGTCGTTGGTCGCGAGCAGGCCGATCGGCGGCAACGTCATGCCGGTCAGATGCGCGGCGGCGCCGTCGTCTTCGGGTGCGGGAATCTGGCTCCAATCGACCTCGAGCAGGTTCCGTTGGTTCATCTCGCTATCCCCTCGCCCGCATCAGGCGGCCCTTCTCCCGGCTCCAGTCGCGCTTCTTCTCGGTCTCGCGCTTGTCGTGGAGCTTCTTGCCCTTTGCAACCGCAAGCTGCAGTTTGGCGCGACCACGCTCGTTGAAATAGAGCTTGAGCGGGATCAGCGTCATGCCCTCACGGTCGACGGCGCCCATCAGCTTGTTGATCTGCCGGCGATGCAGCAGCAGCTTTCGCGGCCGCTTGGGCTCGTGATTGAAGCGGTTTCCTTGCAGATATTCGGGAATGGTGGCGTTGATCAGCCAGATCTCGCCGTCCTTGGAATCGGCATAGGACTCCGCGATCGTGCTCTTGCCGTTGCGGATCGACTTGACCTCGGTGCCGGTCAGCGCAATCCCCGCCTCGATCGTATCCTCGATCGCATAGTTGAAGCGGGCCTTGCGATTTTCCGCCATGACCTTGATCGGACGTTCGTTCTTTTCAGCCATGGCGACGAAACCTGAGCGCGATGCGCAGCGATGCTAACAGTTTGGATGAAGCGCGCGCGTCACTTCTTGAGGAGATCGCGGATCTCGGTCAGCAGCACGACCTCCGCCGACGGCTTCGGCGGCTCCGCGGGCTTGGTCTCTTCCTTCCGCTTCAGCGTGTTGATGGCGCGGATCACCAGGAACAGCACGAAGGCGACGATGATGAAGTTGATCGTCAGCGTCAGGAAGCTACCGTAAGCAAGTACGGCGCCTTGCTTTTTCGCATCCGCTAAGTTGGTGGCGGTCACCGCCTTCGACAAGGGGGCGAAGTAGTTCGAGAAGTCGAGGCCGCCCGTCGCTGCACCGATGATCGGCATGATGATGTCGCCGACCAGCGAGGTGACGATGGCGCCGAAGGCCGCACCGATGATGACGCCGACCGCGAGATCGACGACGTTGCCCTTCATGGCGAATTCGCGGAACTCCGTGAGCATCCGCCTGCCCTTCTCGTCGACGCTCATGAACGGCCCCCCCCGATTGGTCAACCCATCAGTTGATCAACCCAGCATGAACCATGGCACTGCGCACGGCAACGCGGGTCGGCTCGGAGACCGGCACCATCGGCAGCCGCAGCGTCTCGTCGAGCTTGCCGAGCAGCGACATCGCGTACTTGATCGGCGCCGGGTTGCTCTCGATGAAGAGGTTGTTGTGCAGCGGCATCAGCTTGTCGTGGATCTTCAGCGCGGTGGCATGGTCACCCTTCGCCCAGGCGGCCTGGAACTCCGAGCACAGGCGCGGCGCGACGTTCGACGTCACCGAGATGCAGCCGTGGCCGCCATGCGCCATGTAGCCGATGATGGTCGCGTCCTCGCCCGAGAGCTGGTTGAAATCCTCGCCCATCGCCGCACGCTGCTGCGACACGCGCACCATGCTGGCGGTGGCGTCCTTCACGCCGGCGATGTTCTTGAGCTCCCACAGCCGCTTCATGGTGTCGACCGACATGTCGATCACCGAGCGCGGCGGGATGTTGTAGATGATGATCGGAATGCCGATCGCGTCGTTGATCGCCTTGAAGTGCTGGTACATGCCTTCCTGGGTCGGCTTGTTGTAGTAGGGCGTCACCACCAGCACGGCGCCCGCGCCGGCCTTCTCCGCGTGCTGGGCGAGCTCGATCGCCTCCTTGGTCGAGTTGGAGCCAGCACCGGCGATCACAGGCACGCGGCCCTTGGCTTCAGCGATACACCATTCGACCACCTTCTTGTGCTCGTCATGGCTGAGCGTCGGGCTCTCGCCGGTGGTGCCGACCGGGACCAGGCCGTTGGTGCCCTCCGAAATCTGCCAGTTGACCAGGGATCGGAATGCCGCCTCGTCCAGCGAGCCGTTCTTGAACGGCGTGACCAAGGCGGTGAACGACCCCCGGAATTTCGTCTTGGCTGCCATGGACTTCCTCCGTACGCGGCTATCTCTTGAGCAAGCCCCTTTCATATCGGGTCTATCCCGCCGGTAAAAGGCCCGCTTCCGTGTGACGCACCGTTTAGGCCGCGATTTTGCCGTGGTAGTGGTGCAAACCCGCCCGCGGTAAGCCGCTGTTGGTATTTTGTCCGCATATTCAATCAAATACAGCTAGATCTTGAGCCACTTGACTGATTCGGGGCGACCAAACCCGTGACCTCATTCCCTCGTGCCGCCTGGCGATCCACCGGTCTCATCGTGTGCCTGATGGCAGGGCTGTCGGTCGGCTGCGCCGCCCTGGCCAAGTCCAATGAGACACCTGCGGAAGCCGGCAAGGACACCGCGAAGCCGGCCGCCAAGGACGCTGCCAAGGACAGCGCGAAGGGCTCGTCCAAGGGAACCGGCAAGGAAACTTCGAAGGACGCGGCCAAAGGAGCAAGCCAGGGAGCAAGCAAGGGCGCGAGCAAGGGTGCCGCTGGCGCTCCGGCGAAGGACGCTGCGAAGAAACCGGCCAAGGAGATCGGCAAGGACGGCGGCAAGAGCGCCGGAACAGAGCCCGCGAAGGACAAGCCCAAGCCTGCAGCAACGCCTGCCGCAAAGCCCGCCGTAGCGACCCCTGCGCCGAAATCGCATCCGGCCGCCAGCGGTTCGCCGCCGAAAACGGCCCCCGCGCCGGCCGTGACCGCCACCGTCAGACCTTCCGCCCCCGCGGCCAGACCGGCCGCAGCGCCGGTGCTGGCTCCGGCGACCCGCCAGCATGCCGCGCCGCGCAAGCCGGTCATACCGGCCGCGGTCGCTGCGACGTCGTCGACGCCCCAGGGTGACAAGGACGCCCTCGAGAGTGTCATCGAGCTCGTGCGCAAGCGCAAGGCGGGTGACGCCAGCAGCGTCGCAGCGGGCATCTCGGATCCGGTCGCGCGAAAACTCGCGGAATGGATCATCCTGCGCAGCGAGGACAATGGCGCGACCGTGGAGCGCTACCGCGCCTTCCTCTCCGCCAATCCGAGCTGGCCGTCGCAAACCTTCCTGCGCCGGCGCCTCGAGGCCGCGATGTGGGACGACAGGCGCGACGATTCCGTCGCGTGGTCGTGGTTCGAGAACGAATCTCCGATCTCCGCCAAGGGCCGCTTCACGCTCGCCAAGGCGATGCTGGCGCGCGGCGACCGCGCCAATGCCGAGCGGCTGGTGCGCGAGGCCTGGCGCAGCGATCCGATGTCCGAGGACACCGAGAACAACGCGCTCGACCAGTTCGGCGCCCTGCTGACGCCGGGCGACCAGAAGGCGCGGATGGACACCCTGCTCTACGGCAGCGAGAACGAGGCCGCGCTGCGCGCCGCAAAGCGCCTGGGCGCCGGCTATGTCGCACTCGCCAAGGCCCGCATCGCCGCCGTCAAGAAGGCGCCGAACGCGCGCGCGCTGCTCGACGCCGTGCCCCGCGAGCTGCACAACGACCCCGGCTTCACCTTCAGCAGGATCCAGCTGCTGCGCCGCGAGGAGAAGTTCGCCGAAGCAGCCCAGCTCATGCTGTCGGCGCCGAAGGATCCGAACCGGCTCCACAATCTCGACGAATGGTGGATCGAGCGGCGTCTTTTGGCGCGCAAGATGATCGACACCGAGGAATTCCGCAGCGCCTATCTGATCGCGCGCGACGCCGCACTGCCCTCGCGCGACATCTACAAGACCGAGCAGGAGTTCACGGCCGGGTGGATCGCGCTGCGCTTCCTCAACGACCCTGCGGCCGCCACCCAGCATTTCGCCCGCATCGGCGTCGGCAGCGTCAATCCGACCGCGCTGGCGCGTGCCGGCTATTGGCAGGGCCGCGCCGCGGAAGCGGCGGGGCGCCAGCAGGAGGCGCGCAACGCCTATGCCCGCGCGGCCGAACAATCGACCAGCTATTACGGCCAGCTCGCCCGGGCCAAGCTCGGCCTGCCGCAGATCGAGCTCAACAGCCAGCCGCGCGGCCGCGGCGCCGAGCGGCTGGAGATCGTGCGCGCCGCGCACCTGCTCTACGAGCTCGACGAGCGCGAGATGGCGATACCGCTGCTGGCCGACATGGGCGAGAACGGCGATCCCGAAGCACTCGCCGGCCTCGGCGAGCTGACCCAGCGCTACAACGATGCGCGCGGCATGCTGCTGCTCGGCAAGGCCGCGCTCAATCGCGGCCTGCCGTTCGACTTTTACGCCTACCCCGTCAACGGCATTCCGCAGTTCACCCCGATCGGTCCCGACGTCGAGCGCAGCATCGTCTATGCGATCGCGCGGCAGGAGAGCGCATTCAATCCGTCAGTGGTCTCGCCGGCGCAGGCCTACGGCCTGATGCAGGTGACGCCCGACGCCGCGCGCTTTGTCTGCAAGCGTCACGGCGCGACTTACGATCTGGGGCGGCTGAAGAACGATTCGGTCTACAACGCCACGCTCGGCTCGGCCGAGCTCGGCGGACTGCTCGAGGATTATCGCGGCTCCTACATCATGACCTTTGCCGCCTACAATGCCGGCCGCGGCAGCGTGAAGAAGTGGGTCGAGCGCTACGGCGATCCGCGCGACCCCAAGGTCGACGCGGTCGACTGGGTCGAGCTGATTCCGTTCTCCGAGACGCGCAACTACGTGCAGCGGATCATGGAGAACCTGCAAGTCTACCGCGCCCGCTTCGGCGGCGGCACACGGCTACAGATCGAAGCCGATCTGCGCCGTGGCGCCGGCAGCGTGGAATAGCGATCCGCTCTTTCGATTCGCAGCCGCGAGCAGGGGTGGCGAGCGCTGCCGTTGCCTCACGGTGCAGATGAAGGGCCTGTCGCCACCGCTGCAAAGACAGACCAGCGAAGCGTATGCGCGGCCGCGCCGGCCAGCGCAGCTCTCCGCCCGCGCGCCACTGCCAGGGATGGGAAGCGCGGAGCTTCCCTCTCCCACCCCGGAGCAATCGCATTTGGGAGCGCCCCCTCTGTAGCTAACCTTCGAGACGCCCGCCGTTGGCGGGCCCTCAGGATGAGGACGGAGTGTGCGGCAGCAGTCTTGACGGGCACTGATGCCGCTTGGCCTCAGCCTCAGGAGACCGCCACGGGGCCGCGCAAAGGGCGGCCTTATGACAGGCTTCGCGGTCGTCTCGAATGACGAGGCGCGCGCTCACTTGGCGGAAAACGCCGTGTGCGATTGCCCTCCCACCACGACTTCCATCAGATCGCAACGAAGACCGTCAATGGAGAGCGATGCGCCAAACTTGGCCCATTGCGCCAAGCGAGAAGGCAAGCATCGCGGCAAAGGAAAAGCCCCGGCGGTTTCCCGCCGGGGCTCTCTGTCAGGTCGTTAGACCGAACTTACCAGTTGCGCTGAGCGCGGAGGAGCAGGGTGATGGTGTCCTGATCCTTCAGCTCGTACACAGCGGCCGGCTTGGCCGTCGTGCCGGCACCAGCGTAACCAACCGTACCGGAGTACTTCTGGTCGAGATGGGTCCAGTTCAGGTCAGCCGAGAACGTGAGGTTCTTGACCGGGGTCCAGCGGGTGATGATACCGACCTGGCCGATGGCGAAGTCAGGATTACAACCCGTCACACCGGCGAGACCGCCGAACACGCCGCCAGCACCACCGGCGCCGCAAAGCGTGGTCTTGGCCAGCGAGCCGAACTGTGCCTGAGCGTAGGCACCGTAGAGCGCGGTGTTCCAGTAGGGATCCCAGTTGTGGGTGTAGGCACCACGGAAGCCCCAGGTCTTCACAGTCTCCTGCGACGAGCCGGTCACGAACACGGTGTCCGGAGCGATGGCGAAGCCGACGCTCTGGTAGGCAACGCCCGAGCTGCCGAACATCGAGTAGCTGCCGCCCGACAGGTTCTGGAAGTTGTAACGGGACGCGCCGTCGGTGTAGACGCCCGAAATGTTGATCACGTCACCCGCACCAGTCGGGATGTTCTTGATCGACAGAGCGAGCTGAACAGCCCAACCCCACTTGTCGTCGGGGTGGCCAGTCGGCTCGGTGGCGCCGTAGTAGGCAACGTGGTTGTCATGCGCGGCGACCGACGCCTGGAACAGACCCCAGGCCTGGTCGACACGAACCATACCGACGAGGTTCGGCGAACGCGAACCGCCGATGGCGTTCGAGCCATACGAACCGCCGATCATGCCAGTCGCCGAAGCGCCGGTCATGTTGAGGTTGCCGGCCTGGTAGTAAGCCGTCGCGTCTTCCGCCGAGAACGACGCCGTCACGCCCTGACCGAAGTCAGCGGTGTAGGTGAACTGGTTGACACCAGTGACCGTGCCGCTGCCGCCGACGAGGCTGTCGAAGTTGTTGCCGGGATAGTTGGTCCAGGGCGCGTCGAACTGCGACACGGCCTTACCCATGGTGAAGCCAGCGAACTGGATGAAGGCGTAGTACACGCCGAGCGAACCGCCCGAGGTGTTGCCGTCGGTGCCGTTGATCGACGAACCAACGAGCGCCGGGGTGGCGCCGGAGGTGTTGAGAGCCAGCGTGCCGCTGTAGGCGGTCGTGCCGGTCGCGCTGCCCGTACCGGCGTAGTTGCCGGTGGTCCAGGAGAACACGCCGTCGAAGAAGGTACGGACGACGCCGTACTCGGTCGCGGTGCGCGTGTCGATGTTGAGATCTTCACGAGCGCGCATGGTGTAGTAGTTCGTCAGACGGTTGCGCGAACCGTTGTTCGACGTGAGCTGACCGCTGAAGCTCGAGTTGGTGTTCAGCGCGACTTCAGCGCGCAGATAACCACCCAGCTTGATGCAGGTGTCGGTGCCCGGGATGTAGTAGAAGCCCGCGCCGTACAGCGAGCAGATCTTCACGTATTCGACCGCCTTGGCCTTCACGGGCAGATCGGCTGCTTGAGCTCCGCCCACGGCGATCAGACCCGCCGCTGAGCCGAGCAAAAGGCTCTTAACCAACTTCATGTTAAACCTCCAAGTTGCTCTTCAGGGAAGGTCACTGACCGGACGGCCAATTCCCCAACCCCCTCTAAATCACCGCTCCGGGCTCCTTCGCGTCTTCGGACACACCCGCATGAACGCGAGGGACTTAAGCGAAATGACCTAAACGGGACGACCTCGGGATGCCCCCCTCCGTCGCTCAGTCACAATTACCGAACGTCCTTGCACACACAACAAGAGAACGCTTTGAAACGGGCCTATGAAGCTTGTTTTCCGGCGGGTGTTGCACAAATAACACGCAGATGTGATCGGAGCGCCCTCGCAACCAATTGTTTTCTTTGATGTTTTAGAGACGGTTCCTTTTGCCATCGAAGTTCCCCACTTAAGGCACCGCAAGTGAGATCTCGGCCTGGGAGGGGCTTTGACGCACTCGAATCGTAGAATCGGAGGCAGACTCAAGGAGAGCTCATCGACCTGCTCCGCGCCTCCCAGCCTGATGCAGGCACGGCTTTAAGGTGCGCGACGAGCACCTTTGTGGATAGCGGGGGCGAGGAGCCGGCTGGCGCAGATGCCACGAACCGAACTTTCGACCGCCCGCCCCCGTTCCATCGATTCTTCCAGTAAACTCAGTCCCTTACGCGAGCTAAGACGTTCTCATGGGCGGAACTATCCTTCGAGATGCGCCGGACGCTCCAACTCTGTGCCCGATTCTCGCAACGTTACGGTCACGCCCCGGGAGCAAACTGCTTTGCTGCGAAAATCGCTGGGAATATTCGAGCGAAAACACACGCTTCCAAATTGACCGGCCCGAGTAATTAGATGCATAAGGCTCGCACCGGAGAGGTGGCCGAGTGGCTGAAGGCAACGCTTTGCTAAAGCGTCATACGGTCTCAAGCTGTATCGAGGGTTCGAATCCCTCCCTCTCCGCCACCCAGCGGCAGAATCAATCAAGGTCTGGGCGTTCTTTCACCTGAATGCGCTCGTGAGGCCGCGCGAAAGCCTGGCGCAAGGATCGGCGCGGCGAGCTCCAGCTCGATTCGCGCCATCTTATATGTGTGGGTATGTGTGTGGTCCGTGCCTACCGGTGGAACCGCCAGATCCGCCAATGCGAGGGCGAAATCAGCACCGCCTCGCCGGCCCAGACGTTGTACCAGACGCCGGACCTGCGCCGGCACGGGAACGACCAGGGCAGAATCCCCGTCTTGTGCGGACGTCCGAGTTCCAGATCGCACTCATCGGGAGCGATCTGAATCGGCAGCCATCGTCTCTTGGTGTCGGGCTCGCTCATGCCGCACGGGTCTTATGTGGCGGCACGACGAAGAAACTTGATTCAGCGCAACCAGGCCCACCCGTGCGAACACGGGTGCGGATGCAATTCTCGGTTCAGTGCGTGGAGACCCACGCCCTCGCCTCGCGCTGCGCGGCCGAGATCTCGGCATCCGACATCTGCCCGGCGACTTCCTGGCGCAGCGTCACGGCGTCCTTGCGGCCCTTCAGGGCGGCGAGGTTGAACCATTTGTGTGCGGCGACGAGATCGACGAGCCCGGAACGGCCGCTCGCCCAATAGATCCCCCGCTCGAACAGCACGTCCGACAGCGCGGTCGCGTCGATCGGCGTTGCCGTCTCCAGATCGAAAGTACCCTGAAACATAACGCATCCCCTTTTTCTTGTGCCTTGCTCCCCCGAGCGCGGCTCCCGTCCAACTCTGATGTGCATGCCCCTTCCCGGGACCGTGCACTGTTCAACTCATCCCCTAGTCTTCTTGCCTTAGTCTTCTTGCCCAACGCCGTTTGCCGGCTTGTTGGAGGCGATGATGGCGGGCAAATTTGAATGGCAGTTTAAGTATCGCGATGAAGCAGACGTAAACGCGAGCGCGCGGCGCCGGCGCACAGAATTCAAGAAGTCCCTGATTTGCAGGCACTTCCGCGATTCGTCAGATTTGGTTTACCTTGGGATTTTGGGACATCGATAACCATCGCGCGCGGTGGGCGCCGCCTCCGCCCTGTCATTCCCCACGCGGGCGGGAATCCAGTACGCCGCAGCCCATCGATTCAACCACTGCCGTCTCGGCGTGCTGGATCGCCCGGTCGGAGCCGGGCGATGACACCGCGAATGGCAAAGCGTGGCGCAAACACCACGCAATCGGGCCTCAGCCCTTGCCTGCCCCAAGGCAGCACGACAAGAGCGGCGCGGACGCGCTGTGGTCAGATCAGCAATGTGGGGAAAAGGAATGCCGGCAATACCCCGGCCTCAGGAGAACGAGGGCGTCGGCGAACACGTCAGGACCAGATTCCACTTTGACCGCGAGGCCACTCGTGAAATTGCAGAACCGGAGAACCGGCCCCGCACCGAACGAAGAACACTTGTTTCTTCTGCCGGACCGCGAAGAGAGCGATCCGACCGTTGACCTGATGTCTCGCCGACACCCTCTATCGTCGACCAGAACCTCTGGGAGGCGCTGATGACGTGCCGGCTCTCGAGGAGCCGGCAACTTCAGAAGCGAAGTTACTTCTTCTTGGCGACCTTGCGGGTCTTCTTCGCAGTCTTCTTCACTGCGCTCTTCGCCTTCTTCGCCTTCTTTGCCTTCTTAGCTTTCTTGGCCATGTTGCCCTCCGATGTGTGAGATGGCTTAATCGCTGCATGCATTCGGGGATCGAGTGCACACTCATCCCGAATACACCAACACAACGAAAAAAACAGCGTCTCGCTTAAAGAAGTGTTGACGGCGCAAGGCGCGTGCGCTTGGCGAGTGCGATGCAAGCACGCTGCATGACGCGTTTGCACGATCGCGCAGAGTGCCCGCATCGTCGATGTCTGCGAGAGATGCGATTGCAGAAAACTCTATGCAGCAAGTATTTTCCTGCACGCGCGCATCGCGCACGATCGACCCGACGGAGCGCATCGTGACGGTCGAGATCACCTTGCAAAGGCATTTCGCGGACTCTGAGTCGCGATTTTTGGCAACGAAATTATTTTCATGCTTAACGGCGCGAGCGCTCGCCAGAGCGAGTGCGAGCCGCCTTTTTGCGCGAATCGCGTGACGGCGATTCGGCCGTCGCATCGCCTCTGGTCGGGATGAAGTTTGCCGCCGAGGATGCGCGCGAGCGTCGCATCACGAACCGAAAGCGAGGTGACGAAGCGTGTCCGTCACCTCGTTCGAACGCGCGACGCTAGACGCCGAGCTTGGACTTGAGCAGGTCGTTGACGCTCTGCGGGTTGGCCTTGCCGCCGGAGGCCTTCATCACCTGGCCGACGAACCAGCCGAGCGACTGCGGCTTGTCCTTCACCTGCGCGGCCTTGTCGGGATTGGCCGCGATGATGTCGTCGACAACCTTTTCGATCGCCGAAAGATCCGTGACCTGCTTCATGCCGCGGCTTTCGACCAGCGCGCGGGGATCGCCGCCCTCTTGCCAGACGATCTCGAACAGATCCTTGGCGATCTTGCCCGAGATCGTGCCCTCGCCGATCAGGTCGATGATCCCCGAGAGCTGCTCGGCGCCCACCGGAGAGCCCGTAATATCCCGGCCTTCCTTGTTGAGACGGCCGAACAGCTCGTTGATCACCCAGTTCGCCGCCATCTTGCCGTCGCGCGCGCGGTCGCCGAGCTTGTCGAGCACTGTCTCGTAGAACACCGCGCTCTCGCGCTCGGCGACGAGCACGCTCGCATCATAGGCCGACAGGCCGAGATCGGCGACGAAGCGCGTCTTCTTCTGGTCCGGCAGCTCGGGGAGCTCAGCCTTCAGCTCGTCGACGAATTCCTGGCTGAACTCCAGCGGCAGCAGGTCGGGATCGGGGAAGTAGCGATAGTCGTGCGCCTCTTCCTTGGACCGCATCGAGCGGGTCTCGCCCTTGTTGGGATCGAACCGACGCGTCTCCTGCTCGATCTGACCGCCGTCCTCCAGGATCTCGATCTGGCGCCGCGCTTCATACTCGATCGCCTGGCCGATGAAGGTGATCGAGTTCATGTTCTTGATTTCGCAGCGGGTGCCGAGCGGCGCGCCGGGCTTGCGCACGGACACATTGACGTCGGCGCGCAAGGATCCCTTCTCCATGTCACCGTCACAGGTGCCAAGGTAGCGCATGATCGAGCGCAGCTTGGTCACATAGGCCTTGGCCTGCTCGGCGTCGCGGATATCCGGTTTCGAGACAATCTCCATCAGCGCCACGCCGCAGCGATTGAAATCGATGTAGGACAGCGACGGCGACCGGTCGTGCAGCATTTTGCCCGGATCCTGCTCCAGATGCAGCCGCTCGATGCCGATGGAGACAGTGCGGCCGCCGTCGAGATCGACGATCACCTCGCCCTCGCCCACGACCGGCGACTTGTACTGGCTGATCTGGTAGCCCTGCGGCAGGTCTGGATAGAAATAGTTCTTGCGGTCGAACACCGAGCGCAGATTGATCTGCGCGTTGAGACCGAGCCCGGTCCGGACAGCCTGCCTGACGCATTCCTCGTTGATGACGGGCAGCATGCCCGGCATCGCGGCATCGACCAGCGAGACGTGCGTGTTCGGCTCGCCGCCGAACGCGGTGGACGCGCCCGAGAACAGTTTCGACTTCGACGTCACCTGAGCATGGATCTCCATGCCGATGACCACCTCCCAGTCACCGGTGGCGCCCTTGAGAAGCTTGTGCGTGGCCGTGCTCATGTCGTGCTCCCGAGCAGCGTGACAGCGATCCGCTCCCACTCCGCTTCCAATGAATCCTTTGCAGCCGGCTGGCCGGCCTGGCGGTACCAGTAGCCGGCGTTGCCGAGATCGCCCTCGACGCGGTGCAGGTAGGCGTGCACCCAGGCTGCGTCGCGACCCTGCTCGTCCTGGACGATCTTGTGGGCGCGGTCCCAGTCCCCCTTCGCGGCCCACCACAGGCCGGCGAGCGGCGCGCTCAGGTGTGGCGCGGGCGCCGCGCCGTCGAGGCTCGCGATGAACGCCGCGGCATTCACCACCACCTCGCGGGCGTGAAGCGGCCGGCCGCCTGCTCGATCACCTCGCCGAGCGAGAACAGCGTCTCCTCCTCGAACGGACGGCCGATCAGCTGCAGGCCGAGCGGCAGGCCCTGCGCATCCTTGCCGGCGGGCACCGCGATGCCGGGCAGGCCCGCCATGTTCACGGTCACCGTGAAGATGTCGTTGAGATACATCTCGACCGGATCGGCGCCGCCCTTCTCGCCGATGCCGAAGGCCGCCGACGGCGTCGCCGGCGTCAGGATCGCGTTGACGCCCCTGGCGAAGCAATCCTCGAAATCCTTCTTGATCAGCGTGCGCACCTTCTGGGCGCGCAAATAGTAGGCGTCGTAATAGCCGGCCGAGAGCACATAGGTGCCGATCATGACGCGGCGGCGGACCTCCGCACCAAAACCTTCGGCGCGGGTGTTCTCGTAGAGCTCGGTGATGTTCTTGGCCTGCTCGCGCAGGCCGTAGCGGACGCCGTCATAGCGCGCGAGGTTCGAGGACGCTTCCGCCGGCGCCACGATGTAATAGGCCGGCAGTGCGTATTTGGTGTGCGGCAGCGACACCTCGACCAGCTCGGCGCCGGCCGCCTTCAGCCACGCCGCGCCCTCGCTCCAGAGTTTTTCGATCTCGGCCGGCATGCCGTCGAGGCGGTACTCCTTGGGAATGCCGATCTTCATGCCCTTCACGGACTTGCCGATCGCCGCCTCGTAATCGGGCACGGGAATGTCGACCGAGGTCGTGTCCTTCGGGTCATGGCCGGCCATCGAGCGCAGCAGCATCGCGGCATCGCGCACGCTGCGCGCAATGGGACCTGCCTGGTCGAGCGAGGAGGCAAAGGCGACGATGCCCCAGCGCGAGCAGCGGCCATAGGTCGGCTTGATGCCGACGGTCGCGGTGAACGCCGCCGGCTGGCGGATCGAGCCGCCGGTGTCGGTCGCGGTCGCCCCCATGCACAGGAGCGCCGCTACCGCCGAGGCAGAGCCGCCGGACGAGCCACCCGGCACCAGCGTGGTGTTGCTTCCCTCGCGCCGCCAGGGATTGCCGACGGGACCGAAGCACGAGGTCTCGTTCGCCGAGCCCATCGCGAACTCGTCATTGTTGAGCTTGCCGAGCATCACCGCACCGTCGCGCCACAGCTGCGAGGTGATGGTGGACTCGTAGGTCGGCACGAAATTGCCGAGGATCTTCGAGCATGCGGTGGTGCGCACGCCCTTGGTCGCGAACAGATCCTTGATGCCGAGCGGGATCCCGGCGAGCGGACCGGCATCGCCCTTGGCGATCTTCTCGTCCACGGCCCTGGCCATGTCGCGCGCCTGCTCCGGCGTCTCCATCACGAAGGCGTTGAGCACCCGCGCGGCTTCGATGGCGCTCAGATGCGCGTCGGTCAGCTCGAGGGACGTGAAAGTCTTGTCGGCGAGACCCTTGCGGGCCTCGGCGAGCGTCAGCGATGTCAAATCGGTCATTTATTGATCGGGCTGCAGAAGAACGGAGACAGGGTCTTGTCGTTGGCCGGGTCGTCTTTTTTGGCGGCCGCATTGGCGGCGGCCTCGATCTCGTCGAGCACGGCATTGACGGCGACGTTGGGATCGGCAGCCTTGCCCTGCCGCTCCATCTTGTCGAGATAGTTCATGTAGGCCTGATAGGCCTTCTCATCGTCGCAAAGCAGACACATCGGACCACGTCCTAAAAATTACTCGACGACCTTGGGCACCAGGAAGAAGTGACCTTCGGTCGCGGGCGCGTTGGCAACGATATCGTCGGCGATCTCGCCGTCATCGACCACGTCCTGCCGCTTCTTCATCTGCATCGGGGTGACCGAGGTCATGGGCTCCACGCCCTCGACATTGACCTCCGAGAGCTGCTCGACGAAGGCGAGCATGGCGTTAAGCTCGCCCTGCAGATGCGGAACCTCGCCCTCGGAAACCGCGATGCGCGCCAGATGCGCGATGCGGCGGACGGTAGCGGCGTCGACGGACATTATATAAGGCCTCTCACGGCAAAACCTATGTGCCGTATAGCAGAGGCCGGTTTTGCGCCGCAACCGGGGCCGGAGCTACCCAGCCAGCGCTTTCATGCGGGCCAGCGCCGATTTGGCGAGATCCCGGGTCAATTCGGCGGCGGGGAGGTCCCGCCCCATGGCGATCGCCTGCCCCGCCCAAAGATTGGTGAAGTCCGCGCGGCCCTGCTTCTCCGCCGCCGCCTTCAACGGCACCAGCGCCGTTGCCGCATGGGGAAATGGCGGCGCATCCGGGCAGATTGGACCGGCTTCGCGCATCAGCCTGTTCTGGACGCCGCGGGCCGGCCGCCCGGTCATGACGTTGGTGATGACGGTGGAATCATCGCGTCCTTCCGCCAGTGCCGCGCGCCCCGCCGCGGTCACTTTGGATTCAGGACAGCGCAGGTAAGCGCTTCCGATCTGCACACCGGAGGCGCCCAGCGCGAAAGCTGCCGCGATGCCGCGCCCGTCCCCAATGCCGCCGGCCACGATCACCGGCACCTTCACGGCATCGACAATCTGCGGCACCAACGCAAGATTGCCGGGCTGCTCGCTTATCTTCTCGGTCAGGAACATGCCGCGATGGCCGCCGGCCTCCGCGCCTTGCGCGATCACCGCGTCGACACCGCGCTGGTCGAGCCAGACGGCTTCCTTCACGGTGGTCGCCGAGGCGATCACGAGACACCCGGCTGCCCTGATGCGGTCGAGGAAGGCCTGCTCCGGGAGGCCGAAATGGAAGCTCACGACCTCCGGCTTCAGCTCCTCCACGAGCGCGCAGGTCGCCGCATCGAACGGGGCCCGGTTGGCGGCATTGACCGGCGCCGCCGGATCGAGGCCATGTTCCCTGTAATAGCCCGCGAGGCGCTGCTTCCAGCGCGCCTCGGCCTCCGCCGTGAGCTCGACCGGCGTGTGGCAGAAGAAGTTCAGATTGACCGGCGCTGTGACGCCGTTGCGGATGATCCTGACCTGCTCGCGTATCTTGTCCGGCGACAGCATCGCGCACGGCAGCGACCCCAGCGCTCCGCCTTGCGCCGCGGCGATCACCAGCTCCGCATCCATCACACCGGCCATCGGCGCCAGCACGATCGGAAATTCGGTCTTGAAGAGGTCGATCAGTCGACGGTCAGGCCACATGGTTGTTCTCTCTAGGTTCAGGCGACTGACGCAATGGAGTTGCGCCGTCCGGCAAGGAGCTGTTCGGCTTCAATCGCAATCCGCTCGACGAGTTCGGCTGCGGGCGGAATATCATGAATCAGGCCAACCGCCTCGCCGGCAAAGACCGCGGCGACCTCGAAATTGCCTGCGGCCTTCGCTGCAGCATACTCGACGGCGACCTCGCTCGCGCGCTGCATCAGCTCGATCTCGCGGCCGGTCCAGCGCCTGATGTGATCATTGACCAGGGTTCGCGCGGTGAACGGGGCCGGCCAGAACAGGCTGCGCGACCAGTCGGCAATGACGCCGCGCACGGTGTCATTGCCGTCAGCTCTGCGAATGCGCTCCTTGGCCTCCTGCGCCCCGTTGGCCTCCGCGCTCGCATAGAAGCGCGTGCCGATCAGCACACCGGCTGCGCCCAGCATCATCATTGCGGCAAGGCCCCGGCCGTCGGCGATCCCGCCGGCCGCGACGACCGGCACGCGTCCGGCCGCTAGATCGACGATCGCCGGCACGATATCGACGGTGGTGCGCGATGCGCCATGGCCGCCGGCTTCGGTGCCTTGCGCGATCAGGATATCGGCGCCGGCATCGAGCGCCTGCCTGGCGATGTCCTCGCTCTGCACCTGGCAGATCAGTCGCACGCCGCACGCCTTGATGCGCGGCGCGAATGGCGCGGGATCGCCGAACGACAGCATCACGGCCTGGGGGCGAGCGTCGAGCGCGATGTCGAGCAGTTCGGGCTGTTTCGCCAGGCTCCAGGTGATGAAGCCGATGCCGAACGGCGCAAAGCCCTTCAGCTCTGCGGCCTCCGTCTGAAGTCGGACACGGTCACCGTATCCACCACCCAGGATGCCGAATCCGCCGGCCTCGCTGACAGCGCGCGTCAGCCGGCTGCCCGCGATCGTGTCCATGGGAGCCGACAAGATCGGATGTCTGATCCCCAGCAACTCCGTCAGCGGCGTGGCAATCGGCATGAGTCCTCCTGCTCTGGACAGGAAGATTAGGCGCGAATATCATTCTTCAAAATTGAATTCTACAGAACGCTGCCATCTCAAAAGAGAAACGGGCCATGGAACTCAGCGATCTCAACACCTTTGCCGCAGTCGCCCGCACCGGCGGCATCACTCGCGCCGCGGAAGAGCTGAACACCGTGCAATCCAACGTCACCCAGCGCGTGAAGGCTCTGGAGGCGGAGATCGGCACGCCGCTGTTCGAACGCCACAGCCGGGGCATGACGCTGACCGGCGCCGGCAGGCGCCTCCTGCCCTACGCGCAACGGATGGCCGCACTCTCGCGTGAAGCCGTGCTGGCCGCGCGCGACGATGGCGCGCCAAAGGGACCGCTTGCGATCGGCTCGATGGAGACGACCGCAGCGGTGCGGCTGCCGCCGCTGCTCGCCGATTTCCACCGCCGCTTCCCGGCCGTGCGCCTTTCCTTGCGTACCTCGCCGACCGCCGACCTCGTCGCGAGCGTGCTCGAAGGCGCGCTCGATGGTGCCTTCGTCGCAGGTCCGATCGCGCATGATGACCTCACTGCGACGAGCGCCTTCCGCGAGGAGCTGGTGCTGGTCAGCGCGCGTCGCTGGGCCTCACTTGCCGAGCTGCGCGCCGGCACGCCGGAGTCCGGCCCGACCGCGCTGGTGTTCCGCACCGGCTGTACCTACCGCCAGCGGCTCGAGCAGATCTTCGTCGAGTTCGGCTGGCCTTCCGCCGCACGCTTCGAGCTCGGCACGCTCGACGGCATGATCGGCTGCGTCGCCGCCGACATGGGCGTGACGTTGCTGCCGCGCGCGGTCGTCGAACGTAGCGCAATGAATGGCACCGTCTCGATCCACACCCTGAGCCCGTCGCAAGCGCGGGTCGAGACACTGTTCATCCAGCGTCGCGCCGGCCATCAAACGAGCGCGCTCTGCAGTTTTGCCGCTTGCCTGAAGACTGACGAGGACGTCATCGCGGCCTGACGCGGTGACGCCGCGTCAGGCGGCGCTGTTCTAGAGTCGAATGTCCTCATAGGACTCGATCCGCCGCGGACCGACCGAGGTCGCCTCGTGCGAATCCGCGTCGGCGAGATTGCCGAAGTCGAGCTTGGTCAATTTCGCCAGGTCCGCGATCGAGACCTGGAAGACGCTGACATCCTCCTCCGACATCTTTTCGCGCAGGTCCACCTCCTGGATGCGATCGATTTCCATGACCAGCTTTCGCTGGCTCATCAGGAATGCCGCCGCCTTGAGAGCGTCGTCATCCTCGTTGCGTCGGATCAGGATCTTCCAGAAATATTTCGGGATTTGAACGCCGCCGAAGCTCGGATCCTTGTGCGGCCGGCCGGCCGGATTGGGCAGATCGGATCCGTCGGCGTCCGGCCCGTCGAACACCGGACCGTTCATGACGATGCCCTTCTCCTCCCCTTCGAGCAGGACATCGCGCGTGTAATCCTCGAGGCCCGCCCAGAGCTGCTTGCCCTGGTTGAACGAGAAGAACTGCGGCGAGCAATTGGTGAAGTGGAAGGAATCGTCGCCGTGCTGCTTGGCCGCGGCGACGGTGTCGCCCCAGGTCGCATCGAGGCGGCGCACGAGATGACCGCGATCGAACGGGTTCTTGCTGCGGTCCGCCTCGAAGGTGGCCTGCTTGCGGTAGAACTCGTCGCCGATCTGGGCATCGTCGTCGATGCGCGGATCGCGCAACCAGGAATCGCCTTCGCGCTTGCCGACATCCTGTTGCTGTCCGCCGTCGATATTGACACAGCTGAAGAAGGCGAGCCGGCGCTCCTTGTTCATGACGACGCTGTAGTTGAAGTATTTCAGCTCGGACTGCCTGGAGCTTCCCTTCAGCGTCGCGATCCGGGACTTGAGAGCGGCCGGAATCTTCGGCAGGGCCACCGAAAATTTACCGGTGCCGAGAAAATTCGCTTTGTATCCGGGACGCGATTTCAGCGTGCTCTGATCGATATGCACGGCCTCCATGGGCAGGCCGTTCGCACTGATGCGAGGCAGGAGGCCGGCCGGCGGAGCGATCAACGGCTTGCTACCGTTCGGCATACCGCCGTTCTGCGTCCCTCCGTTACCCCCAGCCGGACCCGGCACGGGTGCCAGCGGAGCGAACGGAATGTCCTTCCTGAACATCGGCAGCGGCACCCGGATCGGGACCACCAGCGCGGCGCCGTCGAGCGACTGCTCGACCCAGATGTTGGCGCCGTAAGCGGGCGCGGCGACCGGCGCGCGGACCTTCTCGATCTCCTGCCGGTTCGGCGGCTCCTCCTCGTCCAGCACCGGCTTGATCAGGGGATGGGAGCCGACGGCCACTTTGAGATCGGCGACGATCGCGCTGATCCGGATGCCTTCATTGGCGATCCAGTCGATCGAGGATTCGTCCATCGACGACTTCCACACCTTGCCGTCCTTGGTCAGGGTGCGGCCCTGCGCATCCTTCCGGGGAACGCCGCTGTGATGCAGCGCGACCACTTGCCAGAAGCGATTGAATGCCGGCGAGCCCGACGATCCCGCCGTCGTATCGGTGTTGTACCAGAGGAAGTCGCCGACATATTTGAGCAGCTTGTTCTCGCGGACACAGACCTGCTTCATCTGCCCGCTGGGATGCTGGACGATGGTGAGGTACTCGCCGGGGTCTGCCTTGCCGGGCGCGCCGCTGAGCGGCAGCCATCCCCAATCCTCGAGCTCCTCCCCGCCCGACAGCGAGGTCGGCGCCACCGCGACGATCGAAAAATCCAGCCTGTCATTGGTGTAGAAGAATTTGCCCGGCTCGAAGCCGAACCGCACCGGCACGCGCTCCTGTCCAGAGACGTCGAGCTCGTAGTTGAAATCGGCGATCGAATTGGCGGCCTCGGCCGGCTTGCCGAAGACATGATGGTTGGTCAGCAGCAGGCCCGGCCCGATCAGAAAGCCCGAGCCGTAGCCGAGCAGATTCGACTTGAGATCCCTGAGCTGAATGCGGCAGATCGAGCGCGAGGCCGCGGTCCCCTTGGCGAGATAATTGATGCTGTCGAGATCATTGCCCTGGATGATCCGCTCCAGGCCGATCTCGGCCTTCTCCACGTCCTGCGTCTCCGCCAGCAGCTGGCGCTGGCGCAGGCGCATCTTCTCGACGGTCATCTCGATCGGACCGTCGCCCAGTTTCCGGTTCAGGGCTTCGGGTGAAAACTCGGCTTGTTTGAATCGCCTTTCTGAGCCCGCGATCAGGCTTGGCTTGATGAGCATCGTGACCTCTCAAATGATTGGGCGAATATGGGACGTGGTCGGGGCGCATTAAAAATTTGCGCCAAGGTTGCAGCACGGGCGGGACTGCCGGTCGCTGCCGATCGTTCTGGAAATCGGGGCACGTGCCCCACACTACTTTAGATCTACATTTCTACCGCTTCACAACCATAGCGTCAATCGATGCGCGCTGCCGGAGACGCGACATCATGCCATGGCCCGCGACGTCACCCGTGTGAGATTTGCCACAAATGATCGACGCACTTTGTGCATTACGATTACGCGCGCATGTCGCGGCCGCCGGATAATCTACGGCTTCAGCTGCCACCGCCGCAGCGCCACGACGGCCCAGACCGCTTCGACCAGACCGAACGGCCAGGCGCCCTGGAGAAAGCCGTAGGCCGAGCCGAGCGCGCAGGATGCGGCGAACAACAGCACGAACCAATGGCTGCGATCTTCCAGGGCGTAACTGACCAGCATCGCCGTGACGGCGAACAGACCGAATAATGTCAGCGCATCCATTGTTCCGGGTTCACTCCGCGGCGTAACGCGTGATATGCGCTACGCCATGCCGGCTCTTATCCTGCCTCTCGTCGATGCTGCAACCCACTGGCCCGCCCGCGGCGCGCTGGTCGGGCTCGACCTCGGCACCAAGACCATCGGCGTTGCCGTATCCGACCCGGACCGGCGGCTTGCGACCGGCGTCGAGACGATCCAGCGCAAGCAGTTCAAGCAGGACGCCGCCCGGCTGCTCGCGATTGCGGCCGAGCGCAGGGTGGTCGGCTTCGTGCTCGGCCTGCCCATCAACATGGACGGCAGCGAGGGTCCGCGCGCGCAATCCACCCGCGCCTTCGCCCGCAATCTCGCCGGCCTGACCGCCCTCCCCATCGGCCTGTGGGACGAGCGCCTCTCGACCGCGGCCGTCGAGCGCGAGCTGATCGGCATGGATGTCAGCCGCGCCAAGCGCGCCGAGGTCATCGACGAGCACGCCGCGATCTTCATCCTGCAAGGCGCGCTCGACCGCCTCGCCAATCTCCGTTCAGGGACCACCTGACCGATGGCCGTCGTGATTGCGGCGCTGCTGCCGGTCTTCATCCTCATCGTGCTCGGCATCGTGCTGAAGCGCAGCCTGATGCGGCTGGACACGCAGTGGCACGGGCTGGAGCGGCTGACCTATTTCGTGCTGTTTCCGATGCTGCTGATCCAGACGCTGGTGAAGGCCGACCTTTCCAAGGTGCCGGTCGCCGGCGTCGGCGGCGCGCTGCTGCTGTCAGCGCTGGCGATGTCGCTGCTCTGCCTCGCGCTCCGCCCCGCCCTGGCCCGGCTCGATATCGACGGGCCCGCCTTCACCTCGATCTTCCAGGGCGCGACGCGCTGGCAGACCTTCGTGGGGCTATCGGTCGCCGCCAACATGTTCGGCGATGTCGGGCTGGCGCTCGCCTCCGTGGCGATGGTCGCGATCATTCCCCTCGTCAACGTGTTGAGCGTCGTGGTGCTCGCCCATTACGCCGCGCCGGAGAAGCAGTCAGCGCGGACCATCGTCATGACGGTGATCCGCAATCCCCTGATCTGGGCCTGCGCGATCGGGCTCTTCGTCAACGTCACCCACCTGCCGTTGCCAAAACTCTGGCACGAGGTGGCGGACGCGCTTAGCCGCTCCTCGCTCGCGATCGGCTTGCTCGTCACCGGCGCCGGTCTGCATCTCGAAGGCCTCTTGCGTCCAAGCGTGGCCGCGGCCATCGGCGTCGTCTTCAAGCTCGCGCTGATGCCTGCGCTGGCACTGGCGCTGGCCGTCTGGTTCGGACTGTCGGGCGACAGCCGCGCGATCGTGGCGATCTGCGCGGCGGTGCCGACCTCGTCCAGCGCCTATGTGATGGCGCGCCAGATGGGCGGCGATGCCCCGCTGCTGGCGCAGATCATCACGCTGCAGACGATTTTGGCGGCGATCACGATGCCGATCGCGATCGCGCTGGCGGCCTAGCTTCCTAGCCACATCGTCAGCACCACCGCGGTGAGATTGTTCAGCGCGTGCAGCACGATGGTGAGCCAGAGCGAATTCGCGCGATAGCGCATGTAGCCGAACCACAGGCCGATGGTGAAGACCTCGGCGAGGAAGTACATGTCGTATTGCAGGTGCACGACCGTCCAGACCAGCGACGACAGCAGGATCGCGCCCGGCACGCGCAAGAAACTCGCCGACCAGCCGCGATAGAGGAAGCCGCGCGCCAGGATCTCCTCCGACATCGGCGCAGCCACGCTGAAGGCGAACAGCAGCAACAGCGCCGCGCCCTTGTCGCGGCCCGATTTCAACAGATCGGTCATGAAGCCCGGCGTCGCCTCGCGGCCGAGCGCGCGCGACATCGTCTCCCAGACCAGCACCAGCAGGATGAGGCCGACCGCACCGAACAGCAGTTGCTTCCAGGACGGCCAGTGCAGCGCGAGATAGTCGACGAAGGAGGCTTTCTTGATGGCAATGGCGAGCCACACCGCCAGGAGCGTCGCCGGCAGGCCCATGATGACCGACAGCGCGAGCGCCTGCGGATCCTGGCCGACCGCCTGGAGCGAGGCGAAGTCCATGGGAAGACCACGCTGCACCACCAGCAGGACAACGGCGCCGATCTGCCCGACGAACATCGCCACGAAGACGAAGAGGCCCCACAGCGCGGTGCCCCAGAACATCCAGAAGCGCGGCGTCGCTGGCGTCACGGTCAACGGCGGATGGTCGGGATTGAGGGAATCCATCAGGAGGCTTTCGTTGGGAAGACTCACGGCAGCGCCCGCTCCAGCAGCGCGCGCATCTCGCCGCTCTCCAGCTCGACCGCGCCATACATGCTGGCGTGGGTCGCTGCGAGGCGCGTGGCGGCAAACAGTTCGGCGTGGCGCGGCGACACGCCGTTGAGCGCCGCAGCGGCGGCAAGCAGTGCCAGCTTCTCGACCGCAAGCCGCGCGACGCGCTCGCCATCGGCGCGGCGGAAGGTCTGACCGATGAACGCAATCGCTTCGCCTGCTCCGGGCAAGCCCTTCGTCTCGGCCGCAAGCGATTGCAGCACAGCCGTCGCCGCCTCCGGCTCGCGCGAGAGCGCCCGGAGCACGTCGAGGCACATCACGTTGCCGGAGCCCTCCCAGATCGCGTTGACCGGCGATTCCCGGTAGTGCCGCGCCAGAATGCCGTCCTCGACATAGCCGTTGCCGCCGAGGCATTCCATGGCCTCATAGAGGAACGGCGGCGCACTCTTGCAGGTCCAGTATTTGATTGCGGGGGTCAGCAGCCGCATATAGGCGGCCTCCGCCGCATCGTGCGGCGTGCGGTCGAAGGCGCGGCAGAGCCGCATGACCAGGGCTGTGCTCGCCTCGACATGCAGCGCCATGTCCGACAGCACCGCCTGCATCAGCGGCTGATCGGCCAGATGTTTCTGGAACACGCTGCGGTGACGGGCGTGATGCAGCGCATGCGCAAGTCCCGAGCGCATCAGGCCGACGGAGGCGATCGCGCAATCCTGCCGCGTCAGCTGCACCATCTGGATGATGGTGCGGATGCCCTTGCCCTCCTCGCCGACCCGTTCGGCGTAGGCACCGACGAACTCGACTTCGGACGAGGCATTGGAGCGATTGCCGAGCTTGTCCTTCAGCCGCTGGAACTGGATCGCATTCACCGAACCATCCGGCGCAAAGCGCGGCATGAAGAAACAGGTCAGACCCTGCTCGGCCTGCGCCAGCACCAGGAACGCATCGCACATCGGCGCCGACATGAACCATTTGTGGCCGGTGATGCGATAGGCCTCGCCGTCGCGCACCGCACGCGTCATGTTGGCGCGCACGTCGGTGCCGCCCTGCTTCTCGGTCATGCCCATGCCGAGCGTCATGCCGCGCTTCTGCCACCACGGCGCAAAGCTCGGGTCGTAGCTCCGGGTCGACAGCACCGGCATCACCCTGCCGAGCAGGTCCGGCTGCATCGCCAGCGCACCGACCGAGGCGCGCGTCATCGTAACAGGACAGAGGTGGCCGGTCTCGACTTGCGCGGCCATGTAGAATTTTGCGGCACGAATGACTTCGGCGGCATCGCCCGCAGGCTTGCCGTTCGCGGTCCAGGTCGAATTGTGGACGCCGGCATGAGCGCTGTGTGCCATCAGCTCATGATAGGCCGGGTGAAACTCGACCTGGTCGCGGCGATTGCCTTTTGCGTCGAAGGTGCGCAGCTTCGGCGTGCTCTCGTTCGCGACGCGCCCGCGATCGGCCATCGCGGCCGAGCCCCACTGCCTGCCGAACTCCGACAGCTCGCGTTCCGCCGCCGCGCCGCCATTGGCCTTCACCGCATCGACCAGCGGCCGATCCACGGCGAACAGGTCGATATCCTCGAACGGCGGCGACTGGTTGAAGACCTCGTGGGTCGCGAAGCTCGGCTGGGTCATCAGGTTTCCTCGGCGCGGACTTTAGTTCCGGCGCGGCTGAATCGGGAAATCATAGGCTGCCCCGCCTGCCCCCGGCAGGGAAAAATGCCACCACTCCTTCGAATAGTTCACAAAGCCTTGCCTGGCCATCGCAGCCACCAGCCGCTTGCGCCAGCCGCGCTGCTCCGGTGTGATCGACGGTGCCGCAGTATGGCCCCTCGTGTCGGTGCAGTCGTAGCCGGTGCCCATGTCGACGCTGCCTTCGGGTGCACGCACTTCGACCGGCCCGGTGCAGTCGGCATAGGTCTTTGCCGGATCGTATTTGGCGGCGTTGTCGGCCTGGAGATCGACCAAGGTGAGATCGAGCGCGGCGCCCGTCGAATGCTGCGACCGGCTCGCGATGTAGCCGAGGCGGAACAGCTCGGTCTTTGGGATCTTGGGATTGTAGCGCCGCTCGGCGGCCGTCTCATGGCCGTTCTGCGACCACTTGACCATGTCGAGCGAGGCCCGCGCCGGCCGGTAGCAGTCGAACATCTTCAGCGAGAGGTTTTGCGCCGCGAACTCCTGCTGCACCGCCTTCAGCCGCAGCCCGACCTCGCGCTTCACCACGCATTCACCGGCATTGTAGCCGGCAAGCGGGCGGCCGACGAAATTGTTCGAGGTGGCGTAGCGGATGTCCTGGATGATGCCGGGATCGATCTCGCGCAGATAGACGAAGCCGCCGGGGAGCGATTGGGCCAACGCGGATGAGATGGAGGCGATTGTTAAAAGTACGATCAAAATCGATTTGATGGAGCGCATCTAAACTTCCCTGTCATTCCGGGGCGATGCGAAGCATCGAACCCGGAATCTCGAGATTCCGGGTCTGGCGCTTGCGCGCCATCCCGGAATGACCGTGTACCAGACTCCTCAGGGGATAACTCCCCGCCCCGGCATTGGCCCTTGCCCCCTCATGCATCCGCGCCTATAGCTCTCGTTTTAATGACATCGAAATCGACCTTCGTCCTCGGCCACCGGCATTTGCTGGGCATCGAGGGCCTTTCCGCGGCCGACATCACCGGCCTCCTCGACCTGTCCGAAGAATATGTCGAGCTCAACCGCCAGGTTGACAAGAAGCGCACCGTCCTGCGGGGACGGACGCAGGTGAACCTCTTCTTCGAGGCTTCCACCCGGACCCAATCCTCGTTCGAGCTCGCCGGCAAGCGCCTGGGCGCCGACGTCATGAACATGTCGGTGTCCTCCTCGTCCATGAAGAAGGGCGAGACGCTGATCGACACCGCGATGACGCTGAACGCGATGCACCCGGACATCCTGGTGATGCGCCATCACGCCTCCGGCGCGGTGGAACTGCTGGCGCGCAAGGTTGACGGTTCCGTGATCAATGCCGGCGACGGCGCCCATGAGCATCCGACCCAGGCCCTGCTCGACGCGCTCACCATCCGCCGCAACAAGGGCCGGATCGAAGGGCTCGTGGTCGCGATCTGCGGCGACGTGCTGCATTCGCGCGTCGCCCGCTCGAACATCATCCTGCTCAACACGATGGGCGCCCGCGTCCGCGTGGTCGGTCCCACCACGCTGCTGCCGCCGGGTATCGAGCGGATGGGCGTCGAAGTCGCGCGCGACATGCGCGAGGGGCTCAACGGCGCCGACATCGTCATGATGCTCCGGCTCCAGCGCGAGCGTATGAACGGCTCCTTCGTGCCGTCATCCAGCGAGTACTTCAACTATTTCGGGCTCGACCAGAAGAAGCTCGCCTACGCCAAGCCCGACGCTCTGGTGATGCATCCGGGCCCCATGAACCGCGGCGTCGAGATCGACTCGATCGTGGCCGACGGCGCGCAATCCCTGATCCGCGAACAGGTGGAGATGGGTGTCGCCGTGCGCATGGCGGTGCTGGAAGCGCTCGCCCGCAACCTGCCGAACGCGTGATGCCGATGCTGACCGATCGCCGCCCCATCCTGCTCGCCAACGCCCGCGTCGTCGACCCCGCCCGGGATTTCGACGGTGTCGGCGACGTTCTCATCGCCGACGGCGCCATCCGCGAGACCCGCCGCGGCATCGGCGCGGCCGGCGTCCCCGAAGGCACCGACATCGTCAACTGCTCCGGCAAGATCGTCGCGCCCGGCCTGATCGACATGCGCGCCTTCGTCGGCGAGCCCGGCTTCAGCCATCGCGAGACCTTTGCCACAGCGAGCCAGGCGGCCGCGACCGGCGGCATCACCACCATCATCTGCCAGCCCGACACCTCTCCGGTGATCGATAATTCGGCGACCGTCGACTTCGTGATGCGCCGCGCCCGCGACACCGCGATCGTCAACATCCAGCCGATGGCAGCGCTCACCAAAGGCATGCACGGCGATGAGATGACCGAGTTCGGTCTGCTCAAGGCCGCGGGCGCGATCGCCTTCAGCGACGGCGTCAGAAGCGTGACCAATGCGCAGGTGATGCGGCGCGCGCTGACCTACGCGCGGGATTTCGACGCGCTGATCGTCCACTACACCGAGGACCCCGATCTCGTCGGCGAAGGCGTGATGAACGAGGGCGAGTTCGCCTCGCGGCTCGGCCTGATGGGCATCCCGAATGCCGCCGAGGCCGTGATCCTGGAACGCGACATGCGCCTCGTGGCGTTGACCGGCGGCCGCTATCACGCGGCCTCGCTGACCTGCATCGACTCGCTCGAGATCCTCCAGCGCGCCCGCGACGCCGGGCTCGCCGTCAGCGCCTCGGTCTCGATCAACCATCTTGCGCTGAACGAGAACGACATCGGCCCCTACCGTTCGTTCCTGAAACTGTCGCCGCCTTTGCGGACCGAGGACGACCGCCGCGCGCTGGTGGCCGCAATCGCCTCCGGCCTGCTCGACGTCATCATGTCCGACCACAATCCGCAGGACGTCGAGGTCAAGCGCCTGCCGTTCGCCGAAGCCGCTCCCGGCGCCGTTGGTCTCGAAACCATGCTGCCCGCGGGCCTGCGCCTCGTCCACAATGGCGAGCTGGACCTGAAGACGCTGATCCGGGCGATGTCGACCCGCCCGGCCGAGTTGCTCGGCCTGCCCGGCGGAACCCTGCGCGCAGGCAGCCCCGCCGACGTCATCGTGATCGACCCCGATGTGCCCTGGGTGGTCGATCCCGCCGACCTCAAATCGCCCTGCAAGAACACCCCGTTCGACGAGGCCCGCTTTACAGGCCGCGTGGTGCGCACCATTGTCGGCGGACGCACGGTCTACGAGCATGTCTGACGTGAAATCCAGCCTTTGGAGCTGCCGCCATGGGGCTTGAAGCATTTCTGCCGGTGGCCTTCGTCATCGGCTACCTCCTCGGCTCGATCCCGTTCGGGCTGGTCCTGACCAGGCTCGCCGGCACCCAGGATATCCGCTCGATCGGCTCCGGCAGCATCGGCGCCACCAATGTGCTGCGCACGGGACGCAAGAGCCTCGCCGCGGGCACCCTCCTGTTCGACGCGCTCAAGGGCACCGTGGCGGTGGTGATCGCCGGCTACATCGCAGGACCCAATGCCGCCATGGTGGCCGGGCTCGGTGCCTTCCTCGGCCACCTCTTCCCGGTCTGGCTCAAGTTCAAGGGCGGCAAGGGCGTGGCCGTCTATATCGGCATCCTGCTCGGACTGTTCTGGCCCGGCGCCGTCGTGTTCTGCCTGATCTGGCTGGCGACCGCCTTCACCACCCGCTACTCCTCGCTCTCCGCGCTGGTGGCGGCGTTCGTCACGCCGATGTTCCTGTGGTGGTTCGGGCACCTTGCGCTCGCAGCCTTGTTCGCGGTGCTGACGCTGCTCTTGTTCTACGCGCATCGCGAGAACATCAAGCGATTGCAAGCTGGCAAAGAAAGCCGGATCGGCGAGAAGGCGTAGTCGCTTCGAGGTCCGCGTCTAAAGCCGGGGCATCTACGGATACCGAAGCCCCCTCTCTGCGTTATATGTCAAATCCTGTTCGCAACTGCCGGCGCTTTCGCGGCAGGCAGTAGCGAATGTGTTCCATGCCTGTCATCCTGACAGTCGAGATGGCGTTACGCGGTTGCTCAGAATGAGCGAGAAGATGGTCGGCGCGCATGACGGGGTTGGTTCGCGAGGTGCGTTGCGCACCGCGGCAAGCCGGCTGCTCTCGACCACCGACATTTGGTCCGATGCGCCCTCGCCGCCTCCCGCGCCTCCTCCCGTCTTGCCGCCAGCGCCGCAGCCTGATCCGATCGCGCAAGCGCCAGTGACGGCCGAGGTAGTGACCGCGACCGCGCCCGTTGCGCCCGCGCAGCTACCCGCCGGCCAATGGCCGCCGAGAAAGCTCTCGCTGGCGCTGCAGGGCGGTGGCACCTTTGCCGCCTTCACCTGGGGCGTGCTGGAGCGGCTGCTGGAAGAGCCGATCGAGATCGACACCATCAGCGGCGCCAGTGCCGGCGCTATCAATGCGCTCCTGCTCGCCTCCGGCCTTGCCGAGGGCGGCCGCGAAGCTGCACGTAGCCGGCTGAGCCGGTTCTGGATCCGCCTGATGCACGAGGCCTCGTTCCGCTCGCTGATGCTGGTCGGCGGCTTTTCGCCGGCGGGAAGCTCGGTCGCGTTCGGTCCGACGCTGCGCTCCGGCCAGTTTGATCCTTTCGATCTCGATCCGCTGCGGCAGGCGCTATCGCGCGACATCGATTTCGCCGCGCTACTCAATCCGGACTGCCCGAAGCTCCTGATCGCGGCGACACGGATCCGCGACGGGCAGCAGCAGATCTTCCGCAACGATGCCATCACCGCCGACGTCGCGCTGGCCTCGACTTGTCCGCCCTTGGTTCACTGCGCCGTCGAGATCGAGGGCGAAGCCTATTGGGACGGCGGCTTAGGCGGCAATCCACCCTTGCTGCGGCTGACGCAGGACACGACGACGTCCGACGTCCTGCTCGTCCAGGTCACGCCGGCGCGCGACAGCTACGTGCCGATCACGCTCGCCGCGATCGATCGCCGGCTGGACCAGATCGCGGCCAACGCCGCCCTCAATGCCGAGATCGCGGCGATCGAATGGGCGCAGGCTCATGCCGCGCCGTCGCTGCGCCTCACCAGGATCGCGGCGGAAGATTCCGTTGACGGTCTGGCCCAACGTTCGTCCACCGATCTCGGCCGCGGCTTCATTCGCCTGCTGCACCGGAACGGTCGCGCAGCCGCCGAGCGCTGGCTCGGGCAAGGCACCGCCGTCAGTGCAGCTTCACCTGCATCCGATCAGCACATCGCGAGCAACGAGCCCGCGCTAGCCTGATTTCGCCAGCGCATCCTCGAGGAACCACGCCGTTGCCAGCGCGCGCGCGTCGTTGCCAAAGCGTGCGATCACCTGCACGCCGATCGGCAGGCCATCCGCCTTCAGCACGGGCACGTTGACGCAAGGATTGCCCATCAGCGTCCAGAGCCGGTTGTAGCGGGGGTCGCCTGTCGTCGCGAGCGCCTTGGCCGGCGCCGTGCCGGGCGCCGAATAGGTCAGGAGCACGTCGACGCCCTCGAACAATTCGCCGAGCTCGCGGCGGCCGCGACGGCTGATCCGGCGCGCCTCGTCATAGTCCTTCGGCGTCAGATGGGCGGTGGCATCGAGGCTTGCCCGCAGCATCGGCGCGATCTCGTCGTGGCGCTCGGAAAACTCCCAGGCCAGCGCGCGATGCGCCTCGAAATCCTGGACGATGGGATGGATGCGCCAGGCCTCCTGCACCGCCTCGGGCAGATCGATCGTCTGCACGCTGGCACCGGCGCGCGCCGCCGCCTTCACCGCGGCCAACAGGCCCTCTTCGGCCGCCGGCTCCACGGCGCCGGCGAACTCCTGCCTGACCACGCCGATGCGCGGCGACTTCGCCGGGACGATGCCGGAAAATTCGCTGCGGCCGGTCATCGCGAGCAATCCGCACGCGAGATCCTCGGCGCGGGCGCCGAACAGGCCGACCGTGTCGAGCGCCCACGAATAGCATTTCACGCCGACCGTCGGCAGCATCCGGAACGAGGGCTTGATCGCAGCAGTCCCGCAATAGGCCGCGGGCCGGATCACCGAGCCGCCGGTCTGGGTGCCGAGCGCAAGCGGGATCATGCCGGCGCCGACGGCCGCCGCCGAACCCGCGGACGAGCCGCCCGGCGAGTGGCCGAAATTATGCGGATTGAGCGTCGGGGTCGGATCGCGCGAGGCGAACGCGGTCGTGGTGGTCTTGCCGATGATGGTGGCGCCTGCCCGCTTCAGCATCATGACAACAGGCGCATCGGCGCGCGGCTGCCAGCCGCGATAGATTTCCGAGCCCATCTCGGTCGGCATGTTGGCGGTGTCGATGATGTCCTTGATGCCGACCGCGATGCCGCGCAGCGGACCGGAGGCTTGCGCCTTCGCGGATTTGTCGTGGCGGACGAAGGCGCGAACGTCCTTCTCCCTGGCCTCTATCGCCGCATGCGACTGGGCGATGGCGGCCTCGGGCGAAAGCTCCCCCGCTTCGATGCGGCGCTGGAGGTCGGCGAGTGAAATCATGGCAAAACCCTTCTTATTGGCATCGCTTTTAGCATCGGGGCGGGACCAGGCAAGCGCAGGTCGCTGTTGCGCAACGCCCTCAGGTTGTTCCATGCTGTGACTACAAGGAGACGCCGTGGACGCCATCAATCCGAGCGTGGAGCTGACCGAGGCTGACAGGATCGACCGCCTGCGGCTGATCCGCTCCGACAATGTCGGGCCGCGCACTTTTCGTTCGCTGGTGGATCATTTCGGCAGCCCGCGTGCTGCGCTGGAGCGGCTGCCTGATCTGGCGCGCCGCGGCGGCGCCCAGCGATCGGGGCGCATCTGCAGCGCCGACGAGGCCAAGGCCGAGCTCGCCGCGAGCCGCAAATTCGGCATCGCCTGGCGCGCACCCGGCGAGGACGGCTATCCGGCCCGGCTGGCGATGATCGACGATGCGCCGCCGCTGCTCGCGGTGCGCGGCGATACCCAAACCCTGATGCGGCCGATGATCGCCATCGTCGGCTCGCGCAACGCATCCGGCGCCGGGCTGAAATTCGCAGGCCTGCTGGCGCGCGAGCTTGGCGAAGCCGGTTTTATCGTCATCTCCGGGCTCGCCCGCGGCGTCGATCAGGCCGCGCATCGCGCCAGTGTCGCAAGCGGGACGATCGCGGTGCTCGCCGGCGGACATGATTGCATCTATCCGCCCGAGCATGGCGACCTGCTCGCAGGGATCCTCGACCACGCGGGGGCTGCGATCTCCGAGATGCCGCTCGGCCACGAGCCGCGCGCCCGCGACTTTCCTCGCCGCAACCGGCTGATCTCGGGCGCCTCGCTCGGCGTCGTCGTGGTGGAAGCGGCGCACCGCTCGGGCTCCCTGATCACCGCGCGGATGGCGGCCGAACAGGGCCGCGAGGTGTTCGCGGTCCCGGGCTCGCCGCTCGATCCGCGTGCCGCCGGCGCCAATGATCTGATCAAGCAGGGCGCGACCCTCGTCACCGAAGCTGCCGACATCATCAATGCTGTCGCACCAATCATGGAGCGGCCGCTGATGATTCCTGCGAGCGAGCCCGACAGCGAGCCGTTCGAGAGCGATCCGCAAGGGCACGACCGCGACCAGATCACCGGCCTGCTCGGCCCCACTCCCATCTCGATCGACGATCTCGTGCGGATGTCCGGCGCCTCGCCCGCGATCGTCCGCACCGTGCTGCTGGAGCTCGAGCTTGCCGGAAAGCTCGAACGTCACGGCGGCGGGTTGGTGTCGCTGCTTTAGCCGTCGTTGCGCTGGTCGAACTGCGTGCGCGCCGCCTCGATCTGCATCAGATGGTCGATCGCCCACTGCCCGAGCGCTTTCACCGGCTGTTGCAGCCCGCGGCCGAGATCGGTCAGCTCGTAATCGACGCGTGGCGGAATGGTCGGAAAGATCGTGCGCGTGACGAGGCCGTCGCGCTCCAGCCCGCGCAGCGTCAAGGTCAGCATGCGCTGCGAGATGCCGTTGATCATGCGCTTCAGCTCGTTGAAGCGCTTAGGCCCGTCGCTCAGCATCATGATGACGAACACGCTCCATTTGTCACCGACGCGAGACAGCACGGAGGCGACCCCACGGCAGTCCGCATGGTCGGGATGCGGCATTGGATCGGGCCTCGGCGTCGCAGGAAAACCAGTGTTCTCAAGTTTCAAAGATGTGCCCATGGCTCAAAAAAGTGCGTTCTTGCGGGGTTTTCGATAGTCACTCATGTAGCTCTGGTTACAAACTTATACCAGGGTGACTCCAAATGAAACTCCTCCATCTCGACTCCAGCGTGCTCGGCCCCCACTCCGTGTCCAGGCAGGTCTCCACCGCCATCGTCGACCGGCTCCGGCAGGCGACGCCCTCACTGGACATCACTTATCGCGACCTGACCCAGACCCCGCTGGCCCACCTCTCCGGCTCGCACCTTGCCGCCGCGCAAGGCGCGCCCGCACCGGCGGAACTCGGACCCGACCTTGCCGCAAGCGCAGCCGCGCTGGACGAGTTCCTGGCCGCCGACATCGTCGTAATCGGCGCGCCCATGTACAACTTCACGATTCCGAGCCAGCTCAAGGCCTGGATCGATCGCATCCTGGTGGTGGGGAAGACTTTCAAATACGGCGCAGCCGGGCCCGAGGGGCTCGCCGGCGGCAAGCGCGTGATCGTGGCGATCTCACGCGGCGGCTATTACGGCGTCGAAACGCCCTACGCAGCCGGCGAGCATCTCGAAACCCATCTGCGCTGGGTGTTCGGGTTCATCGGTATCACGAACGTCGAGTTCATCCCCGCCGACGGCATCCAGGTCGGACCGGATCACCGCGAGAAGGCGCTGGCGGGTGCGCTCCAGGCGGCAACAAGTCTTCGCGCGGCCTGAGATCATGCCGACATCATCAGTCGCCGGGGCCTTGCCTGCGGCGGCTGATGGACGGCGGCCGGTCTGCGAGGCTAAAACCAGGCGCCTTGCATGCCCAGGATGACGGCGACGAGCGAGACGAACAGGCCGATGCCGGCGAACAGAACCACTCCGATGAGTTCGGACGTATTGGAGCGTTTGGCCGGAACGGCGGAATTCTCGGTATAAATGCGGGGTGCTGAAATCGATGAAAAAATGCGGGCTGCTTTTGGCATATCGGACTCCCTTGAAATGAGTCTTGTGCCCCCTGCCCGTAAAAATGTCTTGGCAGCTGGCGCGAAGGTTCAACGCCTCACGCAAGGTTCAGGAAAATACAGCTCGGCAGGTGCAGGAATCTGCCGGCGCAATCGCAATGATCGCGCCGACTGATTCAATTTTCACTTCACTTGATCAACCGCGATAGATCGGCGCGCCGCTCGGCGAGGCCACCGCGCCGCCGTCGACGAAGATCTCCTGGCCCTGCACATGCGCGGAATCATCGGAGGCAAGGAATAGCACCGTCTTCGCAACGTGATCGGTTTCGCCGATGCGCCCCAGAGGCGTCGACAGCGCGATCCGCTTCTCGAACGCCTTCTCGGCTTCCGGTGTTGCCGTTGCAGGTCCCCAGATCGGCGTGCGGGTCGCGCCGGGCGCGACCACGTTGACGCGGATGCCGCGCGGCGACAGCTCCGAGGCCATGATCCGCGCCATCGCGCGCACGCCGGCTTTCGCCGCGCCATAGGCCGAGTAGCCGGGAATGCCGAGCACGGAGATCACCGAGCCGTTGAGGATGATCGAGGCATTGTCGCTGAGATAAGGCAGTGCCGCCTGCACCGTGAAGAATACACTTGTCAGGTTCGTGCTGATGACCTTCTCGAAGACCTCGAGCGTGGCAGAGCCGAGCGGCGTGCCGCCGGCGATGCCGGCGTTGGCGAACACGATGTCGAACTTGCCGAACTTTTCGGCGCCCTGCTTGATCGCAGCTTCCGTCGCCGCGATGTCGGTGGCGTCGGCAGCGAGCGCGAGCGCGTTCGGCCCGAGCTCCTTGGCCGCCGCCTCCAGAGTCTGTTTGTTGCGTCCGGTGATCACCACCTTGGCGCCTTCGGCCACGAACAGCTTGGCCGTTGCCAGCCCGATGCCGCTGTTGCCGCCGGTGATCAGGGCCGTCTTGTTCTTCAGTCTCACGTTCGCCTCCAGTGGTTGCATCATAAAACTATGTTGCCATCTAGGGCATATGGTTTTATGATGCAACCACACAAGCGCGTGATCGGCCCGACGATCGTGCGAACGCGACAGGACGGAACGATGGTGAAACGAACCAGCTTCGAGGGCGATGCCTGCCCGATCGCGAGGTCGCTGGACGCGCTTGGCGATTGGTGGTCGCTGCTGATCATCCGCGAGGCGCTGTTTGGCCTGCGCCGCTTCGGCGAATTCCAGAGCAAGCTTGGCATGGCCAAGAACATCTTGTCGGTCCGGCTGCGCTCGCTGGTCGACCACGGCATCCTGGCAACCGCCCCCGCCTCCGACGGCAGCGCCTATCAGGAATATGTGCTGACCCCGAAGGGCCGCGGCACCTTCCCGATCCTGGTGGCGCTCAGACAATGGAGCGAGGAGTTCGACGATCACCCTAAGGAGATCGCGACCGTGTTGGTGGATCGCGCCAAGCACCGCCCGGTGAAGAAGCTCGAAATGCGTGCGGAGGACGGACGGCTGCTTACGCCCGCCGACACCATGTTGAAGCCGCGGCCGCCGCGGCGGCGGTCGGCGTGATGACGCACGGTTGCCACCACAGCGTCATTGAGCGCAGCGAAACAATCCAGATTGCCACTGCGGAAAGGCTCTGGATTGCTTCGCTGCGCTCGCAATGACGGCTTGAAAGGACTTGTACAAAATACAGACGGCGTCGAAGATGCTCAAATAGCCGAAAGTGGCACCCATGCCCCTGCTCGCCATCGTCTATTTTTCCATCTCCGGCACCACCGAGTCGCTGGCGCATGCAGTGGCGCGCGGAGCGGATGGCATTGCGCACGTCGCGCTGTGTCGCATCACGGGCGACGATATCGTGTCGGGCCGCTTCCAGAATGAGAGCTTATTGGAAACGATCGACCGCGCCAGCGCCGTCGCATTTGGCAGCCCGACCTACATGGGCGGAGCAGCGGCGCAATTCAAAGCCTTCGCAGACGCCTCAAGCGACCGGTGGACCCAGCAGCGATGGGCCAACAAGTTCGCAGCCGGATTCACCGCGGGCGCTCTCGCGGGGGGCGATCAACTCCACACCTTGACCTACTTCTCCATTCTGGCTGCGCAGCACGGCATGCTCTGGTGCGGGCTGGATATTCCGGGCGGGGAGGATCCGAGCGGCCGGAATCGGTTGGGCAGCCAACTTGGCTTGGCTACCCACTTGGTTGGCGGCTTGTTACCTCAAAGCGACGTCAGCACGGCCGAATATCTCGGCCAGCGATTGACGGCAACGGCCAGCCGCAACGGCTAACGTCATCGTCATTGAGCGCAGCGACTTGTCCGCCGAAGCCTTGGCGAAGGCGGAAGCAATGCAGAATCTCTCCGCGGAGACAGTCTGGATTGCTTCGCTGCGCTCGCAATGACGGGGATGGAGCAGCGCTCTCAACTCTTTGACCGTCGACCTGAGGCGCTCGTCCTGCAAAGCAGGGCGAGCCTCAGGACGACGGGTTGGGTAGTGCCCTCACGACAGCTTGCGCTTGCTCCGCAGCCTCACATGCTCGTCGGCCTCGAGCTTGGTCATGCCTAGGAGATAATGCAGCACGTCGAGCTTGTGGCGCTCGGCGAGCTTGCGCAATGCCCCGACCTGCTCGGCGATGAAGGCGACGGCTTCGTCCACGCCGCCCTCCCCCGGTTCCTCGTGACGCGAGCCTCCCGGCGCGCCTGATGCGGCGCGCGCCCGTTTCTTTCCTGGCTTAGTCACCAGACCCCACCCGAATCCATGCCCCGCAGAAACATTACGCCGATAGCGATCGCAACTCCAAGGTGGTATTTTGCAACTTTCTCGATATGAAACTTTTCCCTTCCGGGCGACCTTCAACAGCCCTCGATTTGACAGGACCCGCCTCACCACCCATGTTCGGGGCGAAACGGCCGACCCGAGTCCTTTCGTTTTCGGCCTCAGATTTTCCCGTAAGTTACTGGAACTACATGAATATCGTCATTGTGGAGTCGCCGGCGAAAGCCAAGACGATCAACAAATATTTGGGCTCGTCCTATGAGGTTCTGGCCTCGTTCGGCCATGTCCGTGACCTGCCCGCGAAGAACGGCTCCGTCGATCCCGACGCCAATTTCAAGATGATCTGGGAGGTCGACCCCAAGGCGGCCGGCCGGCTCAACGACATCGCCAAGTCCCTGAAGAACGCCGACCGCCTGATTCTCGCCACCGACCCTGATCGCGAGGGCGAGGCCATCTCCTGGCACGTGCTGGAGGTGCTGAAGGAAAAGCGCGCGCTGAAGGACCAGAAGATCGAGCGGGTGGTGTTCAACGCCATCACCAAGCAGGCGGTCTCGGACGCGATGAAGCATCCGCGCCAGATCGACGGCGCGCTGGTCGACGCCTATATGGCGCGCCGCGCGCTGGACTATCTGGTCGGCTTCACCCTCTCCCCGGTGCTGTGGCGCAAGCTGCCGGGCGCCCGCTCCGCCGGCCGCGTGCAGTCGGTGGCGCTGCGCCTCGTGTGCGACCGCGAGCTCGAGATCGAGAAATTCGTCGCGCGTGAATATTGGTCGCTGATCGCGACCCTGCTTACCCCGCGCGGCGACGCGTTCGAGGCCCGTCTCGTGGGCGCGGACGGCAAGAAGATCCAGCGCCTCGACATCGGAACCGGCGCGGAAGCCGAAGACTTCAAGAAGGCGCTGGAGACGGCCGCCTACGCCGTGACCTCGGTAGACGCGAAGCCCGCCCGGCGCAATCCGCAGGCGCCCTTCACCACCTCGACGCTGCAGCAGGAAGCCAGCCGCAAATACGGCTTTGCGCCGGCGCACACGATGCGCATCGCCCAGCGCCTCTATGAAGGCATCGACATCGGCGGCGAGACCACCGGACTCATTACTTATATGCGTACCGACGGCGTGCAGATCGCCCCCGAGGCGATCACCCAGGCGCGCAAAGTGATCGGCGAGGATTACGGCAACGCCTATGTGCCGGACGCTCCGCGCCAGTACCAGGCCAAGGCCAAGAACGCCCAGGAAGCGCACGAAGCGATCCGTCCGACCGACATGTCCCGCCGCCCCGACAGCATGAGCCGCAAGCTCGACGCCGACCAGGCGCGGCTTTACGAGCTGATCTGGAAGCGCACCATCGCAAGCCAGATGGAATCGGCCGAGCTCGAGCGCACCACCGTCGACATCACGGCGAAGGCAGGCTCTCGCACGCTGGAGCTGCGCGCCACCGGCCAGGTGGTCAAGTTCGACGGCTTCCTCGCGCTCTACCAGGAAGGCCGCGACGACGAGGAGGACGAGGACTCCCGCCGCCTGCCCGCGATGAGCCCGAACGACGCGCTCAAGCGGCAGAGCCTGTCCGTCACCCAGCATTTTACCGAGCCGCCGCCGCGCTTCTCCGAGGCCTCGCTGGTCAAGCGCATGGAAGAGCTCGGCATCGGCCGGCCCTCGACCTATGCCTCGATCCTGCAGGTCCTGAAGGACCGCGGCTACGTCAAGCTGGAGAAGAAGCGCCTGCACGGCGAGGACAAGGGCCGCGTCGTGATCGCGTTCCTGGAAAGCTTCTTCAGCCGCTACGTCGAATACGATTTTACGGCGGGTCTCGAGGAGCAGCTCGACCGCATCTCCAACAACGAGATCTCCTGGCAGCAGGTGCTGAAGGATTTCTGGACCGGTTTCATCGGCGCCGTCGACGACATCAAGGATCTGCGCGTCGCGCAGGTGCTCGACGTGCTCGACGAGATGCTCGGGCCGCACATCTATCCGCCCCGTGCCGACGGCGGCGACGTCAGGCAGTGCCCGAACTGCGGCACCGGCCGGCTCAACCTGAAGGCCGGCAAGTTCGGCGCCTTCGTCGGCTGCTCAAATTATCCGGAGTGCCGATACACCCGCCAGCTCGCCGCCGATGGCGAGGCCAGCGCCGACCGTTCGCTCGGCCAGGATCCCGACACCGGCTTCGATGTCTGGGTCAAGGCCGGCCGGTTTGGTCCCTATATCCAGCTCGGCGAGCAGAAGGATTATGCGGAAGGCGAGAAGCCGAAGCGCGCCGGCATTCCGAAGGGCACGTCGCCCGGCGATGTCGAGCTCGAGCTTGCGCTGAAGCTGCTTTCGCTGCCGCGCGAGATCGGAAAACATCCGGAAACCGGCCAGCCGATCACCGCAGGCCTCGGCCGCTTCGGGCCGTTCGTCAAGCATGAGAAGACCTATGCCAGCCTGGAGGCCGGCGACGAAGTGTTCGACATCGGCCTCAACCGGGCGGTGACGCTGATCGCGGAAAAGGTCGCCAAAGGCCCGAGCCGCCGCTTCGGCGCCGATCCCGGCAAGGCGATCGGCGATCATCCCTCGCTCGGCACCGTCACCGTGAAGAGCGGCCGCTACGGCGCCTATGTCACCGCCGGCGGTGTCAACGCGACGATCCCCGCCGAGTTCGAAAAGGACACCGTCACGCTGGCACAGGCGATCGCGCTGATCGACGAGCGGGCTGCCAAGGGCGGCGGCAAGAAGCCGAAGAAGGCAGCGAAGCCGGCCAAGGCCAAGAAGACTGCAGAGAAGGCTGCGGACGGCGATGACGCCACGCCGAAGAAGAAACCGGCCGCGAAGAAGGCGGCCAAATCGAAAACTGAATCCACCAGCAAGGCGCGCGCAGCCGTGTCGTCGACCGCAAAAACGTCGCCGACCAAGGCAGCCGTCCCCAAGGCCCCGGCCAAGAAGAGTGCCGGCAAGACTTGAGATCAAGAATTAGAGGTTAAGTGAAACGCAAGAATGACCGTGGCTTTCCCGACAGGCAAGCCATCGTCGCCTTCATCAAGGCAAATCAAGGAAACGTCGGCACCCGCGAAATTGCGCGCGAGTTCGGCCTGAAGAACGCCGATCGCGTCGAGCTCAAGCGCATATTGCGCGAGCTCGCCGACGACGGAACCATCAAGAAGAAGCGCCACAAGGTGTCCGAGCCGGACGCGCTGCCGCCGACGCTGGTCGCCGATATTACCGGCCGCGACCAGGACGGCGAATTGATCGCCTCCCCCACCGAATGGGACGAGGTCGAGAGTGGCGAGCCCCCCAAAATTCGCATCCAGATGCCGCGCCGGCCAAAGCCAGGCACCGTCGCCGGCGTCCGCGATCGCGTGCTGCTACGCGTCGAGCCGACGTCCGAGACCGAAGGCCCCGCCTATCGCGGCCACATCATCAAGGTCTTCGACAAGGCCAAGAGCCGCATCCTCGGCGTGTTTCGCAGCCTGCCCGAAGGCGGCGGACGGCTCGTGCCCGTCGACAAGAAGTCCGCGGACCGCGAGCTGAACATCGCCGCGGCCGACACACACGGCGCGCAGGACGGCGATCTCGTCAGCGTCGACATCGTCCGCACGCGCAGCTTTGGGCTGGCGTCCGGCCGGGTGAAAGAGAAGCTCGGCTCGGTCAAGTCGGAGAAGGCGATCAGCCTGATCGCGATCTACGCCCACGACATCCCGCTGCAATTCTCGCCCGCCGCGATGCGCGATGCGGAAGCGGCGGAGCCGGCCAATTTGAAGGGCCGCGAGGATTGGCGCGACGTGCCGCTTCTCACCATCGATCCGCCCGACGCCAAGGATCACGACGACGCGGTGCACGCGCAGCCCGATGAAGATCCCAACAACAAGGGCGGCTTCATCGTCAACGTCGCCATTGCCGATGTCAGCTTCTACGTCCGGCCGGGCAGCGCGCTCGACCGCGACGCGCTCGACCGCGGCAATTCCGTCTATTTCCCCGACCGCGTCGTGCCGATGCTGCCCGAGCGCATCTCGAACGATCTCTGCTCGCTGGTGCCGGGCGAGCCGCGTGGCGCGCTCGCGGTGCGCATGGTGCTCGGCCCCGACGGCCGCAAGCGCTCGCACAGCTTCCACCGCATCCTGATGCGCTCGGCGGCCAAGCTGAGCTACGCGCAGGCGCAGGCCGCGATCGACGGCCGGCCTGATGACACCACCGGCCCCCTGCTCGATCCGATATTGAGGCCGCTCTATGCCGCCTATGCCTGCGCCAAGCGCGCCCGCGACGAGCGCGATCCGCTCAATCTCGATCTGCCCGAGCGCAAGATCCTCCTGAAGAGCGACGGCACGGTCGACCGGGTCGTCGTGCCCGAGCGCCTCGACGCGCACAAGCTGATCGAGGAGTTCATGATCCTCGCCAACGTCGCAGCCGCCGAGATGCTGGAGAAGAAGTCGCTCCCGCTGATCTACCGCGTGCATGACGAGCCGACCCTGGAAAAGGTCCACGCACTCGCGGAATTTCTGGAGACGCTCGACGTTCCCTTCGCCAAATCAGGCGCTCTGCGTCCCACCACATTCAACCGCGTGCTGGCCCAGCTCGAAGGCCATGATTATTACCCGCTGGTGAGCGAGGTCGTGCTGCGCGCCCAGGCGCAGGCCGAATACTCTTCGGAGAATTACGGGCACTTCGGCCTGAATTTGCGCCGCTACGCGCATTTCACTTCGCCGATCCGCCGCTATGCCGACCTCGTCGTGCACCGCGCGCTGGTCCGAGCGCTCGGTCTCGGCGAAGGCGCCCTGCCCGACAGCGAGACGCCGGAAAGCCTCGGCGAGGTCGCAGCCCACATCTCGGTGACCGAGCGCCGCGCGATGAAGGCGGAGCGCGAGACCGTCGACCGGCTGATTGCCCATCACCTGGCTGATCGCATCGGCGCGAGTTTCCAGGGCCGGGTCTCCGGCGTCACCCGCGCCGGCCTGTTCGTCAAGCTCGCCGAGACCGGCGCCGACGGCCTGATCCCGATCCGATCCCTCGGCACGGAATATTTCAACTATGACGAGAGCCGACACGCCCTCGTCGGCACGCGCAGCCGCACCATGTATCAGCTGGGGGACGTGGTCGACGTCCGCCTGATCGAGGCAGCGCCGATCGCGGGCGCGCTGCGCTTCGAGCTGCTGTCGTCCTCCAGTGAGACCGCGCCGCGCGAACGCAGACCATCCGGTCCGCAGCGCCGCCCCTCGTTCAAGGCGCAGCCCGGACGCAGCCCGGATAGAAAACGCAAGCGGGCGAAGCCAAAATCCGGCAAGGGGAAGAAGGGCCAGGGAAAGAATAAAGGAAAGAACAAGGGCAAAGGCGGCGGTAAAAAGGGCAAAGCATGGTGACGATGAGCACGGCCCCAAAAACCTGGACGCGCGAGGCGGGTCTCGTCGAGAAGCGCGATCTCTGGGCGGCGATGAAGCGCGGCTTTCGCGGCCGCTGCCCGCGCTGTGGCGAGGGCAAACTGTTCCGCGCCTTCCTGAAGACCGCAGACGATTGCGCCAAATGCGGCCTCGATTTCACGCCGCACCGCGCCGACGATCTGCCCGCCTATCTCGTGATCGTCATCGTCGGTCACATCGTGGTGCCCACGATCCTCTGGATCGAGACCAATTACACGACGCCGGTCTGGCTCAGCTTCGCGGCCTATCTGCCCTTCACCTTCGTCGCCTCGCTCGCGCTGCTGCAGCCGGTGAAGGGAGCTGTGGTCGGCCTGCAATGGGCTCTGCGCATGCACGGGTTTGACGAGAACCCTCCGGATGGTATTCCGCCGGTGTAAGCAAGAAGTAAAAAGCGTTGGGTGAGGACATGACGGATATTGCGCAAGTCGCGGAGAAGGCCAAGGTCCACGAGGAGAAGGAAGCCGATCATCATCCCTATTTCCGTCCGAGGGATGCGGCAACGCTGATCCTGGTCGACCGCAGCGGCGCCATTCCGAAAGTGCTGGTCGGCAAGCGCCACGACAAGGTGGTGTTCATGCCCGGCAAGTTCGTCTTCCCCGGCGGACGCGTCGACAAGGCCGACTATCGCGTGCCCTGTGCTGCGCCCATCACCGCCGAACTGGAGGCCAATCTCGCCAAGGGCAGCCCAAAGACGCCGGCCTCGCGCGCGAAGTCGCTCGCCATTGCCGCGATCCGCGAGGCCTGCGAAGAAACCGGCCTCTGCCTCGGGCGGACGGCCGAGGGCAAAGTGTCAAAACTCGACGGCCCCTGGAAGCCGTTTGCCGATGCGGGCCTGCTGCCCGATCCCTCCAGCCTGTTCCTGATCGCGCGCGCGATCACCCCGCCCGGCCGCGTCAAGCGGTTCGACACGCGCTTCTTCACCGCGGACGCCTCCGCGATCGCCCACCGCGTCGACGGCGTGATCCATGCCGATGCCGAACTGGTCGAGCTGGTCTGGGTCGAGCTCGGCTCCAAGCCGCTGGCCGATTTGCATCCGATGACGCGCAACGTGCTCAACGAGCTCCACACCCGCCTTGCCACCGGCCCGCTGCGCCACGATGCGCCGGTGCCGTTCTTCCATTTCTACGGCGGCAAGATGCAGAAGGATATTTTGGGCTAAAGCATGATCCGGAAAAGTGCGCAGCGGTTTTCCGAAAAGATCATGCTTAAAACAACAACCTAAGTGCGATGACGATTCATCCTCATCGCATCGCGCTTTAGTCAGTCCTCGTCCGGCTCGGTGCCGACATAATCGCGCGTCGGCAGCTTGAGGACGCGGCCGATCTCGCTTGCGAGCTGGTCCGCCTCCTCACGACGCGTGAAGCTCTGAAGTGTGATCGGCTCGATGCCCTTGTTGCCGCAGAGATTGACGTCGTACGTCCTCAGATCCGTATCGTAGTCGTCGATGACGCTGATGAAGTGATAGTCGGCGAGATTGCGCGACGAGCGAATGTTCAGCGGGCCGAACTGCCTGGTGATCACGATCTGGCGCAGCGTCTCGTTGAGCACGACGAAGTAGCGGAACGTCAGCAGGATGATGCCGGGGATGCCGACGAGCAGCCCGAACCCCGTGAACACCAGCACCGGCACGAGATCGTCGGCGAGCCTTCCGAAGCCGAAGAAATCCTGGCGCAGGCCGAGCGCGACATTCCACAGCAGATAGCCGCTTGCCGCCAGCAGCGGCAGCGACAGCAGCCGGCCGACCCATGGCATGGGCCGGTCGATGCGGACGATGCCGCCGTCCAAGGTCATTGCGCCGGCCATGAAGGGTCTCCTCGCGGGGTCATGGCTTGGTCGGCGCGAGCAGCGGATTGGTTCGAAGAGACGCCTCGATGCGGGGCTGGACAAGCCGCTCTGGGTCGGGCTCGGCTCAAAACCGCTCGCCAATCTGCATCCGATGACGCGCAACCTGCTCAACGCGACAGCCCGCTCCGCCGCGATGCGCCGGTGCCGTTCTTCCATTTCTATGGCGGAAAGATGCGACGAGATGTGCTAGGTGAATAAAAGAGCGCTTAGAAACAACCGGAGGATCGGATGATGCGCTTCGTAAGGCCTCTGCTCGCTTCCGTGGCGTTGTACAGCCTGCTCTCGCCGTCCGCCCATGCGGAGCTCGACGTCGCCAGGTTGAAGCAAACCATCGAGACCGCCTTCGAGAGCGAATATCCGAAGCTCGACGCGCTCTATAAGGACATCCACGCCCATCCCGAGATTGCCTTCCAGGAGGAGAAGACTGCGGCGAAACTCGCCGGCGAGATGCGTGCGATTGGTTTTGAAGTCACCGAGCACGTCGGCAAGACGGGCCTTGTTGCCATCTACAGGAACGGTGACGGTCCCACCATCATGGTTCGCACCGAGCTTGATGCGCTACCCATGGAGGAGAAGACCGGCCTGCCCTATGCCAGCCGCGACAAGCAGATCTGGCAGGGCCGCGAGACATTCGTCGCCCATAGCTGCGGCCATGACATCCACATGGCGAGCTGGGTCGGCACGGCGAAGACCCTGGTCGGCATCAAGGACCAGTGGCACGGTACGCTGATGTTCATCGCGCAGCCCGCCGAGGAAGAGGTCGCGGGCGCAAGGGCGATGATCGCCGATGGCCTGTTCACCCGCTTTCCGAAGCCCGATGCGGGATTTGCCCTGCACGACGGCAGTGGGGCCTACGGCTCCGTGACCTACAGGGTCGGGGTCGGATCGTCGAATGTCGACGGTCTCTTCATCAGATTCGTCGGCCGCGGCGGTCATGGCGCGATACCGCAGGCGACCATCGATCCCGTGATGATGGCATCGCGCTTTGTCGTCGATGTCCAGAGCGTGATCAGCCGCGAGAAGGACCCGACCGAATTCGGCCTTGTCACCATCGGCGCGATCCACGCCGGCACCGCCGGCAACGTCATCCCCGACGAGGCCAGGGTGATCGGCACGATCCGCAGCTTCAAGCCGCAGGTGCGCGCGAGGATGCTGGCCGGGATCGAGCGAACGGCGAAAGCGGTGGCGGCGATGGCGGATGCGCCTGCGCCCGAAATCCACCTCGACGAAGGCACCAAGGCGGTAGTGAACGATGCCGCGGTGGTCGGCCAGGCCGAGCGGGTGCTGAAAGCGGCCTTCGGCGACAAGCTCAACGTCAGCCCTGCGAACACGACCAGCGAAGACTATTCGGAATATGTCAACGCCGGCGTGCCGTCGATGTTCTTCAACATCGGCGTTTATGAGCCCGACCGCGTCGCCGCCGCGCGCAACGGCAGTGGCCCGCCGCTTCCCGGCAATCACTCGCCGCAATTCGCCCCGGTGCCGAAACCGACCATCCAGACCGGCGTCACCGCGATGACGCTCGCCGTGCTGAGCGCCTTCGATCAAAGGGCCCGGGGGCAGTAGCCCTCCTCGGTGTGCGCGGCTTGATGGATTCTCAGATGCGCAATTGCGCATCGTGGCTCGCGCGAAGGGGCGCGCCCCGGAATGACGCGATTGTGCTGAGCGGACATCGAAAAACGAAAAAATCTTCCCGCCTCCCCCAATGGCGCAGCTCCCCGGCGTCCCTATGTCTTTCCTCAGCGTCACCAAGAACGGACACCGGGCGATGGCACAACGGCAACTCAAGCTTGGCGCGTTCATGCGCCCGATCAGCATCCACACCGGGGCCTGGCGCTATCCCGGGGCCTGGCCTGACGCCAATTTCAACTTCTCGCACATCAAGCAGCTGATCCAGAAGCTCGAGGCCGGCAAGTTCGACGCCTTCTTCATGGCCGATCACCTCGCCGTGCTGAACATGCCGGTCAATGCGCTCAAGCGCAGCCACACCGTCACCTCGTTCGAGCCGTTCACGCTGCTGTCGGCGCTCTCGGCGGTCACCGACCGGATCGGCCTGATCGCGACAGGCTCGACCACCTTCGACGAGCCCTATCACGTCGCGCGGCGCTTCGCCTCGCTCGACCATCTCAGCGGCGGCCGCGCCGGCTGGAATATCGTTACGACATCGAACCCGGACGCGGCCCTGAATTTCGGCCTCGACGATCACATGGAGCATGCCGAGCGCTACAAGCGCGCCCGCGAGTTCTACGATGTCGTCACGGGCCTGTGGGACTCCTTCGCCGACGATGCCTTCGTGCGCGATGTCGAGAGCGGGCTATTCTTCGATCCTTCGAAAATGCATACGCTCGATCACAACGGCAAATATCTGAAGGTACGTGGCCCCCTCAACATCGCGCGTCCCGTGCAGGGCTGGCCGGTGATCGTGCAGGCCGGCGCCTCCGAGGACGGCAAGCAGCTCGCCGCCGAAACGGCGGAAGCCGTGTTCACCGGCGGCGGCAGCCTCGCCGACGGACAAAAGCTCTATGCCGACATCAAGGGCCGCATGGAGACCATCGGCCGCGATCCCGAGCACCTGAAGATCCTGCCCGGCGCCTTCGTCGTGGTCGGCGACAGCGTCGATGAGGCCAAGGAGAAACGCGCGCTGCTCGACAGCCGCGTGCATTACGATAGCGCCATCGCCTCGCTCTCGGTCATCCTCGGCACCGATGCCTCGGGCTTCGATCCGGACGGCCAATTGCCTGACATCCCCGAGACCAACGCCAGCAAGAGCGGCCGGCAGCGCATGGTCGACCTCGCCAAGCGCGACAAGCTCACCGTGCGCCAGCTCGCCCAGCGCGTCGGCGGCTACGGCGGGCTGTCCTTCGTCGGCACCGCCAAAACCATCGCCGATCAGATGGAGGAATGGCTGGTCGGGCGCGGCTCCGACGGCTTCAACATCATGTTCCCGTTCCTTCCCGCCGGCCTCGACGATTTCGTCGACAAGGTGGTCCCGGAGCTGCAGCGGCGCGGGATTTTCCGCAAAGAGTATGAAGGCCCCACTTTGAGGGAGAATCTGGGCCTGCCACGGCCGAAAAATCGGTTCTTCGAGGGATAATCGGGCCGTTTTGGGTGGTTTCTGCCCCCTAAAACCTTGACATCAGGCGGTTTCTGGCTAGGTTGCCGGCCAACGCGGGCCGTTTGGCCGGCTCCAGATTCCCCAATTTTCTGAGGTTCAGAACATGGCCAAAGCGGTCACCATCAAGGTCAAGCTCGTGTCCTCGGCCGACACCGGCTTCTACTACACCGCCAAGAAGAATTCGCGCACCATGACCGACAAGCTGGTCAAGAAGAAGTACGACCCGGTCGCGCGCAAGCACGTCGAATTCCGCGAAGCCAAGATCAAGTAAAAGATCAAGTCAGATCGCGGACAAGCATTGAAGCGTTTTGCGGGGCCCTTTCGGGCCCCGTTTCATTTTGGCCCTCTCGTGTCCCGGACGCGCTGCAGCGCGCCTTTGCGCTGCTGCGCAGAGCCGGGACCCAGAACGCGATACGCGACGCTGCGGCCGCATGGGCGCCGGCTCTGCAGCGCACAATGAATTGACGTGCTCCACTTTCTCCTGACCACCATGGCCAATCATTAGGCAAACGCCTCTTCAACCTTCGGTTGCTCGACCCGTAATGTCTTTTACCGTGCACTTCCCGGCACGGAATTTCCGCCCGGATTTGGGAAGGACATGGTCATGAGATTGTCATCGAGCCTTGTCGTGCCTTCAACGATCGCTGTCTTGTCAACCGCCTTGCTGTGCGCCCCGGCAGCGTCGCAAATCCCGACAGGCCCCGCCGCCACGCTTCCCCCCGTCACGGTCGACGCGCCGAAACAGGTGGCGAGGCCGCACGTGTCGGAGCGGGGAGCGAACGCAACGGCGCCGCGCCGGACTGCGTCAACCACTCGAACGGCAACCGCGCGCACGCCTTCCTATGCACCGGGTTCTGTGATGGGGAGGATAGCCAGCCTGGAGAAAGTCGCCAGCAGCTGCAACGGTGGCTGTGCATCAAGCTTCCGGCACGGCAAGGAGCCCTGGATTGGATGCAGCGAGTCGGGCGGCAATGTGAACTATGGACCTTTCTCGCCGACGTGCCGAGACACCATCACCCACACATCCTACGAGAATTGCGTCGAGACGAAGGTGTTCCTGGGCGAGTTTCGAAACAGAGCCCACTGGTTTTGCAGCAGCCTGCAGGCCGGCAACAGGTTCAAGGTCGCCGATCTCAAGCGGTCGGGACATCGCTAGTCCATACCGCTCGCCGGTTGCTGCAAGCGCTTATTCCCGATCCGTCATCCTGACGAGCTGCGCGATGCACAGCATCGCGCGGGGAGCCTCGAAGGATGCACGGCCGAGGTGCAGCCGGGCCGTTGCCCTTCGAGGCCCGCTGAAGAGGCGAGCACCTCGGGGTGACGGTGCGAGATCCGAAGCCCGAACGCCTCACGCCGCCTCCAACACCGGCGACGGAGGTTGCGACGGCCGGAGCATCGCGAACGCGACCTGCACGATGCCGCCGGCCAAGCCCAGCGCTACGCCGATGCGCCAGGCCATGGTGTAGGAGCCGAGCGCGTCGTAGAGCACCCCTCCTCCGTAGGCGCCGAGGAAGCTGCCGATCTGGTGGCTCATGAAGGCGAGGCCCTGGATCATCGCCTGCCAGCGCAGGCCGAACATCTCGGCGACCGCGCCCGCGACCAGCGGCCCTACGCCCATCCAGAGGAAGCCCATGATAGCGCCGAACAGCAGCGTCGAGAACGGCGTTGCCGGCAGCATGAAGTACCATGCGAGCGCCAGCGAGCGCAGGATGTAGATCGCACCCAGCAGCGCCAGCTTGTTCCAGCGCTCGCCGGCCCAGCCGAAGAACAGCGAGCCGAGCACGTTGAAGCCGCCGATCATGCCGAGCGTCTGCGCGCTCAGCATCGGATCGAGGCCGCAGATCGCAAGATATGACGGCAGATGCGTGGTGAGGAAGACCAGCTGCATGCCGCAGACGAGATAGGCGCAGGTCATCACCACGAATGAGGCATTGCCGAACGCGGTCCTCGCCGCGGTCGCAGCCGTGGCATCGTCGATCTCGTCGGCAGCCGGCTTCGGCAGCGGGACCTGGTCGACGCGCCCCGCGTACCACGCGGCCGGAATCATCAGCACCGACATGACGACGAAGCCGGCGAGCCCGACGCGCCAGCCAAACCCCTCATTGAGCATCTGCCCGATCGGCGCCGACAGCAGCGCGCCCAGCGAGCCCGCCCCGGAGACGATGCCGAGCACGGTCGAGCGCACCGTCGCAGGGACAGCGCGCGCCGCCACCGACATCGCGATCGCAGCCGCAGTGCAGGCCATCGACGTCCCGATCAGCGCGCCCGCGCCGATCATGATGCTGACGAGGCCGTTCGCGGTCGCCATCAGCACCAGGCCCGCGATGTACATGAATGAGCCGACGATCATGATCGGACGGAAGCCGTAGCGCACCGTCATCGCGCCGGCGAGCGGCTGGAGAAAGCCCCAGGCGAGGTTCTGCACCGCCAGCGCCAGCGTGAAATCCGAGATCGAAATGTGGATGTCGTGCGTCAGCGGCTGCATGAAGATGCCGAGGCTCTGCCGCAGCCCCATGCTGAGCGTCAGCATGATCGAGGCGCCGATCAGGATGGGCAATGTCGGACGCAGGACCTGCAACAGGGGCATATTCTTCTCCCTCGCGGACACGGCGCAAATGCCGTCGTCTGAAATATCGGTTGATTTTGGTTACACAGACCTGTGTACTTAGGCTATGTAGGACCCCAGCTGTCAAGCCAAGAGGATGCGCGTCGCCGCATGGCTCCCCCGCCCGCCCCACAGACGATGAAAGAGCGGATCCTTCAGACCGCCGACAAGCTGTTCTATCTGCAGGGCATTCGTGCCATCGGCGTCGACACCATCGCGGCCGAGATCGGCATCAGCAAACGCACGCTCTACAACCACTTCCCGTCCAAGGACGCGCTGATCACCGCCTATCTGGAACGCCGCTTCGTGAGCGCGCGGCCCTCCGACAAGCCGCCGGCCGAGCAGATCCTTGCGACGTTTGATTCGCTGGAGCGGCGGTTTGCGGCCAAGGACTTTCGCGGCTGCCCGTTCGTGAACGCGGTTGCCGAGCTGGGCCCTCAGGACCGCGCCGTGAAGAAGATCGCGGTCGCCTTCAAGGAGAGCCGCCGCCTCTGGTTTCGCGACCGCCTGAACGAGCTCGGTGTGACCGATGCGGATGGGCTCGCAACGCAGCTGGTGCTGCTGGTCGACGGCTCGATCGCGCAGGACCTCGTCCGCGACGATCCGGCGATGGCGCGTGCGGCGAAGGAAGCGGCGAAGGTGCTGCTGCGGAATGCGGGGGTGGATGTGGGCGGGGAAGCGAAGCCGGCGATGAAACGGGGCAAGAGAGTGGTCCAGCATCCCTGAGGGAGTGGAATGGCACTCCTCAGGGACGAATTGAACCTTGCCTATCATCGCGCATTGAAGACGCATCACCGATCAATGGCTCGTCCTGCAGACGTCGGTGGCTGAGAGACCGCTTTTGCGCTCCCCTGCCAGCCATGAGAGGGGCAAAGATGGCCCACCCGTTCGGCGTCGAACACTTCCCGATCGCACCCGCCTCGATCCCGCCGATGGCACCTCTCAAGGCCGCGAGCGGGAGATTGGCTGATTTAGTCCTCGGCTCACTCTTCTTTGCCACCATAACCATCGCGATGTCCGGCTGGCTGTACGTGCTCTTTTTGCTTGTCCACGCTGTCGCAGCCTGGCTGCTGGCGTAGTAGCCGCTCCCTTGAGGGCTGGACCTTAGGAACCTTGAGGCCATGGGCTGATTGAACGCCCATGCCAATTTACCCCTTCGATATCCACCATGACGGCGGCGTTTTTATCGGTGACGAAGGGGCCGAAGTTACCGATCTGAGCGCTGCCGAGACGCGAGCTCTTGAGCTCTAGGCCAAGCTATTCTCGATCACGCCCGTCACCGCAGGACAGGCTTCACCAAGATCGAGGTCAGAGACGGCGGAGGCCGGGTCGTGGCATCAACCTCCGCCACAGTCTCTCTGGAACGCTTGATCCCCTGAAGGGATGCGGTCACCGCTCAATGTGAGCAAAATTGACCACCCTGCAAAGACCGCATATGCGACATTTTTCCGCTTATCGCATATCAGCAGAAGGCGGAGATCGAAATGCTCCCGCCTTCTTGGATCGGAGACGGTAATGGGAAACAAGCCAGGGCCTTTGTCAGAAACCGGGCCGACGATTTTGGAGCACTATATGCGCGCCGCGCGTGAGGACATGGACGGTCCCGCACTCCTCAAGTTGCTGAAAAAGCTTGAGGACGAGATAGCAAGGCGGGGGCGGCTTGCTTGAAAGGAGCGGAGATAAACACCGCCGTGGAATGTCGAGAGGCACGCGATCACAGAGGAAGAGCGATCAGCCGAGGCTAACACACTAGCGAGCGCAGGACTTTTCGGTTTTATTCTCGCCCTTGCATGTTCGGAGGAGGCTTCACGTTAGTGGCTGCAGGATTTTGCTATCTGGCCCAGTTTGGCGCGACTAATCCCGCGATGCAGACGCAATTCATCGGCTAGCGCCCCAAGCGCTCCTGAGAGGAGTGGACTGCACAGGTCAGTCCCGTAACCCCACGCGCCCCGTCACGCCGGAGCTGTTTTGCCCGGGCCGCCGAGGCCCGGAAGCAATGTCTGGCGATTTCTCTCTGGCCGGACTCTTGCTGCCGCATCGGGACAGACCGTGATGCTTCGTTACACTCCTGTATTGCCCGGACGCGTCGAACGGCGCGCTCCTCCGCACGAGCGATTTCGCTGCCCTCGCCTAACCTATTGATCGAGCTAACGCCGGCTACTGTGCATGGGGTTGTTTTCGCGATTTTGCGCAGCCGGACCTTACGCCGCCTGCGATACCACCCGATTACGCCCGTCGTGCTTGGCGCGGTAGAGCGCGGTGTCGGCGCGCTTGAGCACGTCGGCGACCGCCTCGCCCTTCTGCTCCAGCGTGGTCAGGCCGATCGAGATCGTGACCTCGATGCGCTTCGCCCCTTTGTGAATCGCGAACGGCTCGCCCGCGATCGAGCGGCGCAGGCGCTCGGCGACCATGCCGGCGACGTGGAGATCGGTCTCCGGCATGACGATGACGAACTCCTCGCCGCCGTAGCGGCAGGCCAGATCAATGCCGCGGATCGACTTGCGCACCCGCACCGCGAACTCGCGCAGCACGTCGTCGCCGGCGTCGTGGCCGTAATTGTCGTTGATGGACTTGAAGAAGTCGATGTCCAGGATCATCAGCGCCAGCGGCTTGCCGCGGGTCGCGGCCTGCTCGGCGAGCGTCGCCAGATGGCTCTCCATGTAGCGGCGATTGTGCAGGCCGGTGAGCGCGTCCGTGATCGCCATCTCGATCGAGTTCTGCACGTTGTCGCGCAGATGATCGGTATAGCGGCGGCGGCGGATCTGGGTGCGGGCCCGCGCCAAGAGCTCGATCTTGTCGATGGGACGCAGCAGATAGTCGTTGACGCCGATCTCGAGGCCGCGGAGCAGCCGCGTCGAGTTCTCGGGGTCCGCGATCGCCAGGATCGGCACATGGCGCGTGCGCTCCAGCGAGCGCGCCTGGCTGCACAGGCGGAGGCCGTCGAAATTGTTGAGGTCGAGCGAGACGATCAGCAAATCGTAATTGCCCTCGGCGGCGTGGAACAGCGCTTCCGTCGGGTTCGGTTCGACGTCGATGGTGTGCTCGGCGGCGAGGATCGTCGCCAGCCGCTCGTAGGAGGACGGACGGTCGTCCACCAGCAGGATGCGGCCACCCTTGCCGGTGTCGGCCACGGCGCTGCGCTCGGGCGCCTGCATGCCGATCTCGAGCGAGGTGATGGCGCGCATGCGCAGCTCATCGGTCATCATCTTCAGCCGCGTCAGCGAGCGCACCCGCGCGATCAGCACGACGTCGGAGACGGGTTTGGTCAGGAAGTCGTCGGCGCCCGCTTCCAGCCCGCGGTTGCGGTCCGAGGGACTGTCGAGCGCCGTCACCATGACGACAGGAATGTGGTGCGTGGCCGGATCGGTCTTGAGGCGGCGGCAGACTTCAAAGCCGTCGATGTCGGGCATCATCACGTCGAGCAGGATGATGTCGCATTCGGCGCGTTGACAGATCGCCAGCGCCTCGGTGCCGTTCGAGGCGGTCATCACGTCGAAATATTCGGCAGAGAGGCGGGCCTCGAGCAGCTTGACGTTGGCAGGGACGTCATCGACGACCAGGATACGCGCGGACACTGTGAACTCACTTCCTATCCGATGAAACGCCGGACCGTCTCAATGAATTTGCCGACCGAGATCGGCTTGGACAAATAGGCCTCGCAGCCGCCCTCGCGGATGCGCTCTTCGTCGCCCTTCATCGCGAACGCCGTGACCGCGACGACGGGAATGGAACGCAGCTCCGGATCGTCCTTGATCCAGCGCGTCACCTCGAGCCCGGAGACCTGCGGCAATTGGATATCCATCAGCACGAGGTCGGGCCGCATCTTGCGAACGAGGTCGAGCGCCTCGTAGCCGTTGCTGGTGCCGGAGGTCTGGTAGCCGTGCGCCTCCAACAGGTCGCGGAAGAGCTTCATGTTGAGCTCGTTGTCTTCCACGATCAGGACGGTCTTAGCCATCCCGCCCTCCTGATTGGTCCGCAGACCCATACATGTAACGCCTCAGGCGCCGCTCGCCGGCGCTTCGAAAACTGGATTCAAACTAGCCTCAGATTCGCTTGAGTTTCGTTAAACCCGAGGGTCGACTTTCTGCGATGTGGTTTCCAGTTACTTGCCTGGGGTCGGAAGACTCAGGGCCGAGACTCGGGCATGATGATTCCAAATTAGAGACCGAAAGTTAACGGAAAGGCAAACCGTCCCCTTGAAAAAGCCTGTTCACAACCCCCGCGAAGTCGCTGAAATCGTTGCGATTCAGGCGCTCTCTTTCGTTGCGAGCGATCCCGAGCGGCTGGGCCTGTTTCTGGCCGAGACGGGGGTCGGTCCGGAGACCCTGCGCAATGCCGCCGCGGACCCCAATTTTCTGCTCAGCGTGCTCGATTTCGTGCTGCGCGATGACGCCACCGTGAAGGCCTTTGCCTCGACCGCGGAACTGCATCCGACCAACGTCGCAGCGGCGCGGCAGGTCCTCGGCGACGCGCTCGGCGACCCCTCCTGGGAGCGCGACGTGCCGTGACCGCCCCTGATACGGCCGGGCCCCGCTGCTTCTGCCGGGACTGTCTGGCCGATCTGGACATGGGCGTGAGGCGCTGTTCCGCCTGCGGTTCCCCTCGCCTCGTCCGTCACCGCGCGCTCGCAGGCCTGACCATCGCCCACATCGACTGCGACGCCTTCTATGCGACGGTCGAGAAGCGCGACAATCCTGACATTGCCGACAAGCCGGTCATCATTGGCGGAGGAAAACGCGGCGTGGTGTCGGCCGCCTGCTACATCGCTCGCACCTACGGCGTGCGCTCCGCCATGCCGATGTTCAAGGCGTTGGAGGCCTGCCCGCACGCGACCGTGATCCCGCCGGATATGGCCAAATATGTCCGCGTCGGCCGCGAGGTGCGCCAGGCCATGCAGGCGCTGACGCCGCTGGTCGAGCCGCTCTCGATCGACGAGGCGTTCCTCGATCTCTCCGGCACCGAACGGGTGCACGGCATGATCCCGGCAAAAGTGCTGGCGCGCTTTGCCCGCAACGTCGAGCGGGACATCGGCATCTCCGTCTCGGTCGGCCTGTCCTGCAACAAGTTTTTGGCCAAGATCGCCTCCGACCTCGACAAGCCCCGGGGCTTCGCCGCGCTCGACCAGGAGGAAGCGCGATCGATGCTTGCCGACAAGCCCGTCGGCTTCATCTTCGGCGTCGGACCGGCCACTCAGGAGCGGCTGGTGCAGCGCGGTTTCCGCATCATCGCCGATCTGCAAAAGGCCGACGAGATCGAGATGATGCGGCAGTTTCCGAGCGACGGCCGCAGGCTATGGCGGCTCGCGCGCGGCATCGACGACCGCCGCGTCGAGCCTGATCGGGGCGCCAAGACGATTTCAAGCGAAACCACCTTCGAGACCGACATCCGCGATTTCGCGACGCTGGAGAAGATCCTGTGGCGGCTGTGCGAGAAGACATCGTCACGGCTCAAGAGCAGCGAACTCGCCGGCTCGACCGTCACGCTGAAGCTGAAGACCGCCGATTTCCGCCAGCGCACGCGCTCGCAATCGATCGCGGCCCCGACCCAGCTCGCCGCAAAGATCTTCTCGATCTGCCGCGAGATGCTGGCCAAGGAGATCGACGGCACCGCCTTCCGCCTGATGGGCGCCGGCGTCAGCGCACTGCGCGAGGGCTCGCCCGCCGACGACACCGACATGCTCGACCGCCGCGCCGCCCACGCCGAGCGCGCCGTGGACAGCCTGCGCAAGAAATTCGGCAGCGCGGCGGTGATCCGCGGGATCGCGTATGAGGGCCCTGAAACAGGACAGCCCGAGTGATCGAGACCTGCTCAACTCAATCGCGTTCGAATATCCGCGCACCCGGATAGACGCGCCGGGCATATTGAACGACCAGCTGCCGATCCTGCGTTTCCAGGAACGGAGTTCGGATCTGACAAGACCCGACAATGAGGTGCCACAAACCGTTGAGCTTTCGAATGACGACATTCATTGAGCTTCCTCGTAGTGACCCGAGTGGACTCAAATTGTAAGAATCCGCCGCCGTTACTCAATTGTACGAGCGTAAGATCGGGGCATGAGAAGGATTCGGGGAGATATACGAACGTATGCCCGTCATGGCTTCAACAGCCGCCGGCGCCGATAGCTGCGCAAGGGCTCAAACGATTCTGCAGGAGCTGGCACCATGACGGGCGAGCACAATCTCGGCGCGCTGCTGAGACACATGAGGCCGAAGATGCTGGACGGCACCTTCGTATTTTGCACGATCCCGACCAGCGAGGCCATTCCCGAAGCACTCAAACCGCAGCTGACGTTCCGCGAACAGGAAGGCACGACGCTCGTGATCTCTCGCGAAGAGGCCGAAGCGGCGGGGCTGCGCTACGCGTTCCCCTCGCGCCTGATCACCCTGACGGTTCACTCGGCACTCGACGCGGTGGGCTTCTTGGCCGCGATCACGGCCCGTCTCGCTGAAGCCGGCATCAGCGTGAACGCGGTGTCGGCCTTCCACCACGACCATCTGCTTGTACCCGACGACAGGGCCGACGAAGCGATGGCTGTTCTTCACGGGATTTCGAGCGAGAGGCACTTGTAGCCCGGCGGCAGGCTTCCCGGATTGCGCTGCACTCCATCCGGGCTACGAAAATCAATCCGCGACGGCGATCGCCTCGATCTCGATCAGCCATTCCGGCGCGGCGAGCGCGGAGACGCCGACCAGGGTCGAGGCCGGCGGCTCCATGCCTTCGAAGAAGGCCGAGCGGGCCTTGCCGATGATGGGGCGCAGCTCCGGCTTGTAGTTCACGACGAAGGTCGTGATCTTCACGATGTTGGAATAGCTCGCGCCGGCTGCCTTCAGCGCGTGTCCGAGATTCTGCATCACCTGCGTGGTCTGCGCGGCGATATCGCCCTCGCCGACGATCCGCCCCTCCTCGTCGGTCGAGACCTGTCCCGAAATGTAGATGGTGCGCGCGCCGGTCGCGGTGACGACGTGGGAATAGGCGGGATTGTGATGCAGGCCGCTGGGACGGAGATGATCGAGCTTGGGCATGGGTTGCCTCCCTGGGGTTTTTGGTTGGGAGGGAGCGTAGCTGGTGAGGGACGGGAGAGCCAGCCCCGTCATTGCGAGGAGCTCTTGCGACGAAGCAATCCAGACTGCCAGCCGCAGAGGGATTCTGGATTGCTTCGCTACACTCGCAATGACGGAGGAGAGAGCATGACCCCCTCAATTACAGGGCTTGCTGTCCTTGACGTCGAACTTGCCCATCGCGCCGGAAATGACAAAGTCGTTGTAATCGAGCACGAGCTGGCGCGAGACGCCGTTTTCGTAGAGCTCGAACGCCATCGCGTAGACCGGCGTCTGCTCGCCCTCTTTCTGCTGGGCCTCGCGGTCGAAATAGCTGACCGTGACGGGCCAGCGCTTGAGCGATTTCATGTGCTCGTCGGAGGTCGACGGATCCGGCGCGGCGGCGCGGTCGGCGGGGATCGGCTGGCCGATCACGGTCAGCGTGTTGTAGACCTTCTGGCCGTCGTCGGAGCCGTCATAGACGGAGAGCTCGAGCAGCGGCTTGCCGTCCTTGGCGGCGGCGATGATGCGCTGGATCTGCTCGGTCGGGAATACGATCTTGCCGTCGAGGGTGAAATTCTTCGGCGCCGGCAGCTTCAGCTTGACGTTGATGTGGTCCCCGTCGCGCTCGGCCGAGCCATCGACGCGGCCGGCATCGGCCTCGTTCATGCGAGTCTCGATCTTGAAGCGATAGCTTTTGCCCGCGGCGTCTTCCCAGGAGTTGGAGCGGAGGTCGCTCAGCGTGACCTTGCCCTCCCCGCTGTCGAGCTCGGACACCTGGCGGAATTCGGAGGTGTAGCCCTCGCACGAGCTTCCGGTGAAGTTGTAGAGGATGCGCCCGCGCGCGCTATTGACCGAATTGGAGCGCGATTTCACCAGGCTGAGATCGTAAAGCGCCTGGTGCGCAAGGAACGGACCGTTGGCGGCCTGCGCGCCGTCGGCGAGGCCTAAACCGGCCGCCGCGAGCGCCATTACACCGAGCGAAGTCCGGAAAAGGTGCACCATGTCTGTTCCTTGGGGACGCGTCTTGGGATGCGCAGATTCGACATTTTAATGACCGTTCCATTGCGTCGCAACTGAGGCCGTTTCACGTAAAGTTGCGGCCCCACCGTTGAACCTGCGGCCTCGCCTCGGCAAAAGGCAGCCTGCTGCGGGTTGCTTGCATGTGGCGGCACGATGGGCGAAACAGGGCGCGGCCGGCCTCCCACGGATGCCGGGGCGAATGGAATTTCTGGACAACGAGGTCGAACATGGCGGGCACGGTCGAGCAAAAGCTGGCGGAACAGGGCATCAAGCTGCATGAGGCCCCCACGCCCGTGGCCAATTACGTCCCGTTCGTGCGCACCGGTAATTTGCTGTTCGTCTCCGGCCAGGTCTGCTTCGACCCCGCCGGCAAGCTGATCGCCAAGGGCAAGCTGGGCGCCGGCGTCTCGATCGAGGACGGCGCGGCGGCGGCCCGCGGCTGCGCGGTCAATTTGCTGGCCCAGGTCAAGGCGGCGCTCGGCGACCTCGACAAGGTCGTGCGCGTGGTGCGCCTTGGCGGCTTCATCAACTCGGCCCCGGACTTCCTGGACGGGCCGAAGGTGCTGAACGGCGCCTCCGACCTGATGGTCGCCGCCTTCGGTGACAAGGGCCGCCATGCCCGCACCACCGTCGGCGTCGCCTCGTTGCCGGCAGACGCGGCGGTCGAGGTCGAAGGCGTGTTCGAGGTCGCCTGACGGACAATGCGCGCTCCTGATTGGCTGACAGCCCGGCCGGTCGCCCATCGCGGCCTGCATGACATTTCCCGTGGCATCGTTGAGAACATGCCGGGCGCGGTGCAGGCTGCGATCGCAGGCAATTTTTCGATCGAGGTCGACATCCAGCTCTCGGCCGACGGCGAGGCCATGGTGCATCACGACCATGCGCTGGGCCGCCTCACCGAGGCCACCGGCGAGGTCGTGTCGAAGACCGCCGCGGAGCTGAAGGCCGTCAAATTCAAGGACACCGACGAGCGGATGATGTCGCTGTCCGACCTCTGCGCCATGGTCGCCGGCCGCGTGCCCCTGGTGATCGAGGTGAAGAGCCATTTTGGCGGCGACCGCAAGCTGGTGAAGCGGATGGCCGAGGTGCTGGCGTCCTATGACGGCCCCGCCGTCGGCATGTCGTTCGATCCCGACCAGGTGCTGGCACTGCGCGAGCTGCTGCCCTCCCGCCCGCGCGGCATCGTCGCGCAGCGGACCTATGAGGACGACTATTGGGCCAAGCTCACGCAGCCGCAGCGCGATAGCATGTTGTACCTGCGCCACGGCTTCCAGACCCAGCCCCATTTCGTCGCCTTCAGGGTCGACGACCTCCCGGCCCCCGCCCCCTGGATCGCCCGCAATCTGTTCGGCTGCGCCCTGCTCGGCTGGACGGTCCGCACCCCGGAGCAGCGGACGCGGGTCGGGCAATATGCCGACCAGATGATCTTTGAGGGGTTCGTGCCGTAGGGCACGCTCGTGTCTCGGACAAGCTGCAACGCTTCGGCTCAGCAGCGCACCACTGCGTGCTGCGCTGCGCCCGGGGCACGAGAGCCGTGCTCCCGCGCCCTCTTGAAGTCACTGCTGCAATGCACGATCTTGGGCAACGATGGCATCATCCGAAATCACGCTCGAGGCCCTACCTTCGATTGGCGAGGTATCCCGGGAGGACTGGGACGCCTGTGCCAATCCCGGCAAGGTTCTTAACGAAAAGGCCTGCAACGGGCTTGGCGCGGGAACCTCATCTGGACTTCCAGGCGATTCCCTCGGCCTCTCAAAACCTGCCTATAACCCGTTCGTCTCACACGCCTTTCTCTCGGCCGTTGAGAAATCGGGTTCGGCGACAATCCGCACGGGCTGGGGACCGCGGCATCTCGTGGCCAAGGTCGACGGCCGCGTCGCCGGTGTCGTGCCCTGCTATCTGAAATCGCATTCGCAAGGCGAATACGTCTTTGATCGCGGTTGGGCGGATGCCTATGAGCGCGCCGGCGGGCGCTACTATCCGAAGCTCCAGGTCTCGGTTCCCTTCACGCCGGCCACAGGCCCGCGCCTGCTGGTCCGTGACGGCGTCGATCGCGAGCGCATCATGGACGCGCTGGCGAGCGGGCTGGTAGCGCTCTGCGGCGTCAGCAAGGCCTCCTCCGTCCACGTCACCTTTGCGCGCGAAGAAGAATGGAAGCTGCTCGCCGAGCACGGCTTCCTGCAGCGTACCGACCAGCAGTTCCACTGGCACAATGAGGGCTTTGCGAGCTTCGACGACTTCCTCAGCACCCTGAACTCGCGTCACCGCAAATCGATCAAGCGCGAGCGGCGCGATGCGCTCCCCGCCGGGATCACCATCCACTGGCTGACGGGAAAAGACATCACCGAGGATGCCTGGGACGCCTTCTTCGCATTCTACATGGAGACCGGCTCGCGCAAATGGGGCCGTCCCTATCTGACGCGGGAGTTCTTCTCGCTGATCGGCGAGACCATGGCAGAGGACGTGCTGCTGGTGATGGTCCGCCGCAACAATCGCTGGATCGCGGGCGCGATCAACTTCATCGGCTCGGACACGCTGTTCGGCCGCAACTGGGGCGCGGTCGAGCATCATCCGTTCCTGCATTTCGAGGTCTGCTATTACCAGGCGATCGACTTTGCCATCAAACGCGGCCTCACCCATGTCGAGGCCGGCGCGCAAGGCGAGCACAAGATCGCGCGCGGCTACCTGCCGCGCACAACCCATTCCGCGCATTTCATCGCCGATCCCGGCCTGCGCCGCGCGATTGATGATTACCTCAAGCGCGAGCGCGCTTATGTCGCCGAAGCCGGACGCGAGCTCGCCGAGCTCGGCCCGTTCCGCAAAGGCGCCGACGAGGCGCCTTGACGCCTCGCCGTCGCTGGTGACAGTAAGCGCAAAATTCCAAGCGCAAGTTTCTCGGGGAGCCGCCATGACCGCCTACGACACCAACAACATCTTCGCGAAGATCCTACGCGGCGAGCTGCCCTGCTCCAAGGTCTATGAGGACGAGCACGTCTTCGCGTTCCTCGACATCATGCCGCGCGTCCCTGGCCACACGCTGGTGATCCCGAAGGCCCCTGCCCGCAACATCCTCGACATCAAGCCGGACGACTACGCCCATGTCGCCCGCGGCGCGCACAGGATCGCCGCAGCCGCGATGCAGGCATTCAAGGCCGACGGCATCACCATCCAGCAGTTCAACGAGCCCGCCGGTGGACAAGTCGTGTTTCACCTGCACATGCACGTGATGCCGCGGCACGACGGCGTGGCGATGCTGCCGCCCGCCAGCCGCAAGGAAGATGCCAAGGTGCTGGAAGAGCACGCGGCGAAGCTGATCGCGGCGTTAAAGGGTTGATGTCATTCCGGGGCGCGCCCCCTTGGCGCGAGCTATGGTGCGCAATTGCGCACCTGAGAATCCATTTCACCACCGACTCTGACGCCTGATGGATTCCGGGCTCGCGCCTTCGGCGCGCCCCGGAATGACAGATCACTCCGTCTCGAAATCCCCTGGCTGGGGCGCCGCCAATGGCGTGAACTCGCACCGATCTGGCTTGATGTCGATCAGCGGCGTGTTGTCGAGGCAATCGAGCCCGCGCACCAGGATCGCATTGCCCTCGATGCCGACCAGCTTCACGATCGACGTGCCGATCGGATTTGGCCGCACCGGCGAGCGCAGCGAAAAGGTGCCGCGGGTTTTCTCGTTGTTCTTGGGGCTCTGCAGGATGATGTCGCGGCGCGACTGGTCGAGCCAATAGAGCACTTCGAGATTGCTGTAGAAATCGACGCCCTTGATGGCCGGCACGAACGGCTCGAAGATCTCGAGGCGGCAGATCGGGCCGTCCTGACGTCCCTGCCGCGGGGTCTCCAGCCGCGAGGTCCAGGGCGTGCGGATGCGGCCGATGAAAACGAGACCGGCGTCCTGTGTCGGTGGCAGCTCGATGGCGACCTCGCCCTCGCGGAGCTCCTGTTCGCGAACCATATTTCCTGTTCCTTGGCTGTTCGCCGGCGGTTTTAGCCCAACCACCACTTGCCGGCCAGCATGAAGACTTCGCCGGTCACGACGCCCGCAAAGATCGAGCGGCGGGTCAGCAGGAACACGACGAGGCCGGCGGCCACCGCGCCATAACGCAAGGTATCAGGCACGCTCGCCAGCGCACCCGGCGGCTCGACCACGATCTGGGCGATGACGCCGGCGAGGATGGCGGTGGCGACCGCCCTCACCCAAACCAGCAGTTCGGAGCCTTCGTCGATGCCGCCGCCAAACCACAGGCCCAGCATGCGCCAGATCTGGTTGGGAACGACCCCGGCGACGAACAGCACCGCCAGCGCATGCCAGTCGCCGATCGCTTGCGCAAAACTCACCCCGCGACCAATGCACGCCATAGGCGATCGTGCCGGCCACCACCCCGCTGACCAGGATATCGACACCGGAGTTCATCTTCGCGGCCAGCGGATAAAGCAAGATGCCCAGCACGAGCGCGACGACATCGGCGACCTCGCGGCTGTTGCGCGCAGTCGAGAACAGGAACGACAGCGGCGTCAGCAGCAGGATCGCCGCTCCAAGCGTCTGCGTCAGGTTGGCGGCGAGGAAATAGCCGAAGGTGTTGGCGACGAGGCACACCGAGACGAGGCCACAGCCGAGCCCGTGAACGAAGGCGATGCGCCGTTCACGCGGCACCTGCGGCAGGAAACGGTGACACTCGACCCACAGCGTCACCGCGGTGAGATGCGCGGCAAAGACCAGCTCGCGCCGTTTGGTCGTCGGCGTGCGCATCAAGGGCAGCACCGAGACCACCATCGGGAACAGCCTGATGGCGCTGACGGTGACTGCAATCGCCGACTGGATGACGGTGGCGCCGGAGCCGAGCGTGGTGATCAGGATGATCTGCGCCGGCCCCGCCCAGACGAACAGCGTCGAGGCGAGCGCCCAGGCCAGACTGAAATGGGTGTCATGGGCCAGCGCGCCGATGCCGAGATAGGTCACGAACAGCACGATGGTGAGGATCGTCTGCGTGATCGAGCGCAGGCCCCAGCCGAAGGCAAGCCACCGGCTATTCCATTGTGGTGAATCGAGCGGAGGAAGCGCCACGGGAGTCTTGGCCGGGTTGCGGAATCGTGCCCGCATAACGGGCAATGCGGCGCCTCGCGTCAAGGAAGCGCGCGGCGGGGCTGGCATGCGTGACGCACCCAGCGCCGTCATTCCGGGGCGCGCCAAGCGCGAGCCCGGAATCCATCGGGCCGCAGAGACAGCCTCGCGATGGATTCCGGGTTCGCGACTTCGTCGCGCCCCGGAATGACAGCCTACCCCGCGACACCCTTGTTCTTCAGTACGAAGCACGCCCCGCCGGCCTTGCGGATGCGGTTGCACAGATCATCCGCCTCGCCGCGCGTGTCGGCGCCGATGCGCACCTGGTAGAACGCACGGGTGCCGCGGCTGCGCATCACCGAACTCAGCAGGCTCGGATCACGCTCGCCGATCGCGGCACCGAGCCGCGTGACCGCGCGGGAGTACATCGCCAGCGCCCTGTTACGGTCGAAGCCGGCGGCGAGCTGCACGCCCCAGGCCTTTGCGGCCGCAAGCTCCACATGCTGCTCGAGCTCGGCGACGAAAGCATTCGGCGCGCGCTTGAGCAGCGCCATCAGGTCGCGACAGCTCGTCGGCGGCGCGCTCGGCGGGCCCTTGCCGGTCGCGCCTGCCTTGGCCCAGGCATCGACGCTGGTGCCGGTGATGGCCAAGACATAGTTGCGGGTCTGCTCCGGCATGCCGCCGGTGCCGGCGAGCCATTCCTGCACGCGCCGCGGACCTGCGTTGTAGGCAGCGGCCGCGAGGCCGAGATTGCCGAACTGGTTGCGTAGCTCGTTCAAGAATTCTGCCGACTTCGGCAATGCCTGCACCGGATTGAACGGATTGAGCAGCCCGCGCTCGCTCGCGGTGCCCGGCATGAACTGCGCGATCCCCTGTGCGTGCTCGCCGCTGCGTGTCGTGGGACCTACCGCATCGGCCTGGAAGCGGCTTTCCTGCCAGATCACCCGGGCGAAGAATTCCAGCGGGAGATTGGCATCGCGCGCGGCGGCCTCGATGATCAGGCAGATCGACTCCCGCGTGTCGCTCTCGCGCGCCGACTCGGGCGATGGCGACGGTTTTGCGGGGGCTTCGGGGCCGAGCTGCGTGGGAGGAACCGGTGCGTCCTCGGCCAGCGCCGACGTGCAGACGAACGCTGCCACGAGCAGCTGCCAGATCAGCCTCTGGACCCCACCAAGCTGCATTTCGCTCCAAGCCCTTGAACTCGGGCCCCAAGGCAACTAGCAACGGCCGGAATAATCAACGCTGAGCTCGGCCAAAATGCGGACAATCTATTTTGATCTCGACGGCACACTCACCGATCCAAAGCCCGGGATCACCGGTTCGATCCAGTATGCCCTGAAAAAACTCGACCAGCCGGTCCCGAGCCAGGACGAGCTGACCTGGTGCATTGGGCCGCCGCTGCATGCCAGCCTGAAGAGGCTCGTCGGAACCGACGAACTTGCTGACCGGGCGCTGCTACTCTACCGCGAGCGGTTTTCCGAGGTCGGCCTGTTCGAGAATGCGCTCTATCAGGGCATCCACGACACGCTCGCCGCGGTGGCCGCGACGACGCCGCGCATGTTCGTGGCGACCAGCAAGCCCGCGGTCTACGCTACCCGCATCGTCAATCATTTCGGCCTGAAGCCGTATTTCGAGCGCGTGTTCGGGTCCGAGCTCGACGGCACCCGCGTCGACAAGCGCGATCTGCTGCGCTACGCGCTCGACGAGACCAAGGTCGACGCGAGCAGCGCCATCATGATCGGCGACCGCAGCCACGATGTGATCGGCGCCCGCACCAACGGCATGACCGCGATCGGCGTGCTCTATGGCTATGGCAGCGAGACCGAGCTCAGGGACGCCGGCGCGCATCACATCTGCGCCGCACATCCCGAGCTGCTCGGTCATTGCGTGGGCTAGGCGCTGACGGTCTCCACCGCCGTCAACATGCCGGTCTTGGCGTGGCAGTTCAGATATTCGAAGAACTGCTCGTCCGCAGCTGCCACCGTGACCTCGTGATAAAGTCGCAGCTTGGCTGACGGGCCGAGCGTGGACAGATACTTCATCGCGGCACCAAAAATCCTGACATGGGTTGGATGCGACTCCGCCCAGCGTTCGAGCGCCGCCAGGCTCTTCCACCAGCTCTGGCCGTAGGACTTTTCGCTCACGCTGCCGTCGGCCTGGAGCACCTCCATGTAGCGGTTGGCATAGCAGCCGATCGCAAGCCCCTCGTCGCGCAGGAAATCCATGCCCTCGCGCAGCACCGGCTCGACATCATCGAGATAGAGCTTTCGCTCGGATGCCTCGGTATCGCTCCAATCCTGCCCGGACCTGATCAGGCAGAGATTGTCGTGCGCCGTCACGCGCAGCCGCGCACCGTCCCGGATCAGCTCCGGCGCGCCACCGGGCGCCATCGCGTCGGTTTGCGACAGCGGAATACGGTCGCGCATGCCGCCCCAGTAAGCGTGCTCCTGCACCTCGCCGCTCATGCCGCCGGCGATCGAGGCGACGCCCTCAGTCCGGTCGGGCGAGGAGAACAGTGTCTCGTGCCGCGCTACAATGGGACGCAGCACTTCGACGAAGGTGCCGATGCCTTCGCGCTGCCGTCCGGTCCAGGCCTCGCGCGCCGCTTCGAACCAGGCGTCGAAGCGTGCGATGTCGTCCCAATAGCCCACCGAGACGACGGTCTCGTATCCGGCTTGATCGACATAGTGCGCGCGATCCCAATGCGAAGGCCCGCCTGCCGCAGCGAAATAGCGCGCGATGTCGGCGAGCGCCTCCGTCGCGGCCACCGGCGCCGTGCCGCGATGCTGCACGCCGAAATAGGCCATCACGACACGGCTCACGCCGGGCCTGTAGCGCGCCACAAAGGACGGATATGGCGGCTGGTAATCATCAGGCACGCGCTTGTGGCGCGTGCGCGGGTTTTCGAGATGCCGAGGAATTGCAGATTCCACGATCGTACCCTCCCCTCGATCTCGGTGATCAGCTCGCCGCCGCGGCGATGTCCGTGGGCTCGACGGTATCCACCGGCAAGGCAAATTGCTCGACGCGTTGGTACCGCTTCTTGTTCAGGAGCAACCGCGTCACGTCGGGCCGTGAATAATGCCCGGCCGGATCTGCCGCGTTCTTGGCAACACCGATG